>JAETSA010000013.1 GCA_021769885.1 Bacillota bacterium | reverse complement strand
AATCTATGATTTCTTAGAGATTCGTGAGGTTATTATACCACAATTTCATTGCGCAAAGCGCAATGGGCGGCGTAGCCGCAGGGCGTCAGCCCAAATTGATGATACAATGTTCTCCGCAATTCTTGGAAGCTTCGCTTCCTTAGAAGTGCGTGAGGTTATTATACCACATCTGCGAAGCGCGCAAGTGCGAAGCAGGCATGATACAATGTTCTCCGCAATTCTTGGAAGCTTCGCTTCCTTAGAAGTGCGTGAGGTTATTATACCAAATGTCCGTAAAAAGTTAAAGTATCCCCGTAAAAAAATTTATTTTCTGGATGTTCGGTTTTTCCAAACAAAAATTTGCATAATTTTCAATTTTGTTCTTTATTCAATTGTGGCTTTATATATTGACATACACTATATATTGTGGTATTATTGAAATAGAGAAAAGGATTTTTGAAAAATCTGTTGCAAAGTCCAGATTTATGGACTCACGTAAAAATTTTTCGAACATTTGTGTTGACAAATTCAAAATACCTGCTATAATAAGGATGTAACGTGACAAAACAAATGTTCGCAAATTTATGGAGGTATCCTTATGACTGCCGCAATTGCTATAAAATCCGCATTGGAATTACTCGGAATCTGCCTTTTGATTTGGGGGCTGCTGCATGAAAAGAAGCTGATTGCATTTGAGCAAAAGGTTTGGCGCATACTGTATGTCAATTACAAACGCTATCAGCGCAAAAAGAGATATCAAAAAATGCAGGCAACCCGCGACTTCCGCGTGGTAAACGGCAAGGGTGCCGTGTCCACTGCACCGCGTAAAAAAGAGCGCACGCCCTCGCACGTGGCGTAACGCCTGACGACCATTTTTACCATCCTTTCTATATTCACACAAACCCACAGCGGGGTACGCCGTAAAAAGCGCACCCCGCTGTGGGTTTTTACTTATTAAAATTTTAATCCGCTGTGTATTCCCGCACGCGCAGGGGGATGCCCATTTTTTCCGCCAGAGCCTTGCACGCCTCGATGTCCTCTTTGGAAATCACATCGACTAAGGAGAATTTTAATTGTGTGCCTGTGCCCTTACAGTCCTCGGCAAAGCGCAAAATCGCATCGAACGATTTCTCGCCGAATGAGGGCTGACACAAATCGGCATATTTTTCTGCTGTCGGCGCATTGAGCGAAATAGAAATTGTATCGAACAGCCCGCAAAGTTCCTTTGCCGTTGGCTTTTTGTTGAGCAAATCCGAAAGCCCGTTGGTATTCAGGCGCAATTTCAAACCCTTTTCTTTTAAATATGCCGCTGTTTTCAGCAGATTGTCGTAAGCACAGGTCGGCTCGCCGTAGCCGCAGAACACGACCTCGTCCGTGTAGCCGTCAAAATCCCACGCGTCCACCGCAGCTTTAATTTCCGCAAAGGACGGATTGTGCGCCGTGAACCAAAGCGTTTTCGCTTCGCCTACGCTGTCGCCGTTGTTGCGAATGCAGAATTTGCACTTGCACGGACAGGCGTTGGTGATGTTCATATAAATTTTGTTTTCGAATGTGTAAACGATATCTGCCATAAAAACAGCTCCTTTGTAAAATATCTATCGAATTAGTGCCTGTATAAGCGCTTTTTTATACCGACGCCGTCCAACGCCGCAGCCGCAATGTAGAAAATGACGGCACTGCCCGTCGCCTGCACAATGCTAAACGGCACCGAAGTCCACGCAGACGGGAAGGTGTATAGCAGCCCTTCTGCCAAGAGATACCCGAAAATCGTAATCAATCCCGACACAATCGGCATAAACGCCGTGGTTTTGTTGAGAATCCTCTGCGGGCTTTTTGTCCATTTGCAAACATACACCAGCGCAAACGGCACAGCATTCAAGGCTTTAATGATTGCCGTAAACGGTGCCCACACTGCCGCGCCGCCGAGGATATCGGCAAGTGCCCCGCCGATTGCCGCCGCCGCCATAGCATACGGCATCGGTAAAATGCACGAAGCCAAGTATATCATACTGTCACCGAAGTGCAGGTAGCCGTCATTGATGCCGGTCTTGATGCTGACATATGCGGTAAACACCGCAATCAGTGCGGCGAACACCGCCGCCGAAACCAAATTTATCAATTGTTTTTTAGGGTCTGACTTTTTCATCTAACAACATCTCCAAATAATTTTGAAAATTCACGCCGTCATTGCGGTCTGTGCCGCGTGCGTAGGTTTCGGCAATCGAGGCTTCTAAAAAGCGTACCGCCTTTTCTACGGCGAACATCACTGTCTTGCCGCGCACCAATTCACCCGTAAGCACCGCGGAAAATAAATCCCCCGTGCCCGAATAACTGCCGCCGAAGCGACGGCTTCGCACGGCAGAATACCCGTGTTCGGTCACAATCAGATTGCAGATTTCGTCCTGCACGCGCACACCCGTCACAACAATTGTTTGTACACTGCCGCACAAGAGCGCTGATGCGACATCCGCAATTTTCTGCATATACGCAGCCGTCCCGCTTTCGGCGGTCAGCATTTCATACGAAGTACCCGCCAAAATGCACAGCTCCGTCAAATTCGGCGTGAGGACATCCGCGCGTGCGGCGAGCATCGCGATTTTCCCACAAAGCGCATCGTCATAAGTATCATATACCCTGCCGTCGTCCGCCATCACCGGGTCGCAGACGTAGAGGGTCGTTTCGGTTTTAAATTCATTCAGAAAGGTAAGGATTCGGTCAGCCTGCTCGGCAGAGGCAAGATACCCTGTCAAAATCCCGTCAAAATGTACGCTGCGCTTGCGCCATTCGGCGATATAGGCTTCCATTTTGTCGGTAAGGTCTGCACAGAAAAAGCTGTCGTAGCCCGTTTGATTGGATAGAATTGCCGTCGGCAACGGACAGCATTCCGTGCCCAAGACCGACAGCACAGGCATAGCCGCCGTTAAGGAACAGCGCCCCAGTCCCGACATATCGTTGACAACTGCAATTTTCTGCACAACACACACTCCTTCCCATTTTCCACTTGCACATACGTATGTTTTCCTATATAATATAGCAAAGTTGTCATTATGAAAATACACAAATCCACATATTTTTTAGGGGTCAGTTTATGAATATGCAACCGCAGAAGGACTTTTCTCCTCTGTTAAATTCCGACATTCCGCTGTATATGCAGGTATATACCTATTATAAAGCACTGATTACAAGCGGCAAGCTGGCACCGAACGCGAAGCTTCCGTCCATTCGAAGCTGTTCGGCGACGCTTTCGGTCAGCCGCACGACCGCCGAAGCGGCATATTTTCAGCTTTGCGCTGACGGCTATATTGTATCCAAGCCGCAAAGCGGGTATTATGTAACAGATTTGTATTTCCGCCCGTACGGGAAAAAGCAGTCTGCCCCCACCCAAAAAGCACAGCCGATTCGCTATGATTTTTCCTCGCTTTCAGCCGACCGCGAAAGCTTTGATTTTGAATTGTGGCGGCGATATGTAAAAAGCGCACTGCGGCAGGATGCTCGTATGCTTTCCTACGGCGAGGTACAGGGAGAATATGACCTGCGCCTCGCCGTCGCACAGTATATTGCCGAAAAGCGAAATGTGGTCTGCACGGCAGAAAACATCGTCATCGGTGCAGGCGTGCAAAGCCTTTTGCATATTTTGTGCGCCATGCTCGGAAACGAACACAAAATCGCCTTTCGCGACCGAGAATTTTCACAGGGTATGGCCGTTTTCCGTGACCACGGCTTTCAAATCACAGAAGATAAAAGTAAAGCGGATATCCTTTACATATCGCCGTCGCACGTCAACCGACACGGCGATGTTCTGCCGACTGCGGCGCGCGTTGCGCTTTTAAAATCCGCCGCTGAGCAAGGCACACTTTTGATTGAGGATGATTACGACAACGAATTTGCCTATACCGGCCGCCCCGCGCCCGCATTGCAGGGCTTAGACGGCGGTCAGCACGTGGTGTATCTCGGCACGTTTTCGAGGCTTTTACTGCCGTCCATCCGCCTGAGCTTTATGGTACTCCCCGACAAAATGCTTGCGCGCTACCGCGAAATTGCCGCACTGTATAACCAAACCGCTTCGAAAGCGGAGCAAATCGCGTTGTGCCAGTTCATTCGCGACGGGCATTTGGCAAGTCAGATTCGTAAAGTCAGACGGCTTTACGAGCAAAAGACCGCCGATTTAGCAAATGCCGTACAGGAGGTGCTCTCAGAACAGGCAAAACAGGTCGTACGCACGGGCTTCACGGTGCGTGCGACACTGCGTTCCCCCTTTTGCGCCGCCGCGCTCATCCGCGCTGCTGCGCAAAAGGGCGTTGCCCTTCGTGCCGCCGATACCGAAGACGGCTGTATGCTGCTACTCTCCTGCTCCGGCGTGCAAACGGCGGATTTTCACAGGGCACTTAGCATCGTAAAAGAAATCATATCAGGATAATCGGGATCTGTACGTTTTTGTATATATCGCCGAAATCCTATAAATTCTCTAATTATAGTTGCTATTTTCTTTAAATTAGTATACTATAAACAAATAAAATAGTCTTTTTGCATTTTTATTTCAATTTTTTTGGAGGAAATGTATGAATTACACATTATCGAAGAAGAAAGCAAAAGAATTGCTCTCCGCAAAGCTTTCGCATTTTATGGGTGTTTCGCCTGCGGAAGCCACCAATGAGCAGTACTACAAGGCAATTGCGCTGATCGTCCGCGATATGATGAGCGCAGGCAGAGCGGAATTTACCGAAACCGCCGCAAAAGCAGGCACAAAACGAGTCTATTACCTGTGTATGGAGTTTTTGATGGGTCGTTCCCTGAAAAACAACCTCTACAACCTCAATTTAACCGAAACCTTTGAAAGCGTTTTGTCCGATTACGGCGTAAAGCTGGAGAATCTTTACGACTGCGAGCCTGATGCGGGGCTCGGGAACGGCGGCTTAGGCCGTTTGGCGGCTTGCTATTTGGACGGTCTTGCAACGCAGGGCTACCCCGCACGCGGCTACTCCATTCTTTATGAAGCGGGCATCTTCAAGCAAAGAATCGTAGACGGCTGGCAGACCGAACTGCCCGATTTTTGGCTTCCCGGCGGCGAGGTTTGGCTTGTGCCGCACGAGGAAAGCGCAATCGAGGTTCGCTTTGAGGGCGATGTTGTGGATTCCTGGGATGAGAAATTCCACCACGTGGAAATTGTCAACTACAAGCCCGTAAAGGCTGTGCCCTATGATATGTATGTGGCAGGCAAAGACGGCAAGGGTATTTCCGTCCTGCGCCTGTGGGCGGCAAAAGCGCCCGCTTTGGATATGTCGCTCTTCAATCAAGGGGATTATATGCGTGCGATGGAGCATACCGCTATGGCGGAGGTCATCTCCAAGGTGCTGTATCCTGCCGACAATCATCCCGAGGGCAAATCCCTGCGCCTTCGTCAACAGTATTTCTTAGTTTCCGCTTCGATTCAGGATATTGTGCATAAGCACTTACGCACCTTCGGCACAATGGATAACTTCGCGGAAAAGGTCGCCATTCACCTGAACGACACCCACCCGACCCTCGCCGTGCCGGAGCTTATGCGCATTTTGCTCGACGAATGCGGGTACGGTTGGGATGACGCTTGGAACATTGTTACCGGCACAGTCGCATACACCAACCATACCGTTATGAAAGAAGCACTGGAGTGCTGGCCCGAAGACCTCTATCGTCGCTTAATGCCGCGTATTTGGCAGATTACAAAGGAAATCGACAACCGTTTCCGCAACTTCGTATGGCAGGCAACCAATAACGCCGACCAGGTAGAGCGTATGGCGGTGATGTCCAACGGCGTTGTGCGTATGGCAAACCTCTGTGTGGCGTCCTCGCACTCCGTGAACGGCGTTTCCGCGCTCCACAGCGAAATTCTGAAGGATACCGTATTCCACGATTTCTATACCCTCTCCCCCAACAAATTCAAGAATGTCACCAACGGCATCGCGCATCGCCGCTGGCTCTGTCAGTCCAATCCGGAGCTGACGAATTTGCTCAAGGAGTTAATCGGCGACGGCTTTATTTACCGTGCAGACGAGCTTTTGAAGCTGCGCGATTACAAGGATGACGAAAGCGTCCTTAAGGAATTGGAGCGCATCAAAACACACAACAAGGAGCGTTTCGCGGAGCAGGTCTACAAAAAATCCGGCGTCAAGCTTGACCCGACTTCCATTTTCGACGTACAGGTCAAACGTTTGCACGAATACAAGCGTCAGCACTTAAATGCGCTGAACATTTTGACGGAATATCTTGCCATCAAGGCAAATCCGAATGCGGAATACACACCGCACACCTACATCTTCGGTGCAAAAGCGGCTTCGGGTTATTTCGTCGCAAAGAAAATCATTGAATTTATTTGCGCGCTGAGCCAAATGATTAACAATGACCCCGATGTGCGCGGCAGACTGAAAGTCGTGTACTGCGAGGATTACAACGTCACAATGGCAGAAAATCTGATGCCCGCGGCGGACATCTCCGAACAGATTTCTCTTGCCGGCACAGAAGCTAGCGGTACAGGCAATATGAAGCTGATGATCAACGGCGCCGTGACCTTGGGCACAATGGACGGCGCGAATGTGGAAATTTTCGACGCAGTCGGCGAAGACAACATCTTTATTTTCGGTATGTCTACTCCCGAAGTCGAGGAAATGAAACGTCGTGGCTACACGCCCAACAACTATTATAACAACAACGCCGAACTGCACGCGACAATTGATTTCATCAATCAAAACGGCATCGGCGGCAAACAGTTCCCCGAAATCGGCGGCACGATTCTGCATCACGACCCCTATATGGTTTTGGCGGATTTCGCAGATTACCGCCGTGCGCAGAAGCAGGCAGTCGAAACATTCAAAGACAGAAACACTTGGAACAAAATGTCGCTGATGAATATTTCGGGTGCAGGCAGATTTGCCGCAGACCGCGCCATCAACGACTATGCGCGTGATATTTGGCACACCAAATCCGCATTCCCCGCAGAAAGCGCAAAACCCGCCGCCCCCAAGGCGAAAAAAGCAGAATCCACGTCTGCAAAACAACCCGCCGCAAAGAAAACGGCAAGCAAAAAGACCACCGTGAAGAAATAAACACGCGGCATTTCATAAGTATACGAAAAACGCATTGTACCAAGCAACGGTACAATGCGTTTTTTGCGGAATGTACAGGTACAAGAATCAACCGCCCACCATCCGCCCGAAAAATTTTGCACAACCCAACGGTGACGTACCACTCTGTAAGGGCGGGTTTCCACGCCCGCCCGCGAAACTCTGCACCAAGCCAACGACGGTGCACCAACTCCGTAGGGGCGCACCAATCGTAGGGGTCGCTGACCTCAGCGACCCGAGCACGGTCGGATTTTCCACAAACCAAACCGTGATGCACAAATCTCGTAGGGGCGAACTTTGTTCGCCCGCGGACGGACGGGTTTACTCCCCAGTCACGCCTACAGAGTGCCAGCCGGGCGTTAAACGGATTGTTGATTATAAACAGCAATTTTACGCAAAACAAAATCCCCGATACGCGACCTTGCATATCAGGGATTTCTTTTGATTTACGTCATTCAACTATACTATGCACGCAAACGCATTACACATTTCTGTAAATAATCGCTTCCCGCTCCGGGCCGTTTGAAACCATATTGATGGGGAAGCCGAGCTCTTTCTCAATAAACTCCACGTAATCGCGCGCTTCCTGCGGCAACTCGTCATAATTGCGAATGCCCTTTATGTTGCAGTGCCAGCCCTTCAGGGTTTTGAGCACGGGCTTGCATTTCTTCAAAGTCGGGGTGGTGGGGAAATCCTTGATGATTTTGCCATCCACTTCATAGCCGACGCACACCTTAATTTCCTCTAAGTAAGAAAGGCAGTCAAGCGCAGTCATCACGACCTTTGTTGCGCCCTGGCACGCCACGCCGTAACGTGTGGCAACGCAGTCAAACCAACCGACGCGGCGGGGTCTGCCCGTAGTTGCGCCGAATTCGCCTTTGTCGCCGCCGTGCACACGCAGCTCTTGCGCTTCGTCTTCATCCAAAATTTCCGATACAAACTCGCCTGCGCCGACCGACGAGGAATACGCCTTGGTCACAACAATAATATCCTCGATTTTATGCGGCGGAATGCCCGCACCGACTGCGCCGTATGCGGCAAGTGTAGAAGAAGAGGTCACCATCGGGTAAATGCCGAAATCGGGGTCTTTCAACGTGCCGAGCTGACCTTCCAACAGAATCTCCTTGCCCTCTTCCATCGCCTTCTGGAGATATGCCCGTGTGTCACAGACGTACGGTGCAATCATTTCGCGGTATCTGACGCAGGTATCATACAATTCCGTTTCAGACAACAGCGGTTTATGATACACATGCTCCAAGGTCAAATTCTTCAGCGTGCAAATGTTTTGAAGCTTTGCCTTTAAGGTTTCATCGTCAAACAATTCGTTGACCTGAATGCCGATTTTTGCATATTTATCGCTGAAAAACGGCGCAATACCGCTCTTGGTAGAACCGAATGCGTTCTTGCCCAAACGCTCCTCCTCATATTCGTCAAACAGAATATGATACGGCATCAAGATTTGCGCACGCTCGGAGACCAGCAAATTCGGATTCAAACCTGCCGCTTTTACATCCTCCAATTCCTTACAGAATTTTTGAATGTCCAATGCAACGCCGTTGCCGATGATACAGGTGGTATGGTCATAGCAAACGCCGCTGGGCATCAAATGAAATGCGAAACGCCCTTTGTCGTTGATGATGGTATGCCCGGCATTCGCACCGCCTTGAAAGCGGACGATAATATCTGCCTTTTCGGCAAACATATCCGTAATTTTGCCTTTGCCTTCATCGCCCCAGTTTGCGCCGACAATCGCTTTTACCATTGAGAGGTTCCTCCTTAAATTCTACGCTTTCCGAAAAGGAAAAGTGCAATCACAATACAGAGTTTATTATACAACAGCCCGTGCGCGATGTCAACGGAAAACAACCGCTTTCGCGTGTAAGATTCTCTGCGGCAAAAAATGCAAAGGGGGTGTAAAAAAACTTGCGCTTTTTTACACCCCCGAGGGAAATCGAAAAAAATTTTTATCGGTTCAAAAAAATTATGCCGCGAATCTCCCGTTCGGGGAAATGAATGTGCCGCCGACGCGGGAAAAATCGTAATAGCGGACTACAAGACGCATTTTGAAGCCGTGCGCGTGCAGGAGCTTTTCGGAAACCGCTTTGTTGAAAAAGGAAACAATCGGTCCCATACAAAATGCGGTCACCACCGTGCCGATGCCGACAGGCCCTGCAAAGAGAAACGCCACTGCCGTGCAGACGATATCCGTAAGCACACGGCACCATTTGTATGGAATCGGCGTTTTTTCTTCCAGTACGAAGCCCATCGCATCGTACGGTGAAACGCCCAAAGCGGCGGTGAAGTACAGAGATGCCGCAAAGCTCAAAAGCAGTACACCGCTCAGCATTAAAACAATTTTCAGCGGGAAAAACGAAGGTGTCGGCACAAAACGCGCATACAGCCCTGTGAAAAATTCGCAAACATAGCCCACACCGACCATATTGAACACCGTGCCGAGATTCACCAATTTTTTGGAGCAAAGCAGAACGAAGCAAAGCAAAACGCCGTTCACGAGCATTTGATAAAAGCCGAAGCTCAGGCCCAATTTTGCGCTGATTGCCATATTCATTGCGGTAAACGGATCGACGCCGAGGTCGGAAAGTGAAAAGACCGACACGCCGAAGCCCATTAATAAAACGCTTGCCAACATCATACAGATTCTGCGCAAGCCGTGTTCGCTTTTATAGATTTCGATTGGATTGATTTGCTTGAGAAGTGCTTTCATCGGGATACCTCTTGTGTAAACTGCACATATACATTGTCTTTGATTTGTTAATAGTTTACAATCAAATCTAAAATATGTCAACCGAAAATCTATGCTTTTTGTTTGGAAATTCGATTTTCGGAAGCGGGTACGAAATGCACAAGCTACGCTATATATTTTTGTGCATTTTTACAATGAATTTCGAGAAATCTAATGGTTTACAAAGAAAAAAGCACCGTAAATCTTCAAATACGTGAAGATTTACGGTGCAAATATTTGGTTTGATAATATGTCTTTTTGTTGGAATATCTATTCGTGCAATCTATATTCACACAATCGTGCCGCCGCCGACAACCGTGTCGCCGTCATACAGCACCGCCGCCTGCCCTTTCGTGACGGCGCGCTGCGGCTCGTCAAACACGATGTGCAGCGTATTTTCATCTGTTTGCGTGACCGTGGCGGGCTGTTCGGTTTGGTTGTACCGAATTTTCACCGCCAAATGCTCAGGATGCTCCAAGCGGTCGCAGGCAGACAAGTTGATGTCACGCACCGTGACCTCTCGGGAGAACAAATCCTCGTTAAAGCCCAACACAACGCGGTTCTGCGTCAAATCCTTTTGCACGACGTACATAGAGGCAGGCAACGCCAGTCCCAGTCCGCGCCGCTGTCCGATGGTGTAGCGGATAATCCCCTTGTGCTCGCCGAGTCGATTGCCGTGCATATCCACAAAATCGCCGCACGGATAGGTTTTACCCGTATATTTTTCAATAAAAGAAAAATAATCGCCGTTCGGAACAAAGCAAATATCCTGGCTGTCGTGCTTATGGGCGTTTATAAACCCGTTTTGCTCGGCAATTTCGCGTACCTCGTTTTTTTGCAGTCCGCCGAGCGGAAAAAGCGTGTGTGCGAGCTGTTCGGGTGTTAAGGAATACAGCACATAGCTTTGGTCTTTTTTCGGGTCAACCGCTTTTTTCAGAAGAAAACGGTCACCCTGCTTTTCAATTCGGGCATAATGCCCTGTCGCAACATATTCCATTTCGAGCGCCATCGCTTTTAAGAGCAGGCGTTCAAATTTCATATAACGGTTGCAGTCGATGCAGGGATTCGGCGTGAAGCCCTGTTCATATGCTGCCACAAAGCGCTGCATCACTTCTTTTTCGAAGTCTGCCGTCATATTCAGCACATAATGCGCACAGCCGAGCCGTGCACAAACGCTGCGTGCATCCTCAATGTCATCGAGTGAACAGCACGCTTTTTCTTTCGGCACGTCGATATCCTGATTGTTGTATAGCTTCATCGTTGCGCCGACGGCTTCGAAGCCCTTTTGCAGGATGAGATACGCCGCAACGGAGCTGTCCACGCCGCCGCTCATAGCGACCAGTACTTTTTGTTTTGTGTTTGGCATTGTTTTTCCTGATTTCTTGTAATTGCGGGCGAACACAGTTCGCCCCTACAAATGCATTCAAAGCAAACGAATTGACTTTTAAGAGTACGCGAGTGAGCGAAAAAATGTTCGCGGTGCGTGCATCTGTAAAAATTTCAGCCGCCGAGGCGAATCATTTCATCTATACAGCGGCGTGCCTTCGCGATTGTGTCGCTGTCTAAGTCGATTTCGCATACGGATTTACCGCGGACGGCATTGTAGACGTCCATCAAAGTGGATTTTTTCATATTGGGGCAAATCAGCTTTTGCGAAAGGAAATGGAATGTCTTGTCGGGGCACGCATATTGCAAATGCTCGGCAATGCTCAATTCCGTACCGATGATAAATTCGTCACAGTCGCTTTGCATAACGTAATCCATAATGCCCGAAGTCGAGCCGACATAATCGGCATATTTTACGACATCCGGTGTACACTCCGGGTGTACAAGCAATTTCGCATTCGGATATTTTTGCTTGGCAGCGACTGCTTCGCTCTCATTGACCGATGCGTGTACGGGACATCCGCCCTGCAACAGCTTAAAGTTCTTTTCGGGTACCAGTTCGCGCACGTACGCACCGAGGTTACAGTCCGGAATGAACAGAATGTTTTTATTTTCAATCTGTTTTACGATTTTAACCGCCGAAGAAGAGGTCACGCAAACATCGCATACGGTTTTGAGTGCCGCTGTAGTATTGATATACGCGACAACAGTGTAATCGGGGTACTCCTTTTTCACCGCTTCAATCAGATTCTTGTCCATTTGCTCTGCCATAGGACAGCCCGCCTCGGGGTGTGACAGCAGGACGGTCTTTTCGGGGGAAAGGATCTTCACCGTTTCCGCCATAAACCGCACGCCGACCATCAAAACCGTTTTTTGCGGCGCGGATTTTGCTTTCACGGACAGCGCATAGCTGTCGCCCGTGAAATCGGCAATCTCTAAAATTTCGTGTGCTACATAGCTGTGCGCCAAAATGCAGATATCATTTTCCTTTTTCAGCCGCAGAATTTCTTTTTGAATATCTTGAATCATAGTACTTACCTCTTATATGAATAATCGAAAAAACTGTTTCTCTCATAATACGCAATTTCTAAGAAAAAATCAAGTGCCGAAATCCGGAAAAGCGCGCAAATACGCACTTTTTACAAAGAAAAATCGGAAATCTGCAATTTTTACAAAATTGTAATAATATTATAAATTTGTAACAAACCTTGTTTTTTCGAAATTTCCATATATAATATAAGCTATCTTAGTCCGCAAAAAATCTGCGCAAAAAAAGGAATTACTGTATGCATAAGATTTTATCCTCAGAGAAGGTACTGCGGCTGCGGGAATTTATGATGACCGGGCGCTATATGATGCTCCTGTTCGCGGTTGCCGCCGTATTCTCTACCTTTGAGCTGAATGTTTCGGGCGTGCTTTGCTTCGCCTGTATTATCGGATTTACACTGGTCATCAGTGATGATATGCTCGCCACCTTTATGCCGTTTATGCTCACGTGTCTGTTGGGGGCGAAGTGCTACAATTCATTTTCCGTATTCATTAAGCATATACCGCTCGGTGTGTTGCTGATTATTTGCATTCTCCTGCATTTTATTTTATACCCGCGCAAGCTGCAATTTCGGGGCAAGCTGCTCGTGCCGATGCTGCTTGTGTCCGTCGCTGTCACGCTCGGCGGTGTGGGATTTATTTCCAAAGAGGAATACTTCAGCGGCGTTTCGATTTTTTATATTTTGGCGCTCGGCTTCGGTATGGTCTTTTTGTATGTGCTGTTCTACAGCCATTTGACTGTTCGCAAGGATTACTCCCTGATTGACAAAATTACGCTGATTATGGTTCTGGCAGGGTGCTTTGCTTCGTTCGTCACGATTGCGTTTTATCTGATTCACATCAACGAAGTGATTGAAACGCACGACCTGCTGTTTATGCAATGGCGCAACAACTACTCCACGTTTTTTATGCTGTGCATTCCGTTCGCCTTTTTACGCGGCAATAAAAAGCCGTATTCCATTGTGCTCGGCTTTGTCTTTTTCTTCTGTATTTTGTTGACGGGCTCGCGCGGCGGGCTTGTGTTCGGCGCAATCGAAATGCTGATGTGCTGTGCGCTGTTCATTTTGTATGACAAACGCCGCAGACTTACCTATATTGCGATTTGCGGCTGCCTTGTGTTCGCGCTTTTAATTTTCTCGCGTGAGTTTTTCTCGTTCTTCGGCTCTACGGTGGACCGCCTGCTTGCCGCCATCAACGGCATTCTGGTCGGCGAACAGCAAGAGGTGCGGTATTATCAGTACAAGCGCGGGATTGAGGATTTCTTCAACAATCCGATTCTCGGCACGGGCATCGGCTATATGGGGAACCGCGACGTGTACGCAGGCGCAGATTTTTCCATCGCGTGGTATCACTGCGAGCCGATTCAGGTTGCGGCAAGCTTCGGGCTTGTGGGCATTGCGGCATATGTGTATCAGTTCATCAAACGTATGATTCTGTTATGGCGCAAACCGACGATGTTCAATATGACGGTGTTCCTGTCCTACATCAGCTTGGAGCTGATGTCGCTTGTGAATCCCGGTATTTTCAGCCCTATCCCCTATCTTTTGATTGTCACTATGTTCTTTGCCGTGGTGGAGCGCTGTAACGCAGGTGAATTACAGCAGGCCATCACGACAGGCGACCCGAAGGACGAACTGCCCGACGACCCGCAGTTTGAAGAAGATACAGAGGAAGTCCGCCAAACCACTGCCGCTGTATAATATAAACATAAAAAACAAAAAGCCGTAACGAAGGTTTTCTGTGTGGAAACCTAACCGTTACGGCTTTTTTATATTATTCGTGTACTTTCAGTGTGTGGAGCATTTGCACAAATGCAGGAGCAGAATGGTCAACGATTTTGCTGTTGCCAAGGTCAAGCTTTGCAATCTCCGCCATTTCCTCTGCCCCCTTGTTACATCCGTACAAAATCCGAAAATGTCACGGTTAAGTCCTGACCGTACATCGTGAGCGTGCGAAGCGCACCGTCCTGCCGACTTTGCTCCAGCCGAAAGGTATCGCCTGCCTCGGTCATTCCGCTGTAAATGCGGCAGTCGCCCTCTGTCGAAACGGCACAGCGCACACCGCTTTTTGCACTCTCCACAGCGGCAGACAAAAGCTTTACAAATGCGGCATCGGGCAGCAGGATTTCGGGAGTTTTCAGCTCCAGCCCCAAAAACTGCACCGTGCAGGATTCTTTGGTCTGTATAAAGGTCATCGTCCGAATCGCCTCGGGGCTTTGCATTTGAAGCGTCACCGTGCCGTCCGCCTGATAGGTGCAGTCCGCGTCAAATTCGGCGCTTTTATGGACAATGTGTACAGATGCGGAAAATTCGGTCGGAAAATCCACGGGTTCTTGTAACGTCTTTGCATTTTGACATCCGCAGCAGAGCAAAAAGACCCCCGCCGCCAAAATACAAAGGATTCGTTTCATCGGAACGCAATCGCCTCTTCTCCAAAAATTATTCAAATCGGGAAAGCAGCTTCGGCAGGGCTTTCAGCATTTTTGTCGGCGTAAGTGCGCATTTGGATGCTGCCTTTGCCACCGCATCGCCCGCAAGCCCGTGGATATGCACCGCCGCGACCGCCGCTTCTAACGGCGGCAATCCGATACACAAAAAGCCGAGCAGCATACCTGCCAAAACATCGCCGCTGCCTGCCGTCGCCATACCGGCATTGCCCGTCAGGTTGACGGAAAACTGCTGACCGTCAGCGGAAATCACCGTGCCCGCACCTTTCAGCACCACAATCGCACCTGTTTTTTCACAAAGCGCACGGCACGCGCCCAAGCGGTCACTTTGCACCTCTGCCGCCGTGATGCCGAGCATACGCGCCGCCTCACCCGGGTGCGGAGTCAGAATGACGGGGGCTTTTGCTTCCCTTAGCATATCTATGCTGTCGGCAATTGCATTTATGCCGTCCGCATCCAAAATCATCGGCACTTCTGCGTGCTGTATGAGAGCTTTTACAAGCTGAACGGTGTCGTAATCCACACCGAGTCCGCAACCGACGAGTAAAGCTGTAGAGCTTGACAATGCATCCAATACTTTCTTCTCGTTTTGTGCGGAAATCCGACCGAAACGGTTGGCGCAAAGCGGCAACAAAATCTTCTCGGGGCACGCGGCAGTGACCGCCGCATAGGCGCATTCGGGGAACGCAAGCTTTACCAGTCCCGCGCCGCATTCCACCGCGGCAGAGCTTGCAAGCAGCGCCGCACCGGGCATTTCATAGCTGCCCGCCACAACCAATGCTTTGCCGAAATCGCCCTTGTGCGCATCATCGCGCCGCGTCGGGAACAGCTCGGCAACGTCTGAATCTGTAAAGGAGAATACCTTTTCATACGGTTTGTATGCCGCCTCGGGAATCCCAATGGAAACAACCTGAATTTCCCCTGCGTATTCTTTTGCGGGATAGGTCACAAGAGACTGCTTCAGTGCCATAACCGAGAGCGTCAAATCCGCACGGATGGGCGTGCTCAAAATCTCTCCCGAATCTGCCGAAAGGCCGCTCGGCAAATCGATGGAAACCACATATCCGCGGCATTTTTCTAAAAAAGCGAACAGTTCTTGGAGTGATTCGGGCAACGCACCCGAAAATCCCGTGCCGAATACCGCGTCCAAAATAATATCGGCACTAAGCAAGCGTTCGCGCTGTTTTTCACTCGATGCGTCATATACATCTACAGGAATGCCCAGCTCCGTCACGCGGGCAAACATCTCCTGTGCATTTTCGGCGCGGGACTCGCCCATCACCAAAACCACACGCACCGAATAGCCGTTTTCGTAAAGCTTGCGTGCCGCCACAAAGCCGTCGCCGCCGTTTTTGCCTTTGCCGCAAAGCACAATCACGCGCCGCTTATCTGTGTTGTCAAACCGTAAGCGCACCGCCTTCGCACACGCCGCGCCCGCATTTTCCATCAGGCGCAAATAGGAAATACCGCTTTTGTCTGCCGCCGCTTCGACTGCCCGAATCTGCTCGGCGGAAAGGATTCTCATCATCATTCTGCTCCTCTCTCATATGCGGTGACGAATGCCGCCGCAAGGGTATCTGTATGGGTAATACTCAAAGAAAATTCCAAGTTTTTGCTTTCGGCAAGCTGTTTTGCCGCCCCCGAAAGCAAAAAATACGGTGCGCCGTAAGCGTCGTGCAGAATTTCCACCTCGCAAAGCGAAAACCCGCGAATCCCTGTGCCGAGTGCTTTCGAAAAAGCCTCTTTTGCCGCAAAGGCACCCGCCAAATGGCGCGGGGCAAAATTCCGTTTTGCCAATTCCTTCCGCTCGGTTTCACCGTATACTTTCTCTAAAAACGCGGGATTCTCCGCCGAACGGCGAATCCGCTCGATTTCTGTTATATCTATGCCGTTTCGTGTCATTTGCCGCTCCTTTTAAAAATTTGGAAATGCTTTTTATCGTTTTCAATCTGCCGCGTGCACCAAGTCTATAGAAAGTATAGCATATTTTCTCTGATTTGTAAGCAAATGCAAAAAATTTTCAAATATCCTTTGCAATCCGCACAAAATATGCTAAAATATTGCAGAATTACATTGGATACAGGTGAGAATATGGAAATTATTATTATGGACAACGCCGCCGAAATCGGCAAAGCGGCAGGCAAGCTGTTTGTGGACGCCATCAACGAAAAGCCGAACATTGTTTTGGGACTTGCAACGGGAGCAAGCCCTGTGCCGACCTATCAGTACATCTACGGCGAATATCAAAAGGGCAATGTCAGTCTTCGCGATGTGGTGACTTACAATCTCGACGAATATGTCGATTTGCCGAAATCGGACAAAAACAGCTACTACAGCTTTATGCACACACAGTTGTTTGACCACACGGACATCCGCGAGGAAAATGTACATTTCTTAGACGGCAATGCCGCAGATGTGGAAGCGGAATGCAAACGCTATGATGCGGCACTTGACCGCGCGCAGGTGGATATTCAGCTTTTGGGCATCGGCAGAAACGGGCACATCGGCTTTAACGAGCCGTCCATTTGCTTTACGAAAGGTGCATTTAAGGTCAAGCTGACCGAAAGCACCATCGGTGCAAATTCGATGTATTTCGATGAAAATCCGATGCCGCATTACGCGCTGACGATGGGCGTCGGCTCGATTATGAAAGCGAAAAAAATCGTGATGATCGCCACGGGCAGTTCGAAAGCTGATGCTATGGCGGCAATGATTCGCGGCGAGGTTACCCCCGTCTGCCCCGCCTCTATTTTGCAGTTCCATCACGATGTAGTCGTGTATATGGATAAAGACGCGGCGAAGCTGTTATAATCTGTACTCAAAAGGTCGGGTGCAAATGCAAAAATGCATTTGCATCCTCTTTTTATAATTTATTTTTGTCAATTTGTAAATTATACTTGACATTTTATCTGCTATATTATATACTCAAGGCAAGAGGTGACGATATGGGAAAAAATCTGAAGTTAAAATCCGCTAGGGTCGGTGCGGATATGACGCAAAAAGACCTTGCCGATGCCGTCGGTGTTTCGCGGCAGACCGTCAATGCGATTGAAAAAGGCGAATACAACCCGACCGTGAACCTTTGCAAAGCCATTTGCAGAGTGCTCGGCAAAACACTGAACGATTTATTTTGGGAGGATGAAACCAATGCGTAAACAAAACAGCAAAAACAATTTAGATGAAATGCAGGAGCAAACCCTTTTAAAAATCGAATCCCGTGGGATGTGGATTGCCTTCTACGGCTTGGTTCTATCCCTTTTGGTGCACGTGTTGATCGGCGGCGAGCAGGTAGGACGTTCCAATCCTCGGCGAAAGCATACTGCTGCTGATTTTATCGCTGTACATCGCTATTTCCTGCCTGCGGCACGGCATTTGGGACAGAAAACTGCGCCCGACGCCGAAAACCAACTTGATTCTGTCCGTTGCGGCAGGTGTAGCCGTAGGCATCGCGGTCAGCGTGCGTTCGTATTTGAATTATCACGCGGCAATCGGGTCTGTCGCCGTTTTCCTGTTTTGTGCGGGAATGACCTTTGTGTTGTGCTTTATCGCAATGACCGCCTGCGCAAAGCTGTATGAAAAGAAAAAATCAAAATTAGAAGCCGAAGAAGAAGACCCAACAGAATAAAACGCGATCGCCGTAAAAAGGGACAGTCCCCTTTTTACGGCGATATTTTTCCTTTGCTCTGTATATCCCTGTTTTGTTGACGGTCGCACACGCCGTATGCTATACTATCGGTGAAGAAAATAAAGCGAGGGAATAAAAATGAAAAAAATATCGGGGAAGCTTCTTACGGCCGTGCCGTATATCATTTCGATTATTTTAAACCTTGCATTGTATGCGGCAGGTACAGTTTGCGCGGTGCGCGGCTTTTTATACGGCCGATTGCTGCTGTGGATATTCGTGGCATTGCTTGCCGTTTGCCTGCTCTCAAGCGTACTCGGGTCATTCCTGTACACGCGGCGGTTCAAGAAAATGGCGCAGGATGAAATTCTGCACTATGTTTTATCGAGCACGCAAAAACTGCACCGTGCCGA
The DNA here is from genome assembly GCA_021769885.1 of Bacillota bacterium. GTDB lineage: Bacteria > Bacillota > Clostridia > Oscillospirales > Acutalibacteraceae > Fimenecus. The sequence goes on along the minus strand of JAETSA010000013.1, from coordinate 49,970 downwards.
ACAGCAGGCGGAACGCAGTCTGCTGCGGCTGAAAAACGGCGTTATCGCCTATTTGGGTTTCGTCATACTGCTGACGCTCGCGATTCCGTTTTTCTTCGGCGCGGCCGATTTTGGTGCGGGCAGTTCGAATGTTCTGTTGCTTTTCTCGGTCTATATTCAAGCCGATTTGCTGCACATTTTGATTGCTATCGCAACAGCGAAGCCCGATTTTTCACAATATGCCGATTCGGCGGCGTACCCGCAGCTGCAACGCCTTGCAAAACGTGCCGCACAGGCCGTCGGCATAGAGGGCGAAATTCGGTTCACCTTCACGGACGACTGCAACGCGGGCATTCAGCGATTCGGCAAGGTGATTTCCTTGGAGCTTGGCGTACCGCTGCTCGCGGTGCTCACGGAGGAGGAGCTATACCAGGTCTTTTTGCACGAATTTGCGCATATGCAGGATGAACATATCCGCACCGCCCGCAATGCACGGATGCTTTCGGTCGTTTTGGAATCCGGCGGTTCTACGGTAAACGGTTGGGCAAACCGTTTGCTGTTTTCGTTGCCTGCCGCCGTATTCAGCGATAAATTCACGGTTTTTGAGATGGCATCCTCTGAGCTCAATGAGCGTCGGGCGGACAAAATGATTCTCAAAAAAGGCGAAGTCGGCACAGCGGCCGCAGGTCTTGCCAAAACCGCGATGTATGAAAGCTATTCGAACGAATACGCCCTGCTGTATCCAAAGCCTTTTTTCGCAAGTCCCACCCCGCCGACGGATGTCTGCACGCGGGACTGCACACGTTTCCGCCGCGCAATCAAGCTTCGCAAAACGGAATGGCTCGCGATACTGCAACAGGAACTGCCGCCGCGCCTGCAATCGCATCCGACCTTTCGGCAGCGGCTGGAAACACTCGGCAATCCGCCGTTTGAAATTGAACTCCCCGCAGAGGATTCCCCGTATTATGCCGAGGTTCTGCGCGCCGCCGCAGAGGTGGATAAAACTCTGTACGATTTGAACTGCGAAGAATACGACGAAACGCGCAAAGAAGAATATCTTGCGCCGCTTGCCGTAATCGAAAAGTACGAGCGGGAGAAAAAACCGCTTTCCGCCGCCGAGGCACGCCCGATTGTCGAAGCCTATTTGGAATTGCACCGCTTCGCCGAAGCACAGGCAATCTGTGAGGATATTCTGTCCCGCGCGAAGAACGATACAGAAGCGGCGCACGCCTCTTTTGCACTCGGCACACTTTTGCTGATGCGGTATGACACGCGCGGCGCCGCATACATACAACGCGCCATAGATGCAAACGAGGAAAATTTTGCAGAGGCAGGCTTCGAACAGCTCGGCAAATTCTATGCAAAAATGGGTATGCAGAAAGAGCTGGAAGAAAACCGCAAGCGCGTGGACGCCTACCTGCATACATACGAACAGCGTGAAGCCATTGCAGAGCTTTCCCGCAAGGATACGCTCCGTCTTGTGCCGCAGGATGCGGAACGCCGCGCACAAATTGCGCACATTGCTTCGCTTTGCGGGGAAACGGTGCAAAAAATCTACTTGCTTCGAAAGGACGTAACCGACAGTCTTTATACATATGCATATATTCTGCAATTTTCGGACGGCACAGACGAAGCACAGCAGGACAAGGTCGTGACCGCCGTGTTCAATTATTTGGATACCGAGGATGACCAATACGCGCTGTTTGTCTACAACAAAAGCTACGAAAAAATATGCAAAGCCGTCGGCGACTGTTGTGTATACGAAAAATAAAATAAAAACAGAACAACGGCGGATGCAATTAGGGACTGCATCCGCCGTTGTATATTATTGAGTTTCGTTTTTTAAATCCCACATCTCATTTGCCAGTCGAATAAGTGTTTGGATGTCTGCTTGTCTTTCGCGGACAATCGTTTTTTCTTTTTCTCCGAAAACACCCGAATCATCTGCCCACATCCCATTTTCATCAATTTGCATAATTGAAATGTGCGGAATGTCTTTTCCTTGCTGATTGTTGACATCTGTTATTAAAACTGCCGCGTATGTATAAGGTGACCGCATTCGAAACCAATGCGCCGAAACCTTGTTCTTGCGGCGGCTTTTCACGTTTGCGCCCTTGTCGGGCGTCAGCCCGACGGCGGTCTTAAACGCAAAAATCCATCCGCAATTCCTGCGCTTTCGGTGCGCAGCAGTCAGAAACGAGCGGATTTTTGGCTGAATAAGGCAAAAACCGCAGGAATACTGTCGTATTCCGAGGATTTTTAACGCAGTTCAGGCGGAAATCAGCCATTTCTGACCGCATCGGTTTCGGATACGGTCACCTTAACCGCATGGGAAGTTCGGCCAAATGATGATACCCTCGTGTGTGCTTTCATTTACAACGGATAAATTGCCATTCAAGTGTAAATAATGTGGCTCTGCTACAGAGTAGCTGATTCCGTTTTCGGACAAAATTATAGCATCATTTTTCTTTGGGATATTTTCCGTGAATGGATCGAATCTGTGTTTTACATAAGCTATCCAAAATATGTTATACAGCACAAAGACGAACAGACTCACACTAAGAAGTATACATAATACGCGTTTGAAACCTTGTAGGCTTCGGATTTTTTCTTTCACAACCGTATCACCCGTTTTCCTTTTTGCTGATAGGCTTCGTCGTGCGTTACCATAATTACCGTTTTACCGCTTTCGTTGATTTTTTCAAGGATGGAGAAAACGGCATCGGCATTTTTGCGGTCCAAAGAGCCTGTCGGTTCATCGGCAAACACATAATCGCATTTCTTTATCATCAGTCTCGCGAGTGCGGCCCTTTGCTGTTCCCCACCCGAAAGGCTGTAGACCTTTTGATTCTTTTTCTCTCGCAAACCGACCGCTGTCAAAGCCTCGTCTATAGAAACTCCGGAACGGCAATTGTTTTTTACAAGCTTCATATTTTCTTCTATGGTCATTCGTTCGACCAGCGCAAAATTCTGAAACAAAAAGCCGACCTTTTCCTGCAAATATTTCCTTTGGTTTTTCTTTTGGGAAATATCTATGCCGTCTACAAGAATGCGTCCCGAATCAAATTTTTCGAGAGAACCTAATATATTCAAAAGCGTCGTTTTGCCGCACCCGCTTGCGCCCTCGATGATGACAAATTCCCCGTCCGCAATTTCCATAGAAAAACCGTCAAACAGCTTGAATTTGCCGAATGCTTTGGAAAGCTGCTCTACCTGAATCATAAGCTGTCCCCCTTTAAAATTTTTACAACCTCTGTTTTTTCTGTCCGAACAATGTTGTGCACAACCACGCACACCTCTAACAAAGAGAGCAAAAGTCCGCCGAGCAGAAGAAATACAATTGCTACCGTGATGTGCAAAGCAATACACGCCGCCACCGCACCGAGGAAGCCCACGGCAATGACCAGCAGTGTCGTCAGCAGAATTTTTTTATTCTTTTCTAAAATACTGTAGCCCAAAATCTTTTTGACCGCCAATTCCTTTGCGCGAATACTGTATTCAAGCCGCACCACCGTTTGAATCAAAACGGCTTCCATCACGAAGAATACGATTGCCAAAAGCCCGGTCATCAGACAAATTTTTTCCGCTCTTTTCACCGACTGCTGATAGTTTTCATACACATTTAACAACGTGTAGTTGAAATGATTTTCTGCGGCGAAGACGGCTAAGTCCTCCGACGGAATTTTTAGCATCAAGTTTATGGTGTAGGGCGTAGGTGCCAAGCCGCCCGTCCAATGCTCGGAAACGCCGATGCCTTCCGCCTTTCTCTCCGCCGTACCGATAATATCCGCAATGTGCAGGTTGGATTCCTCCAATCCGCTGAAAAAGATGACGGGATTTTTCAGTGTCAGTGTCCGCGAGGCTTCGTTCGAATCAAAAACAACCATAGATACATCCTGCGTGTACGGGACAAATTCCACGTCGTAATCGTGACAAAATACATATCCCTTATCCCCGTTTAAATTCGGCTGTGCCCATTCTTTTAAATTGGGATAATCGTTTTCACAGCCCGCATATTGCGGTGTGAGCACATACATTTTTTCACCGAGCGGGTTCTCCTGCAATTCGGGGATGATTTCACGTAAGTATGCCTCTGCATTTTTACTGCAAACAACACCTTGATGTACCTTTCCGTCGTGCAGCTGACAGTCCCCTATATAGGTGGATTGCAGAGCGCTTTGTGAAAAATATTCTTTTTGCAGTTTGTAAAGCATAGCTGTGCGCGTATCCCGCATATCGATGGTATCCTCATAGGACATGCCGTCTATAAAAAAATAGTCCTTGTAATTTTGCAGGACTTTGTCCTGCTGTTTGAGTGTGAGCAGCTTAGAAAACTGCCCGACGCCAACGCCCAAAATGATGACCAGCAAGATACTCGTCAAAATTTTCAGCATATAGCTTGCCGATAAAACAGCTTTGGAGGCGACATTCCCGCCGAACGCCTTTTTGATATCGACGGTGAAAATCAAAGCGACCGAGAGCGTGTTGATTAATAGGAATCCGATGAAGAATAAGACGGATAACGGAAAGAAAAACAGCGATTCCGTAAATTTGGAAGCGATTAAAAATACGGCGAAAAAGCTTGCAATAAAAAACAGGCTGTCAAAAACGGCTTTCTTCAAAAACAGAACGCCTTTTCGTTCCCCTAAGGAACAGCGGACTGCCCATTCTTTTTGCATCAGCTTCACATCATACAGGCTGACGGTAAACAAAATCGCGTAGGCAATCAGCCACAGCACGAGTTGCACATAAAAGGTCAGGGAAGTGTAAAAATTCCAGTCGGGATTGCCTGCGGCGCTCCGTTCCAAACGGTAGCGACTCTCCACCGCCCGAAGAAAGCTTTGCGTATCCTCGGGCGTGCCGATTATGCCGAAGTTCATCGTTCTGCCGATGAACGCGGAAAGCGCCTGAAAATTTTCCTCTTGCCGCAAATCCTTAAACTGCACGTTGCCCTGTGACAGAAATATGCTTTTGGAAGTCCCTTCCCGAATGCCGTACACCTCGTTCATATATTCCGAAATCCGCATATCAGAGGCGTATATGGTAATGTCCGTTTTTGCGAAGTTCGCATCATTTTCCATATCTGAAAAGCAGATACAAACGTTGTTTTCATCGGCTGTTTGCAGTAAATCACGGTAACAGCTCTGCCTGTCTTCCGCAGAAATCGGCGCTAAGATAAAAAAATTTGTAAAAGAGGCTTCCGAAGAAATATGTACCTGATAAAACTCCCCTACGCAAACCGCAATCATACAAAACAGCAAAAGAGAGATTATGTATTTAAAGCCCTTCAAAAAATCGCCCCCCTGAAAACCGCCAAAGCCGCCGCACGTAATACGGCGACGGCTTTGGGCTGAATACTACGAATACTTAATAAAAAGCTGTGACCGTTCCGCGACCAGATGCACTACCTGTCGTTACGTCTGCGCGGGATGTCCAAGCACCTGCAGAAGCTGTATTTGTGGAATTGGTTTTAGAACCGCATGCTACTACGCCATAGTGAGAATTTGTTGTGTGAAAAACTTGAACACCGATTTCCTTAAAAAAGAGGGTATTGTATTTAGCGCGCAAAATACCTTTTCCAGAATCGAAATTACAGTCGTATGTAAATGGGTCTAAATTTCCGCCAACATCCACAGAGAATGAAAAAGTGTCCGTCAAACTAGCCGCTTGCACTGATAGGGTAACCGAAACGGCAATAGATATTATAAGTATAACAGATAATAAAACCGAAACTATTTTTCTCCGCATAACAAAAGCTCCTTTTTACATAGTACAAAAGTAGAACAGAATATTGCTTAAAACATGGGACTCACGCCTTTCTATATACAATGGAAAAAAATAACTTTTATCTTTTTTTACTGCTTAGATTTGCTATATGACTGATAATTCAATTCATTCTTACGAGAATGTGATGTTCCCGCACAATCATATTATCATAAATTATTAAATTTGTAAAGTATTTTTTTAGATTTTACTTATTTTTTATACAAATTCACGATTCTGCTATTAGTATACAAATCTGTCTGCACTGCTGAATTTTTTTACAAACTCTCAAATACCGGGGATAGAAATATAATAACGGCGGATGCGAAATTTTTGCGCATCCGCCGTTATTTTTTATTGTCTGCATTAAGTTAAGTATCCTGCGAATTTACATTTTTTGCACTTTTGCAGGGCGAACACAATCAGAATCATTCCGACTGCGCAAAGCGCGCCGACTGCGAAGACTGTCAACGATGCGGTCACGCCGTATTGCTTTAAAACCATCGGCACAAACAGCAAAATATTGCCCTGACAGCAATAAATGACGGTACTCATTTTGCGAAGCGTTTTCGGACTGCGCAGATGCAAGGCGGATTTCTGACAGGCAAGGAGCAGAAACGCGCTGAGCGGAAGCAACGAGAAGGCTTGGTCGGAGCATCTGTAGACGCCGCAGGATTTGGCGAAATAAATCTCGACAATATACACGCCGTAGAAAAGCACCGTCAAAAACAGGCAGTCCCCGACGCGCAGGCGTTTAAAAAGATGCTGTTTCTCAAAAAGGAATTTGCCCAGCGCAAAATAGAACACGCCGCCGAAAATATTCAGCGGGAAGCTGACCAAATCCAATATGTTTCCAATCGACGCCGGCACAAAACCGGAATAGACCGAGGTCGCAATACACACCGTCTGTAATATAAAAGTAATGACAAGAACTGTGCCCATACGCAGTTTTTTCGAAAGTAAATACACGAAAAATGCACTGAATATACAGCTCATTAAATACCAAGAGCCTGTAAAGGTAGAGGAAAGAATTGCACTTCTGAAAAACAGCAGCCACGTTTTTAACTCCTGTATGCCGGGCGTATACAGCCGCGAATAGAATACACTCGGCAAATTGATAAGCAGCCAAAGGACATACAGCGCGGCAATCCGTTTAATGTACTTCCCTAAATGGGCACGCGTAATATTGCCGTTTTCGCCTTTGCTGAATAAAAAATATGCCGAAGTGACAAAGAAAAACGGCACTGCCCAACGCGAAAGAATCTCCCACACAAACACCAACTGTCCGCAGTCGCGAAATGCGGAAATATGCATTGTGAATATCATAATACTGCCGAGGAATTTCAATAAATCAATGGTATCATTGCCTGCCGAGCGCGTCCGTACGCCGCCTGCCTTTGCAGTTTGCATCATAACATCTCCCCCTTTAGCCGAACGGCTATATGAAAACAGTTTACCATAAAATCCGACACAATTCAACTGTCGGGCGCAGGGCGCGACACAGTACGAAACGCACCCGCCGAAAACAGCCCTTAAGGATTTCCTGCCTACAGTAACGGCTGATGCGATTTTTTCGCATCAGCCGTTACTGTTTTGCTCCCTGTTGCCTGCATAGGTACTTCTGGTATCCAGTGTACCGCCAAGGTCTATTTTTCCTGCGCACTACATAGTAAATTTTTTCCTGCCGGAACATGCCATTTAATCACTTTTCGATTTACAAATAAGGATTTTATGGTAAAATATACAATTAGGAGGGATAAAAATGCTGATACACCGATGCCCATGGTGCGGGGAACGATTGCCTTTTTCGTCAACATCACACAATCAATATAAAAATGGCTCGCTGAGATGTCCGAAATGTAACAATATATGTGTGGCTTACAGCAAGAAAAGTCAGGGAAACGGAAGGAACCGCACAAAAATCAGTAAAATCATTTTGATACTTATGCTATTTCTATGGATACCGTTTCGTGCACCTTTTTCTATAGTAAAATGGTGGCAAAACCCTTTTCTGTGTATCACCGTATATTTGTTTTTTGGCATTACACTTCTATGGATTTGGTATATTCCTTACGATAGAGACACTGCACAGAAAAATCAAAAAGAGCAGATACGCCCCGAAACATATAAAGCACATGTTTTTATTTCGTGGGAATCACATAAAAATGAAGGTTTTTTATGTCCAAAGCTACAAGTCCCAAACGGTGAAATCTTCCCCGCTTGCTTTATGGATGTAAACGGACAGCCTATCAGTACGGCTTTGTGTGTGGTATTGGAAAACATACATTGGGAAAATCCTCGCCGTTGCACATGTACGATACAGATTGTATTAGACACTGTTTCATCAAAAAACTTATTTCAAAAAGGTAACATGTTTAACCTTTATCATAATTATCGATTGATTGCTAAAGGAACATTACAATAGCCGTCCGCGCATATGGAATTTTCATATATACGGACGGTTGTTTGTGATAATTTAGCACTTTTTAGCTTGAATTACGAAGCGTTCGTGATATAATAACCTTACGATGTTCTAAAAAATTAAAAATTTTAAGAACTTCGATGAACTTTGTATCACTCTGCTTCACATTTATGCATTCGCGGAGATGGTATAATGATAATAATTGTTTTATAGGAGAAAGAATATGCGCAAAAGTACAGTTGCGGCATTGATTTGGCATGCATTGATGGGACTTGTTTCCCCCGTATGGTGCACATTTATTTTTTACTTCATCACAGGAAACGGTAAAGGCTTCGGATATGATTTAAGGGGCGAAAAGGATCTCTATATCATCTCGGGTGCAATTCAGCTGATTATATATCTTCTCGTCACAGTTCCCGTGTTTGTTTATCTGATTCAAATTTTTCGGAAGAAAGGAAAATGGATGTCGCTCATCCCCGTTTTGATATTTGTTGCGGGATGTGTATGCACTATTTCCGCGATTGGTTGGAGAGCCTTTTTCACACCGTGGTAATTATTCTCCATAGAGCAGATAAATGTCAATAAAAACTCTTAACATTCTTAATTACTTATAAAAATAATCCCATCAAATCCTTGGTGCATCGTGGATTTGATGGGATATTTTTGCTTTGAGAGGGGAGTATAGTTACTTTAATTGTGTAACTACAAACAATATGAATTTTTAATTAGTATTGTATTTATGAAAAATTTTATACCATTTAGTACAATCTTTTCCATAATCATTGGGAAGATTAGAGATAGAATTATACTTAGTGAAAAGCATTGCAATTTGTTCATTTGAATAGTTTTGAAAATCGTATCTGTAACCTAAAGTTGAGATGGCTTCGTAAATCAGTGTTAGTACACCACATTTAATATTGAATGCATCATCATTTTTTAATTTAAACCAAATGAATTCCAAATCTTTCAAATCGTTTTTATCATAGTGCTTTTCATCAGTAATTATCTTTTGGTCGATAGCAAAGTTTATGGCTTTGATTGCTGTTGCAGCAAAAATTTGGCATAGACCTGTACTGCAATCGTGACGATAAATGACCGGCTTTGTAGGACAAGGAATCACTGCTTGTTCAGCAAGAGAAAGCGACTGCCATTGTTCTATATCTTTATCATAGTTATATGATGCAACGACAGCTGTATCTGCAGCATCATCTTGAAACCAAATAAATTTCTGCTCTCTGAAAAATACAGTTTGCAACAGCCCTTTTTGAATGCCAAATGTATTGCATATCTGTGTTATGGATGCATCATGGGTTAAAACAATGTCTAATGCTTCTTCGCTCGTGTGCCATCTGCCTAAAAACTGAATCCACGACAAGTCGTTTTCCACGCAAGATACTAATTCAGTTTTTAGAGCCGCATAATTGTTGCGATTAAAGGGTTTATTCAACTCATTCAAAATTACTACCGCCTGTTGGAACAATCCATCATATGCTCTTTGCACAGATTCTTTGGAGTAGTAAGTCAAGGCGTGCTCCTGTGGGTCGTTGAAGATATAGTGATTGTCGTCATATCCAACCAAAAGCAAACAGTGCATGGGAGAAATCCACTGAATATATCTTCCCTCATATGGAATTCTCGTGCTTTTTCTCGGCGGTGCCATATACTGTGTTGCCCAGAAAATGACGGGAATATCTCTGTCAATATATTCTGAACACAGATATTCAATAGATTTACCTTGTACCTCTTTGGCATACAAAAGAGAATCCTTTAAAATTCTGTCCAAAGCCTTTTTGATTACCGGTGCGTAACAGCCATAGCCGCTTTTGGAATAGGGATTGCCGCCGAAGCAGATATTCGGGTCAAAGGATTTGTTGCTACCTTTATCCAAATAATTGTCAATAAAGTTTTCGACTGTCATATCCACACCCGCATATTGCAGTGCCATTACGGTGCTCACGCTCTCACAGCCTGTGGGATATTTAAATACTTGCGAAATAAACGGCACATTGGGAATGATTTTGTATTTACCGACAGGCGTGATTGTACCGCCGCCCGTGCCGTTTTCTTCAAAGATGTGAATTTCCACGCCGTTGATGTTTTGTCCCTTATTGCCTGCGTAGGTGCTTCGAGTATCCAGTGTACCGCCGAGGTCGTATTTTTCCTGTACGCTGACCATCCATTCGGGATTTGCGTTGCTCACCCACGGCAGCCAACGGTTGTCCACATACACGCGGTACTCGCCAACAAGTCTGTGATATTTTAGCATCTTATTAGTTTACATTTTATAGATTTAGTGATATGATAAAAATATATAAATTCTATTAGCAGAGGGGTATCTTATGAGGGCAAAAAAAATAGTATCTTTGTTTATGGTTGTTGCCGGTGTATTTTCACTCTTTTTATCGGGTTGTACAGCAAAACAAAAAACAGAGGAAATTCCACCGTGTGACATTCCGATGCAAACAATTGAACAACAAAGCTTAAATCATTATGCGAATTTTAAGTTTTCTGTTCCTGAAGGATGGCTGTCGGAAGAAACCGGAAAACTTTCTATAGCGTCAGCATCTTCAGAAATTCGTCAAGTAAATGTAGATAATCCGGAAGCGTGGACGCTTTATATTAAAAACTATCAATATTCAAATTGGGGACAGGAATATTCAGAGGAGTATATAAAAGCATACCATAATTTGTTTCGCGGAGAAACTGCTCTCTATAAAACTACATTAAATACTGCTGTTTCACGTATATTGCAATCATCCGATTCCACTTTATCTTCAGATTCTGATTTATTGGATATTTTTAATTTTATCGCTTCTGCGTATGAAGAATCTAATTCAACACCTGCATCGGAAGGTTCACAATATATTACCGCATTAAATTGTCAATTGTATTCAGGGAAGAACGGAAAAATTGCGGTAGTGAAATATACAATCAGTGTGGAAGAACATAATTATTTTATGATAGACTGTATACGAGAAGATATTCCTTATTTGATTTCCGGCTGTTTTGACGATACTCTTGAAATTTCATCAGGAGACATTGCACTATGGACTGCAAATTCTTTAGAGGTCGATGAAAACTTTATTGTAAAAGAGAATAAAATTCAAAAAAAATAGAGGCTTTTTCTTCTTAGTAAAATAAAATGAGCAGAAAAAACTTCTGTTTGAAGTTCATCCCGCCACAGCCATAACATCATGGCCGTGGCGGGAATTATTCAAAGCTCAGACTTGCACTTATTTTACAACAGCTCTACTCGCACTGTTTAAGTAACATTAATGTGACGCTGAAACAATTGCATCTTCTCTGTTGGCAATTCTGTTACGGGATTTAGCAAAGGCAATATGTCAATACGATCTATTTCTTCGCCTAAAATCCCATCTATTCCACCTCCTTTTTTTACAACAATTTCCAACTTCTCATTCTCATAAATTGTTGCGTATTCATACATTTTTCCGGAGTCATCAAGGAAAAGTTGAGAAATATATTTATCATGCTTTCGCTTCTCATTATACGTCATATAGATGTTATAATGATAGGAATCATTCGGTGTTATCCCTTTAAATTCTCCGTAGGCCTTTTTTGCGAAATCGTCAATAGAACGTCGGGTATCGGAGGAGTCCGGATGTAGCGACTTAAGGGAGACCGGTACACCATACTCCCAATTTTGAAATAGTTGGATAAACCGATTTTCACCACATCGAACAACAGAATATTTTTTACCAGTGGCGGCATCCTTGTAATATTTTATGTCTATATATATACGCTCCCAACAGTCTTCAAGTGAAGTTATACCACCTACAACGATTCCATATGCACTTTCTATGCCCGGAAGTCCCAATTTCCCCATCATATTGTTATCAAGAGTTAATCCGGCAATAAACTTTGCAATATCGAAATGTGATTTTTGTAACTGCGTTGGCTTAAGTTCTACAGAATTGATTTCCTCTTGATAATTAAACAGGGGATAATTTTTTCCGTTCTCAAAAACCATAATCGGATATATTTCTTTGGTCATCGGATTCTCCACCGCACCGTTTTGGTGAATTGGATACGGGACAGTACCGGAATCATTCAAAATCACAACCGCCTGCTGAAACAATCCGTCATATGCTCTTTGTACAGAGTCTTTAGAGTAATAAGTCAAAGCATGTTTCTGCGGGTCATTGAAGATATAATGTGTATCGTCATAGCCGACCAAAAGCAGACAGTGCATCGGAGAAATCCATTGGATTTGTTTTAGATTATATACCCACTTTCTTCCTTTTCTCGGCGTTTCCATACCCTGTGTTGCCCAGAAAATAACCGGAATATCCTTGTCAATGTAGTTTTTGCATAGATATTCTATAGACATACCGCGCATAGCTTTTGCATAATGGGTATCATTCACTAAAACTTTATCCAATGCAGTTTTAATGACAGGTGCATAACAGCCGTATCCGCTTGTAGAGCGGGGATTTCCACCGAACTCAAAATCCGGATCAAACGGCACACCGCTCAACTTTTTATCAAGATAATCATCGATAAAAGTATCCACAGAAATATTTACACCGGCATAATTTAGTGCCATAACTGTGCTCACGCTCTCACAGCCTGTAGGATATTTAAACACTTGCGAAATAAACGGCACATTGGGAATGATTTTGTATTTACCGACAGGCGTGATTGTACCGCCGCCCGTGCCGTTTTCTTCAAAAATGTGAATTTCCACGCCGTTGATATTTTGTCCCTTATTGCCTGCATAAGTACTTCTGGTATCCAGTGTACCGCCGAGGTCGTATTTTTCCTGTACGCTGACCATCCATTCGGGATTTGCGTTGCTCACCCACGGCAACCAACGGTTGTCCACATGCACGCGGTACATCACAACCACGCCCGATTTTAACTTTGTGCCGTCGTTTGCGTAAGCATAAATATTTAAAAGCTGAATCGGCTTACCGGGATAGCCTGCATAGTCGTTGTAGGCTGTGCCGCGGCTGTCCACATACGGATAATACTGCCCTTTTCCTGCATTCCAAGAACGGTAGGAAAGATAGTACGGTTTGCTTGCATCCGTTTGGATTTTGATGCCGTCAATGTGGTCGTTCAGCACGCTGCCACTGAATGATGTCCAGTTGGAAAGGCTGTCCGCCATATATTGAAGTGTTGCCGAGCTTTCCGCACCGGGTAAAGGTCCGACAGGCTGATAATCGGTTTTTCCCTGAAACACACGGATTTCCACACCGTCGATATTTTGCCCTTTGTTGCCTGCATATGTACTTTTTGTATCCAATGTGCCATCCAATCCATATTGCTTTTGCACACTTTGCATCCACTCAGCATCGGCATTGCTGACCCACGGCAGCCATCTGCCTGCCACGCGAACACGGTACATCACAACCACACCTGAACGCAGTTTTGTACCGTCCTGACTGTAGACGCTGATACTCAAAAGCTGCATCGGTTTACCGGGATAGCCTGCATAATTGCTGTCGCCGCTGTATAGGCTGTTGACTTCAGGATAAAAATGGTCGTTGCCTTCATTCCAAGACTTATACATAAAATAGTACGGCTCGTCTGCGTCCGTGCCAAGACTGATACCATCAATTTTTGCGGCAGTGACCGACTGTTCAAACGGTTCCCAGTTAGAAAGACTGTCGTGCATATAGGCAGCAGATACGCCCTCTTCAAAGCCTGTGAAATTACCTGTACCCGCATTTTCGGTGTCATCCTCAAAAATACGAATTTCCACACCGTCGATTTTTTGTCCTGCATTGCCCGCATAAGTGCTGTTTACAGACAGCGTGCCGCCTAAGGAATGCTTGTTTTGCATATCACGCATCCATTCGGCATCTGCGTTGCTCACCCACGGCAGCCATCTGCCTTCTACGCTGACACGGTACATCACAATCACACCTGACCGAAGGCGTGTTCCGTCATTTTTATAGGCTTGAATCTCCAACAACTGAACTGCTTTACCGGGATAGCCCGCATAATCGTTATAAGCCGTACCGGTGCTTTTCACAAATGGATACCAATCCGATTTACCCTCGTTTTTGGTACGATACTGCAAATAATAGCCTTTATTCGAGGCAGTCTGAATTTTAATGCCGTCTATCTGCTCGGCATAGAAGCTGTTGTCAAAGGACTGCCAATTGTCAAGGCTTCCAACCATATACTGCAATGCGGACGCGCCGACCTCGCCGCCTGTGAAATCGCCGAGAATGCCTTCTTCATACACGCGGATTTCCAAGCCGTCCATATTTTGTCCCGCATTGCCTGCATAGAAGCTGTTCGTGTCAATTGTGCCGCCCAAATTGTATTTCGCGTGTACGCTCTGCATCCATTCGGGCTCTGCATTGCTAACCCACGGCAGCCATCTGCCTGCCACACGCGCACGGTACATCACAACAATTTTTTCTGTGATTTTAACACCGTTTGTATCGTACACCTGAATTTGCAGTCTCTGTATCGGGCGGTTGGGCGCACCTGCATAGTCATCCACATTGCTGTCTACGCGGGAATACCAATCCGATTTGCCCGAATTCCATGTGCGGTAGCGCAGAAAATACGGACTGCTTCCCGGCGTTTTTATTTTAATCCCGTCCATCGTTGTTTCGGAAGTTCCTGAAAAGGTGTTCCATGTACCGCTTTTTAAATAAGAATACTGAATATTGTTTACAAGCATAAATTTCTCCTTTGATTTTATAAATTAAGATGTAAATGATTATTGAGGTAACCGCATCCAAAAGGAATACGGTTACCTCAAGCTGTAAAAAGTTACCGATTGCCCCCTCTCCATAGACAGCTCTCGCGCTGTCCGATTTTTCTGTTTTGCTGTCGACGTTGCAAATATCAGAACATATGTTCTGATATTTATTCTATTGATATTTTTAGAAAAGTCAAGTCCTATCCCCCTACTAAAGTCCTGTATTTTGGACTCTTCTGAAAAAATTTGTAAAAAAATAGCTGATGTGCAAAAATTTCACATCAGCCGTTGTGTTTTCAAATTCAGTTTACTGTCCGTTCGGGAAATCGCGGAGGGATTTGAAGGTGTAGCCTTCCCCGCGTGCCCAATCGATGATTCTGCCGAGGGCTTCGGCATTATCGGGGGACACGGAGTGCAAAAGAATCACCGCGCCGGGATGCAGACGTGCGGTTACGGTATTAAAAGCGTAATCCGCGCCCTTTTGCTTATCCAAATCCCAATCGGCATAGGCAACCGACCAAAACACACTGCGGTAGCCGAGCGAGCCGATTAAATCCAGCGCGCAGTCGGAGTATTCGCCCATCGGAAAGCGGAAAAACGGTTCACTGTAGCCGAAATTCGTACGCAGGTAATTATCCATCCCCTGCAATTCCTCCGCCATACGGATACGCGTCAGCGTCGGAAAGGACGGATGCTTCACGGAATGGTTGCCGACGATATGCCCTTCCGAAATCATACGTGCAATCAGTTCGGGATAATCCTTGACCTGCGGCAGTGTGCAGAAAAATGCGGCGGGCACATCTTTTTCTTTTAAGGTATCCAAAATTTTGGACGTATACCCGTTTTCATAGCCGCAGTCAAAGGTCAGATACAGCACCTTTTCCGTGGATTTTGTGTCAAGACAGAACGCTTGGTAGCCGCGTTCCTCAAAATATTTTTGATTGGCAACCGAGGTCGCATGCGGCTGTCCGTCTTTGGCAACGCCGTAGCTGTAACCGTGCTTTTCAGTGGAAAGACCTTTGGTATTTTCAGGGTCGGTCACCGAAAAATCCTTTAGCGGCAATGCGGGCAGACCCGTATAGGTTTTGCCGTCCTGCAAGACAGGATTTTCCGCCGCCACGGGCAAAGGCGCGGCTGTGACAAGCTCGGACGGGTCATCCATACTCGGCGCAGGCGTGGAAGTCATCGGTGCATCCGTCACATTCGGCGAATCATTTGTCTTCGCCGTCCCGCAGGCACAAAGCCCTGCCGTAAGGCAGATACACAGTGCCAAAATACATATTTTTTTCATAAAACTCACCAAATTCTGTAAGATAAGCTGAGGAGAGCCGAAATCCCGCAGTTGTTGCACTGCGGGACGGCGTCATTTAAACGGACAAAATGCAGAGAATAAAAAGGTTATTTCATCATATACTGCATATTGTCCATAAAATTCGTAACCGTATTCGCGGCTTTTTTCGCGACCTTTTTCGCTTTTCGCTTTGTGGAACTGCCCTTTACGGCAGAGCCGACCATCGCCACGGCAGAGCCGACTGCCAAGCTCAATCCGACCGCTTTCATCGCGGAATTCATAGGTGTATTCATTGTTTTTCCTCCTTTAAGATTTGTATGTTTAGTGTACGCAAATCTGACGGATTCAAACATATGAAAACGGTGGATTTTTTGGCAATTTTCAATTTTTAAAATGAATAAATTTGCCGTGCTGAGTAGGGATGGACGTCCCATCCGTCCGCGGGCGAACGCAGTTCGCCCCTACGAGTTTGCAAAATCCTGTCATTCTGAGCGAAGCGAAGAATCTCAATCAGAACAATGTAAATGATGCAATCGGTAGTGCGGGAAAATTTGAGAACATCTTTATTTTATAAAATATACAAAAACAACTCGGCGGAATTTACCGAGCTGTTTTTATTTTACAATTCTATTGCCTTACAGATTCGCCGCGACGATGTCACCCATTTCCGAGGTGGAAACCTTTTTAAAGCCCTCTTCGAAAATATCAGGGGTGCGGGCGGTTTTCAATGCTTTGTTCACGGCGGCTTCAATCGCGTCTGCCGCTTCGGGCTCATCCAAAGAATAGCGAAGCATCATTGCCGCCGAAAGGATGGTGGCAAGCGGATTCGCAATGCCCTGTCCTGCGATGTCGGGGGCAGAGCCGTGAATCGGCTCGTAAAGACCGAACTTGCCCTCGGCAAGCGAAGCGGATGCAAGCATTCCGATAGAGCCTGAAATCATCGATGCTTCGTCGGAAAGAATGTCACCGAAAATGTTTGAGGTGACAATCACGTCAAACTGCTTCGGATTGCGCACCAGCTGCATCGCGCAGTTGTCTACATACATATGTGAAAGCTCGACCTCGGGGTATTCTTTCGACATTTCAATGACGGTTTTTCTCCAAAGACGCGAGGAATCGAGAACATTCGCCTTATCTACACTCGTCAGCTTTTTACCCCGTTTCATTGCCATCTCAAATGCTGTGCGCGCGATTCTCTGAATTTCGGGAACAGAATATTTTTCGGTGTCATAGGCAACTTCTACGCCGTTTTCCGTCGAAGTGCCGCGTTCGCCGAAGTAAATGCCGCCTGTCAGCTCGCGCACAATCAGCACATCCATACTGTCGCCGATGATGCTGTCTTTAATGGGCGATGCACTTTTGAGCGGCTCAAAAATGGTCGCGGGACGCAGGTTTGCGTACAGACCCAACGCACCGCGAATGCCCAAAAGCCCTGCTTCGGGACGATTGTTGCCGGGCTGCGTGTCCCATTTCGGACCGCCGACCGCGCCCAAGAATACGCAGTCCGCCGCCTTGCAGGCAGTTACGGTTTCTTCGGGCAACGGTACGCCTGTCGCGTCAATCGCCGCACCGCCCATCAGACGCTCGTCATACTGCATTTGAAATCCGAACTTTTCACCTGCCGCGTCCAGTACCTTCAACGCCTCGTCCACGATTTCGGGACCGATGCCGTCACCTTTTAAAACCACAATTTTATGCTCTCTCATAGGAATGCTCCTTTGTATAAAATATTTTGTACACGAACGGTAGGGGCGGGGTGCGGGTCTCCGGTGGAGACCTTTGAATACGAAGTATTCAAAAGCACCGACCGAGCCGGCAGGCGAGACCTTCCACGCCCGCCCGCGGACGCACAAAGTGCGCCCCTACAGAATATGCGGTTTATTTCGTAAAAATCGGGGGTTGCTCTGCGCGTTCACAGTCGGGCTGGCAACGGTTGATCGCACACAAAATGCCTTTTAAGGAGGCGTAGTTGATGTTGTGCGAAATACCGATGCCGAATACATCCTTGCCTGCGGGGTTTTTAATGTGAATGTAGCTGACTGCTTTGGAATCACTGCCTGCCGCAATGGCGTGCTCGCTGTAATCGATAAACGGATAATCCTGCAAGCCGATTTTGTTCATTGCCTGGCAGAATGCACCGATAGGCCCGTTGCCCGTACCCTCAATGCGGACGGGTGCATTGTCCTTGTATTTGATTTCGCCTGTGAAGTGTACCTTCGTAAGCTCCTCGTTTTCTTCTTTTTCCTCGCTGAATTTGTGGTTCAACAGCTTGTAAGGACCGCACACGTTGCGGTATTCCTCAATAAAGAGGTCGAATACCTCTTGGCTTTTAAGCTCCTTGCCTTTCTTTTCGCAAGCCGCCTGTACCACTGCGCCGAATTCGGGATGCATGGCTTTGGGCATCTTGAACCCAAATTCCTGCATAACGAACGCCGCGCCGCCTTTGCCCGATTGGCTGTTGATGCGGATAATCGGCTCATATTCGCGCCCGACATCGGCAGGGTCAATGGGCAGATACGGCACTTCCCAACGGTCGGAATGCGTTTCTTCCATATATGCCTTGCCTTTGTTGATGGCGTCCTGGTGCGAGCCCGAAAATGCGGTAAAGACCAACTCGCCCGCATACGGATGGCGCGGACCGACCTTCATTTTGGTGTTGCGCTCATATACCTCTTTAATTTTGTTGATATTCGAGAAATCCAGCTTGCTGTCCACATTTTGTGTGTACATATTCAGTGCGAGCGTGACGATATCCACATTGCCTGTGCGTTCGCCGTTGCCGAACAGCGTGCCCTCGATTCTGTCTGCACCCGCAAGCAGTCCCAATTCCGCCGCCGCAACCGCTGTGCCGCGGTCGTTGTGGGGGTGCAGGCTGATAATTGCGCTGTCACGTCCTTTCAGGTGACGGCAGAAATACTCGATTTGGTCGGCATAGCCGTTCGGGGTACTGCCCTCAACTGTAGACGGCAGATTCAGAATCACGGGATTTTCAGGCGTTGCGCCCAATTCCTCTAATACGCGCTGGCAAATCTCCACGGCAAAATCGGGCTCCGTGCCCGTGTAGCTTTCGGGGGAGTATTCATAGCGGATGTGGATATCCGAGGTTTCCATCAGCTCGTCAGACAGCTTTTTGATAAGCCTTGCACCCGTGACCGCAATGTCGGTGATGCCGTCCATATCTTTTCTGAACACGACCTTGCGCTGTAAGGTCGAGGTGGAATTATAGAAGTGAATAATCACATTCTTTGCGCCCTTGACTGCCTCAAAGGTCTTTTTAATCAGATGCTCGCGGCTCTGCACCAAGACCTGTACGGTAACATCATCAGGAATGTAGCCGCCTTCAATCAGCGTGCGCAGAATTTCATATTCGGTTTCAGAAGCGGACGGGAAGCCGACTTCGATTTCTTTTACGCCGATGTCCACAAGCGTTTGGAACATCTCGAGCTTTTCTTCGAGATTCATCGGGTCAATCAGTGCCTGGTTGCCGTCGCGCAAATCGACCGAGCACCACACCGGCGCTTTTTCAATCGTTTTGGACGGCCACGTGCGGTCGGGAATGTTCACGGGCGTAAACGGAAAATACTTGTTTGTTTTCATCGTCATTTTCTCCTTTGCCGAACCAAAGTCAAACGCCTAAAACCGATTTTCAGGTGTGGGTTTGGCTCGAAAATTTCAATAAAAAATCGCCCGCATTTTGCTGATTTCAGCAAAATAGGGGCGAGGAAAAATCCACGCGGTACCACCCTAATTCAGCGGAGGTTCAAAAAAGAACGCCGCCCTCTTGCGACCTCTAACAAGGTCTGACCGAATAACGGGGTCAACCGTCCCGACCTATGATTTCAATCGGGCAACTCCGGAATGAGTTATACACAAGCATTTTGTACTGTCTCGCATCTTACCGACAGCTTTCTGAAAGCAGCCTGCCTGTCTTATTTCCTTCACAGTCTTTTGTAGGCGATATTTTTATTTGTTCCATATTATATGCGATTTTTTTCGGTTTGTCAAGATAAATCAAAAAATCATATGAACCTTATACGTGGCAGAGGAACACATTCAAGCGGTTTCTCTTGCGTTTTCGACAAAACAATGTTATAATGAGCCACATAGTGAACTTTATTTCACGGTTGCTTGAATTGATTTAAAGGTGGGTTATTATGAGTATGCGGAATTTGACGGATGCAGAACGGGTTTTAATTGCACAGTTTCGCCTGTGTGAAGAGGATATACAGACGGAGATTCAAAATTTGGTGCACGAAAAAGCACAGAATGCGCAGATACAGGCTGCGACCGTGGCGGACAATACAGAGCAGGAATAGTCCGATGGCTTCGGCGGCTTCGGTATGCATCGCCTGCGTTTGGTGCATTGCTTTGGCGCAGTTGTGACAAAAACAGACAGAAAAATTTATTCTCTTTTCCTATAGACTTTTTAGCGACAATTTGTTATCCTGTAACTAAATTAGGAATGGGGAGCGGGTATATATGGAAAATAAAATGTTACCGTTGCTGCAAGGTATAATCGGGATTGCCGTGACGCTGTTCGGCGTGATTTGCGCTTGTGTAGAGGGGTACGGTTGGATCGCCGGCTTGGTATTCGGCGCGGTCGGCTTGCTTGTCTGCATTACAGCCTATTTGCGGGCAAAAGCACAGTCGGAAAATCAAAAATAAATACACCGAAAATGCAGAATCGGCACAAACCCGTTCAAACGGTTTGTGCCGATTCTCACTTTTCCTGCCCCTTGATTTTGTGCAGTGCGCATTTTTCCAAACGGGACACCTGTGCTTGGGAGATGCCGATTTCTTCGGCAACCTCGGTTTGGGTTTTGCCCTGCATAAACCGAAGCGACAAGATGCGCTTTTCGCGCGGGGATAGCCCCTGAATCGTTTCTTTAATGACAATTTCGTCAATCCAGTCGCTGTCACTTTCCGTGCCGCCGACCTGATCCATCACATAAATCGTGTCGCCGCCGTCGGAGTAGACAGGCTCATATAAAGACACAGGCTCTACAATAGCCTCCAGTGCAATCACCACATCGGAAACGGGCAGTTCCAATTGCGCGGCGATTTCTTCAATCGTCGGGTCACGGTTGAGCTTATTTTGCAGTTGCTCCTTTGCCTGCATCGCGTGGTAGGCGGTATCCCGCATCGAGCGGCTGACGCGCAGAGTGTTGTTGTCGCGCAAATAACGGCGCACCTCGCCGATAATCATCGGCACAGCGTAGGTCGAAAAGCGGACGTTTTGAGAAATATCAAAATTGTCTATCGCTTTCATAAGACCGATTGTGCCGACCTGAAAAAGGTCATCTAAATTCTCGCCACGGTTGGTAAAGCGCTGAATGACCGACAGCACCAGCCGCAGATTGCCGTTTACAAGCTTGTCGCGCGCGGATTTATCGCCCGCCTGCATTTGCTTTAAAAGCTCTATTTTTTCTGCTTCCTTGAGGACTTTCAGCTTCGCAGTATTCACACCGCAGATTTCGACTTTATTGTATTGCATAGTTCTTCCCTCGCCTTATGTCTTATGTAAATAGAGGAAACATGGGAAGAAAAAACCTCTCTGCTCTATTATGGGCAGAGAGGTTTGCTTTTATAATGCAAATATATATTTTTTAATTGGAAAGCAATCCGTAAAAAGGGGAAAGACCCCTTTTACGTCGTTTTCAAAAATTCTGCGGGAATCACATCTTTTACGAAATTTTCAATATATGCGACGCTGAAATCGGATTGCTTGATGCGGCCTGCCTGCTTTTTGGCAAGTGCGTCGCTGTATTGCGACAGCGGATAAATCTGCACATCGTGACTGCCCGAAACATAATGCGTGACTGTCGGCTCAAACAGCACCTCTGATACCGTGATTTTGCCGTCCGTGCCTTTGGTGAGTGTGTAGTGGAGCATACCGCCGATGACGCGCGCCGCAGTATTCTGCTGGGAAATGAAATTACCGAGCGAATAGGCGACTAAGGTGCGTGTGCCGTCCGCGTTGTCTATCCATTCCATAGGCTGTAAAACGTGCGGATGATGCCCGATGATGACATTTGCGCCCCACGAAGCCATTTTCTTGGCGAGATTTTTTTGTTCCTGCGAGGGCGTAGTGGTGTATTCCGCACCCCAGTGGACATTGACGAGCACGACGTCGCATTCTGCCTTTGCCGCTTTGATTTTGCGCTCGATGGTGGCTTCGTCACCGGTCAGAATGATTTGCAAAGGGCTGTCCTTCGGGAGCGAAAGTCCGTTCAGATACTGTGTAATGCCGACAAGCCCGATTTTAATGCCGTTCTTTTCAATATACTCTACACGATCCAAATCGGCTTTGTCCTTGTATGCGCCCGTGCGGGTGATGCCGTCTACGGCATCCCAAAAATCAATCGCTTCTGTAAGCCCCTTGGCGGTTTTGTCGAGCATATGGTTGTTCGCGAGGGAGACAACGTCAAAGCCTGTGTCCTTGACTGCCGCACCCAATTCCTGCGGGGAGTTGAACAGCGGATACCCCGACGGCTGATAGCTTTTTGCCACGATGGTTTCCTGATTGATGGTTGCGATATCCGCCGCCTCAACGGTGGATTTGACGCGCGCGTAGCAAAAGGAGAAATCATATCCGCCGTTTTTGGCTCGTTTTTGCGCCTGCTCGTAAATGCCGTCGTGAATGAGATTGTCGCCGACCGAGAGCATCCGCAGTGAAACAGCCGCCGGCGGTTCGGTCGGTGCTTCCGTCGGTGCGGGCACATCCGCAGACGGCGACGGTGTATCTGTTTGCTCTTTTTTGCTGAACCACTCCGCAAAGGGCGATGCGCTTACTTCCTTGACGGAACGTCCGTTTTTGACAGTCATACCGACGGCGACTGCGCCGAATACGAGCACCAGAGCCAATGTGACCGACAGAAAGACTTTTACAGCTTTGTTATTCATAATCCATTCTCTTTTCTATAATATTACTTATCTGAAAAGGTGGCGTTGTACCGTTCAATCGAATCCTCAATAATTTCCAACGCCGAAAGCACCCCTTTTGCTTCGTCAATGACCGTTTTTTTGTTTTCGAGCATTTTGTAAACAGTAAAGAAATGCGTCATTTCGTCAAAAACGTGCTTCGGCAGCTGTGAAATATCCGAATAGCCGTTGTAGGTGGGGTCGCCTTTGGGTATGGCAATGATTTTATCATCGGGCGCACCGTTGTCGAGCATCGTAATGACGCCGATTGGATAGCAGTTGACCAATGCCATCGGCTCAATTTTCTCAGAGCAGAGCACAAGCACATCTAACGGATCGTTGTCCGGCGCATAGGTGCGCGGAATAAAGCCGTAATTTGCGGGGTAATGTGTGGAGGTGTGCAGGACTCTGTCCAAACGCAAAAGCCCGGTTTCTTTATCCAGCTCGTATTTCATTTTACTGCCCTTGCTGATCTCAATCACCGCATCAAAAGCGGCGCGGGTAATCCGATCGGGACGGATGTCGTGCCAAATGTTCATTTGCGTACTCCTTTGTATTCTTCAATCAAAAGCTTACGGATTTCCCACAGCTTTTCGGAAAGGTCAACATAGTATTTATGCGGATTTTCGAAGCGCTTGACCTCATCCCACAGTGTGTCAATCTGTTCTGCGCAGTATTCCCGAATTTCGGGTAGGGTGGGCGACTCGTATACGCACGTGCCCTTGTCAAAAATCTTTACAAGCAGGGGACGTGCCACGAAATTCTCAATTTCCTTGCGTTTCCACGTAAAATCGGGGTCAAACAGCTCGTAAGGCTTTGAATCGTCAATTTCCTCACTGTCTGTGGTCAGAATATCGGCAATCGCCTTGCCGGAATCCATATCAAACAGGCGGTACACAAGCTTCGAGGACGGAATCGTGATTTTTCGCACATTTTCGGAAAGATTGATTTTCGGAATGATGCGCCCGTCCTTTTCGACCGCGCAAAGCTTATATACACCGCCGAACAGCGGAGCGGAAGCCGAGGTAATCAACCGTTCGCCGACTAAGAAGCAGTCCACCTTTGCGCCCTGGGAGACCATATCGCTGATGAGATGTTCGTCTAAGGCGTTCGAAGCCAAAATTTCACAGTCGGGGTAGCCTGCTTCGTCGAGCATCTTGCGTACGCGCTTGGACAGATAGGTGATGTCACCCGAGTCGATGCGCACACTGTGCGGACGCTGACCCAAAGGCAGAAGCACATCGTTAAACGCGCGAATCGCATTCGGTACGCCCGAACGCAGTGTGTCGTAGGTATCCACCACAAAGCTGCAGCAATCGGGATAGCGGCGCGCATAGGCGCAAAACGCCTCGTATTCGGAATCAAACATCTGTACCCAGCTGTGAATCATCGTTTGTACATTGGGAATGCCGAAATCCCGCGCGGGAATTACGCCTGAGGTAGAAACACACCCGCCGATATATGCCGCACGCGCACCGAATACCGCTTCGTCAGCACCCTGCGCACGCCGTGTGCCAAACTCCGCAACCGCCGTGCCGCGCGCCGCGCGCACCAAACGGTTTGCCTTGGTTGCAATCAGACTTTGGCTGTTGATGCAAAGCAAAAGCATCGTTTCAATCATTTGTGCCTGCACAATCGGTCCGCGCACCTTGACAATCGGCTCATTCGGGAAAATCGGTGTACCTTCAGGAATCGCCCACACATCGCAGGCAAAGTGAAAATCGCGTAAATATTGTAAAAACGCCTCGGAAATGCCCTGCGTTCGTAAAAAATCCAAATCTTCTTCGGAAAAATGTAAGTCGGAAAGGTAGTCGATGACCTGCCGAAGCCCTGCCATCACCGCGAAGCCGCCGTTATCAGGTACGCGGCGGAAAAACAAGTCGAAGCACGCTACGGTGTTTTCCATCCCGATTGAGAAATAACCGTCCGCCATCGAGAACTCGTAAAGCTCCGTCAGCATCGGTGTGTGGAGTGCGGAATACTGTGTATTTGCCATAGGCTCACCCTCTGTTTATAGATATCTTTAGTGTATCATACTTTTGGGCAGTTCGCAATCAATTCTTATGCCGCTTTACGGAATTTCCGCAATGCGCGTCAGAGGGAAGCGTTTTCAAAAGACTTTTCCGATGATTTCCGTTTTTCTCGCAAAAAAAGACTTGACAATCGGCGGTGCACATTGTATAATACCCCTTGCAAAATTCAAATAGCGGTATTGTGTAATGGTAGCACAGCGGACTCTGACTCCGTATGTAGAGGTTCGAATCCTTTTACCGCTGCCAAAACGAAAATCCGTTCTCGTAAGAGGACGGATTTTCGTTTTGTATTCTTCATTTTTCATTATTCAATATTCATCATTCATCAAATTGGATTTTCGTAATGAAAGATGAATGAAATCCCGCATCTAAAACTATAAAAATATCTTTTTGTTACCAAAAAGGATTCGAACAAACGAAAGTCTGCGCGTAAAAAACGATTCGAGAAATTTTTCTTTTTGCGCGAAAAGACTTTATTTTATAGTTTTTTTGATTTTTACAGAGTATCACAGTATAAAAAGGTGCCGCCCTTCGTGGGCAGCACCTCATTTTTATTTTTGCAAACCTTTTGCAAGCACAATCAGATTATCCAGCTGTTCACTGCTTAGTGATTTGGCAATCTCCAGCAGTTCATTCGCTTTTGTGGGATTGGTTGACTCGGTATCAAAGAAGTCCCTTGGTTCTATGCCAAGGTAATCGCAGATGTAAAAGAAAGTCGTCATAGAGGGCAGATTTACTCCGTTCTCAATGTTATTGATATAACCTGCGCTTTGACCAAGCGACAGACTCATATCTCGGGCTGAAACGCCTTTGTTTATGCGAAGCTCGGTTAGCCTTTTGATAAAATCTTCTTTTTCCATAGTCCCACCACCTTTGCACGTATAATTGTACTATATATGATTTGGAATTATATCTGATTAATTCATCAATATTCATTGACATATCTAGCCAAACTATATAAAATAAAAAATACTATATATTTTGATTAGATGTGATATTGTGAAAGAGAAAACCTGCTGTTTTACAGGACATAGAAAAATACCGTCGGAGGATTTTGGAGAAATCTCACGACGGCTTGAAAATATGCTGGTTCAGTTGATTGAAAAAGGCTATGTGTATTTTGGCGCAGGCGGTGCATTGGGATTTGACACACTTGCGGCGCAAACGGTATTCAAACTTAAAACGGTATATCCGTATATTAAGCTGATTCTTGTGCTACCGTGTGAAAGTCAGGCTGAGTATTGGGAAAAAGAAGATAAAATGATATATGAAGATATGAAAGCAAAGGCGGATAAAGTAGTTTATACCTCAAAAGCCTATTTCACGGGGTGTATGCACAAGCGAAACCGCCATCTTGTTGACAATAGCAGTAGTTGTATTTGCTATTTGACAAAAGGCACGGGCGGAACAGCGTATACCGTTCATTATGCAAATGAGAAAAAACTGATAGTATATAATGTGGCAAAAGAGTGAACAGCTGACCGAACGGTTGACTGTCTTTTTGTAATAGCAAGCCTGTGAAGCTTTACGCGGTACAATCGGATTGACTGTTTTTGGTGGATATGGTACAATCTTTTCGCAAGCTTTGAATGTCAGCAGAGGGGAATCACGCGGATATTCGGCAACTTTACGATACAGACAGGAGCAGTGTTATGGAGTATAAGATTCACAGGAACTTGCACACGAATTTCAGTATTTTTGAGGAAAACAAGCTGCCGGAGCGTAGTTATTTTATTCCGTTTTCTTCTGCGGCGGCGCTTGCCGATACCGACTATAAGAATGAGCGTTACCGTTCCGACAGAGTCACTGCCTTGCGCGGCGAATGGGATTTTGCCTATTTTGAAAAGCTGAGCGCAGTGCCCGAAGTGTTCGATACAAACTGTGCGCAGTTTGACAAAATTACAGTACCCTGCACTTGGCAGAGAACGGGCTATGACCAAATTGCCTATATCAACACGCGCTATCCGTTCCCGAAAAAGCCGCCGCACATTCCTGCGGATGTCGCTGTCGGCGTATACCGTAAAACCGTTTCAATTCAAAATGCAGACCGCCGCCGCACGCTTTCGTTTTTGGGTGTGGCGGGTGCGCTCGCGGTGTATGTCAACGGTGCGTATGTCGGTTACAGCGAAGGCTCGCACAATACGGCGGAGTTTGATATTACCGCTCCGGTGAACGACGGCGAAAACGAAATTGTCGCAGTCGTATACAAATGGAGCAACGGCACGTATCTTGAATGCCAGGATATGTTCCGTGAAAACGGCATTTTCCGCGATGTACTGCTCACAGAATTTGCAGACAGCTACATAAACGATTTCACTCTGCGTTCAGCGAAGAACAGCGACGGTACATATGATTTGATAATTTCCGTCGAGGGGCAGTTCAAAGAGAATACAAAAATCGAGATTCGCTCCGCTGAAGATGCGCCCGTCATTTCGGCAGTGCTCTTGCCCGAAACAAGCACCACACTTTCAAATCTTACCGTGAACGAGTGGAGTGCCGAAATCCCGAATCTGTATGAAATTACCGTTGTACTCTTCCAAGACGGCAAAGAAACAGAAGCTTTTCGCACCTATTACGGCTTTAAGACCGTTGAAATTCAAGGCGAGGTGTTCCGTTTTAACGGCAAAGCCATCAAAATGAAAGGCGTCAATCACCATGATACCCATATGACGCGGGGCTATGCGATGTCCCTTGCAGATTTGGAATTGGATGTTCAGCTGATGAAAGCCTACAACTGCAATACCGTCCGCACCTCGCATTACCCGCCCGACCCTGCATTCCTGACGATGTGCGATGTATACGGGCTGTATGTCGTAGACGAAGCGGATATTGAAACCCACGGATTTTACGCCGTGCCGTACAGCACATACAATCCCAATCGACTGAGCAACGATACCCGATGGGCATCGCATTATCTCGACCGCGTCAAAAGAATGTACGGCAGAGACAAAAACCACCCGAGCATCACAATGTGGAGTCTCGGCAATGAATCGGGTGGCTGTAAGTGTCAGGATGTCTGCTACGAGTATCTCAAAAAAGTGAATCCCGAAATTCCCGTGCATTACGAGGGCGCAAACCGCAGTAAACGCTGGGCGTATGACGTGGTGTCACATATGTATGCGCGCCCCGATTTGATGCGCAAGGTGCTTGCGGGCAAGGCAGGCGAGAAATATAAGGGCAAGCCCTTTTTCCAGTGCGAATACGCCCACGCTATGGGTAACGGCCCCGGCGGGTTAGAGGAATATATGCAACTGTTCTATTCGTCTGACCAATTTATGGGCGGCTGTATTTGGGAATGGGCAGACCACAGCGTTTACGATGAAAATGCGAAATACAAATGGACCTACGGCGGCGACCACAACGAGCCGATTCACGACGGTAATTTCTGCGTGGACGGATTGTTCTTCCCCGACCGTACACCGTCGAGCGGTGCGCTGGAGATGAAGTCCTGCTATCGCCCGATTCGCGCAAAGCGGCTCGAGGGCAACCGTTTTGTACTTTGGAATACAAGAAGCTTTGCGGACAGCTCGGATTTGCAAATCAATTACACCGTGACCGTTGACGGTGTGCAAACAGACGCAGGCAGCGTTTCGGAGGTGATTCCCGCCGAGAGCAAAAAAGAGATTGAAATTCGCAGTGAAAGCTTTAAAGAAACGAAAAAAGATGTTTTTGTAAACTTTGTGTATACCGATAAACAAAGCGATGCAGAGCTTGCAACCGAGCAGGTTGTTGTATCTGCCGCGACACTGCCGACAGCAGACAGCGGAACGGACTCTGCCGAGATTCAAACGGCACAGGGAGAAATTCGCGTGCAGTTCCAAAACGGCAGTGCCTTGTTCGACTGTAAAAAAGGAATGGTCAGCTATCAGAAGAACGGTACGGAATACCTGAACACGAAGCCGTATGACGGCGAAAACGGGTTTGTGCCGCATATCTACCGCGGTATGCTCGACAATGACCGCAATACAGTGATTTTCTGGAATGTAATCGGTTTAAGCTCTGCCAAAGCAAAGCTGACTGCCTGCAAGGTGCAAACCGAGAACGGCAGACAATTCGTCCGCACGACGTACAATTTTGTCACAAGAGGGATTTTCGTGCTTGCACGCGCGCAGGTGGATTATGCTTTTGACAAAAACGGTAAGATTACCGTTCGCACGGGTCTTCGCAAGGTCTGCCCGCTGACCGCACAGCTGCCGCGCTTCGGTGTGCACGCAGAATTGAAAAAGGACTTTGAGGCTGTGACCTATTACGGCAGAGGGCCGGAAGAAAACTATTCCGATTTCTGCGAACACGCACCGATTGGCGTGTATGAAACCACGGTAACCGATATGCCGCATAAATATATTAAACCGCAGGATTCCGGCAACCGCGGTGAGGTGCGCTACAGCAAGCTTACAAACGAAATGGGCGCGGGCTTGAAATTCACGGCACTCGAGACCCCGATGAACTTTAATGCTAACCACTTCACCCTCGGGCAGTTAAACAAAGCGGCGCATATAGAGGATTTGCCTGATGTCGATACCACCTTTACAGCGTTGGACGGTTTTGTGCGCGGCACAGGCTCAGGCAGCTGCGGCCCGATTCCGTCGAAAGAACACTTGATTGATTTCGGTTATTCGAAACCCCTGCAATTCTCGTTTACGGTAGAACCGTTTCAGGCGTAAAGCTTTTCGACTTTATTTCACATTGCGAGATTCTGCGGCGGGGGCAAGCCCCCGCCCTACCGCCCTGTAGGGGTCGGCGTCCTCGACGCCCCGAATACGATCAGATTTCGCGAAGACCCAACGGTGAATCGCAACCTGTAGGGGCGGGTCTCCGCGCCCGCCCGTGGACGGTCGGATTTTGCACAAAATCAACGGTGAATCGCAATCTCGTAGGGGCGATTCACGAATCGCCCGCAAAAGTCTGCTGAAAATTTTCGGAACGACACTTAAGGTCGTTTCCTACGAATCGTAGGGGCGGGTCTCCGCGCCCGCCCGCGCGCGGTTGGATTTGAACCAAACCAAACGGCGGACGTGGAAGTCCGCCACTACGCGTGAATCTATTCACATTGTGCTGTATGAGATTCTTCGCTCCGCTCAGAATGACAGGGTTGTGCAACCCGTAGGGGCGATTGCGCGTAGCCCGCAAAAATCCATACAATCAAACGGCAACGCTCCGGTTGGACGTTATCGGACTGCCAAGGATGATGAAAAAGGAGAGAACGCAATGAACCGAGAAGCAGAAAAAAAGATTGAATCTTTAAGGCGAACCTCCAATATTTTAGAAGCGGGGCTGTATATCCTGCTGCACAAACCGTATTTCGGTTTGCAGGCGCAGAACAACATCCGCTACAGCCTCTCGGGCAAGCGTACATATTTGGATATTATACAGGAGAAAAATCCAAACGGCAAAAAGCGTCCGCTGTTCATCTATATTCACGGCGGTGGTTGGGTGTCGGGACTGCGGCAGGCACGTCGATTTTATTGTAAGCATTGGGCAAAGCAGGGCTTTGTGTGCGCCAATGTCGGGTATGATTATGCAAACGATGCGAAGCACCCCGAGCATATCCGTCAGATTTTTGAGGGCTTGGAATATGTATTGAATCACGCCGAGGCGTTGGGTGTGGATACCGAACGCGTCGTTGTGGCAGGCGAGTCGGCGGGCGGTTATTTTGCCGCGCTGGTCGGTGCGGTTGCCACGCATAAACAGCTGTATGACACCTTGCAGATTCCGTTTTCCTATAAAGATACCTTCCGTGTCAGTGCCTGTATTTTAATCAGCGGCATTTTCGACCCTGCCCGTGCATTGGATACGCATTTTAAGGATATGGAATGGTTCAATGAAGCACTGTGCGGGATGCCTCCCGAAGTGCTGAAGGGGGAACAGGGGCAGGAAATGCGGCATATTTTAGCCCCGTCTTATTATGCAGATGCGCAGTTCCCGCCGTCGTTTATCATCGGCGCGGAAAAGGACTTGCTGTTGCCGGAATCTGAGGCTCTGCATCACGAGCTGGATGCGGCAGGCGTGAAGAATACGCTGTATGTCTGCGGAAATCCCAACAGTATGCACGCGGGTGCGCTTGCGTGCCATTTGGGTACGGGCGCGCATTGCGCGCCCGCCGAAGTCTGATAAAATTTCGCGGAACAACACAGAGGTTGTTCCCTACGCCTGTAGGGGCGATTCACGAATCGCCCGAGCACGGTTGGATTTTGCATAGACTAAATGGCGGGCGTGGAAGCCCGCCACTACGCGTGAATCTATTCACGTTGTGCTGTATGAGATTCTTCGCTCCGCTCAGAATGACAAATTTTTATACTCCGCCCTACACAAGCAAACAATATCAAATCACATACTTTCGGGCGCGGAGATTTTGAAGGCGGTCAGGAGATTGACCATGACACTGCGCACGGCGAGGCAAAGATTCAAACGCGCCTGCATCAGTGCTTCATCCTCCACGGCAATTTTGCAAGCGTTGTAATATTTATGGAACAGCGTTGCAAGATTGGTGGCATACCGTGTGATTTTGGCGGGGTCGTAGTTATTTGCCGCCAAAATAATTTCATCGGTCAACGCGGCAAGGTGGCGAATCAGCTCGTGCTCCTCGGGTGCAGTCAGGCACTCCAGTTCCGCCGTCGTGCAGGCACGCGGTGTGACGCCGTCCGCCTGCAGCTTTTTGAGAATACTGCAAATACGCGCGTTTGCATATTGGCAGTAATACACGGGATTCTGCGAATCCTCACTGACAGCGAGCCCTAAATCGAAGTCAATCGTTGAGCCCGGCTCGCGCAGATTGAAGAAGAACCGTGCGGAGTCAATCGGCACTTCGTCCAAAAGGTCCACAAGCGTCACAGCATTGCCCGTCCGCTTCGAAACCTTCACGGGCTTTCCGTCCTTCATCAAATTGACCAGCTGCATCAGCACAATATCCAAACGGTCGCCGTCTAACCCGATGGCATCCAGCGCGCCCTTCATACGGGCAACGTGACCGTGATGGTCTGCGCCCCAAACGTCAATCGCCTTTTTAAAGCCGCGGGTTTCCAATTTGTTTCTGTGGTAGGCAATATCCGCCGCGAAATAGGTCGGGTTGCCGTTTTGACGAATCAAAACATCGTCTTTTAACTCTAATTTATCAATTTGCTCCTGCGTTTTGCCCTGTGCCAACAGCTTTGCGGTCTGCACTTCGATATTTTTATACCAAAGCGCGCCGTCCTTTTCATAGGTTTTGCCGTTGGCGGTCAAAATGTCAATCACTTCTTGGATTGCGCCTTTGTGCAAATCACTTTCGTGAAACCAAACGTCATATTGGATGCGGTATTTGCCGAGCGCATCCTCGAGCCCCGCAATGTTTTTCGGCAGTGCAAATTCGACCAAAGCCGCACGGCGCTCCGCTTCGTATTTCTCTAAATAGCTGTCACCGTATTCTGTGGCAAACTCCTTGGCACGCTCCAAAATATCTGCGCCGTGGTAGCTGTCCTCGGGCAGTTCAACGGCATCCTCACCCTTAAAAATCTGCTGATAGCGAATATCCAGGGAAAGCCCGAATTTGTCAATCTGATTGCCCGCATCGTTGATGTAAAATTCACGGGTGACATCATAGCCCGCCATTTCGAGCACCGCCGCGAGGCAGTCGCCGAGTGCGCCGCCGCGCGCGTTGCCGATGTGCATCGGACCTGTGGGATTCGCAGACACAAATTCCACATTGACCTTTTCACCCTTGCCGTAATCGCTTTTGCCGTAGTCCTCGCCTTTTTCGAGAACGTCCGCCAAAATATCGGCATAAAATCTGTCGTTCAGACGGAAATTGATAAAACCCGCCCCTGCGACCGAACATTCCGAAAAATAGCTGCCGCCGAGGTCGATGTATTTTTGAATGGTTTGCGCGATTTTAATCGGCGCGGTGCGGAACACCTTTGCGCCCACAAACGCCGCATTTACGGAATAGTCACCGTTGGCTCTGTCCTGCGGAATTTCAACGTTAAAGGGCGGCATTCCCGCTTCGGGCAGTTCCCCTGCGGCGGTTGCCTTACCAATCGCTTCCAGCACCAGCGTATGCAGTGCATTTTCAGTTTCTTTTACAAGCTTAGACATTTCTGTATTTTCTCCTTGCCTTTTCGGTTCGTTTTAGCCGGACGGCTATTTCGAGGATACGGTAAGCGTCATACGATTGTCAATCGGCGCCTGACTTTGAAAATCGGTCGAATAGCAAAACCGCAGCCGTCCGCCGTCGGCACGCAGGGCATTTTCTACACTTTTTGTGTAAAGCCCCATCGTCAGCGTACCGTAGGGCGTGCCGTATGCAAAACTGCCGCGCTTACCCGCCTGAAACAGCATTTCACTGCTGAAATTGCCGCTTCGCGTAACCGATACGGTGTCGCTTCCGGTTACGCGCACGGTGGTATCACAACGGTTCGCTTCCTCATCATATTCCGTATAGGTCAGCAAAAAGCCGTCCTGTGTTTGTGTGAGCGCACCGAGCACATCCATCTCTATCGTTTCACTTTGCCCATCCATCGTTTGCCGGTTGCAAATGTGGATGTGCGCATCCATTTTTTTTGCCATTTTTCTTACTTCTCCTGTGCGAGTTTCAAAAGCCTGTCTAAAAGCTTCGGGTACGGTATCCCGCTTTGCTCCATCAGCTTCGAATACATACTGATGGACGTAAAGCCCGGCAGGGTGTTGATTTCATTAAACAGCACGCGCCCTGTGCCCTTTTCCAAAAAGAAGTCCACGCGGGAAAGTCCTTTACAGCCCATAGCGGTAAAGATTGCCAACGCCGCACTGCGTACTGCCGCCTGTGCCGCATCTGAAATTTTTGCGGGGATTTGCAATTCACTTTCACCGCTTATATATTTTGCCTCGTATGTATAAAATTCCTCACTTGGGACGATACCGCCGACGACGGACGCCATCGGATTCTCATTGCCGAGTACAGCGCATTCGATTTCCAGCGCGTCAATGGCTTCTTCCAGCACGACCTTGCTGTCCTCACGGAACGCGACTTCCATGGCGTGCGCAAATTCTTCCACCGTTTTCACCTTGGAAATACCGACGGACGACCCTGCGTTCGCAGGTTTGACGAACAGCGGCAAAGAGAGCTTTTCTGCTGCTTGTGCGGCAACCGCTTCAGGGGCTTGCCTGTATTCGTATACCGTGACAGACATCCACTTTGCCTGCGCAATATGCACCGAATCCGCTACAAGATTGGTGACGGCTTTGTCCATACACATTGCGCTCGCACGGGTATCGCATCCGACATAAGGGATATCTGCAATCTCCAAAACGCCCTGCACCGTACCGTCCTCGCCGTTTTTGCCGTGCAGAACAGGAAACGCTACATCGATATGTATCGCTTCCGTGCCGGATTCGCGGAATACCAAAATGCCGTGATCACGTCTGTCGGGGGAAATTGCCGCTTTCGTAAGACAATCGGCAGCCTCTGTCCATTTATCCGCCTCGAGCAGCGCCGAATCGCCCTCAAAAAGCAGCCACTCGCCGGTCTTCGTGATACCAAGCAGGTACATTCGATAACTGTCGCACGGCATATTTTGAATCACGGACATCGCCGACAGGCACGAAACCTCATGCTCACTGGATACGCCGCCGAATAAAATTAATACGTTTTTCATTGGAAATTCACTCCATATTCCCAGAAATTTTGACGGTAAGGCTGCCATACAGTTCCCTGAACCATCCAAATATACATACACGAATAAACTATACCATATACACGTTTTTTTCGCAATCAAAAATCCGAAAAAATTTTAATGACAAACGAAAGATTCTGTGTTACAATAAATAAGATTACGGACAGGGAGGCAAAACCCAATGACGCAAAACGACGCAATTTCTAAAGTTTATGCCGGTATCGGCGCCGCTCTTTCGGAGAACGGCTTTTCCGCGCGCACCCCGGAATCGGCCGAAAAAGACGCATTGCCCCTTTTCACAGAGGGTGACAGCACATATATGGAATTTACAGGCGAAAAAGGCACTGTACGGCTGACATTTTCCGATGCCCAAGCGGCACTGCTTTACGAAGACGATGCGGGAAGCTTCCAAAATCTTTCGGTAAACTATTTTGATGCGGAAAGCTTTGACGAACGCGATATAAAATCACTGTGCAATGAGCTTTCGGACAGTATCCGCACAAAATACAGCTCCAAAAAAGCGGCAAAATCCAAAAGCAACAAAATGCCGACACCCGTTTCCCGCTCTGCGGCGAAAAACGGTACGCAAAGCTACGACGGCAACACACTCGCCAACCGATTGACGGGAATGTATCCCGATTTGAAAGAGCCGTACCGCGCAAACTATGAAAAATACGGCGAATTTTTGGCGGACGAGTTCTTTATGGACTACGGCACGGCGCGTGTGATCGGTACAATCAAATCGCGCGACAAGCAGAGCCTCTCGAAGCTGTTTAAGATTTTAAACGACATTTACGAGAACGGCTCAAGCGACACGCAGGGCTTAATCGCCGTGACGATTTTAGGCGAAATGAACAACGACCCGCAGATGTGCGAAACAGCGGCGGAATATATGTGTGACGATATGCGCGATATCGTATTGCTGGTCAACAAATATCTCCAGACGCCGAAGGGCAAGCGCGCAAAAGAGCAGATGAAAAATCCCCCCGCCTATAAGCCGAAGAAGGAAAAGAAGCCGGGTATGTTTGCACAAATGATGGCAGGCGGTCAGGGCGGTATGCCGCCGATGTAAGCGATGGCAGTCATTCGGCAACATTTACATTTTGACAGCGAAAATATAAAGTAAAACCGGGCAGACCCAAATCGGTCTGCCCGTTTATTTTTCGTAAACGGCAATACCGCATGCGAAAATCAGATAGAAATTCGCGGAACGACACTAAGGTCGTTCCCTACGCCCGCCCGCGCACGGTTGGATTTCACGCACGCCCAACGGCGGTGCGCAAACCCGTAGGGGCGAACTGCGTTCGCCCGCGGGACGCTGAGGGTGCGGGTGTCCGGCGGACACCTCTAAGCGAAGCTTAGAAGCACCGACCGAGCCGGCAGGCGAGAACAGCGTCCCCTACGATTTGCGAATCAAATTTATCTTGTGCTATGTGGCTTCTGCGGCTTCGCCTACGCCTTAGAATAACAAAATGCTATTTCCGCACCCGCTTGCCCAAGGTATCCGCCAAATACAGCCCCACGAGAACTGCGGCGGCAATCAATGTGGAATACAACCGATTCCAGCCGTATTTTGCCTCGAGCGCGCCCGTGGCGAACAATACACCGACAAGCGTTACGATAAACAGAATCAGCAATACGGTCTTGCAGACTTTCGCTTTCCCTTCAAAATAAGACAGTACAAAAGTCAAAAGCACAGACAAGACGGAAAGCCCGATATAGATGCATAAAAAGGTCGTCATACTTCATCACTTTCCTGTGCTTCAAGCGATTCAGCGACCTGCATCATCACGGCGCATTCTATCCGCTTTTTGAACAGCTCGCAGCCGTATTTGTATATGCCCCGAATCGAGCCCGTTGCGTGGTAGGCGTTCGCCGCACAGCCGCCGCTGCAATACAGCTTTGCCCAGCAATCCTTACAGTCGGGGCGCGCATAGGCGTTGCAAAGCTTAAACTCCTGCTGTAATTCGGTATTTTGAATCCCGTCGTAAATGTTGCCTAAGCTGTATTTGGGGTCACCGACGAACTGGTGGCAGGGATACAGTTCACCCCACGGTGTGACTGCAAGATATTCCGTCCCCGAGCCACAGCCCGAAATCCGCTTGTAAATGCACGGACCACCCTCGAGGTCAAGCATATAATGGTAAAATGTAAAGGGTCTGCCCTCTTTTTTGCGTTTCAGCATTTCTTTCGCGAGAATTTCATACTGCTCGAACAGCGTGGGCAAATCTGCTTCGTTGAGCGCGTACGGTTCGTCGGGCGCACAGACCACAGGCTCCATAGAAAGCTCCGTAAAGCCGAGATCCGCCATATGAAAGATATCGTTCGTGAAATCAATATTATTTTTTGTGAATGTGCCGCGCACATAATAGCCCTTATTGCCGCGTTTTTTGACAAATTCCCGGAATTTCGGCACGATTACATCGTAACTGCCCTGCCCGTTCACGGTTTTGCGCAAACGGTCGTGTACTTCCTTTCTGCCGTCCAGAGAAAGCACGACATTATGACATTCCCGATTCGCAAACTCCGTAACTTCATCGTCCAAAAGCACGCCGTTTGTCGTCAGCGTGAAGCGAAAATTTTTGTTTTTTTCCTTTTCAATGCTTCGCGCATATGCGACCAGGCGTTTTACGACATCAAAATTCATCAGCGGCTCACCGCCGAAGAAATCGACCTCTAAGTTTTTGCGGGTTCCTGAATTTTCAACCAAAAAATCCAGCGCACGCTTGCCCGTTTCAAAGGACATCAGTGCACGCTCGCCGTGATATTTACCCTGTGCGGCGAAGCAGTACGAGCAATTCAAATTGCAGGTATGCGCCACGTGCAGGCAAAGGGCTTTCAGCTCCGTGTGGCGATTTTTGAAATCGAACGCACGGTCGGCGTAGACATCCTCGGTGAACAATTTTCCCGCCGCCTTGAGCGCAGCGATATCCTCGAGCATTTCATCCAGTTCCGCAGCGGTCACGTCCGCACGGTCACTGTATTTTTCCAAAAGCTGCGCCTTGATTTCGGCAGGTGTGTGATCGGGATACAGCCCGATTGCATCGTAAGCGACCTCGTCCACCGCGTGTACCGAGCCGCTGAACACATCCAGCGCGATGTTATAGCCGTTTAATTGATAAAGATGTACCATATTTTACCTCAAAAAGAAAAGCCGCCTCTTTAATAAATCAAAGAAAACGGCTTTTTTACTGCGAAATTGAACTTATTTCTGCTTCATGCACTTTTCGCACTGCTGATTTGCAACGCCGCAGGAAGTTTTGCAAGCGCTCTGGCAAGAGGTCTGGCATTCGCCGCAGCCGCCGTTCTTTGCGCTTTCTTTCAAATCACGGGTTTTGACAGTTTGGATTCTTTTCATATCGAATTAACTCCTTTAAGGTTATTGTTCGCAAATTATAGTACCACACCGTGCCGCATTTGTCAATCGAAAACGGCGATATACGGAAAGTTTCGTCTGATTGTGCGCACAAAAAGTCCGTGATTTTGTGCGCATTCGACCGCCTGCACAGCTTCTGCGGAAATCACCTCGCCCGGCACGACCAACGGGATACCCGGCGGATAGCAAAGCACGGTTTCGGCGCTCACCCGACCGACACACGCCTGCAATATAAGCGATTGCGTTTTGTGTATCGCCGCCTCTGCGGGGGTGCAATGCAGTTTCGGCAGCGGCAGTGTTTGAAAACACGGCAAACGGTCCGAACGCTCGGCGGTACGGTCAATTTCGGCAAGCGCGCGCGTAAGACGGGAAAAGCCTTCGTCCGTGTCGCACACAGAGGTCATCAACAGCGCATAGGAAGTCGCCGCCATCTCCCCTTCCAATGCATAGTCTTTTCGAAGCCTTTGCAAAAGTGCCGCGCCGTCAAGGGCAGTATGTGTAGTTACAATCGGCAGTTTCCCGCCGTCAAAGGCAAAAAAGGACGGATGCGCCGTCAGGGTGTCCGCGCCTTTGCAAAGCACAGACAGCTTTTTTAGCGTTCGGCAGTGTTCGGAAAAACACTGCAATCGGGTTTCGTATGCCGCAAATGCAGCTTCGGCACGTTCCTCTAAAAAACGCACGCATGCCGCAACAGACGCAAGCAAAACATACGAAGGGCTGGAGGTTTCAAAAACCGACAGTTGGTGCGCAAATTCGGCAGGTGAAATGCGCGTGCCGCAAATATGCGCCGCCGCAGTCTGCGTCAGAGACGGCAAGGTTTTGTGCAGAGAGTGAATTACAATATCCGCCCCTGCCTGCACAGCGGATAGGGATTTTTGCTTTGTAAACGCCAAATGCGCGCCGTGCGCTTCATCGACCAACACAGGAATATTCTTTTGATGCGCAATTTCTGCGATTTCGGCAATATTGCTGAGCACACCGTCATAAGTCGGCGAGGTCAGCACAAGCAGACGCACATCGGCGTGCTGTTCTAATGCCGCACGCACGCTTTCGGGCGCGATACTCCCCGAGATACCTGTCGCCGCATCGGTCGGCGGTTGGAGATACACAGGATGAAGCCCCAAAAGTGCAACCGCATTATACACGGAGCGGTGGCAGTTGCGTGCCATCAAAACGGTATCCCCCCGCCCCACAGCGGCGGCGATGCCCGCCAAAATCCCGCAGGTCGAACCGTTGACCAGCGCAAAGCTGTATTCTGCGCCGAACACCTGCGACAAGCGCCGATTCAAATCCTGCAAAACGCCTTCGGGCGCGTGCAAATCATCGAACCCGTCAATTTCCGTAATATCTATAGAATAGGGCAAGTTGTCGGGCAGCTCCGCCGCGTTACGTTTGTGCCCGGGCATATGAAACGGATATGCGCCGCTTGCGGCATATTCGGTCAGCTGTCGCAGCAGGTCGTGCTCTCGCACAAAATCTCTCCTTTCCGAAATTGCTTCGGCGTTACGCCCTTATACCGTTTAAAGGTTTTTACAAAATAGCTTAAATCGTTAAACCCGCAGCTCAGCGCAATCTCCGTAACAGACTCATCGCTGTATAAAAGCTGTGTGCAGGCACATTCCACGCGGTAATAGTTCAAATAGTCAATCGGTGTGCGCCCCGTCAGTTCGGCAAAAAAACGGCAAAAGTATTTCGGTGACATTTCCGCCGCCGCCGAGAGCCGTTCTAAGGTCAGCGCCGTACCGTACTGCTCGCGAATCAGGCGCAGTGCATTTTTGAGCTGTCGAATGCGCCGATCGCCGCGCACGGAGCGTGTGTCGTTCTCTTGGAATCGGTGATTTTGCAGTAAAAGCCCCAACAGCTCGAAAATCAGCCCCTGCGTCAAAAATTCCACACCGTTCGGCGGCGCGCCCAAGGTGTCAAACAAACGGTGAACCAAACACGCTTCATCGCTGCCGTTCGGAAAAGTGCTTTGCCACAGAACGCGGTGATTCAGAATGTCATCGATTTGCCGGGCCGGAATCGCGCTGTTTTGCAAAAAAGCCGTCAAATCGAAATCAATACATTCATATACGCAGTCCACGGGTATACCGCCGTGCAGTACGCCGTCCTGAATCAGCACCGCGTCCCCCGCGTGCAGATGCAGGGTTTGGGCGTCGAGTGAAAGCGTAAACACGCCCGACACCACACGAATCAGCTCATAATCCATATGCCAGTGAAAAGGCATTTGATAGCGCGGATGCGCACAGTCCACGTGATGAAATTCAATCGGAAAGCGAAAAGTTCCGCGGTTTTTTTGCTCCTGGCAGTCAAAATAACGCATAAAATCACCCAAATGCGAATGTGGTCAGAAATAAGTATTCTTTAATAATACCGCATCAGGGCAACGACCTTGCCGAGAATGATGACCTCGTTTACAATAATGGGCGCGTAGGCATCGTTTTCGGGCTGCAGACGGAAGTGCCCCTTTTCTTTATAAAAGCGTTTAACGGTGGCTTCGTCCTCAATCATCGCAACCACAATTTCCCCGTTTTCCGCTACAGGCGTCTTTTCCACAATAACGATATCACCGCTCAAAATGCCCGCTTGTACCATACTGTCGCCGCGCACGTGTAAAGCAAACAGCGGTTTGTCGCGCGAGATGTGCCCGTTATAGGGAATATAGCTCTCGATTTGCTCTACCGCCAAAATGGGTACGCCCGCCGTGACCGTACCGAGCAACGGCACGGTGGTGACGTTTTCCGCCTCCCCTGTAACGCGAATGGAGCGCTTGTGCATCGGGTCGCGTTCAATATAGCCCGCCCGCTCGAGCGCGTCGAGATTGGACTGCACGGACGAGGTGGATTTTAAGCCCACCGCTGCACCGATTTCGCGCACGGTCGGCGGCACGCCACTTTGACTGCGCTCCATTAAATATTCATAAATTCTTTTTTGTGTTCGATTGATGGATTTCATAAA
Organism: Bacillota bacterium; assembly: GCA_021769885.1. Taxonomy (GTDB): domain Bacteria; phylum Bacillota; class Clostridia; order Oscillospirales; family Acutalibacteraceae; genus Fimenecus. The sequence goes on along the minus strand of JAETSA010000013.1, from coordinate 8,916 downwards.
GCTCCCTCCGAAAAACAGAATGGAATATTTTCGGTTTGTTTTTTATATCATAGCACAAATGTTCTAAAATTGCAAACATTTGTTTGTTCTTCGTCAAAAAATATTTCTTTTTTGCAAAAATCCAAAAAAATTTGATTTATTATCATTTTTTTGCAAAATGTTCATAATTTGTTCATATTTATCCCGTATAGTATAGGTGTACTCAACAGAGAGGTACCGCAACCTCTTGACCGAGTATTTATACCCCCTCCTCAAGCAACCCCTCAATTAGGGAAAAGCCCGGTACCGCAACCGGGCTTTTCTCCTTTTTTATGCCTTTTTTAGCAGTAGGCGCAGATGCGCGCTTTGTCGGATTTGCAAGTTTCGGCATTCAGTGAACCGAAATTCACCGAGTGTGCGCTTTGGGCTTGTCCCGAAAAAGCATTGATTCTATATACTTTCTGTCGTTTTATACAAAAATATTTGCAAGATAAAAATGAATTTTTACTGTGACGTTCTTGCATTTTCCGCTTTCGTGCAGTAAAATAGCAGAGTATTAAATTATCGGTGTTTTGTATACCGTGAAAGGGAGTTTTTTATGAGTTATGTCAGCGAAGTTTTAGAGCGCACCACCACGCGCTATGACTATCAGCCCGAATTTTGCCAGGCACTTACCGAAGTGCTCAATTCCATTGCACCCGCAGTGGAAAGCAATCCGCAGTATCAAAAAGCGGCGCTGTTAGAGCGTTTGGTTGCGCCCGAAAAGGCAACCGTGTTCCGCGTACCGTGGGTAGATGACAACGGCACAGTGCACGTAAACCGCGGCTACCGCGTGCAGTTCAACAGTGCCATCGGTCCTTACAAGGGCGGTTTGCGTTTCCATCCGTCCGTTAATATGAGCATCATCAAATTCTTGGGATTTGAGCAGATTTTCAAAAACTCCCTGACGGGTCTGCCCATCGGCGGCGGTAAGGGCGGCGCGGACTTTGACCCCAAAGGCAAGAGCGACAATGAAGTTATGCGTTTCTGCCAAGGCTTTATGACAGAGCTTTACAAGGTGATCGGTCCGAACTCCGACGTGCCCGCAGGCGACATCGGCGTGGGCGGCAGAGAAATCGGCTATCTGTTCGGACAGTATAAAAAGATTACCGGACGTCACGAAGGCGTTCTGACCGGTAAAGGTCTTTCCTACGGCGGTTCGCTTGCAAGAACCGAGGCAACCGGCTACGGTCTTGTATATTTGACCGAAGAAATGCTCAAAAATCACGGCAACTCCTTAGAGGGCAAGACCGTTGTGGTTTCGGGCTCGGGCAACGTGGCAATCTATGCGATTGAAAAGGCGCAGAAGCTCGGCGCAAAAGTCGTTACCGCAAGTGACTCCTCAGGCTATGTATACGATGCAGAAGGCATTGACCTTGACATTCTCAAAAAAGTCAAGGAACAGGAGCGCGCAAGAATCAGCAAATATGCCGAATACAAGCCGACCGCAAAATTTGTTGCGGGCAAAAAGGTTTGGGAAGTCCCCTGTGTCGTTGCACTGCCGTGCGCAACGCAGAATGAGTTGGATTTGGAAGCGGCAAAAACGCTTGTGAAAAACGGCTGTATTGCTGTGGCAGAAGGCGCAAATATGCCGAGTACCATTGAAGCGACCAACTATTTCCTTGAGAACAACGTGCTGTTTGCACCCGGTAAAGCGGCAAACGCGGGCGGCGTAGCGACCTCCGCTTTGGAAATGAGCCAGAACAGCGCACGTATCATTTGGACCTTCGACCAGGTTGATGAAAAGCTCAAGGATATTATGGAAAGCATTTACTTCCATATGTCTACAGCGGCAAAGGAATATCACAGCGAGGATAACTTCGTTGTCGGCGCGAACATCGCAGGCTTCTTAAAGGTTGCTGACGCGATGATGTCCCAGGGCATTGTTTAATTTGTAAGTTTATTGACAGTACACCCCGAATTTTGCAAATGCAAAATTCGGGGTGTTTTTTCATAGATTTATGCACAATGCTATAGAGATGCAATCAGATTTTTTCAAATAAATGAATATAAATAATGTGATTTTATATCAATTTATGTTCACTATTGACGAGAATAAAGATTTGTGATATATTGTAACTGAAAGGAGGACAACAAATTAAATTCAAATCACAGAAAAGGTAAGAGAGGAGTTTATTATGAAGAGAGGATTTTCCATTTTTTGATAACAGTATTGATTATATCAACAATATCTATCGGGACAACTACAAATGCTATATCTGTCGATACGAAAACAACTGAACAAAACGAGTTCATTTATAATGCATCATTCTCGCTTGAAGATATTACATGGGATGATATTATGGCGATGCAAAGTAACGAACTTCGTGAATTATTAATTTGGTTTGAGAAAACCTATGATCCTTTTGATACTTATGATACCAACCCAATTACTGCGCGATACAACGAATCTGAAACCGATGGTATACAGCCTCTTTGGAAATCAGGAAGTGGAGAACTTAGCGACGACCCTAAAACACATGAACAAATTACAGCACAGGCTTGCGGTATTTTGTTAAGTGATAAAGGTTTCTGGGGCAATAACCAAAATGGGTCAATTATGATTGGTCTGATGCTCTCTTTGGCATCTGTTTTACCAGATACGATTCCTGAGTTGGGAATAGAGCAGGGATATAAAGGGCACTTCTATGATCCTCAGACAGGCAAAAATTATGATAATGATTCTGAAAACACAGCACGCAAAAATTTAGAAAAGCACTATAATGAAGCGATGGCAGAATACAAAAGCAATGGTGGTTCTAACGCTTTTATAGAATCTGTTGGAAAAATGCTACATTATATGCAGGATATTTGTGTTCCGCATCATGCCGCTAATGTAACTGGATTCAATTTGGCACATCCTGAATTCGAGCGGCAGGCGAACCGTGATATTGATACATACTTAGATACAATGCCAGCAATTTATACATATGCCTATACAAACTGCCTGAAAAATTCTGCGGGACATATGGCTTTGGTCGCAGCAACCAAATCAAGAGCATACATTGGTGACGTAAACAATATTCTACAGCAAAAGAAATGGCCATCTGTTGCGGAAAGTTGTATTCATAATTCCGTGGAATACTCAGTATTATTGTTGTATCACTTATCTGTAAATACAGGTATTCCTTTAACAAAGTGAGGGTAATTCTATGCAGCAAAAAGCCGGTTCCGTAATTTCCGTCAGCGTTTATATTCTATGTGCCTTATATTATGCTTTCTCAGGCGTTTTTTGCTTGTTACACACAAGCTCATTACCGTATTGGCTCAGAGAGCTTTTTGTCAGTGAGCTTTCCCTTGGGCTACGCGTTTGGTGCATAGTGCCTATCGCGTTTTCCGTTCTCTTTTTGTATATTTTCGGAAGAAAAACAGTATCCCCAAAAAACTTTTTCCTGTTAAGCACATTTTTAGCCGTTCCGATTTTGAACCTCCTGTCTATATCGGGTACGATTCTGTTTATACTGCATCTGATTTTCGGCATTCTATTTACGGCAATCGCCATTTGGCACATAAAAGCCGTATGTAAGGCATAAAAAGTATTTTACAAAGCAAAGCCCCACCTACGTTTTAAACACGCAGATGGGGCTTCTGTTTTTAATAACTGCCCATATACATCGGGTAGCGGTCTTTATCCGCCTCGGTGATTTCGCGCTTGACGCGGCAGGGAACGCCAACGGCGACGACATTCGCGGGAATGGATTGCGTCACGACACTCCCCGCGCCGATGACGGTATTGTCCCCGATGGTCACACCTGCAAGCACGGTAGAACCTGCACCAATCCAAACATTATTGCCGACGGTAATGGGTTTTGCGATTTCCAAGCCCGCTTTGCGCTGTTCGGGGTCGGTCGGATGCTCGGCGGTCGTAAAACAGCAGTTCGGTCCGATAAAAACGTGATTGCCGAAGGTGACCTTTGCGCCGTCCTGAATCACCAAATTGTGATTCGCATAAAACCAATCGCCGACCGTGATGTTGTAGCCGTAATCGCACCAAAACGGCGGCGTGAACACGGCATCCGCACCCATTTTTCCAATGAGCGTTGTAAGCAGTGCCTGCTGTGCTTCACGGTCGTTGGGGGACAGTTGGTTGAATCTCCAGCATTTATCCTTACATTTTCGAATCTCTGCTTCAAACGCGGGATTGTAGCACCCCTGAAACAGGCAGTCGAGCGGTACTTTCGGTTTTCCGTGCATCGTTTAGTCCTCGCGGTAATGCTTATAGCCCGGGTGCTTGCCTGTGATGCCGTAGTATTTCCGCAAATCAATCAGCTTTTGAATGTTCTCCTCGGAGATTTCCTTTTCCCCGCCGAGCAAATGCGCGGTCAGGCTGATTTTGGCAAACAGCTCCAAGGTTTCCATACGGTAATACGCCGTGATGGCGTCCGCACCGACGGTGAGTGCGCCGTGGTTGGCAAGCAACAGGACATCGTGCTCCTGCAAATACGGTGCAATCGCATCGGGTACTTCATAGGTGGACGGCGTGCCGTAAGGCGTGACGGGAATCGAGCCGATGGCGGCAACGGTTTCAATCATCGTGTAGCGGTCAAGCGGCACGTGTGCCACAGCATAGCCCGTGGCTGTAGGCGGATGTGCGTGCAGAACCGCACCGACATCGTCGCGCTCCTGATAACAGCGCAGATGCATTTTGATTTCCGAGGACGGGCGGTAGCCGTTCTCTGCTTCGAGCACCTTGCCTTCTTTGTCAATAATGACCAGCTTTTCAGGCGTAATAAAGCTTTTGCTGATGCCCGTTGGCGTTGCCAAAAAATTGCCGTCGGGCAATTTGACGGACAGATTGCCGTCGTTTGCCGCCACCCAGCCGAGCTGCCAGGTTTTGTGGCAAATGTCACACATAATTTCGCGGGTTTCCATATATTCCATAAGTTTTTCTTCCTTTTTATATAAAGTATTATGCTAAATTTGTTGCCGTCAAAAAGGCTTCGTATGCGTTGTCGGTTTCCGCTTCATATTTTGGCGTGAAGGTGTTTACCTTGTCGGATCGGCGTATCACCTCTCGAGCCTCTTCGAGGGTGTAAAGCTCTCCGCTTGCCAGGAGTTGCAGAACAAGATTGCCGAAAACGGTGGCTTCCACAGGGCCTGCCACTACAGTTTTGCCGCAGACATCCGCTGTGAGCCTGCACAAAAGCGTATCTTTCACACCGCCGCCGACAATGTGCAGGGTGTTATAACGCTTCCCTGTGCACTGCTCGATTTGCGCAATGGCAAAGCGGTATTTCATCGCGAGGCTGTCGTAGATGCAACGCAGAATTTCCCCTTTCGTTTCGGGCACCTTTTGCGCCGTCTTACGGCAGTATTCCTGAATCCGCTTCGGAATGTTGCCCGCAGGCACAAACACGGCATCATCCGGGTCAATAAAGCACTGAAACGCGGGTGCCGAAAGCGCCAGCTTTTCCATTTCGGCAAAAGAGAGGTTTTTCCCCTCTTTTTGCCACTGGCGGCGCGTTTCCTGTATCAGCCAAAGTCCGATGATGTTCTTTAAAAACGAGGTCTTGCCGCCGTAACCGCCCTCATTCGTGATGTTGCAGGCGGCAGTTTGCGTGTTGATAAGCGGTTCGTCCAATTCCGTGCCGAGCAGTGACCATGTACCGCAGCTTAAAAACAGGAAGTCTTTCTCTGTGGCGGGTACGCTTGCCTGTGCGCACTGCGTGTCGTGCCCTGCCACGGCAATCACGCGCGAGGCAGGAATGCCCAAATCTTCACATAAATCCGCACGCAAATGCCCAATCGGCGTTGCGGTCGGGATAATGTCGGGGAACAACGCACGCGGAATCCCGAATTTTTCCAAAACAAGCGGTGACCAAGTGCGGCTTTTCGCATCCAACAGCTGTGCAGTAGACGCAATGGAGTATTCCGTATGCTTTTCGCCCGTCAGCATAAACGCAAACAAATCCGGCATAAACAGCAGCGTCTTTGCCCGCTCCAACAGCGCGGGTCGAGTCTCGCGAAGCGACAAAAGCTGAAACGCGGTATTGATTTCCATAATCTGATTTCCCGTAATGCGGTACAGCTCTTCTTTGGAAATCTCCGAAAAAGCACTTGTCAAGATTCCCGCCGTGCGCGCATCGCGGTAATGCACGGGGTTTTCAAGCAGTCTGTCATCCGCATCCAACAACCCGAAATCCACGCCCCAGGTATCGATGCCGATGCTGTCGGGTGTGCAAACCGCCTTTGCTTTCAAAAGCGACTGCTTGATTTCGAAGAACAGCCGCAATACATCCCAATAAAGCGTACCGCCCAAGGAAACGGGGTCATTGGAAAACCGGTGCAGTTCTTCAAGCGTCAGCTTCTCACCGTCAAAACGCCCCAGCACGGCGCGCCCCGAGGACGCGCCGAAGTCAAAGGCAAGTAAATTCTTTGTATTGTTCATAGCATTACTCATTTATACATCGGGCCGAAGTTCTTGCAGGCGCGGAAATCCTGCGCTTCCTTATCCATACCGAATGCGTTCCAAACTGCAGGACGGAAAATCTTTTCTTCGGGAACGTTGTGCATACATACGGGAATGCGCAAAATCGAGCAAAGTGTAATAAGGTCAGCACCGATGTGTCCGTAGCAGGAAGCACCGTGATTTGCGCCCCAGTTGTTCATCACGTCATATGCGGTTTTAAACGCGCCCTCGCCCGTTACACGCGGGGCAAACCAAGTGCACGGCCAAGTGTAATCGGTACGCTTCCACAGTTTGTCGGAAACCTCCTCGGGCAGATGCACGGTGTAGCCCTCAACAATCTGCATCACAGGGCCTAAGCCCTTGACAATGTTCAAGCGGCACATCGTGACGGGCATTTCACTGCGCGTTGCAAAGCGGGAAGAGAATCCGCCGCCGCGGAAATAGCCCATATCCGCCGCATTCCAAGTGGTGGCATCGAGGCATGCCTTTTGGTCAGCTTCGGTCATTTCCCAGAACGGCTTAATGATACCGTTGCCGTTTTCGTCCTTAACCTCGCCGCAGAAATCGAGTGCCGACGCACCGGAATTGATTAAGTGCAGGAAGCCGCCCGCCTCTTTTGCAACGCCTTCCAATTCATAGCCTGTCGCCTTTTTGACGGCTTCGGGACTCCAATAGGTGCGCACATCGGAGAACATCTGCGCCGTATTGGTTAAGAGCTTGCCGAAGAGCATAGACACGCCGTTGAGGGTATCGTTCTCGGTCGCAAGCACATAGGTTTCTCTTGCGCCCTCCCAGTCAAACGAGGAATTGAGCAGTGCCTCGGGATAGTCGCAGTTCGGATAGAAGTCCGTCCACTGCCGCTGACCCTGGAAGCCGCCGCACAGCGCGTTGTGCCCGACGGATTCCTCTCGGCAGCCTTCGGGCAGATTCGGGTTGCCGCCGTACAAATCCTTGATAATGCACATCATTTTGACAACAAATTCCCAAGCTTCTTCCTTTTCGGCGTCGGATTTTTTAAACCAATCGGGATTCTTGTCAAAGCCCTCTTTGCAGTTTTCTTTTGTCCATTTTAAAGCCTTTTGAAATTCAGCTTCATCATAAATGCCTTCCGTCATACGGCGGATAATCTCCACCTCATCAACGGATTCTACGCGCATACCGAGGTATTCCTCGAAAAAGTCTGTATTGATAATCGAGCCTGCAATGCCCATACAGATAGAACCAATCTGCAAATAGGATTTGCCGCGCATTGTTGCCGCCGCGACTGCCGCTCTGCCGAAGCGAAGCAGTTTTTCGCGCACATCGTCGGGGATTTCGGTCGCATCCATATCCTGCACATCTTTGCCGTAAATGCCGAATGCAGGCAGACCCTTTTGCGCGTGCGAAGCGAGCACCGAGGCAAGATACACCGCACCCGGGCGCTCCGTACCGTTAAAGCCCCATACGCCTTTGATGGTGTTTTTGTCCATATCCATGGTTTCCGAGCCGTAGCACCAGCAGGGGGTGACGGTCAGGGTGATTGCCACGCCCGCCTTGCGGAACTTGTTTTCGCACGCGGCGGCTTCCGCCACTCTGCCGATGGTGGTGTCGGCGATGATGACCTTTACAGGCTCGCCGTTTGTATAGCGCAGGTTTTCCTCAAACAGCTTTGCGGCGGATTTCGCCATATTCATCGTCTGCTCCTCTAAGGATTCGCGCACCTTCAGAGGACCGCGTCTGCCGTCAATGGTCGGGCGAATGCCGATGACAGGGTAATCGCCAATCAGTCTTTGTTTTTGCATATTGGATTCTCCTTATCTATAAAATATAAAAAAATCGCTGTTTTTTCTATTATACTGTTATTATTCAATAAATTCTTGTAGGATAGGCGCAATAAAGTATAATAATATTCACTTTTTGGTAGATACCCTATTTTGCCGAATTGCGTAAGGAACGACCTTAATACCTTTTGTAAAGGGAAAGCAATATAAATTGGATTCACGCGTAGTGGCGGGCTTCCACGCCCGCCGTTGGATGGAGCAAAAATTCGACCGTGCGCAGGCGATTCGTGAATCGCCCCTACAAAAATCAGCAGAAATCAACAGTGAAGCGTAAATCGTAGGGACAGCCCTTGCGGCTGTCCGTTTGCGGGCGTGCGCGCCCCTACGGGTTGTATTTCGCCGTTGGATTGTACTGATTTCGCGGGCGGATGTGGGCATCCGCCCCTACGGGAGTTGTGCGCCGCCGTTGGATGATTCTGATTTTTTTGCGGACGATTCGCCCCTACGGTGGGGGCAGGTGTAGGGCGCGGGCTTGCTCGCGCCGTTGGTTTGTGTAAAAATTCGACTGTGCTCGGGTCGTCGGGACGCCGACCCCTACAGGTTTGTGTTCCATCGTTGGGTTGCGCGAAATCCAACCGCGCGCGGGCGATTCGTGAATCGCCCCTACAAAAATCAGCAGAAATCAACAGTGAAGCGTAAATCGTAGGGACAGCCCGGGCTCGCTGTCCG
>JAETSA010000012.1 GCA_021769885.1 Bacillota bacterium | reverse complement strand
CACCCGCATTTTCACCGAAGACGGCATCTATGAAATCACGATGCTCTCCAAAACGGAAAAAGCAAAAGAATTTCGCGCGTGGGTGCGTAAACTGTTGAAATCCCTGCGCAAAGGTGATGCGAAGCTTGTGAGTATGACCGAGTATCAGCAAATGATGATGCGTACCCGCGCAGAAAATGCTAAAATCCGTAAGGCGCAAATCTTAACACGCCTTGCGAATCAGTACGACGGTACATATAAGCAGGTCCTGAACGCCCACGCCACAAAGGAATTGACAGGAGAATATCTGTTGCCCCTGCCGCAGTTGCCCGATAAGACCTACTCTGCTTCTGAACTCGGCGCAATGCTTGGTGTGTCCGCAAACAAAATCGGTACACTCGCGAATCGCCACAATCTGAAAACGGAGCAGTACGGCTCTTGGTTCAATGACAAGGCAAAGCACTGTAACAAAGAGGTGCAGTCTTTCCGCTATTATCCGTCTGTGCTTCCCGTTATGCAGGAACTTTTGAAGCACTGTGCCGAAGAACTTTAAATTGGAGGTATTTTATGTCTGAAAAACTCGATTATACAGATTTGAAATTTGTCCTTACAGAACTCGAAACCGCAAAAACTCTGATTAAAATCACGCTTGAGAATTTGTTTGATGAAAATCCCGACAATTTAAGCCCGTGGGCAATGCAGTACAGTGCGCCTTTGGAAGTTTCCGTCGATATTCTTGATAGGGAAACCGACCGAATCGACCAAATCCGCAAAGCGTGGATTGAATCGGGCAATTCGAAGGAGAAAAAATGAGTGCGTTTTTAACTGAAGAGGATTTACAACTGCTGCCCGACGATGAAATGATTGCGGCATTGGATGAGAAGTCCATTTTCTTTGACGAGGTATATATCCGTATATTCGATTTTGAAAGTCAAATCGAAAAAACAAAATATATTGCACACCTGCGGCAAAGAGCAAAGGAACTGAAAATACATCCGAAAGACTTTGAGAATATGCTGCGGTATTGGCAGGCAAAGTATATCAATGACACCAAAGACGGCATATACAACAATACCAATTTCACGGATTGTCCGATTACAGCACTGCGTTGCGGTGCTTGGGAGGCAGACGATAAAGGGGTTCGGAAAGAAGGCGTAGGCACAGCCTGCACGCACCCAATTGTGCCCGTGGAGCGGCTGTATAACCTCGACACGGAAACCGAAAAGCTGAAGCTTGCGTTTTTCAAAGACCGCCGTTGGCAGTATGTCACGGTTGACCGCGCGGTGTGCGCCGATAAGAGTTCTATTGTGAAAAGCCTTGCGAACCGCGGAGTAGAGGTCACCTCGAAAAACGCGGGCGCACTAGTGGAATACATATCGGATGTAGTCACCTTGAACCCGCAGGACATTCCGCGCCGCGACTCCGTCAACCGTATGGGCTGGATTACGCCGAAAACCTTTATGCCGTATGATGAAACCATACAGTACGACGGCGACCAGTCTTTTAACGGGCTGTATGACGCTATCACGCAGAAAGGCGATTTCGACGAATGGGTGGATTACTGCACCAGGCTTCGGGCAGACAGTATCTATCTACGTTTGCAAATGGCAGCTTCGTTCGCTTCGCCTTTGCTTGAAAAAATACAGGCACTGCCGTTCATTTTTCACCTTTGGGGCGGTACGGGGACGGGCAAAACCGTCGGACTGATGGTTGCAATGTCTATATGGGGCAATCCGCGCCTGGGCAAGCTTGTGCGCACAATGGATATGACCGCCAACAATATGGCTTTGATTGCGTCGTTTCTCAATTCTCTGCCGTTTGCAGGTGACGAACTGCAAATCATTAAACGCCGATGGGGCTCGAATTACGACGATATTGTGATGTTCCTCTGCGAGGGCGTTGACCGTGGTCGAAATACTTCACGCTCCACGGCAGAACGGCTCAAGACGTGGAACAATGCCTTTCTGTTCACGGGCGAGGAACCAATCACAAAAACCAATTCGGGCGGCGGTGTGAAAAACCGTGTCATTGAGGCGTATGTTGATGATAAGGTCGTATCGGACGGCAATGCGGTCGTCTCGTTCGTCACAGAGCACTACGGTACAGCAGGCGCAGAGTTTATTCGGTACATCCAAAAATCCGATATACGGGCACTCAGAAAGCGATACAGCGAGATTTTCAAAACCTTGCTTTACCAATACAATGTGACCGAAAAACAGGCAATGTCCTTAGCTGTGATGCTTTTGGCGGACGAAATTGCACGGGAGGTCATTTTTATAACGGAAGAGCCGATTCCGACAGATTCCATCGGCAAATTCCTCGTCAGCGAAAAAGAGGTGGACATCACCGAACGGGCATATGATTTCATTATCGACCTTGTGTCGCGCAATCTAAATCGTTTCCGTAATGATGAGAATAACCGCGGTGAAATTTGGGGCAAAATCGAAAACGGCGTAGTCATTATCAACCGAGGTGTATTGCAGGAGCAGTTGGATAAGGGCGGATTCGATATGACTGCTACGCTCAAAAAACTCGATGCAAAAGGCTGTCTGATTCGAAATTCACAAGGGCGATTCACGCATCAAACAAAAGTATTCGGGCAAAAAGCGAATTATATCAAGATAACAGTTGACCCCGATACGCAGAAAATCTGTGAGGATGATTTTGATTTCCCGTTTTAATTCATCCCGAATCACAAATTAGGGTCTAACGATCACCCAAAAAGTCCAACAATAATTTTCGTAATGTTAGACGACTTTACAGTCTGATACAAAAGCCCCAAACCCCTTGATATATATAGAAAAAATAATATTTTATATTTATTATATTTATATAAGGTCTAACCGTCTAACGTGTCTAACAGGGGTATGTGTCTCGTGTGGGGAGTTTTCACGTGTACACGTATATACGCGTATATATATAATCTTCACACACTATGAAAATTTGCGTTAGACTGTTAGACCCCACGTAGAATCAAGGGTTTCGAGCATTTTTAGTGTTGGACAGTCTAACAATAAATGACAGACAAAGGAGTATTTTATGAAAAATCTGAATTTAAAGCGTTTTCAGAGACGCAAAAAACACGGGATTTGGACAGGCAATGCTGAAAATGCACCTTCGCACTGCTCTGTGTGCCTCGAAAGACCCTTAAGCATCGTGGAAAGCGACGGAGATGTTTTTACCGTACTGTCAAACTTCTGTCCGCACTGTGGGGCAAGAATGGATGGAAAAGGATATAAACACAATGCTTGATTTCGGATTCTATAATATGGACTGTATGGACGGAATGAAGCAGTTCCCCGACAAATATTTTGATTTGGCGATTGTAGACCCACCATATGGAATCAATGTTAAAACAAATATGGGGCGGAGAAAAAACGCAAAGAATAATAACAACCCGATAGCGAATTGGGATAGCGCTCCGCCGAATAAATCCTATTTTGATGAATTGTTTCGTAATTGTTTCGTGTTTCAAAACATTCGATTATTTGGGGCGGAAATTATTTTGAATTACCGCCAACAAAATCGTTTATTGTTTGGGACAAGCCGAATATGTCAGAGTGTGTTTCGTTTTCAATGTGCGAATACGCTTGGACTGATTTTGATATTACCGCAAAAACATTCCGCAAATTTATACGAGATGAAAGCAGAATACATCCAACACAGAAACCCGTACAGCTATATGAATGGATTTTGCAAAACTATGCAAAATCGGGAGATAAGATTTTAGATACGCATGTTGGTTCGGCATCGTCACTGATTGCGTGTCACAGAATGCATTTTGATTACGTTGGGTTTGAAATCAATAAGGATTTTTATGAATCGGCAAATACACGCCTGCAGGCAGAGATTGCACAGACGAATTTATTTTAACGGAGGAAAAGAATGCGTGAGATTTTATTCAGAGGGAAGTTGAATCAGAATACAATGAATCACCGTAAAGGCGATTGGGTATACGGTCTGCTTGCCAATCAGGGCATCAAATGGTACATTTCCGATTCTTTCGGCAACCCGATTGCGTATGAGGTTATCCCCGAAACTGTCGGGCAATATACCGGCTCGACGGACAAGAACGGCAACAAGATTTTCGAGGGGGATGTTTTAGCGACCCCGATGGATTATCTCGGTGCTGTAATGGATATTGTGAAATTTAAAGACGGCTCTTTTTGGCGAATCAACGGCGCACGTGACAAACCGTATCTGAAAGGCGCGTGTTTATCTAAGGTCATCGGTAACATCCACGACAATCCCGAATTATTGGATGGTATGGGGAATGGATAACGCATTGTTATTCCGTGAACGGGTCACGGAATTTTTCGGAGAATACATAAGCAACAAGGACGAGCTCATCTGTTACAACGGTACAATTCCGCTGGTTATCGGTCAGGATATCATAAAGCAGTTGTTTGATAATTATGTGTTCGTATCTATCCGCGATATGCAAAAAACAGCGCTTAGAGAATGTTCCGTATTTCTATCCTATGATTTGTTTGAAACGTATTTGAATGAGGTAAATAAAGAATGAATCGAAAAACATTAAAGCCGTTAAAACCCTGTCCGTTTTGTGGAAGTAAAGCAAGATTTATAGCTGCCACACACAATTCGTCACGCGATGGGGTTGGATTTGATTTTGAAATCTGTTGCACAGGGTGTGATATGCAGTTGCCGGAACGGTATAAAATTGAGTTTTGTTTAGATCGGGACGGGAATATCGAATTTACGAGGGACGACAGAGAGTTGGCTGTGTCCGAGTGGAATCGGAGGAGGTGAACGGCGAATGAAGTTAAAATACATAATGCAAATCATTGCAGAAAACATTATAGGCAAACGCTGTGAAAATTGCAAGCACAATCTGAATGGGATTTGTCAGCATTCCAAGAGCAGCGAATGCTGCAAGCACATATTTCCCGTGCATTGGGAAAAGAAATGAGGTGGGAATGTGACCTTAAAAGAATTAAACAACCTGCGGTACATTGACGGGGAAATCCGTATGATAGAGGAGCGTATCGCCGAGCTGTATACACAGGCGGAGCACGCCACACCGAATGTCACCACGTACATACACACAGACCCCAAAACGGGCAAAAAAGAAACCTGCGTCCTCCCGTCTTCGGGCGGCGCAGGTACAGGGCACAGTCGGATTGAGAGCGCTGTGGAAGCCATCGAAAAGGAAAAACAACTGCTCGAATCTATCCGTGCCAAACGGCAGCAGGAAAAGCAAAAGCTTTTGGAGTTCATCCAAACCATCCCCGACAGCCAAACAAGGCAAATTTTTACCTATCGCTTTGTAGACACGCTGACTTGGGGACAAGTCGCCCGCAAAATCGGCGGTGGGAACACTTCCGACAGTGTGCGCAAAAAAGTTATCCGATATATCTGCGAAGAGTAAAGTTGTCCGTTTTGTCCGCTTTATATGTGCTATACTGATAACATAGGAAAGCATACAAAATTCAAATGTGCAATACAACATATTCCGCCAAATTTTAGCACGTATAATTTGTGAAAATTGTATATTCATTCAAAGACATATTTATGATATAATACTTACAATTGTTTGCCGTTAATGCAACAGAGCAGTCTTGTACGGGAGACGACAAGACTGCTCTGTCCGAATTTCTATCGATAAAATATGAACTTCTATCCGTCATAATATTTGGCATAACGCAATAATTATATTATGTCTACTTGCCCTACGCTGAAGAAAATTTTAGAAAAACAACTAGAACAATGGCGATAAATATTGTGTATTTCACTTTGGGTGGCAAATCCTGAAATCTCTCAGAAAGAAATTCTTCCATAAAAAACTTCAGAAACAGAAAGAGACATGCGCAAATAAGGTTTTCGGAAAAGTTGAACATAAGAATCTCCTTTCCAGCGTAACGGGTGTAACGGAAAGAAGTTCTTTGTGATGAGTCCATAGTTAGCGGCTATGGACTCATTTTTTATCGATAGATGGTAGAAAATACTATAAAGTGTGCCAGCGTTCAACTCCTATATGGTTCTTACAAACTTTTTTATATAAGCAAAAAGACCTTTCCACCATACAAGTGGAAAGGTCGCTTAACACGAGATGCCCATCCACCCTGTGCAGAGTACCACAAAATTACTCACGTACAGGGTAGCGCGCTAAAAGCGAACTAAGCGTACGTAAGATGGTCGCTGTAATTGAGTAAAGGGTATTTAATGCCCATATTATCACGCTCCATAATACTGCTCATTACAAAAAACAGCTACTAACAACTCTTATCTATTGTCAGTTATAATATTCTGATTTTTGTATGAAATTTACGATAATCGAATAATACATAAAATAAAAATATCAAATAAAATATAAAAGTTGAACAAATTTCAACTATATATGTTGCAAATG
Source organism: Bacillota bacterium (assembly GCA_021769885.1). Classification (GTDB taxonomy): domain Bacteria; phylum Bacillota; class Clostridia; order Oscillospirales; family Acutalibacteraceae; genus Fimenecus. The sequence continues at coordinate 45,297 of JAETSA010000012.1, read as the reverse complement.
AATTGATATTCACTTTGTAGACTGCACCGTTATTCTATAAAAATAGAGGTTGATTGTCAAGCAAATTTCATCCCCAAAGCAACATTTTGTATATGCGAACATAAAATGTGACTTTTCACAACATTTATTATATAAAATGCCGATGCTTTATTCTGGGAATTTGGAACACATTTTATGCCCCAAAATCACAGCATACCCCCCCACCCCACAGAAAGGAGTCCCTCCAATGCCCAAACCCACACCCCTCACCCCGCAGCAGGAACGCTTTTGCCAAGAATATGCCGTGGACTACAACGGCACGAATGCGGCGAAGCGGGCGGGATATTCGGAAAGCACAGCCGCATCACAGGCGTCAAGGCTGTTGAAAAATGCCAAGGTGCTCTCGCGTGTGCGCGCGATACAAAAAGAACAGCTTGAAAAAACGGCACTGACGAAAGCGTCGGTGCTTTTAAATTTGATGGATGTATATGACCGATGTATGCAGAAAAAGCCCGTCACGGAATGGGACTACGAAGCGGGCGAGTACAAAGAAACGGGCACCTATGCCTTTGACTCAAAAGGCGCACTGCGGGCGTTGGAATTGCTCGGCAAGCATCTTGCGATGTTCACGAATAAAATTGAGCATTCGGGCAATGTGGAAACAGGCAACGGCGAGCTTTCGGCGATACTCGAACAGCTCAAAAGCAGGAGTGCGGACGCACAATGATTCTGTCACCGAAATATTTGGACTTTTTGCAGTCAGACGCAAAGCTGGAAGTCTTAGAGGGCACGACCTTTGCGGGAAAGACTACTGTCGGCGTGGTGAAGTTTATGCTGCGCGTAGCCGACAGCGAGAAACGTTTTCACGTGCTGTCGGGGCTTGACCTCGGGACGCTTGAAAAGAACGTAATCAATGCAGAGCTCGGCATTTGTGATGTGTTCGGCGCATTGGTAGAGTACAAGCCCTCGGGCGCGGGACAGGTCACCCTGCCGCATTTGCTGTACCGTACGCCGAACGGCGAAAAGGTTATCTATGTTTTGGGCTACGACAACAAGGCACGGTGGAAAAAGGCTCTCGGCGGGCAGTACGGCTGTGTGTATATTGACGAGGCAAACATCGCCGATATGGAGTTCATCCGCGAGATTTCCATTCGCTATGACTATATGATGATGACCTTAAACCCGGATGCGCCCGATTTGCCGATATATGCGGAATACATCAATCATTGCCGACCGCTTGCAAGATGGCGCGACGGCACGCCCGAGGAGCTTCTGAAACAGCTTTGCGAAGAACCAAAAGAAAATTGGGTGCATTGGTATTTCACCTTTGACGATAACGCGGGGCTGACCGCCGAAAAGCGTGCGCAGCTGTTGAGCGGCGCACCGAAGGGGTCAAAGCTCTACAAAAACAAAATTTTAGGTCTGCGCGGACGCGCAACGGGTCTTGTGTTCGATTTGCAGGAGAAAAACATCATAACCGAGGACGAAGCCAAGACAATGGACTTCGTCCTTTTTTCTTGCGGTGTGGATACCTCGTATTCGCAGAAATCTCCCGACAAAATTTCGTTTGTATTCACGGGATTTACACGCGACAGAAAGAAAATCACATTGGACTGCGTTGTATACAACAACCGAGACCGCAAAACGCCGCTGTCCCCGAGCGATATTCCACCACTTTTGACGGAATTTTTAGAATACAACAGCGAAAAATGGGGACTTGCGCGGAATGTGTTCATTGATTCTGCGGATACAGGCACGATTTTGGAGTGCCAAAAGTACAAACGGGCGCACGGGCTTCTGTACAACTTTAATCCCGCGTGGAAAAAGACAACGATATTGAATCGAATCAAACTGCAAAGCGGTTGGATGGCACACGGTGACTATTTGATTGTCGGTGAAAACTGCAAGGACAACATCGATGAATTGAACCTGTACAGCTGGCAGGAGGATAAGGACGCACCCGAGGACGGCAACGACCACACCATAAACGCCGACCAATACTCGTGGCTGCCGTTTAAAGATAAAATTGGGAGTGTGACAGTAAAGTGAAATTCTCTGAAAGGATGAAAACAATGATAAAAAATTGGCTGGATATTCAACCCGCCCCCTTGACGGGCGTCAGCCTGTATGAATCCCTGCCGTTCGAAATGCGCGCGGCAGAGGGGCTGTTGTGGTATCGCGGCAATGCGGCGGAATTAAATCAGTTCTATATGCAGACGGCGAACGATAAGACCGTGCGCGCCCGATTTTGGGCAACGCCCACGAGCGGGAATGTGCGCAAGCTGCACAGCGGACTGCCCGCCATTATCATTGATACGCTTGCTTATCTCGTAAAAAACGACCTCGACCAAGTGGACTTTCTGAACGACGCAGGCAAAGACGTATGGGAAGAACTGAACGCCCGACCCGAGTTTCAATTCCCGGATATTGTCGGCGCCGGCATTGTCGGTGCGCTCTCAAGCGGCGACGGCGCGTGGAAAATCTCGATTGACAAAGCCGTGTCGCCCTACCCGATTGTGGAATTTTATACAGCGGACAGGGTGGATTATGTAAGCGCGCACGGCATTGTCAGCGGTATCGATTTTTACACAGATTTTTATAAAAAGCGTAAAACCTACCGCCTGAAAGAAAGCTACCGAAAAGGGAGTGTCACATACACTTTGTTTGACGGCGACCGCGAGGTGGATTTATCCGTGTTAGAGGAGACCGCCGATTTAAAGCCTGTCGAATTTGACGGTGACTATATGATGGCGGTGCCGTTTCGCGTGTTTGACAATCTACGCGTCCCCGTACGCGGCAAGCCTCTGCTCGAAAGCAAGGTGGACGCACTCGATATGTTTGATGAAATCCTTTCCCAATGGGTGGATGCATTCCGCAAGGGACGCGCACAGAAATATATCCCCGAAGCCTTGATTCCGCGTGATGTGTTCAACGGCTCTCTGAAACCGCAGAATCCGTTCGACAATGAATACATATCCGTGGAAAACGTCGTTAGTGAAACAGCAGGCGCTGTAAATGATAAAATACAGGTCATACAGCCCGAAATCCCCTATGATGCACTGCTTGCGGGATATACCACCGCGCTGGACTTGTGTCTGCAAGGAATCGTATCACCTGCGACACTCGGCATTGACATCGGCAAAATGTCCTCTGCGGACGCACAGCGCGAGAAAAAGGACGTTACCGCCGCCACGCGAAACAGCATTACAGGGAAGTTAGAAGTCTGTCTGCCTCAGCTGATTGCCGCTGTTTTAATGACCTATGACCAAATGTGTTCACGTTCTGTCGGGAATTACACACCGACTGTGGCATTCGGAGAATACGGCGCACCCGATTTTGACAGCCGTGTCGAAACCGTCACAAAAGCGGCGGCAGGCATCACGATGAGCATTGAAACGCAGGTAGATGAGCTTTGGGGCTCTTCCAAAGACGACGATTGGAAAGCGGAAGAGGTGCGGCGCATCAAGCACCAGCGCGGCATTGAAACGGTAACCGAGCCGCGCGTGGGTGAACAGCTTTGACCGAAAAAGAGCTTGCGTCGCTGTTTGAGGAATTGGAGCTGCGGCTGATTGCTTCGTTAAAGCGCAATCTTTCCACCCACAAGGCTTGGGAACAAGACCTCGGCTTTGACTGGACAGCGTGGCAAGCAGAGAAAATCAGGGCGTTAGAACGCTTCCGCAAAGAAAATGAATCTATTCTGCGTGAGTACCGCGACACAATCTCAAAAGAAACCCGTAAGCTGTTGGAAGAGCAGTTTGCCGAGGGACAAACCCGCGAAGCGGACGAACTCGGCGAAGCCACGGACGACAGCTTTTTTGAGTTGTTCGATGAAAAGCTTGAAAGTCTGATAGATGAAATGCAAGGCAAGGAAACCACCGTGGAAAAAGCCGCCCTGCGTATGATGGATGATGTATACCGTCAAACCATTCAGCGCGCGGATATGGCTTTGCAAACGGGTTCTGTCACTGTGCCGAAAGCAATCGAACTTGCCGTAGAGGATTTTGCACGTCAAGGTATTAACTGCATTGAGTACCGCGACGGACGGCGCGTCAATATCGCCGATTATGTACAAATGGCTTTGCGCACCTCGAACGCACGTGCCGCGTTCTTGGGCGGTGCAAAACAGAGAAGTATGGAATGAGATGTTCCATACTTCGGGGCAGTTATGTTTTCTATATTAAGGTCGTAATCAAAGTCGTATATTCAAGTGAATTTCTTATATATAAGCATTTTAATTTGACTTTTAATCAAGGTGTCCGGAGTTCGAATCTCCGATGGCTCACCAAAACGAAAATCCGTTCTCGTAAGAGGGCGGATTTTTGTTTTGTATTCTTCATTTTTCATTATGCAATATTCATTATTCGTTCAGTCGGATTTTCGTAATGAAGAATAAATAATGAAATCGCTTCGCTAATGAATAATGAATAATTGAATTGTTGAAGATTGGGTTTTGTTGCAGACGTTATTGGTAGCGATGCAAAGCATTGCTTTTAAGATTTCTTTACCTTTCCGTACAGGCACTTGGTTTCGCCTTTTTCGATAACCAGTCCGCAGAAATTGCACATCAGGCACTTTGCCTCGGTTTGACTGCCGTCTAAAAGCTTTCGTGCCAAATTCGGCTCACAGATAAACGGTCGGCACATCGAAACAGCATCCGCTTTGCCGCTTGCCAAAATCTGTTCCATATCGGCTGTTTTATGGATACCGCCGACCACCACAACGGGAATCGACACCGCCGCTTTGATTTTTGCGGCATTTTCCACATTGAAGTTTTCCAGCGGCGCAGGCTGTTTCAGCAACGGATTGACTGCCTGCGCGCACTTTAATGCGAACGCCTTGAAATGCTTCGGAAACGACGCGCACGGCTCGCGATAGGCAAACACCGCGTCCATCGGCATTTGCGCACTGCGCATAGTGTTCATCCCGTCCTCTACCGTGCCGCAGGAGACCTCGACCGCATCCAGCCCGTTTGCTTCTAAGATTTTCACGATTTCGACCGCATCCCCTATGCGCATCCCGTTTTTGCGGTTATCCTCTGCGCTGAGTTTGATCCAGACGGGCAATTTTGTTTCGGCGTGAATGCCTTTTATAATTTCTATGAGGATTCGGCATCGGTTTTCTACAGTGCCGCCCCACCTATCCTGCCGCTTATTTCCGTACGGCGACAAAAAGTCGTGCAGCAGATATCCGTGCCCCGCGTGCAGTTGAACGCCGTCAAACCCGCATTTTTCGGCGCGGGCAGCTGCCTGCACAAAATCGTCGACAATCTGCCAAATCTCTTTTTCGGACAGTGCTTTTGCCTTGTCGGGATAAAACAAATGCCGTTTCGCCGTCGGCGCAACCTTTTGTGCCCCGATTCCCTTTGAGGAGGTTTGTCTGCCGCAGTGCGCCAGCTGTAAAACAACTGGCGTGCCGTGCGCATGCACCGCTTGCGTTAATGCGCAAAACTGCGTTAAGTTCTCATCGTTATGAATTTTCAGCATCGCAGGATAGGGCGACATTCCGTTCGCGCTGACGCCTGCATACCCTGTAATAATCAGTCCGACCTGATTTTCGGCAAGATACGCATAGCGCCGAATCAGTTTTTCGGTCGGTGCGCCGTTTTCATCCGCCAAGCCGTCGTGCGTGGCGGAACGAATCAATCTGTTTTTTAAAGGAATCCCGGAAATTGTAATGCTTTCTGCAATTTTTACAGACATTTTGACCTTGCTCCCCTGTCTATCTTTATAAAATAACTTTACCATATTTTCGTCCGCAAAAAAAGAGGTTTTACAGAAAAATATATCCCTGCGCCGTCATTGACAAGCCCTTGAAATGCGTCTATAATTGTGTGGTTAGCCGGCTAAAACGAAGGGAGCTACGCGGTTTTGCAAACAGAAGCATCTACAACATATATAAACAGCCTTCAAAAAGGCGTGCGGGACGGGATTCCGATTGCGCTGGGATATTTGTCGGTTTCGTTTACATTCGGGATGATGGCGGTGGCGGGCGGACTGCCTGTATCGTTGGCGGTCGCGATTTCGATGACGAATCTGACCTCGGCGGGGCAATTCGCAGGGCTGTCCCTGATACTCGGTGGCGGCGGATTTTTTGAAATGGCACTGACGCAGTTGGTCATCAATCTGCGCTATGCGCTGATGTCCGTTTCACTGTCGCAAAAGCTGCATAAAAGCATCACACTGCTCGACCGATTGCTCATTGCTTTCGGCAACACAGATGAGATTTTCGCCGTTGCCACAGGGCAAAAGAAAGAGGTCGGCAAAAAGTATATGTTCGGGCTGATTTTGATGCCCTATATCGGCTGGGCACTCGGCACATTTCTCGGCGCGGCGGCAAGTGCCGTATTGCCCGAAGCCGTCCGTTCGGCGTTGGGCATTGCCATTTACGGGATGTTCCTTGCCATTTTCATTCCGCCGATGAAGAAATCCAAAGCCGTTGCGGCGGTTGTTGCTGTTGCGGCAGGGCTTAGCTGTATTTTCCATTATGTGCCTGTGTTGAACCGCGTATCTTCGGGCTTTGTCATTATTATTTGCGCGGTTGTCGCGGCGGCAATCGGCGCTGTTTTGAAGCCTGTCGAGGCTATACAGGAGGCGGCGGAATGACAAAGTATTGGCTTTTACAGCTCGCGGTGATGGCGGGCGTGACCTATCTTGTGCGGATGCTCCCGTTGGTGATTTTTCGCAAAAAGATTGAAAACAAATTTGTGCAGTCCTTTTTGTATTATATCCCCTACGCCGTGCTTGCCGCCATGACGTTTCCTGCGGTGTTCTCCTCGACGGGCGGCGGGATTGTATCCGCGCTTGTCGGCGTGGCGGTTGCGCTTCTGCTGGCATTTTTCGAGAAGGGCTTAGTCACGGTTGCCTTGTGTGCGTGTGCCGCGGTTTTTGTGGCGGAATGGATTGGGACGCTGATGTGAGTGGGGTTGCGCGAAGATTTACATAAGCTTGTCATTCTGAGCGTGGTAGGGCGGGGGTGCGGGTCTCCGGTGGAGACCTCTGCATACGAAAGTATGCAGAAGCGCAACCGAGCCGGCAGGCGAGACCTTGCTCGCGCCGTTTTTGTTCGTGCGGATTTCGGCGGGCGCGCAATGCACGCCCCTACGAGATTGCGCATCACCGTTGGGTTTGTGCGAAAATTCAACCGTGCTCGGGCGGGCGTGGAAACCCGCCCCTACGGGTTGTGGTTCACCGTTTGGTTTGTGAGAAATCCAACCGTGCTCGGGGCGCCGAGTCGTCGCCCCCTACGGGTTGCGATTTGCCGTTGGGTTTGTGCGAAATTCGACCGTGCTCGGGTCGCTGAGGGCAGCGACCCCTACGGGGTTGTACATCATTATTAGCTTCCTGCAAAAATTCGACCGTTTTGCGGGCGATTCGTGAATCGCCCCTACAGAGGTTGCGGTTCACCGTTGGGTTGCGCGGATTTCGCGGGCGAACACAGTTCGCCCCTACGCCCTCCCCTACACCCCTACGTGTAACATACATCAAAACACATACAAAACGCCCGCACAGCAAAACCTGTGCGGGCGTTACTTATTGTTCTTGTTCCTGTTTTTCCTTTTGGCTTTTGACGACCTTTAGGCGGGTGAAATCCTCGCGTTCTTTTTCGTCGAGGGCTTCGGTGATGAATTTGACCGTTGCGGTGAACTGCGGAATCATAATATTATGTAGCGCATTGGCGCGTTTCTGCGTCTTTTTTACCGCGTCCGCCAATCGGAACACCGAGGTCTGCACCTCGGCAAGGCGCACGGTCAATGCCTTGACCTCGTTAAAGCGGATATACGCCTCGTCCAAATAAGAATTGGTATTGTGAAAACCGTAATAGGGACTCGGTGCGGCATCCTCCAGTGAGAGCATTGGAAGCTCCACGCCCATAACGCTCTTATAATCGAGCGTCAAGCCCGTCTCCACAGGCACGGCGCGGGCATAATTGCCGCAGACACCGAGGGTGATATTGGCAAGCCGCAGATAGCTATAGGCTTCCGCATACGCTTCGCCGATGCGGCTTTCCACTTCTTTCGCTTCGTCCGCCAGCTGCATCATTTCACGCACCAAAATATTCCGTTTTCTGTCCATCAGCTCATAGCCGAGCTTCGCGAGATCCAGCGACTTTTGCGTCGCCATTAAATTTGCCTTGGTGGGAAACACCTGCGCCATCCGTTTTCACCTCTTTGATACCGTTATTTTATATCACTTTACTGCGCGTTTGCACCGCCGACATAATGCGCATCCAAAATCGCGTCATCCACGCGGTCGAGCATATTGCGCGGAAGCATAGAAAGCAGCTTCCAGCCGAGGTCGAGCGTTTCTTCAATACTGCGATTCTCCGTAAAGCTTTGGTTCAGGAATTTCGTTTCGAACTCGCGTCCGAACGCCATTAACAGCTTATCCTCCGCCGACAGCTCATCCTCACCGATAACCGATGCGAGTGCTTTTGCATCCTGCACCTTTGCGTAGGTGGCAAGCAACTGATTTGCCAGTGCCGAGTGGTCGTCACGCGTATAGCCTGCGCCGATGCCGTCCTTCATCAAACGGGACAGCGACGGCAGGACGCTTACGGGCGGGTAAATACCCTTGTAGTCGAGGTCGCGGTCCAAAACAATCTGTCCCTCGGTAATGTAACCCGTCAAGTCGGGAATGGGGTGAGTAATGTCGTCATTGGGCATCGTCAGAATCGGAATCTGCGTCACAGACCCCTCCACGCCCGAAAGCATTCCCGCGCGCTCATACAGCGCCGCAAGATTGGAGTACAAATACCCGGGGAAGCCCTTTCTGCCGGGGATTTCGCCCTTGGAGCCCGAAAATTCACGCAGGGCTTCGGCATAGGACGTCATATCCGTCATCACGACCAAAACGTGCTTGTGCAGGGTGAATGCCAAATATTCTGCAATCGTCAGCGCACAGTTCGGGGTCATCAAACGCTCTACAATCGGGTCGTTGGCGAGGTTTAAAAGCATCACCACGCGATCCATAACGTTGGCTTCCTCAAACGAGCTGCGGAAATAATGCGCCACGTCGTTTTTCACGCCCATTGCGGCAAACACAATCGCGAAATCGTCACCGTCCGAAATGGAGGACTGGCGCACAATCTGCACTGCCAATTCGTTGTGCTTCATACCCGATCCCGAAAAAATCGGCAGCTTTTGCCCGCGAATCAGGGTGGCAAGCGCATCAATAGAGGAAATACCCGTTTGAATAAAGTTCCGCGGATATTCGCGCGAAACGGGATTGATGGGTGCGCCGTTGACGTCGCGCTTTTCTACAGGGTAGACATCGCCCAAGCCGTCAATCGGACGCCCGAGCCCGTCGAATACACGTCCTAAAATTTCGGGGGAAAGCGCAATTTCCATCGGTCTGCCTGTGAATACGGTTTCGGTATTCGCCATCGACATTCCGCGTGTACCCTCAAACACCTGTACGCTGACCTCATCGCCGTCGATTTTCACAACTCTGCCGGTGCGGGAGGTACCGTCTGCAAGGTGCATCTCCACGATTTCTTCCGCCGCCGCTTCCTTTACGCCGCCGAGCGTCGCCAAAGAGCCGTTTACGCCGTTCAGCTTTAAATGCTTCATCATCATATTCTGTGCACCTCCTCAGCGTAAAATGCCGTCCATAACGGTATCAATTTCCTGCAAATCTGCATCCAAAATGTCCAAATTGTTATTCGGCACATCGTATTTCATTTTAATCAGCTTATCGAACAGTCCTGTTGCGAGCAGTTTCGAAATCGGAATCTGCCGCGCAATCACCTCTTTGGAACGGTGATACAAATGCAGAATCACGTGCATCATTTTAAACTGCTTTTCGAGCGGGACAAAGGTATCGTCCGCGTGGAAGGCGTTCTGCTGTAAGAAGCCAACGCGAATCACGCGCGCGATTTCGATAATCAGCTTTTGATCGTCGGGCAGAACGTCCGCGCCAATCAGCTTGACAATTTCCATTAAGGAATTTTCCTCGGAAAGCAGTGCGCACAATTCGTCGCGGTATTTCATAAAATCGGGCGAAACCGAATCTCTGTACCAATTCGACAAATCGCCGATGTATTCGCTGTAGGAAAGATTCCAGTTGATTGCCGGGTAATGACGCGCGTACGCCAAGGATTTGTCGAGTGCCCAGAAGCAACGGGTAAACCGCTTCGTGTTTTGGGTGACGGGCTCGGAGAAATCCGACCCCTGCGGCGAAACCGCACCGATTAAGGTAACAGAGCCGTCCGTGCCGTTGAGATTTTCCACATAGCCCGAACGCTCATAAAATTCGGACAAGCGCGAGGGCAGATAGGCGGGGAAGCCCTCGTCTGCGGGCATTTCCTCGAGGCGTCCCGAGATTTCACGCAGAGCCTCTGCCCAACGCGAGGTGGAGTCCGCCATTAAAGCGGTATGGTAGCCCATATCGCGGTAGTATTCCGCCAGGGTAATGCCTGTATAAATCGACGCTTCACGCGCCGCCACGGGCATATTGGAAGTATTGGCAATCAGCACGGTGCGCTCCAAAAGGGGCTTACCTGTGCGCGGGTCAACAAGCTCGGAAAATTCCTGCAAGACCTGCGTCATTTCGTTGCCGCGCTCCCCGCAGCCGACGTAAATGATAATATCCGCATCACACCATTTGGCAAGCTGATGCTGGGTCATCGTTTTGCCCGTACCGAAGCCGCCGGGAATCGCCGCCGCGCCGCCTTTCGCGATGGGGAACACGGTATCAATGACACGCTGACCCGTAATCAGCGGCTTTGTGGCGGGCAGACGGTTCTTAATCGGACGCGGGGTACGAATCGCCCAATGCTGTACAAGTGTCAGCCCGAGTTCTTCCCCTGCGTCGGTTTTGAGGACTGCCACCGTATCGTTTACGGTATACTGCCCGTTTTCGCGCACTTCGGTAATTGTGCCGCTTTTGTCGGGCGGAATCATCACCTTATGTGTAATGGCAGAGGTTTCGGGGCAGGTCGCATACACATCGCCGCCCGAAACACGGTCCCCAACCTTGACACACAAGGTCACATCATATTTCTTTTCTGTATCTAATGCGAAGAATTGCGCGCCGCGCCCGATGAATGCGCCGAATTGCTTTTCAATGGCGGGTAAGGGGCGCTGAATGCCGTCAAAAATATTGCCGAGCAATCCCGGACCCAAGGTTACCTGCATCGGTGCGCCCGTGGAATAGATCGGCTCGCCGACGGTAAGCCCTGTGGTTTCCTCATACACCTGAATGGTGGTCAGATCCTTTTTCAGCCCGATGACTTCGCCTATCAGTCGGCTGTTGCCGACAAAAACCGTTTCAAGCATACTGAGATCCGTCTCCCCTTGAATGGTGACAACAGGACCGTTGATGCCGTATATCTTATTTTCCGACAAAATTCATCACTCCTCGACCGAAAGCCCGGAATTTTCAAGGAACCACACTTTTTGCGCCGCAAGGCGTTTATCCAGGGTGTCGTCTATCAAATAATTGCCTGCGCACACACGCACGCCGCCGAGCTGAATATCGTCTGCCGTCTGCACGCCGCAGGGCGCACCGTATGCCGCCTTCAGCTCATCTGCCAGTACTTCGTCCGCTTTGCAGACGGAAATCACCGCCGCCTCGCCCGAGAGCATCTCGGCGGCACTGCGCACGCTTGCACATACCATTTCCTTATATTGCGGTGTTTCCCGAAAAGCGCGCAATTTTTCACACGCTTCGTCAAACACACTGTCACAAAGCGATGCGCGCAGCTGTGTCAGGACTCTACGAGCATCCGCATTCTTTTCGGAAATATTGCGGTTTGCCGCGGCAAGAATGCGCGCAACTTCATATTCCGTATAGGCTTTATAATGCTGTTCTGCTTCGGCTTCCATCGATTCGAGCCGTGTTTTGCGCACGGACTCGGTTTCGGCTTCGATTTCGGCGCATTCCTTTTCGGAAAGCGCCTTGATTGCCGCAAGGAACGCCGCAGTCTTTTTTGCAGTTTCTTCCAAAACGCTGCACCTCACAATTTTATGCCGATGGCTTCACGGATATATTGCGTAACGGTATCGCCGTCCGCACCGTTGCCGTCCGAATCGGGAATACAGACAGGCACGGGGCGGTTGCCCGCCTTTAATGCCTCGACCGCTTCGGGGCAGAGCGCCGCCGCGCCCGCCGTCATCAGCAGGATTCCGATTTCTTCGTCCGCGCAAAAATTCTCGAATGCCGCCCGCGCCTCTTCGGGCGTGGAAACACGCACGCCCTCCACACCTGCAAGCCGCATCCCGATGAGCGCATCCGTGCTGTCGCTTATCAATGCGAATTTCATAAGCCGTCAGACCTTATTCAGAATCAAAATGGAGATAACTACGCCGTACAGCGCAATGGATTCGCCGAGAGCCACGAAGATAATGGATTTACCGAAGGACTTCGGATTTTCCGCCGTAGCCGCGATTGCCGCAGGTGCGCCTGCCGCAACAGCGATACCGCCGCCGATGCCTGCAAGACCCGTTACAAGACCTGCCGCCAAAAGACCTAAGCCCTTGGAGCTATCGGTCGGGGCTTCCTCTGTCTGCTCGGTCTGTGCCGCCGCGTCTGCGGGCTGTGCGTCATCCGCCGCGAAAACGTTGAAGCAAAGCACGCTCATCAAAACGACCAATACCGCGAACACGGCAAGATTCATACCGACCGCACGCTTGACGGGTCTGCCCTGGCTCTTTTTACGAACCACGTAAAATGCCGTGCCGAGGATTGCCATCGGCGCAAGAATCAAAAGCATATAAAATAATGTTGTCATAAGAATACCTCCAAAAGGAAATTTTACGGATTACTGTTTCTGTGTGGCCGCGGATAAGCTTTTTTCGATGCGAATCGGTCGGAATGCCGTGCCGCCGCCTGTATAGAATCGGCTGAACATTTCGTAATACTCCAAACGCAGTGCCTGAATGCCGGTCAAAAGACCTTCGAGCGCGATAACCAAAACGTTGCCGAGAATAATGACAAACAGGTTTTCGCTTTCGCCCGCCAAGGAGAAAACCACCATCATCATACCTGCGTGCACCAATACGAATGCGCCGACGCGCAGGAACGAAACGGTATTGGAAAGATAAGACAGCACATATTCGAGCAGTTCAAACACGTTCTGCAAAATGAAGTCCATCACGCTGTCGGGCTTCCAGTCCGGGTGTTTGTCAATGATGCCTATGGGAATCTCCTTAATCATCAGAAGCACCGCGCACACACCCATAATCCCGAAGCACACACTATTCGGCAAGGGAGCGGGACCGTTCATAAAGCCGGAAGCGAAGTTCACGCCTGCAAGATAAAACAGGAGACCGACCACGCCGTTTTGGCTGAATAGCGCCTCGCCGAACTGCCGCCGTTTGAGGCAGGCGTAAATGTTCAGGAGAATCGCGCAGACCATTAAGCCGACACCGATGCCAATTGCAATCAGCAATACGGTGTTGATGCTGTCCATCACCGACATTGGCTTGCCGCTCCAGCCCAATTTATGATAAACAGGGTCGAGCATTTCTTCATATCCGAACACACTGCCGAACAAAAAGCCGAACACCATAGAAGCGATGCCGCAGGGCACGAGGATTTTTCCGAGCTCCATTTTTTTAAGCTTCCACATCAGGAAGCCGATAATCGCCAATACCGCCCCCTGCCCGAGGTCGCCGAACATCATTCCGAACAAAACCGTATACGTAATCGCCACAAACGGCGTAATATCGATATCGGAGTAAGCAGGCGTGCCGTACATATCAATATAGTAATTGTACGGCTCTACAAGCGGTCTCAGGAGCTTGAAGCCCTTTTTCATCTTGACGGGCACGGCAGTCGCGTCGCTGTGCGCGTCGGGGTCACTGACCTCTAAGGAAACATCCTGTATTTCGCTGACCGCCGCTTTGAATTTCTTCTCCTCGCTTGCAGGGACAAAGCCCACAAGCATAAAGCGGTCGTCATTGTGCAATACAAAGCTTCGCAAGGCGTACAATGTGTTTTGATAAACCAAATTCGAATAGATACGGTCACAGTGCTCCTGCTCGTCAGTCCAGAGCTTTTGCAGACGCGCCGTGATTTCTTCAATCTGCGATCCGATGATGTCAATGCTGTGCTGAAACTCTGTCAGCACCTCATCCACCGTGCCTGCCGCCCCCGGCACTTCAAACGGTTCAAACAGCAAAAATGCAAAAATGCTGTCCAGCTCGTTGACCATATTGACAGGTGCAAAGTAAGCGCCCCAATAATCCGTTTCATCTGCCGAGCAACGGTGGAATACCGCGTAGGGGTTATCCTTGAAGACGGTATTCAGCTTATCGAAGCTTGCTTTCGGCATATGCCCGAAGCGAATCTTTATGTATTTGCACTGTGCGATTTGGTCAAGGTCGATATCCATCCCCTTGAAATGCTTGTACTTTTCAATACCCGATTCGCATACCGCCTTTTGCTCCAAAAGTGCGTTCTGCTCGTCATACAGTGCCGTAAATTCTTTTTTGAGCTTTGCTAAGTATTCGGCGTCGCCGCCGGACGCCTGCCCCCGCTTTAAAATGTATTCATCCCGATACCGAAGCTCTGCCTGCACGGTTTTTGCAATCTCGGTCAATTCCGAAAGTACCGCCGCGTGCGGATTTTCTTCCGCAAACGGGACAAAGCCCATAGAGGACGAAATATATTTTGCCGCAGAATCCGCGTGGAAACAGCCGCTCTCGCAAAGCACTGCGCTTAAAGGCTCCAGACTTTCTAAAGCGCCGCTCAGCTTCATCAGCTTCATTTTTTCAACAGCCATTCTGTCTCCGTTTCTCCTTTCTGCATTCTGTCGTGATATATTATATAGAAACCATTACAGTACCAAATATGCCGCGATTTCTTCCGCAGACAGGTTGTACCGAATGCCTTCTATGATGTGTGTAATGTTGCGCATTTCGTTTTCCAAAATGCCGATATACGAGAGCATTACGACCTCGGGGCACGTAGAAAAGCGAATGTTTTTTTCGTGGATGCGCAATTCCATTGCCTGGGTTTTCTGCTCAATGGACGCGCCCTCTTTCGGAAAATACCGCCCGTAGCGCGAGCCTTGCAGGATTTCGAGAATCTCCTCCCCGCTCTCCGCTGTACGAAGCCCCTCCCGCTGAGCTCCCGTAAAAGCGGTCTCGGCAACCTCAAAGAAGCCGCCGCTTTGCGGAAAATATTTTTTCAGCCGATACATACTTTCAATCATTTTCACATCGGCAGGCAAGCAAAAACAGGCAAGCAGCGCGTCGCGTGCTTTCCCACTGAAATTTTCCCGAATCACTGCCGCGCCCTGCGCATAGAAATCGGCATACAGCGCATTTTCCAGCACCTGCACGCTGAAATCCGTCTGCCCGCGGACAGCTTTTTCAACAATGCCCGCGTAGCGCGTACCCTGCACTGCCGTCAAAAGCATCTCGGGGGAGCGGGCGCGCTCCAAGGCAATCGGGTCTAAATCGCTGTGCTTTTTGAAAAAGGCGGGCCATTCCATACTGTATACTCCCGCACTGTCCGAATCCAAATAATCCGCGCACAGCAAAATGTACTCTATTTCATATTTATACAGCAAAATACGGTGCATCGGCTGCCCGAGTGACTTTTCAAACCCGCACAGCGCACCGACGCGCGAAAACATATACCGTTTGAGCGTCGCTTCCAGCCGTGCGCGGTGAAACTTGACATTTTGCAGAGAGGCAAGTACCCCACCGTACGCCGTATGTGTTTTTAAATAGTTCGCCGCTTCGCCGACGGTACGGCAGGCGGCAAGGCGGGTGTAATCCTCCCGCGTTAAACTGTCGGCATACATTGCCCGCGCTTTTGCGAGAACGGCGTTCTGCGAAAGCGAAGCTATGGTTTGCTGTAACATCAGCCGTTTCTCCTTTCTTTTAGGACTGCATCAGCCGTTCGTCACAGCAGTCACAATGCTCTCCACCCACTGCGATTTGTTCTCCGCATAGGTTTTTTGCAGTCCTTCACGAATCCGCGCAGTGCGCACGTCTAAATCCCTTTCGACCTGTGCGACCTTTTTATCCATTTCGGCACGCGCCGCCGCAATCGTCTGTTCGGCATTTTGACGGTAACGCGCATCAATCTGCTTTTTGCATTCGGACAACTCCAGCGACAAATCCTCGCGCCGCTTTCTTGCCGCATCCGTTTCGGCACGTGCGGCACGGTCGGCTTCCACGATTGCACGCAATATGGTTTCCATGAAAAGCCCTCCCAAAATCTTTTTTCAACCCCATATTATAGCACGATTTTTAAAAAAGACAACGGCATTTTTCACAAAATTGACAAGTGTCGTTTAAAGAACTTTTGTTGAATTTTTCGCTTGGGGTTATCGTGCAATATTCATAAAAAATACGCATTGTCATTATCGGGATTGTATGCTATACTATATACCGTATTAAAATTTATTTTAAGGGGTGTATTTTTTTGAAAAACGAATGGTATAAAGAAGCCGTCATTTATCAAATTTGGCCGCGCTCGTTTAAAGACGGCAACGGTGACGGTATCGGCGATCTCCACGGCGTACTTGAAAAGCTCGACTACATCAAATCCTTAGGCGCAGACGCAATTTGGTTCTCTCCGCTTTATCCCTCTCCGAATGCAGACTATGGCTACGACATCGCAGACTACAAAAATATTTCCCCCGATTACGGTGATTTAGACCTGTTCAAACAGGTGTTGGACGGCGCGCACGAGCGCGGTATGAAGGTGCTGATGGACTTGGTGGTCAACCACACCTCTATCGACCACCAATGGTTTCAGGAGAGCTTAAAGGGCAAGGACAATCCGTATCACGACTACTATTTCTGGCGCAAAGGCAAGGGCAAGGACGGCAAAAAGCCGCCGAACAACTGGCTTTCGTGCTTTGAGGGCGGCGCGTGGGAATACAACAAGGACTTGGATGAATATTACCTGCACGTGTTCGCCAAAGGTCAGCCCGACTTGAATATGGATAACCCGAAGGTGCGTGACGAGGTCAAGAGCATTATGCGCTTTTGGCTTGATATGGGTGTAGACGGCTTCCGCGAGGACGTCATCACCTATATTTCCAAAAAAGAGGGACTGCCCAACGGCTTCCCGCTGCCGATTGCCACAGGTGTAGAGCATTATAACAAAGGGCCGCACTGTCACGAATACTTAACAGAATTTCGGCAGGATATTATGAAAGATTACGACTGCTTTATGGTCGGCGAATCCCCGATGACCAACTCCAAGGATGCGTTGAAATACACGGCAGGCGAGGATAAGGTTCTTGATATGATGATTTCCTTTGACCATATGCAGGCAGACTGTTTGGTCACCGATACCATCGTGACGCCGTTCAGTCTGAAAAAGCTGAAAAAGGCGTTCACGAACTGGCAGAACGACCTGTACGGCAGATCGTGGAATGCACTGTATATTGAAAATCACGACCATCCGCGCGTCATCAGCCGTTACGGCAGTGAAAAATTCTGGAAAGAAAGCGGCAAAATGCTTGCCACGATGTGCTATATGCAATGCGGCACGCCGTTTGTCTACCAAGGGCAGGAAATCGGTATGGTCAACAACCACCTGACAAGCGTTGACCAATTCAAGGACGTTGTTACCTTTAACAACGAGAAGTTGTTTAAAAAGCTCGGTTTCTCCGACAGTGCGTATTTGAAGATTGCCAACCGCACCAGCCGCGAAAACGCCCGTACCCCCGTACAGTGGGATAAATCCAAATATGCAGGCTTCTCGACAGCCGAGCCGTGGTTCTCGGTCAATCCGAATTATACGGATATCAATGTCAAACAGCAGGAAAAAGACAAGGATTCCATTTTAAATTACTACCGCAAGCTGTTCAAAGTCCGCAAGGAAAACAAAATCTTCATTTACGGTGACTACAAAGAGCATATGCACGAAAGCAAGGATTTCTATGTGTACGAGCGCAATTACGAGGGCAAAAAGGCACTCGTCATCTGCTCGTTTGCAGACGAAACCAAGACATTCCGCGTCCCCGCAGGCTTTGATTTGACCAAGGGCAAGCTGTTACTGCAAAACTACAAGGACGCCCCTGCCCGCGCCAACATTTGCCCCCTGCGCCCGTATGAAGCAAGAGTGTATTTGTTTGAATAAGTAAATCCATTACGGTACATTTCAAATTTGTATATCCCGGAGCGTAAAGCCGAGGTTTCCAAAACGGAAAACCTCGGCTTTTTCCAATTGTGGGGGGGATATATGAATCGCTCAAACCCAACGGCGGCGTGCAACCCAGGTAAGGGCGGGTCTCCGTTGTCAAGAGCAACATGAATCTGCCCGAATTGTCATCCTGAACGAAGTGAAGGATCTCCGTCAGAAGAAGCCCCTGCAAAAGGAGATTCTTCACGTCGCTCAGAATGACAAGTTTTGCGAACCCGTAGGGGCGAACTGTGTTCGCCCGCGACGGACAGCCGCGAGGGCTGTCCCTACGATTTGTAAAAATGCCGCCCTAACCGTAGGGGCAATTCACGAATCGCCCGTAAAATCAGAACAGCATAACGGCGATACGCAAACCGTAGGGGCGGATGCCCACATCCCCGCCCGCGGACGGACGGGACAACTCCCTCAGTCTCGCTACGCTCGACAGCTCCCTCTATGAGGGAGCGCGAAGCGGTTTGTAGAGTATAGCGTCCCTACGCGCAAATTAAATTTTTTGTGCAAATTTTACGGAACGCGTCTTCGGTCGTTCCCTACACGTCGCAGGGGCGTGCATTGTGCGCCCGCGCGCGGCAGGATTTCGCAAAGACCCAAGCGGCGGACGTGGAAGTTCGCCACTACGCGTGCACCCAATTTACATTACTATCTACATCGCAAAAAAGCACCGCTCCACGGCATTCTGCCGCATGGAACGGTGCTCTTGCTTATAATTGCTTTAATTATCATTTACGGCTCAATCACTTCAAACGACGGTTTACGGTCATTAAAGCGATAGGCAAAGCTGTGGCGCGTGGATTTCACACCGTGTGCACGCAGAGCCGCCTGCACGGCATCCTCAATCACTGTTTCCTCACTGCCGCAGGTGATGCACAGGGAGGTGTTTGCACCGACGCCGACGGCGGCGGCATTGATACTGCCGCGCCCGGGGCCCAAATACATCTCGAACCGCTCCAGCCCATCTGCAATTTCCGGGGATAAGGTGTGATAACCGACATTAGAGAGAGTGGTTGTAATGCCTCCGCCCGCTACGTGGCGATACGCCTTGCGGACAACATATTCCCGCAGGACGCGGGGCGACCACTGCACAGCCGGATTATTCGCCGCCTTGTAAGCGACAGCAACGCCGCGCTGTAGGGATTTCATATCGGTTGCGGCTTGCATCAGCGTGTGCACACGCCGCACAGCCGTTTCCAAATCGACAGCCTCCGCCGCAGTAATCCGCATATTGCTGTAAAAGGCAAAATTACGCTGAGAATGGGAATTGTAATGCTTACGCAAATCAATCGGTGCGGAAATGGTCACGGGCACATCCGCCTCTTTCGCGTCCGTTTCCTGCAGAATCGCAAAGGCAAGCGCACCGCAAAGCAAATCGTTTATGGTGCAGTTTAAGGGCTTGGCATACGCCTTCGCCTGTGCCAAATCTATGGAAATGCAGGAAAACCGTGCATACCAATCGTCCTGCGGTGGGGTTAGGTGCATATGATACGAGCCCTTTTCCAAAAGCGAAGCGGCGCGTGCGCGCTTATAATACTTTACATACGGGTCTTCCAAATCCTCGGCGCGCGGCGGCACGGCAGGTACGGGCGGCTTGCCCGCTTGCAGCAGCAGATAATCCGTAACCAGTGCTTTCAGAAATTCAATGCCTGCGCCGCCGTCGCCGTTGCCGTGGAACACGTCCATAACGATGCGGTTTTCCCGCACACCGATGCGAAAAGACGGCTTTTCGGTATCGAACATATCGGGTCGCTGAAAAAACGGCTCGCCGTCGCTGATGACGTCATAATCTGTCGCGGGCACATGGTAATAGCTGAAAAAGGTGCGCTCCAGGTGCGAACACATAATCGGAAAACGTACGGGCAGATTGGTCGTCAGCGCCTTTTGCAGAATTTCCTTCTGCACAGGGGATTTTAAAACCGCGCACAGGCGGTACACATGTCCGCCGAGTGCAGGATACAGATTGGAAACCGAATCGATTTTATAACGCGCGGACATAGGTACTCCCCCTAAAAATATTAGATTTTTTGTTTTTTTATTCCTTCATAGCACGAACGGCGTCAAATTCATCCGTAATTGCTTTGTCAGGCGCTTTGGTCAGAAGCGACACAACAACAATCGCAACGGAAGAGATGAGGAACGCAGGCAGTAATTCGTAAATATCGAATACACCGCCGAGCTTTGCGATAACATATTTCCAAACGAATACCATCACGCCGCCCGAAACCATACCGGCAATTGCGCCCGCCTTGGTCGTGCGCTTCCAAAACAGTGCGAACAGAACCAGCGGACCGAATGCCGCGCCGAAGCCTGCCCATGCAAAGGATACGACTCTGAAAATGGAGCTGTCTTCATCGAGCGCAATGAAAACGGCGATGACAGAAATGATGATGACCGATGCACGTGCAATGAGCATCGCTTTTTTCTCCGAAAGCTTCACCTTGAAGAAAGAGATGAAAATATCCTGCGAAGCCGAGGAGGAAGCCGCCAAAAGCTGAGAGTCCGCAGTGGACATCGTTGCGGCCAAAATACCGGAAAGGATGACACCTGCAATCAGCGCAGGGAAAATGCCGAAAGAGCTTAAATGCTTCGAAATTTCAATGATGATGCGCTCGCCGTCAAAGCCGTCCGCTAAAACGCCTGCCTGAATCATACCGACACCGACCGTGCCGATAAAGATGGCAACCGCCATCGAAATCACGACCCAAACGGAAGCAATACGGCGTGAGGTTTTGAGCTTTTTGGAATCCTCAATCGCCATAAAGCGAAGCAAAATGTGCGGCATACCGAAATAACCGAGACCCCAAGCCAATGTGGATACAATCGTTAGTCCGCCGTAGGGCTTCACGCCGCCCGCACCGTCGCCGGTAGAGGTCAGACTGAAATACGCGGGAAGCTGTTTGGCATTTTCAACAACCGCGTCGAAGCCGCCTGCCTGTGAAACGCCGAAGCCGACAACCACAAACAGTGCAATCGTCATTACGATAGACTGAATCAAGTCGGTCGTAGACGCGGCGGAGAAGCCGCCGAGCGTGGTATACAAAACAATAATCACGGCACTGACAATCATTGCCGCCTGATAATTTACGCCGAACAGCGAGGAAAACAGCTTGCCGCAGGCGGAAAAGCCCGAAGCGGTATACGGCACGAAGAAAACAATAATGACAAGTGCCGCAATCAAGCTTAAAACTCTTGCGTTATCGTGGAAGCGCTTGGAGAAGAACTCGGGAATGGTTACCGCGTTAATCTTCTGTGAATACAAGCGAATACGCTTTGCCACAATCAGCCAGTTGATGTATGTACCGACGGCAAGTCCGATTGCCGTCCACGACGCCTCTGCAATACCGTATACCACGGCAAGTCCGGGCAGTCCCATTAAAAGATAGGAGCTCATATCCGAAGCTTCCGCGCTCATCGCCGTGACGAGCGGGCCTAATTTTCTGCCCCCGAGATAAAAGTCGTCGGTGCTTTTATTCTTTTTGGAATATGCAGCCCCGATGCCAACCATCGCCGCCAAATAAATCACAATGGCAACAATGATACAGATTTGTGCTGTAGTCATAAAATTCATTCCTCCTGTGAAATGCGGGTTTGCGGAGCGCGTGTCTGCATCGAAACGCCTCCCCATTTTATATACCATAATAGTATAATAAAAAATGCAAAATTTGTAAAGCATTTTCACGTATGGACTGCATAATTTGCAGATTTACGGGGATTTTTGCATATTTTTGCAGTTTTTTTGCGCACGGAAGAATTTTACAGACCGTATATCGGCATCTACAATAAGAAAGACGAAAGTCCTCTGCCGAATGTCCGTAAGAACAAAAATTTTTTTGACTTTGCATTACAGCTTGCTTCGGACGCTTCGAGCATAAAAAAACCGCCTGCCCTGCAAAGCAGGCGGCGGTTCGCTTTTGAATATCATTGTATCGTTACAGTGTGATAGAGTGCAGAATCATATCCGACGCATTTTCCCAAGCGGTACGGGCAGTGCTGTCTGCTATAAAAGAGACGGAATAGAATGCGCCGTCCGCTTCAAATTCTGCGGTATGAATATAGGTACCGTCAGACTCTACAGCCTTCACCTCGGCAAACTGCAACCCGTTTCGGGTTTCTGCTTTTGCAGACAGCACTTCGCCGTTCTGCGTATACTCCGCTTTCAGGGCGTCTGCATCCACCTGCATTTCACCTGCATTCCACGCACGCACAACCACATACACTGTACGATCAGTATCGGCGACTGCTAAGCCGACGCTGTCGGGAAACGTCGCTGCAAATTCTGCCTCGCTTAAATCCGTAAAGGTGGTGGGCAGCAGAATATCAAATGTGCTGTCGATTCGGCAGAACTCCAGCGGCACGCGTGTACCGTCTGCCATATAGCTCTGCGTCTGTGCAGTACCGCCCTGCGGTGCGTCCGCCTGCGGTGTATCGGTGTCATCCGAGGTGACAGCCAAAACGATAACGCCGACCAAAATCAGCAGGAAAAACACCGCAACCACAGCAGAGGTAATTTTGCCTTTACGCTCTGCTTTTTTGCTGTCCGCGGCGTAAATTTCACGGAATCGGCTAACATTTGCCGCGTGATAGGCTTCATTCTTCTTTTTTCGAACGGTATTGAAACGGAATTTTCTGCCGTTCGCCGTTTTGATGCGGATTTCATAGAACTTCCAGCCTGACCCCACAACCGCAACGGATTCGATTTCCTGATGCGGAATGAAAAAGTTCTGTTCGGGAGCTAACACATATCCCGTTTTCTTTTGGAAATAAATCGGGACGAAGTAGATGCCGTATGCCGTATAATTGATTAAATGCGCCTGCGGCTTGCCGCTGTTTTCCGCCGCCACGATTGCCGAACCGATTGCACCGAACGCCGCGCTGATGGCGATATCGCTGTTGTTTATCTCATTCGCCACAAAAAAACAGCCGTTCGGGTCAGCCCCTGCGACCATCGCCAAAGCGTTGCGAAGCTGTACCTCACTTAACATTTCTTTTGCCATGAAAAATCCCCTTTCTTTTTTCAACAAATCCCGATTTGAATGGATACAGTATAGCAAATAAACCGTGAAAAGTAAAGGGAATGCTGACTTTTCACAGGAAACAAAAAAACACCCTGCCGTTGTCGGCAGGGTGCGGGAATTGCGGAAAAACTTATTTGAGTTCGACTTTTGCGCCGACTTCTTCGAGCTTAGCTTTTGCAGCTTCTGCTTCCTCTTTGGGCATAGCCTCTTTGAGGGTTTTGGGAGCGCCGTCAACGAGAGCCTTTGCTTCGCCGAGGCCAAGACCGGTGATTTCACGAACAGCCTTGATAACCTTGATTTTTTCAGAACCGACTTCTGCAAGAACAACGTCAAACTCAGTCTTTTCTTCAGCCGCTGCTGCACCGCCGTCTGCGGGTGCTGCTACTGCGACAGCCGCTGCTGCGGATACGCCGAATTCCTCTTCAACTGCATGTACGAGCTCAGAAAGCTCAAGAACGGTCATTGCTTTGATTTCTTCAAGCAATGCGGTAACTTTTTCAGATGCCATTTTATTTTCCTCCAATATAAAGTAATTTTAAATATTATTCAGCAGGGGTTTCCTCTGCTGCGGGTGCTGCTTCGGGGGCAGCAGGCTCTTCAGCGGCAGCGGGGACTTCCTCGCCGCTCTTGTCAACAACAGCCTGAATGGCGCGTGCAAAAGCAGCCATCGGTGCGTTGAAAGCGCTGAGAACGGTCGCAAGAAGAATTTCACGCGACGGAAGTTTTGAAAGACTTGTAAGCTTCTCAAGATCGATAACCTCGTTATCCAAGAAACCGCCTTTCATATTGAAACTGTCATTGCCTTCTGCGTATTTCCCGAGGATTCTCGCGGCGGCAACATAGTCGTCTTCACTGGTCGCAACAGCAGTTGTGCCTTCAAGCACGCTGTCCAAACCCTGAAGATCAGTACCATCAATAGCAAGATGGATTAAGGTGTTTTTCGTAACCGTGTATTTCACGCCTGCTTCACGAAGCTCTTTACGAAGCTTGGTGTCGTCAGCCACGGAAATACCCTTGTAATCTACGATTACACCTGCGCAGGCGGCTTCAAAGCGAGCTTTGAGGTCAGCAACCTGCTGTTTTTTCATTTCCAATACTTTCTCACTGGGCAAACGGATTCACCTCCCGATAAAATTTGCGCTTGCTTTATGAGAATGAAAAAGACCTTCTCCGCAAAGAACGGAAAAGGCCTGTAAAATCAAAATTTCACAACTTTTCCTCGGCAGGCGGACTGCGAAGTCCTTACGCAAAATGCACCTGCTGTCTTCGGCAAGCGGATATTATACTAACACATCCAAAAGGATATGTCAAGTATCAAAATTATTCAGCGGCAACAGGAGCTGCTGCGAATTTATTGGCATTCACCTTTACACCGGGGCCCATGGTGGTGGCAACCACACAGGACTTGATGTACTGACCCTTCATCGCGGCGGGCTTCGCCTTAACGATTGCGTCCATCAAGGTGTTCATATTCTCAGCAAGCTTTTCAGCGCCGAAGGATACCTTGCCGATGGGGCAGTGAATGATATTGGTTTTGTCAAGTCTGTACTCGATTTTACCTGCTTTTGCTTCGGTAACTGCCTTAGCAACATCAGGTGTAACGGTACCTGCCTTGGGCGACGGCATCAAGCCGCGAGGGCCGAGGATTTTACCGAGACGGCCGACCAAGCCCATCATATTGGGGGCTGCAACGCAGACGTCAAAGTCCATCATACCGCCCTGCACCTGCTGAACAAGGTCTTCTGCACCGACGATTTCTGCGCCGGCAGCAGCAGCCGCATCAGCATCTGCACCCTTTGCGAATACAGCGACACGAACCTTTTTGCCTGTGCCGTTCGGCAGAACGACCGCACCGCGAACCTGCTGGTCAGCGTGGCGCGAGTCAACGCCCAAACGGACGTGAATTTCAACGGTTTCATCAAATTTCGCCGTTGCTGTTTTTACTGTAAGCGCAAGCGCTTCGTCTGTATCGTACAGCTTGGTTCTGTCGATCAGCTTTGCGCTTTCCGCATATTTTTTACCGTGTTTCATAACTGCTAATTTCCTCCCATAAAGTGGTTAATCGGATGTTTCCTCCCACGAAGGAGCATCAATCTGTAACCGTAACGCCCATAGAACGCGCGGTTCCCGCGATCATGCTCATAGCGGCTTCGACGCTCGACGCATTGAGGTCGGGCATTTTCTGCTCGGCAATTTTGCGGATCTGCTCGTTCGAAATCGTTGCGACCTTTGTCTTATTCGGAACACCCGAGCCGCTCTCAATACCGCAAGCCTTCTTAATCAGAACTGCGGCGGGCGGAGTTTTTGTTACGAATGTGAAAGAACGGTCTGCATAAACCGTGATGACGACAGGGATAATCAGACCCATATCGTTCTTGGTGCGCTCGTTAAATTCCTTTGTGAACGCCATAATGTTTACGCCGTGCTGACCGAGTGCCGGACCAACGGGCGGTGCCGGTGTTGCTTTGCCGGCGGGGATTTGCAGCTTAATAAAGCCTACAACCTTTTGAGCCATTTGTTTGCACCTCCAAAATTCGTGGTAGTGGCGGAACAGTTGACTTCGCCTGCTCCTCCCACGGCGTATCTTGAGATACGCCATAAAAAGCGGAATTTCCGCTGATTACCGAAAATAAATTACTCTTTGACCGTTTCGACCTGGTCAAGTTCCAAATCAACAGGGGTTTCCTTGCCGAACATCGAAATGATGACACGCACGGAATTGCCCTCGATATCGATATCGTCCACCACACCGATGACGCCGTCAAACGCACCATCGATGATTGTAACCATATCGCCCTTTTCGTAGTTGACCTCAACCACGCGTTTTTCAACGCCCAATTTGAGAATCTCCTCCTCCGTTAAGGGAACGGGTTTGCTTTCAGGGCCTACAAAGCCGGTTACGCCGCGCGTATTTCGCACAACATACCATGCATCGTCGGTCATTTTCAGCTCGTCACTGTCCTCATTTTCAAAGACGGCGAACTTTACAAGCACATAACCCGGGAAGATTTTGCGCTCCACCTCTTTTTTAGTCCCGTCCTCACGGATTTCGGTGACAATTTCGGTGGGAACCTTAACCTCCAGAATCTGGTCTTGCATTTTACGGTTTTCCACAACAGTCACGATGTTTGCCGCGACCTTGTTTTCATAACCGGAATAGGTATGCACAACATACCATTTTGCAGCATCTGCCATACCGAAAAACCTCCGTTACATTCCGAACAAGCCGGAAATGATTGCACCGGCGGTGGCCGTTGTCGGCTCGTCCTCGCCGACCTTTTCGGCAAGATTGATAAGAGCCTTCACGCCTTCGGAAAGACCGGTATCCACAAGCCAAATGACCACGCCGAGAATCGCGACCGTAACGATAACGACCAGCGAGCTCTTCAGGACGGTTTTTCTGTCCGGCCAAACGATTTTTTTGCACTCGCCTTTTTCGTCCTTAAAGAACTTGGCAATGGCTTTGCCCATACGCACAAAAATGTTCGGCTTTTTTTCGCCCGATTTTTTGCCGCTGTTTTTCTTTGCGGCGTCTTTCTTTGCCATTTCAGGCTTCGACTTCGAGGTTTCGGCAGCTTCTTTTTTGATTTCGTCAGCCATAATAATCCTCCGTCTTATTTTGTTTCTCTGTGGAGTGTGTGTTTCTTGCAGAATCTGCAGTACTTGTTCATCTCCAGCCGGTCGGGCGTGTTTTTCTTGTTTTTCTTCGTGTTGTAGTTGCGCTGCTTGCATTCCGTGCAAGCGAGTGTGATTTTGACTCTCATTTCGGCACCTCCGTTACTAAGCGGTGAAAAGACCGCTTTTTCATAGCCTGCCTCAGAAAACAGGGCACAAAAAAAGAACCCTCTTTCAGAGGTACAGATACTATAACATATAAACCCAGACAAGTCAAGTGTTTTTTAACTGTATTTTCATATTTGTCACCCGTATGTGCGAATGCGGGTTGACATTTTTACTCGTTCGGATTATACTATAAACACAGGGTGACACTAGTAGACGGTTTACCCCAAAGATTAGCTGAAAGAAATAGCTGCACTTTTAGGCGAGGGCGGCTATTTCTTTTTTATTGTCAATATGTAACCTGTTGCGAAAATTAAAACAAGTATAATAAACGCGTACTGCTCCATAGACAACGCCCCCTTTCAGGGGCAAAACTAAACCGCCTACCGTGACAGGTGTCACCCTGCGCATCTATAGTATCAAAATTCGTGTCCTGTGTCAACAATGCAATAATATACTATTATAGAAAAGCAAAATCTTGTATACTGTCGAATTGTATGATATAATTTTATATTATTTACCAAAAAGGAGCGTATCTATGCAACCGATTTTGAAAAAGTCACTCGCAGTTTTTCTCTCCCTTTTGTTGGTGCTTTCGGTATTTTCCGGCTGCAGCACTTCGCCCGATTCCGGCAAAGCTTCTGCCTCCGTCGGCATCGTAGATACCGTTTCGGGATTTACAGTCGTATCTCCCGTGGGTGAAACCGTAGACCTGCATACCAAAGCGCAAGCGAGATTCTTAAACGGCAATTATAAAAATCTCGCGCACTACGCAAGCGGCAAGAAGGAAAAAAGCCACCCTGAGGCAGTCGAGTTTAAGTGGACATATCAAAACGCGCAGGACGGCGTAACACAGTACACCTTATGCATCAGTGAATCGCCCGATATGCAGAATGTGATGTCCTGCACCACAAGTGAGCAGAACATATTGGTATACAATCTGAAAATCGCCACCGCCTATTATTGGACGGTCACCGCCGACGGTGTGACAAGTCCTGTAGCGGAATTTGCCACTGCGGACGCCGCACCGCGCAATCTGTATGTGGACGGCATCACCAATGTCCGCGACCTCGGCGGCTGGATGACCGAAAGCGGCACGAGAACACGGCAGGGTATGCTGTTCCGCTGCGGCAGACTCAACGAAAGCAGTGCAGAGGAAGTCAACATTGAGATTACCGAGGCAGGCAAGAGAACGATGCTGGAGTTTCTCGGCGTCAAGACGGAAATCGACATCCGCAAGGCGGACGGCGAAACGGGCGGCATCACCGCAAGCCCGCTCGGGGATACAGTCACCTATTACAGCATTCCGATGGAATGGGAAGGCGACACCTTCAACGGCAACCGCGAGTCTTTACTGCGTGTGTTCTCCATTTTGGCGGATGAAGAGAATTATCCTGTCATCTTCCACTGCAACATCGGCACAGACCGCACCGGAGTTATTGCGTATCTTGTAGGTGCCCTGCTCGGCGTGCCCGAAGAGGATTTGTATAAGGATTATCTGTTCTCCAATTTCGGCAAAATCAACGGGCAGCGCCATCCGAGCGGCGTAAAAGACAGCGCCTATTACCAAGCCGTTGCCGCCGCAGAGGGAGACGCCTTACAGGAAAAAGCGTATAATTGCTTAGCCGAGTTCGGCGTGCCGCGCGCGCAGTTGGATTCGATTATCCGCATTTTGTCGGAGCAGTGATCGGTTTTAAGTGACCGTTAAAGTCGGATGAATTTTTTTCGGAACGACACAGAGGTCGTTCCCTACGAATCATCAAATTCACGTTGCGCTGATTGAGATTCTTCGCCTACGGCTCAGAATGACAATTCTTTTCAAAAAAATGTCTGTAAAAAATGTGGAATATCCGTTGACTTTCCTTATATATATATGGTAAAATGAAAAAAATTTTGCGCATTGGCAATGTGCTTGAATCCGCATATAAGGATGTGACAGAAAAGATGGAAATTTCCGCTTCGCTTGCCGGGCTCTTAGGGCTGGCTTCCGACAATATGATTTATGTTGTCATTATGTTTTTGATTGGCTTGGTGTTCATCGTCAAGGGCGGCGACATTTTCGTGGACGCCGCGACCTGGATTGCCGAAGCCACGGGGATTCCGAAATTCATCATCGGTGCAACGGTCGTCAGCTTTGCAACCACGCTTCCCGAACTGCTTGTTTCCGCGATTGCCGCCACAAAGGGGCAGAACGATATGGCAATCGGCAACGCCGTCGGCTCTGTCACGGCAAATGTCGGTCTCATTATGAGCATTTCCGTTTTGTGCATTCCCGCCGTCGTCAAGCGCAAAGAGATTGCATTTAAAGGGTCTTTGATGATTCTCGCGGTTGCGGCACTGTTTGCATTCTCCTATTCCTTGGAGCTGAACCTTTGGCAGAGCATCATTATGATTGTGATTTTCGCTGTATTTATGGCGGAAAACATCATTTCGGGCAAACGCTCGCTCGGTGTGACGGAAGAGGATCGCGGTCCGAAGGTTACAGGCAAGGATGTTGTAATCAATATTGTGAAATTCCTGCTCGGTGCGGCAGGCATTGTCATCGGCGCAGACCTGTTGGTCGATGACGGTACAATCATTGCAAAAGGCTTGGGCGTTTCCGAAGCGATTATCGGTGTCACGATTATTGCAATCGGCACTTCGCTTCCGGAGCTTGTCACTACGCTCACCGCCATCGCGAAAAAACAGTCGGATCTTTCTATCGGCAACATCATCGGTGCAAATATCATCGATTTAACAATGATTTTACCGATTTGCGCATTCCTGTCGGGCGGCACATTGCCGGTCGGCAAGCAGTCGGCGTTCTTAGATATGCCGGTTTGCCTGCTGATTATTTGCATTGCCATCATTCCGACTTTGATTTTCAAAAAGCTCAGCCGCTGGCAGGGCGCTTTGATGATTTGTATTTACATTGGGTATGTTGCCGTTTTGGTCACCAATTCCTCAATGGGGTATTTGCCCTTTTAATCCTGTTTAAAAGCGACGGAAAGCTCCGCCGCTTTTCCTTTAGCCGAACGGCGCATACAAGCTGCTTTTTGTGCGTTATCGCCTAAATTTTTATAAATATTTCAATTTCGTTTTGGTTGAAATAAGCCTTAGAATATGGTACAATTTTTAGTTGAAAAACAGTGTGTGTTTGAAAGGTCGGTGCAACGATTTGAAAGCGTATTTAATGTTAGAGGACGGTTCGGTTTATGAAGGAACCGCGCACGGAGAATTTTCCGAAACGCCCTGTGAGGTTGTGTTCAACACCTCTATGACAGGGTATGTGGAGATTCTCACCGATCCTTCTTATGCGGGACAGGGCATTGTAATGACCTACCCGATGATCGGCAATTACGGTGTAAGTACGGAGGATTTTGAAAGCGATAAATTACAGCCCTGTGCATTTATTGTGCACGAACTGTGCAATACGCCGTCAAACTTCCGCAACACCCAAACGATTGACAGCTTACTCAAAGAATACCACATCCCCTGCCTTTCGGGCATCGACACGCGCGCGGTGGTCAAAAAACTCCGCGAAAGCGGCACAATGCGCGGTGTGGTTACAGCGGATATCTCCGATAAAGCGCGCTTGATGGAAGTGATTCAAAACTTCCGGCAGGACAAGCTTGTGGAAAGTGTCACCTTAAAAGAAAAAACCGTTTTGGGCGCGGAGAACAGTGGCGCAAAAATTGCGCTTTTAGACTTCGGCACAAAGCGCAACATCGCGAACAGCTTGGTACAGCGCGGCTGTGTGGTCACGCAGTACCCTGCGTGGACTTCGGCTGAAGAAGTAATAAAGTCCGCACCTGACGGCATTATGCTGTCAAACGGCCCCGGCGACCCTGCGGACTGTGTGGGCATCATCAAAGAAATTAAAAAGCTGTATGACTACGGCATCCCGACATTCGCAATCTGCTTGGGGCATCAACTGATGGCACTCGCAAACGGTGGTGAAACCGAGCGTATGAAATACGGTCACCGCGGCGCGAACCACCCCGTGAAATTCCTGCATGAGGACAGAACCTACCTCTCCTCGCAGAATCACGGCTATATGGTCAACGGCAAAGGACTGCCGAGCAATGCGGAAATTAACTGCATCAACGTCAACGACAGGACTGTAGAGGGCATTGTCTATCACGGCAAGCCGATTTTCACGGTGCAGTTCCACCCCGAGGCAAATTCCGGCCCGCGGGATACATCCTTCTTATTTGACAGATTCTTGAAAATGGCAGCGGAGGGCAGATACGATGATTGATAAGAGCATCAAAAAAGTCATGGTTATCGGTTCAGGTCCGATTATCATCGGGCAGGCGGCCGAATTTGACTATGCAGGCACACAGGCGTGCCGTTCCTTGAAAGAGGAAGGCATTGAGGTCGTGCTTGTCAACTCCAACCCCGCAACGATTATGACCGACGGCGACATTGCCGACAAGGTCTATATTGAGCCGCTGACCATTCCGACCTTAACCAAAATTATTGAAAAAGAAAAGCCCGACTCCATTCTCCCGACCCTCGGCGGGCAGACAGGTTTGAACCTCGCGATGGAGCTTGACGAGCTCGGCGTTTTGAAAGCCAACGGCGTGCGCCTCATCGGTATTAACGCAAGTGCGATAAAAAAAGCGGAGGACAGACAGGAATTTAAGGACACCATGGAAAAAATCGGCGAGCCGTGCATTGAATCGCTCGTTGTGCATGATGTCGAATCCGCCGTGGACTTCTCAAACCGCATCGGCTACCCCGTAATTGTACGCCCCGCGTACACCTTGGGCGGCACGGGCGGCGGTATTGCCGACGACGAGCAGGAGCTGCGCGAAATCTGCGCCAACGGTCTGCGCCTTTCCCGCGTTACCGAGGTTTTGATTGAAAAGTGCATTGCGGGCTGGAAAGAAATCGAATACGAAGTAATGCGCGACTCCAAAGGCAACTGCATCACGGTATGTAATATGGAAAACCTCGACCCCGTCGGCGTACATACAGGCGACTCTATCGTTGTCGCACCCAGCCAAACGCTGATGGATAAGGATTATCAGATGCTCCGTTCTTCCGCGCTCAACATCATTACGGAATTGGGGATTGAGGGTGGCTGTAACGTACAGTTTGCACTGCATCCCGATTCGTTCCAGTACGCAGTTATCGAAGTAAACCCCCGTGTTTCGCGTTCTTCGGCACTCGCTTCCAAAGCAACAGGCTACCCGATTGCACGTGTGGCGGCAAAAATCGCATTGGGATTGGGTCTTGACGAAATCCCGAACGCCGTTACAGGCAAAACCTTTGCCTCGTTTGAGCCGGCTCTCGACTACTGCGTGGTCAAATTCCCGAAATGGCCGTTTGACAAATTCGTCACCGCAAAACGCACCCTCGGCACGCAGATGAAGGCGACGGGCGAAGTAATGGCGGTTGCGCGTTCGTTTGAAGCGGCATTGCAAAAGGCGATGCATTCGCTCGAGGAAAACCGCAAGAGCCTTTTGTATGACGATTTGATTGCCAAATCGAACGGCGAATTGGCAGAACTGCTCAAAAACATTGACAACACACGTATTTACGTGGTTGCCGCGGCGATTTACAACGAAATGCCACTGGAGGAAATTCACGAAATCACCAAAATCGACATTTGGTTCTTACAGAAAATCAAAGTCATTGTAGATATGGAGAAACTGCTTGCGACAGGCTGCTGCGACCGCGACACGCTGTTGGAAGCCAAGCGGCTCGGCTTTACCGACGATGTGATTGCGAAAAACGTCGGCGTGACCGAGGCGGCAATTAAGAATCTGCGCAAAATGTGGAAGATTCAGCCGAGTTTTTCCATCGTCGATACCTGCGCGGCGGAGTTTGCGGCGCAGACACCCTATTATTACTCCGACTACTGCGTGGAAAACGAAGTCGATACCACAAAGAAGAAAAAGAAAATTATGGTGCTCGGTTCAGGACCTATCCGCATCGGGCAGGGTATCGAGTTCGACTACTGCTCGGTACACTCGGTTTGGGCACTCAAAAAAGCGGGCTGTGAGGCAATCATCGTCAACAACAACCCCGAAACGGTTTCTACGGACTTTGATATTTCCGACAAGCTGTATTTCGAGCCGCTGACGCCCGAATATGTCACCAACATCGTCGAAATGGAGCAGCCCGACGGCGCAATCGTGCAGTTCGGCGGGCAGACTGCCATAAAGCTTACCAAAACGCTCAACGATTTAGGCGTAACCATTCTCGGCACGGACGCCGACCACGTGGACGCGGCAGAGGACAGAGAACGCTTTGACGAGATTCTCGAATACTGCGACATTGCGCGTCCGAAAGGACAGACGGTATTTACCGCGAATGAAGCGCTTGCGGCGGCACACAGCCTCGGTTACCCCGTTTTGGTGCGTCCGAGCTACGTTTTGGGCGGTCAGGGTATGCAGATTGCCGCGAACGATGACGATATTCTCGAGTTTATGGACATCATCACCCGCACCATCCCCGACCTTTCAGAGCATCCTGTATTGGTCGATAAATATTTGATGGGGCAGGAGGTCGAAGTCGATGCGATTTGCGACGGCAGAGATATTCTGATTCCCGGCATTATGGAGCACGTTGACCGTGCGGGCATTCACTCGGGCGACTCGATTTCCGTGTATCCTGCGGTGACGCTGTCGGGGAAGGTACAGAAAACGATTGTGGACTACACCAAACGTTTGGCGTCGGCGTTGCACGTCATCGGTATGATGAACATTCAGTTTATCGTTCTGCACGAGGAAGTGTATATCATCGAGGTGAATCCCCGTTCTTCGCGTACCGTGCCCTACATCAGTAAGGTAACAGGCATTCCCGCAATCGCACTTGCCACACGCGCGATGCTCGGCGAAAAGATTCAGGATATGGGCTACGGCACAGGGCTTTACAAAAACAGCGGTTATTATGCAATTAAACTACCCGTATTCTCGTTCGAAAAGATTATCGGTGCGGATACCTCGTTAGGTCCTGAAATGAAGTCCACGGGCGAAGTGCTCGGCATTTCGCAGGATTATAACGAAGCACTCTTAAAAGCGTTTGACGGCGGCGGCGTAAGTCTCCCGAAGGACGGTAAAATCATTGTCACCGTCCGCGATAAGGATAAAGCGGAAATCTGCGAAATGCTCCAAGAATTTAAGGACTCCGCGTTTAAATTCTATGCGACGCCCGGCACGCGCAAGGCACTCCAGGCGGCAGGGATTGACGCAAAGCCCGTCAACAAGCTTTCGGGAGAAAGTCCGAACATTTTGGATATGATGAATGCAGGCGATGTTTCGCTGATTATCAACACCCCGACGCACGGCAGAATCCCCGACCGCGACGGCTTTAAGCTGCGCAGAATCGCCGTAGAAAGCGGTACGTCGTGTCTGACCTCACTTGACGCGGCAAAGGCAATTATGCAAAGTACGTTCATCGTACCGAGCGACAAAATGTCCTTAACCGATATTGCAACCCTGCAAATCAAGAAATAAAAACCTACAGAATGCGCACCCGCCGCAGAGAATTTAAAATTCTCTGCGGCGGGTTTTTTGAAATCTATTGTCGCGCACCTATGACGCGTTCCGAAGGTTTCAGCACAATTCGTAGGGACAGCCCGGGCACGCTGTCCGCGTTTTCCTATGGTGCAATGTGGATTGGATGCGCGCGTAGGGAACGCTACAATCTACAAACCGCTTTCCGCTCCCTCCCTGAGGGAGTTTTCTGTGTCGTTCCGTATTTCTGCACAAAATAAATTTGATTCACAAATTGTAGGGGGCGACGACCTCGGCGCCCCGCCGCGGGCGAACACAGTTCGCCCCTACGGATTGTAGGGAACGACCTCTGTGTCGTTCCGTAAAGTTACCGCAGCGTAAAATGGACTCCCGCGTAGGGACGGACGTCCTCGTCCGTCCGCGGGCGAACGCAGTTCGCCCCTACAGGGTTGTGCACCTCCGTTGGGTTGCGCAAAAAACCTACCTTGCTCGGGCGGGCGTGGAAACCCGCCCCTACGGGATTGCAATTCACCGTTGCGTTTGCGCAAAAGCCAACCGCGCTCGGGCGATTCGTGAATCGCCCCTACAAACGTAGGGAACAACCTCTGTGTTGTTCCGCAAAGTTACCGCAGAGTAAAATGGATTCCCGCGTAGGGACGGACGTCCTCGTCCGTCCGTAGGTTTGCGCAAAATCCGACCGTGCTCGGGCGGATGAGGGCATCCGCCCCTACGGATTGTGCACCTCCATTGGGTTTGTGCAAAATCCAACCGTGCACGGGGCGCCGAGTCGTCGCCCCCTACGGGTTTGTGTTTCGCCGTTGGGTTTTCAGAAAATCCGACTGTGCTTGGGCGGGCGTGGAAACCCGCCCCTCTGCACAAAGCACAGAAAGACAGGTGTGTTTACCAAATATCACTCCACCGTCACGGATTTTGCGAGGTTGCGGGGTTTATCCACATCACAGCCGCGCTCCAGTGCCATATAATAGGCGAAAATTTGCAGCGGAATCACATTCAAAGACGGTGTCAGCATTTTGTCCGCTTTCGGTACGTAGATAACATAATCCGCGAACTCCCGCACTTCTTGGTGCTCGCCGGACACAAGTGCAATCACATTTGCACCGCGTGCGCGAACCTCTTTGATGTTTCCGAGCGTTTTCTCAAACAAATCCTCATCCGTTGCCACCGCCACAACCGGCGTACCAGGCTCAATCAGGGAGATTGTACCGTGCTTCAGCTCCCCTGCCGCATACGCTTCGGAATGGATGTAGGATATCTCCTTCAACTTGAGTGAGCCTTCCAACGAGATGGCATAGTCCAATCCTCTGCCGATGAAAAACACGTTCTTTGCCGCCGCAAACTGCTTGGCAAGTGCCGCCATATCCTCTTCGAGAGCCAAAAGGGACTCGATTTTTTCGGGCAGTGCGGAAAGCTGTGCACACTTTTCGACTTCCGACTCAGGCGAAAGTCTGCCGACCGCTTTCGCGAAATGCAGTGCCAAAAGATAAACGACCGCCAACTGTGCCGAGAATGCTTTCGTTGTCGCCACAGCAATTTCAGGTCCTGCCAGCGTGTAAATTACGTCGTCGCTCTCTCTGGCAATCGTGCTCGCAACCACATTGACCACCGACACCGTATGTGCACCCTTGCGCTTCGCTTCGCGCAATGCCGCCAAGGTATCCGCCGTTTCGCCGGACTGACTGATGACAATGCAGATATCGCCTTTGCGGATAATCGGATCGCGGTAACGGAACTCGCTTGCCAAATCGGTTTCGCAGGAAATGCCTGCCGCCGCTTCAAAAATATATTTCGCCGCCATACCCACGTGCCACGCACTGCCGCACGCGACAATATGAATTTTACCGATGGCGCGAATGTCTTCCTCGGTCAAATGCAGTTCGGGAATCGTAATTTTTCCGTCCTGCAAACGCGGGGAAAGCGTATCACGCACGGCTTTCGGCTGCTCGGCAATTTCTTTTTTCATAAAATGCGCATAGCCGCCTTTTTCCGCCGCCTCGGCATCCCACGTAACACGATAGATTTCCTTTTTGAGCGGCGCGCCGTCCCTGTCAAAGAACGAAATTCCGTCTTTCTTTAAAAGAACAATCTCGCCGTCCTCCAAAAGATAGCATTCCCGCGTGTATTTAAGCACCGCCGGGATATCGGACGCGAGGAAGTTTTCGCCGTCTCCCTTGCCGACAATCAACGGACTGTCTTTTTTTGCAGCAATAATGCAGTCGGGCGCGTCCGTACTCAGCACCGCCGTCGCGTAAGAACCACGCACCGTGCGCATCACCTTTTGCATCGCTTCCAAAAGGTCGTCTTTGTAATAATAATCAAACAAATGCGCGAGCACCTCTGTGTCCGTTTCAGACAAAAAGCGATAGCCCGCCGTTTCCAACATCGATTTTAATTCGATATAATTCTCAATAATGCCGTTGTGTACAAGCGTAATGCGCCCATCGCCGCCTTTGTGCGGATGTGCATTTGCATCCGTCGGCGCGCCGTGTGTCGCCCAACGCGTATGCCCAATGCCGACTGTGCCGACGAGCGGTGACTGCTTCGAAAGCTTTTGCTCCAAATCGGCAATTCTGCCTTTGGTCTTGACCACCTGCACACCGCCGTTTTGGTACACGGCGATACCTGCCGAATCGTACCCTCTGTACTCCAGCTTTTTTAAACCGTCCAATAACATCGGAGAAGCACCGTTCTCCCCAATGTATCCAACAATTCCACACATATTTACTTGTTTCCTTTACAAAATAAATTTGTGCCTTGCTTTTTGCGCTGTACACACACATCACTGCCTGCTTTTTGCAAAAAGCCTGTGACCCCCGCACTTATGGGGCAAGAAGCATCCGCCGAAACTTTCGATAACTTCTTCCTCGTCATCTGCCGTCTATGTGCCGCCTGCGGCACCGGTGCAAAGGCAGACCCGGCGCTATTTTCGATTCCGCCCGAAAATTTCAAAAGGGCATATCCTTTCTGTTTTGATTCGAATGTCCTCTGCACCGAGGGCATCCTATGGGTATTATATGCATAGTTTGTGTGTTGTGTCAATGTATTTTTTTCAAAAATCAGTGTAAATTATTCAATTTTTAGGGGATTTTTGGGAATAATAATACTAAAATTTAGGAAAGGTCTGTTTTTATGTCCCTTCTGGAAGCAAAAATCGAAGCGCAAAAAATTCTGCTGCATTCGCGCAAATCCGCCGTTTTCGTTGGCTTTTTCGCGATACTTTCGAAGCTGTTCTTTCTGTTTGCACTGGGCGTCAGTCTATACAGCTTAAAAATTTTGCCGACCCTGACACATTTTTGGGAAAACATCTATTTCAAAATCGGTTTTTACATTTTATTTTCCCTCGCAGGGGTACTTTCTATGCTTTTGTATGCGCTGACAGATTTTTCGGAAAAGCGGTGGTTTTACGAAAACACCCGCGCAGTCACCTCTGCCGCCGCATTTTTCAAGCCGCCGCAAATGCGGCATATTTTTAAAATCGGCTTTTTGTTTTGGCTGCGGCAGCTTTTACGCACGGGGTGCTTTCTTTTGTATCTTGCCCCGTTTTTGTTGGGAAGCGTCGGTCTTTACTACGCTCTGCGCACCGCAGATGTGCCGATTCGCCTGCTGTATATTACATTGGGTGCATTGGTTTGTATATTGCCGATTTGTCTGTTTTACGGCTTTGCCGCTGTACAGCGATATGCATTTTGCGACGGATTGCTTGCAGAAGACCCCACACTTAGCACCGTCGAAGTGCTTCGTCTGAGCCGCACGCTTGCGAAAGCGTCCGCCTGCAGCTTTGCACGGTTCAAACTGCATTTTGCACTTTGGCAAGTGACCTGTGTACTGATTTTGCCGCTGTTCTATGTGCTGCCGTATTATCGGCAAAGCACTGCGTGTGCCGTCAAAACGGCAATAGACAAAAATCATCTATCGGCAGAGCCGCAAAAGCCCATCGTGTTTTTACTGCCTGCGCGTGTAACGGCATAGCTGTTTTTTTGTATGTTTCTCTTGTAACTTTTGCGGTTTTGTGATAGGATTTCTTCGGTGAATCGAATGAAAAAATACAAAGGAATCCTCTTAATTGTTTTATCGGCGTTTTGTTTTGCGCTGATGAGTATGTTTGTGCGGCTCGCGGGCGATGTGCCCTCGGTGCAAAAAAGCTTTTTCCGAAATATTGTGGCGGCAGTGTTTGCCGCCGTGATTTTATTGCGTGCGCACACACGCCCGCGCCTTACCCGCGACGCGTGGGTATACTTGCTGCTGCGTGCTTTTTTCGGTACGCTCGGCATTCTTTGCAACTTCTACGCGGTAGACCGTCTTGTGCTTGCAGATGCGTCGATTCTCAATAAAATGTCGCCGTTTTTCGCCATTTTGTGCAGTTACTTCGTGCTGAAAGAGAAGATTACCCCCGCGCGAATGGCAATCGTGCTCGGCGCATTCATCGGCAGTCTGTTTGTGATTAAGCCGTCATTTCAAAACACGTCCTTACTCCCCGCGCTTGTCGGGCTGCTCGGTGGCTTGGGCGCGGGTGTAGCCTATACAATGGTGCGAAAACTCGGTCAGTTGGGCGTAAAAGGGCCGTTTATTGTCTTTTTCTTTTCCGCGTTCTCGTGTCTTGTCACTCTTCCTTACTTAATTTTTAACTATCACCCGATGTCCGCTTCACAGCTGATTTTTTTACTGCTGGCAGGGCTGTCGGCAACAGGCGGACAGTTCACCATTACCGCCGCCTATATCTATGCCCCCGCGCGGGAGATTTCGGTCTACGATTATTCGCAAATTATTTTTTCGTCGATGCTCGGCTTTTTTGTATTCGGACAAACCCCCGATGTGTGGAGCATCCTCGGTTACGTTCTGATTGTTTCGATGGCAGTGGCGATGTTTTTGTATAATACAAGGAAAAGCAAGGATGCGGCGTAACTGCGGTCATTCTGAGCCATAGGCGAAGAATCTCAATCAGAACAGTGTGATTTGATATATGCGTAGGGAACAATCTCTGTGTTGTTCCGCAAGATTTTGCACAACATAAATTCGATGCGCGTAGGGAATGGGCAATGCCCATTCCGCGGGCGAACGCAGTTCGCTCCTACGGGTGTAGGGAACGACCGAAGACGCGTTCCGCAGGATTTTTTGCGGGCGCTTCGTGAAGCGCCCCTACAGGATGTGCATCACCGTTTGGTTTGTGCGAAATCCAACCGTGCACGGGCGGATGAAGGTGCGGGTGTCCGGTGGACACCTCTAAGCGAAGCTTAGAAGCACCGACCGAGCCGGCAGGCGAGAACATCCGCCCCTACGGGTTGCGGTTCGTCGTTGGGTTTATGCAAAATCCGACCTTGTGCGTCCGCCCCTACTGCCGCGATATAAAAATATCCCGCACCTTTTGACAGGTGCGGGATATTCTTTTGCATATGGATGTTTTTTTCGGCTCTGCTTACTGCTTCAGTGCGACGCCGTCTTTTGCGAGGTCTGCGATAATCGAATCGACGACCTGCATCACTTCTTCGCGGGTCAGGGTGCGTTCGGGATTTGCAAACGTCAGGCGGGTGGTAATGGATTTGCCCGCCGCGTCGCGGTAGGTATCGACCACTGCCGTTTTGCGAATCCAATCGCAGTTCGCCGCCGCGATAGCTTTGCCGATGGGGGCGTAGGTATCCGACACAAACGAGAGGTCCACTTCCATTTCGGGGAAGCGTGACGGCTCGCTGTAGTGAATCCCGTTGCTTTCGAGTTCCGAGAATGCGCGCACGTCAATTTCTGCAAATACGACCGACGCTTTTTTGTCAATTTTCTTCAAAACCGTCGGATGCACTGTACCGATCACGCCCAAAGCCGTACCGTCACACAGCACTGCATTCAGATTGCGCGGATGCTCATATACGTGCGTCGGTTCAATCGCCTCAAAGCGAAGTGTTTTGTGCTTGATGTCGCCCGCAAGATTCGAGAGCATTGAAGCCAATTCGAAATACAGGCTTTCGGTGGATTTCGTTTTGCTGAACAGCGTGATGGCAAGCTTTTTGTACTCGCGGCAAAGATTGTTTTCATCCACGCCGTCCACGGTTCTGCCGATTTCAAAAATGCCGAAATCCGCCGCATAATTTGCGTTGGAACGCACTTGGCAAAGCTGTGTGGGCACGATTGTTTTACGGATGGTTTCGATGTTGGGGTTGGTCGCGTTAATCAGCTTAATGTTCTCCTCTACGGGAATGCCGAGTGCCTTGTACTCATCGTAGTACGCCCAAATATAGGAGTGTACCTCGTGGAGTGCGAACCGCTTTACGAGAATATCCTTCATTTTATTTTCTACGGTTTTCTCCTGCGCGGTGCGGACGGGATACAGCGGCGCAGTCGCGGTGTGGACTGCAAAATTGTCATAGCCGTAAATGCGGGTGATTTCCTCCACAATGTCCGCCTTGATGGTAACATCCTTGGTGGCACGCCAGCTCGGCACGTCCACGGTGAACTCGCCGTTCTGCTCGGTCACACCGAAGCCCAAGGAAAGGAGCGTTTTCACAATCGTTTCCGTATCAATCGAAATACCTGTATAACGGTCAATGAAGGCACGGTCGAATTTCAGGGTGACCGCCTCATAACGGCGGGCGTATTCGTCCGTCAGCGCGGAAACGACGCGCGCGCCTTTGTCCGTATCGGTCAGGAGCTTGACAAAACGTGCAATCGCAGGCACGGTCATTTCGGGGTCAAGACACTTTTCATAGCGCTGGGAAGCGTCGGTTCTGTGTGCCAGACGCACGGTGGATTTGCGCACACTTGCCGCATCAAAGGTGGCGGATTCAAGTGTCAGCGTGGTGGTATCCTCCACGATTTCCGAGTCCAAACCGCCCATAATCCCTGCAATCGCCACAGGGGTGTTGTCGTTGCAAATCATTAAGGTGTTTTCGTCAATATTGCGTTCTACGCCGTCCAAGGTTTGGAACGTAAACGGTTCAGGGAAACGCTTTACGCGGATTTTCTCCACTTTACGCGAATCGAATGCGTGCATCGGCTGTCCCATTTCGAGCATCAAATAGTTCGTCAAATCCGCGAGGAAATTGATGGCACGCATACCGCAGTAGTAAAGGCGAATGCGCATATTCACGGGGCTTACCGCCGTGTGAATGTTCTCCACCTGCAAGCAGGAATAGCGAAGGCACAGCGGGTCTTCGATTTTCATATCCACCTTCGGCAGATTATCATAGGCGTGTAAGTCCACGGTATCGAGCGGCTTTAACGGTCTGTTTGCAAGTGCCGCAAATTCACGCGCAATGCCGTAATGTCCCCAAAGGTCGGGGCGGTTGGTCAGCGATTTGTTATCGACCTCAAACACGATGTCGTCAATCGCATAAGCATCCTTTAAATCCGTACCGTTCGGCAAATCGTCGGTGATATCCATAATACCCGAATTGTCGTCACTGATGCCGATTTCCTTTTCCGAACAGCACATCCCGTTGGAGGTGTACCCCGCCAATTTGCGCGGTGCAATGGTTATCTCGCCAATTTGCGCACCGACCTTTGCAAACGCGGTCTTCATCCCGACACGCACATTCGGCGCACCGCAGACCACATCTACCGGTTCTGCTTCGCCGATATCCACTTTCAAAAGGTGCAGTTTTTCCGATTCGGGATGCGCTTCGACCGATTTGATTTCGGCAACCACAACACCCGACAAATCCTGCCCTTTCATAAAGATTTCATTTTCGACCTCGGCGGTGGAAAGAGAAAAACGGTGAATCAAATCTAATTTGTCCAATCCCGAAAGATCCACATAATCCGAAATCCAATTCATAGATAAAAACATTATTTTCGCCCGCCTTTCTTATTCGTCTTCCGTGAACTGCGAAAGCGCTTTCAAGCTGCCGCTGTTTAAGTCACGAATATCTTTTACGCCGTATTTCATCATCGCAAGTCTGGTAAGTCCCAAGCCGAACGCAAAGCCCGTGTATTCCTCGGGGTCAATGCCGCCCGCTTTTAAGACTTCGGGATGAATCATACCGCAGGGGCAAAGCTCCAGCCAGCCGCTGTGCTTGCAGGACGCGCACCCCTCGCCGCCGCAAATCAGACAGCTGATGTCCAGCTCGAAGCCCGGTTCGACGAACGGGAAGAAGCCGGGGCGCAGGCGCACCTGAATGTCCTTTTGGAACACCTCGGACAGCATCGTTTTCATAAAGTAAATCAGGTTGGAAATCGAGATGTTTTTGTCCACCATCACGCCTTCCATTTGGAAGAAGGTATTTTCATGGCAGGCGTCGGTCGCCTCGTTTCTAAAGCAACGGCCGGGGAAGATTGCCTTAATCGGCTTGCCTTCGTTTATGAGCGCATCTCTGTATTTTTTATAAATCGCATTCTGCGCAGCAGAGGTATGCGACTTCAACAGCTGCCCGTTCTCGAGATAATAGGTATCCTGCATATCGCGGGCGGGGTGATCCTTCGGAATGTTCAGCGCCTCGAAGCACTCATAATCCGTCACGATTTCGCTGTATTCCTCCACTGCGAAGCCCATCGATTTGAAAACCGCCTCGCACTGACGCTGTACCAATGTAATGGGGTGATACGAGCCCTGTGCCGTATCCATCGGCACGGAGATATCAAACAGCGGCATCGACTCAATTTCGCGCTGTACCTCGCGCGCTTTTAACTCCTCGATTTTTTCGGCAAGCATTTTTTCAATGTTTTGACGGACTTCGTTTGCAAGCTGTCCCATTTTCGGACGCTCCTCTGCCGAAAGACCGCCCATACTTTTGAGAATGCCTGTCAATTCGCCTTTTTTGCCGAGCACCCGCACACGGAAATTCTCCAGTTCCGAAAGCTCGCTGACAGTTCCGAGCTCTTCTCTTGCACGTGCACGGATTTCTTCTAATTTCTGTTTCAAATCCGCTCTTCCTTTCTGTATATAGATATTGTTTTTATAACATAAAAAAGCACCGCCCCCAAAGGGACGGCGCAAAAAGCCGTTTGTAAACCACCCAATGTAAAAGCGCTGTCACGCCCGTGCCGATAACGGCGGCAACCGTTGCGGCCTACTGCGCGTTCAGCCGCACCGCTCCAAAGTGAAAGTTCAGCAAAAGATAGCTTCGTGCACGCTTTCAGCCCGTGACGCACACTCTCTTGCAAGCGGAAATTCCTTTGCCTACTGCCT
This sequence comes from Bacillota bacterium, assembly GCA_021769885.1. Taxonomy (GTDB): domain Bacteria; phylum Bacillota; class Clostridia; order Oscillospirales; family Acutalibacteraceae; genus Fimenecus. The sequence goes on along the minus strand of JAETSA010000012.1, from coordinate 1,838 downwards.
TTTTCCCAGCGTTTGTTGGATTTTTTCAATTACAGATAGTATACCACATTATTTTGATTTTGCAAGAGGTTTTTCAATGCTTTTCGCCGTGCGTCAGTGAAACGCCCAAAAACTAAAATATGCACTATAAATAAAATCCATCACCCAAAGGAGCGCATAGGATGTGATGGGCAATACCGTTAAGACAACTTTCTGCGCTTTTGTAAATGCGGGCAGTAAATCGATAATCACGGTTACCGCAAAAAACAGCATAGGTGCTAAAATGAACAGAACCGAAGCGGCAAATTCCATACCGATCCAAACTATCGGCGCGGTAATCATCAAAACCTTATGTAACACATCGCCTTCAGCCAAGCGCGCAAAGTGATACACAGCACCCATATATACATAATATACGTAAAAGAGAACCGCGCCAATCGTAAAACGTTTTGCTTTTTTCATAAATATCACCTACAATATATGTTCATTCCGTTGCACGCGGCGGCAGGTAACCGTGATGACGGCGGCGTAAATGAGGATATGCAAAAGATTACCGAAAGCATATACCGCCATATATATCAGCTCGTTGTCATACAAAGACCATAATTCCCCTGCAATCGCCAAAAGCATCACCGTATTGATTCCGAGAGGGCTGACGGTTAAAAATCCGTATTCTACGGCGGGCAGGAAAAGGGCGACAGGGCTTTGCCCGAGCAGAAAATGACCGAACAGCAGCAGAAGCGTCAGTACGGCATATACAACAGCGGGGGTATTCGTTTCGAGCACGCTATACGGCAGGCGCATATCCGATTGAAATATTTTAGTGGATTTGAGCGTCACAATCCAAACCGCGATAAAAAATGCGAGATTCAGTGCCATAAAAATAAGCGACAGCGGCAGATTTACACTGCCCTCTGTTAAAAAGAAGCCGACAACTGTGCCGATTGTAAAAAAATGCAGTACAGAGGTAAGGGTGGTAACGCCTAAAAATTTCAGTGTGTATTTGAACATAGATGGATTCCTCCCCCCCACTTTTTTCTTTGCACTCATATGCGTTTCACTGCGCTTGCTCTAACGCGGCTTGCGTTTGCAGGTATTCCCATTCCCGATGCATTAAGATGTAAAATCCGACGGTGTAGGCGGTCAATAAAATTAAGGTGATTGACCCGTAAAGCAGATTCGGCGTCCAAAAGTCGCCCCAAGAAAACCGCATCTGACTGAGGATAATGGCTACCCCATACAGCATCAGCAAAACAATCGGTGCGGCGGCGGTAAAGAGCATCGCACCCAAGCGAAACCGATTCCAAAAATGAGCCAAAAGCACAACAGTCAGCACAATAACCAAGACAACATTTATAAGCATCGGCAAGACAGCCGACTCAGAGATAAAGAAGTCTTGCGTAAAATCACCAAATACATCTCCGAAAAACCGCCAAACGCTATAGGGCAGAAATCTGCCGAGCCCGCTGTACGAAAAAAGCGTAAAAAAGCTGAACAAAATAAAATATCCGAACGACACTGTAAACAGAACAATACTCCAAGCATATGCACGCCGATCTGATTTGTGCAACATCACTTTCGCCTCCTTTTTCTTTCTGTCCTCACTATAGCATCTTTTTTTCGTTTCGGCACAAGATTGTCATTTTTGTCCGTATTTTTGTCATTTTTGGTATGGTATAGTAGGGAATGGGCAGTGCCCATTCCGCAGGAGCGCAATGTGCGCCCCTACGGGTGTAGGGAACAACCTCTGTGTCGTTCCGTGAAATCTGCACGAAGTGAATTTGATTTACAAATTGTAGGGGTCGCTGACCTCAGCGACCCGCGGGCGAACACAGTTCGCCCCTACGAATTGCGGTTCG
>JAETSA010000032.1 GCA_021769885.1 Bacillota bacterium | reverse complement strand
CTTTTAACATTATATCTGCCGCTTTGTCCTCCTAAACACAAATCAATTCTACATCTATAATCTCTACTGCTCTGCTACGAATATTATTCATTTTCCCGACCCATTCAAGCTGATTTTCTGCCTTTAGCTGTTCTGTCACGCCCTCACATTCTGCCATCTGTTTTACCAGCCGAGAAAACATTTCCTCTGCCTGTCGATCAATATCAGCAAGGTAACTGTTCAGTTTTCCGCTTGTCAACAAATTAGAATAAAACAGCCGTTTATGCTCTTTCAAGTAGCGTTTATGCCGCTGTCCCCATATGCCGATAGATTGTGTTTCTGTTTCGGGCAGTTTCAAATCGGGGAGAAAATAATCTCCAACCCGTATATAAGTGCCGCCCATTTCTTCAAAAATCGTCTTTGTCATTGTGTATTCCTACCTTTCATTTTGATTATCTCTAAAGCGTTTATCATGCTGTTTAGACTGTTTGGCTTGCTCTAAAAGTCCATCAATTTGCTTGCTGCCGAATACCTTACGGAGTAGTTTATAATCCCTGTTTTGCTCCTTCAGTTCAGCATTTTCAGCGTTAAGACTGCTGTTTTTTCTGCTCAACACTTGGTTTTCACGATACAGACTTGCGTTTGTTGCGTTCAGCCTGTGATAACTGTCCCACGCTTCAAAACATCGGGCAAATACGGTTTTAATAAGCGATTTTAACCTCTTGATAAGCGGCTCGGCGAACTTTGTTTTATAGGTTTTGGCTGTCATTAACCCCGATGGTTCGGGTAGATTATATTCAGGTGCAGTATCTAAGCTATCGCTTATTGCCTGCAATCGCTCAATACCGTCATCAAAATTCTGCACTCGGTCTGAAAGAGATTTCACCACATCGGTTTTCTCGGCAATCTGACTGTCAAGAGCCGATATTTCTTTTTCCCGTTCCTGCTTTTTGTAATCAAGAACGGACAAATGCTTATCGTGTGTGCCTTTCTGCTCCCACTCAATTCCGTACCGTTCCATAACGGCGGCAAGCTGTTCTTTTTCAGAAAGTACCCATTGCGACCATTCCGTATCGCCACGAGTACCGCCCTTAAATCCCTGCGCCACAAGAGCCTGTTTTAGCGACACTCTTGTATCTAAACCTCGCTTGCTACCTGTTGTAAACGGTACAAAGTCAATGTGAATATGCGGTGTTGCTTCATCCATATGCAGATGAACAGAGAACACATATAAGTTTGGATTTCTCTCTCGAAAACCCTTGTAATACTCATCCAAAATCTGCTTTGCAAGCTGTCCGTTTTCGCTTTCTGCACTCATATTATCTTTATCGCCAATCTGTAAAATCAGTTCGTGAAACGGCTTTTCCTGTTTGCCTGTACGGATTTTGTCATAATAGTTTTCTATCTTTCGGTCTGCCCTTGTCTGCTTATCATTGTATCGTTTCAGAGCTTCATCAAATAGTTTGTGATATACTTTTTCGATGTTCTCATTGCAATAATCTATATTCAAGTGGGTGCGCTCTGGAGCAACATTCTCTGCTGTAAACTTTCGGCTGTTGTGATTGATCGAGCCCTTTCCGACCATTGCACTAATTGTTCTTTGCATTTTATCACGCCCTTTCTTTTCGGTTAGTGGTTCTGTTACTCTTGCCAAGAGTAACGCAAAAGCACTTTTGTCAGCTTCGCCAACAAAAATGCAACCTGCAAGCAGGTTTTGCGCTCTCCGAGAGGTAAGGGCTGTCCTTTGAAAAGGACACCCTTACAACCCCGTCTAAACTTTTGTGACGGTGTGTGACGATGGTGACGGTATTTTTGATACCGCACCCGCCCCTAAAATCATCGTCACACCGTCACATATCGTCACGCCTGCTCCAATCGGGATAGCTTTACTTTTCGCTCACTTCGACTGCGGCTGTTCTCATAGAAAATCTTATACTCATTTAGCAAACGCCCCGCATTGATATTCAGCTTTCGTGTGAGAGCGTTAGGCTGAATATCAAGCTGAAGAATAGAGCAAAGCTCCGTAGGCGTCCCCGTCCATTCATTACTGCCCGAAGAAAGCAATTGCGCTATCTTTTCAAGCAAAGGTTCGGGCGGTTCTTTCCAAAGCTCCGTTTCTGTCCGTTCCAGCTCCCACAGCAAAGTTTCGGTATTGCGATTGAGGTACAGCTTTTGGTCTTGCTGATCTCTGCCCGATACTTCAAGCGTGGCGGCGTTGCTTGTGCGTTTCTCTTTTTGCAGAAGAAACGCCCCATCCGCCGCACCGAGCAAGCCTGTCGTTCCCGAAATCATATTAAATTTATCATCCGCTGTTTGCTTCCTCGTGTGATGAACAAGCAGAATACAAATGCCGTACTTATCGGCAAACTGTTTCAGCCGTGTGATGATTTCATAATCGTTTGCGTAGCTGTAATTATCCCCGCCGACTTCTCTGACCTTTTGGAGCGTGTCAATGATAATCAGGCTTGTATCGGTGTGTTCCTGCATAAACCGCTGTAACTGAGCGTCCAATCCATTACCGAGACTGTCGGCTGAAACAGAGAAGAAAAGATTGTCTGTGCTGTCTGTTCCGAACATTCGGTATAGCCGTTCCTGCAAGCGTCGGTAATCATCTTCAAGAGCAAGATACAGCACCGTTCCTTTTCGGACGGTATAATCCCATAGCGGTGTGCCTGTGCTGATATGATAGGCAAGCTGCGCCATCAGGTAACTTTTGCCGAGCTTCGGCGCACCGACAAAGAGATAAGTGCCAGTATAGAGCAAGCCGTCAATCAGCGGCGGCTTGCTTGGATATACGGTGTCGTAAAGCTCTGTCATAGAAATTGTTTCAAGGTCGTTGATTTTTCCTGCTTTTTCGGATATACTATTGTCAGTACATTTTGAAATTGGCTGCTCCGTATCTGTTGCCGCAGATACATCAAGGGCAGTCATTTCTTTTTTATTCTCCATTCCCATCTTCTCCTTTCAGCCCGCCGAGAATAACGGCAATCAATTCGATTGTGTCAAGCAATTCATCATCAATACCGTTTCCTGCTTCAATCCTCTGTAATTCCGCAAGGACGGCAGCAAGCTCATTACGGAGTGCCTTATACACTCTCGGATTGCCCTGCACAACCACATCTTGGCATAAGAGCCGTCTTGTGATATAGTCCTGCTTGGTAAGCCCCGAAAGTCGTACTGCCCTGTCTATCTGCTCGCTTTCTTCGGGCGATACCCGAAACCCTACCGTGATATTTCTCCAACGGTTTTTGTTGTCCCTGTTTTTCGCTGACATATTAAAAATCTCCTTTCCCTAAATCGTCTAATCGCTCTGCCATTTCCGTCTGTTTGGACGGGAACAGGTGGGCGTACTGATAAGTGATTTCAATACTTTCATGTCCTACACGGTCTGCAATCGCCACCGCCGAAAATCCCATATCAATCAGTAAACTGATATGGCTGTGTCTCAAGTCGTGAATGCGGATACGCTTCACGCCTGCGGCTTTCGCCCCTCTGTCCATCTCGTGATGAAGATAGCTTTTTGTTACCGTGAAAATGCGGTCTTTCTTTTTCAGACCGTAAAGCATACCGATATATTCCTGTATTTCCTCACAGAGAAACTGCGGCATTTTGATTATTCGGTTGCTCTTTTTTGTTTTCGGTGTAGTAATCACATCTTCTCCGTGTAAACGCTGATAGGATTTACTAATCGTTACCGTTCCCTTGTCAAAATCAAAATCGGAGGCGGTCAAGGCTAATAATTCGCCTTCACGGATACCGCACCAATACAGCATTTCAAAGGCGTAAAAGGAAACTGGCTTATCCATCATCTCATCGGCAAATTTCTTATATTCTTCTCTCGTCCAGAACAGCATTTCCTTGTGTTCCTCGCTTCCCATATTTCCCACCTTTGCCGCAGGATTTGACCGCAATTCATAATAGCGTACAGCGTGATTGAATATGGCTGACAACTGATTGTGCAGCGTTTTCAGATAGGTTTGTGAATACGGTTTTTTCTTCTCGTCACGGTAAGCAAGCATTTCATTCTGCCAAGTGATAATCTCTTTTGTGGAAATCTCGCTGATTTTCAGTTTGCCAAAGTAGGGCAGTATCTTCGTGCGAATGATATGCTCCTTTGTCAGCCAAGTATTTTCCTTCAGACGGTTTTTCACATCGTTAATATACAGTTCCGTAAAGGCTTCAAAACTCATATCAAGGTCAGACGAGTTTTGTAACTGAAACATTCGCTCCCATTCCTGCGCTTCTTTCTTTGTGGCGAAACCCCGCTTGCATTTCTGCTTGCGTTCGCCTTTCCAGTTCACATATCTCGCCATTACATACCAAGTGCCGTTGTCCTCATTTTTGAATACTGGCATTATTTACTCTCCTTTCCTGCTCCGTAGAGCCTTTCATAAAAATACTGGCGGTTTACACGCCCTGCAATCGTAATAAATCCCTGTGCTTTCAGTTCCTCGTTCAGCTTTCTGATGAGCTTATAGGCATAGGGCTTTGATACGCTTAGTTCCTGTGCCACATCATCGGCACGAATGAATTTGTTTTCCATATCATCAGTCCTTTCATTAAATTTTCAAGTTGCCGTTTTACCCGAATGTCGTTTTTCTGTGCCTGCCCCATTTCAGCGGCGTTGCTTCGCTCGTTTCCTTTTCGGAAAGTCCTTGCAAAGACATATCCCATTCAGACGGTCATTCAGTTGCATTTATTAAGCGCATTTGCTTAATGCCCTTTAATTATACTAAGCATATTTGCTTTTGTCAAGTGGCTTTCAAGAAAATATTAAACTTTTTTGTTTCATTTTCTCTTGACAATTCCTAAACTTATATGCTATACTACTTGCAGATACATAAGGCAAGGAGTGAAACACTATGGCTATTGGCGAAAGAATACATTTTTTTAGGCTTCTGCGTGGTATGACGCAGAAATATCTCGGTACGGCTGTCGGTTTTCCCGAAAAGTCCGCTGATGTGCGTTTGGCTCAGTACGAAACAGGCACACGCACACCGAAAGCAGACTTAACGGCGGCATTGGCGCAGGTGCTTGATGTTTCCCCACAGGCTCTCTCTGTTCCCGACATTGACAGCTACATCGGACTTATGCACACCTTATTTACCCTTGAAGATATTTACGGTCTGACCGTCAGCGAAGCAGACGGAGAGGTCTGCTTAAAAGTCAACAAGGAC
>JAETSA010000002.1 GCA_021769885.1 Bacillota bacterium | reverse complement strand
GTAGAAACTTTTTCTTATCTTTCGGTGCAGGCATAACTTCACCTCCGTTCAAAAATTACAACCGCTGTCAATACTGCCGTAAACACGGTGGTTATCCGTATTGCAACCCATCTGTTCAAGCTGTATTGCTATCAGCAACCCACCCAGAAAAAATGCGTATTAAACCTCCGAAAATGCCCTAACGGTCGGCGTTGCCGTCCGATGTGAACCGAGAGGTGGGAGTGTCCGCAACCCACCTCTCTTTCTCCTGCTTAATTTTCGACCCTGAAACATTTCAGAGAGCCCCTTCTGTTACATTTATTTTCGTTTCGCCTAAAATTGCCTGAATTTTGCCGCAATGCTTTTCAGTCGGTTACTTTCCCGACCTCAACGCCAAAGCCTTTATACAGGGCGACACGGTGGCTCACAGGCGGTCACATCTGCATAGTAAAATCATCGGTTTCATCTTCGGATTCAAAATCAATCGCCTTACCTGCAAGAGCATTGTTGAATATCTCTTTATCAGTTTCGAGTATTAAATCCGATTTGAGTTTTACCTTATGCACAGCGTCCGCAACATCTTCAAGGTTATGCACTCTCCAAGAATTATCGCTGCTGTCGCATACACTGACTGTTTCATTTTCTAAATCGAATTCAATCAATGCTGATATTCGATTATCGTTTGGCATCGTATTGCAAAGAACTGAAAAGACAGGAGCGTTGACAGGATGATTATCGGAGAAATATTCATGAGCCACTGTATCGACAGTTTTGCTCTTGTAACCGTATTCTAACATCTCGCAGTAACGGCAGGCAGCATCATAAAAAGTATTATTAAATTCATCCGTAAAATGATAATCGTCAAAATCATCATGCAGATGATAAACCGCAAAGCAGTTTTCCGTCTGACGCAGCTCTGCATTTTCTCTTTCTACTAAAGACTCTATATCTGTCTTTAATTTTTCGGGAACATAATTTTCGTAGAGCATATCAAGCGCTGACGACAATTCGGCATCTAAAGTTTTATCCTGTTCGAGCAAAATTTCTTTCAGTGCTGCAAGGCGGTGATTGCTGTATTCAATTTTAATATCAGCCATTGTTTTTTATCTCCTTTTTAGAAGTCGGTGCATAACCTTCGGATTTCATTGATATGAAATCACGGACACCTGACGGAACGTTTTTGTTAAACAAAGTATCAAGCATTTTGATAACCTCATTATCAAGGCATGTGCCTTTCTGTTCGAGATACAGTTTCATTGCATTCAGTTTTTCCTCATCGTAGGAAATATTGATTGTCGCTTTCTTCAAATCTAACACCTCACATAGAAATATTTTCGCCGAGCTGTTCTGCCGTCCATCTCTGCTCGTCTTCACTGCAATTACGCATATCCACCGGATCAAGATTCATATCGGCGAACTCAGTTTTATCAATGCAGCAGTTTTGCAGACTTCCGTTTTTCATTGTACAGTCATAAAATTTTGCACCTGTAAAATCGCTGTGCGTAAATATTGCACGGTCAAAATCACAGGCAACACACTCAGCATTTTTAAATTCTGATTCTTCTGCAATAACATTCGACAAATTGCAATTTTGAAACCTCGTACCATTAAAAAGAGTAAAGCAGAGTGATGCTCGTCTTAAATCCGTATTTACAAATTTAGCACCGTCAAAAACAGCATTGATTAAATTCTTGCCTGAAAGATTCAAATCCTTAATCAGGCAGTTTGAAAAATCTGCCTGTTCACCGCCCGTATCATGAAGCCATAAGATATGCTTTGCACATATGATTTCAACTTCTTCGGAATTCAGTCTGCGAAGGTTTTCTTCATCTTCCTGCCGCAAATATGGCTCGGAAATTGTAATGGTACAGCCATCGTCAAAAAATTCAATATCGTCAATCTCATCTCTGTCTGAGAGCATATCCATAAATAAATCATCGTTGAATTCATTGTGACAGCAGAGATTTCTCACCTCGTCAAAATCAATTCTGTACTGGCAGTCAAGCTGACCGTTTAAAGCTTTCTGCACATACTTGTCTGCAAGCCATCGCATTTCATCTGCGTGTGCAGTCAGCGACGGATATTGCTCCTGCTGTACAAGCTTTCGTGCACACGGAAGATAGGCGCTGTAACGGGCATAGGAACTACCCTCGGATTCCACGATAATGCCGTCATCCCTTTCTTCACAAAGCACCAACAGACAATGGTTTACGCCATCGTTGTCCTGATACATATGGTCGATATTTTCAAGAATAAAATCATAATCGTTCAGCAGATTCTGAGAGAAATGATCAAACCAATCGGCAGACAACTCCACAGTTTTATCTATCACACAGGGGCTTGTTTCTATCTCCGAATCTTTTCTGCGGAAAGGTATATTAATTTTCATGATGTTGATTTCTCGCTTTCTTCAATATATTTGATATACGGCACTTTAAGCCAGTGCGTCCAGCCGCTTTGACCGATTGGTGTGCGTATTACACCTGCTTTTGTATTGGCGGCATGAATGACTTCGCCGCCTCCGATATAAATACCGATATGTCCTTCATGCCATACGGCAATACCGGGAATTTCGGGAATGGTATCAATCGTGTCTTTTTCTGTTGCAGCAGAGAACATTCCGTCAGCGGTTACATCCTGCATACCGTTTGAGCCAACAGTGATTTTTCCGCTTTCGGTATCATACCATCCGTAGCCTTTGATTAAACCAACGCAGTCTGCTGTTCGCTTACCGATCCAGTTATGACGGATAAAATCATCGTAATCGGTAACATGACTGCCGAATACGGATTCAAGTCGTTCCAGCTCGGTTTTGTCAAGCAGATTTCCGTGTGAACCCCAAACATATCCCCAACCATTTTCCTGTGCGTGTTTTGCCCATTTTACAAGATCAAGATTGTTTTTCGTTTTCGGATCGGTGTAGTCAGAAATATCAATATACAAAGAACGAATGTTGCCCATAACTTTTCCGAAATCTTCGGCGGTAAGCTGTGTGCCGAATGCGGAATTAACAGCAGCAATTAACTGCTCGTCCGTCTGATTTTCCTGAAAGCAACTGACTAACTTATCTGCAAAATCGGGATTGTGAGAAAAATCGAAAAGCGCAAGTACATAAAGCACCTGCGCTTCTTTTACTCTGCCGTCAAACCCTGCGGCTTTCATTTTTTCATCAATACTGTTCATTGTATCTTCAACGAATTGCAGTTTTGATTTCTCCTCAGCAGATAAATTCTGCACTACCATTGTTTGCAGTCGGTCGGTGTCTATTTCAATGTTACCGTTGAATATAGAGACTACCGCAACAATCGGCATAATGATGATAATAATAATCCCAAGCACAATACCAAGTACGGTTTTTAACGCTTTTTTATCAGTAAGAACATATACCGCGACTTTTTTTAGTGCGGCGGCAACAGTCGCACTCATTAACGCCCGCCTGCCTTTCCGAACAGCGCAGATTTGTAATCGGGAGCAATGACTTGAAGCAGATATCGTTCGTTTCCGCAACGGTACAGACAGGTTCCTCTTTCGGGATACTTGATCAGTTCAAATTCGCTCGGCTCAATCTGTAAGGCATCCATATACTCCTTAGGATTGATTTGACCTGCGTTGAACAAGAACTGATGCGTCGGGATAGAAAACAGCGGCTTTGTGAACTCACGGATAGACGGTATCAAAAAATCCTCGATATTCTGACTTGCCAGAATGATCGAGGAATCTTTTTTACGCACACGCTTCATAGCATTGCGGATATATTCGATTGCCGTCATGTTCGTGAGGAAGAGGTACAGCTCATCAATGCTTGCCGCTGTATTTCCCTTGCCGAGAAGCTGATTGCTCATGAAAGACAGGATGTTAAATAGCATAGCGTCTTTTCTTTGCTTTAAAAATGCATCTTCGATTTCTTTCGGTATATTTTGAATTGCATTTAATGCATCTTCAGCATTTCTGCCGAAAACATATACATCAATAAAATCGCTGTATGCTTTAAGTCCTTTGTCCGTTCTGCTGCCTGCTTCAATGTTGAGACTGTTAGGCATCGGGATAATTTTATTAAAATCCAATGTCCCTAAACCGAAGTCATCATTTTTGATTGCTTCAAGCATTTCACGGATTCTCTTTTCATCGCCTTTTAAGGTAATGATATTTTCAACATGATTTGGCATTATCCTATCTCCTGTTCATAATATATTTCTTTAATTTTCTGTCCTAAAGCAGAAATGACGGGAACGCTCACTGCATTACCCGCCATTTTATATAACCTACCGTCTTTCAGACCCGTAGCCTGTGCCTTATTAAATTGTTCATCGGTGAAGCCTTGCAGACGCCAGCATTCTTTCGGCGTAAGCTTACGCACTCTGCCGTAATGAACAACACCGTGCCTGTCCTGAACGGTGAGCGTAAACATAGGCTCATTCGGCTCTTTGATGCGTCTGCCTTGCTGACGGACGAATTCTTTTTCGGGAGTCAGAACAGCTCTCGGTTCGGATTCTATAAAGACACCGGAATGTTCGCCTTTGTGCTTGCTGATGCCACTGTCCTGCCTTGCAGTAATGCAACGGGCGGTATCCGTCAGCTTTGCATCCTCGTTCATATCAATGAAAAAATATCCTTGCGTATTTCCGGGCGTTACGGTATGTGCGATATTATCGCCGACTCTGCCGCGTCTTGAATCAAGGCTTGGATATGCAAGGTCAATGCTGTCACCGGGATGCGCCATCTGATATCCTGTTTTGGTTTTCACTTTAACGGGTAACTCGACTTTATACAGACCGCATTTACCGCCGAAACCGCCTGCACCGCTTGTTAAGGTGATTCCGACTCCGCTGTCTGAGTAGACACGCTCTCCCTGTGTTCCGGGAATGATTTGAATAACAGGCGTTCCATTTGCTTCTGTGAAAGATAATATTTCTCCGGCACATCTGTTTCTAAGATATCCGATAATATACACTCTCTTTCGGGATTGGGGGACTCCGAAATTCTTGCTGTTAAGCACTTGCCATGCGACATCGTACCCCAATTCATCCAACGTATTGAGGATTGTCGCAAAAGTCCTGCCTTTGTCATGCGAAAGCAATCCGGGAACATTTTCAAGAAGCAGAAATGATGGTCTTTTAATGGCGGCAATTCGGGCGATTTCAAAAAAGAGAGTTCCTCTTGCGTCATCTTTAAATCCTTTTCGCAGTCCTGCGATTGAAAAGCTCTGACAGGGAAAACCCGCGCAAATAAGGTCAATATCAGGCAAGTCTTTCGGGTCGATTTTTCTTGCGTCTTCAAAAAATATCTCTCCTTTCGGTTGGTAGATAGCGTTGTACGCCTGATTTGCATATTTATCTATTTCGCAGTGACCGATGCATTCAAATCCGCCCACAGCTTCAAACCCTGAACGGAAACCACCGATTCCTGCGAACATATCAAAAAATCGGATTGCCATAACAAATCCGACTGCCTTTATTTATATATTTTTCGTATCACCTCACATTCCGAGGGCAGGAGTATTGTCCTCGTCCATTTCATCATTTTGTTCTTCCGCAAGTTCCTCATCGGTTAATTTTCTGAATGAATCCTCACCGGGAACAATAGCAAGAGTTCTTCCGTTATCCCATCTCATATGAATTTGAGCTGCATCATCAACATGGACAACTGTGCCTTTCGTTCCACACTCTATTGGGGCATAAGGATCATCCATACTTAAAAGCAATAATCTCGTGCCCGGCGGATAACACCTTTTCATACGCTCGGCAAATCTTCTTTCTGATTCAAATTTGTTCATAATCTTACATCTCCTTTTTTTGATTTTAAAATGGAAAAAGCCAACCGTTATATTTCAAACGATTGGCTATGTATATATACAAAAAAAGGCAGATAGATTTTTCAATTTCTATCTGCCTGATTTTAACAATATTCAATTGTACGAGAGTTCAACTCTGCCCGCAAAGGGGGAACAGCCATTTTACATCTACGGATTTTAACTGCTGAAAACTGCCCTACAGACAGCAAAAAACCTCGGTAACACCGAGGTTTTTTCGGGATACATCTTTTTTGTATCCATTTGATGGTGCGAGCGATGGGACTTGAACCCATACGGGATTACCACACGCCCCTCAAACGTGCGCGTCTGCCGATTCCGCCACGCTCGCATATTTGATTGCTGTCGCTTTCGCAACGGTAGTTATTATAGCAAATGAGTTAATTTCTGTCAAGATGTTTTTTTAAAAAGCTTTAAAAACTTTCTATGATTTATCAAGTAATAGACGGTTCATTAGCATGATCTCTTTGCAAATTGTATCAAAAATCATTTTTTTATAATCCACGATTTGCAAAGTAAAGCTACCTTTTCCCTTTTGTCCGCTCATCTATCTTGTCGCCGTGACGGAATTTTCTTTTTAGAAAAAAGAGAAAGGTATCAAAAAACGACAACTTTCTTACCGAAAATTGTCGTTTTTGGTCCGAGTGGCGAGACTTGAACTCACGGCCTCTTGACCCCCAGTCAAGCGCGCTACCAGCTGCGCCACACCCGGATATTTGATTGTGCAGAATGCGTCGAAACAAACTGCTCGAATATATTAGCATAAGATTCGGAATTTTGCAAGTATAAATTTGTATTTTTTCGTATTTTTTTAAAATAATTCACCAATAATTCTGAAAAAGCGGAAAAGCAGAAAATAATTCAGATAATGCAGATTTTATTTGACAAATCCGTTTGCGTGATGTATAATACCTAAGCAATAGAAAGTATGCCTGTTTGCAGTTACGGTATTCGAAATAGGTTTCGGCGGCATAGCTCGTCTCCCTCTCAATATCCGGGTGTAGCGCAGCTGGTAGCGCGCGTGGTTTGGGACCATGAGGCCGCAGGTTCGAATCCTGTCACTCGGACCACTTTTGAAGAAATACGGTGCGGCTATGACAACGGAAGATTGGATTGCATATTGTCTTTCAAAACCCGGCGCATATGTTGACCATCCGTTTGGATTGGAATCTACGATTCTCAAGGTGGAGAAACGCATTTTTGCGCAGTTTTTTCAATTGCACGGACAAGAATCCTGCACGGTAAACTGTGATGCTGTTTCGGGGCAATTCTATCGGCAGACATACCCCGAGATTGTCGTACGCGGTTGGCATTGCCCGCCCGTGCAGCAGCCTTATTTCAATACTTTCCCTTTAAACGGGGCACTTACCGACGACACGGTCACAGAAATGATTGATTTGAGTTATCGTACAGTTGTCGGAAAATTGCCGAAATACATACAGAAAAAACTGAATCATTCGGAGGCATAGCTCAGCTGGTCAGAGCGCACGGTTCACATCCGTGAGGTCGGGGGTTCGATCCCCTCTGTCTCCACCATAAGAAAGCACGCGAAAGCGTGCTTTTTTCAATGAAATTCGTTCCTTACGGAACGAGTGAAATATCTTTGATATGAAATATTTGCTTCGCAAATGTGAAATATGCCTGCGGCATATGATAGAACGAATTTTATTATGAGTGTAACGAATAACAAGGTTCTGACGAAGTCAGGTTCTTATTTCACTTTCTGCGAAGCAGAAAATTTCACAATCCGTAAGGATTCTTTCATATTGCGCAGCAATATTTCATTTATAAAGCAGAGATTACGACAGAAGGCAGGCGGGGTAGGGATGCGCTCCAAATATATTCGGCGGATAGGGATTCTTTGTGCGCTGTTTTTGATTTTGACCGCGACTGCAATCGGTCTTGTGTATAGCGGTGTGGTTTTGCTGAACAATCCGTCGGAATCCGAATACCCTGTACGTGGCGTGGACGTTTCTGCTTATCAGGGGACTGTGGATTGGCAGACGCTTTCGGCGCAAGGCATTGATTTTGCATTTATCAAAGCGACGGAGGGAAGCTCGTTTGTGGATTCGTGCTTTGCCTATAATTGTGCCGAAGCGCAAAAACAGTCTCTCTCAGTGGGGGCATATCATTTCTTCAGCTATGACAGCAGAGGAGAATCGCAGGCGAAGCACTATATTGATACCGTAGCCCCTTTTGACGGGATGCTCCCGCCGGTGATTGATTTGGAGTTTTACGGTGAATATGTGAAAAATCCGCCGAGCCGAGAATGTGTGACGGGCGAGTTGCAGGCGATGCTGGACGCTCTTGAACAGCACTATGGCGTAAAGCCGATTATTTATGCGACGGAAAAGTCCTATGCACTTTATCTTTCAGGCGAATATGCGCAGTATGATATTTGGATTCGGAATGTTTGGACGAAACCGAAGCTGTCAGACGGGCGGGCGTGGACATTTTGGCAGTTCACCAACCGAGAACAGTTCCCGGGATATACCGGGCAAGAAAAGTATATCGATGTGAATGTCTTTTGCGGTACAGCGGAAGAATTTCAGGCATATCCGCGGGTTCGGTTGGAAAACTGAATAACAAAACAAACCTCGAGCGGACTTCTGTCCATATGCTCGAGGTTTTTATAGTTTTACATATTGCATTCCTTTTTAACTTGTAGAAAATTTATTGAATTTCCAATAAAAAAGTGATATACTAATTCTGCCAAACAAATTTAATAAATAGAATTAGTGGTGTCTTTTTCTTTATGGAAAGTTATACCTCTTTTCTGCCATAATCTTTTTGAATTTGGTAAAAACGTAAATTCCATTAGATAGTTATGGCAGCGATGCTCTAATTCTATTTAAATTTGTTTGGCGACAATCGGGGTTTGCGTTTTTCAATGCGTTGACTTCGGTTGGCGCATTTTTTTATTTTACGGAGGAATGGAAATGAAAGCACTAGTTAAAAAAATCGTTGTTTGGTTTTTAGTATTAAGTATTGCAGTTTTGTCTTTTTCGGCATGCAAAAACGATGAATCAAATCATAAACCACAGTTTGATTTCCCGAGTAGTAAAACAGAGGTTGAATTGTATAATGCAACAGACTTTTCGGAGAACAAGTCTGTCGTTCTGTTTAAAAATACAGACGGCGAAAATTATTGCAATGCAGGTGTATTGAATACCGATGGAGAGATATCTGTTCTGAAAGATATATTTATTACGATTCTTCCTGAAAAAGATGACAAGGACTTAATTGCAACACCAAGTAATTGGAGTACGTTTACAGATGGATATGCATTTATAGATTATACGGATAAAGCTTCAGATTTAAGCACTACATATGAGCGATTCGTAATATTTGATACAGATGGTAACATTACTGCGATTTCCCCTTTAGATGCAGATTATACTATATTATGCGGCGGCGATGGACTCTACTTAGTAAAGCAAGAAACAAAAAGCACTATGACAGCATATGGAACAGCCAATATAGGTGTTATTAACTATAATGGTGAATGGGTTTGTCCTTTATCTGATCCAAGCAATTATTACTCAACTAATATTAAATTGTGGGAAGCGGACTGTGAATATCTTGGAGAACATGTTTTTTCTTTTACATATAACAGATATGATGATGAGCTATCTTATGCAGGATGTTGGCTTGATTTGTTTAATGTAGATACAAATACTTATGTTGAATATCCGGATGTGAAAATGTTGTCTGGTTTTTCAGATGGGAAGGCACTTTTATATAAAACTTCACCGCTATTAGATGATAATTATATGAGCGGAACTGAAATTTATTCTATAGACCATATAAATTTTCAATTACAACATTTATTTTCAAATGTTGCTTGGAATGGATGGGGGAGTCAAGATGGATTAGACCTGGCTTCTTGTCCTATTGTAAGCGAGGGCTTGATTTTCGGAATAGAGTGTCGTGATTTATCTCAAACCTATAGTGCTTATGATATTCCTAAAAGCGTGTTTGTTTCGAAATTTTTCGATATGAATGGTAATAGCATAATAGATGTTACCCGATATAGATTCACTGGGGCATTTGATTGGCGAGAAACTGACACAGGTTTCTATCAATTTATTAATGGGAATGCTGTAATTGAAATTGCTGGAAACGATGGACGATATATAACGACTATCAATACAGCGGGTGAATCCTTATATGAGCCTGTTAAGGCTACCGGTATAAATTTTGATGTAGAAACAAATTTGATTGCGGTTAAGGTTGAACAAAACGTCAATGGTGAAACCTGTAACCGAAATGCATTTATCAATGCAACTACAGGTGAAATAACAGTAAAGGATTTTGAAGTAACAGCAGTAAAAGACTATAGAGAGATGAAATGGCATAGTGGTTATATTAGAGATTGTAATTACTTTATCGATATGGACGGAAATCGGTTATTAACATATATATGATCGCTGTGGATAAATAAGCGCCAAAACAACAAACCGAGCGTACGGATATAAAATCCATACGCTCGGTTCTTTGCTTTATACTTTATGTACGGCTTATTCGCCTTTCATTTCGAGAAGCTTAACCTTGCCGTTGTAAGCGTCTTCGCTGACCTTGATAGAATCAAAGATAGCCGCTTTGATGTCGTCCTCGGTTACGCCGAGCTCCAAGCAATCCTTCTGCTCGGTGAAGATGTTGACATCCATAATGTAGGGGAGATACATCGGATCCATACCGCTGTCAATACCGCGTGCGGCATAGTCCTTTACGACCTTGCCCATACCCATTTTCATCATCCAGGGTGCAACGCCGAGCACTTTTCTGCCCTTCATACCGCGTGCCTCATAGACGATGGCAAGGAACTCGTTCCAAGTCAGGTTATACATACCAATCTTGAATGCTCTGAAGCCGCCGACTTCTTTTTCAACCGCACCTGCGATTGCCTGACCGACCTGACGAACAGTCAGCATGGTGGTGCCGCCCTTCGGATACATGGTGAAGGGCCACTTATCCATAAACGCAATCTGCTCAATCAGAATAACCCAAACAGGGCGTCTGCCGGGCTGTGTGCCGAAGATATAGGGAAGCTCCAAAACGGAAACATCGAAGGAATCGTCCGCATACTTTTCGCAAACCTTTTCCTGATCGATTCTGCTCTTGATGTAGGGGTTCTTTTCGCAAATCGGCATATCCGGACGCTCTTTTGCGAGCCAGCTGAAGTAAGAGCCGAGCACGACTGCACGCTTTAAGCCTGCTTTTTTGCAAAGGGGAAGGATTCTTTCGAGCGGCGCAATGTTGAATTTGTAATAAGAATCGTAAACGGGTGCTTTAAATTCTACGCGCTCGTCAACGCCTGCCGCGAAAACAAAGCAGTCGCAGCCGTCCAGCATACCGAGAATCTCCTCATCGGTCATATCGTTGATGTTTTTGAAGATGAGCTCCATTTCCTTCGGAATCGGAGCGCCTTCGGGAAGGGGCGGGAGCGCAACGCTCTTGACTTCGTGCCCTTTCTCAATCAGGATGCGGGCAGCTTCGCAGCCGAGAAGACCCGTGCCGCCGATCATAAATACTTTCATACATCTACCTCCAATTTTTACATTCAAAGAGCAGAAAAGCCTGTGTACGCGCCGAGCACACCAAATTTTCCCGCTGATAATATGTATTGTAGCATACTTTTTTTATGAATTCAACTAAAAAGTGAACGTAGATTTACTTTTTGTGCACATTTTTTTAGAAAAACGGTTTGTTTTTGTGATTCTAAAAGGCATTGCAGCTTGACATTTTCACATCAGGCGGTTACCATAAAGGCAGAATGGAGTTTGTTTTATGAAAATCAACTATCAAAGAAAAATGGAAGAAGAGATTGCGGCATTCGAGGCAGGGGTGCGTCCGCGTCTGTTATTGCAATGCTGTTGTGCACCGTGCTCCAGTGCGGTGTTGGAAGTGCTTGTGCCGCATTTTGATGTGACAGTCTATTTTTACAATCCGAATATCCACCCTAAAGCGGAATACGAAAAACGCCTTGCACAGCTGCCGAAGCTGTTTGCGGGCGCAGAATACGGAGATGCTGTGAAGGTGTTGGAAGCACCGTACGTGCCTGAGGATTTTTTTGCGGCGGCTAAGGGACTGGAGACAGAGCCTGAGGGCGGCGCGCGCTGTACGGAGTGCTTCCGCCTGCGGCTTCGGGAGACCGCAAAGCAGGCGAAGGCTTTGGGCTTTGATTATTTCACCACCACGCTGACTGTCAGTCCCCATAAAAATGCGGCGGTTTTGAACGAAATCGGCCTTTCGCTGGGGGAAGAATACGGCGTGAAGTTTTTGCCGTCGGATTTCAAGAAAAAAGAGGGATACAAGGAGTCCATCCGTTTATCCAAGGCGTATGACTTGTACCGTCAGGATTATTGCGGATGTGTGTATTCTATGCGGGAGGAATAATGTCTGTGCGATTTTCGGCGGTTGATTGCCCCGTAAAGGAGAGCATGTCAATCGTAGGGGCGATTCACGAATCGCCCGTAAAATCAGAACCACCAAACGGTGAAGCACACTTCGTAGGGGCGAACTGTGTTCGCCTGCGGACAGCGAGCCCGGGCTGTCCCTACGGTGCGCAGAACAACACACCAATCGTGTAGGGGCGCTTCACGAAGCACCCGCGGAATGGGCAATGCCCATTCTCTACGCGCAAACCGAATTTCTGCTGTGCAAAATTTACGGAACAACACAGAGGTTGTTCCCTACATCGTAGGGGCGGATGTCTTCATCCGCCCGCGCGAACGAAAAAACGGCGGGAGCAAGCCCCCGCCCTACACCCGTAGGGGTGCTTCACGAAGCGCCCGCAAAATCAGAACAACACAACGGCGAAGCGCAACCTTCGTAGGGGCGGGTTTCCACGCCCGCCCGAGCACGGTTGGTTTTTATGAAACCTTAACGGTGAACTGCAACCCGTAGGGGGCGACGACCTCGGCGCCCCGTAAAGTCAGATGAAACTCCACGGAACAACACAGAGGTTGTTCCCTACACTCGTAGGGGCGAACTGCGTTCGCCCGCGGACGGTCGAATTTTGCACAGTCCAAATGGCGGGCGTGGAAGCCCGCCACTACGCGGGAATCAAATTCACGCTGTTCTGTGTGGGATCCTGCGGCGGGAGCAAGGTCTCGCCTGCCGGCTCGGTCGGTGCTTCTGCATACTTCCGTATGCAGAGGTCTCCACTGGAGACCCGCACCCCGCCCTACCGATTATATAATTCACGTTGTGCTATGTGAGATTCTTCGCTATCGCGCAGAATGCAAAACATCAGAACGACAAAACCCAAAAAGCAACCGCCGCGCAATTTTTTGCGCGGCGGTTCTTATACAATCACCTTATAAAATTTAATATAAAATGCCGTGCCTTCGCCGACGCGGCTTTTGGCTTCAATAGTGGCGTGTTCACGTGCCAAAATTGTTTTGGAAAGCGCAAGCCCTATGCCGACGCTGTTTTCCGCGGCACCCTCGCCGTGGTAAAAGCGTTCGAAAATGTGCGGCAGTTCCGTTTCCGGTATCCCGCACCCGTTATCCGCAATGCACAGCATATCGTAAACATTGGTTTCTTCTGTTGAAAATACAATTTTGCCGCCGTCCTCGATGTGCTCCAAGCAGTTTTTTACAATATTGCCGATGGCTTCCGCGCTCCAGTTGTAGTCGCCTGTAAATGTGAAATCGCGGAGAAGTGAAAAATCCAGCGTGATATTCCGCAGGTCGGCAGTGATGAGAAACGGCGCCGCCGCTTTTTGTGCAACCGAAGCCACCGATACGGCTTTTTCCTCTAACTCGATTGTGCCCGCATCTAATTTAGAGAGCTTTAACAGCGTTACAATCAGCCAGTTCATCTTTTCGGTTTGCGCCTCAATAATGCGCAAAAATTTTTCCCGATTTTCTGCATCCGTTTCTGCTTTCAGTAAATCCGTCATCACCGTCAGCGCGGCAAGCGGCGTTTTTAACTGATGCGAAATATCCGCCAAAGAATCCGCAAGTCCCGTTTTTTCTTTTTGCAGTGCTGCATTCTGCGAGCGAAGCAGAAGAATGATTTTGTAAAGGTTATTCTTTAAAATCGACAGTTCGCCCTCGGTGTTGTCCTGCACGTCCAAATCGTATTCGCCTGCACACACGCGCATCAGGTAGTTGTTCAGCTGTTCTATCTCCCGATACCGCCGCTTTGTGTAAAGCACATAGCAAAGCAAAGCCCCTGTGCCCGCTAAGAGCACAATCAGTGCGCAAAGCAGATGCAAAAATGCACAAATGATTGCCGCAATGCACGTAATCGTCACGCTCAAAATGACGGTATTTCGAAATTCTTTATTGTTCTGCATCGTCAATCACATACCCGAGTCCGCGCACCGTTTTGATAATGACAGGCTCGTCGGACTCCTCTTCAATTTTATCCCGCAGGCGTTTGATGTAGACGGTCAACGTGTTGTCGTTGACGAAATCGCCGCTGACGTCCCAAATCTCCTCCAGAAGCTGTGTGCGTGTCAAAATATGCCCGCGATTGTTTAACAGGATGAGCAACAGGCGGTATTCCATCGCTGTGAGAAAGACATCCTTGCCGTTTTTGCAGACCTTGGCTTCATTTGTATGGATTTCTAAATTCCGCAGGCGAATCACGCCGTCGGGATTGTCTGCCCTGTAACGGCGCAAGACGCTTTTGATGCGCGCCAACAGCTCTTTTACGCGAAACGGCTTAGAAATATAGTCGTCCGCGCCCAATTCCAATCCCATAACGACATTGACCTCATCGTCAAACGCCGTTAAGAAAATCACGGGTAAATCGCCTTTTTCCTTGACCGCGCGGCACACATCGTAGCCGTTGCCGTCGGGCAGAGTCAGGTCGAGAATATGCAGTGCAAAATCTTTTTCGGCAATTGTTTTCAAGGCTTCGGCAACCGTTTTGCAGACGGTCACCGTGAAACCCTCGCTTTTTAAAGAGTAGGAAAGACCCAGCGCAATTGCGTCGTCGTCCTCTAATACCAAAATATCCATCTGCCGCACCTCACTTTAAAAAGAGTATATCACAAAGCCTTGTGAGATTCCATTACAAAACGGTCACTTTTCATAGGTCGGAAACAGCTTGTAGGTTTTGCCTGCTTCTGTCGGGAATACGAGGAAGCCGTCCTCGGAATACGTGTCTGCACAGCCGTTTTGCGGGTCGTGGTGCAGTGTGCCGTTTGCTGCCGCAATTCGGCAGGTCTGTCCCGCACGGGAGAGAACCTCAGCAGCTTGCAGACGGCCGTTTGCCCAAATCAGATGCAGTTCGAAATTCCCGCGCGCCACGAGTCCGCAGATTTCGCCGTTTTGCCAGGCGCTCGGCAGTGCGGGCAGTAAATCTATGCCCGAGGTGTGGCTCTGCATCAGCAATTCTGCCACCGCCGCCGTGAATCCGAAATTGCCGTCAATTTGGAACGGCGGGTGCACATCCCAAAGATTTACGTGAATGCCGTAGCGAATCAGCAT
Organism: Bacillota bacterium; assembly: GCA_021769885.1. Classification (GTDB taxonomy): domain Bacteria; phylum Bacillota; class Clostridia; order Oscillospirales; family Acutalibacteraceae; genus Fimenecus. The sequence continues at coordinate 237,163 of JAETSA010000002.1, read as the reverse complement.
CCCCATCAGCTGTAAGGCACGGTCGCCCTCACAGGTGCGTGCGCGCGAGCAAATGCGCTGTGCCATTGCCCAGCCTGTGGATTTGTCGCCGCGGTCGTTTAAGGAAACGATTGCCGCTTGAATTTGCTCGGGATTCTTTCGGCGGTCAATCAGATTTCCGGGATACAGCCCCAAAAGATGCGACAAATGCCGATGGTGCTTTTGCCCGATTTCGCCGAGCGTTGTTTCGTGATACCATTCTTTAATTTGCCCGCTTTCACCGATTTCAATCGGACGCAGTTTTTCGAGAACCGATTTGCGGTGTGCGCATTTTTCCGCATCTTCGCCGAGCGCTTCGGCGGCTTGCACGGCATCGTGGAACAACTGCCATACCATAGATTGCTCGTAGGTGTTGCCTGCGGTGCGCGGACCGTGTTCGGGCGAAAAGCAGGGGGAGGTAACGAGCCGCCCGTCTTTTTCTAAAAGCAAGGATTCAAAATAGTCTGCCGCCTCGTCGAGCATCGGGTAGATTTCTTCTTTTAAAACGGTTTTGTCACAGGTGTATTCATAAATCTCATACACGTTGTGCAGAATCCACGCCACCGCCACAGGCGACCATCCCCAGGAGAAATCCCAGCCGGGGCACGTCCAGCCGAACGGCGTGTTTTGCGTATGGAAAAGGAAGCCGTTTTTCTCGTCTCCGTGACTTTCGCGCCCTGTATACACCGCCGCCGTGACGCGTCCGGGGGCACACAGTGACTGCACATAGCGCAGAAGCGGTTTTGCGCATTCTGCGAGATTTGCCGTAAAGGTCGGCCAGTAGTTCATTTGCAGATTGATGTTTAAGTGGTAGTCACAGCTCCACGCAGGTGCGTTTGAGTGATTCCAAATGCCCTGTAAATTTGAGGGCATTTGGTTTGTTTCCCGCGAGGAGGCAATCGTTAAATAGCGGCCGTACTGATACAGCAGTTCTTCGAGTGTGCGCTTGGTACGCGCATCACAGCCTGATTTATTGTAGGTGCGCACCAGCTTGTCGGTCGGGATTTCTGCACCGCCGCCCAAGGAGAGCGTTGTGCGCGTATATAGTGCACGGTAATCTGCAATATGCCGCTCCAATACTGCGGAAAATCCGACAGCTTTTGCCGCCTTTGCCGTGTTTTCCACGCGGGAAGCCACTTCCTCCGGGCTTTCCCCGCTGCGGTAGACGGGGTAATTGTCGAGATAATCGGTATCCAACGCGAAATACAGGGTCAAACAGCTTGCATTTTCCACACGCAGTGCGTCGCCGTTCGGCGTGACTGTCCCGTCACATTCCGCCTCCAACCGTGCGCAAAAGACCAAGCCGTTGTCCTCTAACACGCCGAAATGCGACAACCCGTTTCGGTCTGCCGTGACCTTTGCACCGTGATGCGACGGATAGCGCACGGTAAGATTTAAGGGGGCGTTCTCACGGCGTATTTGCAGTACGGCGGCGTTATCCGGGTAGCTTACAAAATAGGTACGGGTTTCTTTTACAGTCTTGCCCGATTTTTTCCATCGGATTTCCGTAGTCGATACGGCTGTATCCAAATCCAGCTCGCGGTGATAGGCATTGGCACGAAATGCGGGGGAATCAAAATCAATTTGAATTTCTCCGCAGCATTGATATGCCCCATAGCCGTCCTGCCCGCCGACCAATTTGTCGCAAAGGCGGCTGCCCTCGGCTTCCTCTCCCGCGGCAAAAGCGGCACGCGCGGCTTCGAAGTAGTCCGCACGCGTTTTGCCGTTTTCATCTGTGCCGCAGATATTGCCGCCGCAGTAATTCGGACGCTTCGGGGACGGTCCGCCCGTCCAGAAGGATTTGCAGTTGACTGTTACAGATTCCTGTTTGATACCGCCGAGTGCCGACAGCCCCAAAGAACCGTTGCCAATCGGCAGTGCGGCCTGTTCCCAAACGGAATCGGCGGTGTTTTGGCGCGGATTCCATTTTAATCTAAGTTTTTGGTAAGGCTTTTCAAAAAAAATCTTCATACACGATATTCCTTTTCTATAATTAGATACATTGTAACATATGTACAATAATTTGACAACAAATTGACAAAAATTTCTGTTTCTGTTACAATCTTTTTGAGAGGAGCGGTTAATATGAAAAAAAGTCTGAAAAAACAAGTGGCGTTTTTACTTTGTGTGGTGTTGCTTTTTTGCACTGCAGTTCCTGCGTTTGCACAAACGCCGCAAAACGGATTGGAGCCGTATTGTGTGTATCTCGGCGATGCAGACGCAAACGGTGCAGTTACGGCAGTGGATGCACGCTGGATTTTGCAGACGGCTTCCGGCGTAAGAAGCTTGTCCGCACAGCTGACTGACATTGCAGACCTGAATCGGGACGGACGCATTACGGCGGTGGACGCACGCTATGCACTGCAAATGGCTTCAGGTATGCGCGCAAAGCAAATTTTGAATACACAGACAGGCGAGATTACTGCGGAAGTACGCAAAATACCTACCACACAGGCGGAAATTCTTGCGTATTTTAATGCGGCGATCAACGATGTGAAGCCGAATGCGAAGCGTGTCAGATTACTGCACGAAATAAACAGCACTGCCGGGGAAATCAGCGGCGATTTGCCGGAAAGTATGCGCGGTCTGGCAAAAAGCTTAATCGCGTCCAATATGGGCGAAAAAGACCTGTCTACGCTTGACCCCGCGCTCGTGAACGCGGCAACTGTCGCGCAGAAAAATGCGATGTTCCCGGTGGAAAACACAAATTGGTCGAGCCGTTTGACGGAAGAAGATATTCTTTCGGCAACGCTTACCGAGGCAAACGGCATTTACACCATTGAAATTTTGGTAAAGCCCGATGCGCCGAGTGCAAATACAGGTGCAGGGTTCGGGCACAACGGCAAGGTGTTTTCTGTGATTTCACCGTCTGTGATTACGGACAATGCAGGATCTGCCGCGACAATGATTCGCAATGTGCAGATTGCACACCGTGACGGCAAGGTGCGGGTTACGGTGGACAGCACGACAGGGCAAGTGCTGACAGCGGACTATTTCTTTGTTTGGGAGATGTCTCTAACTGCATTGAGTATGCAGATTTCTATCCCCTTTGGGTTGGAAAAGAATTTTTCAGTGGAATGGTAACAATATTAAAGATTTTGTTGTAAACACGCACGGCGGCAGATTTTTCTGCCGCCGATTTTTTGTCTTGCACAGCAAGCGTATTCTTTGATAATTTATAAAAAAACATAAAATATTTATTGACAAACGATAAATAATATGATAAAACATAGGTGCAATCCTGCAAAAGAATCCAAGGGAGGAACTTTTATGCATACTCGATATGTTCGTTTTTTAAGAGCAGTTTTGGTTTTATTTGGCGCGGGGCTTGCCGCCTTTGCTGTGTTTTTACTGCCGCATTTTGCCGAGCTTGCCGCGCGGCATTACACGGAGCTTTCCTATTTAAAAATTCCGATTCTGATTTTTGTGTATTTGAGTGCTGTGCCGTTCTACGTGGCTTTGCACGAGGGCGTGCAGATTTGCGGTTCGATTTTAGACAGCGAACCGTTTTCCGTGCGCAACCGCACAGCCTTTCGGCGGGCAGGGATTTGCGCGCTGACGGTGTCGGTTTGGTATTTGGCGGGTACGCTCACGGTGCTCGGGCTCGGCGTGGAGCGTCCGATTATTTATGTGGTCGGAGTGTTGGTAACCTGCTGTGCGCTGATTTTCTCCTTGCTGTGCGCCGTGCTCGACCAGCTTTTAGCACGTGCGATTGAACTGCGCGAAGAAAATGAACTGACGGTATAAGGAGACACGAAATGGCAATCATTGTAAATTTAGATGTGATGATGGCAAAGCGGAAAATCAGCGCGACACGCCTTGCGGAGGAAATCGGCATCACACTGCCGAACCTGTCCATTTTAAAGACGAACAAAGCAAAGGCGATTCGCTTTTCCACACTGGACGCAATCTGCCGCGCGCTCGACTGTCAGCCGTCTGACATTTTGGAGTTTGTTGAGGAGGATGACGATGGAAACACCTGAGAAAAACGTGCAATCCGAAATCAAAGAAAACGGCGAACAGAATACCGTCGCACCGACAGTAGAGCCGACAGCAGTGCCGCCGACAATAGTCCCGCCGGCAAGTCCTTATATATCGCCGAAAAAGATTTTGCAGCAACAGCTTTTTGACGCACCGAGCACGCCGAAGGATACCGTGTGGATGCTTGTGCTTTGGATATTCGGCATCTTTTCGGCAAATACCTTGTTCACGGGAGGCTTGCACGGTCTGTGGATTCCGATGACAACAGTGGGTCTGTATCTGATTTTTTTCGCCTTCTTCGGTCGAAAAAAACTGCGGTTTACTTCGGAAACCGTCAGTATGCTTATCCTGATTGTCCTTTTATCCTTTGGTTTTTTACTGAACGAAGAACCGATTACAAATAAGGTGACCTTCCTAACCCTGCTTGCCGCCGCGCCGATACATTTGATGCTGTGCAGTGGGAAAAGTGATTTGCAAAAGGGGAGTGTGTTCGCGCTTCGGCAGACACTTTCCTGCATTTTTCCAAAGACGTTTTCCGCTTTGAAAATTCCGTTCCTAAAAACGGCGGGCGGGTTGAAAAAACGCGGAAACGGTTTTGTTTATACTTTGCTGGGGCTTTTATGCACCGTGCCGTTTGTACTGCTTTTCGGATTTTTGTTCGCCCGCGGCGACGACGCATTTGCACAAAGCCTCTACAATCTTTTACAGTATATCGGTATATTCAGTGTCGGCAAATGGATTGGGGCGGTGCTTGTCGGCACGGCTGCGGCGATTTACCTCGCCGCGCTTAGCTTCGTACTGCGTGACAGCGAAGCGGAAGCGGCAAGGCAGACGCATTTTAACGGGATTTTGCCTGCGCAGGCGGTTTCCTCATTTTTGGCGGTGCTCATCGCGTTAGAGATGTATTTCGGAGGCATTCAAATTAAATATTTGTTTTTGAATCTCGGTACTTTGCCTGAGGGGGAAACGTATGCCGACTATGCGCGAAGCGGATTTTTTGAAATCGCCGCCGCAACGCTTTTGACCATCTTTTTAATCTTTCTTGCCGCGTTGCTGGTGCGGAAAAAAGACGGTGACAACCAAATTCCGCTGTCTGTGCGTGTGCTTTTGACCGTTTTTTCGGGATGCGTATGCCTGATGTTTGCTTCGGCCTATTACCGTATGTTTATGTATATCGGCGCGTGTGCACTTACGGTCAAGCGCGTCGCGGTTTGCTGGCTGATGGCGGTGTTTTTGCTGATTTTGTTCGGCGTGCTTGTGCAGATTTGGCGGCGGAATTTCCCGCTGATGCGCTATGTGGTGCTTGTGGTGCTCTTGTGCGTGTTGGCACTGAACAGCGCCGACCTCGGCTACACGGTTCCGAAATATAATGTAGAGCGTTGGAAAGCTCAAACGCAGGCAGACGCAGAAATTCAGTTGGATATTCAGTACCTGAAAAGCCTGCTGCCCGCTTCCGCACCCGCGCTGTGTGCGCTGGAAAATACGGAATATTGGAACGGCGATTTACAGCATTCGTTAAATATGCTGGAGTCGGATATATCTTCTGCCCCGTGGCAATCGAAAACGGCGGACAGTTTGCGCGCCGCACGCATATGCGCCGAGCTTCCCGATTTGGATTCGGAAAAAATGCGGTCCTATTCCGTGGAAATCCTGTTTGATGAATCCCTGGAAAATCAGGTGCAGTGCTTGAATTATATACTCTGTGCAAACGGCACGGTGCTCGAAAGCGGCGAAATCTCCTGCGCCGACGGCATCCGTTTCGGCGGAGGGGAATTGGCATCCCATTCGATTTATTTGTCGAAATACAATCTTTCCGAGATAACTCCCCAGGATATATATATTCGCTACAGCGTGGTTTTGCAGGACGGTACATCGCACGAAATCCCGTCCGAGGTCGAATTGCCGCGGGAGGGGAGCGAAAAATATCGCCTTTGCAAAACCGCCGCCGGTAAATATTGGCTTTCAGCGGTTTATGCTAGATAACCAAAAAGCCCGCCTGCCTGTATGAACAGGTGGGCGCAGACGGAGGGAGAGGAAAATGCACCGTTTTAAGCGAACCGCTTTTCAAAATATTTGTAAACGATATTGGGGCTTTGTACCGCTTTGCAGCGTTGTGATGGCGGGCGCGGTTCTCGGCATATTGCAGGCTGTAACGGGCTGGACTTTGCGCACGGTTCCCCGCGAAATCTTATGCGTGTTCGGCGCAATCGGTATCGTTACTTTCCTGCTGTGGGTAAATGTAAAGCTTTGGCAGATGACGAAGAAACGGGAAAATAAGCCGTTTTGGCTTTGTATTGTGCGCAATGTTCTGCACCTTGTGTCTATAGCGGGCGTGCTTGTGCTCGGGTTTTACTTTTTTATTTTGATGGGGTTTGCCCATACGCCCGAGCACGTCGTCGAAAAAAACGGCATCAAAATGGTTGCGCGCGTCAACAGCTTTTTAGATAAGAATGTGGATTACTATGTATATAAAAATTCGCTTTTCTATGGCAAAAGCTTAGGGCACGAGTGGTACGGCAGCGGCGGGAGCGACCCTTTGGACGCGGAGCCCCCCTTAGAGCCGAAAAGCTGGATGTTTTATGATTTAGACGGTAATATGTTGGATTACGGACCGCGCGCCGACACAAGCATCTACGGTGCGAAAGCGGAAAAGCGTTTGTCCGACCCCGAAATGCAGGCATTTGCGGGCGCGGGGGACTTTAACACTCGTGTGAAGCGAGAGGAACAATCCGGCATTCTGACTTTTGCGTCACCGCCCGCTAAGTATATTGACAGCTATAACGGGATTTTTTATGCGGAAAAGTATATGCGCTATTTTCCAAAGCTTGAAAAGTGGTACGGCTATCGCTATGATGTGTCCGCGCGCAACGAACCGCAGTTGATACATTATTATTTTACGGAAGATACATATGACGCCTCTTGCCCCAAGCTGTCTGTTTATACGGCGGGTGCAGACCAGGCTGTACGGCGAATTGAAATCTGTTATGACGATTCTTACGATTCGCAGGAAATGTGGACGTTACAGCAAGATATGTTTAAATACACGCTGTATGCGCTTTTTAAGAACAACAATGCAGTATATTTGGCGCGTGACGATATTTACCGAACCTTAACCGCATCCGCATACAACAATTCGTGCTCGAATTTTGAGAATGCTGTACCCGGTGGTGCCGTCAAAGTACTGTGTTACCAAGGTAGTGTCGGAATCTATGCCTATGTCATAAACGGCTTCGAACTGCATATCTGTTTTGTACCGCTGACAGAAGAACTGCTTCGCGAGTACGAAAGCAAAGGCGTTGTGCTGTATGACATAGCAAGGGATTTCAAGTGAGCGGAAAATTTGCACAAACCCAACGGCAACGCACTACCCGTAGTGGCGAACTGTGTTCACCTGTGAAATCAGAACAAGCAGACGGTGGTGCACACCCCGTAGGGGCGCTTCACGAAGCGCCCGCGCAAGTTTGGATTTTGCGTAACTCCAACGGTGATGCACAACCCCGTAGGGGCGCGCATTGCGCGCCCGCCGAAGTCCGATGAAAATTCCGCGGAACAACACATAGGTTGTTCCCTACATCGTAAGGGTGAACTGTGTTCGCCCGAAAACGGACAGCCGCGAGGGCTGTCCCTACGACCTCGACGACCCGCCAAATTTTGCAGAAACCTTGCGGTATGACGCTTAAGGTCGTTTTCTATGTATAACACTGATTTTGTGTGCGTTTTCCCTAAACCGAAAGCACCTGCCCGCAGTTTTAAACTACGGGCAGGTGCTGTATCTTTTGGCAGGTTGCTTTTCAGTTCTTCAAACTCTGAATCGGGGCGGGGATTCTGCCGCCGCGGTGAATAAACTTTGCGGGCGAAGCGGTGTTGAGCTTCATCACAGGGCCGTAGCCCAAAAGCCCGCCGAAATTGAGCGTGTCGCCGATATTTTTGCCGATGGCGGGAATCACGCGGACGGCGGTGGTTTTGGAGTTAATCATACCGATTGCCGCCTCGTCTGCGATAATGCCCGAAATCACTTCCGCGCTTGTGTCCCCGGGAATGATAATCATATCGAGACCCACCGAGCAGACGGCGGTCATCGCCTCTAGCTTTTCAATCGAGAGTGTGCCGTTTTCCGCCGCCGCAATCATACCTGCGTCTTCGGAAACGGGGATGAACGCGCCCGAAAGTCCGCCGACGTGCGAGGACGCCATTACGCCGCCCTTTTTGACTGCATCATTGAGGAGCGCAAGACAAGCCGTTGTGCCGTGCGCGCCGCACTGCTCCAAGCCCATTTCCTCTAAAATGTGCGCGACGGAATCGCCGACAGCGGGGGTGGGGGCGAGGGATAAATCCACAATCCCGAACGGCACGCCCAAGCGCTTCGCCGCTTCTTTCGCAACCAACTGCCCGACACGTGTGATTTTGAACGCGGTCTTTTTCACCGTGTCGGCAACATCCGTAATGTTGCCGTCGGGGATTTTTTCGAGCGCCGCACGTACCACACCTGGTCCCGAAACGCCGACGTTGATGACGCAGTCGGCTTCGCCTGCGCCGTGGAATGCACCTGCCATAAACGGGTTGTCCTCAGGCGCATTGCAGAATACGACCAGCTTCGCAGGACCGATACAGCCTTTATCTGCCGTAATCTCTGCCGCCTTGCGCACAATCTGCCCCATCGTGGCAACCGCGTCCATATTGATGCCTGCCTTTGTCGAGCCGATATTGACGCTCGAGCAAATGTGCTCCGTTTCAGCGAGGGCTTCGGGAATGCTCTGAATCAAAGCCTCGTCACCCGCCGCAAAGCCCTTTTGTACCAACGCCGAATAGCCGCCGATGAAATTTACGCCGACCGTCTGTGCGGCTCTTTCCAAGGTCTTTGCATAGAGCACGGGGTCGCCGCCGCTTGCCGCCGCGAGCATGGCAATCGGTGTAACGGAAATACGCTTGTGAATAATCGGAATCCCGTATTCCTTTTCGATATTTTCCCCGGTTTTGACCAAGTGCTCCGCCTGACGGCAGATTTTTTCGTAAATCTTATCGCAGGAGGTGTGAATGTCCGAATCGGCACAGCTCAAAAGGGAAATTCCCATCGTAATGGTGCGGATGTCGAGGTTTTCCGCACGAATCATATTGATGGTTTCTAAAATATCCTGTGTGTTTATCATAGTCAAAATACCTCGTCAGATTCTGTGCATGGAATTGAAAATGTCCTCGTGCATCGCGTGCACCGAAAGGTTCATTTCCTCGCCGAGTGCCTGCGCCTTATCTGCAAAGGCGGTGAAAGGAATGGTGCACTCGGAAACGTCCGCCAGCATAATCATACAAAACATATCCTGTAAAATGCTTTGCGAAACCTCAATAATATTGACGTTGTGCTCGGCACACATTGCGGAAACCTTCGAAAGAATGCCGACAGTGTCGTGACCGACAACGGTAAGAATTGCGCGCATAAGATAACCTCCGAAAAAATAGCATTATAATCGCATAAACATAATAGCATAAACCCCAAAAAAATTACAGAGATTTTTTACTTTTTTTCAAAAAACTGTATTCCATACCAAAAAAATATGATATTATACTGTTATATTTATAAATAAATCTTTGTAAAGCGGGGAATTTCGATGTATCAAAGAAAATTAGACCTGCACGTGCATACGGACAATTCACCGGACGGCAACCATTCCGCGATGTTTATTTGCGAACGTGCGGAGCTCAGCGGGATGCGCGCGATTGCGCTGACAGACCATTGTGAGGTCGATACCTATAAATCCGAGCATTACGACAAACGTGTGCGCCAGGCGTATTTTGAAGCGTCCAAGGCGCAGTCCGCCTTTTGCGGCAAGGTGCTCGTTCTGCGCGGCGTGGAGCTCGGACAGCCGCATTATGACAAAGCGACCGCCGAAGAAATCCTTTCGAAGCGCGAATATGATGAGGTCATCGGCTCGGTGCACAATCTGCGGGCGCGCGAGGATTTCTATTTTATGGAGAATTTCACGGCTGACAGCGTCAAAGCCTTGATGACCGAATATTTTGACGAAATCCTACAGATGCTCGACTGGGGAAATTTCGACATTTTGGCGCACCTGACGTATCCGTGCCGCTATTTCTTCACGAAATCGGGCATTACGGTAGATTTGGCAGATTACAAGCGCCAAGTCGATGAAATCCTAAAGCTGACTGCCGAAAAGGGCAAGGCGCTCGAAATCAATACGGCGGGACTTCGTCAGCCCATCGGCAAACTTTCGCCCGAATTTGAAACTGTTAAACGCTTTCACGAGCTGGGCGGTGAATTTGTAACCTACGGTTCAGACGCACACTTTGCAGACGACGTCGGCAAAGGAATGCAGGAAGCCTACGATACGATGCTTGCGGCAGGCTTTACGGAGTTGACCCTGTTCCAACAGCGCACGCCCTTAAAAATGCCGATTGAATGAGGAAAAAATCTATGAAAGTAAAAGCAGCAGCAAAAATCAATTTAATGCTGGATGTTCTGGGAACTTTGCCTGACGGCTATCACAGCCTGTTTATGCTGATGCAGTCTGTGAGCTGTTACGATACCGTTACCGTGGAGCGTACGAACAGCGGGAAAATCGAAATCCTGACCGATAATCCGCGCGTGCCGACGGATGAAAAAAATATCGCTTATAAAGCGGCGGCGGCATTTTTTGCGGGCACACAATGCGAAAATACAGGCATATCCATCAAAATCGAGAAAGTCATTCCGATGGCGGCAGGGCTTGCGGGCGGCAGTGCCGATGCGGCAGGCGTTTTATTCTGCCTGAATCGTTTGTTCGGTGCACCGCTTTCCGAAATGCGGCTTTTAAAAATCGGCGAAAGTGTCGGTGCGGATGTGCCGTTTTCTCTGACAGGCGGTACAGCACTTTGTATGGATAAGGGCGGCGTGATTGCGCCTTTACAGCCGCTTTCGGGAAAATCTGTTGTGCTTTGCAAGCCCGATATGGATGTGTCCACCGTGGGTGCATACAAAAAAATAGACGAAGCCGAACGGATTCGCCATATGGATAAAAATGCAATGCTGTATGCCGCACACAACGGCGATTACCGCTTGCTGTGTGAAAAGGCGGGCAATGTGTTTGAACAGGTGATTGAAGTGCCTCAACGCCCCGTCATTAAAGGGATTATGCGCACACACGGTGCGGATTTAACCTTGATGAGCGGCAGCGGGCCGACGGTGTACGGTCTGTTTTCAGACGAAGCGGCGGCGCAAAAATGTGCGGATGTATTACATACCCAATTTCGCGAGGTGCATTTGTGCAAAACCGCTGCAAGCGGAATCGAAGTGGTCGAGCCGTGAAGAATCGGTTTGCCGCAGGACTATTGGCGTTTGCGTTGCTCGTTATTGCGTTATTATTCCTATTTTCCGTTTTTCAGGGGGAACGTGTACAGCCGCACACACCGTCTGAATATGTACAATCGAGGTAGCTTATGCGAATTTCAACCAGAGGCAGATACGCCCTGCGTATGATGCTGGATTTGGCACTGCACAACAGCGGTGAATATATTACATTAAAGGATATTTCCGCACGGCAGGAGGTTTCCGTAAAATACTTGGAGCAGATTGTGTCTGTGCTTTCCAAAGCGGGTATGCTCAAAAGCGTGCGCGGTCCTTCTGGGGGCTACAAGCTGACAAAGTCCCCCGAGCAGTATACCGTCGGCGATATTTTGCGCGTAACAGAGGGCAGTCTTGCCCCTGTGGCGTGCTTGGACAGTCCGCAAAACGATTGTCCGCGCGCCGAAACCTGCGCAACCCTCGGCTTTTGGCAGGAGCTTTACGACGCGGTTCGCGGCGTGGTGGACAAAACCACCCTCGCAGACCTTGCCGACCGCGTACTGCAAAGCAACGGAATGGACTATATAATTTAAATACCTTCATATGGGCGGATTTCCACGCCCGCCCGTACTGTCATCCTGCGCGATAGCGAAGGATCTCCGTCAGAACGAGCCCTGCACAAAAAGAGATTCTTCGCCTTACGGCTCAGAATGACAGGCGTTTGCAATTCGTAGGGGCGGATGAAGATTCCCCTATTAGGGGAAATGTCGCGAAGCGACAAAAGGGTAATGGCGAAGCCGTAACCTCATCCGCCCGATAAAGTCTGATGAATTTTGCGGAACAACACAGAGGCTGTTCCCTACGCCCGTAGGGGGCGCCGACTTGGCGCCCCGAGCAAGGTTGGATTTTGCACAATCCCAACGGCGCGGCACAAACCCCGAGGGGCGCTTGCGCGTTGCGCCCGCAAAATCAACGCAAACAAACGGCGGGGACAAGCCCCCGCCCTACGCACCAACCCCGTAGGGGTCATCACGACCCAACTACTCGACATCTTTTTTATATTTCCTATGAAAGGAGCATTTCAAAATATGAGACCTTACGGTTTGGTTTTGGCAGGCGGCGGCGCGAAAGGCGCTTATCAAATCGGTGCCTGGAAAGCGATGCGTGAAATCGGCGTAGATATTGAAATGATTGCGGGTGCATCCATCGGCGCAATCAACGGTGCGCTGATTGCGCAGGGCGATTTTGACCGCACCGTTGAGCTGTGGAGCAGTATTGAGGTGAAAGACGGCATCCAAATGGAAGCCCAGCTGAAAGCTCCCGAAAATCTGTTCAGCTTTTCAAATCTGCCGCAGATTTTTCACGAGGTCATCAAAAACGGCGGGGTCGATGTAACCCCTGCGCGCAATCTGGTCGCAAAATATGTCGATGAAGAAAAAGTGCGTGCGTCGGGCATTCCGCTCGGGCTTGTGACCTTTCAGCTTTCTTCCTTAAAACCGGTTGAACTGTTTGTCGAGGATATGCAGGAAGGGTTGTTGGTGGATTATTTGATGCTGTCCGCCCGTTTTCCGGGGCTTCACAACCAAAGTCCCGACGGCGCGAAATATTTGGACGGCGGCGTGTATGACAATACGCCTGTCCGAATGCTCCGTCAGCGCGGCATCAATCGGTTTATTGTGGTGGATATTTCCAATATGAAGGGCATCGGGCACAAGGATGACCTTTCCTGCGCGGATATCATCTATATCCGCCCGAATGACCCGAAAGAATTGGGAGAATCCTTTGAATTTGATAAAGCTATGACCGAAAAGCGTATGCAAATGGGTTATTTGGATACCAAAAAGGCTTTCGGACTTTTGAGCGGACAAAACTATTATTTCCAGCCGAAGGAATACAAACTGATGCAGCAAAAATACGGCTACAAGGCGGTATCGGAATTGGAGATTCTCGCCGCGCAGTACGGTGTGGAACGGCTGACCGTGTATACGCATCACAAATTTATGCGCGCCTTAGTTGCCGCCGAGGAAACGGCGGAAGCCGAGCGTAAGGAGTCTGCCGAAAATCCGATTTTAAAAGTCGCAAAGCCGATTCTCGAAAAAGCATCGGAGGAGATTGTTAAAAAGATTCGGACGCCGCGCAAAGCGGCAAAGCTGAGTGAAGCCGCCGCGGCACTCGATTTGTTCAGAACGGCACACAGTCCGGCAAAACGCACGACGCGAAATTAAACCCGTTCACAAAACATAGAAATATACATTTCGCCCGAAAAAACAGAAAATCGGTGACCGTTTGCCTCACCGACGAAGCCGAAATCGGTGAATCCGAGGCTTTCGGGTAAAATACCGGCTTCTTGTACGAGCACTTCGCTGTCCTCGGTGCTTTCGTGAACCGTTAAAACCGTCACAAGCTGTAAGTAGGTTTCATACAATGCCCCGAAGGCTTCAGGCGTGTTTTGCATATCGGAACTGACGGCGGTCAGCTGAAAAGCCGTTACCGTGCCTGCCGTGTCTGTGGTCAGCGTTAAAAGTGCGGTTTCGCCGTCGCCAAACGGCAGGGAAGTGTTTAATTCATTCGTGTTCGGTGTGTTCTCTTTGAAAAACGCCTCTGCCGAGAGTGTTTCGCTCTGCTGTAAGGCGTTCAGCCGTTTGCAAAATTCGGCGTGATCCATATTTCTTTGCTTTGTGCATCCGCACAGCAAAACGCAGATAAACAGCAGTACGGCGGTAATTCGCTTCATAATTTTCATAAATCCTCTTCCTGTTAATGTTTTATTCATATTTTCTTTACAAAAATATATGGCAATCTGCGCGAAAATATTATACAATTAGTCTGTTTTATTTTTGAAATACTCTTGTTGAATGGAAAGCGGTGATGATTTGTTTAAGAAAACAAAGAATTGGCCCCGAAAGAAAAAAATTACGGTTGCTGTCATAACGGTTGTGCTGGCGGCACTGGTCGCCATTGTGCTGTATGCAAATTTTAAGCCGGAAGAGCTTCCCGCCTACAGCCTTGCAGAGGTGAAAATCGGCGACATACAGTCCACCTTTGATACACAAGGCACGGTGGAGTCGGGCAGTACCGAAAGCTTTAATGCGGCAAGCGGCGTTCGGGTCACAGCGGTTTATGTTTCTGTAGGCGACCGCGTAACGGCAGGGCAGCAGCTCGCGACCTTTGACACTTCCACACTCACGGCGCAGTTAAATGCTTACAAGTCTGCTTTTGACAAGGCAAAAGCCTCTTATACAAAATCAGCAAACTCCGTGTCCGACGCAAAACGGGAGCTTGGCAGTGTGAATGCGCAAATCCCGACCTTACAGCGTGAAATCAGCGCATTGGAGTCGGAGATTGCGGCGGCGGAGAATACCAAGGTCACCGCGCCCAACACGCCGACGTATTCCGAGGCGGAGCTTCGTGCTTTAGCGGAACAGCTACGTGGGGGCGGTATGACCGAAGCGCAGATTCAAGAGATTGTCACCGCAGTACAGCAGCAGGTCGGTTCTGTGGATGTTGAAGCGGCGGTGCGAAATTCCGTTGCCGCTAAAAAGGCGGAGCTTGCACAAAAGCAGGCGCAGCTGTCGGCTTTGGAAGCGCAGAAGTCTGTTTATGAAGCCCAGACCGACGAAACCGTCACGGAGCTTTACAAATCCGTTATGGAGCAAAAGTCCAAAGAATATGAAAGCTATAAAGCCCTTGTGGATTCTCTCCAAAACGGCTGGTTTGCGGCGGCAGACGGCATCGTGACCGAGCAGAATTTGGTCGCGGGCGAGATTTTTACGCCGAAGGTACAGCAGTCGGGCGGTATGGATCTTTCTGCGCTGATGAATATGGCGTCGGGCAACAGTGATGTTGCGGCAACGCTTACCGATATTTTCTCCTCTACAAGCGGTGCGGATACGGCTGTCGGAGCAGGCATCGTGGTGGAGAATTACGGTGAATTTTACGCAAGCTTCACCGTCGGCAAATATGATTTGCTCGATTTAAAGGTCGGTCAGCCTGCTATGGTTTCCTCGCTGGATAAAATTTATGATGCAGAAGTCAGCTATGTCAGCGCAACCGCGAGTGCTTCCTCGGGGCTTGACATCAGCTCGATTACCTCGTCCCTGACAGGCGGCAGTACAGGCAGCTCCAGCAGTGCGCCTGTCAAAGTGAAAATCAAAAATCCCGATGAAAAAATTGTCATTGGCTTTGATGTCGATATTCAGATTAACACCGAAAAGATTGAAAACGTGCTGACCATCCCCGTGGAAACGGTGTTTACCGATGCGGGTGAGAATTATGTTTTCGTTTACGATGCAGAGAAGAAAACGGTTTCCAAGCGTGCAGTCACCTTGGGAATCGGGTCGGATACGGTCTATGAGGTGCTCGACGGCATAAAGAGCGGGGAACAGGTTGTTATGAATCCGAAAACCGCTTTGCAGGACGGCGACAAGATCGCTGTGCAATAAGGCGGTGGCAGATTGGATATTCGTGAAAACATACGCATAGCCATTTTCAGCATCCGAACCAATTTAATGCGCTCGCTGTTGACAATGCTCGGCATTATCATTGGTGTCGCCTCGGTCATTGCCATCATTACCGTCGGCAACGGCAGCCGCGATTACATTATCGGTATGATTCGCGATATGGGCAACAGTGCGATTAACATTATGGTGGATTCCAATAAAGCACAGCCGTCCGATTACATTACCATGGAGGATATTGAGGCAATTAAGGCACTCGATACCGTGGAGCACGTATCGCCCTATGTGATGACGATGGGTGCTTTAAATGTGGAGGACAAAGGTGCAATCGGCATTCTCATCGGCGGCAATACGGACTTACGGTTTGTAACCAGCGGTGACTGCGTGTACGGACGCTTTTTTAACGAGGCGGAGTATACCGCAGGCAGACCTGTCGGCGTGATTGACGCAACCAGTGCGCGCCAACTGTTCGGCAAAGCCAACGTCGTCGGTCAATATGTGAATTTTACGTATAATGATGTGGTTACACGTATCAAGATTATCGGCGTGACTGACCTTGCAGGTTCTTTCGGTATGGATTCCGAAGAGATGATGGATACGATGCAGGCAATGGGCGGGGCGCAGATGTCCGGCGGTATGCTGATGGTGCCCTCTACGCTTTCCTCCCAGGTAATGGGTTCTCTGGACAGCTTTGATACGATTTACATTATGGCAAATGACGAGAATGATTTAGACGGGGCAGGCAGTGCGGCACTCAACCGTTTGCGTGCGCGGCACAACAACGGTGACCGTGATTGCTATGTGGTTACCAATATGGCAACGTATATCGATTTGCTCGATACCGTAATCAATATATTTACGATCTTTATTGCGGCAGTCAGTGCCATTTCGTTGGTCGTCGGCGGCATCGGCGTGATGAACATTATGCTTGTGTCGATTACCGAGCGCACACGTGAAATCGGTATTCGAAAAGCTCTCGGCGCAAAAACCTCAACCATTTTGTTCCAGTTCTTAACTGAATCCATCATTCTCTGCTTAATCGGCGGTTTGATTGGTCTGTTAATCGGTGTATTCGGCGCGGCAGTCGTGTCGCATATTATGAATATTCCCTTAGAGGTAAAACCGACTACTGTTGCGATTGCTGTCGGCTTCTCAACGGCAATCGGCGTTGTGTTCGGCGTATACCCCGCCCGCAGAGCCGCCAAAATGCCCCCCATTGAAGCCCTGCGAAGAGATTAACGGAACAGCCAAAACAACGAATGGAACACCCGGAAGAACTAACGAAACATCCGAAATAATTACAATAAAAAGCAATCCAAAAAAAGCAATCCAAGCCTGTTCGCTTCGGATTGCTTTTTTGTGTTTCGCAGAACCCCGTAGGGGCGCTTCACGAAGCGCCCGAGCAAGTGAAAAATCAGAACAACCAAACGTCGAAACACAAACCCGTAGGGGCGGGTTTCCACGCCCGCCCGAGTACGGTCAAATTTCTGCAGAAATCTAACGGTGATGCACAACCCTGTAGGGGCGATTCACGAATCGCCCGCGGACGGACGGGTTACGGCTACGCCATTACCCTTTTGTCGCTTCGCGACATTTTCCCTGACAGGGAAATCTTCGTCCGTCCCTACGCGTGAATCTAATTTACGTTGTGCTGTGTGAGATTCTTCGCTGCGCTCAGAATGACAAAAATCCCGTAGGGGCGTGCATCTCTGCACCCGCCCGCGGACGGACAAGGATGTCCGTCCCTACGCGTGCATCCAATGCACATTGTGCTATGAAAAACAGACAGCCACAAGGGCGTCCCTACGATGCGTGGTAAAATAACACGCAGCCCGTAGGGGCGTGTATTGCGCGCTCGCCGAAGTCTGATGAAATTTGCGGAACGACACAAAGGTGGACTATTAAATTTACATTCTGCGAATTTTTCGGGTCGTCGAGGACGCCGACCCCTACGCGTGCACCAAATTCACTTCGTTCTGCGTGCGATTCTTCGCTCCGCTCAGAATGACAGGATGGATGTGAACCTTGTAGGGGATAGGGGCGATTTAGCATAAACAACACCCCGTGCACATCTTTTCGGAATGTGCACGGGGTGTTTCTGTTTTTATCTCGCGGGGATGTTCCTGGTTTTATCTGTATTTATATACCGACGCGTTTCAGCGAATCGGTTCAATCGTAAAGGTATACGCATATTCCTGCTTGCCGTGCAGGATGTACGGTTCGCGGACGTGTGCATCGCCCGGCATATCGCCGCCGACGCCCAACTGCGCCAAGTCAAAGTTGAAGGTCGTAATATCCTTGTGCTTCAATTCGTGGATGTGCGTTGCCTTTTCAAGCTCGTTTTGCGTGTAATGCCACGCGGAGAACTGTAACGGCGTGCCGATCTCCGCCGTGAAGCGCAGACCCTTGCCGTCACGGTCGGTCAGCTCCACGAAGCGCACATCGGTGCGGTTGCCGTTTTCCTGCGGGCGCATATAATGATGCTCCAAATCGGTCACCGTGGATTGGTGCAGTTTGATTTTTCCGCCTGTTTTGCGGTCGCAGTAGGTTTCCTGCGGACCTCTACCGTACCATTTCACCTGCTCCAAGGATGCGTCAAACGCCATTTGTGTACCGAAACGGGTGAGGGTGCGTGCGGGTGTGCCCTTATGCATAATCGAAATCGCGCCGTCGGGATATACGGTTATGCGGGAAGAAACATTTTTCATTCCGCTTACCGACCATACAACCGCAATTTCCGCACTGCCGTCGAGCGTTGTAACTGCGCTTTCCACCTTGCCTTTCAGATTGTTTGTGGCACGCTGCCAAGCGTAATACGGATGGAACGGAATGAGATACGGCACAAAGTTGGTGTTGGACAAATCGTTGTCAATGACCGCGCGGAAATAGTTCGGTTTTACGGGCGAACGAAGCATCTCTTTGCCGTCATACACAAGCGAAACGATTTCGCCACTTTCTATACGAACTGAAAAATCTTCGCCGCAAACCGTTGCGCCGTTCGCACTTTTCACAACGGCGACCGGTTTACCTGTGTGTGTTGCAGGTGCGGCAGACGCTGCCTGCAACACGAATTGGTCAAAGCTTTGTTCATAGCCTTGTGCGCACCAACGGGTTTCGGCTTTATGGCAGTAAGAAACGGTCAGAATGCATTCCTTACCTGCGGGGAATTTGTCCGCGGTGTAGGGGATTGTGAAATCCGCTTCTGACAGCGGTGCGGCGTTGACATTTTCACAAATGCCGCTTTCCAGCTCTATACCTTCCGCTTCCGTCTTCCAACGAAATTCCATATCGGAAAGGTCTGTAAACAGTTTCTTATTTTTTACCGTGAACAACTTTTGTTTGCGGTCTTTTTCAATAACTTTTATTTCACTGTATACTTTTTTGACCTCGTAATAAGAGGGGTGGGGCTTTCTGTCTGCGGCGATGATGCCGTTTGCGCAGAAATAGGTGTTACTGCCTGTCATTGCCGTGGTATTCGGTAGCTGCAACGGATGGCGCGGCTCGGACTTTTCGAAATCCGTACCGTACAGCCAGTGGTCGCCGTCGGGCGTTTTCAAACGCAGGCTTTGGTCAACAAAATCCCAAATATAGCCGCCGCACATATGGTCGTGCGCCTCGAAATCATCCATATATTCCTGGAAATTGCCGAGGCTGTTTTCCATGGCGTGTGCGTATTCGCAAAGAATCACAGGCTTTGTGTACGCCTCTTTCGGAATCGGCTTGGAATCCGCCGCCAGCTGATTGGCAATATTGTCGTAGAGCGTAATGGTAATCGGCTCTTTGCGGCACAGCTTATCCATGGTGTCTTTGAGGGGATACATTCTTGAAATCACGTCGGATTTCGTGAAATCAAAATCGCCCTCATAGTGGAACTGCCGCGTTTTATCAAGTGCGAGTGCGGCTTCCTTCATTTTTGTGAAGTTGGTGCCGTCGCCCGCCTCATTGCCGAGCGACCACATAAATACGCACGCGTGGTTGCGGTCGCGCAAGACCATACGCTCCATTTTATCCACGACCGCCGCCGTCCAGACGGGATTGTTGCCCGGCACGCCCTTGCGACGCACACCGTGGCTTTCCATATCGCACTCATCCATCACATAGAAGCCGTATTCATCGCAAAGCTCATAGAAAAACGGGTCGTCGGGATAGTGCGAGGTACGAATCGAGTTGATGTTGGCGCGTTTCATCAAGTCCAAATCCTGATAATACCGATCTTTCGGAACTGCCCAGCCGCAGTCGGGGTCGAAGTCGTGGCGGTTCACGCCGCGCAGAAGCATCGGCTGTCCGTTAAACAGGATTCGTTCGCCGACGATTTCCACCTTTTTAAAGCCGAATCGAATGGCTTTGCAGGTCTTTTTGCCGTCGGCCTTTAAGGTCAACAGTAAGGTGTACAGATTCGGCGTTTCCGCAGACCATTTCAGCGGATTTTCAACGGTTTTGCGGATTTGCAAAACCGCCGCGCTGTTGCCGTTCGCGGTCGCTTCTGCTTCGCCGAGCGCCGTTTTTTTGCCGTCACGATCCAAAATTTCCGCAGTGACCTTCAGCTTTTGCGCATCGCCTGTATAGTTCTTTACCGTGATTTCCACGTTTGTGTCACTGTCTTTATAGTTTTTATCCAAGTCCGTGGTGATGAAGAAATCGCGCAGGCAAACCTTTTCTTCGCAAAACAGATAGACTTCGCGGTAAATGCCGCACAGCCACCACATATCCTGATCTTCAATATAGGTTGCATCGCTGTAGCGGTATACCTTTGCGCAGACGAGATTTTCACCGCTTTTTATGTAGGGGGTCACGTCAAATTCGTGCGGGGTCATCGAGTTTTGAGAATACCCGACAAATGTGCCGTTTACATATACTTCCAATGCGGATTTCACTGCACCGAAATGCAGAAATATTTCCTTACCCTCAAAATTTTCGGGGAGTGTAAAGGTGCGGCGATAGTGCCCGATTTCCTGCATCGTATGGTCGATAGACGGAATCTTTCCCTTACTTCTCGAAATGGCGCGGGGGAAGGTGCTCGCGTAGTAATAAGGTACACTGCCCGTGTGCTCGGTCTGCCAAACCGACGGCACTTTTATGGAACGCCAGGCGCTGTCGTCGAAATTCGGTTGATAAAAATCTGTCGGCTCGTCTTGAAGCCCTCTCTGCCAATGGAATTTCCAACTGCCGTTTAAAGAAAGCTTTGTGTCGGGTGCTTTGCGCGCGACGGCTGTTTTCTCGTCCGTATAAGAAAACGCAATGACGTGCCCGTCCTCTTTGTGCCGCTGAATAACGGCGGGGTTTTCCCAATCAAACCGTGTTTTTTGCATGGTTTTGTCCTCTCTTTTATAATATTTCTTCTCTCTTTGATTATCGGGATGCGACCCAATATATATAGAAAGACGCAATAAATTGTATAATCGTCTTTCTGTATTTTATTATAGAAAAATGCAAATACTTTGTCAGCCAACTTTGATTTACACCGCAGAAACTTACGGTTGCGTTGTATCTTTTTTACAATAAGCGAGGTATTCAATAAACTGTTTTGCGGTTCGGGGACTTCTGCCGCCGTTGCGAAGGGCGTGCGCCTCCGCTTGGATATACAATTCCTCCGGGGGCATCTCTACACCGTACTGGTTTGCCAACTGCAATACAATTTGCTCATACAGCTTCTTTTCGGGACGCGAAAAGGTGACTTTCAAACCGAAGCGCGCAGAAAGGCTGGTCAATTCCTGAATGGTATCCTGTCTGTGTAAGTCATCGCCTGCGCGATCCGAGAAATTCTCTTTGACCAAATGGCGGCGGTTCGAGGTGGCATAAATGGCAATATTGCGGCTTCTGCCCGAAACACTGCCCTCTAAAATCGCCTTGAGTGCACCGAAATCACTGTCATCCGCCGCAAAGCTTAAATCGTCAATAAAGATAATGAATTTCAGCGGATTTTCGGACAGCGCGTCCATAATATCGGGCAAATGGAACAGCTCGTTCTTTTTGACTTCAATCAGCCGTAAGCCCTCGCTCTTAAATTCATTGGCAATGGCTTTTACGGTACTGCTTTTGCCCGAGCCTGCATCGCCGTAAAGCAAAACGTTGTTGCACGGGTCACCCGCAAGCAGAGCCTTCGTATTGGCTATCACCAAGCTGCGCTCGCGTGCGTATCCCGAAAATTCCGACAGCCGCTGGCTGTCCGGGTGCTTAACGGGGAGCATCACGCCGTCTTTTACGCAGAACATATGATACCGCGCAAAAATGCCGTAGCCCGTTTTCGAAAGATTTTTTAAGATTTCTCCGTAAATCGCTTTTAAATCACAGGGGTGCGTTTCATAGGGGGGCAGGGGAAGCGTAAAATCCAAAGCCGCCCGCAAATCGTCGAATGTGAAGTCGCAGAGTGCCTGTAGGGTGGTAAGTTCCGTATCTAAAGCGTTTTCATAGCTTTTTGTCAGCCGATTCGATGCGGCACGCACAAGATAAGCGTTTTCATCCGTAGAAACCAGCCGAATCACATAATCGGTCAGATTATCTGTTTCCTGAAACAGTGCGTGCAGAAAAGCCGCCGCATTAGAAATTTGCGCCGTTTTACTTTTTTCCTCCTGTTCACCGAGCTGCAAGAATGCGTCAATCACGGGGTCTTTTTGCAATGCCCGAAACAGTACCAGGGCGTGCAGCCGCTCGGTGAGTGCTTGTAAGTTTTCCATATCTTGCCATCTTCCCATACTATTTATAATAATAAACACCCGAAAAAAACCCGAAAAAAATCCGAATACAGCCAAAAAAATCCTTGACATATGGACTCTACAGGTGTAGAATATTAAACTGCTATTAGAATGGTGTGCTGTATCTCTGCCCATTTTGAAACATAGGTAGTTTAGCACAAAAAATACCGAAAAGCAAGCATTCGGCACACGATTTCTACAAGAATCTCCAAGTTCCTTTGCGGGAACTTTGTTGAACAAATATACGAACGGAGAGTGATAAGCCCTATGGTGAATGTCAAACCTGTCAAACTCGGAAGAAACACCCGTATGAGCTTCTCGAAAATCAATGAGATTATGCAGATGCCCAACCTCATTGAAGTGCAGAAGAATTCTTACCGATGGTTTTTGGAAGAGGGTCTGAAAGAGGTATTCCGCGATGTCGCAGACATTACGGACTATTCCGGCAATCTTGTTTTAAGCTTTGTCGGGTACAGGATGGATGACACCCCGAAATACACGGTCAAAGAGTGCAAGGAGCGCGACACAACGTATGCGGCGCCTTTGCGCGTAACCGCGCGCCTTCTTAATAAGGAAACGGGCGAAATCAAAGAAAACGAAGTCTATATGGGCGATTTCCCGCTGATGACGGACAGCGGTACGTTTGTCATCAACGGCGCAGAGCGCGTCATCATTTCACAGCTGGTGCGTTCCCCGAGCGTCTATTACGGTATGTCGCATGACAAGACCGGTAAAGAGCTGTATACCGCGACGGTCATTCCGAACCGCGGCGCGTGGCTGGAGTATGAAACCGATCAGAACGATTTGTTCTATGTGCGCATCGATAAAAACCGCAAGATTTTCATTACGACCTTTATCCGCGCTTTGGGCTTAAGCACGAATCAGGAGATTTTAGAGTTTTTCGGTTATGATGAGCGCATTAAGGCAACCTTGGAAAAGGATACGACCATCAACACCGAGCAGGCGCTCATTGAGGTCTACAAAAAACTGCGCCCCGGTGAACCGCCGACACTCGAAACCGCACAGGCACATCTGGACGGCTTGTTCTTTGACCCGCACCGCTACGATTTATCGCGCGTGGGTCGTTACAAATACAATAAAAAGCTTGGCATTTCGGGCAGAATTGCGGGCTTCAAGGCGAAAGAGCCGATTATCAGCAATCTGACCGGCGAAATCCTTGCGGATGAGGGCGACTTCATTTCCGCAGAGCTCGCTTACCGCATTGAGCAGGAGGGCGTCAATGTTGCCATCATCGACAATGAGGGCGATGAGGTCAAGGTGTTCTCCAACGGTATGGTGGATATCGGCGAATACGTCCCGATGCTCACCGTCGAAGAGCTTGAGGAAGTCGGCATCAACGAAAAGGTTCGCTTTGAGGTACTGCGCGAAGTGCTCGACAAATGCGGCGACGATAAGAATGCCCTTTTGGAAGAGCTCGCGGCACGTTGCGACGATTTGATTCCGAAGCATATTACGATTGACGATATCTTCGCAACCATCAACTATCTCAACTGCATCGGCCACGGTGTGGGCACCACCGATGATATCGACCATCTCGGCAACCGCCGTATCCGTTCGGTCGGCGAACTCTTACAGAATCAGTTCCGCATCGGCTTCTCCCGTATGGAACGTGTGGTCAAGGAGCGTATGACTCTGCAGGCACAGGAGCCCGATAAGGTCACGCCCGCAGCACTTATCAACATCCGTCCCGTGATGGCGGCAATCAAGGAGTTCTTCGGTTCTTCTCCGCTGTCTCAGTTTATGGATCAAACCAACCCCCTGTCGGAATTGACGCACAAACGCCGTCTTTCCGCACTCGGCCCCGGCGGTCTTTCCCGTGACCGCGCCGGATTCGAGGTTCGTGACGTACACTACAGCCACTACGGTCGTATGTGCCCGATTGAAACCCCGGAAGGTCCGAACATCGGTTTGATTTCTTACCTTGCAACCTTTGCAAAAATCAACAAATACGGCTTCATCGAAGCGCCGTTCCGCCGTATCGATAAGGAAACCGGCAGAGTGACGGATGAAGTTACCTATATGACCGCAGATGTGGAAGATAACTACAAGGTCGCGCAGGCAAATGAGCCGCTCGACGAAGACGGACGCTTCCTCAGCAAAAAGGTTACCGTACGTTACCGCGACGAGTTTATGGAAGTCGAAGCGAGCGAAGCGGACTATATGGACGTTTCTCCGCGTATGATGGTTTCCGTTGCGACCGCGATGATTCCGTTCCTTGAAAACGACGACGCGAACCGTGCCTTGATGGGTTCAAACATGCAGAAGCAGGCTGTTCCGCTTCTGAAAACCGAATCCCCGATTGTTGGTACGGGTATGGAATACAAAGCCGCTGTGGACTCGGGCACGGTCGTACTCGCGAGAAAATCCGGTACGGTCACCAAGGTCAGCGCAGATGTGATTGAAATCACACGTGCGGACGGCACAGTTGACCATTATGACTTAATTAAGTTTATGCGTTCCAACCAGGGAACTTGCATTAACCAGCGTCCGATTGTCGCCGAAGGGCAGACAGTCGAGCAGGGCGAGGTCATCGCAGACGGCCCCGCAACCTTAAACGGTGAAATTTCGCTCGGAAAAAACGCGCTCATCGGCTTTATGACCTGGGAAGGCTATAACTACGAGGACGCGGTTCTGATTAATGAAAAATTGGTACGTGACGATGTCTATACCTCGGTGCATATCGAGGAGTACGAGTTAGAGTCCAGAGATACCAAGTTAGGCCCCGAAGAAATCACCCGTGATATTCCGAACGTCGGTGAGGACGCACTTGCAAACCTCGATGAAAACGGTATCATCCGCGTCGGTGCGGAAGTACATTCGGGCGATATCTTAGTCGGTAAGGTCACGCCGAAGGGCGAAACCGAACTGACGGCAGAGGAACGCTTGCTCCGCGCCATCTTCGGCGAGAAAGCACGCGAGGTGCGCGACACTTCTCTGCGTGTGCCGCACGGCGAATACGGCATCGTTGTGGATGTGGAAGTGTTTACACGCGAAAACAGCGATGAACTGAGCCCCGGTGTCAACAAGGTTGTCCGCTGCTACATCGCGCAGAAACGTAAGATTTCTGTCGGCGATAAAATGGCGGGTCGCCACGGCAATAAGGGCGTTGTTTCCCGTATTTTGCCGCAGGAGGATATGCCGTTCTTAGACGACGGTACACCGCTGGACATCGTATTGAATCCCTTGGGCGTTCCGTCCCGTATGAATATCGGACAGGTTTTGGAAGTGCATCTCGGCTTCGCTTACAGAAAGCTCGGGCAAAAGATTGCAACGCCTGTGTTTGACGGCGCACACGAGTCCGATATCCGTGACGCTCTGCGCGAAGCAGGCTACCGTGAGGACGGCAAATCCATTTTGACAGACGGCAGAACGGGTCTGAAATTCGACAACCCCATCACCGTCGGCGTTATGTACTTCTTAAAGCTCCACCACTTGGTTGACGATAAGATTCACGCGAGAAGCACAGGTCCGTACTCCCTTGTTACGCAGCAGCCTTTGGGCGGTAAAGCCCAGTTCGGCGGTCAGCGTTTCGGTGAAATGGAAGTTTGGGCACTGGAAGCTTACGGCGCGGCTTACACCTTGCAGGAGATTTTGACAATCAAATCGGACGATATCGTCGGCCGTGTCAAGACCTACGAATCCATCGTAAAGGGTCTGAACGTACCGAAGCCCGGCGTGCCCGAATCCTTTAAGGTTTTGATTAAGGAATTGCAGTCCCTCGCATTGGATATCAAAGTGCTTGATAAGGACGGCGAAGAAATCGACCTTCGTCAAACCTTCGATGATGAGGCGAACGAGGCAGGCGTGGCACTCAGCGAGTCGGATGTGGCGGCTGAGGTTGTAAACGATGCAACGCTGGACGACGGTTTCGTTACCGATGCGGATGCAGAAAGCGCATTGGGTGAGGATGCTTTTAACGAATATCTCAGTGATGAAGAGGAAGACGCAGATTTCGACGACATCGATGCTATGATCGACGATGAATTTTGATCCCTCCGAAAATCCAAGATTCGTTTTTAAGGAAGAAGGTATTTGATAGATGGAAAATATATCCTTTGAGTCAATCAAAATCGGTCTTGCATCGCCCGAACAGATTCGTGAGTGGTCTTACGGCGAGGTCAAGAAACCCGAAACCATAAATTACCGCACATTAAAACCCGAGCGCGACGGCCTTTACTGCGAGCGCATTTTCGGACCGACAAAGGACTGGGAATGCCACTGCGGCAAATATAAGCGGATTCGCTATAAAGGCAAGGTTTGCGAGCGTTGCGGCGTTGAAATTACAAAATCCAAGGTCAGACGTGAAAGAATGGGTCACATCGAGCTGGTTGCACCCGTTTCACACATCTGGTATTTCAAGGGCATTCCCTCAAGAATGGGCTTGATTTTGGATATCTCTCCGCGTGACCTTGAAAAGGTTCTGTATTTTGCAAAGTATATCGTCATCGATCCCGGTGACACCGAGCTTGTGAAAATGCAGATTCTTTCCGAAAAAGAATATCTCGATATGCGCGAGAAATATGAGGACGATTTCAAAGCAGGTATGGGCGCAGAAGCGATTCAGGAACTGCTTGCCGAAATCGATGTCGAAAAGCTGAGCGCTGAGCTTCGCGAAGAGCTGATGGATGCCTCCGGTCAGAAAAAGACCCGTATTCTCAAGCGTTTGGAGGTTGCCGAGGCGTTTAAGCAGTCCGGCAACCGCCCCGAATGGATGATTATGAACGTCCTGCCGGTCATTCCGCCCGACATTCGCCCGATGGTGCAGCTGGACGGCGGCCGTTTCGCGACGTCCGATTTGAATGATTTGTACAGACGTGTAATCAACCGTAACAACCGTCTGAAAAGACTGTTGGAGCTGAACGCGCCCGAAATCATCATCCGCAACGAAAAAAGAATGCTGCAGGAAGCTGTCGATGCACTGATTGACAACGGTAGACGCGGCAGACCCGTTACAGGTCCCAACAACCGTGCACTCAAATCCCTTTCCGATATGCTGAAAGGTAAGCAGGGTCGTTTCCGTCAGAACCTTTTGGGTAAGCGTGTAGACTATTCCGGCCGTTCGGTTATCGTTGTCGGTCCCGAACTGAAGATTTATCAGTGCGGTCTGCCGAAGGAAATGGCGTTGGAGCTGTTCAAACCCTTCGTGATGAAGCGTTTGGTCGAAACCGGCACTGCGGGCAACATCAAATCCGCAAGAAAAATGGTCGAGCGTTCCAAAACCGAGGTTTGGGATGCACTCGAAGTGGTTATCAAAGACCACCCCGTTATGCTGAACCGTGCGCCTACCTTGCACAGACTCGGTATTCAGGCATTTGAGCCCGTCCTCGTAGAGGGCAGAGCCATCAAACTGCATCCGCTTTGCTGTACAGCGTTCAACGCGGACTTCGACGGTGACCAGATGGCTGTGCACGTGCCGCTGTCCGCAGAGGCACAGGCGGAAGCAAGACTGTTGATGCTTGCCGCCAACAACCTGTTAAAGCCCTCCGACGGTAAGCCCGTTGCCGTGCCGACGCAGGATATGATTCTCGGCTCTTACTATCTGACGATGGATAAGGACGACGACCCGGGTAACGGTAAGGTCTTTACAAGCTTCGATGAAGCCGTTATGGCGTATGACGAGGGCTACATCGGTCTGCACTCCAAAATCAAGGTGCGTATGACCAAGGAAATCGACGGCGAAATGCGTTCGAAGCTTATCGATACCACCCTCGGTAAGATTATCTTCAACAACCCGATTCCGCAGGATCTCGGCTTTGTAGACAGAAGCGACCCTGAAAACGCCTTTAAATTGGAAGTCGAGTTCCTTGTGAATAAAAAGACCCTCGGTAAGATTATTGACAAGTGCATTAAGGTGCACGGCGTGACCGTCGCATCCGAAATGCTCGATAAGATTAAAGCGCAGGGCTACAAATATTCGACCAAGAGCGGTATTACCGTTGCGGTTTGCGACGCAACCATCCCGCCGCAGAAGCAGGATATGCTCGCCCAGGCAGAGGAACGCGTCGATGCGATTACCGCAAACTATAAAATGGGTCTTATGAGCAACTCTGAGCGTGCAAAATCCGTTATCAAGGTTTGGGAAGAATGCACCAATAAGGTAGCCCAAGGCTTGAAAGACAACCTCGGCAAAGAGAATCCCATTTATATGATGGTCGATTCCGGTGCGCGTGGTTCGGAAAGCCAGCTTCGTCAGCTTGCAGGTATGCGTGGTCTTATCGCAAATACAGCAGGTAAAACGATTGAAGTTCCGATTCGTGCTAACTACCGTGAAGGCTTGAACGTATTGGAATACTTTATTTCCTCGCGCGGTGCGCGTAAAGGCTTGGCGGATACCGCGCTTCGTACCGCGGACTCGGGTTATCTGACCCGCCGCTTGGTTGACGTTTCGCAGGAAGTGATCATTCACGAAGAGGATTGCCATTGCCACGACGGTATCGAGGTTTACGATATCACCGAAGGCAAGGAAATGATTGAAACCCTCAAAGAGCGTTTGACCGGACGTTACCTCTTAGAGGATTTCGTGGACGATACCACAGGCGAGCTGATTCAGTCCAAGGACGAAATGATGACCGAAGAGGCGGCAGGCCGTGTTGCGGATATGGTCAATGCGCGTGAGAATCCCGCAGACCGCCGCATCAAGATTCGCTCGCTTTTGACCTGCGGAGCAGAGCACGGTGTTTGCATCAAGTGCTACGGCTCGAACCTTGCAACAGGCGACCCGGTTACCGTCGGTGAAGCGGTCGGCATCATCGCCGCACAGTCCATCGGCGAACCCGGTACACAGCTGACCATGCGTACGTTCCACACGGGCGGTATCGCATCCAGCCAGGATATCACACAGGGTCTTCCCCGTGTTGAAGAATTGTTCGAAGCGCGCAAGCCCAAAACTTTGGCAATCCTTTCCGAAATCGACGGCCGCCTTTCGTTCCGTGAAATCAAAAAGAACGAGCACATCGTCATCACCAATGACGAAACCGCCGATGAGAGAAGCTATTTGATTCCTTACGGCTTCCGCAAGCGTTTCAATACTGAAACCGATGCGGACGGTAATCCGATTTTCGTCAAGAAGGGCACAGCCCTCACCGAAGGCTCACCCAACCCGCACGATATTCTCGCCATCAACGGCGTCAATGCAGTGCACGATTATCTGATTAAGGAAGTACAGCGTACCTACCGTATGCAGGGTGTTGACATCAACGATAAGCACATTGAAGTTATCGTTCGTCAGATGATGCGCAAGCTCAAGGTTGACGAGCCCGGTTCTACCGATTTGCTTCCGGGTGCAACCGTTGAAAAGACAGAGTTTATGCGTGCCAACCGCGAGGCAAAGCAGCGTGCGGAAGAGGCGGGTACAGAGTTTGTGGAAGCAACCTGTTCGCCGGTTCTGCTCGGTATTACCAAAGCATCTTTGGCAACCGATTCCTTCCTGTCCGCCGCATCCTTCCAGGAAACGACCCGCGTGCTGACCGATGCCGCCATCAAAGGCAAGGTTGACCCGCTGATTGGCTTGAAAGAGAACGTTATCATCGGTAAGCTCCTGCCGTCAGGCACGGGTATGAAGTGCTACAGCGAAGTGGAATTAGAGCCACAGACAGAGGGCGACGGCGCCACCGCATAAGTTTTTTTACAAAAACACTTGACAAGCTAAGGTTTTAAGTGCTAAAATCTTAGCTTGTGTGAGCAAAACAAACATCTTTTTCTAAAGGATGTTTGCTTTGCTGACACGTTATGCTGTTCTTTAGCGCGTCAAAATCATAAAAAAGGAGGAAAAAGACTTGCCAACATTTAATCAGCTTGTTCGCAACGGAAGACAGACACTTGAAAAGAAATCGAAGGCTCCGGCTCTCGGTAAAGGTCTCAACTCGAAGAAGAATGTTATGACAGATAACAATTCTCCGCAGAAGAGAGGCGTGTGCACCGTCGTTAAGACCGACACACCGAAAAAACCGAACTCCGCACTTCGTAAGCTCGCGAGAGTGCGTCTCACAAACGGAATCGAAGTATCCGCTTATATTCCGGGCGTGGGTCACAATCTTCAGGAACACAGCGTTGTTCTGATTCGCGGCGGCCGTGTTAAGGATCTTCCCGGTGTGCGTTACCACATCATCCGTGGTACACTCGACACCCAGGGCGTCAACGGCAGAATGCAGGCCCGTTCCAAATACGGTGCTAAGCGTCCGAAAGGCGCAAAGAAATAAGGCTTCTTTGCCTTACAATCAACGACAGAATCTTGCTTGCTGAGGTTTACCGATGCAGGGTTTTACTATATATTTAGTTTGACCTCTTGCATTGACACCACGGGGTTTTGTCACCGAGTACCTATGATATCATTTTAATTATGAAGGAGGGAAGCGACGTGCCAAGAAGAGGCCAGATTGCAAAACGTGACGTTTTGCCCGATCCGCTTTACAATTCCAAGTTGGTAACCAGACTTATCAACAGCGTCATGCTCGACGGTAAAAAGGGCGTAGCTCAGAAAATCGTTTATGACGCATTTAACATTATCGCTGAACAGACAGGTAAAGACCCGCTGGAGGTTTTCGAGAACGCTATGGAAAATGTTATGCCCGTTCTTGAGGTTAAAGCTCGCCGTGTCGGCGGTGCAACCTACCAGGTTCCGATTGAAGTCCGTCCCGAAAGAAGAGAAACTTTGGGTCTTCGTTGGATTACCCTTTACTCCCGTCAGCGTTCCGAGCGCACTATGAAAGAGCGTCTCGCAAACGAAATTATGGACGCAGTGAACCAGACCGGTTCTGCGTTTAAGAAACGTGAAGACACACACAAAATGGCAGAAGCCAACAAGGCTTTCGCACATTTCAGATGGTAATTACCGGAGGATATTATGCCAAGAAAGGTATCTCTTGAAAAAACAAGAAATATTGGTATTATGGCGCACATCGACGCCGGTAAAACGACCACTACAGAGCGTATTTTGTTTTACACGGGTGTAAACCATAAAATCGGTGAAACCCACGACGGCGATGCGACCATGGACTGGATGGCGCAGGAGCAGGAGAGAGGTATTACCATCACTTCTGCGGCGACCACCTGTTTCTGGAAGGAGCACCGTATCAATATCATCGACACCCCCGGCCACGTTGACTTTACCGTTGAAGTACAGCGTTCCCTGCGTGTTTTGGACGGTTCCGTAACCGTTTTGTGCGCAAAGGGCGGTGTTGAACCGCAGTCTGAAACCGTTTGGCGTCAGGCTGACGAATACCATGTTCCGCGTATGATTTATGTCAACAAAATGGACATTATGGGCGCGGACTTCTATCGCGTTTTGGATATGGTTGACGAGCGTTTCCACTGCAACCCCGTTCCGATTCAGCTGCCTATCGGCTCTGAGGACACATTTAAGGGTATCGTGGACCTTGTTGAAATGGATGCCGAAATCTACTATGACGATCTCGGTAAAGATGTCCGCCGCGAACCCATCCCCGACGATATGAAGGAGCTTGCGGAGAAATACCGCGAAAAGCTGATTGAGCATGTCGCCGATCAGGATGAAGCACTTATGGAGAAATACTTCAACGGCGAAGAAATCACCGTTGAGGAAATCAAAAGAACAATTCGCAAATCCACCATTGACAACACCATGGTGCCGATTACCTGCGGTACTTCTTACCGCAATAAGGGTGTTCAGCCGCTCTTGGATGCAATTGTGGATTATATGCCCGCACCGACCGATGTTCCGGCAATTAAGGGCATAAACCCCGATACCGACGAAGAGGAAGAGCGCCACTCTTCCGACAGCGAGCCGTTCGCAGCACTCGCGTTTAAAATCGCGACCGACCCCTATGTCGGTAAAATCTGCTACTTCCGCGTGTATTCGGGTACAGTAGAAGCCGGCGCCAGCGTTTACAACTCCGTAAAGGATAACCGTGAGCGTATGGGTCGTATTTTGCAGATGCATGCAAACCACAGAGAGGATTTGGAGGTTTGCTATGCGGGTGATATCGCTGCTGCGGTTGGTTTGAAAAACACCACAACCGGCGACACACTCTGTGATGAAAAGCATCCTGTTATCTTGGAGTCCATGAACTTCCCGGATCCCGTTATCCGTGTTGCGATTGAGCCGAAAACCAAGGCAGGTCAGGAAAAGATGGGCATCGGTCTTCAGAAGCTTGCTGAAGAAGACCCGACCTTCAAGTGCTACACCGATGAAGAAACCGGTCAGACCATCATTGCAGGTATGGGCGAGCTCCATTTGGAGATTATCGTTGACCGTTTGCTTCGTGAGTTTAAGGTGGAAGCAAATGTCGGTAAGCCTCAGGTTGCTTACCGTGAAACCATTCGTAAGCCTTCTTCGTCTGATACGAAATATGCGCGTCAGTCGGGTGGTAAAGGTCAGTACGGTCATGTTAAGATTAACATTGAGCCGAATGTTGACCAGGGCTACGAATTTGTCAACAGCATTGTCGGCGGTGCGATTCCGAAGGAATACATCGGGCCTGTTGATGCAGGTATCCAGGGTGCGATGCAGTCCGGTGTGCTTGCAGGCTATCCGATGGTTGACGTAAAGGTTACGTTGTATGACGGTTCTTACCATGAGGTCGACTCCTCTGAAATGGCATTCAAGATTGCCGGTTCTATGGCATTCAAGGATGCTGCAAGAAAAGCTGACCCCGTGCTTCTTGAACCGATTATGAAAGTCGTTGTTATCGTGCCCGAAGAATATATGGGCGACGTTATCGGCGATTTGAACTCCCGCCGCGGCGAAATTCAGGGCTTTGAAGACAGAACCGGCGTAAAGCAGATTAATGCACACGTGCCGCTGTCTGAGATGTTCGGTTACGCTACAGACCTGCGTTCGAAGAGCCAGGGTCGCGGTCAGTACGTTATGGAACCCGACGGCTACAAGGAAGTGCCGAAGTCCATTGCGGAAAAAATCATTTCCGAACGTACAAAGAAAGACTAATTTTTTGAAAAAGACTTGAAATTTTGCTATTTTATTGGTAAAATACAAGCACATAGCATTTTGTTAAAAATTGCGCTTATAAAAGGAGGAAAATTCCAATGGCAAAGGAAAAATTTAACCGTAGCAAACCCCACGTGAACATTGGTACCATCGGCCACGTTGACCATGGTAAGACCACACTCACCGCTGCGATCACCAAGACCCTCGCAATGAAGGGCTATGCAAAGTTCGAAGCATATGATATGATCGACAAGGCTCCCGAAGAGAGAGAGCGCGGCATCACAATCAACACTGCACACGTTGAGTACGAAACCGATACTCGCCACTATGCACACGTTGACTGCCCCGGCCACGCGGACTATATCAAGAACATGATCACCGGTGCTGCACAGATGGACGGCGCGATTCTTGTTATCGCTGCTACCGACGGCCCGATGGCACAGACCAAAGAGCATCTTCTTCTTGCTCGTCAGGTAGGCGTGCCCTACATCATTGTTTTCCTGAACAAAGCTGACCAGGTTGACGATGCTGAGCTTCTTGAACTCGTTGAGATGGAAGTTCGCGAAACTCTTTCCGAGTATGGTTTCCCCGGCGACGACACACCGATCATCACCGGTTCTGCTCTGAAAGCTCTTGAGTACACCGGCGGCGATATAAACGCTCCCGAACTCAAGCCGATTTGGGATTTGATGGATGCTGTTGACAGCTACATCCCGACTCCCGACCGTAAAGCGGATCAGCCGTTCCTTATGCCTATCGAAGACGTTATGACCATCTCCGGCCGTGGTACTGTTGTTACCGGTCGTGTGGAACGCGGTCAGCTCAAGACAGGTGAGGAAGTTGAAATCGTTGGTTTGACCGACGAGAAGAAAAAGACCGTTGTTACCGGTATCGAAATGTTCAGAAAGACTTTGGATTATGCTGAAGCAGGCGACAACATCGGCGCTCTTCTTCGCGGTATTCAGAGAACTGAAGTGGAACGCGGTCAGGTTCTTTCCAAACCCGGTTCCATTCATCCCTACACCAAGTTCAAGGGTCAGGTTTACGTCCTGAATAAAGATGAAGGCGGCCGTCATACTCCGTTCTTCAACAACTATCGTCCGCAGTTCTATTTCAGAACCACCGACGTTACAGGTGTTATCAACCTTCCCGAAGGCACTGAAATGTGCATGCCCGGCGACAACGTCGAAATGAATGTTGAATTGATTACCCCGATTGCTATCGAAGAGGGTCTTCGCTTCGCTATTCGTGAAGGCGGCCGTACAGTTGGTTCAGGCGTTGTTGTTGCGGTTTCTGACTAATAACATCCCTGTCTGATTGACAAAGTAATTTAGAATCCCCGAATCTATGTGTATGCATAGATTCGGGGATTTTTCGTATTGCGTTCTATTTTTGTAGGGACACATTCTATTCAGTAGGGACGCCTCACCCGCAAAAATCTGCATAAACCCAACGGCAAAACGCAACCCCGTAGGGGTCGGCGTCCACGACGACCCAAGCACAGTCAATTTTTGCACAACCCCAACGGTGAACCGCAGTCCTGTAGGGGCGGGTTTCCACGCCCGCCCGAGCAAGTGTAAAAATCTGAATAAACCAAACGGTGAACCGAACCCGTAGGGGCACCGTTCTCGCCTGCCGGCTCGGTCGGTGCTTCTAAGCTTCGCTTAGAGGTGTCCACTGGACACCCGCACCCTCATCCGCCCGAGCTCGGTCGGATTTCGCGCAACCCTAACGGAACGACACAAAGGTCGTCACTACGCCCGTAGGGGCACTTCACGAATCGCCCGCCCGTCGACATCTGCAAAAATAAACGGCGGGAGCAAGCTCCCGCCCTACCGTCTGTGTAATTACTGTGTGCTGTGTGAGATTCTTTACTATGCTGTGCGGTTACCGCTGTTTACGGCAGTCTTTCAAAATCTACGGTTTGATTTTTCATTGAGATTTTGCTGACCTGCCAACCGTATGCCGTCAATTCCTTTTTATAGGTCAAAAAGGAGTGGTCTATCGGAAAGCCGAGAATTTGTTCAATTTCTGCAAAATGCAGTTGTAAATGCGCCGTGTTCTGTCGGGAAATATGTTCCCAAAGTGCCGCATATTTTGGCATTCGTATTGCTCCTTTTTCAGAATTGCGTGTCAGGTTCGTTTCCACTTGCAAATCAATACATACGCGACAATCACCGCAACCGCCGCACCGCTGAGAATGCAGTACATCGTGCCGAGTTCCACCGTATGGTCAAAGAAATACAGATTGCAGTCTAAGCTGTCTTTTATCCCTTCCACAACTTCTGCGGGAAAACCGCTGTCCGCCATTTCCGCGAATACGCCGCGCATTGCGTGATTGCGCAAAAGCGAAGTGCCGTATGTTCCGGGCAAAAAGGAAAGAACCTTCTGTAATCCGTCGCTGAAATTGGAAATCGGCATATATGCGCCGCAAAGGAAGCCGTAGCCTGCGCTGACCAGTGTGCCAACCGCAGACATTTGTCCTTGCGTCGTCAAAAATACGTTGATAATGCTTGAAAGCGCCGTACCGAACAGCACCAACAAAAAAACATCTGCAAAAATCAAAAGAATATCCGTTACGGAAAGATACCAACCCACTTTTGCGAGGTACAAAAATCCTGCACACGCCGTAATCAGAAAAATAATCAGCGTGGAAACGGCGGTAGCGATGTAATATCCGAGCGCCAAAACCGAGCGCTTCACGGGCGTAACCGTCAAATCCTGCCGTGCACCTGTGACTTTATCCTGTACCATCAGCATATTGGAGCAGAAAGCGACCGTTACACAGCAGACCGCCAATAGAGAGGAGATCAACTGCCCGCCGACCAATCCGTTGATTAAATCGTCAGAAACCGTAAATCCTTCGGGCAGTGCGCTCAGGAAGCTGCTGCGATAGGTGTTGCCGAGAAATGTGGCGTACAGTACCAACAGAATCAGCGGTGTAATCAAAGCCGAAAAGAAAAGCCCACGGTCTTTGAAAAACAGTTTTATATTGCGCAAAATCAGTGCATTCAGCGATTTCATTCCTCAATCCCTCCCATTAGATTTTTACCGGTTACGGCAAGAAAGACATCGTCCATTTTGCCTTTGACGATTTCATAATCCGTAAACAGCTCGGGATGTGCCGTAATCAGGCGGGTTGCCGTCTGTGTATCGGGAATCGCCAAACGGCAGGCATCGTGTAGGGCTTCATACGGCACACCGAGTGATTGTACCTGTGTTGCATCTGCACCGTAAAGGGTGATGAAATCTCCTGTATATGCGTTTTTCAGTTGTATGGGCGTGCCTTCCGCCGCGATTTTGCCGCTGTCGAGAATGATAACATAATCTGCGTCCGCCGCTTCTTCCATATAATGCGTCGTTAAAAACACAGTCATACGTTTTTCGGTTCGAAGCTGGGTGACCGCATCCCAAAGCAGCTTTCGGGTTTGCGGGTCAAGTCCCGTGGTGGGTTCATCTAATATCAGAATTTTCGGACTGTGCAATAGTGCACGTGCAATGTCAATTCTGCGGCGCTGACCGCCCGAAAGCTTCCCGACGGTTCGTTTTAATAGGTCACTGAAATCCAAAAGCACCGCCAGCTCCTGCAACCGCGCTTCGAAAGCCGCACCTGTAATGCCGTACAGTGCGGCACGGCTTTTCAAATTGTCACGTACGCTGAGTGCTTTATCGAGCACAGAATTTTGGAACACAACGCCCAGATTTTGTTTCACTGTGTCGATGTTGCGGTCCAAATCTGCACCGTCGATGGTCACTGTGCCGCTGTCTTTCGGCAGTTGACCGCACAGAATGGAGATGGTCGTGCTTTTTCCCGCACCGTTAATGCCGAGAAAGGCAAACAGCTCGCCCTCTTTCACGCGGAAGCTTAAATCTTGCACGGCGTGGATATCGCCGAAGCTTTTGGAAAGATGCTGTATTTCAATCACATTTTTCATCTGCAACACTCCCTGAAAAGATTTTCTGTATTTTATTCTACAGTATCGCGTTTAAAATAGCAATAAATAACTTGCAGGAATCCGTTTTTCTTTTGTGTTTAATATATATTTTTGTTACAGCGGGCATTTTTCGCCTTTTCCAAAGCCTCATTCTGTAAGCGCACATTTTCCGAAGCCTTGTAGGAATAGCCCTGCGCGTAATCGGTGTGCGGCTGTATTTCTCTTATGGCCTGCGGAATTTTCAGAAAGCTTGTCGGGTCGCCGAAATAGTTTCCGAGATAGGCAAGGTCGTTTTCGGCATTATAGCCAACCACGAGGATGTTTCCCGAATCCCTTTTTAGGGGGAGGGCACCGTGGTTTTCCAGCAGAACAAGACCCTTTTCCGCCATGGTTACGGCAAAGGCTTCGTGCTCTGCCGTCGCGTTTTGCGTGGGAGAAATCTTGTCATAAGGGCAGTCCTCGGCGAACATACCGAGACTGCTTCGAATTGCCAAAAGGCTTGCCGCCGAATCGCGTAGTGTTTCTCGGCTGACCTTCCGAAGAAGATAGGAAAGCGGCAAAAAATTTAAACATCTTTCCGCATTCCAGCGTACAGCCCGCATTTAAAGCAAGTGCCGCGCCCTGAATCGGGTTTGAGGCGAGGTGATGGTGCATTACGAGGTCACACAGTGCGCCGCAGTCGGAAACGAAATATCCGTCAAATCCCCAAGCACCGCGCAGAAGCTTTTGTATAAGCGTTTCGGAGGCACAGCAGGCTTCACCGTTCACGCGGTTATAGGCGCCCATCACGCCGCAGACCTTGCCGTCGACGACAGCTTTTTTAAAGGCGGGGAGATAGGTTTCAAACATATCCTTTTTGGACACGGTTGCGTCAAACGAATGACGGCTCGCCTCAGGCCCGCTGTGCACAGCGAAGTGCTTGGCGCAGGCGGCAGTTTGTATATAGCCAGACGGCGCAAATTTTAACCCGGTTTTGCAGGATATATTTCCCCCTGCACGGCGTCAAAAATGCTCGCATTCCGACAGGATTGCTGTGCTTTTTCCTTGTTCAGGGAAAAATCTATTCCCGCAAAACTCTGCGACCTAAAACGGATGAGATTTTCGCCGATTTTTGGTGCAGAGCACGACGATTGGCTTTCGCCAACCGAGAGCGATAAGCCGAAAATCGGCAAAAGGTCGCCGTTTTAGGCGGGTTCAAATTCGCGCCGCCTGGCTAGGTAGGGTCATCACCCTGCAGGCCCTTGATAAACGCAACGCCCAAAAGTCCGGTCAGATAGGGGTCTTCGCCGTAGGTTTCATGACCGCGACCCCAACGGGGATCTCTGAAAATATTGATGTTGGGTGACCACATCGTAAGTCCCTTGTAAATTCCGTAGTCGCCATTTTTCTGACTGCTGTTGTATTTTGCGCGCTTCCTCTGAGATGATGCGGGCAGTTTTGTAAATCAGCTCTTCGCTGAAGGTTGCCGCCATACAGATTGCCTGCGGAAAAACGGTTGCAGTGCCTGCGCGGGCAACGCCGTGCAGACACTCGTTCCACCAATTATACGGCAAAATTCCGAGCCTTTTCACGCCTTTTGAAGCGTGCTTGAGTTGGGCAATCTGCTCACGTACCGTCATTTTTTCGGCAAGCGCAAGCCCCTTTTTTTCTGTGAAGCTGTTTTGCATTTTCGTTCATACTATTGCGATACTTTTCTTGACAAATTATAGAACAAACTATATAATATGCACATACCGTGCTCGTGCACGGAAGATTTGTAACGAAACAATTGTATCATAGATTCCATTGAAAAACAAGGGAGGGTAAGTTATGTCCATTACAGCGAAAGAGCTTGCAGAGCTGGCAGGCGTAAGCCGAGGCACTGTAGACAGAGCACTCAAAAACCGCCCCGACATCAGCACTGAAACCAAAGCGCGCATTTTGGCGCTTGCGAAGGAATATAATTACACGCCGAATCTGATTGGCAAAGCACTTGTGCACGCGGGCAAATCCCTCACGGTTCCCGTGATTTTAAACAGTATTGGGAATCCGTTTTTTGCCGCTGTGAAGAAGGGGCTTTTTGCCGCGCAGTCCGCGTATTCCGATTACGGCATAAGCCTTGAACTGACGGAGTTTAAGGGTTACGCGCCCGAGCGGCTTCTCGCCCTTTTAGATGCGCTTCCCGAGGACATCGGCGGGCTTATCGTGACACCGATTGCCGATGAGAGAGTGGAGGAAAAGCTGCGCAGCCTTACCGAAAACGGCGTGCAGGTTGTTATGCTGACGGGGAAGCTTATGTCGATGCAAAATGCCATTTATATCGGCTGTGATTATTTAAAAAGCGGCAGGATTGCGGGGCGTCTGGTCGGTCTGCTCTCAGGCGGCAGGGCGAATTTATTCATTGTCACCGGCAGTGTGCACCATAAGGGGCACGCACAGAGAATTGAGGGTATCGAAAGCGTTCTCAAGCAGGCGTATCCCGATGTTCGGCTTTTGGGTGTTTCCGAAAATTTGGATGATGACGAAGTGGCCTACAGTGCTATGAAAAAAGCTTTGCGGCAGTACCCCGAAACGGACTTTGTTTATATCACTGCGGGCGGCGTAAACGGAACCCTGCGTGCGCTCGGTGAGCATAAGGGCAAGATTACCGTCTGCACCTTTGACGATACCCCGGTTGTCCGCGCCGCACTGCGGGACGGCAAAATTTCGGCAACGATTTGCCAGCAGCCCTATGAGCAGGGCTATCGGGCAGTGAAAGCCATTGCTGAAAATGCAGTTTTGCAGCAGCCGCTCGGCGGCGATATTTATTCCGAGCTTTCCATTAAAGTGGATCAATCGATTTAACGGAAAGAGGGGAGTACCATAAAAACTTCATTTTTTGTCAATCATTACAAGCAAGCAAAGCTGATTTCACGCAGTGCGTTTCCATTGGAAGAGAAAACACAGGGCGAGGATTTTGCGCTGACTCGGCTTTCACGTAGGAAAAAGGATGGCTTTACCGAAACGGAAATTGTTTTTACCGCAAAGCGCGCAGTAAAGCAGGCGGGCATCAGCGTGCAGTTTGCGTTTGACGGACATACACGCGGCGATTATATTTTCGCCCCTGCGGCACTCTATAACGGCAACCGCTTTTACAGTGTGGAGCGGGCGTATGCGCCGATGTATACGAGGGAAGATTTGGAAATGTGCAAAAAGGGCGCGGTCATCACCGATGTCCCAAGACTTTCTTCGGACGGAACCAGCAGGGCACAGCTGAACACAGGCGACCTTGCAACGCCGTGTGCAGGTGTTTATTCCGAGTGTGAAAAGCGCGGCTTCCTGCTCTTTTGGAAACAGAAAAACGAGGCGGGCAATTTCGGTCTTACGGTTTCCGAGGATTTGGACAGCGGGAAGCTGTATTTCTCGATTTCTGCGCCGTGCGTGCGCGAATCTGTGAAATATGCAATGTGCACAACCAAAGCACCGTCGGATGACCGAGGTGTCGATTTTAAAAAAGGGGATACGCTCACGTTTGCGTTTGAAGAATTTGCGTTTCCTTGCAAAAGCGAAACAGAATTTTTAAATGTATTTTTTAAAAACCGCGTGCGTGCATCCCTCGTACATACGCTTCCGAACGGCGTTCCGTGGTCTTATGCGTTTGATTTGCTCGAAGAAAAATATAATCAAAGAAATTGGGTTGAGGATATCGGCTTTTACAAATCCTCCGAGGCAACGGGCGAATCCGTCACCCGTCAGTGGCAAACAGGCTGGGTCGGCGGCACGATGAACACCTTGCCCGCGCTTTTCATCGGCAATGCGGAAAGCGTGCAAAAAAGCCGAAAAACGCTCGATTTTGTGTTTGACAGATTGCAGCACCCATCGGGCTTTTTATACGGCCTGTTTTGCGACGGTAAGGCATATGGGGATTGCTTCACCGATGTGAATAACACGAATATCGTTATGAGCCGCAAGAACGGCGACGCGCTCTATTTCCTCGCAAAACAGCTTTTGTGCTTACGGGAAAAGGGGGAAGCAGTCCCCGAAAAATGGCGCGGAGGCGTTCAAAAGCTTGCCGACGCGTTCTTAAACTATTACGAGAAAAACGGCGAGCTTTCGCAGTTTATTTATATGGATAAAATGGAGCCGTTTGTGCCCCTTACAGCCTCTGCGGCAATCACGCCCGCAGGTCTTGCGCTGTGCAGTGTGTATTATGATGAGAAAAAATATCTTGACTACGCCTGCGAAATCGCGCAGAAGTATTATGACGAATATGTACGCCGTGGCTTTACAAACGGCGGACCGGGGGAAATCTTGGCATGCCCCGACAGTGAATCGGCATTCGGGATGCTCGAAAGCTTTGTTGCCCTGTATTCTGTGACAACGGATGAAAAATGGCTGCGTCTTGCCGCCGATACCGCCTCGCTTTGCTCCAGCTGGTGCGTGTCCTATGACTATGCCTATGATAAAGACACGCAGTGGTATAAGCGCGGCATTGCGACCACGGGTGCGGTTTGGGCGAGCGTGCAAAACAAGCATGCTGCGCCGGGCATTTGCACGCTTTCGGGTGCTTCGCTCTTCCGACTGTTCCGTGCCACGGGCGATATACGTTATTTGGAGCTTTGCCGTGATATCGGCCACAACATTACGCAGTTCATCAGCACGCCCGAAAATCCAATGTATTGCAGTTATGTGTGGAGCGAAAAAAATGTGCACTTACAGAAAAAGCTGAATACAGCGTGGGCAAAGCTCCTTATAAAGGCGCACAAAGCGGGCGGCATCCTCGCGAAGCTTACAAAAAAGCCTTATAGCATCCTCTGCAATGCCTCGGGCAGAATGGGGGAGCGCTGTAACCTTTCCGATTGGGAGGGCAAAGCGAATGTCGGCGAACTGCCGGGCGGCTCGTGTTGGTGCGAGGTTTCCGCCATGCTCACCTATTTTGAGCTCCCCGCAGTTTATGTGAACGCGGATACGGGCTTTACCTTTGATTTAGACCACGTGAAAAGCCGTGTACAAGACGGGGTGCTGACGCTCGAAAACCCGACTGCGCACGATGCAGTCTATCGCATCTTTGCGGAAAACGAGGCACAGCGAAAAGAGCCGCTCTCCGAAACCTTTATGCTGGATTTCCAAAGCGTTCGGGTTGCGGCACACAAAAGCGTAACAGTTAAAGTAATAAAATCAAAATACGGATGAAGCGAATATCGACTGTTAAGGTCGGCGCAAACGGAATGATTTCACGGAGGAAAAAAGGATGCAATATTGGGTGCTTTCGGGCGATACATATTTGTCCGAGATAAAAGAAACGGAAACGGGCTTTGTTTTTTCAAACGGTCTTATCCGCAGAGTGATTGAAAAAAGCGGCAAAACGGTGCAATACGAAAATCTGCAAAAGGGGATTCAGTATATCGCCGCGCCGTTTTCGGATTTTGAAATTTCCGTCGGCGGCAAAAAATACGGCGCGGATGCTTACCGCTTTGTAAAATCGGAGCTTGTTCCGTGTGCCGAGCGGATTCACTTTCAAAAAACCGCAACTATGACCGCCGACGGCGTGTATCCGCCGCCCGGCAAGGCGGTGCTTCTGCACTATGCGGCGCAAGGGCTTCCTTCGGTGCAGGTGCGCTATGAAATTTATGACGGTATGCCCGTGATGATGAAACTGCTCACAGTAGAAAATGTCGGCGAGGAAGCCGTGACGGTGGACAATATCTCGGTGGAGGTACTGAAAATCACCGAAAACCGCGACGCCTTTTTTGTGGACAGCGACTATGACTCCACCATGGATTTTGTCGGCTTGAATTTCGAAAAATACGCAAAGCACTATGCGCGCTATCATTACGACACCTTGGAGGTCGCCCCTGCACAGCGTATGAACGTACAACTTGCCCCCGGGGAAACCTTGGACTCCATCGCCGCCTTTGAGCTTCTTTTCAGTGCGGACTATTATGAACAGCGTCTGATTGAGGTGAAGGAGATGTACCGACGCATTGCGCCGTGGTGCACCGATAACGTTTCATTCTTCCATTTGATTTCCAATTCGCCCCGCACCATACGCAAGGTTGTCGACCAGTGTGCGGAGCT
The DNA here is from genome assembly GCA_021769885.1 of Bacillota bacterium. Lineage (GTDB taxonomy): Bacteria > Bacillota > Clostridia > Oscillospirales > Acutalibacteraceae > Fimenecus. The sequence goes on along the minus strand of JAETSA010000002.1, from coordinate 193,829 downwards.
CGGCATTGAAATGATTATTCAGTCCTTCGGCTCGGGCGTAAATATGGAAAGCGGAAACGAACGCTATTTAAACCGCATAAAAAAAGCCTACGATTACGGTCACGAAAAGGGCATCCGTATGGGCGCTTATACGCTTGCCTATGTGAAAGATTACCGACCCGTCAAGGGCGCAGAGGCGCTGAACCACGACGGCAGTCATATCTGCCGCTGTCTTGCAACCGACTGGTCAAAGGCGTATATGAAAAACGTGCTTCGCTTCCTTGACCGCACGGGCGCGGATGCAATTGAAATCGACGGTCCTTACGGTATGCTGATGTGCTCCGGCGGCAAGACGCACAATCACGAGGATTTCACCGACTCGCAGTATAAGCAGTGGAAGGCTTCGGTTGTGGACTGGTACCGTGAGATTAAAAAACGGAATGTATATATCAATGCGCCGGATTGGCATTTCTTAAACGGCATAAACCGTTGCGGTGTGGGCTATGAGGAAATTGCCTTTTCCGAGCGCCGCAGTGAACAGCTTGTCACCTCGCGGATTTATTATTATAAGGGTACGTTTTCAAAAAATCCTTCGCAGAGCTGGGGTTTTCTGCCGCTGAATGTCTATCACGGCGGCGGAAAGGCGGCGCAGTTCTTCCCGACAGAGCAGAATGCCTTTGAATTTGATTGGGCGATGGCGCAGATTGTCGCAAGCGGCGTGTGGCCGACCATTCGCGGCAGAAAAGCTTACGATTCCGAAACGGGGAAGCGGATTTTTGCAAAATGGACTTCGGTTTATAAAAAATACCGCAAGGTCTTAAACGGCGTGACGGTGCACTTTATGCCGCCCCGCATCGATACGGACAATCCCACGAGAACCACCTGCATAGACGCGATTATGAATCAGCTGCCCACAGGCGATATTCGCGGCTTTGTGATGTTCTTTAACCAGACCGATGCAGAGCGCACTGAGGATATTTTGCTTCCCGTGTATTATACAGGTCTTTCCGCTTTAGAAATGCCGCCCGCACCGTTTGAAAATACGAAAAACAGCGATGTTTCCTATCCGCTTTACGGCGAGGAGATTGCGCCGCTGGTCATCAAAGCCCGTGACGGCTCTTCCCGTACATACATCACCGACGAAAAGGCGGCGGATAAGGAGATTCCTGCTTTGGCAGAGGGCACGCCCACCGACAAAACGGTACTGCTCTGTGAAAACGATGAAAATCCCGTTTCTTACACGATTGATTCCAATGCAAACGTGCATATGCGGGTAACGCTGCCGCCGATGTCCTATAAATGGTATGTCCTGCGCGCACCGAAGGAGGAAAACTGATTTATGTGTAAAAAAACAGTCAAAGTGGCTATGATCGGTATGGGCGAAAGAGGCAAACAGCTGATGGAGCCGCTGCTGAAAATGGAAGATGTGACCGTCACGGCGGTCTGCGACGCTTATGAAGACCGTACTGTTGCTGCGGCACAAACCGTGGAGAAAGAAAACGGGAATGTTCCTTTTGCTTCCTGTGATTATAAAGAAGTGCTCGCGCGTGCGGATGTCGATGTTGCCGTCATTTCTACCTCGTGGGAATATCACATTGCGATTGCCATTGAAGCGATGCACCGCGGCGTGTTTGCCGCTATGGAGGTCGGCGGAACCTACAATCTGCAGGAGTGCTTTGATTTGGTAGAAGCTTATGAACAGACCAAAACCCCGTTTTTCTTCCTCGAAAACTGTTGCTACGGCCGCCGCGAGCTGATGTGTTTGAATATGGCGCGCGCGGGTGCATTCGGCGAAATTGTGCACTGCGACGGTGCATATAAGCACGATTTGCGCAAGGAGGTTTCCTTTGGTAAGGAAAACCGCCATTACCGTCTGCCGCATTACATCCACCACAACTGCGAAAACTACCCGACGCACGAACTCGGGCCGATTGCCAAAATTCTCGGTATCAATCGCGGCAACCGTATGGTGCGCCTTGTGAGTATGGCAAGCAAATCCCGAGGGCTCGCGCAGTATATCCGCGACACAAAGCCTGAGGATTCTGAACTGCTGCACACAGAATTTAAGCAGGGCGACATCGTTACCACCGTCATCACCTGCGAAAACGGCGAAACCGTTACCCTGACGCTTGACACAACGCTTCCCAGAATTTACAGCCGCAACTTCACCGTGCACGGCACAAAGGGAATGTATCAGGAGGACGGCGACTATGTGTTCCTCGAAAAGGATTTGACGGTAGATATTGCCGAAATTGACGTTGACCCGCAGAAAATTTGGAAAAATGCCGACAAATACGGCGAGGAATATGACAATGACCTTTGGAAGCATAAATCCGAGGGGATGATTGCCGGCGGGCACGGCGGTATGGATTATTTGGTGCTTCGGGCTATGCTCAGTGCCGCGCGGGGAGAGAGCTATCCCGCAATCGACGCCTATGACGCGGCGGCGTGGATGTGTATCACCGCCCTTTCCGAGCAGTCGATTGCAAACGGCAGTGCACCTGTCGAAATCCCCGATTTCACAAACGGGAAATATAAAAACAGAACAGAAAAATCGTCAGGCAAATACGCACTCGATTTTTAACGAAATTTTATAAAAACGGAGAGAAACGATTATGCGTACCCTAAAAAAAGTACTTTGTATGGCCTTATCTGCGGTGCTTCTATTTACACTTGCCTCTTGCTCGAAGTCTGCGACAATGGCAGAAAAGCAGGCTTCCCCGCAAAAGCTTGCCGTTATGGAACAGCGGGAGCGGGCGCAAAAGCAGGGCGATATCTATGTTTCGCCGAGCGGAAACGACCAAAATCCCGGCACAAAGGCACAGCCGGTAAAAACGATTGCCGGGGCTTTGGAGCTTGCCAGATCGCTTGAAAAGGCGGAAAAGGTGATTTATCTTCAAGACGGTGAATATCCCATCACCGCCATGAAGCTCACAGCCGCAGACAGCGGCGTGACCTTTTTCGCCGAAAAAGAAGCCGTGCTCAACGGCGGTCTTACGCTCGACCCTGCGGATTTTCAGGATTACAAGGAGAACATCAAGGTGCTAGATTTGTCGAAATACGGCGTGACGGCGGAAAGAATCGGGCAGAATACAGTATTTCAGGAGAAATTTCATTTATGATAAAAGTATTATTTGTGTGTCACGGCAATATTTGCCGTTCGCCGATGGCGGAGTTTATTTTTAAGGATTTGGTGAAAGCAAACGGCGTTGCCGAGCAGTTTTTGATTGCGTCTGCCGCAACAAGTACAGAGGAAATCGGGCACGGCGTATATCCGCCCGCCAAGGCGGAGCTTGCAAAGCACGGAATTTCCTGCGCAGGCAAGCAGGCGGTACAGCTGCAAAAATCGGATTATGTAAAATACGATTTGTTTGTCGGGATGGACAATGCGAATATCCGCAATATGCATCGGATTTTCGGCGGCGACCCCGACGGCAAGGTTTGTAAACTGATGGATTTTACCGACCGAAAGGGCGAGGTAGCCGACCCGTGGTATACGCGTGCATTTGATACGGCTTACCGCGATATTTACGACGGATGCTGTGCCCTGCTGACTGCGTTAGAAGATAGAATTTAAAAAACGAACGCAGACAGAATGTGCATCACCCGTAGGGGCATTGAAATCAAAAAACGTATGGTGGTTCAAAAACCCGTAGGGGTGCGCATCGCGGCCCGTCCGAGCACGGCGGGATTCTGCACAACCCAACGGTGAAGCACAAACCGAACGGCGATGCGCAACCCCCGTAGGGGCGAACTCGTTCGCCCGCCGAAGTTTGCACTAACTTCACGGGGCGTCGCGGACGCCGCCCCCTACAATTTGCAAATTCAATTCACTTTGCGCGATGCGCAAATCTTCGCCTGCGGTTAGAATGACGGACTTGTGCCTGCCGACGTAAAATCACCGTTTTCCAACACCAAGCAAAAACACCCTTTCCCGACAAAGGAAAAGGTGTTTTTTATGCATATGCGTTTATATATCTTTCCCGACGTATTTACAGAACAGTGCCTGTGCCGCGTCGGTCACATCGCGGTTCACGGGTTCTTGGTATTCCGAATAGGTTTCGCACCAATGCTTTTCAAATTCGAACAGTGCTTTGCCGAAGGCGGTCGCATCGGGGCGCGGACGGTCACAGATTTTTATACCCTTTTCGGTTTCTAAGGATTTGCCCTGTTTTGCGGCGTCGATTGCGGCGTCGTAGAAGCGTGTCCAACGCACCGCATAAAATTCTTTAATGAGTCCGCTCCATTCGCGCCAGGCGTAATCATACAGCATACCGTTGTCGCCGTACATATCGCCCCAAAGGGTGATGAGCGTGCGCGCATTTTGGTCGAAATACCGTTTTTCCGCTTCTGTTGTACCCAAAGCGTGGCTCTGGTTTACCCAACGCGCCAGCGTAAAGTTTTTGCGGCTTGAAAGGAAGGTATCTAAATCATACAGCATTTCCGTTTGCGCGTCGGCAATACGCCGCATTTGCGTTGCGTCTAAAGCCTTGAATGCAGAAGCAAATTCTTTTTGCTGTACGTGGAATCGGTTGGAAAGCACTTGCCGTGTCAGGTCACACAAATCATACTGATATCCGTCGGATTCTTTAAATTCGTCCTGCACCGAAAGAAACAGCGCAAGTGCTTTTTCCAATTCCTTCGGGTCGTAAAACAAATCCGTTACGTCGCACGGACCGCACCGCTTCGGAAAGGGGAGCGGACGTGCGCACACGACGGACCCGACTTCATTTTCTTGGTAGCCGTCGTTGCGGTAGCAGGTGTTTAACAGGATATCCCAAGCCGCGCGAAGCGTTTGGTCATATTTCCCGTATCGGCGTTCTATGTAATCGGTCAGCCATTTGTCAAAATCCACGGAATCCGATTTTGTAAGCAGTTCGAACTGTAAATCGTATACCACGGGATTCTGCTCAATGCCTTCCATAAACAGCCCCGAGCCAACCACATTTGCACCGCGTGTCTTAAGTTCTGCATATGGATTTTTACAGTGCAGACGCAGTTTGCCCTGCATCGCGTTTTTGCCGCCAAAGTTGTGCAGCATCCCTGCTACAACCGGGTAGCCCCACATATTGCGGTTCTTCGGCGTGCGCTCGGAATTGATGTCTAAAACAAGCAGTCTTTCTTTCGGCACGGCTTTGACGATATGCTTGCGCAAAGACCACGCCTGCATCACCCAAACGGAATCGGCGTCAAAATTGCGGTACAGCGTGTCGATTGCACGTCCGACGCGCCGTAAGTAAAGAAAGCCTTTTTTCGGCGGTGTGCCCTCGTGGAACGGGTCACAGGCGAGGTAATGATGATTGCCGAGCAGTGCATCCAGCTTTTCGAGATATACCGTGCCGAATTTCGAAAACAACGGGTCTAAGGGGTCCAATTGCGCAGTTTTCGGGAAATAGCACCAGCCGCGCTTTGCGGTAATGCGTGCATTCGGATATTTTTCCCGCAGCAGCATCGGTACGTGCCCCGAGAATCCCTGCTGAATCGGCAGCATACCGAAATCCAGCATTCGTGCAAGAATTTTTTTGCCGAGTGCCAGCCGTTCATACACATATTCTACGCTTTGCGGCGGCAAATAGCCTTCAATGTTCGTCATCAACTGCCACGCCCAAAACGCAGGACCCGAAATCGTGTCTAACGCTTCTTTTTGTGTGAATCCGAATTGCAAAAGCGTTTCGAACCAAACCGCTTCCGTACCGATAACGCATAAAGGCATATTGATGCCGTTCATTGCCATAAAATCAATTTCCTGCTCCCAGCGCGCCCAATCCCACCAGCACATAGAGTAGTCTAAGGTGCAGTAGTTCATATAGACTCTGTATTTTTGTGAAATCGTTTTTTTGAGCTTGCCTTCAAACGGTACGACTTTGTCAAGCTGCAGTTCCTCGTTTCCGCACCAGGAAAGATTCACGCGGCAGATTTGCTTTAAATAGTCGTAAACGGCGGTGCAGGCAGAAACACGGCTGCCGGCAACGATGCACACCGCGCCGTCTGCAAAGGTGACCGTGTAACCGTCAGGCGTGCGCGTGTCTACTGTAATCTGAAATGCATCGGCTGTATGCGGTACGACCCGCTGTAAAAATGCCGACAGAACGGTATCCGTCATAGGTTTTTCTCCCCAAATCATTTTTCTTTTATTGTATCAGTTTTCATTTTGCAAAGCAATCCGCTTTTTAAAACTTTGTAACCGATTTTTAACAATTTGTAACTTGCACTTTTGCGGGGATACTATATAATTAGAGATAAGAAATATAGTGCTTTTTGTCGAAAGAGGAATTTTTATGGGTACCGCAAAACAAAATAAGCTTTTAAAATATATTTTAATCGGCTGTGCGGCGGTGATTTTGATTTTATCCGTTGTGCTGTGTGTGACTGCCGTCAAAAATAAGAATTTGAAAAACGGCGGGAGCGCGGCTTCCGAAGCACTGGTCAGCGCCTCGGAAGAGCGTGAAAGTCTGGAAGCGGCGCGGGCAAGCGAAGCGGAATCCTATCAGAATCAGCTGCGGGAGCAATCCTCCGCGTTTGCCGATGAGAAAAATGCACTCAATCAGACCATTGCCGATTTGAATAAACAGCTTGCCGTGAAGCGTGCCGCCGAAGCGGCGACCGGTGCGCCGAAGCCCTTAGCCCCCGGGGAGTATCCCGATTGGTCAAATAAAACGATTTATCTGACATTCGATGACGGACCGTCGCCGCGCACACCGGAGGTTTTGAAAATCCTCAGAGACAACGGTGTGAAGGCGACGTTTTTTGTGACGCACATCAGCGGCAAAAGCAGTCACTATATGAAGGATATTGTTGCCGAAGGACATACGATTGCCTTACACTCCTATACACACGATTATGACAAGATTTACGCTTCGGAAGAAGCCTATTTTGCCGATTTACAGCAAATTTCCGATTTGGTGTACAGCGAAACAGGTGTGCGCACCAATTTGATTCGCTTTCCGGGCGGAAGCAGTAATATTGTCAGCAGATTTAATCCGGGTATTATGACGCGCCTGACACAGCAGGTCACGGATAAGGGCTATGTATATTTCGATTGGAATGTTGTTTCGGGTGATGCCAACCGCGGCGGCGCAACTGCACAGCAGATTATCAACAATTGTCGCAAGGTGTCGAAAAAAAGCGATTCCGTTATCGTTTTGATGCACGATTCCGCAGAAAAACGCACCACGGTCGAAGCACTGCCCGAGGTAATCGCCTACTATAAAGCGGCAGGCTGTAAATTCGCAACGATTACCGAATCCACACCGCCTGCACACCAAAGAGTGGCAAATTAACATCTGTTTTTGTGTATATTCCATAGACAATACGCTTTCTTCTTGTCATTTTGCACAAAGTTAGTAAACCCCAAAACGAGCGACTTTGGAATACCCACCGAAATCTCACAAAATCCCCCATATATCGTGTTTTAACCGTTGACGCGGACAAGTTTTGTGGTATAATATGTTACTGTAAACACACGGAAAATGTATTTCACTATAATAATATATGGGGAGAATGATTATGTTCGTTAAAGAAGTTCTTGTTCAGAATCAGGTCGGTTTGCACGCGCGTCCGGCGACTTTCTTCATCCAGAAAGCCAATGAATACAAATCTTCGATTTGGGTCGAAAAGGATGAAAGAAGAGTCAATGCCAAGAGTCTTTTGGGCGTTCTCTCACTCGGTATTATGGGCGACACCAAAATCCGCATCATTGCAGGCGGTCCGGATGAAGAGCAGGCTGTGGAAGGGCTTGTAAAGCTCGTCGAGTCCGGTTTCGCTGAATAAACCGAACGAAATATGTGTATTTTACAGGCATACCGATTCCATTTTGTTTCGGTATGTCTTTTTATATACCGATATTGAGACAGTAGGGAGGTGCCGATATGAATGAAAAACGCGCAGAACTGCGTAAAAAAGCGATGCGTCTGCCGCTTTTGCCGGGCGTATATATTATGAAAAATGTGCACGGCGAAATTATTTATATCGGTAAGGCAAAAGCACTGAAAAACCGTGTCAGTCAGTATTTCGGTTCACCGAACGGGCACACCGTCAAGGTGCGCAAAATGGTTGAAAACGTGCACGAGTTTGACTATATCGTGACCGACAGCGAGTTTGAAGCGCTGGTGCTCGAATGCAGTCTGATAAAACAGCATATGCCGAAATACAACATCCTTTTAAAGGATGACAAAGGCTACAGCTATGTGCGCATTGCGGGTGACGAATACAAAACCATCACCGCCGTGCTTCAAAAGAACGACGACGGCGCGGAATATATCGGACCGTTCACCAGCTCCTATGCCGTCAAACAGAGTGTGGATGCCGCCAATAAAATCTTTATGCTGCCGCAGTGCGGCAAGGTGTTCGACGGCAAAATCCGTAAAACACGCCCGTGCTTGCACTATTATATTTCTCAGTGCTGTGGGCTTTGCACGGGAAAGGTATCCAAAGCGGAGTATAACGAAGCCGTTGCGCAGGCGATTCGCTTTTTGAAGGGGGATACAAAAGAGGTCCTCAAAATGCTCGAGTCGCAAATGGAAGAAGCCGCAGAAGCTATGGATTTTGAGCGTGCGGCAAAGCTTCGCGACCGCATCCGCGCTATCTCCCGAATGCAGGAAAAGCAAAAGGTCGTGTTTAAATCCGTCGAGGAGCAGGATGTTTTTTCTATGGCAGAATCGGAAAATACCGTCTGCCTTGCGGTTCTGCGCTTTTCGGACGGCAGACTCAATGATTGTGAACACTTCTTTTTTGACAAAACCGATACACAAGAAAGTATGATGACCTCTGCGGTAACCTCTTTTTACTCGATGCGCCAAAACATCCCGCGCCGCGTCACGGTGGACGGCGCTTTAGAGGGTGCGGCGGATGTCGAACGCTGGCTTTCCGAGAAAAAAGGGAAGAAAGTGACCGTCTTTACTCCACAGCGCGGCGAGCAGGTCGAGGTTGTGCATATGTGCCGCGAAAACGCGCAGGAAAAATTGGCACTGAAATTGGGCAAAAGCGGCAAAACCGTTGCGGTGCTGGAAGAACTGCGCGACCTTTTGGGGCTTTCCACCACGCCGAATTATATTGAATCCTACGACATTTCGCATACAGCGGGGCAGGACAGCGTCGCGGGGATGATTGTCTTTAAAGACGGCAAACCCTATAAATCCGCCTATAAACGCTTTACCATCAAAAGCTTTCTCGGCAATGACGACTACCGTTCTATGCACGAGGTGCTGACCCGCCGGTTTACAGAGTATGAAAAACTAAAGGATACAGGCGAGGGCTTCGGCAGATTGCCTGATTTGATTCTTTTGGACGGCGGCGTGGGGCAGGTGAATGCCGTACAGCCTGTTTTAGAGCAGTTCGGGCTTTCCGTACCGCTGTTCGGTATGGTCAAGGACAATCGCCACCGCACGCGAGCTATTGCGCAGAACGGCGGCGAAATTGAAATCCGTTCCAATCGGCGTGTGTTCACGCTCGTTTCCGAAATTCAGGAGGAAGTCCACCGCTTCTCCATTGCCTATCACCGCAATAAGCACGCCAATCGCAATCTGACCTTGTCCTTGACCGAAATTGAGGGCATCGGTGAGAAAAAAGCAAAATCGCTCTTGAAGCATTTCAAAATGCTGACCGCTGTAAAAAATGCATCTGTAGACGCGCTTTGTGAAGCAGAGGGCGTCAGCCGCAAAAATGCCGAAAAGATTTATGCATACTATCATAACGAGGAAAATATATGAAAAAAGCCATTGTATTTGATTTAGACGGTACACTTTTAAATACCTTAGAGGATTTGTGCGACAGCACCAATTTTGCGCTCGAAAAATGCGGATTCCCCAAACGCAGTCTCGGTGAAGTCCGCCGCTTTGTCGGCAACGGAATTCGAAAGCTGATTGAACGTGCCGTGCCCGAAACGGCAGAAGAGCCTGCAATTACAGAATGCTACGAAATTTTCTGCGAACACTATAAAGGCAATATGGAAAACAAAACGGCGGAGTATGAAGGAATTTCCGATATGCTTGATGCACTGTATCAGGCGGGCTACAAAATGGCAATCGTCACCAATAAAGCGGATTTTGCGGCGCAGGCGCTGTGCAGTCGTCTGTTCGGCAAATATGTACATACCGTGGTCGGCAGTGTGGATGCCCGTCCGAATAAGCCCGCGCCTGACGGTGTGTATTATGCGCTCGAGCAAATGGGCGTAAAAAAATCGGAAGCCGTGTTTGTCGGCGACAGCGAGGTCGATATTGAAACCGCAAAAAATGCCGAAATGGATGCCATCGGTGTGCTTTGGGGATTTCGTGATACGGCGGATTTGCAAAAAGCAGGAGTCAAAATGACGGTAAAAGATACAAAAGAACTGAAAAATCTGCTTTTATCGTTAAAAAATAGATGATTTTTATTGACATTTGTGCTAAAATGGTGAAAAATAGAGGAGAGTGAGTCGATGCGGGTCATTACAGGTACAGCGCGCGGCAGAAAATTGAAAACCTTAGAGGGCGGCGATATCGTCCGCCCGACTACCGATAAGGTCAAGGAAGCGATGTTCAGCATCGTGCATTTTGAATTGGAAAACGCACTTGTGCTGGATGCCTTTGCGGGCTCGGGTCAGTTGGGGCTGGAAGCACTCAGCCGGGGCGCACAGAAAGCCTATTTTTTGGATGCCAACAAAAAAGCGTTCGAAACCGTGAAGGAGAATTTAAAAACCACCAATCTGTTTGACCGTGCCGTTGTCCTGAATACAGACACACTCTCGTTTTTGAACGGTACAAAAGAAAAATTCGACGTGGCTTTTTTAGACCCGCCGTATCAAAAGGGATTGGTACAAAGCGCGTTGCCGCTGTTGTCCCGTTGCTGTAATGCGGATGCACTGGTTGTTTGCGAAACCGATTTTACGGAAGAGTTACCCGATTCTGTCGGTTCGCTTCAAAAGCTGCGCGAATATAAATACGGGAAAACCAAGCTGACGACATACAGGAAACAAGAGGAAACGGTATGAAAACGGTTATTTGTCCGGGCAGCTTCGACCCTGTAACGGTCGGGCATCTGGATATTATCCGCCGTTCTGCGGCGATGTTTGATAAGGTGATTGTGGTCGCGATGACCAATTATCATAAAAAGAATACCTATGCGTTTTCCGCGGCGGAACGCGTCGCGCTTTTGGAGCGTTGCACCGGAAGTATTCCAAATGTCGAGGTGGATGCTTACGACGGGCTTTTGGCGGATTACGCGCGGCAGAAAAATGCCGTAGCCATTGTAAAGGGTCTGCGCGCCGTGTCGGACTTCGAATATGAATTTCAGCAGGCACTGACCAACCAAAAGCTCAACAGTGATTTGGAAACGATTTTTATTGCGAGTACCGCAGAAAATATGTTTTTGAGCTCCAGCGTTGTCAAGCAGGTTTGCGAATTGGGCGGGGATATCAGCAATTTTGTTCCCGAGGAGATTCGTGACGATATAATCAAGAGAATCAGCAGAGGTGAAGAGAAATGACCATAGAAAGCTTGTTAGATGAAATTGAGGACATTCTCGAGGAAGGCAAAAAAGTGCCGTTTTCTTCGGGTTTGTTGTTGGATGTAAATGAAATCAAGCGCGTGATTGAGGATATTCGCCTGAATATGCCCGATGAGCTGATGCAGGCACGCAAAATTGCGTCCGAGCGCAAAGAGATTCTGACAGCGGCGCAGAACAGTGCGGACGACATTATTGCGGGTGCGCAAAGACGCGCAAAGGAGCTTGTGGAAGCGCACGAAATTACAAAAGGCGCGGAAGCCGCCGCCGCTGACATTATGGCGCAGGCACGCGCGCAGGCAGGCGAGATTGTTGAGGGCGCACGCGCAACTGCGTCGGAGCTTACCGACCAGGCGCAGAAATGGTCGAACGATATGCGTTCGAGCGCAGGTGAGTACGTAGAAAACATAGTTGCGCTTGCCGACGAAACGCTGACCAATTCCGTCAATGAGATTCGCCGTGCAAGACAGTCGCTCCGTGCGGCGGCACAGCATAAACAGCGTGCGGAGCAGAAGTAAGTAAACCGCATTCGTTTCGAGCAAACATAAAGCATTATTTTTCACCTCGTCGCATATAAATGTGTACGAGGTGAAAGTTTATGTTCGTGTTTTCCGTACACAAAAGACAAATTAAATTGGTGATTTTGCTCCTCTGCATTGCGGCAGTGGCAATCGCCTTTTTCGCTGTAACCAAACGCGGTGTCGAAGCGGCAAAGGAACCCACCGTCAATATCCGTGCATCCACCGCCGAAGAACGGATTGCGTATTTATCACAATTCGGCTGGAGCGTAGAACCCGATCCTGTCGAGGTGACGGAGGTTATCATACCCGAAACCTTTGACGAAACCTACACGGCTTATAACGAATTGCAGAAACAGCAGGGCTTTGATTTGTCTTTGTATGCGGCAAAACGCGTAAAACGTTGGGCGTATCGCGTCACCAATTACCCCGGGTACGAGGGCAAGAACTGCATTCAGGCGACACTTTTGGTTTATGACGGGCAGGTCATCGGCGGCGACATCTGCTCAGTGGAATTGGACGGCTTTATGCACGGCTTCGTCAAAGAAGCGTCATAATCTCGTTGGGAGCGACCGATGACGCGTTCCGCAAAATCCACCCACCCCAACGGCAAAGTATAACCCCGTAGGGGTCGGCGTTCTCGCCTGCCGGCTCGGTCGGTGCTTCTAAGCTTCGCTTAGAGGTGTCCACTGGACACCCGCACCCTCAACGACCCGCAGGAATCTGATGAAACCCTACGGAACGACACAGAGGTCGTTCCCTACGCCTGTAGGGGCGCTTCACGAAGCGCCCGCGCACAGTCGGATTTTGCACAATCCCAACGGTGAATAGCAACCCGTAGGGGCGGGTTTCTATGCCCGCCCGAGCACAGCAGGATTTTGCGCAAACCAAACGACGATGCAAAATCTTGTAGGGTCGCTTCACGAAGCGCCCGCGCACAGTCGGATTTTGCACAATCCCAACGGTGAATCGCAACCTGTAGGGGCGGATGTAGATTCCCCTGAAAGGGGAAATGTCTGCGAAGCAGACAAAAGGGTGATGGCGAAGCCGTAACCTCATCCGCCCGCAAGCGGACAGCCGCAAGGGCTGTCCCTACGGTATGCGTAAAACAATGCACACCCCGTAGGGGCGAACTGCATTCATCCGCCGCCCCTTACACAACAACCAAGGAATCTAAAAAGTGAGCACAAAAATGGAAAAAGAACGGATAGACAAATTGCTTGCGGGCGCAGGAACGCTGTCCCGCAAGGATGTAAAAGAAATGGTGCGCCGCAAACGGATTACACTAAACGGCGAAACGGTCACCGACGCAGGTCAAAAGATTGATATTTCCTCGGATACCGTTTGCGTGGACGGCACGCCGATTGCCTTAAAAAAGTATATCTATATTATGCTCCATAAGCCAGCAGGCATTGTATCCGCCAGCAATTCCACATCCGAAAAAACAGTTGTAGACCTCGTTCCCGAAGCTTTCCGGCGTGCAGGCTTGTTCCCGGCGGGCAGACTCGATAAGGATACGACAGGCTTTGTGCTGATTACGGATGACGGCGCGTTTGCCCACCGCATTCTCTCTCCGAAAAATCATATCGAAAAAACCTATGTCGCAACGCTTCAAAGCCCGCTCGGCGATGCGGACATCGTGATTTTAGAAAAGGGCTTGCTTCTGCGCGACGGCACGCAGTTTCTGCCCGCAAGCGTAAAAATCATTTCCGAAGATAACAAACAAGTGCAAATTAAAATCTGTGAGGGCAAATATCACCAAATTAAGCGGATGTTTTCCGCAGTCGGGAACTGCGTCGTCGCACTTCACCGTACCCATATGGGCACTCTCGAATTGGATTCGGCTTTGCCGCAGGGCGCGTGCCGGGAATTGACACCGTCGGAGTTAGAGCAAATTGCGCCAAAGTCATCTTGAAATCATAATACCGTAGGGCGGGGGGCTTGTGTCCCGCCGCAGATTGTAGAAAAACCTTTTTCCTCCCGTCTTCGGAGGGAGGTGGCACGCGCTTTACGCGTGACGGAGGGAGAGAAAAGCTTGATAAATTAAGCTTTTTAACTACCCCTCAGTCGCGCTACGCGCGACAGCCGCTGACGGCGGCGAGTCCCCTCTGTCGCTTCGCGACATCTCCCCACACCGTAGGGGAGCAAAATCCACTTTTTCGACACGCTGGGGCGGGACCTTGCTCCCGCCGTTATTTTTGCCTGCATATTTCATTCTTTACAGCTTGCACCGCCGAATACATCCGCGCATAGTATGTACCAAGGAAGTATCGGTGGTGTAATTTATGAAGAAAATGCGAATCAAAGTGGGGTCTGTTACCTATGCGATGAAGGCAAAAGATGTGCTTCGGCAGTACGGACTCCGCGTGCAAATTATAAAAACGGCAAAACCAATGAAAAACGAAGGCTGCGGATACTCTTTGGTCGTACCCGCAACCGATTTGAATGTGACGGATATCCTGCGGCGGGCAGGCGTCGAGGCATTGGAAGTGAAGTGGGAAACGTGATTTACTTCGATAATGCCGCGACAACCTACCCGAAGCCGCACGCAGTTGTGCAGGCACTCCAAAAAGCGGCGGTTCGTTACGGTGCGAATCCGGGGCGTGCGGGACACACAATGGCTTACAAAACGGCAGAACGCGTGTATGCGGCGCGTACGGCGGTTTCCGATTTCTTTTCTCTCGGCAGTCCCGAAAATGTGGTTTTCACCAAAAACTGTACCGAAGCTCTGAATACCGTGATTTTCGGTCTGGCGCGGCGCGGCGGACATTTTGTTTGCTCGGATTTAGAGCACAACGCCGTTGCGAGACCGTTGGAGGCGTTGCGGCAAAAGGGGATATGCACTTGGAGTACGGCGCATATTGCAGAAGAGGATGCGCAAACGCTTTTGAACTTTGAAAAGGCATTGCGGAAAAATACGGTTGCGATTGTCTGTACGGGGGCATCCAATGTATTCGGCAAACGCACACCGCTGAAAGCACTCGCACAGCTGGCGCATAAAAACGGCATTCCGCTGATTGCGGATGCGGCGCAGACGGCGGGGATTTTGCCTATCTCTATGCAAGAGAGCGGTATAGATTTTTTGTGTGCCCCCGGGCACAAGGGCTTATACGGCGTAATGGGCACAGGTATTCTGCTTTGTAACTGTGCGCATACGCTCACACCGCTGACCTACGGCGGTACAGGCACGCTGTCTGCGCTTTTGGAACAGCCCGAAGCCTATCCCGAGCGCTTGGAGAGCGGAACGCTGAACGTACCGGGTATTTCGGCACTGGAAAAAGGCGTTGCGTTTGTCAAGACGACAGGCGTTTCCCGCATTTTTGCGCACGAAATGCACAGTGTGCAAAAAATAGAGGAAGGGCTTCGCCAAATGCCGAATGTACTGCTGTATACCGACCTCTCGGAAAGCTCGCAAGGCTATGTGCCGTTGCTGTCTTTTAACATCCGCGGACTGCACAGCGAGGAAACGGCGGCGAAGCTTTCAGAAGTCGGCATCGCCGTGCGCGCAGGTCTGCATTGCGCGCCGTTGGCACACGAAACCTACGGTACAAAAGAGCTTGGGACGGTGCGGATTTGCCCTTCGGTTTTCACAACGGAAAAAGATGTAAATAGTTTATTAAATTCTGTATTTAAAATTGCAAAAGCTGTATAAGTATGATACAATATATCGTGAATATATGTATGCATTCGTATGTGTATTGCGATATATTGTATTTTTTTACGGAAACGGGTGTAGTTATGCTTTTTTCTCTGTCATTTGCCGACGCGCTGGATGAAATCGGCAAGGCAATTTTGAGCTTTAACAGCATATCGGATGTTTTGGATGTCCTGCTTGTGGCGTTCGTCATTTACAGCGCCATTAAGCTGATTCGGGAAACGCGCGCCATTCAGCTTGCCAAGGGCTTTGTGCTTTTGCTCGTGATTTATGCGGCAGTGTCGCTCTTGCATATGCAGGTCAGCACCTATATGTTTTCCACCGTTTTTTCGGACATCCTTTTGGTACTCGTCATCATCTTTTCACCCGAGATTCGGCACGCGCTCGAAAGTGTAGGCAGAAGCAGTGTGTCCAACTTAAATTTCTTTGGCTTTAAAAACAGTGAGGAACTGCGCCGTCAGGAACAGCTTCGAGCCATGGTGAACGGCGTCACAAAAGCCTGTGCCGATATGAGTGACAAAAGAATCGGCGCTTTGATGGTGTTTGAAAAAGAGAGCATTTTGGGCGAAATCATTCAAACCGGTACACGTGTGGATGCAGAGGTGTCCGCAGAGCTTATCGGCAACATTTTTTACCCGAAAGCCCCCTTGCACGACGGTGCGGCGGTTCTGCGCGACGCACGTGTATGCGCGGCGGGCTGTATTTTACCGCTGACGAAAAATCAGGTCAGCAGTGAGCTCGGTACGCGCCACCGCGCCGCAATCGGTATGAGCGAGCAAAGTGACGCGCTGATTGTTGTGGTGTCGGAAGAAACCGGCGGTATTTCCGTGGCGCACAAGGGTACGCTGAAGCGCGACCTTTCCAGCGGCGATTTGCGTGAGATTTTGAGCGAGCATTTCTTGAAATTCGAACACGCACCGGAGAACCGCATTAAAAAATTCTGGAAAGGACTTAAAAAGCATGGCGACGAAGGAAACAACTGAGAAAAAGTCGGTCGAAAAGTCCGTAAACGGCATATTCCGCAACCTGATTTATAACAATAAAATTGCAATGCTGTTTTCGCTGATTTTGGCATTTGCGGTTTGGATTTGGGTTGCCATTGAGAAAAGTCCCGTGGTAGAAATGACCGTCAGCGCCGTTCCCGTGAAAATCGATATGGAAAACAGCGTGCCTGCACAGCTCCATTTGCAGACCTTCGGGCAAACGGAGTTTTACGTCGATGTGACCGTTACGGGCAAGCGTTTTGTCGTGTCCTCGCTGACCCCTTCGGATATAACGGTGACCGCGCAAACCAACTATGTCGATTCCGCAGGCACAAAATCGCTTCAGCTCAAAGCCACGGCGAACGATTCCCGAGATTATGAGATTCAGGGGCTTTCCCAAAATTACATCGACGTGTATTTTGATACCTATAAGGAAGCGGAATTTGCTATCGAACCGCGCATTTCCGCGCCGAATGACCAAACCGTAATAGACGGCTGTATTTTGGGTAAGGTGCTGTTTTCGCAAAATACCGTTGTGGTCAGCGGACCGTCCGCAGAGGTCAATAAAGTGACGGGGGTGATTGCAGAAACCGCTGTCAGTGCGCCGCTTTCCGCGACCACGACCGTACAGCCCGAAATTAAATTGCAGACCGACGGGCAGGAAACACTGTCTTATGTCGAGCTGAATACAGGTGAGAGTGCCGTTACGATGACTATGCCGGTTCTCAAAAAGGTCGTTTT
This sequence comes from Bacillota bacterium, assembly GCA_021769885.1. GTDB lineage: Bacteria > Bacillota > Clostridia > Oscillospirales > Acutalibacteraceae > Fimenecus. The sequence continues at coordinate 176,475 of JAETSA010000002.1, read as the reverse complement.
GCCGACGGCAGTCACCTTTAAGAATGCGCCGGGCGGTTACTTGAACGGTGATGTGCCTGTCAGCATTTCACCCGCGCAGGTCGAAGCCGCCGTGCCGATTGAAAAGGTCGATGAGCTCAAGAGCATCAGTGTCGGTACAGTGGACTTTTCGGATTTGGACAGCGGCTATAATACGTTTACGTTCCAAGCGTCCGATATTACCGAGTATACGATTGTGGACAGCAACGCGCGTTTCCGTGTGACGGTGAATATGTCGGGGACGATTTCGGCATCGTTTTCCGTGTCGGCGCAAAATATCGCCGTGACCGCGCAAAAGGAAGGCTTTCATTCCACGGTACTGACGCAGGGCATTGAGAATATCCGCGTCATCGGCACGGCGGAAGAAATTGCCGCGCTGACCAACGAAATGCTGTATGCAGAGGTGGATTTGTCTGATATAGAGCTTTCGGAGGGCGAGCAAACCGTACGGGCGCGTATTGTGATTAAAGGCAGCTCCAAAGCCTGGGCGGCAGGCACATACAATGTTCGTATCCAAACCGTAAAGGCATAAAAGCATAGAGATTTCAATATCCAAAAGGAGGGTGCATATGAAACGGGGACTGGCAGTCTTTTTTCTGTTTACCTTTCTTGTATGCGCTCTGTGCGGCTGTACGCCGACGCTTACAGGGGTCGACAATCTGATGCGGCCGCCGAAATTGAGCGGCGAAAACACAGGGATTGAAGAAGCCTTTTCCCGTGCGACGGCAAACCGCAGTATCAAAATGAAAACGCCGACCACGGGGGAGTACCGCTCGGCGTATGTGCTGAAGGATATTGACGGCGACGCCGAAAAAGAGGTCATCACCTTTTATTGCAACGCCGACGATGAAACGGCGGTATATATGCACATTTTGGATCGCGTAGAGGAGCGTTGGGAAACGGTTGCGGATATCAAGGGTAAGGGCAGTGAGGTCGATAAAATCGATTTTTGTGATATGAACGGCGACGGCGTGTCGGAAATTGTGGTGTGCTGGTCGCTGTTCGAAAGCAGCGGCAGTAAGGTGATGACGGTGTATACCGCCGCTTTCGGCAAGAATACCGGCACTGTGCGCGAGCTTGCAAGCGAGCCGTTTTCACAAATGGTGCATATCGATATGAATGCAGACGAAAACGATGATATCTTATTGGTTTTGCTCACGTCTGAAAACGGTAAGAACCGAACGGTCGCAAAGCTTTTGATGATGGATTCGGATTTTGGCATTTATTGTCCCGGCAGTGTAGAGCTGATTCCGGCACTGCGTGTGTCCTCTCTGCAAAGCCAAAAGGCAGACCGTACCGACAATTTACAGGCACTTGTGTATGCCGATTGCGTGCTGAATGAAACCACGGCGGTCACGGAAATCATCTATTGGGACGCTCAGGCGTCGCGTCTTTGTGCGCCGCTGACGGCGGATAACGCCTCTGATACCCCCAAAACCGCTCGTGCGGTGCATTTGTCTGTGGCGGACATCGAAAAGGACGGACGGTTGGATATTCCGACTGCAAAGCCGCTCGAAAACGCCGTGACCGTAAACAGCAGTGATGAACAGCCCTTGGAGCTGACCACGTGGCTGCAGTTTGACGGCGAATCGCTTCAGGTGAAAACGCAGGGCTTGATGATCAATTCATCCTCTTATATGTTCCGACTTTCCGAAGCGGAAGCCGAAAATATGGCAATCGTCAATAACATTCCCGACCGTACCTGCACGTTTTATGCACGCAGTGCAGACGGTGCACGCGGGCAGGCGTTATTCCAATTGGTTGTTTTTCCGGCGACGGAGCGCACGCGCCGCCGTCCGACCGAATATGTCACGCTTACAGAGAGTAGTACGCTGACCTATAATTACCGTATCACGGAATACGGTACGCAGACGGGCGTGGACAGTGCATATTTAGAAACACATTTTGTTTTGATTCAGTAGCAGAGGAGCGGAAGTTATGAAACGCGTTTTAATTGCGGAGGATGAAAATTCCATTCGGGATTTTATCATTATCAACTTAAAAAGAAGCGGATTTGAGGTGCTGGAGGCTGCCGACGGACAAGCGGCAATTGACTGCTTTGAGGCGGCAGGCGGGCAGATAGACGTTGCGATTTTGGATATTATGATGCCGAAAATCGACGGCGTGCAGGTCTGTAAGTATTTCCGTGAGCGCAGTGCGGAGCTCGGCATTATTATTCTGACTGCCAAAACGCAGGAAATCGATAAGGTTTCGGGTCTTATGAACGGTGCGGATGATTACGTCACAAAGCCCTTTTCTCCCTCGGAATTGATGGCGCGTGTGGATGCCGTTTACCGCCGTGTAGCGTTGCTGAAGGAGCGGCACAATGCCGTAGCGGAGAGCAAATCCGTATTGCTCGGCGAATTTGAGCTGAACACCAATGAGCGGCTTTTGTATAAGCGCGGCAAAGCGATTGAACTGACACAAATCGAATATCAGATTTTAGAGTATTTGTTCCGCAACCCGAACACGGTTTTGGAGCGGGCGGATATTTTGCATAAGGTTTGGGGCAACGACTATTTTGTCGATGATAAGGTCATTGACGTCAACATTCACCGTCTGCGCGGCAAAATTGAAGACGAGCCCGCCCAGCCCAAGCACTTGGTAACCATTTGGGGTATGGGCTATAAGTGGATTGTATAATTTGCCGTCGGACAGACGAAGAGGAGGCGAACGCGATGGCAGCCAAAAAAAGCGGCATTACAAAACGCTGGATTTTAAATACGCTTTGCGTCATCGTGGTCGTGCTGCTCGGATTTTTGCTTGTGGCACTGCTTCTGTTCAAAGAACAGTATTACGAGTCCGTGCGTATGACCCTCAACTCCCGCGCTACGGGAATGGTGCAGTCCTACTTTGATTTAAGCACCGTCAATTCCGACGAAGCGTTCAATCTGCGTGCCAAGGAATATGTAGAGGATTTTAACGACAAAGCGATTATGGAGGTTTGGGTGATTGACCGATACGGCAATGTGGTGGTGTCCTCCAGCGGATTTTCCGTTGAGAATGAGGTGTATCCCGACTACCTGTCGGCAAAAACCGCCAAAAACGGCCGTGCGGATTGGGTCGGCAAAACACAGTCAGGCGAGCACGTGATGGCGCTGACCTTTATGCTGAACGGTGTGCGCGGTCAACAGCAGGGCGCGGTACGCTATATCATTTCTTTAGAGGATATCGACAGTCAGCTGCAAACCGTTTTCCTGTTGCTTGTGTTGCTGGCGCTGGTGATTTTGTCCTTCGTCACGATTTCGGGAATGTTTTTTGTGCGTTCCATTGTGAATCCCGTGCAGGAGATTAACAAAACCGCGCTGAAAATTGCACAGGGCGATTTGAGTGCACGCATTGAAACCCGCGAATATGAGGATGAAATCGGGCAGTTAAGCGAAACCATCAATCATATGGCACGTGAGCTTAACGAAACCAACCGTATGAAAAACGAGTTCCTTTCCACGGTTTCCCACGAACTGCGCACCCCGCTGACGGCGATTAAAGGCTGGGGCGAAACGCTTTTGTCCACGCCCAATGAGGATATTCTCTTGCAGGAAAAGGGTCTGCACGTGATTATCAAGGAATCCGAACGCTTAACGCGTCTTGTGGAGGAGCTTTTGGATTTTTCCCGTATGGAAAGCGGCAATATGTCCATTCGTATGGAAATGTTTGACGTTTGCGCCGTGCTCGATGAGGTTTTGACCGTGTTTCAGGCACGTGCCGTACGTGAAAGTATACATTTGGAAGCAAATCTGCCGCCGTTCCCCGTGCAAATGCGCGGTGACGGCAACCGTGTAAAGCAGGTGTTTTTCAATATTTTAGACAATGCCTTTAAATATTCGGACGCGCAGGCGCACGTGCTCATAAATGCGTATTTGCCGAATCCGCAGACCTTTACGGTGACCGTTACCGATACAGGCTGCGGGATTTCGCAGGCGGATTTGCCGCACGTTACCGAGAAATTCTATAAGGCGAATACCGCCGTTCGCGGCTCAGGGATAGGCCTTGCGGTTGTGTCCGAAATTATGTCCCTGCACGGCGGCACTCTGCATATTCAAAGTGAAATCGGGCAGGGCACAACAGTTACTTTACAGTTCCCCGTTCCGCAAATGACGGAGTAGACATACTTCGAAAGGAGAGCATTCAGTTTTGGAAAAGAAAGCGAAACAGCACAAAACCTCTGTCGGCGGTCAGGCGCTGATTGAGGGCATTATGATGAAAGGTCCGCGCGGCACGGCGATGTCCGTTCGCCTGCCGAGCGGCGAGATTGAAACCGAATACAAGGAGGCAAAGCCTTGGCGCGACAAGTGCAAATTCTTCGGGGTTCCCTTGGTGCGCGGCGTGGTCGGCTTTGTGGAATCGATGGTCACGGGCTATAAATATCTGATGGAATCCGCCGAAAAATCCACACAGGGTTTAGAGGATGAAACCGAAAATATGTCGAAGCTGGATCGTTGGATTAATGACCATTTCGGCGAAAAAATGATGAACGCCATCGGCGCAGTTTCGGCTGTACTCGGTGTGGCGCTTGCCTTTTTCCTGTTTATGTGGCTGCCCACCGCTTCTGTGGATTGGGTTACAGGCGGCAATCTTACGAAATTCCATCCGCTGTTTGAGGGAATCATCCGCGTGGTGATTTTTGTGCTGTATATGCTGCTTGTATCGCAAATGAAAGACATCAAGCGCGTGTTTATGTATCACGGCGCAGAGCACAAATCCATTTTTTGTTACGAAAACGGCTTGGAATTGACGGTGGAAAATGTCAAAAAGCAAAAACGCTTCCATCCGCGCTGCGGCACAAGCTTTATGTTTGTGATGATTTTATTGAGCATTCTGCTGTCCTCGGCACTCGTTTTGATTTTCCCTGCTTTGGCGGACATCAACCGCGTGCTGTGGATTCTCATTAAGCTGTTGATTCTGCCCCTCGTAATGGGTCTCGGCTACGAGTTTATCCGCTATGCGGGACGGCACGACAATCTGCTTGTAAAAATCCTTGCCGCGCCCGGACTTTGGATGCAGCGCATCACCACCAAAGAACCGACAGACGACATTATAGAGGTCGGTATCGCTTCCTTAAAAGCCGTTTTGACCGATAACCCTGAGGATGACGAAATCAAATGACCCTGTCGGAATTGCAAAAAGCGGGGAAAGCCCGTTTGCAGCGTGCCGAAATAGAGGACGCCGCGTTTGAAGCCGACTGCCTTTTGGAATCGGCAACAGGCTATAGCCGCAGTCAGTGCCTTGCAAGAGGTGCCGAAGCGGTTTCGGAACGTGTCACAACACGATTCTTTTCGCAAATTGCACGCCGCATACAAGGCGAGCCTTTGCAATATATTTTGGGCAAATGGTCTTTTTACGGGCGAGACTTTTTTGTGGGAGAGGGCGTACTGATTCCGCGCCCCGAAACGGAAGAACTCGTCGAAACCGCGATTTCCGTATTGCGGGAAAATCCGCACAGCACGGTCTTTGACCTTTGCGCGGGGAGCGGCTGTATCGGCTTGACCGTCGCAAAAGAAGTGCCCGAATGTACGGTGTATTTATTCGAAAAATATGACGCGGCATTCTCTTATCTGCAAAAAAATGCAGAAGCGCTGAATGCGCCGAACGCACATCTTATAAAGGCGGATATTTTCACAGATACACCGCCTGACGGTGCGCGAGCGGATTTGCTGTTGTCCAATCCGCCGTATATTCCGAAGCGCGAGCTTGCCGAACTGCAAAAAGAGGTACTGCGCGAGCCGTCCACTGCACTCGACGGGGGCTTTGACGGATTGGATTTTTACCGTGCGATACAAAATCGGTGGCTGCCGTTTGTAAACGCGGGCGGTACGTTGCTGTTTGAATGCGGTGACGGGCAGGGCAGTGAGATTGCAACGCTTTTCGAGTCTGCCAAAGCGGCAAAGGTTCTGTTTGACTTTCAAAATATTGACAGATTCGTACAGATTATAGTATAATAAAAACTCTAAAAAGATTTGGTAGGAGAACAAAATGCTGTTTGATTTGATTCGCGGCGGTCATTCGATGCTTGAAATTCTTGCGGGGGTGTTTGCATCCCTGTTTGTGGTGTTTTGCACCTTGCCGTTTCACGAGTATGCACACGCGCTCGTGGCGACCAAGCTCGGCGATCAGACTGCGCGCCTGTCGGGGCGTCTTTCCCTGAATCCGATGCGCCATATTGACCCGCTGGGCGCACTGATGATTGTTTTGGTCGGCTTCGGTTACGCCAAGCCCGTGCCCGTAAATCCCCGCAATTTCAAAAATCCCAAGGTCGGTATGGCGCTTACCGCGCTTGCAGGACCCGGTGCCAATCTCTTAATGGCAATCGTATTTTTGCTTTTGAAAAACATCATTCTTTTGTTCCCGACAAGCAACCCGATTGTCTTGGCGCTTGCATATTTCTTCATTTTTGCGGCAAGCATCAATATCGGACTTGCCGTCTTTAACCTTTTGCCGATTCCACCGCTCGACGGCTCTCGCATTTTACAGCTGATTATACCGTCTAAATATTACTTTAAGTTTTTGCAGTATGAGCGTTATGTTGTAATTGTCGTATTTGTACTGTTGTTGACAGGGATACTTTCGCGTCCGCTTGGGTACTTGCAAAGTCTTTTGTATAACGGTTTGGACTTCTTGGTGAGCCTTCCTTTCGGCGGGGTGCACTGATGGAGCAGATTTCCTATAAATTAGAGGTGTTTGAAGGCCCGATGGACTTGTTGCTCCATCTGATTTCCAAACACAAATTAAACATTTACGATATTCCGATTATCGAGCTTGTGGAGCAATATATCGCCTATGTAAAACAAATGCAGGAGGCGGATATGTATGTCGCCAGCGAATTTTTGGAAATGGCGGCACGACTTGTGTATATCAAAACCGTTTCCCTGTTGCCTGTTTACGAAGAGGCGGAGGACTTGAAAAAAGAGCTGACGGGCGAACTGCTCGAATACCGCGACTGTCAGCTGATGGCAGGCAAGCTCGCCAAACGCACCGAGGGCTTTGACCGCTTTGTGCGTGAGCCGATACAGATAGACATTGACCCGACTTATACAAGGCTGCACGAGCCGACGGAGCTTATGCGCGCCTATTTGAATGTGGTCGGTAAAAAAATGCGCAAGCTCCCGCCACCGATTGAGGCATTTCGCGGGATTGTGGCGACCAAAATCGTATCGGTTGAATCCAAAATCAAGTCGATTTTCAAAAAACTCGGCAAAAAAGGCGAAAAGCATCGCTTTCGTGCGCTGTTTGCAGACGCACAGTCACGTTCGGATTTGGTCGCGACCTTCCTTGCCGTGTTGGAGCTTGCCAAAACCAAAAAGCTGTATTTGGATGGCGAGGGCGACGCGATGCGCGTGGAATTGCTCGCGGAGGATTTTGATAATTTCAGTTCGCAGGAATGGGAGTAACCGATGGTCAACGCAAAAGAATTACAGGCGGCCGCCGAGGCGGTTCTGTTTTCAGTCGGAGAACCGATTGAGCTGGAACGCATCGCCGCCGCATTGGAAATAGAAGCGGAAAGCACCGAACAGCTTTTAATGAACCTGTCTGCGTCCTTAGATGAACGAGGCAGCGGTATATGTCTTTTAAAGCTCGGCAGTAAATATCAGCTTTCTTCCCGTGCGCAGTTCGCACCGCAGATTCGCAGTGTGCTGGAGATCAAGCGAAACGCACCTCTGTCGCAGGCGGCGTTTGAGGTGCTTGCGGTGATTGCCTACAATCAGCCTGTCACCAAATCCTTTGTGGAGCAGGTGCGCGGCGTGGATTGCTCGGGCGTTATTGCAACGCTTTGCCAAAAGAAGCTGGTGGAGGAAAAGGGCAGATTGGATTTGCCGGGGCGTCCGTTGTTATACGGCACAACGCCCGAGTTCCTGCGCTGTTTTTCTGTTTCCTCTTTGGAGGAATTGCCGGAGCTTCCCAATCACGATGCCGAGCAAAGCATAGAGGCGACTTTGGAAGCGGCGGAGGCTGAAGCCGAGCATCCGACGGAAACACAGGACGAATAGAAAATCAGATTTCAGAAACGGAGGGGATGCAGTGATTGCACTTTACATAATCTTGGGCATCATTCTCTTTTTCGCGCTTTTGCTGAGCGTGAAGGTGCGGATTGACGCAGAATATATCGACAGCTTTCGCGTGAAGCTTCGGTGGCTGTTTTTGTCGTTCGATTTGTACCCGATGCAAAAAAAAGAAAAAAAGCCGAAAAAAGAGAAACCGAAAAAGGAAGCCCCCCAAAAAGAGCAGGAGGAGACGCCCAAAGAGAAAAAGCCGAATCCTTTCAAAACCTTTTACGAAAATCAGGGCTTCGACGGCGTGATGCAGCTGGTACGCGATTCGGCGGATGCTGTCGGCGGATTGATGAAAAGCGTCAAAAAACATCTGATTATTGACGAGCTGTTTTTATGGATTGTGATTTCCCACAATCACGATGCGGCACAAACCGCAATAGAATACGGCGAAGCGTGTCAGGATGTTTACCCTGCCATGGGCTTTATTTGCTCGAATTTAAAGGTCAAAAAATACGATGTAGAAATCGAACCCGATTTCATCGGCACATTCAGCAGTGCACAGTTCGCATTTGCGCTGTCTGTGCGTCCCATCTTTTTAATCAATGCCGGTATTGTGCTGGCAGTGAAATTGCTGTTTAAAGTGGTCTTGAAATTGCTCCGTGCAAAGCCCAAGACCCCCGAAAATACAGAAACTCAAAATATACAAGGCGGTGCAAACTTATGAAAGAACAATCTGCAGCAGGAATTTTGGAAACCACAATTGAAAAAGTGAAAAATCTTGTCAGCGTCAGCACCATTATCGGTGAACCGATGCAGGTCGAGGGCGGCATTACCATTATCCCCGTTTCCAAAGTAACCTACGGATTTGCTTCCGGCGGGTCGGATTTCCCCTCTAAAAGCAATCAGGAAATTTTCGGCGGCGGCGGCGGTGCCGGCGTAACCATCACACCGGTTGCGTTTTTGGTCATCTCCGACGGCGAAGTCACCATTAAGCACATCACAGCGTTTGACAACGCCGCAGAGCGCGTAGTCAACCTTGTACCCGAAATGTTCGACAAGGTCACTTCGGTTGTCAACAAAGCCAAGAAAGAAAAAGCACAGCAGGAGCAGGCGGCGGCTGACGACGCATTGGTCTCTGCAACACTTGAAGAGCTTACAAAAGAATAATTTCCGTCACCGCCTGCATATTGTAAAATATGGCAGGTGGTTGATTTGTGTAAAAAGATTATTTTCAGCGTAATGCTAACGGCTTTTTTGGCGGCAGTATTCGGCTTTTCCGTATATGCGGCGGAGAAACCGCAGGACTTATCGGCACAGGCTTATGTACTGCTGTCTGCGGACACCGGTGAGGTCTTAGCCGCCAAAAATGCGCACGAGCGTCATTCTATGGCAAGCACGACCAAAATTATGACGGCACTCGTCGCACTCGAGCAGGGAATCCCCGAACAGCAAATCCAAGTGACTTCCGATATGGTGCGGGTAGAGGGTACGTCGATAGGTCTTTTGCCCGATGATTTGATTACCGTGCGCACGCTCGTTTCGGGAATGCTTTTGGAGTCCGGCAACGACGCCGCCAACGTTACAGCGTATGCGGTGGCAGGCTCACAGAAGAAATTTCTCGATTTAATGAATCAAAAAGCGGCGGCAATCGGTATGCAAAATACGCATTTTGAAACTGTTTCGGGTTTGGATTCCGACAACCACTATTCCACCGCTTACGATATGGCAATTTTGGGTGCGGCGGCACTTCGGAATACGGAGTTTCGCAGAATCTGCGGGCAAAAAAGCGAACGCGTGCTCTACGGGAATCCGCCGTACGCACGCACGCTTACTAATCACAATCGGTTGCTTTCGGAATATCCGGGTGCCATCGGAATCAAAACGGGCTTTACGAAAAAGAGCGGTCGTTGTCTTGTTTCGGCGGCGGAGCGTGACGGTATAACCCTTGTGGCGGTGACTCTGCGTGCGCCGAATGACTGGGCAGACCACAGAAAACTGTTGGATTACGGCTTTTCCGTGATGCAAACGCGGGAGTATTCCGATTTTGTAAAGGATATATCTGTCCCTGTGGTCGGCGGCAGTGCGCCGCGTGTGCCTGCGCGTCTCTATTGCCCCGCGGTTCTGCCCGTAGCGGACGCATCCGCGGAATTGCAGGTAGAGGTCTACGTACAGCCGTTTTTATATGCACCCGTAGGTGCAGGGAACCCCGTCGGTACAGCCGTCTATAAATTGGACGGCAAAATTGTGCGTGAGATTCCGCTGGTCGCGGCGGAGGATATTGAATGCACCACCATCCCGCTGGAAGAGGCGGAGCACCCCCGCACGCCGCTTCAAAAAATCAAATCATTTTTTGCGCGCACAGATTGATTCGGCGCGCAGGATATAGGAGAATGTTATGGCAGACGCAAAAGTCAGGCTGCAAAAATATATGGCTGAAAACGGCATCGCCTCCCGCCGAAAATCTGAGGAACTGATTGCGGCGGGCAAGGTGCGCGTGAACGGGAAGATTGCCGCCATCGGCGATAAAGTTGACCCGAAGCACGACAAGGTCACAGTTTCGGGCAAGCGCGTGGTCAAGGTCAAAAAGAATGTGTATATTATGCTCCACAAGCCGCGCGGGTTCATTACCACTATGCACGACGAGATGGACAGAAAATGCGTGGCGGAGTTAATCCGGGATGTGCCCGAACGCGTCTATCCCGTCGGCAGATTGGACAGAGAATCCGAAGGACTTCTGCTGTTGACCAACGACGGCGAATTTGCCAATGCGCTGACGCATCCGTCCCGCCACGTGCCCAAGACCTACCGTGTCACGGTGCGTCCCGATGTAACCAAAGAACAGCTTGCTGCCTTTGAAAACGGCGTCGAAATTGACGGCAGACCGACTCTTCCCGCAGAGGTTCGCGTGTTGGACAAGCAAGAGGGCAGAGTGGTTTTGGAGGTCGTAATTTACGAGGGCAGAAACCGTCAGATTCGCAAAATGTGCGAAGCACTGGGCTTGGAAGTTGCGCGTCTGAAGCGGACAAAAATCGGCTCCTTAAAGCTCGGTATGTTAAAGCAGGGGGAATACCGTTATTTGTCTGAGGATGAAATTCACGGGCTTTTGGTCGCCGCACAGGTAAAGAGGTAGCAAAATGGTTTTTTATAAACCTTATTCCGACAATTCGAAAATCGCAGAATGGTTTCCGCAGACCGATTTTTCGGAAGATGCCGTCTACGGCGCATATACCGCACTCGAAAGCGGAGCAGTAGCGGGCAAATGCCTTGTGAAAATCGCGGGTACTGCCTGTGAAATTACCGATTTGGAAGCTTCCTCCGCGGATCCGCTTCTTGTAGAGGGCTTGATTCGCTCCGCCCTGCACTTTGCGGCGAACCGCGGTGCATATGCGGCTGTGTGCCGTCTGCATTCCGTAAAAGATGTTTTATTGCTGCTCGGCTTCCGCGAAGAAAACGGCACATTCAACGGCACGATTCCCGAACTGCTTGCGGGTAGCTGCTGTAAGCATTAAGTGTATAAAGGAGCGCAAAATGCATTTTTTGAAAAACGAGCTTGCTTGGATAAGAGCACCGAAACAGTCGATAATTACCGAAAATGCGGTGGAAATCATTACGGAACCCAATACGGATTTATGGCAGAGAACTTATTACGGTTTTCAAAATGACAACGCGCCGATTTTGCAAATGAAAACGGATGAAAAATATTTTTCATTTACGGTCAAAACGGCATTCCAAAGCAAGTGTCGCTTTGACCAATGCGGTATAGCAATGTATTTAGACAGCGAAAATTGGTTAAAAGCATCCGTAGAATTTGAAAATGCGCAGTATCAAAGATTGGGAAGTGTTGTTACCAATCACGGGTATTCCGATTGGGCGACTGTAGATATATCTGCGGACATCAAAGAGATGTGGTATCGGTTCAGCAGACGCGAAAGCGATTATTGCTTAGAATGCAGTGCGGACGGTGTGACCTTCAAGCAGATGCGTATTTGCCATATGTGGGAGGGCGCAGATGAAATCACTTTCGGCATTTATGCGTGCAGTCCGGAGCAGTCTTCTTTTAAAGCGGTATTTACTGATATGGAAATTACCGAATGTAAATGGCAGGCACATAACTGACGCAGTTGACAGCAAATGAAATTCATAGTAAAATAAATAGATAATTTCAAGCGGATTCCGAAACGGAGTCGCACAAGGCGGTTGTGAAAATGATTAAGAGTATGACAGGGTTCGGCAGAGTGCAGGAAACCGTGGACGGTATGAACGTCACGGTGGAGCTGCGCAGTGTGAACCACCGTTATTTTGAATTTACGGCAAAGGTGCCGCGCACATACGGCTTTTTGGAAGAAAAGCTTAAAACGTTTACGAATACCCTCGTTGCCCGCGGCAAGGTGGAATGCTATGTTGCCGTGGAACAGCTGGAGGAAAGTGAAACGACCGTCAGTGTCAACGCCTCACTTGCAAAGGGCTATGTAGACGCACTGCGTCAGCTTTCCGAAATGTTCGGTCTCACGGCGGATATTTCCGCAGGTGCACTTTCACGCTATCCGGATGTTCTGGTGCTGCAAAAGACTGCCGCCGACGAAGACCGCATTTGGAATGCGGTGCGCACGGTCGCCGAGAAGGCGGTCATGCGCTTTATCGAAATGCGGGAAACCGAGGGTGCGAAACTTAAAGCGGACATCCTTTCCCGTGCCGATACGATTTTAGAGCACGTCGCATTTGTGGAGGAACGTTCTCCGCAAACCGTGAAAGAATATAACGAAAAGTTAAAACAGCGTATGGAAGAACTGCTCGGCAGCACGCAAGTGGATGAACAGCGGCTTCTGACCGAAGCGGCCATTTTCGCCGACAAAATCGCTGTGGATGAAGAAACCGTTCGTCTGCGCAGTCACATTTCACAGCTGCGCACATTTATGGAAGCCGATGAGCCCATCGGCAGAAAGCTGGACTTCTTAGTGCAGGAAATTAACCGCGAAGCAAATACGATTGGCTCTAAGGCGCAGGATGTAGAAATTGCCAAGCGCGTGATTGCCGTGAAAGCGGAGGTCGAAAAAATCCGCGAGCAAGTGCAAAATATCGAGTGAGGTTTGTCTATGAAATTGGTAAACATCGGCTTCGGGAATGCGGTAAATGCCGCACGGATTTTGGCGGTTGTTTCGCCCGATTCCGCACCGATTAAGCGTATGATTCAAGAGGCTAAGGAGCAAAAACTGCTGATTGATGCGACCCAAGGGCGCAGAACGCGTGCCGTCCTGATTATGGACAGCGACCACGTCATTTTGACCTATTTGCAAGCGGAAACCATTCTGAACCGTTTCAACGGCGAAGGCGGAACGGAGGAAGCAGTCAATGGGTAAGCAGGGAAAGTTGATTTTGTTTTCAGGACCGTCCGGTGTCGGAAAGGACACGCTTTTGGACATTTTGATTACCAAACGAGCGGAATTTCAAAAGTCCATATCCATTACTACGCGTGAACAGCGCATCGGTGAAATCGACGGCGTGGATTATTTCTTTATCACGCCCGACGAATTTGAAACGATGATTGAATGCGGCGAAGTGTTAGAATTTGCAAAATACGGCAAAAATCTATACGGCACGCCGAAAAAACCGGTGGACAAATGGCTTTCGGAGGGCAAGACCGTTATTTTGAAAATCGAAGTGCAGGGTGCGGCGAAAATCAAAAAAATGTACCCGAACGCCGTTGCAATGTTTATTATGCCGCCTTCTTTAGAGGTTTTGGAACAGCGTCTGCGTCAGCGCGGCACAGAAAATGAAGAAGATTTGATGCGCCGTCTTTCCATTGCCCGCACCGAGATTGAAAGAAGTCAGGATTACGATTATATTATCGTAAACGACAGCTTAGAGGCGGCGGCAGACGAAGCTTTGAAAATTTTAAGTATGTAATCATTTTATATAAAAGAGGTAGATGTAATGTTTAATCCCGATTTGAAAGATGTATTGAAAGACCACCTGAGCCGTTATTCTTTGGTGACGGCAACTGCAAAGCGCGCACGTGCGATTTCCGACGATGCCATTGAAAATGAAGAAATCATCGTCGAAAAGCCCGTAAGCTTGGCGCTGGATGAAATTGTTGCGGGCAGATATAAAATTATTGAGCCTGAAGAAATCCGCAATATCTAAAGTAAAATTTAGGCGAATCCCTTCGCCTGACGGTGAGGTGAATCGAGTGTCTTATCAAATTGCAAAGGTTGCGGTCGAAAACGCGGCTTACAGCTTTGATGATGCATTCGATTATGCCATCCCCGAAGCCCTGTGTGCCGCAGTACAGCCCGGTGTGCGGGTTCTTGTGCCGTTTGGAAACGGCAACAAAAAACGCCAAGGCATAGTTTTTGCCCTGCGCACGCCGAAAGAAGAGAAAAAGCTCAAAAACATAGCGGCGGTTTTGGATGAAAAGCCGCTTTTAAATAATGAGCTGTTGCGCTTAGCCGTATTCCTGAAGGACAGAACCTTTTGCACGCTGTTTGAAGCGGCAAAAGCGTTGTTGCCGTCGGGGATAGGGCTTCATTTTGTTTTATCCTATATTTTTGACCCGAATTACGGCGGCGATTTCGAATCCCTTTCCGCCGAAGAACGGCAGGCGGCAGAATACCTGCGGGAAAAAGCGGTTTACGTCAAGCGTGAAAAGATTTTGAAGGATTTGGGTTTTAAATCCGATGTAAAAATTTTGGAATCGCTTTGCGACAAAGGCGTTTTGCTTAAAAATATGGATACACAGCGAAAAATCGGCGATGCAACCATCAAAATGGTGCGTCTGACGCAGGCGTATTTCGAAGCTGAAACCAAACCGAAGTTTACGCCGAAGCAAAAAGAGGTCATTTCTTTTTTAGAAAATGTCGGTACCGCTTCCGTCAAAGAGGTTTGCTACTTCACGGGCGTGACCCCTGCGGTCATTTCCACTTTGGCGGGTAAAAATTTGGCGGAGTTATTTGAAAACGAGATTTTTCGCAAACCGAAGTTTGAGAAAACTTCCTCTGTGCGGGAAGAAATTGTATTAACGCACGCGCAAAAGCAAGCCTATGACGGACTCCTTGCCTTAACTGCGCACGAAAAATCCGAAACGGCACTGCTGTTCGGCGTCACGGGCTCGGGTAAAACGCAGGTCTTTTTAAAGCTTATTGATGCGGTCTTAGAAAAAGGGCAAAACGTGATTTTAATGGTGCCCGAAATTTCTTTGACACCGCAAATGCTGTCGATTTTTTATGCGCGCTACGGCGGTGCGGTGGCAGTCCTACACAGTGCGCTGTCTATGGGGGAGCGGCTCGACGAGTGGAAGCGCATCAAAAAAGGCGAGGCAAAAATCGCCCTCGGCACGCGTTCCGCCGTGTTTGCGCCGTTGGAGAATGTCGGGCTTATTATTATGGATGAGGAGCAGGAGCACACCTATAAATCCGAGATGTCTCCGCGCTACCACGCACGCGATGTTGCGCATTTTCGGGCACAGAATCATAATGCCCTGCTGTTGCTTGCCTCCGCGACACCGTCTGTGGAAACCTATGCGCGCGCGAAAAACGGGCAGTATGCGCTGTTTACCTTAACCGAGCGGTACGGCAACGCGGTTTTGCCCGAGGTGATGACGGTGGATACGACCCGCCGTGCCGATGCACCTGTTTCGGAGCTGAGCGACGTGTTGCTTACGGAGCTTCGTGAGAATTTACAGGCGGGCAACCAGTCGATTTTATTGCTGAACCGCCGTGGGTATAATACCTTTGCGGCGTGCAACGCCTGCGGAAAAGTAATGACCTGCCCACATTGCAGTATTTCTTTGACCTATCACGTGCGAAACCATCGGCTGATGTGCCATTACTGCGGCTATTCCGAGCCGTTTACCGAGGTTTGCCGCGAATGCGGCGAAAAAGCAGTGACGTATTCGGGCGCAGGCACACAGCATTTGGAGGACGCACTCGCGGCGGCGCTTCCCGAAGCGCGAATCCTGCGGCTGGATACCGATTCGACCGCTTCAAGATATTCTTTTGAAAAATCTCTAAAAAAGTTCACAAATTATGAGTATGATATAATGGTCGGGACGCAAATGGTGGCGAAAGGGCTGGATTTCCCGAATGTCACCTTAGTCGGCGTGGTGTCTGTGGACACGATGCTTTACAATGATGACTATAAAAGCGCCGAGCGTACCTTTGACCTTTTAACGCAGGTTGTCGGGCGCGCGGGGCGCGGCGAAAAGGCCGGCAAAGCGATTATTCAAACGGCATTTCCCGACAATGAGGTGATTCGCCTGTCGCAGCAGCAGGATTTTCCCGCCTTTTTCGATTTGGAAATGCAAATCCGCAGAGCGATGGTTTACCCGCCGTTTTGCGATTTGTGTACGGTTGGGTTTATCGGCGCGGACGAGCAGTTGACGAAAGGTGCCTCCAAGGTGTTTTTGGATATGCTCAAAACCGTGCACAAAACGGATTACGCGGATTTGAGCCTGATTGCACTCGGTCCGATTGCACCGAAGCTTGCACGTGTGGCGGGCAAATACCGTTTCCGCATCATTTTAAAATGCAAAAATTCCGCACGGTTTCGGGCGTTCCTCTCGAAACTGCTGAAGGATTTTTCCAAAAACAATACCTTTAAAAAGGTCACGGTGACAGCAGATATCAATCCTGAAAATATTTATTGAGGTGAAAATTATGGCGATTCGAAATATTCGTAAAAAAGGCGACCCGATTTTAAAATTAAAAAGCCGTAAGGTCGAGCGGTTCGACGGGCGGCTGTTCACACTCTTAGACGATATGCGCGACACGATGTATGAAGCGGACGGCTGCGGCTTGGCGGCAGTGCAGGTCGGCGTTTTAAAGCGCGTGGTGGTTATCGATGTCGGCGAGGGGCTTTTGGAGCTGATTAACCCCGAAATCACAGAGGTGAAAGGGGAGCAGTGTGCAACAGAAGGCTGTCTTTCCCTGCCGGGCGAGAGTGGTGTGACGCTTCGACCGATGTGGGTGCGTGTACGCGCACAAAACCGTAACGGAGAAACGGTCGAATATACGGGTGAGGGCTTGCTTGCACGTGCATTTTGCCACGAGATTGACCATTTGGACGGGCATTTGTATACCGAGCGTTTAGCACCTGCCGCCGTGGTGGAGCGTATCCGTGCGGAAAATCCGAATTGGGAGGAGTAATCCGATGCGTATTGTCTTTATGGGGACGCCCGATTTCTCGGTGCCGTGCTTACAGCGTTTGATTGCGGACGGCGAAGAGGTCGTCGGCGTATTTACACAACCCGACAAGCCCAAGGGGCGCGGCTACGAACTCACGCCGCCGCCTGTCAAGGTGGAGGCGTTAAAACACAATATTCCCGTTTTTCAACCGAAAAGTATGCGCGACGGCGAAGCACTGAAAATTCTCGAAACGTTACAGCCCGATTTGAATGTTGTTGTCGCTTACGGTAAGATTTTGCCGCCGGAAATTTTGTATTTTCCGAAATACAATTCCATTAATATTCACGCGTCTATCTTACCAAAATACAGAGGGGCGGCGCCGATTCAATGGGTCATTTTAAACGGAGAGGAAAAAACAGGCGTGACCTCGATGCAAATGGATGACGGCATCGATACAGGCGATATGCTTCTGAAAGCAGAACTGCCGATTCCGCCGAACATGACGGGCGGCGAACTGCACGATGCACTCTCCGAGCTTGGCGCACAGGTGCTTTCCGATACACTGAAAGCCCTGAAAAACGGTGATTTGCATCCGACAAAGCAAACAGGCGAGAGCAATTATGCGCCGATGCTCAACAAGGCACTTTGCCCGATTGATTTTTCCCGCACCGCACAGGATGTGCATAATCACGTGCGCGGATTGTCCCCGTTCCCGACCGCGACTGCCGTATTGCACGGCAAACGAATGAAAATTCACACTACACGCCTTACTGAAAATATAAGCATTGCGCCTGCGGGCACAATCGTTTCGGTCGCCGACGGCATCGAAGTCGTCTGCGGTGACGGCAAAACCGTTCTGGTTACCGAATTACAGCCCGAGGGCAAAAAGCGAATGACCGCCAAAGCATTTTTGGTTGGACACAAATTACAGGCAGGCGAAAGCTTCGAATAAACGGATATAGGGTGATTTTATGTATTTGGATTACTACTATTTTATCTTAATTGTTCCTGTTTTAATCATTTCACTCATCGCACAGAGCCGTGTCAATTCTGCCTATAACCGATTTTCGCGTGTGCAGAATCGGCGGGGATTGACGGGCGCGATGGCGGCACAGGCGGTTTTGGATTTTTACGGCGTGCAGGGTGTGCGCATCGAGCACGTCCGCGGGAAGCTGAACGACCATTACGACCCGCGCACAAATGTCATTCGTCTGTCCGACGGCGTTTACGGCAGCTGCTCGATTGCCGCTGTGGGCGTTGCCTGCCACGAAGCGGGGCACGCCGCACAGCACGCCGAGGGCTATACGCCCATCAAAGTGCGCAACGCCTTTTTACTGCCCGCCCAAATCGGTTCGAATGCCGCAATTCCGCTTGCGATTCTCGGCATTTTTCTCGGTTCTCAGTTTTTAATGAATTTCGGAATTGTTTTATATGCCACGGTGATGCTGTTTCAGCTTTGCACACTGCCTGTCGAGTTTAACGCAAGCCGCCGTGCCCTTTCCGTGATTGAAGAAACAGGGCTTTTGGCGGGCGATGAATTTGGCGGTGCGCAAAAAGTCCTGCGTGCGGCGGCGATGACCTACGTCGCATCGTTTGCGATGTCCGCCGCAAACCTACTGCGTCTGCTTTTGCTGACCAGAAACAGAAGGGATTAAACCGATGAACGAACGGCAAACCGCATTTCAAGTCTTGAACCGCATTGAACGCGGCAATGCATATTCCAATTTGGTGCTGGACGCACAGCTGAAGCAAAGCGGCGCATCACCATCTTCTGCCTTTATCACCGTGCTTGTATACGGCGTAACCGAGCGCAAAATCACTTTGGACTGGATTTTATCCGCATTCCTGCGCCAGCCAATAAAAAAACTGCGCCCCGAAGTGCTGACAATTTTACGTATGGGCGTGTATCAGCTGAAATATATGGAGAAAGTCCCCGAATCCGCCGCCGTGAATGAGAGCGTAAAGCTCGCCAAAAAGAACGGCTGTGCATATGCCGCAGGGCTTGTAAACTCCGTGCTCCGAAAGATAGCGGCAAGTGAAATTACCTACCCCGACAAAAGTGATTTCATAAAGTATTTAAGTATACGCTATTCCTGCCCCGAGTCCTTGGTGTCCCATTACATACACGACTACGGTGAAGAGAATGCCGAGGGGATTTTAGCGTCTTCTGTCGGCGCAGTGGAAACGGTTTTGCGGGTGAATACCTTAAAAACCGATACGGAACATTTACGTGAAATTTTGTGTGCACAGGGCTTTGAAACCGAATGCGGTATGCTCGAAAATACTCTGTGTGTGAAAAGCGGCGGCGCAATCTCTGCTTGTGCGGCGTATGCTGACGGGCTTTTCCACGTGCAGGATTACGCGAGTGCCTATTGCGTAGAAGCGCTCGATTTACAGCCGGGTCAAATTCTCGCGGACGTGTGTGCCGCACCCGGCGGCAAGACCTTTACCGCCGCGCAGATTCTGGAGAACCGCGGCAAGATTTATGCCTTTGATTTATACCCACAGCGCGTGCATCTGATTACAGACGGCGCGAAGCGGCTGGGCATTTCTATCCTCGATGCCGTTCCGCACGATGCCGCCGAACCGATGCCCGAACTGTTTGGAATCGCCGACCGTGTGCTTTGCGATGTACCTTGCTCCGGGCTCGGTACGATTCGCCGCAAACCTGAGATTCGCTATAAGGATTTGGCATTTGTTGACAATCTGACGGAATTACAGTATAATATTTTAATCAATGCGTCTAAAATTCTTCGGCAGGGCGGTATTTTGGTTTATTCCACCTGCACGCTGAACCGCGCGGAGAATGACGCGGTCTGCGACCGATTTTTAAAAGAACACCCCGATTTTGAACGCCTCGGCGACTATCGAACGCTTCTGCCGCATAAGGATGGAACGGACGGGTTCTTTTTTGCAAAACTTAGGAGAAAAGAAAATTGAGTAAAATCGACATTCGCTCTTTAAATTTTACAGAATTGACCGCCGAGCTGACCGCAAGAGGCTTGCCGAAGTTTCGCGCGGCACAGGTCTATTCGTGGCTTCAGGAAAAAGGCGTTACGGATTTTTCCGAAATGACCAATCTGTCGAAAGCCTTGCGTGAATCTCTCTCGCAGGATTTTGTTTTACACAACTGTAAAATCGACACAAAGCTTGTGTCCGCCTTAGATGAAACCGTAAAATACCTGTTTGAATTGGGCGAGGGCGAATATGTGGAAAGTGTCGTAATGAAATACAAATACGGCTACACAATCTGCATTTCCACACAGCTCGGTTGTAAAATGGGCTGTTCGTTTTGCGCCTCTGCCATCGGCGGTTTTCGCCGCCATCTGCTGCCGTCCGAAATGCTTTCGGAGATTTTAACGGCACAGCGCGACCTCGGCGTGCGCATTTCCCATATCGTGTTAATGGGCACGGGCGAGCCGCTGGACAACTACGACAATGTTATGCGCTTTTTGGAGCTGGTCACGGACGAAAAGGGCTTGAATATCAGTATGCGCCACATTTCGCTTTCTACCTGCGGCGTTGTGCCGCGCATCTATGATTTGGCGGAGAAACGCTTGGGGCTGACGCTTTCGGTTTCTCTGCACGCACCGAATGATGCAATTCGCTCGCAGACGATGCCCGTGAATCAGAAGTGGAATGTCGAAACGCTTTTGGAGGCGTGCCGCTATTATACCAAAGTGACCTCGCGGCGCATTTCCTTTGAATATGCGATGATTGATTCGTTTAATGACAGCGATGCCTGTGCGCGGGAGCTGGCTTCCCGTTTGCGCGGTATGCTGTGTCATATCAATCTGATTCCTGTCAATACTGTCAGGGAGAAGAATTATCAAAAAAGCTCTGAGGACCGTTTGAAACGGTTTTCGGGTATTTTGGAGCAGAGCGGACTGACGGTGACCGTCAGACGTACCCTCGGCAGCGATATCAACGCTTCCTGCGGGCAGCTTCGCGCTTCCAAAACACAAAGAAGGTGATCTTTTTTGAAAATTGTAGCAAAAACCGATGTCGGCAAGGTACGCGAAAGCAATCAGGACGCATACGCGGCGGGCGAACTGCCTGACGGCGTGGCGTGGGCGGTTGTCTGTGACGGTATGGGCGGCGCGGCAGGCGGCAATGTCGCCTCCACAACGGCGGTGAAAATCATTTCAGAGCAGATTACGTCCGCCTACCGTGCATCTATGCGCGGCAAGTCCATCAAAAATATGCTCGTGTCCGCCATCAATGCCGCAAATATCAGCGTGTATGATCTCGGACGTTCAAACGAGGCACTTTCGGGTATGGGCACAACCGTGGTGTGCGCTGTGGTGACAGACGATGTTGCCTATATTGCCCATGCGGGTGACAGCCGTGCATATATGCTGACAGGGGGAAGCTTGGTCCAGCTGACCAGGGATCACTCTGTTGTGCAGGAAATGGTGGAAACCGGTAAAATTACCGAAACGCAGGCAAAACGCCATCCCAATAAAAACATCATTACGCGCGCCCTCGGCGTTCGGTCGGAGATTCAGGTTGATTTTTACGAGGAACCCATCGGCAAAAAGGATGTTTTGCTTTTATGCACCGACGGTTTGACCAATTATGTCGAGAGCGAGGAAATCTGTGAGATCACGGAATCCTGCTCGTATTACGAATTTGCCGAAACCCTTGTGGAAAAGGCAAATGAACACGGCGGCGGCGACAATGTTACCGTTGTCACAATCGGTTTTTAAGGAGTTGAAATTATGGAAAATTATTGCGGAAAACGTTTAGACGGCAGATATGAAATCCGTGAGATTATCGGCGTCGGCGGTATGGCTGTCGTTTATAAGGCTTATGACAACATCGATGACCGCATCGTTGCCATTAAAATTTTGAAAGAGGAATTTTTGGCAAACGAAGAATTTCGCCGCCGCTTTAAAAATGAAGCAAAAGCGATTGCAGTGCTGTCGCACCCGAATATCGTAAAGGTTTACGATGTCAGCTTCGGCGATAGATTGCAGTACATCGTTATGGAATATATCGAGGGCATTACCCTCAAAGAGTACATTGAACAGCAAAAGGCAGTCAACTGGAAAGAGGCTGTGCATTTTGTCAATCAGATTTTAAAAGCCTTACAGCACGCGCACGACAAGGGCATTGTGCACCGTGATATCAAGCCGCAGAACATTATGCTTTTGCAGGACGGCACCATTAAGGTCAGCGATTTTGGCATCGCACGTTTTTCGCGCGGTGATACCCGCACGATGACCGAAAGTGCCATCGGCTCCGTGCATTACATCAGCCCCGAGCAGGCGCGCGGGGAGATTACCGACGACAAGGCGGATTTGTACTCCGTCGGTGTGGTGATGTACGAAATGCTGACAGGGCAGCTGCCGTTCCAGTCAGACAGTGCGGTTTCCGTTGCGATTATGCAGCTCCAGCAGGAGGCGAAACGTCCGCGTGAAATCAATCCCGATATCCCGTTGGGACTCGAGCAGATTACGCTTCGTGCGATGCAGAAAAATGCGCGTGACCGCTATCAGTCTGCATCCGAAATGCTGTTGGATTTGGATGAGTTCCGCAAAAATCCGTCTATCAAGTTCGATTATAACTATTTTGTGGACAGCGACCCGACGCGTTTTGTAGAGCCGAAACGCCCCTCCAACGCAAAAGCACCTGCCGATGCGGTCAAACCTAAGCCCGAGGAAGAAGCAGAAGAAAAAGAATCGAGCAAAACCATGCCGATTCTCTTCGGCGTGCTGGCAGGCTTGGTTGTGATTATTGCGATTTTCGTCGGCGTGTTCCTCGGCAGAAATGCAAAGAAAGTCGAAGTGCCGAATTTTGTCGGTATGAATTATAACGATGAAATTGCAGGCAATGCGCTGTATACCGAAAACTTTGTGTTTGAAACTGAGCCCGTCTACAGCAGTGATGCCGAACCCGGTGTTGTGCTGTCGCAGAATCCCGAGGCCAAAACCAAGATTCGCAAAGGCAAGACCGTCAAGCTGGAAATTGCCTATAATGACGACAGCGTTTTGATTTCGGGCATTGTCGGGCTTTCTTCCGAAGAGGCGGAAGCGAAGCTCAAGAAGAGCGGCTTTGATGTAAAGATTATCCCGAAATATGATAAAAATGCCAAAGAGGGCATTGTGTTTGATACCTACCCGGTTGAAGGCTCTTACGGCGAAAAGGGTTCATTGGTGACCATTTATGTGGCGACCAATGAAAATCCCGATGCGGCTGTCGTGCCGGGCGTTGTCGGTTACAGCCAGGATATCGCCAAAAAGCTGATTGAAAGCGCAGGCTTTAAGGTCGGCAATGTAACCGAAGCCAACAGCGATAAAGAAAAGGGGACAGTGATTTCGCAGTCGCCGGACGGCGGTGAAACCGCAGAAAAAGGCGCATCTGTTGCGCTCGTCGTCAGCAACGGTGTCCCCGAAGCTACCTCGACCACCATTTCCGTAAAATTGCCGAAATCCAGCGGCGGCTCGGGCACGTTGAAGGTGTTCCTCAACAGCACGCTGTACAATTCCGATACCGAGCAGTTCCCGCGCGAGGTCAGCTTCTCGGGTGAAACCATCACCATTACCCTCAAAGGCTCGGGTGCGAACAATACGTACCAGGTTTTGATTGACGATTACGAAATCCAAAGCGGTAAGATTGACTTTACAAAGACGCCCGCCGCAGTAACGGATGTGCAAAATAAAGAATTTCCCGTATCCGTACCGAATGTAACCGGTTTATCTGTTTCAGAGGCGCGGAAAAAATTAGAGGACTCAGGATTTACTAATCTTGAATTTGTAAACGAAAGCGGTGACAGGGTTTCTTCAGGTACAGTCACTGAGCAAACGCCCGCACAAAATGAAAAAGTCATACCTTCCACGAAAATCCGACTGACAGTCGGCGCATAAACGGGAGTTTCTATGAGCAGTAAAACGTTAAACGGAATATTGCTGAAAGGCATCGGCGGCTTCTATTCGGTTGAAGCCGCCGATGCGGTATATGTCTGCAAAGCGCGCGGCGTATTCCGAAAAAAACGCATCACGCCGCTTTGCGGTGACCGTGTGCAGATTACCGTAAGCAACGGGGATAACGAAAACACAATTGACGAGATTTTTCCGCGCAAAAATGAGCTGCGCCGTCCGCCTGTCGCCAATATAGACCAACTGATGATTGTCGTTTCCACGACTGCGCCGCGTCCGAATGCTTTGGTGATTGACAAATTGATTGCACTGGCGGAGCAAAAAGAAATCGAACCGATTGTCGTCTTTACAAAAACCGATATCGCACCGACGGATGCGCTTTTCGAGGTTTACCGCGGGGCGGGGATTCCGTGCTTTTCGGTATCCAACGAAACGGGCGAGGGCGTGGAGGCTTTCCGCGCTTTACTCCGCGGAAAGGTCAGCGCGTTCACGGGCAATTCCGGCGTGGGCAAAACCTCGCTTTTAAACCGAATCGCACCCGATTTACAGCGTGAAACAGGCGAAATCAGCGACAAACTGGGGCGCGGACGTCATACCACGCGGCAGGCGGAGCTTTTCCCTGTCAGCGGCGGCTATGTGGTGGACACTCCCGGCTTTTCCGCCTTGGATTTTGAGCGTGCCGACGCGATTCGTAAAGAAGATTTGGCAGACTGCTTCCGCGAATTTCGTCCGTATTTGGGGAATTGTAAATTCACCTCCTGCTCCCACACGTGCGACAAAGGCTGTGCAGTCCTCGCGGCGGTAGAGCGCGGCGAAATAAGTGCTTCGCGCCACAACAGCTATACGGCACTTTACAACAAAGTAAAGGATTGGAAAGAATGGGAATCGTAACAAATCCCGATTGCGTAATTTTTGCCGCAGGCAGTGCCGTGCCGTTTAACACGGTGCAGCCGTATTTGAAAAAGCATCCTTTTATCATTGCGGCAGACGGCGGATTTTCGCGCGCAAAACAGCTCGGGCTTGCGCCGAATTTGGTTATCGGTGACTTCGATTCGGGGGCACGCCCCGAAACCGACGCACAAATTATCCCGTTAAACCCGATTAAGGATGCGACCGACAGCGACTGCGCACTCGCAGAGGCTATGCGGCGCGGATTTCGGAATATCGTGCTGTTTTGCGGTACGGGTCTTGACCGCTTAGACCATACGTTTGCGAATTTTGATTTGTGCGCAAAAGCAAAAACACAGGGCGTGAACTTGATGCTTGTCGATACGCACCACCGTATTTTCGCCCTGCAAAACGAAACCGCAAACATCACAGATGCTGAGAATAAATATGTTTCCGTATTCGCCTTCGGCGGTGCGTGCACCGTAACCGAAGAGGGCTTTTTCTATCCGCTTTCCCATTATGAATTTGCACCGTTCTGCGGTTTGGGCGTGAGCAATGAGGTGACCACGAACAACGCACGCATCACGGCAGAGCAGGGAATCGCTTTAATTTTTATTACCGATAAAGATTCTTGAACACTTTTTTCATCGCCGCATATAGTGTAATAGCAACAAAAAAGGCGGTGTCGGTATGAAAAAAGCCAAAGGCGGCAGTATCGGGTTGATTTTCGTGATGTTGGGCGCGGGGCTTATCCTCGCTATGATATTCCCGTCCAAATTTCTTGTGGTATTTCTGTCCATAGCTTTAATCGTCAGCGGCATTGTCCTTTGCAAAAACTGCTGAGGAGGCTTTTTTATGAAAGTGGTATTGGTGAAAAGTCCGAAGATGCTGAGCGGACTTTTGCGTCTGATTTTCGGCATCAAAAAGTCCGAAGTATAAGAACAGCAGAACATAAAAATCCGCCGCAAGCGAAAAATGTGCTTACGGCGGGTTTTGTTTTTATAATGTACCTACAGCTTGACGGTCAGCAAATCGTGGTCAATTTTTTCTGCCAACAGCAACAGCGCAAATGCATATAAAAGCGCGCTGTGCGCAAAGTTTTCGGCGCCGAGCACGGAAAATTCGCACGGCAAAATTTCTTTACCGGCAAGGGTATGCACCGTGTTTTGTACGGCAATGTGCAAATGTCCGCTTTCGGTGCTGGAAATGCCGATGTCGTTTTGCCGTCCCATCCCAACGGTTACCACCTGCGCCGCGCAGTGCTTTTCTGATGTGCTTTCTGTGATTATACAGTCGAATTTACAGTTTTTCTCTATTTTCGGTTCGAACGTTGCATCCGTTTGCAGGAATACGGTGTTTTTTTCAGGCAGTGCGCGTACCGTATCCGCGTGAAACAGTAAAAAACTCGGCGCAATGGCAAAATATGCCTGCACGCTGTCGTGCGACACCAAACACGCGCCGCCGAATTTTTCTAAAATGCGGCAAATCTCCGCCGCGAGCGATTCGACATCCCGTCCTGACAGAACGACTGTAATCATCTTATCTCACCCGTAAGTAGTATACCGCAATGCATTTTTCTTATACAGAGCGAAGCCGAATCGGGAGAAAACGAAAAAAACACAGAAAAAGCCGCGATTTTCTTTCGGAAATTTTTAGAAAGCTATTGGAAAGTCACGCGTTTTCGATTATAATAATAAGGAATATGAAAAAAGGAGTGCATATATGGCTTCCGCTTATTCTGTTTCTTTGGAAAGAATCATTAAAGAGTTTTCCTTTGAGATTCTGCATATGCCGAAAGAAACCTCAGATTTATTTGTCACCACGCCCGAGGTGAACCGTCCGGGACTGCTGCTCGCAGGGCGCGACGATTATTTTGACCCTGAACGTGTGCAGCTGCTGGGGCTTTCGGAGCTGGAGTTTTTAAAAACCTTGAGTGCGGAACAGCAGATTGCCGGGCTCAAAAGGCTGACAGAACGCAGTCCCTCTGCGATTTTGATTACCCGAAAGCTTGCGTGTCCCGAGGCGCTTTTGGAGTTTTCCAAAACCTACAGTGTACCGCTTCTGCGCACGGAGGAATCCACTTCAGGCTGTATGGCGGCACTTATTAACTTCCTCGGTACAGAGCTTGCCGAGCGCATCACGCGGCACGGTGTATTGGTAGAGGTTTACGGTGAAGGCGTGCTGATTGTCGGCGACAGCGGCGTAGGCAAAAGCGAAACGGCAATTGAGCTGATTAAGCGCGGGCATCGTTTGATTGCAGATGATGCGGTCGAGATTCGCAGGGTGTCCGCAAAAACGCTGGTCGGTTCTGCACCCGACAATATCCGTCACTTTATCGAATTGCGCGGCATCGGCATCATCAATGCCCGCCGCATCTTCGGTATGGGTGCGGTCAAGCTGACCGAGAAAATCAATATGGTCATTCAGTTAGAGCCGTGGGATTCCAATAAGGTCTATGACCGTATGGGTCTGGACAATGAATTTATCAATATAATGGGTGTTAAAGTACCTGTTACAGTCGTGCCTGTAAAGCCGGGGCGGAATCTCGCTGTAATCATTGAGGTTGCCGCGATGAACAACCGTCAAAAGAAGATGGGCTACAACGCGGCACGGGAGCTTTTGCATCAGCTCGGTATGGATGAGGGCGAAGAGGCTGCGGAAGAAGAACTGGAAATTTGGCAAAATTATTAAAATACGGAGGCATTTCAAATGTATAGAATCGGTGTGGATTTAGGCGGAACAAACATAGTTGCAGGCGTGATGGATGAGTTTTATAAAATCATCAGCAAGGGCAAGCGCAAAACGAATTGCCCCCGTCCTGCAGGCGAAATTTTGGCGGATATTGCCGCTTGCGTGCAGGAAGCAGTGGAAAAAGCAGGCATCACAATGGACGATGTTCTGTCCATCGGCATCGGCACGCCGGGCTCTGTCAATAAACGTATGGGGATTATTGAATATGCAAATAACTTAGGCTTTGACAAAGTACCTGCGCGGGATATCCTTTCCAAATATTTTGACAAGCCGATTTATCTTGAAAACGACGCAAACTGCGCGGCACTCGGTGAGGCGGTCGCGGGTGCGGGCGGCAATGTAGAGAATTTCGTTATGATTACGCTCGGTACGGGTGTCGGCAGCGGCATCATTGTCAACGGCAAAATCGTGAACGGCTGTAACGACGCGGCAGGCGAAATGGGTCACAATGTAATCGTTGTGGACGGAGAACCCTGCACCTGCGGCAGAAAGGGCTGTTGGGAGGCCTATGCGTCCGCAACGGCACTTGTGCGGCAGACCAAGACCGCTATGCGTGAAAATAAGGACTCCCTGATGTGGCAGATTGTCGAGAATGACTTGGAAAAGGTGAACGGCAGAACTGCTTTTGACGGAATGCGGCAGGGCGATACGGCGGCAAAGCTGGTTGTGGATAAATACATAAAATACCTTTCGGCAGGCATCGTCAATGTTGTGAATACCTTCCAGCCCGATGTTTTATGCATCGGCGGCGGCGTTGGCTGTGAGGGCGAGCCGTTGCTCGCACCCGTCCGCGAATATGTACTAAAAGAGCGTTACAGCATCCATTGCGGCAAACAAACGCAGATTTGCTCCGCCGTGCTCGGCAACGACGCGGGTGTCATCGGCGCGGCATTATTGGATGAATAAGTATGTGAGGGATCGCTTTGTACGAGGCAATTATTAAAATCGCAAATGATTTCGGTGCAGATGTATATACCGATTTTCCGCTTTCCAAGGTGACCAGCTTTCAGACGGGCGGCAATGCAGATGTACTGATTCTGCCGAACAGCGAAGAAGCGTTGCGGGCAATGCTGATTGCCTGTAAAGCGCAGGGGATTCGGTATCACGTCATCGGCAACGGCAGTAATCTTTTGGTGGCGGACAGCGGCGTGCGCGGGATTGTATTTCGGCTCGGCGCACCAATGGCAAAAATGGAAATGCTCGAGGACGGGAAAATTCGCTGTGAAGCGGGGGCGTCTCTGACCGCGCTTTGCAACTTCGCGTTAAAGCACGGGCTTTCGGGGCTGGAATTTGCTTACGGGATTCCCGGTTCTGCGGGCGGTGCCGCCTATATGAATGCAGGCGCCTACGGCGGAGAAATGCGGGATGTTCTGCTTTCCTGCCGCCACATTGCGCCCGACGGCTCGGTCGGTACGTTTGCGGGTGCGGACTTGCAGCTCGGATACCGCAAGAGTGTATATTCGGGGCAGGCGTATATCATTACCGAATTGCTGTTACAGCTGAAGGCGGGAGAGCCCGATGCAATCCGTGCGGCAATGGAGGATAAAATGCGGCGGCGCAAAGCGAAACAGCCGCTTGAATATCCGAGTGCGGGCAGTACCTTTAAACGTCCGACAGGGTATTTTGCAGGTGCACTGATTGAAGAATGCGGATTGAAAGGACTGACTCACGGCGGCGCACAGGTGAGCGAAAAACACGCAGGCTTTGTCATCAATAAAGGCGGCGCAACAACAGCAGATATTTTGGAGCTGATTCGCCGTGTGCAGGAAACCGTGTATACAGAAAAAGGTGTGCGTTTACAAACAGAAGTTCTGTATATGGAATAGGAAGTGAAATAAATGGAATTGGTGATTGTAACGGGACTTTCGGGGGCAGGCAAATCCGCCGCGGTAGACGCGCTGGAGGACATCGGCTATTTTTGTGTCGATAATATGCCGCCGGAGCTGATTCCAACCTTTGTAAATCTGATTTTAAAATCCAAAGAAAAACGCGAGCGCGTGGCTGTCGTGGCGGATATTCGTTTGGGCACATCATTTTCAGCACTGTTCGATGTACTCGGCGATCTTGAAAATATGAATGTCAAATATAAGATTCTGTTTATCGATGCAGACAATGAAGTCATTATGCGCCGCTATCAGGAAACGCGCCGCAAGCATCCGCTTTCGGATATGTTCGATTCACCGTCCATTTTAGAGGCAATTCAGACCGAGCGCGAAACGCTTTTGCCCGCACGGCAAAAAGCGGATTACATTATTGATACCACACAGGTCAAAAGTTCGCAGTTTAAGGAACGCGTGGCACAGCTCTTTTTAGACGATGTATCCAAATCCTTAAAAATTTATTGCATTTCCTTCGGTTTTAAATACGGTACGCCGAAGGAGGCGGATTTGGTTTTTGACGTCCGTTGTCTGCCCAATCCGTTTTATATTCCCGAATTGAAACAGCACACGGGCTTGGAAGAACCTGTCCGCAATTTCGTAATGAAATTTGAGCAGGCGCGGGGGTTAGAGGTCAAGCTTTTCGACCTTTTGGATTACCTGATTCCGCTGTACAGAAGCGAGGGAAAAAGTCAGTTGACCATTGCCGTCGGCTGTACGGGCGGCAAGCACCGTTCGGTTGTATTTGCAGAGCTTATCAATAAGCATTTGCTGGAAAGCGGTGCTTGCAGCAGTGTGTTCCACAGAGATATGAAAAGGTAAAAACGGCTATGTCTTTTTCTTCAGATTTAAAAGAGGAACTGTTGCGCATCGAAGCGGAAAATCCGTGCTGCCTTTTGGCGGAAAGTTATGGGCTGATGCTGTTTGGGCGCGCATTTTCGGGCCGTGAGCTGTCCATTTCGACAGAAAATGAAGCAGTTGCCAAAAAATATCAGTATTTGGCGGAGCGGCTTTGTTTGCACGCGCCGGAAATACAAAAGGCGACGTCTAAGAAGTTTAAAGTATCTGTTTCGGATGCCGAGGATCGCCTGCGTGTGCTTTCGGCATTCGGCTGTGACGGCACGGAGCGTGTTCGCCGCTTAAATTGGGCAAATATCACGGAGGACTGCTGTGTCGGTGCGTTTTTACGCGGTGCATTTTTGGCGTGCGGCACAGTCAATTCGCCTGAAAAAAATTATCATTTGGAATTTGTTGTTCCGCATTATAATTTGTGCTGTGACCTCAAAAAGTTTTTGGAAAACAGCGATTTCTCCCCAAAAGAGGTGCGCAGAGGCGGGCTGTACGTATTGTATTTCAAAAAAACCGAGGAAATACAAAATTTGTTGGGCATTATGGGCGCGTCCAAATTCGTAATGGAGTTTATTGATGTGATTGTATATAAAGACATTCGCAACAATGTCAATCGGCGTTTGAATTTTGAAAATGCCAACTTAAATAAAACCGTGAATGCGGCAATGCAGCAAATCGAGTGGATTGGGAAGCTGCAAAAAACCGCCGCTTTTCGCGAATTGCCCGAGGAACTGCAAAGCATTGCAGAAATCCGACTGGAAAATCCGGATTATTCATTACAGCAAATCGGTGACGCGCTGACGCCGCCGATGTCGCGTTCAAGCGTCAACCACCGACTGAAAAAGCTCTGCGCTTTGGCACAAAAACAGGAAGGAAAGTAAAACCACTATGCAGATTTTAGCAATTGATATCGGCGGCACCGCCATAAAATACGGGATTGTAAATGAGGATTTTTCTGTTGAACAATCCTTTGAAGTGCCGACGGAAGCACAGCTCGGCGGTCCGCATCTGATGCAAAAGATGCTGTCGATTGTCGGTGCGTTCGCTGACCGTGTGGATTGTGTCGGCATCAGCACTGCGGGGCAGGTAAACAGCGAGCTCGGCAAAATCATTTTTGCAAGTGAGAACATACCGAATTATACAGGAATTGAAATCAAAAAAACAATTCAGGAGCAGTTCCATCTGCCCGTGTATGTGGAAAACGATGTGAACTCTGCCGCCACTGCCGAAGCGAAATTCGGCGCAGGGCGGGGCTATCGGGATTTCTTGTGCCTGACCTACGGCACAGGCGTCGGCGGCGCGCTGTGGATTAATGACAAAATTTATACAGGCGATTATTTTTCGGCAGGGGAGTTTGGGCATATCGTCACCCACACAGGCGGTAAGAAATGTACCTGCGGCAACAACGGATGCTACGAAATGTATGCTTCTACCCGCGCGCTTGTAAACGCAGTGAAAGAGGAAACAGGCAAAGAGCTTACAGGCCGTGAAATTTTTGCACCGGAGCATTTCAACAATGTAATCATCCGCGCGGTTCTGGACAATTGGATTGATGAAATCATCGGCGGGCTGACCACATTGATTTTTATTTTCAATCCACCCTGCATCGTCCTCGGCGGCGGCATTATGAATGAGGATTATATCATTTCCGAAATCGACCGCCGCATCCACGCCCGTCCGATGCACAGCTTTCAGTCTGTGCAAATCAAAAAAGCCGAACTGAAAAACCAGGCAGGTATGCTCGGCGCGGCATATCTTGCAAAGCAGGCAATGTGATGATTCTGACAACAAACAGCTGAAAGGCGATTTAGAATATGCGAAGAAAAGATCGGGAAATGTCAAAAGATTTTGCACTCGAAGTTGCGGACAAATGCGAATATGCTGTGCTTTCTATGACGGATGCGCGCAATGCGCCGTACTGCGTACCGATTTCGATTGTACGCGTACAGCAGACGGTATATTTCCATTGTGCGAAAGAGGGAAAGAAGATTGACTGCCTGCGCGCAAATCCGCAGGTTTGCCTTGCCTGTGTCGGAGATACGCACCGTATGCCGAATATATTTACCACGGAATTTGAATCCGCTATCCTGCGCGGTACGGCATCGGAGGTCACCGATGCGCAGGAGAAAATCACCGCATTGAAGCACCTGTGCGAACGCCACACGCCGACCAATATGGCGAATTTTGACAGCGAAGTTGCAAGCAGTCTTGACCGTACCGCCGTGTGGAAAATCGAAATAGAGAGCATCACAGGCAAACGTAAGAAATACGACGAAAACGGCAAGGAAATGAAATTCGGCAGAATGGCAACATCAGCAATATGAAAAAAGGATGGCTTTGCAAAGAGCCATCCTTCTTTTTACAATTTAGAATCATACGGGCAGGTATCTTTAAATAGATTGCACGATTCTTTTCTAAAAAATTTTGAAAATTGATTGACAACCGACGCCAATCGTGCTATTATATTGGAGCGTTCTGCGAAGGATTTCTATGTGGAACGGCATTGCGGGTTAAGCTTTGTGCTCCGCCTCGGTTTCTCTCGCCGTGTAAAATTTAGAGAGTGTATATGCGGATATGGCGGAATCGGCAGACGCGCTAGATTCAGGTTCTAGTCGGGGCAACTCGGTGGAGGTTCAAGTCCTCTTATCCGCACCAAAAAGAAACGGCAATTTTCGAAAAGAAATTGCCGTTTCTTTTTGGTTCTTTTCTCTTTTTACTTTTATCCTTTCACTTTTCTCTAAAAGGAATTGTCGTTTCAGTGAAGAGATAAAAAGAGAAGAGATAAGAGAGTATTCCCGTTTTCATCCCCGATACATTGCCTTTACAATTCTTCCGCAGGCGATGCGTTCTCCCGCATTCCCTGCGGGCTGTGATGTGAAATCGTCGGGCTTGCGGTGCAGAATGACGCTTTTGCCGATGATTTCTCGGAGTCGGAAGCCGTCGCAAAGCACTGCGCTGAACGCTTTGCCGCGCGCATTGCTTAAAACAGGCGGCAGGTCACCTGCGTGCGCGGGGTGCGGACAGTCTTTTGGATTATAATGTCCGCCCGCATCTTGAAACGGTTCTTCCGCTGTGCCGCTGCAAGCACCGTTTTCGTGTATATGCATTGCAAAAAAGTGCTGTTCGCACACACCGTCCTCCACGGGCAGTCCGCGTATGTTCGACACGACCAAAATCCCGCGGTCGCCTGCCGGGTAGAATAGGATTCTTCCCGCTGTATTCGGGTAGTCGGCACTGCCCTTGACATATGCCGCGGCATATGGGCGGTGCGTCAAAAAAATGCGCGCAAAATCAGCGTTTTCGTTTTGAAAAGTATACAAAAAATCACCCCTGTTTTCAGTATATGCAAACAGGAGTGATTTTTTGCTTTATTTACTGCTTACTTTGATATTCGTGCAGCATATCTTTTAATTCTGCGGCGTGCCGAGCTTCGTCTACTGCATATTTTGCGAATGCGCGGCTGTATTCCGGGTTTGCATTGTATTCGTGCGAATAGCCCTCAAAATCCCGCGCCATTTCCATAGAATTTTCCCACGCGCGCAGCAATCGGTCGCGCACGGTAATCTCAATACGGTGTCTGTCCTGTTCGTTTTTCATCGTAAACGCCTCCTTTTTATCAGTATTTCCACGCTTGCCGTTGTGCATTCAATGTAACTGATTTTTTGCTTTTTGTTAAAAGAGATGTAATAATTTTTAGCGATTTTGCTGTAAATCGGGGCGAGCAGAAGAATCCTTTACAAGATATTGCATAAAATTTTAATCTATGCTATAATAAAACAATATATTTTGTCAGTTTTGTTAAAAATCGGAGAAATCAATGCAGATAATAGAAGCCTGGATGCAAAAAAAGCCTTCATCGAAAGCTGTTGCGTTTTGGAATATGATGGGCAGTCTTGTCAATGCGGCCGTTTCCGTATTGCTTTTAATGATGGTTACGCGCACCTTGGGTGATGCGGAAGCGGGGGTGTTTTCCCTCGGATTTTCCGTCAGCTTAATGATGCTGACTGTCGGTATGTTTGAGGTGCGACCGTTTCAGTCTACGGATATTTATAAGCAGTTTACGTTTGCCTCGTATTTTACATTTCGTATTTTGACCTGTGCGCTGATGCTGCTCATTACCGTTGGGTATGTGCTTCTAAACGGCTTTGGCGGTGAAAAAGCGTGGGTAGTCGTGCTTTTGTGTATCCTGAAATGTGTGGAAGCCTTCAGCGATGTGTTTAACGGCCAGGCACAGCAAAACGACAGATTGGACGTCGCAGGTTTTTCGCTGTCCGTGCGCGTGTTTGTGTATTGTGCAGGTTTTCTTGTGTCCTTGCTGTTGACAAAGAATTTGCTGATTTCCTGCGGTGTAATGGTGGTTTTGGCGCTTTTGTGGCTGGTGATTTTTGACGCAGGCACAGGGCGGTATTTCGAAAAATGCCGTGTGGATTTTAATAAGAAAGCGTTGTTTGAACTGTTCAAATCCTGCTTTCCGCTCTTTTTGGCGTCCTTTTTGATGATGTATATCAACAACGCGCCGAAATTTGCGGTGGATGCGCATTTGTCGGCGGAATACCAGACGTATTACGGCATCCTCTTTATGCCTGCCTCGGTCATCAATCTGTTCAGTCTGTTCGCATTCCGACCGCTTTTGACAAAATTGACGGCGTTTTGGAATGAACATCAGTACAAGCCCTTTTTAACCACGATTGCAAAGCTGTTGCTTTGGATTTTGGCGGTTACGGTTGTGGCGCTGGTCGGCGGCTGGCTGCTTGGTATACCGCTGCTGTCGCTTTTGTACGGTACGGATTTGACCGCATTCAAGTCGGAGCTGATGATTGTGCTTGTGGGCGGCGGCTTCAATGCCGTCTGCGTACTGCTGTATTATATGATTACTGTTCAGCGCAAGCAAAAATATGTGCTGATTGGGTATGTCGGTGCGGCATTGGCGGCATTTTTGCTGGGTGACCGTATGGTTGCCGCCTATGGGCTTTTGGGCGCGTCGCTGACCTATTTGCTGTCGGTTATATTGCTTTGTTTGCTGTTTATCGGCATTTTCACAACGGTTCTTCTGAAAAAAAGGAAAGGAGAAAAACAGCTTGGGTAAACATTTTTGCTTCTTTTCTGCATTATATGTGCCGCATATGGGCGGTGTGGAGCGTTACACCTACAACCTTGCCCGCGAACTGATTGGTATGGGGCATCAGGTTACGGTGGTCACCGCCAATACAGAGCAAACGCCGGGATATTCGTGCTCCGAAGAGGGAATCAAGGTATACGCACTGCCGTGTTTTCCGCTTTTAAACGGCAGATTGCCGATTCCGAAGAAAAACAGTGTATACCGTGATTTATTTCAAAAGCTGGCTCTCGAAAAATACGATGCAGTTATCATCAATACGCGGTTTTATTTCCATTCGCTCATCGGCGCAAAATTTGCCCGTAAGCACGGGATTCCGTCTATTGTGATTGAACACGGTTCTGCACATTTAAAAATGGGCGCAAAGCCGCTTGATTTGCTTTGCGGCTGGTATGAGCACGGCATTACTGCTTTGTTGAAAAGATATTGCACCGATTTTTACGGCGTGTCCGATGCCGCCTGCCGTTGGCTTTCGCACTTCGGAATTTCCGCGAAAGGCATTTTATATAACGCTGTGCCCGAAGCGGAAATAGAAGCTTTGCTTGCGGCTCGGGGGATTTCTTTCCGTGAAAAATATAACATTCCGCAAGAGGCGCCCGTCTTTTCGTTTATCGGGCGGTTGGTTGCCGAAAAAGGCGCGAAAAGTGCGGTGGACGGTTTTCTGCGTGCCGGCAGGAAAACAGAACAAAATCCGTATTTGATTGTCGCGGGGGACGGCGCACTGTTCGAAACGCTTGCGGAAAAGCAGACGGAGCATATCCTGTTTCTCGGCGCTGTGCCTTATGCGCAGGCAATCGCCTTGCATCGGGAAAGCGATTTTTATCTGTTGCCGTCAGATTCGGAGGGCTTCTGTACCTCGGTCTTAGAAGCGATTGTCTGCGATTCCGTGGTGGTTGCGACCGATGTGCCCGGCGTTTCGCCGATTATTTCCGACGGCGAATCGGGAATCCTGTTAAAGGAAAACAGCGCAGAGGCTGTGGAAGAAGGCGTTTTGCGTGCCTTGCAGATTCAAGACCGTTCTGCATTTTGCGCGCTTGCCAAAGCGAGTTATCACGATTGCGGCTGTACCTTCCCGGAAACCGCCGAGCGTATCCTGCGCATTTTCGAAGATAAATAGGGGGAATCTATGAAAACAATTTTGATTATTCCCGCGTATAACGAGGGGGAAAGCATTGAGCGCGTGGTACGCAATATTCTCGAGAACTACCCGCAGTACGATTACATCGTTGTGAACGACGGTTCTACAGATAATACCGCAAAGGTCTGTATGCGAAACGGCTTCAATTTTTTGGATTTGCCTGAAAATATCGGGCTGTCGGGGGCATTTCAGGCGGGTATGAAATATGCATACTACAGCGGCTATGACTGCGCTATCCAATATGACGGTGACGGTCAGCACGACGCAAAATACATCGGCGAAATGCTGGAATGTATGGAACAGGGCGGGTATGATATTGTCATCGGCTCTCGCTTTGTTGAAAAAAAGAAGCCCAAAACACTGCGAATGCTCGGCAGTAATGTAATTTCTGCGGCAATGCGCATCACGGCGCATCAAACGGTCAAGGACCCGACTTCGGGTATGCGCCTTTACAACCGCCGTATGATGAAGCTGCACGCGCGTTCCTATGAATTTGGACCTGAGCCCGACACGCTGACCTTTCTTTTGCGCTGCGGTGCCAAAATCGGTGAAACGCAGGTTGAAATGCTGGAGCGTACCGCAGGCAAAAGCTATTTGACTTTTGCACGGTCTATGAAATATATGACCAGAATGTGCGTGTCTATTTTCTTTATTCAGTGGTTTCGCAAGCCGCTGGAGCTACAGGGGGATGAAGTATGAGTCTGACCTTGCGCATTTCGCTGATTGTTGTGTGTGTGTTGGCGTGCCTGTATGTGCTGCGCCGCATTCGCCGTGCACAAATGGAAATTGAAGACGCAATCTATTGGATATTTGCAAGCACCGCGCTTGTCATTATCAGTATTTTTCCGCAGATTCCCGATTTTCTTTCACATCTGCTCGGGATTCGGTCGCCGTCGAATTTTGTCTTTTTGGCGGTGATTTTTGTGGTGATTGTGAAGCTGTTTTCACTCTCTTTAGAGGTGTCTTACTTAAAGCAAAAGCTGAAATCTACGATTCAGAACGTTGCGATTCGTGAAAAAGAATTAGAGGATGCAGAAAAAGGGGAGGAATCGTAATGCACACCGAAAAACGCAAACCGCTCTGGCAGGTTTTGGCAGTTTTCTTCGCCCTGTTTTTTGCGCTTTCCGCATTCTTAGGGCTGGTATTTCAATTTTATGTCAAACCCGAAGCCGCAAAGCCCGAGGCAATCTATTATTCTGCGGCGTCCAAAAACAGGGATACAAAAATCGTCCTGCCGGACGG
The DNA here is from genome assembly GCA_021769885.1 of Bacillota bacterium. Lineage (GTDB taxonomy): Bacteria > Bacillota > Clostridia > Oscillospirales > Acutalibacteraceae > Fimenecus. The sequence continues at coordinate 138,608 of JAETSA010000002.1, read as the reverse complement.
CGATTTTACTCTGACGCAAACCTTTACCGCGAAGGATTCCGTTTCCGCCTATGAGTTTTTCTTAGGCTTTACCGACGAAAAACAAGCGGAGCGTGACCGCCAAATGGAAAAAAACGGCGACGGCAACTGGATTCGCGTCAAAGGCGAAATGACCGTTACCCTCAAAGACAGTGCCGGAAACACCTTAGACGTTTATGAACTGGACGAAGAACTGCTTAACGACGCGCTTTGGTTCGGTTGGCTTTGGCACTCCTTGGATACGGTGATTTCGGGTGGTGTGCGCGGGCAGGTCTATACCTTGGAGATAACCGGAAATCTGCCGAAGAATTCCGGTATTTGCTTTGAAGCTTCCAACCGTGATTATTATAAAGAAGGCACTCTGCTGTCAGACGGCGAGGCACTTTCACAGGATTTGGCTTTTTACGCAATCTCTCCTGCATATACAATGATTTGTCTGCTGTTCGCCGCTTTTTCCGCAGGACTGTTGGCGGCGTTTACCGTCATCTATTTTTGCGCTTATGTGTTCCGTGTGAAAAAACATATTCTGTTCTTGGTAACTGTCTTGATTATGGGCATCGGCTATACGGCGTTGATGACACCGTTCACCGTGCCGGATGAAACCGTCCATTATTATACCGCCTACCGTGTTTCAAACGCACTGACCTTTACACAGGAAAAAGCGGACAATCCCGATATACAGCTGTATGTTCGTGCGTGTGATACCGATTATCAGGGCATTTTCTCAAACTTTAACGGCAAGCACTACAAGCCCTCGACTTCTTCTTATGCCACTGCAATCAACAATGTGTTGGGCGCGGCGGAGAGCGAAGAAATGGTGCTGTACACAAGCGAGCGCATCAGCGGCAATTATGTTTGTTACACACCTGCGGGCATCGGTATTGCCCTCGGCAGACTTTTGCATTTAAACTCCGTTCCGACATTTTATTTGGGGCGGATGATGAATTTGCTGCTGTTTGCAATTCTCGGTATGCTGGCGGTTCGCAAAATGCCTTTCGGCAAAAATATACTGTTTGCGACAGCACTGTTGCCGTTGACTTTACAGCAGGTCGCGTCCTATTCCTATGACTCCGTCATTATCGCATTTGCATTTTATTATGTTGCGACCTGTTTCGACCTTGCTTACCGTGCCAAACGAATCCGCATTACGGATATTGCATCACTGCTTGTCTGCCTGATGGTATTCTGCGCGCCGAAAGCGGGCGTGTATGTGTTGCTGGCGGGACTTTTGCCGATTGTATTTTGGAATAAACAGCTCCCGAAAAACAAGAAATGGCTTACCGTCGGTGCGGCGGCAGTCAGTGCGGTTGCCTTTATGCTGATTTTTAATTTGTCAAGAATCAGCGATGCGGGCAGTACGACCGAAGCCGCGAAGACCTTCACCGTAAGCGATGTTTTCACCAATACGAAAGGCTTTATTGCTCTTTGGGTCAACGCCTATTTCCAATCTAAAGAAACCTGGTTCTATTCTCTGTTTGGCTCGGATATGGCGTGGGTGAATTTGAAGGTGGAAAAATCCTTTGCGCTGTTCTTCGGCTCCCTGCTGATGCTTTCTTCCGTTCGTGAGGACGACAGCCTTTCGCCTTTGCAAATGCGTAACACGGACAGGTGCTTTATGATTCCCGTGGTACTGCTGACAATCGCCGGTTTCTGCGCGGCCTCATATTTGTGGACGCCGATTGACGCAATTGCAATTGAAGGCTTGCAGACGCGCTATATCATTCCGATTTTGCCGCTGATTTTGCTTTCGCTTCGCAATTCGGCGCTGACACATCGCAAAAGCATCACCGAGTTCCTGACGGTCTCCTTGGTCGTAACCAATATCTTCTATATTGTGGATGCATTCCGTGCAATTATGCTGACTTGGTGAGCACTTGACATTTTCTATATTGCCGATTAAAATGGAAACAAATTACTGTATTACGGAGGTAATCTTATGGATTTCAGTGTATTTTCCGCGTTTGACCATTCGGCCTTTCAGTGGATACAAGAGCACGTTTGGTGCGGATTTTTAGATGTGGTTATGCCGATGATCACATTTCTCGGCGAGGGCGGCTTTTTTTGGATTTTACTCGCTGTGGTATTCCTGTTCTCCAAAAAATACCGCAAGGTCGGCGTGACAATGGCGTTTGCGCTCATCGTGATGCTTCTTGTCAATGATTTGACGCTCAAAAACATATTCGCACGTGTGCGTCCGTTCAACTTTGAGCCGTTTGCGGATTTGTATGCTTCTTTCCCCGTGGTGGACGGTAAGCCGGATTTGTTGGTGTCTCTGCCGTCCAGTTTTTCGTTCCCCTCCGGGCACACATCCTCGTCCTTTGCGGCGGCAACGGCAATTTTGCTGAACAAAAAATGGAAAGTCGGCGTGCCCGCGTTTGTTTTGGCGATTTTAATCGGCTTCTCCCGTAACTATTTGATGGTGCATTACCCGACCGACGTGCTGTTTGGTGCGCTGATGGGTATAGCATATGCCGTGATTGCCTATTTCCTGATTGCAAAATTCGTATATCCGTTGTTTGACAAGCACGTCGGGCAAAAGGTGGATGCATTTTTTGCTAAGAAATTCGGCAAAAAGGAAAAAGCAAACTGATTAGGCGGTGCAGGCTATGACGACTCCACTTGGCAAAACAGAGGACTTGTTTTTCCGCGCGGACGGCAAATTCCGTATTATGCAGATTGCCGATACGCAGGATACACAGGTAACCTCTAAAGATACTCTGGCGTTTTTAAGGGCGGCGCTTGATGAAGCAAAACCCGATTTGGTCGTGTTCACAGGCGACCAGTTCAAGGGTTACGGCGTCAGCTTCCTTGCGGGCGACCGCACGGCGAATTACAAAAAAGCAATTGACAATTTGATTGCGCCTTTAGAAGAACGCAATATCCCGTTTACCTTTGTGTTCGGCAACCACGATGATCAGGCGTTTGGCATTCCGAAAGAAAAACAGTTGGAGATGTACCGTGCGCATAAAAATTGTATCGCTGTTGCGGGTGACCCGAGCCTTCCCGGGCTTTGCAATCAGTATCTCAATATCCGTTCGCACGACGGCGAAAAGCTTTTGTTTAATCTGTATTTGGTGGATTCGCTTTCCACCACGCTCGACGGCAAATGTGCAAGCGTTACGGCGGAGCAGATCGAATGGTACCGCACTGTGCGTGAGCATTTAAAAGAAACCGAAGGCGGCTATGTGCCCTCGATTCTGTTTCAGCACATTCCCGTGCCTGAAATGTGGGATTTGTTAAAAGAGGTGCCGAAATCCCAAAAGCCGCATGCACAGGGCTTTCGGGAGCATTACGGTAAGTATTACGATATTGATGCGCGATTTCTGCAAAAGGGCAATTGCGACTTCCTGTTGGAAACGCCCGCAACGCCTGCCGAAAACAGCGGCGAGTTTGCGGCGGTTGCGGAAAAAGGCGATACGCTTGCGATGTTCTTCGGGCACGACCACAACAACAGCTTTGTGGGCAAACACGGCAATATGCTGCTTGGCTATACACAAGGATGCGGCTTTAACGTGTACGGTCCGCGCCTCAACCGCGGCGTGCGTTTGATTGACTTGGATGAACAAAATCCGAATACCTTTTCCACGCACACTCTTTTGTATAGAGACTTGTTCAGTGCGAAGGACATACAGAATAAGCCGAAATATCTGCTGTATTCCTATGCCCCGCCAAGCGTAGAATCCGTATTGCCGACGCTCAAAAAGCTCGGTATTGCCGCAGGTACGGCGGCAATTGCAGGTCTTGCCTACGCAGTCTGCAAAAAGAACAATAAATAGAATAGCGGAAAGAAAAAGCAGAAAGAAAACAGGCTTCCCACAGTAACGGGAAGCCTGTTTTTATACTGTAGGGAACGACCTTAAGTGTCGTTCCGCAAAATCTGCACAACCCAACGGCGGAGCACAACCTGTAGGGGCGGGTTTCCACGCCCGCCCGAGCACGGTAGGAATTTGCAGAACCCAACGGCGGGAGCAAGCTCCCGCCCTACGGATTATCCCGTAGGGGTCGGCGTCTCGACGACCCGAACACGGTTGGATTTTACACAACCCCAACGGTGATGCGCAACCCCCGTAGGGGCGGATGCCCCTACGTTTGGTACAAATCGGTCATTCTTCAAAACGGACAGCGAGCCCGGGCTGTCCCTACGATGTGCTAAACAACGACCGCCTTGTAGGGGCGATTCACGAATCGCCCGCGCACGGTCGAATTTTACACAACCCCAACGGTGATGCGCAACCCCCGTAGGGGCGGATGCCTTCATCCGCCCGAGCGCACCAACGGCGCGGACAAGCACGAGCCCTACACCCACCCGACCGTGGAAGTCTGATGAAAATTACGGAACGACACAGAGGTCGTTCCCTACATCGTAGGGGCGAATTGTGTTCGCCTGCGGACATTTCCCCACACCGTGGGGAATCACCCTCTAAGAGGGAGCATTAAGCGGTTTGTAAAGTATAGCGTCCCTACGTAAGCTTAAAAAACAAGGGACTGTAAAAACAAAAGCTTTTACAGTCCTTTCTAAATCAATGTCTTTCCTCTTTACAGTCAAACGTCTCGCAAAATCGTGCGGCGAATGCGGGCGGCTCGCCTTTTGCGTACAAATGCGAAATATCTCCGAACGAGGCACAGCGAAATGCGGCGATGCCTTCTTCGCGCTCCTCGGTATACAGCGTCGTGACCGAGGTTGGCGCGGCGCAAAATCCCTGCCACAAGGGCACAGGGGAGATGCCTAAAAGATGCGAGAGCATCACGCATTCCACGCCGAAATGGCAGAAGAATACGATTGTGTCACGGTTCGGCTGTACTGCTTTGTAATATCTGCCGTGCCGTTCGTAGCCGTGTGCCTTCAAAACCTTGTCAAGACCCTTGCCGACGCGGTTGTATTCCTGCTTTACCCGCAGCCCGGAGCGCATAAAATCAGTGTCCACCCATTTTTCGGGATGATAGAAATCCTCTACCTTTGTAAAAAACGAAGGCATCAAATCCCAAGGACCGCAAAGCTTTTTCGTGTTCTTATCAAAAATCGGCGCGTGAAATTCCCGCAGCCATCCGAGTGTTTTGGCGGTCTTTCCCGTGCGCTTCAAGGTACAGCCCGCTGTATCCCGTGCACGCCCGAGCGGGGAGCAGTAAATCGCATCTAAGCGCTCTTTTTCGAGTTTGTCGGCAAGATATTCCGCCTCGCGCCAGCCTTTTTCCGTCAGGGAATCTATGGAATAATCAGGGTCGCCGTGGCGGATAATCAGAATCCGCATTTATGCGTCCTCCTCCATTTTTGCCTCACGTGCCGCGACGAAGGACTGCACCTTTTCGGAAAGCTCCCCGTACAGCTTATATTTCTTAGAGAATACCAGGAACGAAATCAATACGAGAATCGGCGGAATGACAAAGGTCATCACGCTGATTGTCGTTTTGGCGGCATCGGTCTGTACCGTTGCCGCACCGTCGTAGCCCGAAAGCCCAAGCCCCGAAAAGAGGATGATTGTCTGAATGGTATACGCCATCTTTTGCAAAAATCCTTTCATCGAGAAAGTGGTGCTTTCCTGCCGTTTGCCGGTTTTGTATTCGCCGTAATCCACAATGTCCGCAAGCATAACCGTTTGGTTGACAAACATCGATGCAATCCCGATGGACGCGATAATATACGCGATATACAGCAGGAGCATTTGGTGGAGAATCGGTCCGCAGATAATCATTGCCGCATAGCCGACAATGACCATAACCAAGCAGAACTGATAAATTGTGCGGCGCGTGTATTTCTTTTGCATAATCGGAATGACAAACAAGCCGAGGAATGAGCCGACTGCACCGAAGGTGGCGAACATACTTTGCTTTGTGACGTCGCCCTCCACATTTTCAAAGTAATAAATGCCCACGCCACTGGTTAAGTACCAGCCCGCGTTGGAAATCATCGCAAACAGCATAAATACAATCAATTGGTCATTGCTTTTGAGCACGTTGAACAGCTTTTTAAAGCTGAATTTGTCTTTGTTGTATACAACGTGACGCTCTTTGGTGACGCTTGCGCAAATCACGGCAAAAACAATGAGCAGTACCGCACAAATAATTGCCCAACGGCTGAAGCCCTGCGCGCTCAGCTTGCGTTCTTCCTTGGTGATGCCCGAACCGAGCAAAAGCAAAGCATACGGTGTGAAAATCGTGATGATGCCCTGCCCGATACCGCTGAAGGTGCGGGCAATGGTCGAAATGGTGTTGCGCTCTTTCGGGTCGTTCGTGAAGCTCGGCACCATACTCCAATAGGGGATATCCGCCATCGTATTGGTCATTCCCCAGGCAATATACATAAACGCAACATATACATACAGCCACACAGACCCAAGCGGAATCCCGGGATTCGTGAACAGCAGTGCCAAAACCACTGCGTTTAATGAAGCACCAATCATAATCCACGGGCGGTATTTGCCCATTTTCATTTTGGTGCTGTCTACGATTGTACCCATAATCGGGTCGTTGATGCCGTCCCAAATACGGGCAATCGGGGTCAAAATCAAAAGGAATGCCGCGGGCATTAAAAGCACATCCGTCAGGTATTTGGAAAGATACCCGTAAAACAGACCGTAGCTCAAATCCAATCCGACTGCGCCGATGCCGTAGCCGACATACCGACCGTATTTGGAAATTTGACTTTCATTTGTTTTGGTTGCCAAAAAAATCACTCCGAAATTTTGTATTTATATGGTATATCATACCTTTTTTACGCGGATTCGTCAACAGCGTACCGATAAAAAATGAACAGAAGTCAAAAAAGAACGCCTGACTTTCGTCAAACGTTCTTTTTGCAGAAATTTTATGTATTTTATTTTGAAGTTTTTGCTTTTCTGCCCTCAATTTCAGCGACCATTTCCGCCTGACGTTTTTCGACTATCCTATGCTATAGAAGAACATCGGCACGGTGCCCCGCGCCGACAATAACGGCGGTAAGCTTGTAGCATAAAAAAGCATCACCGTCGGTTACAACGGTGATGTCTTACTGCATAAATTTGAAACGGCTTATTCTTTGTCTTTTGCGGCACGTCTTTCAATCAGCTCATTGAGAATTCTTGTATGCTCTTGGTCTGTAAGAGAATATTTAATCGTCGGAATAGCCGAAAGAAACATACCAATCGCGGGCGGTACGGAAATAAGCAGGAACATCGCCATAGCATATTTGCCGTCGTTTGCCTCAAAGAAGTGGTATTTGCCCGCGGCAAGGTCTGCGTTCAGGGTTTCGATGTATTTATCCGTGTAATGCACCGCGCTGTAAATAAAGCCGGAAATCAGCGACGAAACACCCATAGAAAGCTTGGTAATAAAGGACTGACCCGAGAAGAAAACACCGTCAGTACGAACACCGTTTTTGTATTCCTCATAGTCAACACAGTCCGCAATCATAATCGACTGCAAAATGTTGATGGAGCCCATTGCCCAAGATGCGGCAAACATCATAACCGCCATCAGGATAACATAACCCATACTCTTCATCAGGTTGCCGTCGGCAAGCTTGTAAACCGCAAAAATCAGGAAGAACGGAACAGCACCTGCTACGGAATAGAAATTGTAGAGCTGCTTTTTGCCGAATTTACCTGTAAGCTTGGGGGTAACGGCAGTACCGATAATCATACCGCCCAAAAGACCGATTGCCATAACCAAAAGCTGGACGATTTTCAAAATCTGCAGCTGACCGTCAACCACAAGGTTGGCAAGGTTGTTGTCGAAGAAATAGTACATAACCAGTGTTAAGCCGACAATGGAAAGAAGCTGAATGGGACTTCTCAAAACGCCCGAAATCAGAAGTCTTCTGAAAGGATCATTCGAGAACATAATTTTGAAATTCTCTTTCATTGTGTACTTCTTTTCGGATTGCTGCACTCTTTCCCTTACGGAAACGCCTGCAAATTGGAAAAGCACGGTTGCAAAAACGGTAAGCACAACGGCAATGATGATGTAGGACGCTTTATCGGCATGAAGAACGTCCATACCTTTTTTCTCTTGGAACATCGGGGAAAGCGCTTTGCCTGCAAAGGTAATCAGCATACCGATTGCACCGACGTTTGCCACGATACGGGCAAGGGACAGCGCCTTTGCTCTGTCACCTTCGTCATCTGTCATCAAAGAGGTAACGCCCCAAAGCGGAATATCGCCGATGGTGTAGGTCATACCCCAAAGGATATAGGAAATTGCCGCCCAAGCGATAATCAAAACGTGCATACCTGTCGTGGAATAATCGGTATACGTCCCGTTGCAGAAGGTGAGGATGGTGATGATACCGACGGGGAGAGGCACAAACATAAGGTAGGGTCTGCATTTGCCCCATTTGGATCTGGTATGGTCCACGATAGAACCCATCATCGGGTCGTTAATTGCGTCCCAAACACGGGCGATAAAGAAAATAATCGAAATTGCCATTGCCGGCAAGAAAATAATGGACTGCCAGTAATACTGAAGTCCGCCTGCAATGATGTTGTAAATAATGTTTTGCCCTGCAAGACCTACCAAATATCCGGTAAGCTCTTTACCGGTGTAAGTGTTGTGTTTGATAGCATTTGCAGGAACAGAGTTCTTTGATTTGCTCATTTCCTCTCTCCTTTGTCATAAACTTACTTATACAGTATATCATTAAAGGACAGTATTTTCAATAAATAATTTGAATCCTTATGAAATTTTTTGTCTACTTTTTCGAATTAAAAAACAGTTGACAGATGCAAACGGATATGCTATTCTATTTCCATACTAATCCGATAGGGAATAGGAAAAACTAAAGGAGGCTGTTTTATGAACATCCGCGACGAAATCAAAACAAGACAGTGTAACTGGCGAAACAGCCGAATGTGTATGCCGCTTTCAACCATAGGCAGATAAACATTTTATGAAATGAAAGAGGTAGTACCAATGTCAAATTCTTATAAATTCGAAACCTTACAGCTGCACGTGGGGCAGGAGAGCCCCGACCCCGCTACGGACGCACGCGCCGTACCGATTTATCAAACCACATCCTATGTGTTCCGCGACAGTGCCCACGCGGCGGCGCGGTTCGGGCTTGCAGATGCAGGCAACATTTACGGCAGACTCACCAATTCCACACAGGAAGTTTTTGAAAAGCGTATTGCCGCCTTAGAGGGCGGCTCGGCGGCACTGGCGGTTGCTTCGGGCGCGGCGGCAATTACGTATACGATTCAGGCTTTGGCGCAAAACGGCGACCACATTGTTGCGCAAAAGACCATTTACGGCGGTACATACAATTTATTGGCACACACGCTCGCGCAGTTCGGCGTGACAACCACCTTTGTGGATGTGCATAATTTGGCGGCGGTCGAAGCCGCAATTCAGCCGAATACCAAAGCCATCTATTTGGAAACGCTCGGCAATCCGAACTCCGACATTCCCGATGTAGATGCGCTTGCCGAACTTGCTCACCGCTACGGTCTGCCGCTGGTGGTCGATAATACCTTCGGGACGCCGTATCTGTTCCGTCCGATTGAACACGGCGCGGATATCGTGGTGCATTCCGCAACAAAATTCATCGGTGGGCACGGTACAACCCTCGGCGGCGTGATTGTGGAATCAGGAAAATTTGATTGGAAGGCTTCGGGCAAATATGCACCGATTGCTGAACCGAATCCGAGCTACCACGGCGTTTCCTTTGCCGATGCAGTCGGTGAGGCGGCGTTCGTTACATATATCCGCGCCATTCTTTTGCGTGATACAGGTGCAACTATTTCCCCGTTTGCGGCGTTTTTGCTGCTCCAGGGCACGGAAACGCTGTCCCTGCGCCTGGAACGCCACGCCGAAAATACCAAAAAGGTGGTGGAATACCTTGCCGCGCACCCGCAGGTCGAAAAGGTCAATCATCCGTCCTTACCCGAGCATCCCGACTACGCACTGTATGAGAAGTATTTCCCGAACGGCGGTGCATCCATTTTTACCTTTGAAATCAAAGGCGGACAAAAGCAAGCGCATAAATTTATTGACAGCTTAAAAATATTCTCCCTGCTTGCCAATGTTGCGGATGTCAAAAGTCTTGTGATTCACCCGGCAACGACCACACACAGTCAGTTAAACGAAACCGAGCTTGCCGAGCAGAATATCAAACCGAACACCATCCGTCTTTCCATCGGCACAGAACATATTGACGATATTCTCGCAGACCTTGCACAGGCGTTCAAAGCTGTGGTAGAATAAGCATCATAAACTATTTATCATAAGGAGCAGATGTCAAATGGCAAATATTTATACCTCTCTCACGGACTTGATTGGCGGTACACCGCTTTTGGAGCTGACAAATTTTGAAAAGGAAAACGGCTTGCAGGCAAAGGTGCTTGCAAAGTTAGAGTATTTCAATCCGGCGGGCAGTGTGAAAGACCGTGTCGCAAAGGCGATTATTGACGAAGCGGAAAAAAGCGGAAAGCTAAAGCCCGGCAGTACGATTATTGAGCCGACCTCGGGCAATACGGGCATCGGACTTTGCGCAGTTGCGGCAATTCGCGGGTATAAGATTATCATTACAATGCCTGAAACGATGAGCGTAGAGCGCCGCAAGCTGATGAAAGCGTACGGCGCAGAATTGGTACTGACTGACGGCGTGAAGGGGATGGCAGGCGCAATCGCGAAAGCGGATGAGCTCGCCGCAGAAATTGAAAACAGCTTTATCGCAGGGCAGTTTGTAAATCCTGCGAATCCGCAAGCGCATTACGAAACCACAGGACCGGAAATTTACCGCGATACCGACGGCAAGGTCGATATTTTTGTGGCGGGCGTCGGTACGGGCGGTACGCTTTCGGGTACGGGCAAATATTTAAAAGAGCAAAATCCGAATGTTCGGGTGGTCGCAGTTGAGCCGGAAACATCTCCCGTACTGTCCAAAGGCACGGGTGGCGCGCATAAAATTCAGGGTATCGGCGCGGGCTTCGTTCCCGATACCTTAGATACAGAAATCTACGATGAAATCATCGCTGTCCCGAACGAGGAAGCGTTCCGCTACAGCCGCGCGGTTACCCATTCCGACGGACTTTTGGTCGGGATTTCCGCAGGTGCGGCGGTGTATGCCGCGACAGAGCTTGCCCGCCGTCCCGAAAACGCAGGCAAAACCATTGTAGCCCTTCTACCCGATACAGGTGAACGCTATCTTTCCACCGCACTGTTTGAAGAATAAACCGCGATACGCTTTAAAATTTCAGTTCCCGAGCAGTAAAAGGCCCCGCATCGAACCGATTCGTCCGATGCAGGGCCTTTATATTTTTAGAAGTAAGTTCCCGCAGAGAACTGCGGCGGTGCATTCAGCGCGGACAGCCAATCGTCTAACGGCGTTCCGTTGACGTACAGCCCGAGCACAGTGCTGTGTCCTTTATACACACGTACGCGGACATAGACCGTATTCTCTTCACCGACATATAGCTCGCTTGTGTATTGCAAATCGCTTGCCGTTTCCGCTTCCAACCCGCGGTTTGGGAAATTTTTATTGCTGTTTACATATAAATACGGTGCATCTTTCGGCTTGTCGGCGGTCGGAATGCCCAATGTCGCAAAACCATCGGACTGCATTTGAATGGGAATATACGGCGTGTGCGAATTTCGGTAGTAATAATCCAGTGGATGATAATAGACGGTGTGGTCGCGTATCGCTGTGATATATACCTTGAAATTGTAATCCGTGCCGTATTGCAAAATGTTCTTTTCCAATTCGGTGTGGTAGGCAATTAACCCGATGGGCGCGCAAAGCTGCAGCAGGAAAACAAGAATCAGAAGCGGCACTGTTATTTTTTTCTTAACCATCGTTCTCCTCCTTTGCTTTTTCTGCAAGCGCCTGTATTTTTTTGCGCATATTCATAGTATAGTTGACACCAATCAACGCCGCGCCGAAAATCAACAGCACGATGCCCAAAAACAGCGTGTGGACGTTTTGCGCATAGACGAGCATAAGTAATTGTATAAAAATGACAATCAATCCCAAATTGGCGGGCAGGAGCTTTAGTTGCTGCAAGCCTGTGTAAATCAGCGTACCGCCGAAGCCGACTGTGCACAAAATGACGAGCCATAAAAGCGGACTTTCCGAAATCGGCGCGTGCAGAGCTGCGAAAAATGCACCGCCGAAGGCAAAGGCGCAAAGCAGGATTTTCGGTACGTTTTCGGAAAAGGATTGCCTGCCGAAAAATACAGCACCCGCAAGCCCCAACAGAATCAGCAAGCTGAGTATGTAAAATTCTTTTCCGTCGGCAAAATCGGCGAAGCTCATTTCCAAAACCGAAAGGGAGGGCGACTCGCTCCAAACGTATGCGGAGAGGAAAGACAGTGTGCCCGCACAACCCAAAATGCCGATGGGCTTGAACGGCAGGGTATAGTCGCTGTCCTGACTGCCGACGGCATACAGCGCCAAAAACGGCAGAACAAGCAGTCCGACTGCGGCAAGAGATTCGTCATCCAACCGCAGTAGAATTTGCGCAACTGTAAAGATAACTGCGGCTATTGCCGAAAGCCAAACGGTGAATTTGTACCGTTCATCTTCTTTTTTTCGAAGCAGCAGGGGGAAGCACAGGGGAATTGCCAAAAGGGGAATGCTGAGTGCGGCATACGGCGTAAACAGCGACCAGTGTATAATCATATAGAAGTACAGGGCGAGCGGGGAAACCGCACGCAGTATAAATGCGGCGGGCAGGCAGATTAAAATATCCATAAACAGGCAGTTGATATAGCCGCAATGAATATCAAATATGCTGTTGATAAGCGCCACGGTGGAAATCATACCGATGCACCAAAGCACAGCGGCACATTCGCGCCAAACCACGTCCGCACGCCGCCGCAGGAATACATACAGCGCGAACCCCTGTGCGCCGAGCATCGGGAGCAGAGAAAAGGCGGTTTGAAGCGGCAGAGGAAAATCCTTCCAAAAGCTTACGAAAATCAGACACAGCCCGACGCCAATCAGCAGTGAGCCGGATACCGACAAAATGATACGGATTTTCGTGCTGACACGCTCTGCGGCAAGCTCTGTACCGACACGGCGTTTTTCACCGTAAATCAGTTCTTCGATTTCCACCTCGAAGATTTCTGCGAGCCGCGCGAGCGACGCAATGTCCGGCTGCGTTTTGTTGTTTTCCCAATTGGATATCGCTTGCCGCGTCACGTGCAGTTCTTCCGCTAACTGCTCTTGGGTCATCAGGTTTGCTTTGCGTAACCGCCGAAGATTTTTAGACACTTTTTCCATAGACCTCGCCTCCTTTATCTTTATTTAAGCATAAATTTCCCGTTTTGTCACGCAACAAAGTGTTGCATTGCCGATTTTGGCAAGAATTTTGTAAAAAATTTCGTGAAAATTTGCGCCGATTCATAAATATCACAGTGTCGCCCTACCGCCCTACCGTCTATGCAGGTGCACGAACCTCGTAGGGGCGGGGTGCGGGTCTCCGGTGGAGACCTCTGCATACGGAAGTATGCAGAAGCGCCGACCGAGCCGGCAGGCGAGACCTTCCACGCCCGCCCGAGCAACCTTGCAAATCCGCGAAATCCCAACGGTTGCCCACCAATTGTAGGGGCGCTTCACGAAGCGCCCACCGAAGCCTGATAAAATTTACGGAACAACACAGAGGTTGTTCCCTACACATTATTCAATTCACTTTGTGCTGCGGGAGATTCTTCGCTTACGCTCAGAATGACAAACTTGCACTACGCCCGTAGGGGCGAACTGTATTCGCCCGAGCACGGCTGAATTTTGCACAAACCCAACAGCAACGCACAAATCACCCGATTTTATCTAACGCAATAGTCTATATGTAAAGAGGAATTATAAACTATTATCTCCTTATCTTATATCTTATGGGGAAATATCTTATGATTAAATTAGATGTTCTGAATTTATTAGAAAAACAAGGAAAAACGAAATATTGGCTGTACAAACAGTTGGGGATGAGCTATCAGAATTTTAATAAAATGATAAACAATCAAACCAAATCTATTCGTTATGAAAATATTGAAACGATGTGTTTGCTGTTGCAATGCACACCCAATGAATTGTTTAAAATCACCGAGGAATAAAAAAACCACCGAAAGACCTAAAAACCTTTCGGTGATTTTTATTTGCATCGGATTAAAGTTGTACTGCCTGCGGTGCACCGCCTGCCTCGCGGGATTTATCTGCAAGATAGACACACAAATGTCCTGCTACGGAATCGAAAATAGATGTGCAGGCAAGACTCGGCGTTTCGCCGCGCAGGAATTTCACGAAATCCTCCGCAAGCTTTTCATCGCCGCCGCCGTGTCCGCCGTATGCACCGACCATATCGCCCGTTACGCGCAAATCGACTTCTTCCACAATTTTTTCGTCGGTCTTTGTGGGATGAATCTTGGAAACTACAAATTTGGATTCCTCAAAATCTCCGTAAATTTCACCTTTTGTACCGATGATGTGAATATGGCGCATAGAGCGCGAAGAACCGCCGACCATATTGTGCGTGCCTGTTGCGCCGCTTGCGAAATTGATGAGCACGGATTGATGGTCAACGACGTTGTTGTTGCATTTATAAATGCATTTGCCGTAATTGCTGTCGCCCTTTAACAGGTTGATTCTGTCCTCGTCGGTCGGATTTTCAATGCCCTCTAATTTATCCCAAATATAGAAAGCCCAACGCTCGGGTTGGTCGAGATACAACCGTTTTGCGGAATATCGGCAAGTATCGACAAGCGGGCAATCCACAAGACAGCGTGTGCCTGCTTCTTTCGGTGCATTTTCGGGCTTGAATTGGAATTTACTGCCGAAGCTTGAAACCGAAACAGGCTTGGTTTCCGACATCATCCACATCATCATATCTATGTCGTGACAGCATTTCGCCAGCAGCATAGAGGTGTGGCATTCATCGGAGTTTGCCCATTTTCCGCGCACATATGAAGTGGAAAGATGATGATAGCTGACGTGCTCGTTGGTCTGAATATTGATAATCTCGCCGATTTCGCCGCGCGCAACACGTTCTTTAATGGAAAGATAAAACGGCGTATAGCGCAAAACGTGGCAAATCATAACCTTGTTGCCGTTTTCGCGCACGCAGTCCACAAGGGCGCGCATTTCCTGTTCGTTTGTCGCAAACGGCTTTTCCAACAGCATATCATATCCCATTTTTAAAAGGGGCAGGGAAGTTTCCAAATGCTGTTGATCCATAGTGCCGTTGATGACAGCGTCTGCCATTTTCGGTACTTTAGAGAGTGCCTCGGCATTTTCAAAGCAGTTTTCTTCCGGAAAGCCGAACCGCTCCATTGTGCTTTTGCGGCGAATGGGATCGGGGTCGGCAACACCGACAATTTTTAACAGCTCGGGATTCGTCAGCGCCAATTTTGCATAAATCAGTGCGCGGTGTCCTGCGCCGACAATTACAGCGGTTACGGGTTTGTTTTTCATAGTGCATCCTTCTTTGGCGGTTGGTTTTTTGGCATTATATACCCTATATGTTCAAAAGGCAAGCGTTCACAGTGAAAAAATCCGAATTTTTTTAATTGGTATTTTTTTGAAAAATCGAAAATTTTTTGAAAAAGCGAAAATTTCCTGTTGATTTTTTGAAAGGAATCCGTTATAATATACAAGCATTAAAAATCCACCTGCCGGTGTGATGGAATTGGCAGACGTGCTGGACTCAAAATCCAGTGGTAGCGATACCGTGCCGGTTCGACCCCGGCCACCGGCACCAAATAAAAGAAACCTTGATTTTGCTTGCTCTCAGCGGTTATCAAGGTTTCTTTTATTTTTCCTTGACTACCTTGAAAATTGGAGTTTCTAACACTTTTTCTAACAAGGTCAGATTACCTTGCTTAAGATAGTTAGGCGCAGAATAGCCGTCGATTCTGCGGGAAAACCAACACCGTTTGCCGTTTGAAATCTTCAAGCTGTCGTGCTCACGGGTGCAGTAGGTGTTACCGCCGAAATGAACAAGCTCCTGCGGCTCACAGCTTTTCAGATAGGTCAGCAAATCCATTTCACGGGCTTTCTCCACCATCTCCGGCGGGATATATGGCGTACTTTTTCACCTCCGTTCTAAAACAAGAACCCCACCCGTTGGCAAAATCAAAGATTTTGAACAGGTGCCGGGAACCTTGTTGCTTACGCAATAGAAAAAGCCGAGGGGCTTTCAATCGAAAACCTCTCGGCTATGTATTAAGCTTTAATCAAATATTCCTTTTCCTCGGCAACATTTCTTGAATTTTTTTCCACTTCCACAGGGACATAATGAATTAGCACCTATCTTTTGTACATGGCGTGTTAAATACTTGCCTTCTCGCCATGCAATATCTATGTTCCCGATTTTTTCATGATGAAATTGAGACCATATGTTAGCGGGTAGACCTCCGTTTAACAAGGTTGTTGAACCATTTTGATTGTAGTCTGCAAAACATACGAAATTAGAATTATTGGGATATAGTTCTTTGTTTTTTCTGGCATCATATCGATATACAGTTATATAGAGCGCATCTGCTTCCATGTCTCCATTTTTATGATGGATGGTTGGTGAATCAACATTTTTCACCGTTTTTAACCAGTCAATGCTTTCCCTAAGAATTTCAATAATCTTTTCTCTTTCGTCAACATCACCGATATATAAACGGCATTTTAGCCGTTTTCTATCTGGCATACTTGCATCTTCAATTTGGCTTATCTTGTAAGAATCACATTGGTAGTTCGGAAAGCGAAAGTATTTAATTTCCTGCAAATTTATAGGTTCAGTAGAGGGAGTGAATATCATGACTTCCTTATTTCCAATCGCTTCACTCAAAACCTCTGATAATTCTCGATGTTTATTCAACATATCAAATATCTGCTGATTAGTAAAGCGTACCCAACTTGTCATAAGCCGTTCACTACTAAACGATATATAATATTTTTTATAATCTCCATAGCGTGAATATATCATCATAGACAGAACAACAGCGGTTTGGATCAGATATTCTCTATCGGTATTTGCAATCCAAAACTCTGCATTAAGCTGATCACTGCACGCTGATTCGCTAATATAGCGACAGCGGATTGACGGAACGCTTAATTCCATACCAAGTAAACTAAATGCGGCGAATGTTTTATCTGTTGTATTAACTGTTACAATAGACCAATTGGAATTTAAGAAAGTTGTAATGCCTAACACGATGGCACTTGCAGTATCATAAGCATCATTTATTAGCCGATCAAACTCGTATGTTGTAAGTGTACTCGACACACTTCTCCTATTTTCTGTATAATGAAAATCTATCTTTTGACCATCTTCCTTAAAAACAATGCCTCCGTGGTTGATCGCATTGCGTATGTTTATATTAACTGCATCAGTGAGTTTGTTAAAACTATTTTTATTAAGGATTTCGCATAATGGATTCAATTTATATGTTGCCGCATAGTTTTTATCCGTTGTTTGATTAAGGATTAGTGCAATAAAACGATATAGATTCGTAAGACAGCCTTCGACTATTGATACATAGGTGGGAATACGATACTGCCTATTTTTCATTGCGGGACTATCATTAAGACCCGATAAATCGTTTATTACATTTGTCACTTGCATATAAGCATTATAACCGGCTAAAAACAACTCAAATATTTCATCATCAATAAAAATATTAGGGTTTTGTACTATCAGATTTTGCAATTCCTTGTCAGTCTGTTCAAATACATTTCTGTTCCAGTAGCAACAGGGTTCGATATTTATTATATCGTCAAATATACAAAGTAACTCATGCTTACACCCACTCAAATTTCGAGAAATTGAATCACAAACTTTCGATAAAATTGTTTCCGAGTTATCGTTATGATAGTAACGCATTTTAGCTGCCAACAAATAATTCATAAATATCGCCTCCTTGTTTGCTCATACCTATAATTTAATAATCCTCAGCCAACAAAAAATCCGCTAAATGCACAACCTTTACGCCGTTGATATTGCCTGCGGCAAGCTCGTCAAGCGTTACGACATACTTGGGGTAGTGGTCTTTGATTTCAAGGAGATTTACAACCTCTCGGTCGGATTCTTCCGGCAGATTGCGGCACACCTGCACATAGATACGCTCGTCGCGCCGTACCGCCACAAAGTCAATCTCTTTTGTTTCGTTCTTGCCGATATAGACCTCATAGCCTTTTCTGCGAAGCTCAAAGTACACAATGTTTTCAAGCATTGCAGCAACAGATTTTGGATTAAAGCCCATCATACAGTATTTCAGAGAAGCGTCCGCAAGATAGAATTTCTCCTGCGTTTTCAGTACGGATTTTCCTTGCAGGTCGTATCTCTGACAGCGGTAGATTACAAAGGCTTTTTCCAGCCATTCCAAATAGTTATATACCGATTCCACCGAGAGAGAACGCCCCTCGCTTTTCAAAAACTTCACGATAGCGTTAGCGGAAAAGGTCTTGCCGACATTCTCAACGATATACTTCACAACACGGTTGAACAGGTCAAAGTTCGTGATGCTGTGCCGTTTCGTTATATCACTGGTGATAACGGAATTGTAAATGCCCTCGACAATCTGATATGCCGCGCCCTCGTCAAAATTGCTCAGCGCAACGATAGGGAAGCCGCCCATGCGGATATATTCGGTAAGCAGTTCTTTCGGCGTGCGTCCGCTTGCCTTTTTGAAATCCATATACTCGGAAAAAGACAGCGTAAACACGGGGATTGAGATATACCGTCCCGTCAGATAGGTGGATATTTCACTTGACATCAGCTTAGAATTGGAGCCTGTTACATAGATGTCTGTGTTGGCGTTTTCAAGCAGACTGTTGACGGCTTTTTCCCAGTCTGTAATTTCCTGCACTTCATCAAGCAGAAGATAATAACGCTCACCGTCTGTCATTTTCTCCTTGATACCGTTATACATATCCTTGTCGGTCATACCGTCGTCAAAATCTTCCGAGGTATAACGCATACTGATAATGTGGTCGGCGGGAACGCCGCTTTTTATCAAATCGTCCTTAAGCATTTCTAAAATTGTAGATTTCCCGCAACGGCGAATACCGGCAAGGATTTTCACCAACGGTACATCACGGTAAGTTTTCAGTAAATCTAAATAATGGGGTCTAACGATCATAACATCTCCTCCTTTGCTACTATTATATCTAAAAACCTCCGAAATATCAATAGTTTTTACTTGTATTTCGTAAAAACTTTATTGATTTAATGCTTTTTTTGCTTCATTATATATTGTATTTATGCGAAAAGCGGTACAGGAAATCCCGTACCGCTTTAGTCAGTTGAAGAAGTTGTTTTAGACAGCTTCTTTCTTTTTTGTTGTTACACTTTTTCCATTCTGCTTTTTTCCACACACGGTATATTTTTCCGTGTAGTCAAAGAATCCGTCGGAAAGCTCAATTTCATCCACACGCCCGACCGTCAGCGTTTCGTTGCCGAGCACTGCACAGCCGACTTCAAAGCCGTCTATCGCTTCTTCCACGGTGACTTCCGCATCATAGCAGAATGCGAGCTCAATTGCGCGGTCTAAAGCATTTGCATCGGTGATTTTGGAAATGCCGAATGAAGACCCCGCGCGCACGGGCTTGACAAAAAGCGGATACGTAAGATAGCTTTGGATTTTCTGCACGGCGGTGCTTTTCGTGCTGCGGCAAAATGTGTTCGTGCATATCTCCCGACTTCCTTTCGGCTGTTTCTTAAGATTTTCTTAGAAGTTTGCCTATTGACAAAGCGGTAAATTCGATATACAATAAGAATACAAGTTATACAAATCATACTTTTCATACTTTTTAACGAAACGGAGCGAGAAATATGCCAAAGAAGATACCGAAAGGCAAAGGGGCTTGGAGTGTGACCGTTGGGGAAAAGGGGCAAATTGTCATTCCGAAAGCGGCACGTGAGATGTTCGGGATTCAGCCGGGCGACACCTTGTTATTACTCGGGGACTGCAAACGCGGGCTTGCCATTCCGCCGCAGGAGATGTTCTCGGCGCTTGCCTCCCGCATTTTTGACGGAGAATTGCCCGAAGCGGAAGAGGAGCTGTAACGCAGATGGCTGTATTGGAAATTGAAAATCTTTGCAAGCGTTACGAAAATTTTGCCCTGCAAAACGTCACCTTTCGCGTGGCCGAGGGGCGCATCGCCGGTTTTATCGGCAGAAACGGCGCGGGTAAGACCACGGTGCTCAAAAGCCTGTTGCATTTTGTCACGCCCAACAGCGGTTCGGTTCGCTTTTTCGGGCAGGATTTCTCCGCGCACGAGCAGGCAATCAAGCAAAAAATCGGCTTTGTATCAGGCGGCGTGCGGTTTTACCCGAAAAAGAAACTGCGCGTTTTGGCGGATGTGACGCGCCGATTTTATCCGAATTGGGACGAAACAGCATTCAAAAGGTATTTACAGCGCTTTTCTTTAGACCCCGAAAAAACACCCGATATGCTGTCTGAGGGGATGAAGGTGAAATTTTCGCTTGCACTTGCGCTGTCCCATCACGCAGAATTGCTGATTTTGGATGAACCGACCAGCGGACTTGACCCTGTTTCCCGTGCGGAATTGTTAGATGAATTTCTGAAACTGCAAAAAGAGGGCGTCAGCATTCTTTTCTCCACACATATTATCTTGGATTTGGAGAAATGTGCGGACGATATTGTCTATATCAGCAACGGTCGAATCCTCGCCGAAGCGCCGATGCAGTCTTTCTTAGAAAGCTACCGTGCGGTATCCTTTGATTCTGCCGAGAAAGCGGAAGCTTATAAAGACCGCCTCATCGGTCTTTCCGAAGACAAGCGCGGCTGTACGGCACTCGTCCGTACCGCAGTTGCAGAGTCCTTGGCACTTCCCGCTGCGCCTGCGGATTTAGAACAGATTATGGTGCATTTAGAAAGGCAGGCGAGCATATGAAAGCCTTGTTATATAAAGAATTTCGATTGGTGACGCACCCGACAACGGTTCTGTTTTTGTTGCTGTCCGCGATGCTGTTGATTCCGAATTATCCCTTATATGTCACATTTTTTTACTGCACGCTCGGCATTTTCTTTGCGTGCCTCGGCGGACGCGAAAACGGCGATGTTTTTTATACCGTATTACAGCCGATTCAAAAATGTGATGCGGTACGCGCGAGAATCCTGTTTGCCGTCGTTTTTGAATCGGCACAGTTGATTTTGGCGGCTTTATTTTCACTTTTGCGCATCCGTCTGCTCGGCGCGCAAAACGCCGCGGGAATGGATGCGAATCTCGCACTGTTCGGATTTTCTTTACTGTTGCTCGGCGTGTTCAACGTAACCTTTTTCCCGCTGTATTATAGAAATCCCGCAAAGGTCGGTAAATCCTTTGCGGTGGCGGCGGCTATACTATTTCTCGGAATTTTGATTTTAGAGTCTCTTTGCTTTATTTTGCCGATTTTTAAAGAAAAGCTGGATACACCCGACCCGCAGTTTTTCCCCGAAAAGTGTTTTGTGCTGTTGTTCGGTGCGATTTTTTATGTCGGTTTGACCTTTGCCGCAGACAAAATCGCCGAACGGCGATTTGCACAGTTGGATGTGTAAAGTCCGCATATATAAAGAAAAGCAGAGCGTCGCGGCTCTGCTTTTTGTATATCATTCTGCCGACGGTGCGTCGGTAGGAGAATCCGGCTCGGATGGTGCGGGATTCGGTTCGTTTTCACTGGGATTTTCAGGGGATTCCGGATTCCCGCCCTCGGGATTTTCTGCATCCTGCGGCGGATTTTGCACGTCCCCGCCGTTCGGTTGATTTCCGCTGTCCTCCGTATCGCCGTTTTCGGGCGCGTCCGCATTTTGTGTGCCGCCTTGGCTGCTCTGCGGACGGCGTGTCTGCGACGGCGTTCTGCGTGCAGGGGCGGCAGGCTCCGTCGTCGGTGCCGTTGTTTCCGTTTCCGGCTCTGTTGTTACAGGCAGGGCGGCGACAGCGGCGGTGGAGGGTTCCGAATTGCCTGTTGTTTCCTCAATCTTTTCAAATGTACGCCGCTGTCCGCACGCCGAAAGGCAAAGCAGAGCGGCAAAAATGCAAATCAAAAGTAAAAGCTTTGTACGCATACAGTATTTCTCCCTTGTTTGTTTATTCTAAGACACTCGGAAAAAATTGTTAATTCTCTTATTGGCAGATTTTGGCGGTGTTATACAGTTCCTGCGGCTTTTTCCGTTTAAATCTCCCTTTTGTCGGCAATACTATTGCCGATATTTACTTGTTAGGGGGATTTTTTTTATGAAAGCCGTTATTTTAGCGGGTGGCTTCGGCACACGCTTACGTCCGTTGACCTGTACTGTACCGAAACCGATGGCAAAGCTTTTGGGAAGACCTGTTCTCTCGTACATTTTGGAGCTGCTGCGCGCGCACGGCGCAACGGATGTCACCTTGACGACCGCCTATATGCCCGAGGTGATTGCAGAGTATATAGATGCGTATCCGAAGCAGGATATGCACTTGCGCTGTGTGGAGGAAGCACAGCCGCTCGGTACGGCAGGCAGCGTAAAGGCGGCACTCGGGGACGAAAAAGAGCCGATTTTGATTGTCAGCGGGGACGGGTTTTGTGATTTTGATTTTACGAAAATTCTCACATATCACCGTGAAAAAGGCGCGGCAGTGACCATTGTCACAACCGAGGTGCAGGACCCGCGCGAATATGGGCTTGTGCATACGGATGCAAGCGGCGCAGTCATTGGCTTTTGCGAAAAACCCGATTGGAACGGTGTTTCCACAAGCTGTGCCAATACGGGGATTTATGTACTGGAACCCGAAATTTTAGAGTATATTCCCGAAAAACAAAGCTTTGATTTTTCCAAGGATTTGTTTCCGATGCTGCTTCGAAAAAAACTGCCGATTTTCGGTTGCCTTGCCGAAGGGTATTGGTGCGACATCGGGGATTTAACCGCCTACCGCACCTGTCAAGCGGATATGCTTGCGGGCAAGGTGCGTCTTCCGCGCCGTGCCGTTGCAAGCGGTGTGTATGCGGAGGAAACCCTCCCTGAGGGGGAGTATCAGCTCGTGCCGCCTGTGTGTATCGGCAAGGATGTGGTCATCGGCACGGGGGCGGTCATCGGTCCGAACACCGTGATAGGCGATGGCAGTTACATCGGAAAGGGTGCAAAAATTTGTGAAAGCGTATTACTGCAAAATACGGCGGTATACGATAAAGCGGTCGTAAATCAGGCGGTCATTTGTGAAAATACCGTTTTAAAATACGGCGCACAGGTGTTCGAGGAAAGCGCCGTCGGCGCGGATTGCGTCATCGGAAGCCACGCCTGTGTCGGACCGCAGGCGTGCATTTGGCCGAAAAAATATATTGCGAACGGTACACACGTTTCAGGGAATCTGAAATACGGCGTATCGCGTACCGAGCTGTTTTCGGATAACGGCATCTGCGGGCTTTCCGGCGTGGAATTAGACCCTGTACGCCTGAGCCTTTTGGGTCGCAGTATCGCGTCGAGTGCAATCGGCAAAAAAATCGGCATTGCCGCCGACAGCGCGTGCGCGGGACACGCGGCATACCATATTTTGGCGGGGGCTATGGCGGTGCAGGGGAGCAGTGTATGGAATTTCGGCGAATGTCTTTTGCCGCAGCTGTATTTTTACACCGCATTTTGTTCTCTGCAAAGCGGCATTTATATTTCCGAACGCGGCGGCAGACTGCGGTTACAGCTGTTTTGCGCGGGTGGTCTGCCTTTGCCGCGCAGTGTCCAGCGGGAGATTGAAGCACGCTTCCACGGCGGCGATTTTTACAGGATATCGCCCGACGGTGCAAAAGAGATTTCCGATATGGAAAGCTTAGAGGCGGTGTATCTGCGTGAATTGGTGCGCGAGGCGGGCACATCTCTGGAAGGACAGCAAATCAGCGTCCGCTGTCCGAATGAAAAAATCAATATGCTGTTGGAGGATTGCCTGTACCGCCTGGAAACGCAGAGCGGGGACGAGATTACCCTGAAGCTCAATTACGACGGCACGCAGGTGTCTGCCTTTCACCGCGAATGCGGCTGGATTCCGCACGACAAGCTGATGGCAATCTGCTGTCAGGCGGAGTTTGAAAGCGGGCGGGACGTAGCCGTTGCCTTTGACGCACCGTTTGCGCTGACTGCGATGGCGGCAGTGCACGGACGGCGTGCGATTCGGTATTTGCACACCCCCGCAGACGACAGTGACCGTGACGCCCGCCGGCTGGCTCTTGAACAGCTGTATGTGCGCGACGCATTGTTTTTGAGTATCCGTTTGCTCGGCGTTTTACAGCGAAGCGGGAAATCCCTGCCCGCACTTTTACAGTCCGTGCCGCAATTCTTTGTGCGGCGGCGCACCGTGCCGATCAAATTTTCGCCGACAGAATTATTAGAGGTATTGCATTCTCCGAACGCCGTACCGCAAAAAGAGGGCGTTTTGCTGGAAAACGAGAACGGCCGTGTATTGCTCGTGCCGCAGAAATCCGGTAAGAAACTGCGCATTTTTGCGGAATCTGCAAGCTATGAAACCGCCTGTGAGCTGTGCGGGGACATCGAAGAAAAACTTGCAGGGCATTGACACAATTCCAATTTAATAGTATTATATTATAATCTATCTGTATGATATTCAACCTGCTTTTTGTGCTTTGAGAGCAGGTTCTACATAATCACAATATTTATCAATTGAATGTAAGGAGAACTTGAATGGCAAATCAAAACAAAGAAATGCCGAGAAAGTCTGCACCGAAGAACGGCACGAAATCGCGTGCGTCAGGCAGTGCGGGCAGTGGTAAGTTTGCGCCGAAACCGAATGCGCAGCAAAAAAAGCAGGGCGGCAAAAAGTCGCTTATGCAGGGGTTAAGCAATTCCCCCGAGGGAATGCAGCAGAAAAAGTATTACAATGCGCTGAAAAACGCACAAAAAACGGCGGGCAAACGGCAGCCTTCGCAAAAAGGCAAACGCAAAAAGCCGAATGTGCCGTTGAAAATTGCATTTTTGGGCGGTCTTAATGAGGTCGGCAAAAATATGACCTTGTATGAATGCCAAGGCGATATGCTGCTTGTAGACTGCGGTCTTGCGTTCCCCGACCCCGAAATGCTCGGTGTCGATCTCGTGATTCCCGATTTTTCCTATGTCCTCGAGAATGCCGACAGAATCAAAGGTATTTTAATTACCCACGGTCACGAGGATCATATCGGCGGGTTGGCGTTTTTGCTGAAATCTTTGAATATTCCTGTGTATTCAACAAGGCTTACCATCGGCTTGATTGAAGGTAAGCTTCGAGAGCACAAGATACTCGACAAATGCAATCTGAATGTGATAAAACCCGGCGACAAAGTCAAGCTCGGCTGCTTCGAAACGGAATTTATTCACGTAAACCACTCCATCCCCGATGCGGTGGCACTGGCCATCAACACCCCTGCGGGGCTTGTGGTGCAGACAGGTGACTTTAAAATCGATACAACGCCGATAGACGGCGGTGTGATTGACCTTGCCCGTCTTGCCGCCCTCGGTGAGCAGGGGGTGCTGTGCCTTTTGGCGGATTCTACAAACGCTATGAAACCGGGCTTCACCGAAAGTGAACGGAAGGTCGGCACGACCTTCGAACTGCAATTCCGCAAAGCGGGTAACCGCCGTTTGATTGTCGCGACCTTTGCGTCGAATATCCACCGCGTACAGCAGATTATCAATGTGGCGGAATCCTTAGGACGAAAGGTTGCGCTTTCGGGCAGAAGCCTTGAAAACGTGGTATCCATTGCGGCAGAGCTTGGTTATATCCACGTGCCCGAGGGCATTTTAATCGGTATTGACAGCATCAACCGTTATCCCCCCGAAAAGCTGGTCGTGATTACAACCGGCAGTCAGGGCGAGCCGATGTCGGCACTGTACCGTATGGCGTTTTCAGAGCACCGCCGTGTGGAAATCGGACCGAACGACTACGTGATTATTTCCGCAACCCCGATTCCCGGCAACGAAAAAATGGTCGGCAAGGTGGTCGATGAGCTGTTAAAGCAGGGCGCGGAGGTTGTGCACGAAAAAATGTACGATGTGCATGTTTCGGGGCACGCCTGTCAGGAAGAATTAAAAATTATGATGAGCCTTGTCAAGCCGAAATATTTTCTGCCTGTGCACGGTGAGCAGAAGCATTTGCAAAAGCACGCGGCACTTGCGCGCACTATGGGTATCCCCGACGGCAATATTCTGATTGCAGATAACGGCAAAGAGGTCGAACTTACAAACGACCGTATCCGCATTTCGGGTGAAGTCCCCGCAGGTATGGTCTTTGTGGACGGCAGCGGCGTCGGCGATGTCGGCTCTGTTGTCCTGCGCGACAGAAAACGTCTTGCGGAGGACGGTATCATCATTATCGGCGTAACGATTGAAAAGGAAAGCGGCGAAGTCCTCGCGGGACCCGATGTGGTCACACGCGGCTTTGTGTATGTGCGCGAATCCGAACAGCTGATGGAGGAATCCCGACGCCTTTGCGAAAGCGTGCTTGCAGATTGCGTGTATGAGCACGTGCGTGATTTTGCCGCCATCCGCAACCGTCTGCGC
The DNA here is from genome assembly GCA_021769885.1 of Bacillota bacterium. Taxonomy (GTDB): domain Bacteria; phylum Bacillota; class Clostridia; order Oscillospirales; family Acutalibacteraceae; genus Fimenecus. The sequence goes on along the minus strand of JAETSA010000002.1, from coordinate 112,184 downwards.
GACGAAATATCCCATTTGACTTATACAAAAACCAAACGCAACCCAATGGTCTTACCGATTATTATGGAGGTGTAAGCCTTGAATCCGAAGCTGCTGATTCGCACCTATCCGCTGTCTTTTCTTTCTTTACTGCTCGGGGGCGCACTCTGCGCCGTAACCGCAGTTTGGAATCCTTGGGCGGCGCTTATAGAGCTGTGTGTTTGGTTGCTTTTGGCGGTGGCGGCCGTATGGAAGGCGCATCACGATTTCAAGGTGATTCGCCGTACGGTGCAGGCACTGAGCCATGGGCTTACGGCAGAAGAAAACTCTGCACTGAACAGCTTCCCTCTGCCCGTTGCAGTATTTGACAGTGCCGACCGTATCGTTTGGTACAACCAAAAGTTTCAAAACGATTTGCTTGCACTTTTGCCGCCGCAGGACGGCAGTATCTGCCCGTTTACAGGCGGGAAAAGACTGCGTGACATTCGGGAACAGACCGTTTTTTCAACCACTGTCGGCGATAAGGAGTTTACTGTCTATTTCAGCCATATCGACTGCGCGGGCAGGCAGTCCTACGCACTGATTTTCACGGAGGATACAGAGCTCAAAAAGACGGCGAAGGCGTATGCGCAGGCGAAGCCCGTGGTCGCAATGGTCGCGACCGACAGTGCCGATGAAATCTACCGTTCTTATAAAGAGAGCGAATATGCCGAAATCATCAGCGACATCGGGCGGATTGCCGAAAACTGGTTTTCCGAATACAACTGCGTGTTCCGCACGCTGTCGAGCGGCAGGGCACTTGCCGTGATGCGTGAAGCGGAATTGCAAAAAATGATTGCCAAAAAATTCAATGTAATGGAGCAGGTGCGCTCGTATACATATCACGGTGCGTCTGTCGGCATCACACTGTCTATCGGCATCGGGCGCGGCGAAACCTTGGGTGAGGCGGAAAGCGAAGCGCGGCAGGCGTTGGATATGGCTCTCGGGCGCGGCGGGGATCAAACCGCGATGAAAAATTCGGATGAAACCTACCGCTTTTTCGGCGGGGTTTCCAAGGGCGTCGAAAAACGGACAAAAGTCCGCACACGCGTGGTCGCGTCCGCGATTGCGGAGCTGATACGAGGCTGTGACAATGTGCTTGTGATGGGACATAAGTTCTCGGATTTGGATTGCATCGGTGCGGCAGTCGGCGTTTGCGCGGCGGCGGGTGCATTCGGTAAGTCGGCGAAAATCGTGACTTATGAAAAAACAAGTCTGGCCACACCTCTGATGGAGTATATGAAGGCGCAGTCTGACGGCGATTTGTTTATCCACCCTGATATCGCACGCCACACCGTGACAGAAAAAACATTACTGTTTGTTGTGGATACGCACAAAGCCGATTTCACGGAAGAGCCTGAAATTTACGAAAAATCCCCGTCTGTGGTCGTGATTGACCACCACAGAAAAACGGTGGATTATATCCAAAATGCGGTTATTTTCTATCACGAGCCGCACGCGTCCTCCGCCTGCGAAATGGTTACGGAGCTTTTGCAGTATATGCAAAGAAAGCCCATCATCGGCGCAGTGCAGGCGAACGCACTTTTGGCGGGCATTATGCTCGACACAAAGGAGTTTGCTTTGCGCACGGGCGTGCGCACCTTTGAAGCGGCGGCGTACTTACGTGCACGCGGGGCGGATACTGTGACCGTCAAGGGCTTTTTCAACAGCAGTATGGAAAATAAAAAACTGCGCGGGCAGGTCGTTTTGAATGCGCAAAGCTATCGGAATTGCGCTGTGTCCGTGGCGGATATCAAGCACAAGGATATTCGCATCATTTCCGCCCAGGCGGCAGACGAGCTTTTGACGGTCAGTGACGTTTCCGCGTCCTTTGTGCTGTTCCGAACGGGCGATACCGCCAATATTTCCGCACGCTCTATGGGCAAGGTGAATGTCCAGTTGATTATGGAAGCACTCGGCGGCGGCGGGCACCAAACGATGGCGGCGGTACAGCTGGCGAACACGGATTTGTCCGAAGCGCGGCAGATGCTCAAAAAAGCAATCGACGAATATTATGAAAATCAATAAACCGACTTTTAAAACGGAGGTTATACTATGGAAGTTATTTTGAAAAAAGACGTCAAAGGTCTTGGCAAGGCAGGCGATAAGGTCAAAGCGTCCGACGGGTACGCGCGCAATTTCCTGTTCCCGAAAGGGCTTGCCGTGGAAGCGAATGCACAGACCTTAACCGAGTACAAAAACAGCGAAGCGTCCAAACAGCACAAAATTGATGTGGACATCGCCAACGCGAAGGACGCACAGTCGAAATTAAACGGCAAAACCGTCCGCCTGACCGCGAAAGCAGGGCAGAATGGCAGACTGTTCGGCTCTGTGACGGCAAAGGACGTTGCAGAAGCTATTACCAAGCAGTTGGGTGTCGCGGTGGATAAGCGTAAACTGTCTGTTGCGGACATTAAGAATTTCGGAACCTATTCTGCGGAAGTGAAGCTGTATACAGGCATTTCCGCAACGCTGACCGTCGAAGTCAGCGAATAATGATTACTTAGGAGAATCTGTATGGACAGCCTTTTGTTTGATAAAATTCAAGAACCGTACAGTATGGATGCGGAACAGGCGGTGCTCGGATCGATTTTGATTGATTCCGCGTGCTTTGACCGTGTTTCGGGTATCATTCGCTCGTCTGACAGCTTTTACATACCGCAGCATAAGACCATCTATTCGATTATTGCGAATTTAAAGCTTTTAAATCAAAAGGTCGATGCGCTGATTGTCGCCGAGGAGCTCAAAAGAAGCGGCGAATATGACGAAGCGAGCGGCAGAAACTATTTAGCACAGCTGGCACAGTCCGTACCGAGTGTGGCGAATGTCGAATCCTACGCGAAGATTATTAAAGAAAAGTATTATCTGCGCACGCTTATGGAAGCGGCAACGGAAATGCTCAAAAATGCGTCGGATGAGGAGCTGTCTGCCGATACCATTATGGATGCGGCGGAGCAGAAAATCTATAATATCCGTCAGGGTACAAAAGAAAACGAGCCGACCCGTCTTTCCGAGATTATCACCAATGAGGTTTACGAGAATCTCCAAAAGCTGTCCGACCCCGCACTCGCGGCGGAATATAAGGGGATTCCGACGGGCTTCTCCTTGCTCGACAAATATATGACGGGCTTAAATAAATCCGATTTGATTTTGGTCGGCGCACGCCCTGCAATGGGTAAGACAAGCTTTGCCTTAAATATTGCCCGCAATGTCGCGGTGCAGGCAAAGAAAAAGGTCGTCTTTTTCTCGCTCGAAATGGGTAAGGAGCAGTTGGCACAGCGTATTCTTTCGACCGAAGCGCGTGTGGAAAGCCAAAAAATGCGTACGGGTGAGCTGTCCGATGACGATTGGTCACGCATTGCACAGGCGACTGTATCCTTGAGTACGGCAGAATTGTATTTTGACGATACAGCCAATATCACCGTGCCCGAAATGAAAGCGCGCGTGCGCAAAATGCGCGATGTGGACTGCGTCATTATCGACTATTTGCAGTTGATGCAGGGCACGAAACGCACCGACAGCCGTGTGCAGGAGGTTTCCGAAATCACCAGAAGCTTAAAGCTGATGGCGAAGGATTTAAAAATCCCCGTCATTACCTGTTCACAGCTTTCGCGTTCCACAGAGGGGCGCGGCAAATCGCACAAGCCGCAGCTTTCGGACCTGCGTGAATCGGGTTCTATTGAGCAGGATGCGGATATCGTTTTGATGCTGTACCGTGAATCCTATTATGATGAAGAAAAGAACGAAACCGTTGTGACCGACGAAAACAAAGCGCAGGTTATCGTCGCGAAAAACCGTCACGGCAGTACGGGGGATATTGACCTGCACTGGAACGGCAGTTACACGATGTTCTCCACACCGGAGCTGTATCACGATGCGTAATGCGGTTTTGAAAACCTTACGGGAATACGGAATGTGCACGGCGGGCGATACGGTTACTGTCGGGCTTTCAGGCGGGGCGGACTCTGTCTGTCTTTTGCATTTGCTGTATTCTTTACAGGCGGAGCTGTCCGTTACCCTGCAAGCCGTACACGTGCATCACGGCATTCGCGGTGCGGCGGCGGACAGAGATGCGCAGTTTTGCCGTGTATTTTGTGAAACTCTGCAAATTCCGCTGACCGTCGAGTATATGGATGTGCCGAAAATCAGCCGTGAAACTCACGAAAGCACAGAGGAATGTGGGCGCAGACTGCGTTATGAAGCTTTTCGGTGCGTCGCGGGGGAAAGCGGTAAGATTGCCACAGCGCACACGGCGGATGACAATGCAGAAACCGTATTGCTGAATTTGACCCGCGGTACAGGCTTGCGCGGGCTTTGCGGCATTCCGCCCGTGCGGGAAAATATTATCCGACCCCTGCTGTTCAGCTCACGGGAGCAGGTCGAGCAGTATTGTGCCGAAAATCATTTGGAGTATGTTACCGACGAAACCAATTTTTCTGACGTGTACAGCCGAAACCGCATTCGGTTAGAGGTAATGCCTGTGTTAAAGACACTCAATCCGTCGCTTCTGACAGGCGTGTCGGGAATGACCGCACGTCTGCGTGCCGAAAACGAAGTGTTGGAGCTTCAGGCACATTCGCTGGTGCAGAGCTTCAAAAATAAAAATGCAATTCCGATAGAGCCTTTAAAATCCGCACCGAAAGCGATTGCCTGCCGCGCTTTGCAGACAATTTTAGAAGAAAAGGTCGGTGTAATGTGTACGGCGGCACATATCGAGTCCGTATATGCGCTTCTTTTTAAAAACGGCAGTGTTTCCCTGCCGTCGGGCGTGACGGTACGCACCCGTCAGGGACTTTTGGAATTTCCGTGCGAAGCTTCGATTTCCGAATGGGCACAGACGTTGTGCTTTGGGGACTGCCCGATGGAGGTATCTACGCCCGCAGGGCGCATAAAAATTCAAAAATATACACGAAAAGATTTACAAAATCTTCACAAAGAACTATTGGCGAATGCAGTCGATTGTGCTAAAATAAAAGGCACTGCCGCACTCCGAAGCCGCCGTGCCGGCGACCGATTTACCTTTCAAAAGCGCGCAGTCAGTAAATCTTTGAAAAAGTGGATGAACGAAATGAAAATCCCGCCTGAATCCCGCAACGCCGTGCCGATACTCGTCGGCGGGGACGGTGCGCTTTTGTGGCTCGGCGGGGCAGGTGCTTCGGCAAACGCTGTGCCGAATGACGAAACAGATACATTTTTTGTGCTAACTTTCTTTTGTGGGGGCAATACTAATGTGTAAAGCAAATTCTATGTCCGCTGATGTGGAACGCGTTTTGTTAAGTGCAGAAGACCTTCGGGAAATCGTTTCGCGCATTGGCCGTGAAATCTGCGCGGATTACCGTGACAGCACACATCCGCTGATTTTGGTCAGTGTTTTAAAAGGCTCGGTCGTGTTTATGGGCGATTTAATGCGTGCTATTGACATTCCGTGTTATATCGATTTTATGTCCGTTTCCAGCTATGGCGCGGGTACGGTATCCTCGGGCGTCGTCAAAATCATTAAGGATTTAGACACGAATGTTGTCGAGGGTGCAGACCTTTTAATTGTGGAGGATATTTTAGACAGCGGCAAAACCCTGAGCTATTTAAAAGAACTGCTGCTGACCCGCAAACCTGCAAGCGTGCGCATCTGCACACTGTTAGACAAGCCCGACCGCCGCACCGCCGATATTAAAGCAGATTATGTCGGCGCGACGATTCCCGATGCGTTTGTGGTCGGTTATGGGCTCGATTACGACGAAAAATACAGAAATCTGCCGTATGTCGGCATTTTAAAACCGTCCGTTTACGGCGGCGAATAAGCAGAAACAACATAAGGAGTGAAGGCCTTTGAAAAAAATAGATTGGAAAGCCGTTGTGCCCTACATCGCCATTCCGTTGGCACTTGTGCTGTGCGTTGCGGTGTATGTGGTGGCAGGGCAAAAGACCAAAGCCAAAACGGACTATTCCCAAATGGTGCAAAAGTTTGAAAATCACGAGGTCACGGAGTATATGCTCAATCTGACCAGCGGCGTGTTGGAATACAAGGTCGCGGGGGACGATACAAAGTACGAATATACCGTGCCGAATGTCAACCTGTTTGTCGAGGACGTACACGAGCAGGTAATGCAGTATAACCGTGAACATCCCGATGCGCCGATTCGCGCGGATTATAAATCCGGCTCGCCGAACTCCTGGTGGGTCAGCCTGTTGCCGTCGATTGGCTTGATGGCCTTGCTCGGCATCACGATGTTCATTATGTTCCGTAAAATGGGGCAGATGCAAAACGAAAATAACCGCACCTTGTCTTTCGGCAAAGCACGTATCAAAAAAGGCGGCGACGACAACCGCAAAACCACCTTTCAGGACGTTGCAGGGGCGGATGAAGAAAAAGAGGAATTGGAAGAAATCGTCGAATTTCTCAAAGACCCGCAGGCATTCAGCGCCTTGGGTGCAAGAATCCCGAAGGGCGTGTTGCTTGTCGGCCCTCCCGGTACAGGTAAAACCCTGCTTGCCCGTGCGGTTGCAGGCGAAGCGGATGTTCCGTTTTTCTCGATTTCGGGTTCCGATTTCGTCGAGATGTATGTCGGTGTCGGCGCGTCGCGCGTCCGCGATTTGTTTGACCAGGCAAAACGAAATTCACCGTCGATTATCTTTATTGATGAAATTGACGCCGTCGGCCGCCACAGAGGCGCAGGTATGGGCGGCGGACATGACGAACGTGAGCAGACGCTCAATCAGTTACTTGTAGAAATGGACGGCTTTGGTGCAAACGAGGGCGTAATTGTCATCGCCGCAACCAACCGTCCCGATATTCTCGACCCCGCGCTTTTGCGTCCCGGTCGTTTTGACCGTCAGGTCACCGTTAATTATCCCGATGTGCGCGGACGCGAAGATATTTTAAAGGTGCACGCCAAAGGCAAGCCCTTAGCGCCTGATGTGGAGCTTTCTTACATTGCGGGCGCAACCGTCGGCTTTACGGGTGCGGATCTCGAGAATCTGCTCAATGAGGCGGCGCTTCTTGCCGCACGCAGAAAGAAAAAAGCCATCACGATGTCCGAAATCGAAGAAGCCACGATGAAAGTGCTTGTCGGTACGGAGAAAAAATCGCACCGCATCACCGAGCGCGACAAAAAAATCACCGCCTATCACGAGGCAGGCCACGCGGTTTCCTCGTATTATTTGGAGCACAAAGACCCCGTTACGCACATTTCCATCGTTCCGCGCGGTATGGCGGGCGGCTTTACGATGTATCAGCCCGAAAAAGACGAAATGCATATGATGCGCTCCAGAATGCTGGACGATATTGTCGGGCTGTTGGGCGGCAGAGTGGCTGAAAAAATCATTTTTGACGATATTTCCACAGGCGCATCGAACGATATTGAGCGCGCATCTGAGGTTGCCCGCAAAATGGTTACCAAATACGGTATGAGTGAAAAACTCGGACCGATTGCATTCGGTAAGGATAACGATGAGGTCTTTATCGGTAAGGATTATAACCACGTGCGTAACTATTCCGAGGCAGTCGCTTCTATGATTGACAAGGAAGTGGAAAGCATCATCCTCGCGGCATACAAGCGCACCGAGGAAATTCTGCGTGCGCATCTCGACAAGCTGCACGCGGTCGCCGCAGCATTGGTCGAGCGTGAAAAGATTGATGCAGAAGAGTTTAACCTGCTGATGGAAGGCAAAGAACTGCCGCCGATGAAAAAGAGCGAACCGCCGAAGACGGAAAAAGCCGAAACGGCAGACGGCGAACCTGCGGCAAAGGATGCAGAAGCAGATTCCGCCGAAGCCCCGAACGGGGAAGCGGCAGAACCCACGGAAGCTCCCGATACCGCCGCTACGGATGCTCCGTCCGAAGATACAGCAGAAAGCGATTCCGATTCTCCGAACCCGTAACAAAAACAAGAAACCACGTTCCGAAAACGAATGTGGTTTCTTTTGCTTGTAAAAGCCCCAATTAAATAACAACCCCGTAGGGGGCGACGACTCGGCGCCCCGAGCACGGTTGGATTTCGCACAAACCGAATGGTGGTGCACAACCCCGTAGGGGCGAACTGCGTTCGCCCGCGGACGGACAAGGATGTCCGTCCCTACGCTTTGCGAATCAAATGCATTCTGCGTCGTCCGCACTTCTTCACCCACACGCAGAATACCAACCCGAAAAGGAGCATACATATGCAAATCCTTGCAACTGATTTTGACGGTACACTCTACCGAAACGGTACGGTCTCTGCCGAAGATAAAGCCGCAATCGCCCGTTTCCGTGCCGCAGGCAACAAATTCGGCATTGTTACGGGCAGACACCTCGCGACCGCCCTCTATGAAACCGAACGGCAGAATGTGACCTACGATTTCCTGATTTGCTGTACAGGCGGTATGATTTTAGATGCCGAAAACAATATCCTTTTCGAACGCCGCATCCCGCGCGAAGGTGTTTTGCCGCTGTACCGAAAAACAGTGGAGTGCGGCGGCGCATTTTTTAGCGCGTCTCGGTTTCAAGAGCTTTTGTGGTATGATATGGGTGTGCCGTCGATTTATGCGTCGGCAACCGTTTTGCCCGTTGAAAAATTGTCGGAAGCAGACGGCTTTCACGAAATGACGACTTGCTTTGCTGATGAGGGGACCGCACAGCACTATGTTGACCTGCTGAATGCGTCCGCTCCCGAGTGGTTCACAGCGCACCAAAACGGTGTATATGCCGATGTCTGCGCACCGCATACGGATAAAGTCAGCGGACTTCGCGCCGTTTTGCAGTATTTCGATGCTTCCGCGAACGACCTCTCGGTTGCAGGGGACAATTTAAACGATTTATCTATGATTCGCACCTTTCATTCTTTCGCTATATCGTCGGGGCGCGCGGAGCTGAAACAGGCGGCGGCGCACACTGTATCAAATTTCCGTGAAATCACCGAAATGCTGTTGTAAACCGCATTTTCTTGTGCTAAAATACCTAGTATATTGAAACTTCAGGAGTACATAATGATTGCAATAATTGACTACGGCGCAGGGAATCTGCAAAGTGTGCAGAAAGCACTGGATTTTATCGGCGCAAAGAATTTGATTACCGATTCCAAATCGGAAATTGAGGCGGCGGACGCTGTGATTTTGCCCGGTGTCGGCTCGTTCGGCGACGCAATGGATTGTCTTGCAAAATCAGGACTTTTAGACACCGTGAAAGCCGCCGCGCTTTCCGATACGCCTTTTTTGGGCATCTGCTTAGGACTGCAAATGCTGTTTGAGAAAAGCGAAGAAAGCGTTGGCATTGCGGGGCTCTCCGTATTGGAAGGCGAAGTGCGTCGCTTCCCGAAAGAAATCGGCTTAAAAATTCCGCAAATCGGTTGGAACTCTTTGGAAATTACACCCGATTGCCCGCTTTATCGCGGTGTGCCGAACGGGGCTTATGTGTATTTTGTGCATTCTTATTATTTGGCTGCCAAAAACCGCGAAAACGTGGCGGCAACTGCGGAATACGGCATCACCTTTGACGCTTCGGCGGCGGATGTCCGCAAAAATTTGTATGCAACGCAGTTCCATCCCGAAAAAAGCGGCGCGGTCGGCTTGCAGATTCTTCGCAACTTTGCCGAATTGCAGAAAGGGGTGCGCTGATGTACGCAAAACGAATTATTCCCTGTTTGGATGTGAAAAACGGACGCGTCGTGAAAGGCGTAAGCTTCGTCAATCTGCGCGATGCGGGCGACCCTGTAGAGTGTGCGATTGCCTATGATAAAAAAGGCGCAGATGAGCTTGTGCTTTTGGATATCACCGCCACGCACGAGGGCAGGGGCACAATGCTGGATATTGTTTCGCGTGTGGCAGATTCGATTTTTATTCCCTTTACCGTCGGCGGCGGGATTCGAACGACCGACGATTTTAAGGAGCTTCTGCGCGCAGGTGCGGATAAAATTTCGGTCAATTCTGCCGCTGTGCGCAATCCCGATTTAATTAATGACGCGGCGTATAAATTCGGCAGTCAGTGCGTAGTGTGCGCGATTGACGCAAAACGTACGGAACAGGGCGGTTGGGAAGTTTACTTAAACGGCGGCAGACTGCCGACGGGAATCGATGCGCTCGCGTGGGCAGAAGAAGCGGTTCGCCGCGGTGCAGGCGAGATTCTTTTAACGAGTATGGACTGTGACGGGCAAAAGCAGGGGTATGATTTGGCACTGACGAAAGCGGTTTCCGAGCGGGTGGATGTCCCTGTTATTGCTTCGGGCGGTGCGGGCGCATTGGAGCATTTTTACGATGCGTTCACCGTCGGTCAGGCGGATGCCGTGCTTGCCGCCTCACTGTTTCATTTCAATGAAATTCCGATTGCGGACTTAAAAGCATATCTTTCCGAAAAAGGCATTCCCGTTCGTCCGGTAACCGTGTAGATGCGTATGCATATGCGGAGTGTCAGGTGATATATATGGAAATCTTTATAACCGTATTGGTTTGCTTTTTGGCAGGGTGCGGTGCAGGCTTGGGCACAGGCTTCGCAGGACTTTCTGCGGCGGCAGTGATTAGCCCGTTGCTGATTACGTGTTTGCATATGGAGCCGTATTCGGCAGTCGGTATCGCTTTGGCGAGCGATGTGCTGGCAAGTGCCGTGTCTGCTTATACGTATAAGAAAAATAAAAATCTGGATGTCAAAAACGGATTGATTATGATGCTCACGGTGCTGCTGTTTACCGTGGTCGGCAGTTATGTTGCAAAGCTTGTACCGAGTCATACAATGGGCGGCTTTTCCAATTTTATGACGCTGTTTTTAGGACTCAAATTTTTAATCAAGCCCGTTATGACGACCAAAGAAAAAATGCAGGCGACCGCACCGAAAAAACGTGCGGTGCAGTCCGTCCTTTGCGGTATCTTGATTGGTTTCATATGCGGATTTGTCGGCGCGGGCGGCGGTATGATGATGCTTCTGATTTTAACAAGCGTGCTCGGCTATGAATTGAAAACTGCTGTCGGCACAAGCGTATTTATTATGGCGTTTACCGCGCTTACAGGCTCTGTTTCGCATTTTATGATTGGCGGTGCACCGAATCTCTTCGTGCTGTTGCTTTGCGTGGTATTTACATTCCTTTGGGCGCAGGTTGCCGCAAAAATTGCCAATAAAGCCTCTGCAAAAACGCTCAACCGCGTTACGGGCGCGGTGCTTACGGTATTGGGTGTAATTATTATTTGCGTCAACTATTTGGTGTGACTTTTTTCGCTCTTTTTCACAAAACCGAATCGCTCAAAAACCTCTGTTTGTGGAAAACAGAGGTTTCTTTTTTATTGTTTGCAAATGTGCTTTTCGGCGTGTATAATGTGGCAGGAAAATGAAAAAGGGAAGCGAAATACTTTATGCAGCCATATGCAATTTTTAAAAGTCTGTGTATCATTATTGTTGCCGCAAAGCTGTTCGGCATTGCCGCGCGCAAGCTGAAAGCACCGCAGGTGGTCGGTGAAATCATCGCAGGTTTGGTTATCGGACCGAGTGTTCTGGGGCTTGTAGACCAAAGCGATTTCTTGGCGCAGATGGCGGAAATCGGCGTGGTGCTTTTGATGTTTTCCGCAGGTTTGCAAACCAATCTGCAGGATCTTCTGAAAACAGGCTTAAAAGCATTTGCGATTGCGTGCGCAGGTGTGTTTATACCGCTTGTCGGCGGCACACTTTTGTATATGTGTATTTACGGCTTTTCGCCGCTCGGCTCGCCCGAATTTTACCGTGCCGTGTTCATCGGCGTAATTATGACCGCGACTTCTGTCAGCATTACCGTGCAGACCTTAAAGGAACTCGGCAAGCTTTCATCGGAATTGGGCACAACCATTTTAAGTGCGGCGATTATTGACGATGTCATCGGCATTATCGTGCTGACCTTTGTAGTCGGCTTAAACGGCGGCGATGTTAGCCCTGCCTCCGTACTGCTCAAAACATTTCTGTTCTTTGCGGCTTCTTTGGTATTCGGCTTTATTTGCTACAAGGTGTTCCGCTGGTGTGATAAGCGCTGGCCGCACACGCGCCGCATTCCGATTGCGGGCTTGGCGCTTTGCTTCGGTATGGCGTTTGTGGCGGAGCGATTGTTCGGCATTGCCGATATCACAGGCGCCTATGTCGCAGGTATCATTCTTTGCAGTATCCGCGATTCCGAATATATTGCCGAGAAAATGGATATCAGCTCCTATATGCTGTTTGGACCCGTATTTTTCGCGAGTATCGGTCTGAAAACCTCACTGGATGCAATTTCAGGCGATTTGGTCATTTTTGCAATCGGCTTCGTGCTTGTGGCACTGCTGTGCAAGATTATCGGCTGTTCACTTATGGCGCGCGTGTGCCGCTTTAAATGGGGCGATTCGTTAAAAATCGGCGTCGGTATGATGACGCGCGGCGAGGTCGCGCTGATTGTGGCGCAGAAAGGGCTTTCCTGCGGTATCATTTCTTCCGCATACTTTACGCCCGTTATTTTGCTCATTTTGATTTCCTCCATTGTAACGCCGATATTCCTAAAACTCCTTTTCGCGCGGGACGAAAAACAAATACAACCGCCCGCAAAAGCAATGCAGTCCTAACAAAAGCAAGGTGTTTTACGCACCTTGCTTTTTGTTTTGCAGATGTGTCAAAATTCGACGAACAGAATAAGGACTTTTTCAAGATTTTCTTGTGATTTTTCACAGTTTCTTGTGCGATAATTTTAACGGAACGCCCATTGAAAAACCTTGCCAAAAGTGCTATAAATATATAAAGTTTAATATGGGTGTTTTATGAGGTAGCGTGTATGGAACCGAATGCGGTTTCAGGCGGCGGATTTTGTATGCATCTGTATTCGAGAAAGGCGTGCAGCTTTAAAATGGCACTGGTTGCAATGAAAGACTTGCTCGACAGAGCGGAAGAAAAAAAGATTGCCGTCGGCGCATTTTCCGTCGGCAATATGGAAATGATTTTGGGCGCAGTAAAGGCGGCGCAAGAGGCGAATACGCCGATTATTTTGCAAATTGCCGAGGTGCGTTTGCCGTATGCTCCCTTAGAAATCATCGGTCCGATGATGATTGCGGCGGCGGAGAACGCGTCGGTGGATATTGCGGTGCACCTCGACCACGGATTGCGTACCGAAACTGTCGCAAAGGCGCTGGATATCGGGTTTACTTCCGTGATGTTTGACGGCTCGCAAATGCCGCTTGCGGAAAACATTGCTACCGTGAAAAATGTGGTGAATCTCGCGAGCGATTACGACGCGACGGTGGAAGCCGAGCTCGGTGTGGTCGGCGGCAATGAGGGTGAGGGGAAAGCACACGAAATTCTGTGCACCAATCCTGCGGATGCAATTCACTTCTGCGACGAAACGGGTGTGGATGCATTGGCGGTTGCTATCGGTAATGCACACGGCAATTATCCGAAACTGCCCGAACTGCGCTTCGATGTGTTAGAGGAGATTCACAACGCCGTCAAAACACCGTTGGTGCTCCACGGCGGCACAGGCATCACCCCCGAAATGTTCCGCCGCTGTATCACGTTGGGTGTGCGGAAAATCAATATTGCGACGGCTTCTTTTGATGCCCTCGCTTCTTACGCCAAAGCCTATTGCGACAATAAAGAAGGGAAACCGAACTACTTCGAGCTTTCCTCCTGCGAGGTTGAGGGCGTCTATCAAAATGTGAAGAAACATATTGAAATTTTCAATATGCAGTAGCGAATTTCAACCTTTTCTGCTCCCTATTAGAGGGGGAGAGTGCCCACGCAAAAGCCGTAGGGAACGACCGATAATACATCCCCGTAGGGGCGGGTTTCCATGCCCGCCCGTGGGCGAACGCAGTTCGCCCCTACTCGGCGTTCCGCCGAAATCAGAACAATCTGACGGAGAACCGCACGCAAAAGTAAAGCTTTCCGTCCCTGTTCGCAAAAATGAATTATTATTAAAGGAGCAACCCTTAATGCAATACATTCAATTTGACCAAACCAAACCTTACGACTTGATTCTCTTGGGCAGAGTCGCCGTAGACTTCAATCCGGTCGATTACTATTGCCCCTTAAACGAAAGCACGACCTTTAAGCGGTATCTCGGCGGTTCGCCCGCCAATATCGCGGTGGGCCTTGCGCGTTTGGGCAAGAAAATCGGCTTTTTTGCGCGTGTTTCCGACGATCAGCTCGGCACATTCGTGACGGATTTCTTCCAAAATGAGGGAATTGATACCTCGCACATCACGCGTTGCCAAAACGGCGAAAAAATCGGTCTGACCTTTACCGAAATCAAATCCAAAACCGAAAGCTCCATTTTAATGTACCGCAACGATGCGGCGGATTTAAAACTGGACGTATCCAATATTGATGAGGAGTACATCAAACAAACCAAAGCTCTGTTGATTTCGGGCACGGCACTCGCCGAAAGCCCCTCGCGCGAGGCGGCACTCAAAGCCGTTGCACTTGCCAAACGCAATCAAGTGCCGATTATTTTTGACATCGACTATCGCGCTTACAATTGGAAAAACGCCGATGAAATTGCGATTTATTATTCCGCAGTCGCCAAGGAGGCAGATGTCATCCTCGGCTCGCGTGAGGAATACGATTTGACCGAAAGCCTGATGCAAAGCGGTCTGACCGACAAAGAAACCGCCGCACTGTGGCACAGCTATAACGCAAAAATCGTCATTATCAAGCACGGCAAAGAGGGCTCGACTGCTTATACCAACGACGGCGAAAGCTATTCCATTAAGCCCTTCCCCGTAAAGCTTCTGAAATCCTTCGGCGGCGGCGACGGCTACGCTTCCGCGTTCCTCTACGGTCTTTTTGAAGGCTATGAAATGATGGACGCTTTGGAATTTGGTTCAGCTTCTGCCGCGATGCTCGTTGCCAGTCACGCTTGCTCGCAGGATATGCCCACCGTCGAAGCCGTGAAGGAGTTCATCCGCAAAGAAAAGGAAGAATACGGCGAAATGGTCGCCCGCGCATAATTTCTCCATAGCACGCACCCCGCGCATTTTTCTCTGCCACTTGCGTATCCCGATACGCGTCGGGCGTCGAAAAATACACGGTGCACGCACTCTGAAAAAATTATGCAAGTGAAAGTTTTGACTGATTTTCCGCAGAACTGCGTTGTGTCCGCCTCGGAATATCCGTATATGCCGTCGGCAGCCACGTCTTGTTCTGCGAAAAATCCGCACAAAATTACATACGTGCTTCGGGCGTCCCGCAAATCGTAGGGGTCGACGACTCGGCGACCCGAGCAGGGGTGGATTTCGCGCAAACCCAACGGCGAACCACAATCCGTAGGGGCGGGTTATTCCCCTGATAGGGGAAATGTCTGCGAAGCAGACAAAAGGGTGCCTGTTTTCGGAGAAAATCCACGCCCGCCCGAGCACGGTTGGATTTTGCACAACCCAAATGGCGAATCGCAACCCGTAGGGGCGAACTGTGTTCGCCCGCAAAATCAGAACAATCAAGCGGAGATGCACAAACCCCGTAGGGGCGATTCACGAATCGCCCGCCGAAATTAAAAATCTGCATATGCGGATATATGTAAAGGGGATTTATATGAAAAAGCTGTCCCAAAAGCAAAAAGTGATTATAGCTGTAGCCATCGCCTGCATAATTGTCCTTGTTTCTGTTGTGATTACAGTGACAACGGTACGCAAGCGTGCACAGAAGCAGGAATATGAGCGCATATCTATGGAAGAGTCTAGACTCGCACTTTCTTCGTTATCCGAAAGCTCTACGGAAGAAACTTCTGAGAGCACATCCGCACCGACAACAGAGGAGCCGACTACACAAAAACCACCCGTCACAACGGAAAAAAAGAAAGATAAACCAAAGGCGGAAACAACCACCCCAAAAAAATCCTCGCAGGTGACTCGGATTCAGACATTGATTTACGGTCCGATTCCTGCCCCAGCTGATACAGGGGGACTTTATATTGTTAGCAGGGGAGCGGGAAATCTGCGAGAAGACCCGAATGGTGGATATCTTTTAGATGTTTGGGCGGAAATTGCCAATAACGAATACAATAACCCAATATTTAATGATCCCATCGAGGGACGGCTTGCTTTCAGCGTAAGCAAATTTGATGATACTTTTGTTCTGCGGGATGTGATTGATGTCGGAACTTTGCAACCCGGAGAACAGAAAAAGAAAACAGTTACTGTTCATGTTGATGAGAACGAACCGTATCAGGTTTATTTTTATACGGTTTGATTTTTACACAATAGGAGTTCCACGATGGGAAAAACTTATTTCGACCGACTTCGGAAAATGAAGCGGTTCTGCCTTTTTGAAGCGACTCTTTTGCTGTGTATCGGCGGTTTTTCCGTTGCGGCAATCCTTTTCGGGATCGGTAAGCAATGGCCTGGGTGTATTGCTTTTATCATTTTGATTGCCGTTGCAATCGTGCTTCTCGTATTGTATAACAAAAGGATGCGCCGCATAGAAGATTGTCATCCTTATGTTTTAACTCTAAATACGCCGTTGCCGAAAGAAACCGTATTCGAAAAACTCGGAGAACTGCCGTATGTGCAAAACAGCAAAATTTATTCCGAAAACGAAGCCGTTTTCTTTTTCAGAAAAAATTTGCATGTTCGTGCTTTAACCGTTTATTTTTCCGATTTTTCAAAAACGGAATTTGACCGTGCGAAAAGCCGTTTGAATAAGAAAATCAACAAGGCTTTTGCAATTAAGCCTGAAATTTCCAAATTTGAAGCAGTCAAAGCCGTTCGATTGAATTTGATTTTGACAGATGCCTGTAATGCTGAATTGCACGGATTTTTAAGCCGTAATGCGGCGGAAACTATGCGCCGCGTGGAGGGGATTTTGAACATTGCCGTGGACTTGAATCGGGGCGAGGTGCTGATTCCCGCTATGTTCGGCGATTGCATATTTTCCGATATCAGAAAATATGAACGCTGTGTCAAAGAGATTTGTTTGCTGTCGGGCACAGTTTATAACGATAAATCTACAGAATAAAAGGTGATACCATGTACGAAACTCCTGTTTTCAATGAAAACAACGAAAAAATTCTCTGCGAAATGGGCGGCAAAAATGCCGATATGCTGATGACCATTAAGGTAAAACAGCTCAAAGCAGGCGAATCCGTCACCGTTTGCAGTGCCAAAAACGAAACCGCGATTCTGCTGCTGCAAGGTGAGGTAGAATATCTGTTTTCGGGCAGAACCGAAACCGCCGCGCGCCGCAGTCCGTTTCTCGACAAGCCCTACTGTGTGCATTTTCCGCACAAAAAAGCCGTCACAGTAACGGCGAAAACCGATGCACGGATTCTTGTGCAGCAGACCGACAATGCGAATGATTTCGATACGGTTTGGTATACGCCTGAAACCTGCACTTTACAGGAATTTGGCAAAGCGCAGTGGAACGGCACGGCGCACAGACAGGTCTTAACGGTGTTCGATTATGAAAATGCACCGTATTCCAATATGGTTTTGGGCGAGGTGTTCCATAAGCCCGGGTGCTGGTCAAGTTACCCGCCGCACTACCATCCTCAACCCGAGCTTTACTATTATGAATTTGATAAACCGCAGGGCTTCGGCGTGGGCTTTAACGGCGACGATTGCTATAAGATTGCAAACGGCGGCGCATTGTCTATCACCCCGATGAAAACGCACCAGCAGGTGGCGGCGCCCGGCTATTCGATGTATTATGTTTGGATGATTCGCCATTTGGACGGCGACCCGTGGCGCAAAACGCGCATCGACGACCCCGACCACAAGTGGCTGTTAGACGAGAAATAAGGAGGCATATCTATGGCATATATGACCACGGCGCAGGCACTTGTCAAATTTTTAGACAATCAGTATGTGTCGTTCGACGGCAAAGAAACCAAATTTGTGGACGGTATTTTTACCATTTTCGGGCACGGCATCGTCTGCGGACTCGGCGAGGCACTGGATTCCGACCGCGGCGGTCTTACGGTGTATCAGGGCAAAAATGAGCAGGGTATGGCGCACGCGGCAACGGCATTCGCGAAGCAGCATAACCGCCGCAAAATTATCGCCTGTTCTTCCTCCATCGGCCCCGGCGCGGCGAATATGGTGACGGCGGCGGCAACGGCAACCGTCAATCACGTGCCGCTTTTGCTGTTCCCGGCGGATGCATTCTCGACCCGTCAGCCAGACCCCGTTTTACAGCAGTTTGAACAGGTGCAGTCGCTCTCCATTACCACAAACGATGCTTATAAAGCCGTTTGCCGCTATTGGGACAGAATCGCGCGCCCTGAACAGCTGATGAGCGCAATGCTTAACGCGATGCGCGTGCTGACCGATACCGCCGAAACAGGCGCGGTCTGCATTTCTATGCCGCAGGATGTCGAGGGCGAGAGCTACGATTTCCCTGAGGAATTTCTGCAAAAGCGCGTGCACAGAATTACACGCACAGCCCCCGCGCCCGAAGAGGTTGCGGATATCGCCGAAATCCTTTTGACAGCGACCAAACCGCTTGTCATTTGCGGCGGCGGCGTGCGGTACTCCGAAGCAGGTGAAACACTCGAACAGTTCTGCAAAGATTTTAACATTCCGTTTGCCGAAACCCAGAGCGGCAAAACCGCGTGTCTCTCGAGCAACGAATATAACCTCGGCGGCGTAGGCGTTACAGGTAACTCCGCAGGCAACGAAATCGCAAAGCAAGCGGACGTTATTCTCGGCGTGGGTACGCGTTTCTCCGATTTCACCACGGGTTCGAAATCTCTGTTCCGTGCGGATGCCAAGGTTTTGACAATCAATACATCCCGCTTTGATGCCTATAAGCTTGGCGCAGTGAAGCTGGTCGCCGATGCAAAATTAGGTTTGGAGGCACTTTCCGCCGTTTTGAAAGAAAACAATTACCGCTCGGTGTATACCAATGAAATCAAGACTGCACGCGACGGCTGGGCAAAGGAAATGCAGTTCCTTGCCGACTATACATACGACGAAAGCTTTAAGCCCCTGATTGCGGCGCGCGACGAGCGCACGATTCCTGAGTTCGTAGAGAAAATCGGCGGCAGACTGACGCAGACGGCGGCAGTCGCAAAGGTGCGTGAGCTGATTCCCGCAGATGCGGTTTGCGTCGGTGCGGCAGGCTCGCTTCCGGGCGATTTACAGCGTATGTGGACTTCGGACAGCCGTTATTCTTACAATATGGAGTACGGCTATTCCTGTATGGGGTATGAGATTGCGGGGGCGTTCGGTTCAAAGCTTGCCGACCCCGAAAAAGAAGTTTATGCCATGTGCGGCGACGGCAGTTATCTGATGCTCCACTCTGAGCTTGTAACCAGCGTGCAGGAGCATAAGAAAATCAATGTTCTGCTCTTTGACAACAGCGGCTTTGGCTGTATCAACAATTTGGAAATGTCTAACGGCATCGGCAATCTTGCAACGGAATTTCGGTTCCGCGACGCAAACGGCGATTTGCTCGGCGACCTTGTGCCGATTGACTTTGCCAAGGCGGCGAGCGGCTACGGTGTCAAAACCTATACCGCCAAAACAATGGAAGAATTGGAATTTGCATTGCTCGACAGCCAAAAGCAAACGGTGTCTACACTGATTGATATTAAGGTTCTGCCGAAGTCGATGACCGACGGTTACGGTGCATGGTGGCACGTCGGCGTGGCAAGTACATCGCAAAATGAAGCTGTTAAAGCGGCTTACGAAAATAAAAAAGCGAACTTAGAGAAAGCGAGGAAATATTGATGTTAGACAAAAGCAAGGTGAAGCTTGGTATTGCGCCGATTGCCTGGACAAATGACGATATGCCCGACCTCGGTGCAGAAAACACCTTTGAGCAGTGCGTTTCGGAAATGGCTCTTGCGGGCTTTACAGGCTGTGAAATCGGCAACAAATATCCGAAAGATGCGGTCGTACTGAAAAAAGCGTTAGAGCTTCGCGGTATGCAGATTTGCAATGCGTGGTTCTCCACCTTTTTAACGACAAAACCGTATGAGGAAACCGAACGTGATTTCATCCGCCACATTACGTTTTTAAAGGAAATGGGCGCGAAGGTGGTCGGCGTATCCGAACAGGGGCATTCCATTCAGGGTACGGACAAATCCATTTTCCGCGACAAATATGTGATGAATGACGGCGAATGGGAACTGCTTTGCACGGGGCTTAACAAGCTCGGCAAGGTAGCAAAGGATATGGGGATTCAGCTTTGCTTCCATCATCATATGGGCACAGTCGTGCAGACTGCGGCAGAAATCGACCGTATGATGGAAAACACAGACCCCGAGCTGTTCGGTCTGCTGTTTGATTCGGGTCATCTCGCGTACTGCGGCGAAGACTATATGGCGGTACTCAAAAAATATGCCAACCGCGTGCGTCACGTCCACTTAAAAGACATCCGTCCTGAGGTGATTGCAAAGGTTAAGGAAGAGAATCTGAGCTTCTTGGACGGCGTTCGTATGGGCACATTTACCGTCCCCGGCGACGGCGCACTCGATTTTAAACCGATTTTCGACGTGCTGGAAGAGGTCGGCTACGAGGGCTACGTTCTTGTAGAAGCCGAGCAAGACCCCGCGAAAGCAAATCCGCTCGAGTACGCAATCAAAGCGAGAAAATACATCAACGAGGTTTCGGGGCTTTAATTCTTTTTAAATACCAAATATGCCTCCCTCTTCGAGGGAAGTGTCACGCCGCAGGCGTGGCGGAGGGAGTTGCTTTGCAATTCGCGAAGTCAAAGCGGTGTAGGGCGGGGGCTTGCTCCCGCCGCTTAAAAACCACAAAGGAGCAAATAAAATGGCAGTTGAAAAATTACAGTATTTTGTAAACGGTCAGTTCAAGGATTCCAAAGCGGATACTTGGTATGACCTGCACAATCCGAGCACAGGCGAAGTCACAGGGCAGGCACCGTGCTGTACAGAGGACGAAGTCCTCGAAGCGATTGCGGCGGCAAAGGCGGCATATCCCGGCTGGCGCGCTGTGCCCGCAATTAAACGCGCACAGATTATGTACAAAATCCGTGAACTGATTATGGAGCATATGGAAGAGCTCACTATGTCTGTTGCCTGCGAAAACGGCAAGGTGTGGGGCGAAGCAGAGGGCGACGTCCTCAAGGCAAAAGAGGGGACAGAGCTTGCGACACAAGTCCCGTCTTTAATGATGGGCGAAAGCTTGATGGATGCTTCGCGCGGCTATGACACCGTGAAATACCGTGAACCGCTCGGCGTGTTTGCGGGCATTGTTCCCGTAAACTTCCCCGCGATGATTCCGTTCGGCTGGATGGCGCCGACCTGCATTGCGTGCGGCAACACGATGGTGTTGAAAGCGGCTTCCCTTACACCGAAAACCGCAATGCTGTTCGCAAAGATTTATAAGGAAGCGGGCGTGCCCGACGGCGTTATCAATGTGGTGACCTGCTCCAGAAATGAAATCAATACCATTCTCGACCATCCCGATGTCAAGGGCATTACCTTTGTCGGTTCTACACCGGTCGGCTTGAAAATCTATCAGCGTGCGGCGGCGGCAGGCAAACGCTGTCAGGCACTTTGCCAGGCGAAAAACCACGCGCTCGTTATGGCGGACGCGGCATTGGAAAGAACCGTTGCGGGCGTCATCAACTCTGCATACGGCTGTGCGGGTCAGCGTTGTATGGCACTTTCCTGCTGTGTGGTTGAGGAAGCGATTGCCGACAAATTTGTTGCAGAGCTCAAAAAACAGGCACAGCAAATCAAGGTAGGTCCGTCTTGGGATAAGACCTCAAAGCTCGGCCCGATTACCTATGAAAAGCATTATAAAGAAGTCCTTGCCGACATCGACAAGGGCGTCGCAGAGGGTGCGGAATTGGTGCTCGACGGCAGAAACTGCGTAGTTGAAGGCTATGAGAACGGCTACTTCGTCGGTCCGACCATTTTTGATAAGGTCACCGATGAGATGACCATCGGCAGAGATGAGGTGTTCGGCCCCGTACTTTGCATTAAGCGCTGCAAGGACTTCAACGAAGGGCTTCGTATGATGAACGAAAACCCGTATGCAAACGGCTCGGTCATTTACACCCAAAGCGGTTATTTCGCGCGCGAATTTGCGCGACATACCGACGGCGGACAGGTCGGCATCAACGTCGGCATCCCCGTACCGGTCGGCTTCTTCCCGTTCTCAGGTCATAAGCAGTCCTTCTTCGGCGATTTGCACTGTCTCGGCAAGGATGCATACCGCTTCTATACAGAGAGCAAAGCCGTAACCACCCACTGGTTTGACGAAGAAGAAAAAACCACCACCAACGTCTCTACATGGGACGGCACAATTTAATTGGAGGAAAACTATGTTAAACATCGGTATCATCGGTGCGGGGCGCATCGGTAAGGTGCATTTGGAATCTATTTCCTATCATGTGAAAAATGCGGCTGTCAAAGCAATGGCTGACCCGTTTATGAATGACGAGACCAAGGCTTTCATTGAAAGCTTCGGCGTCGAAAAAATTTATAAGGATTATAAAGAAATCCTTGCAGACCCCGAAATCGACGCGGTTTTGGTATGCTCCTCGACCGACACGCACGCGGCAATTTCGATTGAAGCGATTGAAGCGGGCAAGCATGTGTTCTGTGAAAAGCCCGTTGACCATTCCGTTGCGAAAATTCAGGCAGTCGCAGATGCACTCGCAAAACATCCCGAGGTGAAATTTCAGGTCGGCTTTAACCGCCGTTTTGACCACAACTTTGCCGCTGTCCGCAAAGCGTATGACGCTGGCAAAATCGGCGAAGCACATATTCTGAAAATCACGTCCCGCGACCCCGAACCGCCCAATCCCGCATATATCAAAGTGTCGGGCGGCATTTTCCTCGATATGACCATTCACGATTTTGATATGGCGTGCTTCTTAACAAATAGCGATGTTGAGGAGCTGTATGTCAACTCCGCCGTGTTGGTTGACCCCGCTATCGGCGAACAGGGTGACGTGGATACCGCAATCATCACGATGAAAATGGCAAACGGCGCATTGGCAGTGATTGACAATTCCCGCCGCGCGGCATACGGTTATGACCAGCGCGCAGAGCTGTTCGGCTCAAAAGGTATGGTTGCCACGGCAAATGATACACTTTCGTCCGCTGTCATTGCCGACGAAAACGGCGTGACCGGTGAAAAACCGCTGTTCTTCTTCTTAGAGCGCTATATGGAATCCTTCTCCGAAGAAATGCGGCAGTTTGTCAACGCCTGCGAAAACAACACCGAAGTGCCTGTCGGCATTCACGCAGGATTGCAGTCTGTAAAAATCGGTCTTGCGGCGAAAAAGAGCGTCGAAGAGCACCGTCCCGTCAAGCTTTCCGAGATTCAGTAATCTAAAAGAAGGAAAACCGAAAAAATGGCTTCCAATCTTGAATTTGTCGAATACGTTTGCGAGCAAGTTGCGCCCTGCGGCGGCGTGCGATATCGCAAAATGTTCGGGGACTATATGGTCTATGTCAACGATAAGCCGCTTTTGTTGCTTTGTGATAACACCGTGTATGCAAAGCGGTTAGAGGTGCTTCGAGCGCTTCTCTCCGAAAACGAACTCGGTGTACCGTATGACGGTGCAAAACCGCATTATATTTTGGATGCGGACAATGCCGAACAGCTGCAAGCGGTCGTGAACATCTTAGAACCGCTGACCGCACTCCCCAAACGCCGCAAAAAGAAAGCGTAGAAATGCAAAATCCCTCCTGTCCAATTCGACAGGAGGGATTTGTTAAACCTTGAGACTGTTTTTATAAATTTATTCTACGGCAATCCCTGCCGCCGCGCGGCGTTCCTGCAAGTCCTTTTCAACCTGTGCGCGCTGTTCGGGTGTGTAATGAATGAACAGCAAAGGAATAATACTCAACAGGCTTGCAAGCGCGGGGGTGAGCATCACAAGCGGCCAAATCCAGGCTTCAAACGCGGCGGACTGTGTGCCGACAAATACGCCGACACTGTCGTCAATCGCTTTGTAATCCATCAAATACAGTGCAAGTGTGGCAAGACCTGCCGTAACGCCGCTGGAAATCTTTGTGAAGAAGGTCTGCATAGAGAAGGTGACGCCCTCCATACGCTGACCCGTTTTCCATTCCATATAATCGATGCTGTCACAGAAAATCGAGGTTTGCGCAATCGAAGCCGCGCCCAAAGGTATACAGCCGATGCCGATAAGTCCCAGACCAATCCACAGACCCACGCCGTTATAGCCGATAAAGTAGGCAATCACACGCACAACGATATTACAGCTTTGCATAAAGATAATCGCATTGACATAAGATTTAAAAATCTTTTTCATTTTGTCGGCAAACAGCATACCGAGAAATCCGGGTGCGCCTGTAATTGCGGCGTAGATGGTCGTAAGCCCGAGTGCGCCGATAAAACTGCCTGCGCCCAAGAAATCCGCAGGGATTTTGTATTTGAAGAAATAGGTCACCAACTGACTGCCGAAGCCGACCGCACCGAGCAGATTGGACAGGGTGACGAGCATCAGCATTTTATTTTTGAAAAGCAACGAAAAGCATTCCAGCAAAGAGGTTTGCTGTTTTTGGGGGTTGACGCGGATACGCTCCTGCGCGTAATAGGTGCGGTAGCTGAGCATAGCACCGCCCAAACCAAAGATAATCGCAAACACAATCGTCATCAGTGCCATACTGCTGCCGGTGGCTTTTGCAATCATCTCCAAAACCATCGGAATCCCCATACTGAATACGCTGTACACGACTGAACCGATGGTGCGTGCCCATTTCACAAAGGAATCACGTTCATCACCGTTCGGGGAGACCATCGCAGTAATGCCCCAAATCGAAACATCCTGTAATGTGTAAACTAAATCCCACGCGATATACATAATCACGAAATAGGAAACGCGCAGCCACAAAAGGTCCTCTCTTGTAGAGAAAACAATGAAAACCAAAACCGTCGTAATGCCGACGGGCAGGGGGGTATAGCGTAAAAAAGGCCGCAGCTTTTCACCGTTTTTAAAGCGGTGGCGGTCAACCATCGCGCCGATAATCGGGTCGTTGACGCCGTCCCATACTTTCATGGCAATCAGCAAAACGGTGACCACAGCGGCGGGAAACATCGCAATATCGGTCATAAAGTATGTAAAAAACGATGCGCCGATAAAGGAATAGACAAGATTTTGCCCTGACAATCCGGCATAAAAAGAATATCGCTCCTTTTTGCTCATATATTGCATAAAAAATTCCCCCAAGATAAATTATTTTTTAATATTATAGCACAAATTCGCAGGCGATTACAATAGATTGCAAAACTTTGTTTAAAAAATGCCAAGAACTGTGCAAAATTGATGCACTTTTAAGAAGTTTTGCATTTCAAAATTATACACCACTGCAAAAAAACAGGGAAAAAGCGGAAAAAATACTTGATTTTAACTCCGAAATGCAATATGATTAAGAGTGTTATTTATTTGCGGCGGCAAATCGCGCAAAAGAGAGATTTGGAGGAAAATTATGAAAGAAGAAAGCAGAAAATATGCCGAGGTCGCTTATGATATCGTAAAAGACGCGGCATATAAGGTCGGGTCCCGTTTGCCGGGCTCCGAAGGGGAGCGCAAGTTTGCACACTATATGGGCGACAAGCTTCGCGAATTGGGCATTGAGCCGAAGACCGAGGAATTTGCGGTTTCGCCGCGTTCGTCCATCGGCGGCATTCCGTATGCGGGTTGGTTCGGTCTTGTGATGAGCGGACTTGTGTATTTCGCACTTTCCTTTTCTACAATTTGGTACGGTATGGCACTTGCAGGTATCGCGGTTGTTGCATGGCTGATTTTAGGCGTGTTTCTTTATAAGCCTTGGTTTGATATGTTCTTCCGTCAGAAGATTTCGCAGAATACATACGGTGAGTTGCTTCCCGAAGACGGCAAATATGATTACACCATCATCCTTTCGGGGCATACCGATACCAGCTGGACTTGGCGGCATTCCGAGCACGCGTATAAATACCGTGATAAGCCGATTCTCGGCATTCTCGCTACTTACGGCAAGGTTGGCTTCGGCGCAATTTGCGTGTTTTTCCTGATTGGTGTTTCGATTGCTATGTCCGTGATTTTGACAGGTTTGCGCTTTGAGGCGGAGTGGGCATATATGGTTGCCGATGCCGATGCAACGAAAGATTTCCTGTTTGCGATGAATTTCCTGCCCCTTGTTACCGCCATCGGCAGCTGCTTTGTCATTATGTGGAACGACCCGAATGAAGAAAATGCTTCCCGCGGCGCAATGGATAACGCCACAGGCTGTGCGCTGAGCTATGCGGTTACGAAGTATTTCAAAGAGAATCCCGACAAAATGCCTAAAAACTGCCGTATCATTGATTTTAACTGCGGTTCTGAGGAAGCGGGTCTGCGCGGTTCTATGGCGTTTGCCGCTGAGCATAAAAATGACGATATGCTCAAGAACGCTTGGAACATTAACATTGACTCCGTTGCGGATAAAGAGTATTTCGAGGTCGTTATTAAAGACGATTGGCAGTTCACACGCTTTGATACCGATATGGAAAAGATGTTTAAAGACACCTTTAACGAAATGGGTATTGAAAGCAAAACGAACGGCTGTATTCACAATCCTGTCGGCGGCTGTGACAGCACCCCGATGACCAAAGCAGGCGTGAAATCCGTTACCTTCGCGGCGCAGAACCCGGTGCTGACCTATTATTATCACACTTGGCGCGATATGCCCGAACGCTTTGAGCTGGAAACCGTCGGCGATGGCTTTGATGTGCTCCTCGGCGTAATCGACAAGATTGCCGCATTCCAGGAAGAAAAAGGCTACAACGGCCCGCAGAAGAAATAATTGCAATACATATAATGCTAAGCCCCCAAAAGTTTAAACGGACTTTCGGGGGCACTTTTTTTGCCGTACTGTTTTTTGTCATTCCGCGAAAATCTACACAAACCTAACGGCGAACCGCAACCCCGTAGGGGCGGATGCCCACATCCGCCCGAGCACGGTTAGATTTTGCAAAAACCGAAACGGCGGGAGCAAGCCCCCGCCCTACGCCGACCGGAGCAACCTTGTAAATCCGCGAAAACCAAACGGTTGCCACCAATTGTAGGGGTCGACGACCTCGGCGACCCGCAGATGAAAAATGCGGACAGCCGCAAGGGCTGTCCCTACGATGTATAAAACAACGCGCACCCCCGTAGGGGCGATTCACGAATCGCCCGACGGTCGGCTTTTGCAAAAACTGAACGGTGATACGCAACCCTTGTAGGGGCGGGTTTCCACGCCCGCCCGAGCAAATGTCAAAACCTGCCAAAACCTTACGGAACGACACAGAGGTCGTTCCCTACACCCGTAGGGACGCATTGCATGCCCGATAAATCTGCACAAACCAAAGGCGGACGGGACGTCCGTCCCTACGCGTGCACCAAATTTACTTATATAATGAATGCAGGAACCGACACATAGGTTGTTCCCTATACATAAAAAACAGCCGAAGCAACTCCGCTCCAGCTGTTTTTCTATATACATATCTTTCTTTACAAATGATTACACATTCCCGCGTACAAATGCGTCAATATCCGCTTTCTCACAGCCGCCGACGCGTCTTGCGGCTTCCTGCCCGCCTTTGATGAGCACCAGCGTCGGAATGGAAAGAATCCCGAACAGCTGTGCCAATTCCTGTGCATTGTCCACATTGATTTGGCAAACTTTAATATCGGTTGTCTCTTCGGCGAATGTCTCTAATTCCGGGTGCAGCATTTTGCAAGGACCGCACCATTCCGCGTAAAAATCAAGCAAAACAGGAACATCGCTTTGTGAAACCTCTGTCTGATAATTTTGAAACGTAACTTCTGTAATTGCCATAAAAACAACTCCTATGATTATAAAGATTTTGCAAGTGAAAATGCCCGCTGTAGAACGGTTTGAGGGACAGGCTCGGTATCTGTATTATCTGCAAGAATCGTGGCAATAACCGCCGTGTTCATCACGGAGAATGCACGTTTCGTTTGCCTTTCGATGATTTCTTTGGCTTCTGCGCCGTCAGACCCTGCGGTCAAAAGCAAAACGGATTTTTTCGGTTTTGCTACGGGCTTTAAGATCCCGCGCCGAAACCGCGCCGAATAGAAACGCTGAAAGCGGTCGAATAAAGCTTTCAAGGGTGCAGGGTAGGAGAGCAGATAAACAGGACTTGCCACAATCACCAAATCCGCTTCAAAAAAACTGCGCATCACTTGCTCCAAGTCTTTTTTGGAACAGCCGTCAGAAGCCTTGCAGTAGCCGCAGTCATTGCATGGCGTCGGCATCAGCTCAAACAGCCGCACGATTTCCACCTCATAAGACTTGGAAAGCCCCTTGAGGAAAGCGGAGCAAAGCTGCGCGGTATGACCGTTGCGCTTCGGCGAACCGTAAAATATCAACGCCTTCATTCGTCTGTCAGACTGTCGCAGTATTTGCAGACCGTCTTGCCTCCCTTTTGATAGAACAGATGCGGCACATAGCTTTCGGTATTGGTTACACAGCGCGGGTTTTTACAACTGTGCGCCGTATCGTTCTGCAGTGACAGTGCAGGCTTCGGCTCGCGCTTCGAGAGCATTTTAATAATCAGCGCCATACGCGCATACATACCGTATTCCGCCTGCACAAAGTATTTTGCACGCGGGTCGTCGTCCACTTCTACGGTGATTTCATCGACGCGCGGCAGGGGATGCAAAACCGCCAAATCCTTTTTGGCAAGCTCCATCTTTTTGGCATCCAATACGTATATGCCTTTTTGCGCTTCGTATTCCTCCGGGGAACGAAACCGTTCCTGCTGAATCCGCGTCATATACAGCACATCTAATTCCCCGATGGATTTTTCCAGACTGTCCGAAAAGCTGTACGTACAGCCGCTTTCTTCCAAAATATCCAGCATATACTGCGGCAGCTGTAATTCGGGCGTGGAAATCATAATGAAACGGTTGCCTTTGTATTTCGACAGCGTTTTAATCAGAGAATGCACGGTGCGGCCGTTCTTCATATCGCCGCAAAGACCGATGGTCAAGCCCTCTAATGTGCCTTTTTCATAGGAAAGCGTGACAATGTCTGTCAAGGTCTGTGTGGGATGCAAATGTCCGCCGTCACCTGCGTTGATGAGCGGGATATCGGAATACAGCGACGCGGCATATGCCGAACCCTCTACGGGATTGCGCATGACAATGACATCCGCATAGCCGCTGACCATACGAATGGTATCTTTGAGGCTTTCACCTTTTGCGATAGAGGCATTCGACGGATTGTCAAACCCGATTACCTGCCCGCCGAGCCGAAGCATTGCAGTTTGAAAGGACATTTTTGTGCGGGTGGACGGCTCGTAAAAGAGCGTTGCCATAATTTTTCCGTGGCAGGCATCGGTAAAAATGGACGGATTTTCTTTAATCATACCCGCAAGTGAAATGATTTCCTGCAAATCCGATTTGGAAACGGTTTCCAAATCAATCAAATTGTGTGCCTGCATAAGCTTTAACATCTCCCGATTGTGTAGTGCCGAAATACGTGCGTCTGCCGCACGGCTTTTTCAACGTATATTTTACCAACTATTTCCCCAAAAAGCAATAATATTTCGCAGAAAAAGAACCGCCGCCTTTTTGATAAAGGACGGCGGTTGAATTTGTATTATTCCCACGTCGGAATGCGTAAATCATTTCCCTGAAAATGAAATACGGTGTAGTTGCCGAGAATGCGTGATACAACGCGGTCAGTATATTTTTTTTCTAATTGTTCTATGGGCAGATTTGTGTTGATAATGGTTGCTCGCCCTCGGAGCATACGGGTATTGATGATGTTGTAAACAGCTGAAACAATATAATTCGTGGTATATTCCGTGCCGAGATCATCCAAAATCAGTAAATCGCAATCTAATAAAAGGGATTCGGTATCCTGATTTTCCGCTTGCCCGAAACGCTCTTTTTCCAACTTGCTTAAAAGATTTTGCGCTGTACCGTAGACGACACCGTAGCCCTTTTGAATCACGGCTTGTGCGATAGCCAAGGAAAGATGCGTTTTGCCGAGTCCCGTACGTCCGACAAAGAATAAGCTTTCAGATGCAGGGGTAAATTCGTTCGCATAGGTTTTACAGCGTGATAGAATTTCGCGCATTTCTTCGCGAATGACCGTACCGTTCGCATCGGCTTTATCAGAGTATCGCGATAAGGAAAAGCTGTCAAAATCACAAAGCTTTAAGGGAGTTTCTGCGGCAAGCTCTTTATAGGCAAGCGTCTTCAAAAGGCTTTGATAGCAGGTGCAGGGTTCGCCGTTTTTCACACCCGTATCTTCACATACGGAACAGGTGTACTTCGGCAACAAAAAGTCCTCTGCAAAGCCGTTTTCCGTGAGGAGCTCTTTTCGTTTTTTTTGCAGCTCCAAATTGTACTTTGCAAGATTTTGTACGATTTCTAAGGCATTTTCACCCGCGCCGACCGCTTTCACGGCTTCCAAACCTGTTTTTGCCATTTCTGCTTCAATATCCAGCACAGCAGGGCATTTTTCCGCAAATTGCTTTTTATGCAGTGAGGCAGTTGCTTGTGCCTGCTCGCGTCTGGCTTTCAGTTCGGCGGCGGCTTGTTTATAGATTTGTTTTGGATATCCCATTGCTTATTCCGCCTTCTTTTGCGTCTTTTTTTTGGAAGCGTGTAGAGCCGCTTGAAATGCGTCATTCAAATCAAAAGAACGTTCTTTATCCTCAGCAGCTTTTTTTGCTGCCGTGTGTCTTACTTTGCTTGCTTCTATGTCTTCCGGCGTTTTTAAACCGTTGATGTACCAATTGTTTAAAATCTTATGCATATATGCGAACGAAAGCTTGCCTGTCCGCTCCACGGTTTCTTCGTATGCCAAAATCAGCAGTTCCATAGAGATATGCATTTGCATCCACGACAAAAGATATTCGCTTTGCTTTTGCGTCGGTCGCGGATTGGAAATCCCCGTAGCGATACGGAACTCCGTGAACAGGCGATTGACCGCTGAATCGTTCTGAATATATTCGTTAGCGGCGTCCAATGTATTGATTTCGCGTTCTGCCCAAATCTTTCCGATGCGAAGAATATTTGCCGTAGACCCGCGCCCGCTGTCGGCAAGATGCTGTATCAGCGTTAGGATAACCTCTTTTTGCAGTCCGTAGGTGTCAAACAGCATTAGGAGCGTGGCTTGCATATCCAGCCCGAACGTGCGCCCGAGAATGCCTTGTGCTTCCGTCAAAAGACTGCGGACGGTTTCATCCTCCTGAATCCGTGCGGCGATTTGTTCCATCGTCGGCTTCGGAAGCATAATAGGCTCTGAAGCCACGGATTTTGCAGGGGCGGGGACACTTTCTGCGTTTTGCTTGGACGGTGCTTCGGGCGTTTTCGCTTTCGGGACAAATTTTATATTACCGCCCTCGTCCGTAAACAGCAAAATGCCCTTGGCGACCCAGTAGTCGAGTGCCGAGAGCACTTCATCCGCCGAAAGCGACAGCGCATCGGAAATTTCGCTTACAGAAACAACTCCGCTCGGATTTCGAAAAATCTTGAGCAGAGTCTTTATGCTGTTGCCGCTGGCTTCAGCCAAATATGTATCTGTCACGCTTGCGGGAATTGCAAACATAGTACCGTAACATTCGGGATTGAGTTTATACATACCTTAAATCTTCTTTTTACAAAATTCGTTTAAAACGCAGGCTTCGCAGTTCGCCTTGCGCGCCGTGCAAACCGCGCGTCCGTGCAGTACGGTGCGGTGGCAGAAATTATTGCTTTCGTCAGGCGGCAGGAGCTTTCTAAGTGCCGTCTCCACTTTCACGGGGTCTTTCGTTTCCACCAAACCGATGCGGTTCGCCAACCGAATCAAATGCGTATCCGTCACCACGGCGGGCTTTCCGTATATGTCACCCAAAATCAGATTCGCGGTTTTTCTGCCGACACCCTGCAAGGAAGTTAAGCCCTCCATCGTGTCGGGAACCTTGCCGCCGAAATCACTTTTGATTTTTTGCGCCATCGCAATAATATCACGTGCCTTGCCGTGATAGAACCCGCAGGAGTGAATGATTTCCTCAATATCCTTGACGTCTGCGTTGCAGTAATCGTCCAAGGTCGGATATTTTGCGAACAATATGGGGGTTACCAAATTGACGCGCGCGTCCGTGCATTGCGCGGAAAGGCGTGTCGCAATCAACAGCTCCAGCGGATTTTGCGCCGTCAGGGAGCACAGTGCATCGGGATATTCTTTTTTTAAGGCTTCTACAGCGAGAAGCGCACGTTCTTTTTTTGTCATAATTGCTCCGGATAGTCCATATCCCGCGGAAGCCCTAACAGATAATCGGCAGAAACGTTAAAAAATCGGCACAGCGCGGCAATGTCGCGAAGCGACGGCTCAGAAGCACCTGTTTCTAAAAAAGATATCTTTCTCTGCGTCACACCGATTGCATTTGCGAGATCGGTTTGGGTCAGCGGCGGCAGTTTTGCGCATCTTAAATTTTTCAGATTTTTCCCGAAAGACATCGCAAAAACTCCCTTTAAACTGAAAATACATTCGGCAAAGTATGCCGAACAAGCACATCTACTCAGCCATTGTATCACATTTGAGCGGCTGTCTGCAAGATAAAATGCACGGCAAAAAGTAAAATTTTAATTCGGTTTTTTGTGCATTTTGAGACGTCTACTATATTTAGTATTTTTGAATCGAAATTCGCCGAAAAAACACTATTTTCTATTGTATTGTTTTACAGAATTTGGTATACTAAATGTGAATCCATTTTAATTCGCACCGAAAAGGAGAGGTTTTATGAAGCAGCATTCTCCAAAAAGCGCCGTTTGTGTGCTTTTGGCGCTTTTAATGACTCTGTTGTGCGCAATGCCGGCGTTTGCCGCAGAAGAAGCACAGCCCCCCGCAGTGTTTTCCGAATTGAAGGACCCGTCGGGCGGTTTACTGGTCGTTTCGAAATACGGCGATACGCAAAATTACCCGGAGCAGTCCTGCGAGGGGATTCTCGCTGCCGCCGAGGCGGGTGCAGATATGATATATGTCACTGTGCGTAAAACCTCTGACGGCTTTTTTGTACTGATGGCGGACGAAACACTGCAGAGAATGTGTGTGGATTCTCTCGGCAACACGGCGGAGAAATCCCTTGCCGATATCGGTTATCATGAGCTTTCCACCTACCATTTGCGTGCGGGAAAAGGCGGTCTGCATGATAAAATTACGGCAAGCACCGTGCCGACCTTGCTGGAGATTGCCGAGAAGCTTTCGGGCAAAGCACTTTTGCTGATGGATGGCGTTTGGGACACGCGCGACGAGATATATACACAACTGAGCGATAATAATCTTTTGGGCAGTGTGGTTTTTGTTGCAGACGGCGACAAGAAAGAAGTCAAAAATTGGCTTTCCGCGAAGCAGACAATGCCCTTGGTCATTTCACGTTATGACGGCAATGTGGTTTTCAGCGCAAAATCCGTGATTTCCAAAACCTTACAGGCAGGCGCGGTCGGTACGTGGCTGTCCTCAGGGAATCCGTACAGTGTGGTATACGGCGAATCCGTCCTCGCAAAATTTCCGGGTGCGGGCAGAGCGGTAATTGATATGACCGACCCTGCGCACTGCGGCAAACGTGCAGATAATCCCATTGGCTGGAATGACGTTACCGCGCGCGGCTACAGCGTGCTGATTACAGAGAATATTACGGAGTTGTGCGAATACCGCGCACGCGTACTTCTGCAAAAGGAACGGCTCAGCGCAACGATTGAAAAGGCACAGAATATAGATGTTACGCTTTGCAGTACCGAATCCGTAAAATCGCTGAAGAAAGCAATCGGCAATGCGAAAACCGTGCTCGCTTCTTCCGTTTCGGAAAACAGTCTGACCGAGGCGAATTATGAACTTCGGCTGGCACTTTCGGGATTGACAAATCAAACAGAAGGGGAAAGCGGCAAATCCACTGTCACTGCGGGTCGTGTTGCAATTGTCATTGCCGTGGTAGCCGCACTGATTATTTTAGAAGTCGTGTTGGAGTCCGTCCGACGTAAAAAGGTGCAGAAGCGCAAAAAACAGCGCGAACGCGACCGCAAACGCGCCGAGCGGGAAAACAACGGCAACACGCCGGATTGATTTCTATTTATCCGTTTATAAAACGTGAATAATAGATACGAAATCGAAAAATGTTTATTGCAAATTCATAAAATTTCTGTTATGATAAGAAAGAAATTTATTCCGATTGTGGAAAAGGAGAGTGCATTGGTTTTGGAAAAAACTGTAAACGCGCCTAAGCTGAATTACGGCAAAACAATTTTGACCGGATTTGGCTTTATGGCAACCTCTATTGCGTGGGCAATTTACGATCCGTACATTACGAAAATCTTAAATCATCTGCTGAGCGCATCAACAATGGTTTCCGGCTGGAGTGCCGCACTGGTAGAGCGATTCCCCGCACTTGTCAAATTCGCAGAAGCGCAGGGTGAATCTGTTGCCTTGGAGGGCGGCGGATTTACGCTTGTTCCTTTATTCATCGGTATTATTATGACGTTTGATAATATTTTCGGCGTTATTTTCCAACCGACCTTTGGTAAGCTGTCCGACCATTGCCATTCTAAACTCGGCAAACGCCGTCCGTTCATTGTGTTCGGCGCGCCTATTTCGGCAATTCTGTTTTTCTTGATTCCGTTGGCGGCAACCAAAGTGGTTTCCTTGCCGCTTACAATGGTGTTCATCATCTTGTTTGTTTTCGTGATGTCTCTGTGGCGAGCACCTGTCGTTGCTTTGATGCCCGACTTGACGCCGCCTGAACTTCGTTCCGAGGGAAATGCGGTTATCAATTTGATGGGCGGTCTCGGCGGTTTGGTCGGTATGGTTGCCGGCACAATTGTTTCGGTGATTTATAAAGCCAAGGGAATCACCATTACTGCGGAAAATGAATCTATGATTTATCCGTACGTGTTCTTGGTTGGCTCTATCGTTATGATTATCGGTATGTTGGTACTCTTGTTCTTTGTAAAAGAAGAGGATACAAGCATTGCTGTGAAAGCAGAACGCAATCAGGCTTCTCAGGAAAAGAGCGATAAAGCTGCGCTGAAAGCACAAAAGAAAGCCGAAAAAGCGGCTGCAAAGGCTGCGCTTTCCAAAGGCGAGCGGAAGAGCCTAATCTTTATGCTGATGGGCTTGTTCTTCCTGTTCTGCGGCACCAATGCAATTACTACATATTTCTCACTGTTTGCTGCGGAAATCCTCGGTAAAACGACTTCTCAAGCGACAATTATGATGGCGATTTTCGCTGTTTGTTCTGCGATTGCGGCTCTTCCTGCAGGTAAAGCCGGCAAGAAGTTCGGCAGAAAGAAAACCATTCTTGCGGGTCTTGTCGTGTTTATGGTCGTATTCGCACTTTATGTTGCAACAAGAAGCTTTGCTTTGATTTGGGTTGCGCTTGTGCTCGGCGGTGCGGCAAATATGTTCATCACCGTGAATACCTTGCCGCTTGTATTAGAAATCGGCGGTTTGGATAAGGTTGGTACTTTCACCGGATATTACTACACCGCAACTTTCTCTGCACAGATTGCATCTCCGATTCTCTACGGTGTGATTCGTATGTTCTCGGGTACTTATATGTCCCTGTTCTGGTATGCACCGGCTGTGTTTGTTTTGGCGATTCTCTGCATCTCTGTCGTAAAGCACGGCGAGGCGATTCCGCAGGAAGTCATCGACAAAATTGAAGAAGAAAACGCAGACTGATTATTTTAATAAATACAGTTTGACCCCCGACGTTATGTCGGGGGTCTTGTTTTTGGGTTGCAGTTTTTTGTGGTTTATTTCAATTTGCGGATTGCAACCGACACTGCCTTGCCGATTGCTGAACCGAGAATTGCGCAAACGACGGCTTCAATGGGTGCATTCACACCCGCCGCAATGGCGATAACGGTTTTTAAAACCGTATCTACACCGCCGAGTGAAGCGGCTTGTTCGGGCGTGAACTGCACATTCCAAAACAGAAGTGCGAGTGCCCCCAAAAAGAATACGGTGTTGAGAAGCGCACCTGAAACGCTTGCCACAACATAACTCCAGCCTTGCTTTTTGTCGTGCTTTGCACAAACGCGGTACAAAAGTCCGCACAGAAGTCCTGCAAGAATGCGGGTAATCACACATACCACAAAGGTACGCCATATACTGATTGACCCCAAAACTGCGCCGAGCGGACTACCGGTAAAGCACTGAATGAAGCTGGTTACGCCGAATACGCCGCCTAAAAAAGCGCCGACTGCCGGGCCGCAGGTACATAGCGGTTTCGACGAGCAGAACCGTATTTTGTTTGCGCGTCTTTGGGTTGACATTTGACATATATATTCCTCCTTGCTGTTGCTCCTTTTCAGGATGCAGCGCAAAATTTGGCGAAGAAAATTATGTGTTTTTTTTGTAAATGGCTTTTAGCCCTTTTAAAATCAAATTACCGTCATACTGTACTTTGTGGCGGCAAATCGGAACAATAAACGAAGAAAGTCCGCCCGTAGCCAAAATGCTTTGCGGTTCACCGAGTTCTTCCGTAAAACGGTCTAACAAACCATCTATCATTGCGGCAGTGCCGAGAATCACACCGCTTTGCATACTTTCAACGGAATTTGTGCCGCACGCTTTTTTTGGCGGTTCTAAGCTAATGGTTGGCAACAGAGAACTGGTATCCGTCAGTGCCTTTAATGAAATTGCGATGCCTGGGGCAATCATACAGCCGCGAAATCCTCTGTTTTTATCAATAGCATAAATCTTTGTCGCCGTGCCTAAATCAATGACAAAAGCGGGGAGGGGGTAGTTTGCGGAAGCACCGACTGCACCCGCCGCGAGGTCAGCCCCAAGCTGTGCAGGGTTGTCAATTAAGATGTTTAACCCTGTTTTTAACCCGGGCTGTAAAACCATAGGCTTTTTTTTCGTCAGCCATTGAATCGCAGTGGAAACGGCAACGGTAATTTCGGGCACAACGGAGCTGATAATACAACCGTCAATTTGTTGCGGGGGAATCTGATGCATAGAAAACAATTGCGTAAATTCCACAGCAAATTGATCTTCGGTTTTTTGCCGTTCGGTCACAAGTCTGGCACGCATAAAAAGTGTATCGCCGTCAAACAAACCAAGATTCATATTGGTGTTGCCAATATCTATCGTCAAAATCATAATATAAACCTCTGCGTTTAAAATAAAGGGTCAACTTATCCTGAAAGTCAGCCTATTGTACCATAAAAAAGCAAAAAAAACAAGCGGTTTCTTCTGAAACCGCTTGTCAATACACATTTGCAAAAGAAGCTTATTCAGCGTCTTTCTTTTTTCTGGTCAGTACCAAAGCAACGCCTGCAACCGCTGCAACTGCCGCAACCGAGAGAATTGCAGTATCGCCGGTCGGCTCTTTACCTTCGTAATTGCCGCTGTTTGCATCATTTCCGCCACCGGGGTTATTGCTGTCATCGCCGCCCTGACCGAACAAGTCTTTGATTTTGTCAACAATACCGCTGATGAAACCGCCGATGCCGCCTTCATTGGAAGCTGTAGTGGTGCTTTCGGATTCATTAATGCGTCTGGTGATTTCGTCGTATACGTTCTGCGGAATGATGCCGCGCTCGTACAACTGATCCACAACACCCTGCATCTGCTCATTGGTCACACCGGCTTTTTTCAGTGCATCAATAATCTTCTGTGCCGCTTCGCCGACCTGATCGTCAGAAATAACCGGAGCTTCTGTGGTCGTTTCGGGAGCTGCATCCAAAGCTGCTTTCAAAGTGTCATAAGATTCCTGCGGAATCTGACCGTCTGCAAGCATCTGGTCAAGTGTTGCCTGAATTTCCTCTTTGGTTGCGCCTGTTTTCTGCATAATGGAAATCACAGTTGCAGCCTGTTCGGGCGTTATATTGGAAAGATCAATATCGGGCAGAGATACTTCAGGAAGGCTGGGGGTTTCGCCGCCGCCGTTGATGATGCCGTCGATGATGCCGCCGATATCGGGCAACTCAACGCCGCCTTCGCCGCCTTCACCGCCGCCAATGCTGCCGATGATTTGCTTAACCTGCTCAACGATTGCGCTGATGTCGAAACTGCTTTCTTCACCTTCTGCGAAGCTCGGTACGCAAAGTGCAAAAGCCATAACGAGCGCGAGCATAACCGCAATAACTTTTTTCATAAGTGTGTCCCTCTTTTTTCTTAAATTTGAACCGAAGTTCTTTATTCATTTACGATTTTACTATATATTCAGCACGATGTCAAGAAAAATTCAAAAAAACCTTTATATATTTTGGAACTTTTTGCTGAAATATTTTCTTGACGGCGCACGCGCTTTCCTGTATGATATGTATACCTTATAAATAATACATCAAGAGGTGTCCGCATGAAAAGACCCCAACATATAGCGTTTTGGATTTTTTCTGTTTTCTTTTGTCTTTCTATGCTTGCGGGGATTTGCGAGCTGCTCGGTGTGTCCGTTTGCCTGTTCGGCACACCGCTGCACGGCAGACTCGCTGTGCCGATCTGCCTTTCGTTTTTAGCCCTTACGGTTTGCGTGGTTCGCGCTTTGAAGCGCCGTCGGCAAACTGCCGAAAATCCGCATTTGTACCGCCTGTTGTCTGTCTGCGTTTCTGTTGCTTGTGCCGCACTGCTGCTCATCAGCATTCCGCTGTCCCTGCTGACGGCGACCTCTTATGCGGACAGCCGACTGTCCGACGATCACGCCTATAAGGTCTTTTTTGAGGATAGCACCGATTCCGACGAGCCGATTGCGCATGTCTATAAGCGGTACACACCGTTTTTGGCGGTGTACCGAAATTCTGCGGTGTTGTATGGCTTTTCGGGTGAATTGGAGAGCGTTGAGGTGGTATGGTCGTCTGCGGAATGCACGGTGCAGTATCCCGGGTATCAGGATGAAGCGGAATCCGCCGACGATTTGCAAATGCTTTCCCGAAAAATCCCGTATGAAAAATCCTGAATGTTCTATATAATAATATAGTATATAAAAAACGGCTTTGGACACGCGTTTGAAGCCGTTTTTTCTTTGGGAAAATCAAAATATACGAAAATTTCCAAAAAATCCCCACAAAGTTTATAGACATTTGTTGATAAACTATATTGAATCCGAAAAAAAGCAGTGATATAATGAACACGTGTTAATTTATCGGAAAGGAGCGTTCGGAGATGGACGAAAACCTACACAATACATCTGCCGAAAGCGGGAAGCAGGCGCTGTACGCACAAAAATTCGTACTGCTTCGGGAAAAACTGACGGAAAATTATCAGAAAGGATGCCGATATTTGCGCATTGCCAAAATCGTTTCGGCGGTGCTGTTTGTGCTGTTCACCGCTGTCGGCGTGTATGTCAGCGGCAAAACGGGTGCATATATGCTGTGGCTGGTGCTGTGGATTGTGCTGATTTTTCTGAATGTCGGTGTATTCACTACGGCAGATTACTGCAAGCATCAAATGCAAACGCGTGTTCTGCCGTTTTTAGAGAAGGACAGTCAAACAGAATTTCCCGAAAACGATATTTTAGCAGAAGAATCTGAATCCGAGGAGGAAGCAGAATGAAAACAATCGGAAAAATTTTCAAAAGAGATTTAAAAAAGCTGTTTACCAATTCGATGGCAATTATTTTGGCGGTCGGCGTGGCGGTTTTGCCGTCTTTGTACGCGTGGTTTAATATTTATGCGAACTGGGACCCGTATAGCAGTACGGGCAATATGCAGGTTGCCGTAGTAATTGATGACAAGGGATATACCTATAAAGACATCTCTATCAATGTCGGCGAAGAAATTCGAAAAAATCTTATGGCGAACGATTTGATTGACTGGCAGTTTGTATCCAGAGAAGAAGCTGTGGAGGGCATCAAATCGGGGAAGTATTATGCGGGCATTGAAATCGCGGCGGATTTCAGCGAATCTCTGACGAGCATCATTACTTCGGAGTTTGTTCAACCGCAAATTACATACTATGCCAACGAAAAGAAAAATGCGATTGCAACCAAAATCACGGATAAGGTCGTGCAGACGGTGCAGACCGAGGTGAATGAATCGTTTGTGACGACGGTGGTTGACCTGCTGAACGGTGTGCTCGGCACAGCCGTGGAGGTGGCGGATGAACACGGTGCGGAGCTGTTTGCGGATTTGCAGGAGAAGATTGCTTCCGCCAAAGAGAATATCGGCGCTTTGACGGCCGCTCTTGCGAGCTTTGAAAAGGTGATGGATGCGGCGCAGGCGCTGAACGGCTCCTTGGATACCGACAATCTGACCGCATTGCTTCAAAATACGGATACACTTGTGCAGAATACGGAAAGTACCGTGGAATTGGCGCAGGCGTCTGTGGATTCTGTAACTTCCTCGGTCGATACCGTGCTTCTCAGCGCGGCACAGTCGCTTTCCGATGCGGCTGCGGCTTTAGAGAGCGTGCAGGATGCCGCCGGCGAGAAAAATACAGCCGCTCTTGAAAAGGCGTTGTCCGTTTGCAAAAGTGTGCAGGCAAATTTGCAGATTGTAATCGATGCACTTGAAAATGTGCATAATAATCTGCCGGATTCTTTGCCGGCAGTCACGGATATTTTATCACGACTGAATGCTGCGAATGCCCGTTTGCAAACGACAATTCGGGATATCGAAGGGCTGCTGCAAAGCGGGAGAAATCCCGTTTCGGAATCTGCAAAGGAACTGCGGTCGATTTCCGCCTCGGTGAAAGGGATCTCCGATACATATAAATCCGACGTCAAACCCGTGCTCCGCAATGAAGTCGGCAGTCTTTTGGCGGTTATGTCCAATCTTTCCGTCCTGTTGGGTGACGTCAATGACGATATGCCCGCCCTTCGGAATCTTTCTTCTGCCTTGGAGGACGCTGTCGGCGCGGGAGGCAGTATGCTTAGCGCACTGCACACGCTGTTGGACGGCTGCTGTACGCAGTTAGACAGTTTATCCGCAAAGCTTTCGGGGCTTTCCGACAGTGAAATGGTCAATGCCGTATTGAATTTTACGGGCAGTAATTCCGATGAACTCGGCGAATTTATCGCGTGCCCCGTGGCGGTACAGACCGAAAAGGTCTATGCAATTGACAATTACGGCTCCGCTATGGCACCGTTTTACACAACGCTTGCGATTTGGGTCGGTGCGATTGTATTGGTCGCGATTCTCAAAACCGATGTGAAGAATAAGAAAGAGCTCGGCGGTGTCAAGCCGTATCAGGAATATTTCGGGCGTTTGCTGATTTTCCTGCTGTTCTCGTTGGTGCAAAGCCTGATTATTTGTCTCGGAGATTTGTATTTCCTGAAAATTCAGTGTTATCATCCCGCAAAATTTATTTTCGCAGGCTGTGTTGCGGGCTTGGTTTTCTCGTTCTTTATTTATTCTCTGGTGGCGGCGTTCGGCGATATCGGCAAAGCAGTGGCGGTTATTTTGCTGGTGGTACAGCTCGGCGGCTCGGGCGGTACGTTCCCGATTGATGTTACACCGTCGTTCTTCCAAAAGATTCATCCGTATTTGCCGTTCTCTTTTGTCATTGATGCGATGCGTGAATGTGTCTGCGGCGTGTACGGCAATCATTATTGGTTGGAATTGCTGAAGCTTTGTGCCTATATCCTGATTGGATTGGTCATCGGCACAGGCGTGCGCGCGTTGATGCGCAAGCCCATCCGCTTCTTCTCCAAACGGATTGAGGATACAGGCTTGCTGTAAGCAGACAGATGGATAAACTGTCTGTTCCAATTGAACGGGCTTGTATTTGAAATTCTATCAAGAAAGATAAAAACGGCACAGTCCTTTTCGGAGGATTGTGCCGCTTTTTGTCATTCTGAGCCGTAGGCGAAGAATCTCCCCTCCCACAAAGTAAATTTGGTATATGCGTAGGGGCGGGTCTCCGGTGGAGACCTCTGCATACGGAAGTATGCAGAAGCGCAACCGAGCCGGCAGGAGAGACCTTCCAAGCCCCGCCCGAGCACGGTTGGATTTTCGAACAAACCCAATGGGAAAGTGCAATCCCGTAGGGGCGGGTTTCCACGCCCGCCCGAGCACGGTCGGCTTTCGCACGAACCAAACGGCGATACGCAAATCCCGTAGGGGTTGCCGACTCGGCGACCCGCAAAAAAATTACTCTCCATGCGGAACGACACAGAGGTCGTTCCCTACAAGTTGTAGAGGCGCTTGCGCGTTGTGCCCGAGCACGGTTGGATTTTCGAACAAACCCAATGGGAAAGTGCAATCCCGTAGGGGCGGGTTTCCACGCCCGCCTGAGCACGGTCGGCTTTCGCACAAACCAAACGGCGATACGCAAACCCTGTAGGGGTCGGCGTCCTCGACAACCCGCAAAAAAATTACTCTCCATGCGGAACGACACAGAGGTCGTTCCCTACAAGTCGTAGGGGCGCTTGCGCGTTGCGCCCGCACAAAACTCCTGATTGCAAACGCCGATTGAATATGCTATGATACGAATAGAATATTTGTGAAAGGAACGCACAATGAACACATTTTCAGTCGCATTGTTACAGCTCCTGCCGACCGATACAGAGACTGGTAATCTGCAAAAGGGGATAGATGCCTGTAAACGGGCAAAGGCAATGGGCGCAGATCTCGCGCTGTTTCCCGAGGTGTGGAGCAACGGCTACTCTCTTCCCGAATCCGCTGAAGAAATGCGAAAAACCGCCATTCCGCGCGACGGTGCATTTTTAAATGCCTATCGGGATTTGGCACAGGAACTGGATATGGCAATTGCCGTAACCTATCTTGAGCAGTTTTCTCCGCTGCCGCGCAATACCGTTACCGTTTTTGACCGCTTTGGGAAAGAAGTTTTGACCTATAGCAAGGTGCATACCTGTGACTTTTGGGTGGAGAAAAACTTAACGCCCGGAGATGACTTTTATACAGCCACGCTAAACACGGCGTCGGGAGATATACAGATTGGCGCGATGATTTGCTATGACCGCGAATTTCCCGAAAGTGCGCGGATTTTGATGCTCAAAGGCGCGGAAATCCTTTTGATTCCAAATGCCTGTCCGCTGGAGCAGAACCGACTGATGCAGCTGCGTACCCGCGCGTTTGAAAATATGGTCGGCGTGGCAGTGGCAAATTATCCGTACGGGAAACCCGACTGCAACGGGCATTCCGCCGCTTATGACGGCATCGCTTACGGCGAAATCCGCCCCGATACCGTAGAATCCAGAGATACGCTGCTTGTCGAGGCAGGCGAGCAGGAGGGCATATATATGGCGGTGTTTCCCATAGATAAACTGCGGGACTACCGTAACCACGAAGCGTGGGGGAATGCTTACCGCCATCCGCAAAAATATAAACTGCTGACGGAAGAACGCATAGAGATGCCGTTCGTCAGAAACGATTACAGAAAATAGAGGTGTGAACATATGGCACGGCGCACAGCGCTTACAGGGAACTGGGATTTTTATCTCGGCGCGCAAACCTTATCCGAGGCTTTGGCACGCACCGATTGGCAGGAAATTACCGTGCCGCATACTTGGAATGCTTTAGATGGGCAGGACGGCGGCAACGACTACTATCGCGGCGCGGGGTGGTATCGCCGTACCCTGCATTTGGAAAAAGAGGACAGTAAAGTCTATTATTTGGAATTTTTGGGCGTAAATTCAGTTGCCGATGTGTATGTTAACGGCACACACTTAGGTCAGCACCGCGGCGGCTACACGCTGTTCCGATTCGATGCTACCGATGCACTCAAAAACGGCGAAAATACGATTCTTGTCAAAGCCGACAATTCGCCGTTTCCCGATGTGATTCCGCTGGAAGCGGATTTCACCTTTTTCGGCGGGATCTACCGTGAGGTGAATTTGTGCACCGTGGAAAGGACGCATTTTTCGTTGTCCGATTTCGGCTCGGACGGTGTGCAGATAAGCTATCAGAATAACAGCGAGGTGCGCGAGTTCGCAGCGCTTTGTGTCCGTGTAAAAATCGATGCACCTATAGAAAACTGCCGACTGCACGTGCGCGTACAGGTTCCGAATTGCTTCGAGCCGTGCGCAGGGATTGCGCATACGGATTTTGATACAGCGAATATGTTCTCCGAAGAAGAGACGGTTGCCGCAGAAGTCACCGAAGCGGTCACACATACAGATATGTGTGTGACGCTTGAAATCCCGAATCCGCATTTGTGGA
This sequence comes from Bacillota bacterium, assembly GCA_021769885.1. GTDB lineage: Bacteria > Bacillota > Clostridia > Oscillospirales > Acutalibacteraceae > Fimenecus. Next base: position 68,251 of record JAETSA010000002.1, on the reverse strand, counting down.
ACGGCAGAGCCGATCCATTCCGCTATCAGGTGATTTGCACGCTTTCGGACGGCGGCAAAATACTCGATACGGTCGAAAAATATATCGGTATCCGTTATTTTGAAATTATCCCGAAAAAAGGATTTTTCTTGAACGGCAAGTCCTACCCGTTGCGCGGTGTAAACCGCCATCAGGACAGAGAAAATATGGGCAATGCCATAACGCTGAAGGAACACGAAGAGGATTTTTCGATTCTTTATGAAATCGGTGCAAACGCCGTGCGCTTGGCGCATTATCCGCACCATCCGCATTTTTATGAGCTTTGTGACCGATACGGGCTGCTCGTTTGGGCTGAAATTCCGTTTGTGGACCATATCGGCGGCGAGAAAAAGTCCCCCTTGCCGACCGACACGGCAATCGACCCCAATGTGACTGCGCGTCAGCTCGAAAATGCCAAACTGCAAATGACAGAGCTGATTCGTCAGCAAGGCTTCCGTCCGTCGATTTTCTGCTGGAGTATGTCCAACGAGGTGATGAGGGAATACGGGGACACCGCCGCGCATATGATGGCGGAATTAAACGATTTGATTCACAGCTTGGATTCCAAACGGTATTCCGCAATGGCACTCAATCATACCTACGGCTACCGTTGGCAGTCCGATGTAAAGGGCTGTAACATTTACCCCGGCTGGTACATCGGCAAGCCGTCGCATTTCCGCTATCAGTCGAATTACCATATGCGCGGCAACGGCGGAAAGGGCGTTGCGGTTTCCGAATACGGCGCAGGCGCAAATATTCTGCACCATACCGAGCATCCGAAACAGCCGAAGGACACCACGTGCGCGTTTCATCCCGAAGAATGGGCTTCCATCGTCCACGAGCACGCGCTTCGGTATTTTATGTCCCCGCGCCGCAACAAAATTTGGGGCACTTTCGTATGGAATTTATTTGATTTCGCTGTGGATATCCGCAACGAAGGCGAAATGCCCGGCAGAAATAATAAGGGACTTGTCACCTACGACCGCAAAACGAAAAAAGATGCGTTTTATCTTTACAAAGCCTATTGGGCGCACGAACCCGTGACTTATATTACCTCGCGCCGATTCCAAAAGCGTGAAAAACAGAAAATTACGGTTAAGGTCTACTCTAATGCGGATACGGTTTCGCTTACGGTCAACGGCAAACCTTTTAAAACGAAAAAAGCGGCCGCCAATCGCCAAAAACACGTTTTTGTGTTCCGCAATGTGCCGTTGCGCCGAGGAGAAAATACGGTTTCCGCCGTAGGAAACAGCGTGACGGATACCGTGACTTGGCGGTATTGAAGCCTTGACAAAACGGGTAACTTCCGTTACAATACATACAGTAAAAAGTGAACGGAGATGAAAAGATGCGTATAGCTTCCTGCTAAATTTTCGGCGTAAAACAGAGCCGTCGGCACAAGCCGTCTGTTTTGTTGCGCGCTTCGCAGGAACAAAACCGCGTCTTTTCGTACCTTTTCAGGGGATTTTTCCGTGAAAATGTGCGCTTTAAAGCCGCAGGATTTTTCCTGCGGCTTTTAAAAATTTTTATTAACGCTTAGAAAATGAAACGCACATTTTACGGAGGAATCTTTTTATGTCTACACTCGAAATCAACGATTTATCTTTTTCTTACGACGGCGGCACAGAACCGATTTTTGAACACGTCAGCTTTCGTTTGGATACAGACTGGCGGCTCGGCTTTACAGGCCGCAACGGGCGCGGAAAAACCACATTTCTGAAATTGCTTTTGGGCGAATATGAGTACAGCGGCACGATTCGCTGTACTATGCCGTTTGTGTATTATCCGTTTCCTGTGGAAAACGAATCCGAATGGGTTTGCGATATTGTATCAGAACGGCTGGGGGACGAAAATATGTGGCGTTTTCGAAAGGAACTGTCCGCATTGGGCGTGTCGGAAGATGCGATATACCGCCCTTATAACACCCTTTCGGGCGGCGAACAGACCAAGGTGCAGACCGCGATTTTGTTTTCCCGGGAAAACTGTTTTTATCTTTTGGATGAACCGACCAATCATCTTGACCGCGCCGCCCGTGAAACCTTAGGCAAATATCTGGCACGAAAAAAGGGCTTTATTTTGGTGTCGCACGACCGTGCGCTGTTGGACGCCTGTACCGACCACACACTGTCCGTGAATAAAACCGATATTGCAATTCAAAAGGGCAGTTTTTCTCTTTGGCAGGAAAACAAGGCACAGCGCGATGCGTTTGAGGCGGCGGAGAATGAGAAACTCAAAAAAGAAATCACCCGTCTGCAAACGGCGGCGGCACGCACCGCAGGCTGGTCTCGGCAGGCGGAGGCAAGCAAAAACGGAACAAGAAATTCGGGACTCAGACCCGACAGGGGCTTTATCGGGCATAAGTCTGCCAAGATGATGCAGAGGGCAAAATCCATTGCACAGCGGCGTGAAACGGCGATTTCGGAAAAGGAAGCACTGTTGAAAAATATAGAAACTGCGGAAGCTTTAAAATTGACCCCTTTGCCGTTTAAATCCCATATGCTTGCGGAACTGCGTGATTTGCAGGTTTGCTATGACGGCAATCCGATTTTTGCGCCTGTTAGCTTTTCAATCTGTCAAGGCGACAAAATCCATCTGTACGGGGAGAACGGCGCAGGCAAAACGAGCATTTTCAAATTGCTTTGCGGCGAAGAACTTTCGTACAGCGGCAATTTGTATGTCGCTAAAGATTTAGTTGTATCCTGCCTGCCGCAGGGTACACAGGGACTTCACGGTACATTACAGGATTTCTTAAAAGCAAACGCCTTAAATGAAACGCTGTTTTATACGATTCTTCGAAAGCTTGATTTTTCGCGGGAACAGTTTTTGTGCCGTTTGGAAAATTGCTCGGCAGGGCAGAAGAAAAAAGTACAGCTTGCGCGCTGCCTTTGCACCCCTGCGCACCTGTATATTTTGGATGAACCCTTAAACTATATGGATGTCTGGTCGCGCATACAGCTTGAAAATTTATTTAGAGATACCGAGGCAGCTCTGCTTTTCGCCGAGCACGATGCGGCGTTTTGCGAGAATGCGGCAACCCAAACGGTGTATTTGCAAAAATGATTTTCGCTTATTTGCAGGAAAACGGTTGCGGCAAAATCTAAAGTGTGCTAAAATAAATTGATTACAAATGCTATAAAATGCGTATGTGCATAATTCTTATTTTGGGGAGAAACAGTATGGAATCCGAAAGAATTTTAAGAACTTCCGTGTTCGGCGGTTTTCGCCGTGCCGATGTTTTGGAATATGTTGAAGAGTTAAAGGGCGAAATTGCCGAGCTTTCAAAAATGTTCGACGAGCAAAATACAATGATTTCCGAATTGAGCGAAATGGTCGACAATCTGACTGACGAATGCGAACAGGCGAAAGCAGCAGAAGCAAAGCTTGCAGAAACCGCCGCGGCTTTAGAGAGTGCGCAAGCTGAAAATGCTGCTTTAAAATCCGAAAACGAAGCACTGACCGCGCGCTTTGCGAAAATCGATTCGGAAAAATCCGAAATGTCCAAAAAGGCGGAGGAAATCCGCGCTTCCGAAGCACAGCTCGGCGCGGCATTCTTGGATGCACGCAAATATTCCGATGAAATTGTCACCGCCGCCAACAAAAAGGCGAATGAAACGAGTAAGGATGCATCCGAATCTATTGCGCAACAGGCGACAGAGGTTGCACGCCTTTCCTCGGATGTGGATGCCCTTGCCGCCACGCTGACAAAGTCCATTGATGAACTACACGCCAATATTGCCGCACTTTCCGTGAAGCTTTCAAAATCTGCACAGGCACTGTCTGCGCGCAAGGATGCGGAAAAATTCGTGCCCGATATTTCCATCAAAATCGAAGAGTTCGGCGAGGAGTTTGCCACATTGCAGGATAGCGCCCTGACCGTTTTGCAGAACGGCGCACAAGGCGAATCCGCAAATACCATTTACCGATTTGACGCAACCAAAGAGGGGTAAACCGTGCAGACAGTCTATTTGAATACGAATGAAATCAAAGAAAAAGCGCGCGCCCTTTCGGCGGGCGATACCGTGTATTTAAGCGGCACGGTCTACACCTCACGCGATGCGGCGCATAAGCGCATTATGTCCGCTGTAGAGTCAGGCGAGGCCTTGCCGTATCCAATCGACGGCGCGGTGGTGTATTATGCAGGGCCTACCCCCACACCGCCCGCACTTGCCATCGGCAGCTGCGGACCGACCACCTCGGGGCGTATGGATGTTTACGCGCCGAAGCTTTTGGATATGGGCCTTGCCGCGATGGTCGGCAAAGGACCGCGCACAAAGGCTGTGTGTGACGCGATTGTCAAGGGCGGCGCAGTGTATTTCTGTGCCATAGGCGGCGCGGGTGCGCTTGCGAGCAAATGCATTACCGAATGCGAGGTCATCGCTTACGATGACCTCGGCTGTGAATCTGTCAAACGCCTGACCTTTAAAGATTTTCCACTGACTGTGGCAATCGACTGTCACGGCGGCAATTTATTTCAAAAATAACGGAGCATATCATTTTATGAATCAAACAGAATTTCTCTCTTTACGCCGTCAAATTATTGAAAATGAATTTAAACGAATGAATGAATGCCAAAAAAAAGCGGTCTTTCAAATCGATGGACCGCTTTTAATTCTGGCAGGCGCGGGGAGCGGCAAAACGACAGTGCTCGTCAACCGCATTGCGAATATGCTGCGCTTTGGGCATGCGTACACCTCTGAATTTGCTGACCGCACGCCCGACACGGACGATATCGCACTGATGCAAGCTTACCTCGCGGGCGACAAATCCGTTTATCCCGATATTGCCGATGTGCTTTCTGACCGTGCGCCGAAGCCGTGGCAGATTTTGGCGATTACCTTCACCAATAAAGCGGCAAACGAATTAAAAGAACGCTTGTGCGCGATGCTCGGCGACGAGGCAAATGACATTTGGGCGAGCACCTTTCACTCGAGCTGTGTCAAAATCCTGCGCCGCAATGCGGATAAGCTGGGCTTTACCAACCGTTTCACGATTTACGATACCGATGACAGCCGCCGCGTGATGAAGGAATGTCAGCGCCTGTTGGGGATTGAAGACCGATTCCTGTCGCACAAAACGATTTTGGGCGAAATCAGCCGCGCTAAGGATTCCCTTGTACCGCCCGACGAATTTTTGAAAACAGCGGGGCAGGATACCCGTATGCAGAAAATCGGCGAATGCTATAAAAAGTATCAAAGTTTGTTAAAAAACGCCGATGCGATGGATTTTGACGATATCATTTTCAATACCGTGCGGCTGTTCGAAGAAAATCCCGACGTATTGGAGCACTATCAGCACCAATTTCGCTATGTGATGGTGGACGAGTATCAGGATACCAACCACGCGCAGTATAAATTGACCTCTCTCCTTGCCGACGGCTACCGCAACATCTGCGTGGTCGGCGACGATGACCAAAGTATTTACCGTTTCCGCGGCGCAACGATTGAAAATATTTTAAGCTTTGAAACGCGCTATTCCGATGCCACGGTTATTCGCTTGGAGCAAAACTACCGTTCTACACAGTGCATTTTGGATGCCGCCAATGCCGTTATTGAAAACAACAGCCAAAGAAAGGGTAAAAATCTTTGGACGGCGAACGGCGCGGGTGAAAAAATCGAACTGGAAACGGCAGAGGATGAAACAGGTGAAGCGAATTTTATTGCCGATAAAATCCTTTCTTCCGTTGCGAAAGGGCGGCATTTCGGTGACCACGCCGTGCTGTACCGTATGAATGCAATGTCAGGGCCTATCGAACGTGCGCTGGTCAAGAATGCGATACCCTACCGCATCATCGGCGGGCACAAGTTCTATGACCGTATGGAAATTAAGGATGCGCTCGCATATTTGTCGGTGGTCAACAATCCTGCCGACAAAATCCGCTTACAGCGCATCATCAATACGCCGAAACGCGGCATCGGCGACACAAGCGTCCAAAAAGCCAACGAGATTGCCGATTTGCTGGGCGTTTCCCTGTTCGAGGTGTTTAAAACGGCGGATGAATACGAGGTACTCAAGCGTGCCGCAGGCAAATTAAAGGCGTTTGCCGCAATGATTGAAGGCATAGCCGCATTTTCGGAGGATGCGCCGCTTGCCGATACCCTGAACCGCATTTTGGAAGAAACCGATTATGTCAATTCTCTGCGTGCCGAACCCGAAAAATTTGAAGACCGTGTGCAAAACTTAAACGAGCTTTCCGCAACCTTAACGCGGTTTTCCGAGGAAAATCCTGAGGGCACATTGAATGATTATTTGGAAGAGGTCGCGCTCTTAACAGATATCGACAATTACAATTCCGAAGCGGACACCGTCGTGCTGATGACGCTCCACTCCGCAAAGGGCTTGGAGTTCCCTGTGGTGTTTATCCCCGGTATGGAAGAGGGCGTGTTCCCGGGAATGCAGAGTATGTATGTGGAATCCGAGGTCGAGGAGGAGCGCAGACTCGCTTACGTGGGCATCACCCGCGCAAAGCAGAAGCTCTATTTGACGCACGCCAAATCCCGTATGATTTACGGCTCGACAAACTACTACAGACCGTCCCGCTTTGTGGCGGAAATCCCCGAAAAGCTGTTGGAGATTCACCGTTCCGTCGGCTTCCGCGAACGCGCGGGGCTTACAGGCGGCGGTTACAACGGTCACACAAAATCCAATGCGGGCGGCGGTACATATACAAGCGTCGGCAGTTCTGCGGGGAATGCGGGCGGCAGTGCAGTGAACCGTGGGTTCTCAAAATCTGCAGGCGGGGCGAAATCCTCTGCCGCACTGCCTGACTTCAAGCCCGGCGACACGGTAGAACATAAGGCATTCGGCACAGGCGTAATTTCCACTGTCCGACCCATGGGCAACGATATGCTGTTAGAGGTCGTGTTCCAAAAGGCAGGCACGAAAAAGCTGATGGCACGTATGGCGAATTTGAAAAAAGTATAATGTATAAAACACAGGCGGTACAGCAAACAAGCTGTACCGCCGTTTTTATATGGTTTTGTTGTCCTCACAGTGTGTCGGTACGTGTAAATACCGCACCGTCGGGGACGGGCGACTGCGTTTCATTTGAATTACCCGAATATTTGTATTGCGGGATTTTTGAAGACTGTGCCGCATCAAATACAAATCCGTCTTCCGATTGATGGAATACATAAACTTTTTCACCGTCGTCTGTCCGCAGGGTGAGCGTGTCTGCCGTCAATTCGTATGTTCCGACGGGAAAATAACTGCTGAATGCGGAATAGCTGAATTGAAACTGATTTGTGCTTGGGGACAGTGAGAACCGCGGTGCCATCGGGTCAACAGAGTCTTTGTATATATAGAGCTGTTCTGCGTCTACGCCGGTTGTAAGGCTTTTGCACGAAAGTCCGCCGTCCGCGTTTTCCACCAGTTCAAAATCAAAATGTACCATGTATTCCTGTCTGTAATCGGTGTCACCGTCGGCAATGTCTTTGAAACAGTCGCTTTCCAATCTGTATTTTCCGGGATGCGCCATATCCAGTCCCCAAAACCGATATGTATGCGTACGGGAACTGTTTGCATGCAGTAGAATCCCTACCGCATCAAATACGCCGTAGCCTTCACGGAACTCTATTCTTTCCCAAGTGCCGTTATTTTCCCGATAGATGCAATAACTTTCACCGAATACCAAATCTTGCTTTGTCGTATTGATCCATTCGATTTCCAAATACGGTGGGTCACTTGAGAAATCGGCGTCGGTCGCTTGAAGAGAAAGCCCCTCTAATTCCGCAGGCAGAAAGTCGTTTTCCCGATTTTCAAAGAACTGCCGAACCGCCAGCGGGTCTTTGACCCTGTGCGTGAGAGACGGCTTGATTGTATCGTCTACCCAAAGCTCCGTGCAGTCTTTGTTAAAGTAATAGCAGATATCACCGCTGTCAAAATGGAAAATCACCGCGTTGGTTTTATCCCTTTCGTCGCGTCTATGCGTAATCGGTGTTCTGCTGACAGACACCTGATTAAAAAAATTACGGACAAAGGGAATGCTTCTGCGAGGGATTTCGTAAGCTTCACCCTCCATAACTACCGTAACAGACTGCGGCTCACTGTTGACTGCTCCCAATTCAATCAGCCGAATGCCCTTCGGCACGGTCAAAAAGCATACCGCCACGGCAACACAGGTTAAAACGGCAACGAGAATAACCCAAAACGCAGGCTTTTTATACTTTAAAACCGATTGGATTCTACCTTTGATATCTGTCTCTCCGAACGCCACGGGGCAGGCGGAAATTTTTCTTTGTGACACACTGCAATTGATGAGCGCATCGGCATACGGCTTTTTGCATTCCGTGCCCATCGATTTGATGACCTTTTCATCGCAGGCAAGCTCAATGTCGCGGCAGAGCAAAATATAGGCAACCCAAATGAGGGGATTGAACCAATATATGCTCAACAGCACAAACCCAAGCGGCTTCCACAAATGGTCGCGCCGCTTTAAATGTGCCTGTTCGTGTGCAAGCACATAAGGTATATCCGTTTCTTTTATAGAAGAGGGCAGGAATATACGCGGTTTCACAATCCCAAGAATAAACGGCGAGGGGATGCGGTCGCAAAGGTAAATATTTTCGGCGTATTTTATACTCTCAGCAGTTTGTCTGCGAAGCCTTACGAAGCTTACCGCCGCATAGATTGCCAAGGCAAAAATACCGATGCCCCAAATTGCCGCAAGCAAAGATGTGATGTGCAGTCCTGTGTTTGTCGGCACGGTCACGCCTTCATAATAACGGGAGGCAAGCTCGGCGTTGACGCGCGTGTCTACACCCTCAAATCCCGTCTGCACGGAAAAGGAAGGCTCACTGAGCACACTGTCGGGGATGGTCTGCGCGCTCGGAATCAGGCTCAGCGCACTTTCGAACGAAAACGGGCAAATCAACCGAATGCCGACCAAAGCCCACAGCACGGGGCGCAGTGCCTTTGGTGCTTTTTTGAACAGAGCACGAAGCAGAACCACCGCCAATATCATAAAGCTTGCCGCAATGCTCATATTGAAGAGTTTCAAAAATACAGCTTCCATTATGTGTCCTCCTCATATTCCGCAACCATTCGGCGCAGTGCCGCGATTTCCTCAGAAGACAGATGCTTTCTCGCCGTAAAGGCGGCAAGAAAAGCGGGGAGCGAGCCGTCAAAGGTTTCGTCCACAAATTTTTCGCTTTGCATCGCATAAAAATCCGCTCTGGAGATTAAAGCAGTAACCGTTCCTTTGTTGTTTTGGAATATGCCCTTATCACAAAGCCGTTTTAAAACCGTGTAAGAAGTGGTTTTTTTCCAGTTTAACTGCTCTGCACTGTATTGTGCAAGTGCCGAAGAAGAAATCGGCTCGTGCTGCCAAATGATGTCTGCGAAGCGGGACTCTACAGCCCCCAGCTGTAAATCGTGCATAGAACGCCTCCTTCAAGTATTCTACAACCTGTAGTACAATTATATTCTACACAGTGTAGAACGGTTTGTCAAGCCCAAAAAGAAAAACACCGAAAGCAGAAAATCCGCATCTGCTTTCAGTGCTTTTTAGAATATTTTCCTTTAGCTCTTTTTTAACGAATCATATACCCGCACGTTCACGGCTTTTTGCTCGCAGTTGTGACGGTAGATGCTCAGCACAAGTCCGATACCGATATATACCCCGAGGTTTGCCGAACCGCCCGCCGAGAAAAAGGGGAGCGTAATGCCGATGACGGGCAAAAGCATTAAGCACATCCCAACATTGATGACGACCTGCCCGATAATCATCGCCGCCATACCGCTGCAAATCAAATTTGTGGAATGCTCACGGGATTTTTTGCCAATCATCAAAATGCGAACCGCAATCAAGAACAGCAACGCGAGTGCCGCAATACAGCCGATAAACCCAAGCTCTTCGCCGATGACCGAGAAAATCATATCGTTGTGCCGTTCGGGAACAACGCCTGCCTGCGTGTACGCGCCCTTGAAAAGACCTTGCCCCGTAATGCCGCCTGCGCCTATCGCCGTGATGCCGCATTTTTGCTGGTAAATAATATCAGGATACAAATCGGGGTAAACAAGGGCTAAAAACCGATTCTTTTGAATGGCAGAAAATACATATGTCCATACAAGCGGTGTCGCCGCGCCGATGAGTGCCGCGCCGCCCAAGAAGTAACCCCAATGCACGCCTGCCGCGAACAGCATTGCTGCCGCAATCACAATGAACACAAGCGCCGAGCCCATATCGCCCGTTTCCATAACCAAAAAGGTCGGAATCACCGCGTGTACACCAAGCTGTAAAATGCTTAAGGGCTTGTTGATTTTGTCGCGCAGCTTGTCAAGATGCACACCGAACGTAATAATAAACCCGATTTTGACAAATTCCGACGGCTGAATACTGAATATCTTAAAATCCAGCCACGTGCGCACATCGGGGCGCGCCTCAGGACCCGAACCGAACGGGAACAACAGCAGCAGTGCGGCTAAGCAAAGAATCCCAATCGGAATCCAAAATCGCGTAAACACTTCATAATTGAAATATGAAATACACAGGCAGAGCACAATGCCGAGCGTAACGGCAATCAGCATAATCAGAAAATCGCGCGAGAAAATTTCATTCGGTTTCAGATTGCACCGCGTCGCGCTGTAAACCATCACAAGCCCGAATATGGATGTCAGTATCGAAGAAAACAGCAGAAGCTTGTCCGTTTCGCTGAAAAAAAGCCGAACAGCGTTTAAAATCTTTTTCATAATGATAAACCTCGTAAGTATTGTTTTTATTATAGTATGCCTGTCTGCGAAATTCAAGCAAAAAGTATTTACTCTGCCGCGAAAGCGTGTTACAATATAAAAAACCGTGCGCAAGGCGCGGCGGATTTTACGATTTTTATGCAGCTTAGGTGATTTTGTGCAGAAATTTGTGACAAACAGCTATAGGGAAACCTGCGCCTTGGGCGAACGCCTCGGAAAGACGCTTCACGGCGGCCGCGTCATCGCCTTTTTCGGCGGTATGGGTATGGGCAAGACTGCCTTTGTCACAGGTGTTGCAAAAGGGATGGGGCTGTCAGATGACGTCAGCAGTCCGACCTTCTCCATTGTGAACGTGTACGGTAAAAACGCCGAGCTTTGCCATTTTGATATGTACCGCGTAGAATCGTGGGAGGATTTAGATTCCACAGGCTTTTTTGAGTATATGGAAAACGGCTCTGTCCTTTGTGTGGAGTGGAGCGAAAATATTGAAAATGCATTGCCCGCTGACGCCGTGCGTGTGGAAATTACACGGGGCGACGGCACGGATACACGTATGATTTTGATAGACGGACTGGAGGCAGAGCTGTGAAAATATTTGCATTGGATTGTGCGTCTGTTTCGGCAAGCGTTGCGCTGACAGAGGATGAAACTTTACTCGGCGAAAGCTTTTCAAATGTCAAATTGACCCACAGCCAAACGCTTTTACCGATGGCAGAGACGCTTATGGAAACTTGCCGTACGCGCTTTTCGGAAGTGGATGTCTTTGCCGCAACGGTAGGACCCGGCTCGTTTACGGGCGTGCGCATCGGTGTGGCGGCACTCAAAGGTCTTGCAGATGCTGCAGGCAAGCCGTGCTTTGGCGTGTCTGCTTTGGAAGCGGCGGCATATCCGTTTCGCACGTTTGACGGGATCGTCTGCGCGGTGATGGATGCCCGCTGTGCACAAGTGTATACCGCGTCTTTTTCGGGCGGCACGCGCTTAACGGAAGATGCGGCAATGAAAATTACCGAGCTTGCAGATTTGCTTTCTGGGTATAACCGTCCCGTATTGCTCACGGGTGACGGTGCACAAAAGGTACTGGAAACGATTGGCGAAAGCTGTGGTTTTCCGTTGACAGCGGCCGCGGCGCAGTTCTGTTATCCGAGAGCCTCAAGCGTGGCGTATTTGGCATATGAGAAATTGCAAAGCGGCGCAGAAGCCGTACCTGCCAAAGCGTTACAGCCGTTGTATCTGCGTTTGCCGCAGGCACAGCGGGAATTAAATAACAAATTAAATAAGACAAGGAGTATGTAAATGATTTATCTTGGTGCAGACCACGGTGGTTACGAATTGAAGGAAGCGATTAAAGCGCATTTGACGGAACAGGGCATTGCCTTTACCGATTGCGGTACACATTCCGCAGAGTCGGTGGATTATGCACCGATTGCGAAAGATACCTGTGACCGTCTGCTTTCCGACAGCGACAAATCCTCGCTTGCCGTGCTTTGCTGCGGCACGGGCATCGGTATTTCAATGGCGGCGAATAAGGTGCGCGGGATTCGTGCGGCGTGCTGTTCCAATTATTTCGGCGCAAAATATACAAGACTGCACAATGATGCAAACGTGCTGTGTCTCGGCGGCCGCGTGATCGGTGCGGGGCTTGCCTGCGAATTGGTGGATGTTTTCCTGCATACCGGGTTTGAGGGCGGCCGTCACCAAAGACGTATTGACCAAATCGCCGCAATTGAAGAAAGCTATAAATAATCTATTTTCAGCAGACAAAAAATCTTGTAATTTTTTGTCTGCTGTTATATAATATTTCAGAAGTAAAAATTGTTTTGGAGGTACACTATGGGTAAGGTTACCATTACCAATCATCCGTTAATTCAGCACAAACTCACTTTATTGCGCGACAAAAACACAGGCTCTAAAGAGTTCCGCGCACTTGTGCAGGAAATCGCTATGCTGATGTGCTATGAGGCAACACGCGACCTGCCGCTGCAAGAAGTTGAAATCGAAACCCCGATTGCGATGGCAAAAACCAAGGTGATTTCAGGCAAAACACTTGCCTTTGTGCCGATTCTGCGCGCGGGCACAGGTATGCTCGGCGGTGTGTTGGAATTGGTACCGTCTGCAAAGGTCGGTCATATCGGTATGTACCGCGACCCCGAAACCGTCAAGCCCGTTCCGTATTACTGCAAAATGCCGTCGGATATTTCTCAGCGTGAAGTCATCGTGCTCGACCCGATGCTGGCAACGGGCGGATCTGCAATTGATGCGATTTCGCAGATTAAGAGCTTTAATCCGAAATCCATTAAATTTATGGGCATTATTGCCGCGCCCGAGGGGTTAGAGGCACTCACGACCGCACATCCGGATGTAGATATCTATTGCGCCGCACTCGATGAGAGATTGGACGAGCACAGCTATATCATCCCCGGACTCGGCGATGCCGGCGACCGCATTTTCGGTACAAAATAAGAAAGCGCACACAAAGCAACGTAAATTTAATTCATATTTGTAGGGACGCTTCACGAATCGCCCGAGCACGGTTGGATTCTACACAAGCCAAACGGCGAAACACAACCCGTAGGGGCGGATGCCTTCATCCGCCCGCAAAATTCGCACGAGTCAACGGTTGTACGCCAACCCCGTAGGGGCGAACTGCGTTCGCCCGCAGGTCGAGGAGATTGACACTCCCTACAATACATTTCATCATGAAAGACACTCCCTATAAAACAGGGAGTGTTATTTTACTTCGAGAGGATTCTTATGCCAAACCCAAATAGAACAGCCTGCACCTTTTTAGAACATCCCTTTGACCCGCTGTATGACGAAAACAGCCGCGTGCTGATTTTAGGCAGCTTTCCGTCTGTGAAATCACGAGAACAGGCGTTTTTCTACGGCCATCCGCAAAACCGATTTTGGAGATTGCTTGCTTTGCTTTTCGGTGAACCCGTTCCGCAGTCTACCCTTGAAAAACGCACGCTTTGCCTTGCGCATCATATCGCGCTGTGGGATGTCATCGAATCCTGCGAAATCGTCGGCTCGTCCGACAGCAGTATCAAAAATGCAAAGGCAAACGACATCAGCGCAATTTTGTCAGCCGCGCCGATTGAACGCATTTTTGTAAACGGTAAAACTGCCGCAAAGCTGTATGACCGCTATATTCTGCCGCAAATCGGGCGACCCGCCGTCTGTCTGCCGTCCACAAGCCCCGCCAATGCGACGTGGAATATGGAACGCCTGTACGAAGCGTGGAAAGTTATTGCGGAAAATTGTATCTAAAATTAACTGAAAATCCCGTCCCAAAACCGTTCGGGCGGGATTTTTTATACTTTTCCGAAAAATGTTCGTTATGAACGCATCCCTCACGTAGGGGCGCTTCACGAAGCGCCCGCGCAACCTTGAAAATTTACGCGAACGAAACGGCGATGCACAATCCCGTAGGGGCGGGGTGCGGGTCTCCGGTGGAGACCTCTGCATACGGAGGTATGCAGAAGCACCGACCGAGCCGGTAGGCGAGACATTCCACGCCCGCCCGAGCACAGTTGGACTTTCGCACAAACCCAATGGCGAAGTCCAACCCCCGTAGGGGCGGATGAAGATTCCCCTAATAGGGGAAATGTCTGCGAAGCAGACAAAAGGGTAATGGCGAAGCCGTAACCTCATCCGCCCGAGCACGGTTGGAGTTCTTATCACTTTTCATCCGCTTCCGTTGTTAGCTTCCCCATATCCCGCAGGGTCTTTTCAATCCCGTCGGCAATCGCTTCCGCATACGCATCCAAATTCGCGTCAAATAATTCGTTGTCCTGCTCGCTCGTGACAAATCCAATCTCTGCAAGACAGCTCGGCATATCCGTGTGTGCATTCACATAATAGTTGCCGTCTGCGTTTTTGGCGTATCCCGTTTTCACGCCGCGCGCCTTGGAAATGCCCGCTTCGGAGAGCGCATTCAGCATATTTTCCGCCAGTGCCCAATCTGTATCGGTCGGCGTGCTTTGAATCCACATTTCCACACCGTTGCCGCTTTCGGCGCTGTTGCGGTGGAGTGCCACAAACAGGGTGCATTTCTTTTTGTTCGCTACGCGGCAACGTTCGTCAAGACTTAAAAATGTGTCATCCTCCCGCGTCATATATACTTTTATGTTTTTGGCTTCCAGCTTTTCCCGAACAGAAAGCGCCAAACGCAGATTGTCGTCTTTCTCTAATCGCGTGCCGTACGTTGCGCCGCTGTCGTGCGCGCCGTGCCCCGCGTCAATGCAAACGGAAATTTCGGGCTGTACGCTTTGCATCCACACGACCGCCACCGTGCCGACAATCAGCACTGCCGCAATCAGCAAAACCGCCGCCGTACCGAGCAGCTTCTTTTTTTGAATTTGCATCACCATCACCGAAATCACTGTAACACATTTTCCCTTTGCCCGTCAACCGAACCGCAAAAATGTAAGAATATTTTAATTTATGCGCAGAATATGCCCCATATGCCGATGTACTCAGTTGTCAATCGAATTTTGATATGCTACAATATACATATATTTTTCCGATAGGTGATTGTATGTCCAAAAAACGAATCCTTTCCTCGCCGCCGATGGGCTGGAACAGCTGGGACTGCTACGGTGCCGCCGTCAATGAGGAACAGCTGCTCGGCAACGCCGAATATATGGCAAAGCACTTGAAAGCTTACGGCTGGGAATATATTGTCTGTGATATTCAGTGGTCTGAGCCGACGGCAAGCGGCAACGATTATCATCCCTTTATCGAGCTTTGTATGGATGCGTATTCGCGCCTGATTCCTGCCCCGAATCGCTTTCCGTCCTCGGCAGGGGGCAAGGGCTTTCGCCCGATTGCCGACAAAATCCACGCCATGGGACTGAAATTCGGCATTCACATTATGCGCGGGATTCCGCGGCAGGCGGTGCACCGCAACACAAAGCTGTTGGGGACAGATAAAACTGCCCGCGAAATCGCCGGGAGCTACTCCGTTTGCCCGTGGAATACCGATATGTACGGTGTCGATACGCAAAAAGACGGCGCGCAGGCATATTATGATTCGCTGTTTTCTCTGTATGCCGAATGGGGCGTAGATTTTGTGAAGGTAGACGATATTGCCAACACGGAATTTTTGCCGTCGAATCCGTATTCCGCCCGTGCAGAAATCGAAATGATTCGTAAGGCTTTGGATAACTGCGGACGCGATATGGTTTTGAGCCTTTCGCCCGGTCCTGCGCCCGTGAATGAAGCACAGCACCTTTCCGACCACGCGGATATGTGGCGGATGACGGGCGATTTTTGGGACCGTTGGGATAAATTATATGAGATGTTTGACCTCTGCGAAAAATGGTACCGTTCTGTCGGCAAAGGCGGATTTCCCGATTGTGATATGCTCCCGCTCGGGCGGCTCTGTAAAAATGCGCCGTATTGCGGTGCACAAAACCGCTATTCGAATTTTACTTCGGATGAACAGCAAACGATGCTGACCCTGTGGTCGGTTTTCCGTTCGCCCTTAATGCTCGGCGGTGAGCTTCGGGAAAACGATGCCCGGACCAATGCACTGCTTCAAAATCCCGAGGTGCTTTACGTCAATCAGCACGGCAAAGACCCGCATCCCGTGTCGGTAGCGGATTCAAATATCCGCCTGTGGACTTCACACGGCGAACACAGCGAACGCTTTTTTGCCGTGTTCAATGTATCCGACGAGCCGTGTACCGTGACTTTGCAAACCGAAATCGAGGGCTTGCGGGAATGCACCGCGCTTCGCGATTTATGGGCACGGCAAGATTTTTCGAAAACGACGGCGGATTTCAGTTGCACACTGCGTCCGCATGCATCGGCACTGTATCAGTTAAAATAAGTAAAAAGTAAGGGGCGAAACGTATGCTTCGTTTTATTCTCGGCAGAAACGGGAGCGGTAAAACCGAATATGTGCGGCAAATGCTGTCGGAACGCTTGTGCGCAGGGGAAACGGGGCTGATTTTAGTCGTTCCCGAGCAGTTTTCTTTTGAAACAGAACGCGAAATGCTGAAGCGCGTCGGCGCGCAGAATATGCTGCATTTGGAGATTTTGAGCTTCTCTCGTTTGGCGCACACTGTGCTGTCAGCGGCGGGCAGGCTTTCCCAGCCGCAAATCACCGACGGTATGCGTGCCGTGCTGATGAGCCTGACCTTGGAAGCGTTAGAAGATAAGCTTGAGATTTTCAAAAAATATAAAAACCGTGCCGCGCTTCTGAGCAGTTTGGTCACATTTTCTACGGAATTGAAGCAGTGCGCCGTTTCTCCTGCGGAATTGCATACGGCGGGCAGCGTCTTGAAAAACGGCGTGCTCAAAGAAAAGCTTACGGAGCTTTCGCTGATTACACAAATGTACGGAGCCGCCGTTTCCGTGCGTTTTTCGGATGACACCGACCTTTTGACGTTGCTCGCCGAAGAAATTTATGCTTCCGATTGCTTTGACGGAAAAACGGTGGTGTTTGACACCTTTGCGGGCTTTACAAAACAGGAACGCAACGTGATTGAAGCACTTTTGCCGCGTTGCCGTGATGTTTACGTCACCTTGTGCACCGAAGGCGCGAAAACGGTGCAGAATGCCTGCGTGTTTGACAATATCGATGACGAATTAGAGAAGCTGAAAACCGTTGCGGCTCGGGCGAATGTGCCTGTTGCAAAGCCGATCCTTTTGCACGCCCCGAAAGGGCAAAAGCCCGCTTCGCTTACGTTTTTGGAAGAAAATTTATACAACTGCCGCAAGCCGCAATTCAACGGGGCGCAAACCGCAATCCGCTTGGCGAGTGCCTCAAACCGTACGGAGGAATGTGACCTCGCCGCGCGTGCCATCCGCCGATTACTGCGCGAAGAGGGCTACCGCGCTTCGGAGATTGCCGTGTTACAGCGCCGCAAAGATACTTACGACAGTGCCCTTGCAGCAGCATTTCGAAAATATGAAATTCCGTTTTTTGAGGACAAGCGCCGTCCTGTTTCTACACAGCCTTTAATGCTGTTCATTACCTCACTTTTGGATATTTTGGCGGACGGCATCACAACCGAGTCCTTGCTTCGCTGTTTAAAAACAGGGCTGTTCGGCTTGACTGCGGAGGAAACCGCCGAGCTTGAAAATTACGTAACGGTTTGGGGAATCGACTGTGCCGCATGGCGCGCGGATTTCACCGAAAATCCCAACGGCTTCGGCAAAGCCCTGCAAACGCGTGACGAGCAAAAGCTACAATACTTAAATGCACTGCGCCACCGTGCGGTCGAACCGATTCTGGAACTGCGAAACGCTTTTGCAGAGGAGAGCGGGATTCGAAAGTCCGAATTGCTGTATCATTTCCTGCGCAAAAACGGCGTGGATACTGCCTTGCGCGACTTTGCCGCCGAGCTTTTAGAGTCGGGTCACCGCGAAGCCGCCGCACAGCAGGACGCTGTGTGGGCGGAACTGATGCGCATTTTAGACGATTTGGCGAATGCTGTTGCCGACCGTACGGTCTCCGCCGCACGGTATCGGGATTTGTTTTCCGTTTTGCTGGAGAATACCGATCTCGGGCAGATTCCCGAGGGCTTAGATACCGTTTGCTTCGGTACGGCGGATCGTGTTCGCATCGCACCGCCGCGCGCCGTGTTTTTGCTTGGAATGAACGACGGCGTATTCCCCGAAAATCCGCCGACGGACGGCATTTTGAACGATACCGACCGAAAGACTCTGCACACCTTAGGTCTCCAATTGACCGAAACCGCAGAGGTGAAAGCCGTAGACGAGCGATTTTTTGTGTATTACGCGCTGACGCTTGCGCGCGAACGGGTGTTTGTCTCCTTTGCAATGTCCGATTATAAAGGCAGCGCGATGGCGGAATCCTCGGTCGTGGCGGAACTGCGCACGATGTTTCCCGAAATTTCGATTGCAGATTCCAACACGCTTCCCGCCGACTCTCGCGTGGAAAGTGCGGATTCTGCATTTGAAGCACTTGCGTCGGTCTACGATGAGAACACCGCGCTGTCTGAAACCTTAAAATCCTATTTTTCCGAAAAAGAGAATTACCGCGCACGCCTTTCTGCCTTAGAGCAGGCGGTGCACGGCGGGGAGATGGCTTTTCAAAATCCCGAAATCGCCGAACGGCTGTTTCACAAGGATATTCAGCTGTCCGCTTCGAAAACGGAAGGGTATTATAAATGCCCGTTTTCCTATTTCTGTAAATTCGGTCTGCATTTAAAGCCCCTCAAAAAAGCGGAACTGGATGTCGCGCAAAGCGGTACGGTTATTCACTATTGTCTGGAAATATTGCTGTCCGAAAACGACCGTGACACACTCTCACAAATGTCCGATGACGCTCTGCGGGAAAAAATTGCCGACGCTATGGCACGCTATACTGCGGAGAATATGGGCGGCAGTGCGGGCAAATCGGCGCGGCTCACCTATCTTTTGGAGCGTTTGCAGGCGTCCGTGCTGGATGTGGTCAAGCGTATTATTTCGGAGTTCTCCGTCAGTGCCTTTGTGCCTGTCGCATTTGAGCTTTCCGTTGCACCTGACGGGGAGATTGCGCCTTACTGCCTGCCGCTTCCCGACGGCGGCAGTGTGCGGCTTATCGGCTCGGTAGACCGCGTTGATACGATGCAAAAGGACGAAAAAACCTACTTGCGCGTGATTGATTACAAATCCGGCGGCAAGGAGTTTAATCTGTCCGAGGTGTTTTCGGGGCTGAATATGCAAATGCTGATTTATCTGTATGCCATTTGCGAAAACGGCACGGAAAAATTCGGCGATATTGTCCCTGCAGGCGTGCTGTATCTACCTGCAAAGTCGATTGAAGATAAGCTTCCGCGTAATGCAAAGCCACAGGATATCGTGAATGCGCGTTTGCGCAACAGCCGTATGCACGGCGTTGTGTTGGAGAACACCGAAGCCATTCTCGGTATGGATTCGACTGTATCGGGTAAGTTTGTGCCCGTCACGGCGAAAGCAGACGGCACATATGCGGGCAATCTGCTGACCGCACGCGAATTTGCCGCCTTAAAAGAAAAAGTGGATGAAAACTTAACAGAGCTCGGTACGCTCCTGCACAAGGGCGTGATTCCTGTGTTGCCCGCCGTCAGCGGCAACAAAAATTTGGCGTGTACCTATTGCGATTATGCCGCTGTATGCGGCTTTGAAAACGGAAATGAAACACGGCAAATTGTGAATTTGGGGAGATTTGACACCGTGAAAAAACAGCTGCAGCAAGAGGAGGGCGAGGAAGAATGAGTGCACGAATTTGGACACCTGAACAGCAGAACGCAATTGATGCGCGCGGCGGCGCGGTGCTGGTTTCTGCGGCGGCAGGCTCAGGCAAAACCGCCGTGCTTGTAGAGCGCGTAATTCGGATGGTGTGTGCCGAAGAAAATCCCGTTTCGCTTGACCGGTTGCTGATTGTGACCTTTACAAAAGCGGCGGCGGCAGAAATGCGCGAACGCATCGGGCAAGCGCTCGGCGAAAAGCTTTCGGAAAATCCCGAAAACGCTTACCTTCTGCGTCAGCAAATGCTTTTGCCCTCAGCGCAAATCTGCACGATGGACAGCTTCTGCAACACGCTTGTCAAACAGTATTTTCACGAATTGGATATCGCGCCGGATTTCCGTCTGGCAGACGACAGCGAACGCCGTGCCGTGGAGGATGCGGTGCTTTCCGACTGTATTGAGGAGCTGTATACAGACCGAAGCGATACCTTTTCAAATCTTTCCGATTTGTTTGTGCTCGGTTCTTCCGATCGTGCGTTAAAAGAAACTGTTTTAGAGCTGTACCGCTATGCGCAGGCGTATCCGTTTCCCGAGCGGTGGCTTTCAGAGATTGCGCCGATGTATGCGCCGAATATCCCGGTTGCAAAAACCCTTTTCGGCAAAAAAATCCTGGAATGTGCCGTCGCAAAGGTTGCGGACAATCTGCGTATATTGCACAAGGCGACGGATATGCTCGCCGACGAACCCGCATTGCTCGCGGCATATGAGCCGACCTTTTTGAGTGACATCGCGTCTAATGAAGCCGTGCTTTCCGCACTGGAAGCAGGCGATTGGGACGCGGCGGTAGCACGCGCCGAAGCCTATGTGCCCGCACGCTTAAAAGCCGCACCGCGCGAATACAGCGGCAGTGCGATGAAGGATATTGCCAAAAATATGCGTGACGCCGCCAAAAAGACGCTGTCGGGGCTTTCTGCGATGTTCCCCGCCACGGAAGCACAGCACCGCGCAGATATGGAATATTTACAGCCGATTGTTTCTTTGCTGTGCGATACGGTTTTGGATTTCTCTTCTCGGTTGCTTGCGGAGAAAAAAACACAGAATGTATATGATTTTAACGATGTTGCGCATTTTGCACTGCGCCTGCTTGTCACCTGTGATGAAAACGGCGAAGTGCACCGCACTGCGGTTGCAGAGGAACTGCGCACACGCTATTATGAGATTTTACTTGACGAATACCAGGATACCAACGAGGCGCAGGATATGCTCTTTTCCGCCATCTCTAACGACGGGAACAACCTGTTTACGGTCGGCGATTTAAAGCAGAGCATCTACGGCTTCCGCTTGGCTATGCCCGAAATCTTTTTGCGCCGCCGTGCGGCATATCACGATTATGACGGTACACATTTCCCTGCGCGCATTACGCTCGACCGCAACTTCCGTTCCCGTAAAAATGTGGCGGACGGCATCAACTACATTTTCGGGCAGCTGATGACGCAGGACTTCGGCGGGGTGGATTACAATGCCACAGAACGCCTGAATCCCGCCGCCGCATATGACGCGTGTGAGGATACGGAAGTCGAACTGCACCTGTTGCCGTCCGACGGCGAAGAAGGCGCCCGTGCGCTTGAGTGCCGCCACATTGCCGAAGTGATTCGGCAGGCGGTGGACTCAAAAATGCTGATTACAGCGAAAAACGGTGAAAAACGCCCTGTGCGCTACGGCGATTTCTGTATTTTGATGCGTGCTTCTACGGGCGGCGAGGAATACAGGACTGCGCTGGAGGCGGTCGGTATCCCTGCGTTTTATCAGAAAAAAGGCGGATTTTTCGCTATGCGCGAAATTGAAATTATGACCTCACTTTTAGAGATTCTCAACAATCCGCTGTTGGATGTCCCGCTGTGTGCCTGTTTGCTGTCGCCGATTTGGGGCTTTACGCCGGATGAATTGGCGGAACTGCAAATGGATTCGCACGAAGAAACGTTGTTTCGAAAACTGCGTGCCTGCGATACGCCGAAATGCCGTGCGTTCTTGGCGGATTACAACGAGCTTCGCCGCTTGAGCACTGTGCAAACCCCTGCAGAGCTTTTACGGACAATCTACGAAAAAACAAGCTTTCCCGCCGTGGTCGGTGCTTTGCCGGGCGGCGAGAACCGAAAGCTCAACCTGTTGCTTTTGCTGACCTTCGCCGAGGAATACACCGAAAACGGCAAAAACAGCCTGTCGGGATTTTTGCGCTATCTTGCGAGAATGCGCGAAAACGCATCGAATGTCGAGGCGGCGTCGGGCGTTTCCGAATATGCCGACGTTGTACGCATTATGACAATCCACAAAAGCAAGGGCTTGGAGTTCCCCGTTGTGATTCTCGCGAAATGCGGTTCTTCCTTCAATCGGCAGAACCAAATGAAAAAAATGCTGATTCATCCGTCCTTAAAACTCGGCTTGCGTGTTTATGACCGTGAAAACCGCCGTACCTTTGATTCCGTGCCCTATAAAGCCATTCAGCTTGCGGTGCAGGATGACGAGCAGGCAGAGGAACTGCGCGTGCTGTATGTCGCGCTGACGCGTGCACGGGAAAAGCTGATTTTGGTCGGCGGCGGGAACGGTCAGCGCAAAACCGAATCCTTTGTGCGCGCCGCCGCACAGGCGGTTTTAGGAGAGTCCACCGTGCCGCCGATGTTTGTGCGGCGTGCAGGAAGCTATTTAGACTGGATTTTGGCGGCGTGTATGCATCATCCGCAGGCGGAATCGCTCCGCACACTGACGGATATCGGCGTGCGACAGTCCACTGTCGGCGGGTTCTCCCTAAAGGTCGTTCTGCCGAACGCGGAGCCGACGGCAGAGGAGGAACCGACGGAAGCCGAGCCCGCTTTGCCGGATGTACAGCTGCTTTCGGAAATCGATGCGCGTGTAAACTACCGTTATGACCGTTTGCCGCTGTCCGCTTGCCCGTCCAAGGTTTCTGCTTCCTCCTTGAACAGCGCAGACACCGCTTTGGATTTCTTCGCTTCTGCGCGCCCTGCATTTTTGGGTAAGGACGGCATCGCACCCGCCGTACGCGGTACGCTGACGCACCGCTTTGCAGAGGTGTGTGATTTTGACCGCGCCGCCGCAGATTTAGACGCGGAGATTGCGCGCCTGACCGCCTTACATCAGTTTACCGAAGACGAAGCCGCCGTGCTTGACCGTGCAAAACTGCGCGCGTTTTTTGCCTCGCCGCTGTTCGAAAGAATGCGGCACGCAGACGCGCTGTACCGTGAGCAGAAATTCACGGTGTTTTTCCCCGCAAATGCGGTACAGCCCACACTGCACACGCGTTTCAAAGGCGAACAGGTGATGGTGCAGGGCATCATCGACTGTGCCTTTATAGAGAACGGCAATTTGACGGTTGTTGATTATAAGACCGACCGCGTCCGCGAAGCAGAGGAACTTTCCGAACGGTATCAAAATCAGCTTGCCGTATACAAACGCGCCGCCGAGGAGATTTTCGGTATGCCCGTTCGGGAAACACTTTTGTATTCTTTTTGCCTGGAACGGGAAATTCTTGTAGCCGGGCGGCGCGAATTTGAACCCGCCTAAAACGGCGGTCTTTTGCCGCTTTTTAGCGTACGGTCTTGGTTGGCGAAAGCCAACCGTCGCCCTATGCACCAAAAATCGGCGAAAATCTCATCCGTTTTAGGTCGCAGAGTTTTGCGGGAATAGATTTTTTCCTGAACAAGGAAAAAAGCACAGCAATCCTGCCGGATTGCGAGCATTTTTGACGCCGTGCAGGGGAAAAGATATCCTGCAAAACCGAGTTCAAATTTGCGCCGTCCGGCTAAATATTTGACCGTTTTGAAAAAAAGACTTGCTTTTTTGTTCTTGATGTGTTAAAATCCGTAGTGCTGTTATATAAGGATTCCGAAAGAGGTGAGTGACAATGAAAGAGGGACTTCATCCCGATTACAAAACCACGACCGTGAAATGCGCTTGCGGCGCTGAATTTGAAACACGTTCCACAAAGGAAAATCTTCGTGTGGATATTTGCTCCAACTGCCATCCGTTCTTTACCGGTAAACAGAAATTGGTGGATACCGGCGGGCGTGTGGATCGTTTCAACAAGAGATTCAACATCAACGCAAAATAATTGCAAAGCGAAAAGCGGTGCGAGGCACCGCTTTTTTGTTGTACCTGCAAGGTTTGAGAGGGAAAGGTTATGTCCGCTGAATGTGCATACAAAACCGTAAAGCAGAGCGCGTCCGACGAGTTTTGCGAAAAGCGTTCCCGATTTATCGGCTATGTAAAGCCTGTCAAAACACAGGCAGAGGCCGCCGCATTTATTGCGGAGATTCAAAAGAAGCATTGGGACGCCAAGCACAACGTGTATGCTTACATTTTGCGTGAGGGCGGTGTGAAGCGTTACAGCGATGACGGTGAGCCGCAGGGGACGGCAGGCGTGCCTGTTTTGGACGTGCTCGAAAAATCCGGTGTGTGCGACACGGCAGTGGTCGTCACAAGGTACTTCGGCGGTGTGCTTTTGGGTACGGGCGGGCTTGTGCGTGCCTATTCCCATGCGGCGCATTTGGCATTGGAAGCAGGCAAAATCATCACAATGGGGCTGTGTGCGATTTTAGAAATCCGCACAGACTACGCCTCCCACGCAAAGCTTTCCAATTTTATGGAAAACACGGACGCTATTGTTTTAAATACCGAATTTTCCGATTTCGTCACGCTGACAGTCAGTATTTCTATAGAAAAGGCGGATGCATTTTGCGACGCGGTTTTTGATTTTTCGGGCGGAAAAGTGCGTCCTGAAAAAATAAATGAAAAATTTGCCGAAAAATAAAGGGAAAATAAAATTTTGTGCGTATATATTAGATAGGCGGTGAGAAAATGGACGCTTCCGTTCGTGAAACTACAATGCGTATAGAGAAAGAAACCCTGTCACAATATGCCTGCTGTTCTGCGGATTCCCGCGGGCGCATCCGGCAGGAAGAATCGTGCCCGATTCGCACGCCGTTTCAGCGTGACCGCGACCGCATTTTGCACTGCAATGCATTTCGCCGTCTGAAGCATAAAACACAGGTGTTTTTATCACCGGAGGGCGACCATTACCGCACGCGCTTGACGCATACCTTAGAGGTATCGCAAATCGCCCGCACCATTGCGCGCGCCCTGCGGCTCAATGAAGATTTGACCGAGGCTGTCGCTTTAGGGCACGACCTTGGGCATACGCCGTTCGGGCACGCGGGCGAGCGGGCACTGAACGAGGTGTTCGAGGGCGGCTTCCGCCATTATGAGCAAAGCCTGCGCGTGGTGGATAAGCTTGAAAAAAACGGCAAGGGCTTAAATCTTACCTACGAAGTGCGCGACGGTATCCGATGCCACACCACAGGTAAGGAAGCCGATACCTTAGAAGGGCGCATCGTGAAGCTTGCGGATAAAATTGCTTATCTTAATCACGATATTGACGATGCGATTCGCGCAGGCGTGATGACGGAATCGGATATCCCCTTAGATGTCCGCGAAACCTTGGGGGATTCGAAATCCAAGCGTATCAACACGCTTGTGCTTTCCGCCATTGAAAACAGCGGCGCGGATATTGCCCTTGCGCTGGATGTCGGACAGGCATTTTCGCAGTTGAACAAATTTATGTTTAAAAGCGTATACACAAACCCTATCTGCAAGGGCGAGGAAACCAAAGCGGAATCGCTGATTAAAAGTTTGTATTTTTATTATGCGGAGCATCCGAACGAATTGCCGTCCTCTTTTTGGCAGACCTCGATTTCCGAGGGTGCCGCACGTGCGGCGTGCGATTACGTTGCCAGTATGTCGGACAGTTACGTTTTAAGCGTCTATCATCAGATATTCATTCCGAAAGCGTGGCTCGAAAAAGGGCTATATTAAAGGATATAATTTGAATTGAAAACGGGAAGCGGGGTGACGCAATGGCAAAGTTAAATGAAGATTTTCTTTCCGAATTGCGCACACGGGCGGATATTGAATCTACGGTGTCCTCCTATGTGTCGCTCAAACGGCGCGGACGGATATTGACAGGTCTTTGTCCGTTCCACAGTGAAAAAACGCCCTCGTTTACGGTGTATCCCGAAACGCAGTCTTACTATTGCTTCGGCTGCGGGAGCGGCGGCGATGTGATTACATTTATAAAGAACATTGAAAATTTAGATTATATTGAGTCGGTGCGTTACCTCGCAGAACGCGTCGGAATGGCTATGCCGCAGGAGAAGTTCAATTCCGACCTTTACGAAAAACGCCGCCGTATGTTTGAAGCCAATCGCTTGGCGGCACGTTTTTTCCATGCCGCACTGTATTCGCCTGAGGGCGAAGCGGGCTTACAGTATTTGCACAATCGCGGGCTTACGGACGCGACTATCCGAAAATTCGGTTTGGGCTATGCGCCTGCGGGTTGGGACAAGCTTCGGAGCTTTATGAAAAAGCAGGGCTTTACGGATTTAGAGCTGTATGAAGCAAATTTGCTCCGTATGAGCGATAAAAACGGAAAAAAGCATTACTACGACGCATTTGTAGACCGCGCCATGTTCCCTGTGCTTGATTTGCGCGGCAATGTACTGGCGTTCAGCGGCAGAGCGCTGACAAGCGATGCACAGCGAAAATATGTCAACACGAGCGACACATTGATTTATAAAAAGGGCGAAAACATTTTTGCTCTGAATTTTGCAAAAAAAACGGCGCAGGATTTTCTGATTCTCTGTGAGGGGAATTTGGATGTAATTTCGCTCCATCAGGCGGGCTTTGACAATGCCGTGGCGGGCTTAGGCACGGCACTTACAGAGCATCAGGTCGCTTTGCTTTCCCGTTATACGGGTGCTGTGTATCTTTGCTATGATGCCGATGAGGCAGGGCAAAAGGCGGCGCAGAAAGCCTTGCGCCTGTTTGAGAACACCACTTTGCGTGTCAAGGTCATTCATTTGGAGGGCGGCAAGGACCCTGACGAAATATTGAAAAAATTTGGTACGGCGCGGTTTAAATCTTTGTTGGAGGGCGCGGCAAACGATGTAGAATACCGTATTCTGCGTGCGCGGGACGGAATCGATGTATCTGCACCCGACGGCAAAAACCGTTTTCTCGAAGCGGCGTGCAGAGTGCTTGCGGAGCTTCGAAGCCCCGTGGAATTGGATATCTATGCCGCACGGCTTTCCGAAGAACTCGGTGTCGCCAAGGAAGCCATTTTAGCGCAGACGAAAAAAATTGCACAGACCCGCATAAAGCACAGTGAGAAAAATGTCCTGCGCGACGCACAGGATGTGGAAAAAAAAGCGGACAAGGTCATCAATGCCGTGAATCCCGAGCGGGCAAAACATATGCGTGCCGCAAAGGCGGAAGAATTGCTTTGTGCGTCTTTGATGCATAATCCGGAGTTTTTCAGTCAAATTAAGGAAGAAATCACTGCGGAAAATTTCGTCACATCGTTCAATGCGCGCGTGTTTTCGGAAATTGCGGTACAGCTTTTCGAAAACAGAATGTTTTCCATTTCCGCACTGGACGGATTTTCCGCAGAGGAGATCGGTGCGGTTGCCCGCATTCAAACCCTGATTCCACAGCTTGCCAATACACTGTCGGAGTGTCGGGATTGTATAAAAGTCATTGCAGAGGAAAAGGCTAAAACGGTGAAAGGGGCGCCGTCAGAGCTCTCCGACGAGGACTTTTTAAAGCTGTTTCAAAACTAATTTTACATACGAGTGAAGGAGAAAGTATGGACAACACAGAGAAAAAAACATCGGTTTCTTCCCTGTTAGAGCGGGGCAAGGCAACCGGAAAGCTGACCACGCAGGAAATCGATGCCGTCATTTTGGAAATGGACTTCGATATGGACGAGCTGGACAAGCTTTACGAAACCATTGAGTCGCAGAATATCGAGATTATCGACGATATGAACGATTCCATGCTCGAAGAACTGAATTTTGACTCAGAGCTTCCCAAAGGGCAGGAGGCTGCGGCCGCGGCGGCGGATACCCGCAATGTCGCGATGGACGACCCGGTTAAGGTCTATTTGAAAGAAATCGGCCGCGTCCCGTTGCTCACGCCGGAAGAGGAGATTGAACTCGCCATTCGCATCGGCGACAATGACCAGCAGGCAAAACAGCGTCTTGCTGAAGCAAACCTGCGTTTGGTCGTCAGCATTGCGAAACGCTATGTCGGTCGCGGTATGCAGTTTTTGGATTTGATTCAGGAAGGCAACCTCGGTTTGATTAAGGCAGTGGACAAGTTTGATTATACCAAGGGCTTCAAATTTTCCACGTATGCCACTTGGTGGATTCGTCAGGCTATCACCCGCGCTATCGCTGACCAGGCGCGTACCATCCGCATCCCCGTGCATATGGTGGAAACCATCAATAAGGTGAAAAAGACCAACAGCCAGCTGCTGCATAAAAACGGCAGAGATCCGACGGCAGAGGAAATTGCGGCGGAAATCAATATGCCGGTCGAAAAAGTACGCGAGATTTTGCGTGTGTCGCAGGAGCCGGTTTCTTTGGAAACCCCCATCGGTGAGGAAGAGGACAGCCACCTGGGCGACTTTATTCCCGATGATGACGCATTGGCACCTGCCGATGCTGCCTCAATGCTGCTTTTGAAAGAACAGCTCAATGAAGTGCTCAAGACCTTGACGATGCGGGAAGCAAAGGTGCTTTCCCTGCGGTTCGGTCTTGAGGACGGGCATCCGCGCACCTTGGAGGAGGTCGGCAGTGAATTTGGGGTCACGCGTGAGCGCATCCGCCAAATCGAAGCCAAAGCACTGCGCAAACTGCGCCACCCCAGCCGCAGTAAAAAATTAAAAGACTTTTTAGATTGATGTTTTCGCATTGTATGTGTATTTCGGGCGGTCGATTCGGTCGCCCGATTTTTTTATTTCCAAAATTTAGCAAACTTCCCAAAAAGCCCTCTCTTTTTTTGTACAAGTTTTACGGCAGGACTGCAAAACCTGCACAATATATAGAAGCAAATTCAAAAAAATTAGAAAAATATTCAATATATTGTATTTTACCTATTGCAAATCTCCACAAGATGTAGTAGAATAATCAAGCATTGCAACAAGATATTACATATGATAACGGAGAATCGGCTATGAAAATCATTAAAAGAAACGGCTCGGAGGAAACCTTTGAGCGGCAGAAAATCAAAAACGCGATTGCAAAAGCGAACAACGAAACCGAGGGCGCAAAGGAATTGACCGACCGCCAAATTGATTATATCTCCTTGGTGATTGAGGACTATATCAACGACATCGGCCGTGCGCTTACGGTGGAAGAGGTGCAGGAGCTTGTCGAAACGCACATCATTTTGCAGGGCGCACCCGAAACCGCGAAACGGTATATCCGTTATCGCTTCACCCGTAACCTTGCGCGTGTTGCCAATACGACCGACAACCAGATTCTTTCTTTGATTGAGTGCAACAACGAAGAGGTCAAGCAGGAAAATTCCAATAAAAACCCCACGGTTAACTCCGTTCAGCGCGACTATATGGCGGGCGAGGTGTCGAAAGACCTGACCAAGCGTATTTTGTTGCCTGACGATATCGTCAAAGCGCACGAGGAGGGTATTATCCACTTCCACGATGCCGACTATTTCGCACAGCATATGCACAACTGCGACTTGGTGAATTTGGAGGATATGCTTCAAAACGGCACAGTCATTTCCGATACAATGATTGAAAAGCCCCACTCGTTCTCCACTGCGTGCAACATCGCCACACAGATTATTGCACAGGTTGCCTCCAATCAGTACGGCGGGCAGTCTATCTCGCTTGCGCATTTGGCACCCTTTGTGCAGATTTCCCGTGAAAAGATTCGCCGTCAGCTGGCGGATGAAATGCAGAAATTCGGCATTGAAGCGACGGCAGAGCAAATCGATAACTTGGTTGAAAAGCGTGTGCGCGAGGAGATTCAGCGCGGCGTGCAGACCATTCAGTATCAGGTCGTAACATTGCTGACCACCAACGGACAGGCACCGTTCGTCACCGTCTTTATGTATCTTAACGAGGCGAAAAACGAGCAGGAAAAGAAAGACCTTGCCATTATTATTGAAGAAGTGCTCAACCAGCGCATCATCGGCACGAAAAATGAGGCGGGCGTGTGGGTCACACCTGCGTTCCCGAAGCTTATCTATGTTTTGGAAGAGGACAATATCCACGAGGACTCCGAATACTGGTACTTAACCGAGCTTGCGGCAAAATGTACCGCAAAGCGGATGGTGCCTGACTACATCTCCGAAAAAATTATGCTGGAGTTGAAAATCGACGACAACGGCAACGGGAACTGCTATACTTGTATGGGCTGCCGCAGCTTCTTGACCCCGTGGGTCGATGAAAACGGCAAGCCGAAATATTACGGCCGCTTCAATCAAGGCGTTGTCACCATTAACTTGGTGGACGTTGCCTGCACGGCGTGCCGTGAGAAAAAGGATGAAAGCAAATTCTGGGAGATTCTCGAGGACCGCTTGGAGCTTTGCCACAGAGCACTGCAGTGCAGACACGAGCGCTTAGAGGGTACGCTTTCCGACGCCGCACCGATTTTGTGGCAGTACGGCGCATTGGCAAGACTCAAAAAAGGCGAAACGATTGACAAACTGCTCCACGGCGGCTATTCCACCATTTCTCTCGGCTATGCAGGTCTTTGGGAGTGCGTCTATGAGGTCACAGGCAAGCGCTTGACTGACCCCGAGGGCGAAGCCTTCGGTCTGCGCGTGATGCAGGCACTCAACGATGCGTGCTTAAAATGGCGCAATGCGGAGAATATTCACTATTCTCTGTACGGCACACCGCTGGAGTCCACGACCTATAAATTTGCGAAATGTTTGCAAAAGCGTTTCGGCATTATTCCGGGTGTCACTGACCGCAACTATATCACCAATTCCTATCATATCCACGTGACAGAGGAAATTGACGCGTTCGAAAAACTCGCGCGCGAGTCTAAATTCCAGGCATTGTCGCCCGGCGGCGCGATTTCCTATGTCGAAGTGCCGAATATGCAGCAGAATATTCCCGCTGTTTTAGAGGTCGTAAAATTCATTTACGATAACATTATGTATGCGGAATTGAACACCAAGAGCGACTATTGCCAAGTGTGTGGCTACGACGGCGAAATTCAGATTGTCGAAGAGGACGGCAAGCTTGTTTGGGAATGCCCGAACTGCGGCAACCGCGATCAGGACAAAATGAACGTCGCAAGACGTACCTGCGGCTACATCGGTTCGCAGTTCTGGAATCAGGGCAGAACGCAGGAAATTAAAGAAAGAGTGTTGCATCTGTAATGCGCTACGGAGCAATTAAAAAAAGAGATATCGCCAACGGCATCGGTGTGCGTGTGGTGCTGTTCGTTTCGGGCTGTACCCACCATTGCAAAGGCTGTTTTCAGCCCGAAACCTGGAGCTTTGACTACGGGCAGAACTATACAAAGGCAACCGAGGATGAACTCATAGAAGCCCTGCGTCCTGCGTTTATCGACGGTTTAACACTGCTCGGCGGCGAACCGTTCGAGCCGCAGAATCAAGCGGAACTGATAAAGCTTTTGCGGCGGATTCGAAAAGAATTGCCCGAAAAAACGGTTTGGGCATTTTCGGGCTATACCTTTGAAGAACTGACAGGGGAGAGCCGCGCGCGTTGCGCCGTAACGGACGAGATGCTTTCGATGGTCGATGTGCTTGTGGACGGCGAGTTTGTAGAGGAAAAGCGCAATATCTCCCTGCAATTCCGCGGCAGTGAAAATCAAAGGCTTATTGACGTGCCGAAAACCCTCAAAAGCGGACAAATCGTTTGGTGGTCGGCAAAATCATAAAAGAGCAGGAGAAAGCTTATGGAAAGACGTGACAAAATCAATTATTATTTGGATTTGGCAGAAATCGTTTCGCAAAGAAGTACCTGCCTGCGGCGGCATTACGGCGCAGTTATCGTGCAGAACGATGAAGTGATTTCCACAGGATATGTCGGCGCACCACGCGGACGGAAAAACTGCACGGATTTGCATTATTGCGTGCGGCAAAAATTGGAAGTGCCGCGCGGCGAGCGGTATGAGCTTTGCCGAAGCGTCCATGCCGAAGCAAACGCCATCATCAGCTCTTCGCGCAATAAAATGCTCGGCAGTACCCTTTACTTGGTCGGTATTGAATGCGATACAGGCGAATATGTCAAAAACGCCAACAGCTGCTCGATGTGCAAGCGTCAAATCATCAATGCAGGCATTGCACACGTAATTATCCGCGATACCAAAGACGATTACCGCATTGTCCACGTGCAAAAATGGATTGATGACGACGAATCCTTAGAGGGCACAAAGGGCTATTAAAGCAAAACACCGCATAGAACACATCCGCACAATTCGATCTGTACAATTAAATTCGCACAATTCAATCTGCATAATTACATCCCCCCGCATCCTGTACATATCGAACAGGATGCGGGGATTTACTTATACAAAGAGCACGCAGAAATGTGGCAAATATGTAGGGAACGACCCCTGTGTCGTTCCGCAAAATCCCCCCCAACCCAACGGTAACGCACCGCCCGCAGAAGTCTGATAAAATTTCGCGGGACGCTGAGGGCAGCGTCCCCTACGATTTGCAAATCGAATTTAGGCTGTTCTGTGTGTAACTTCGTAGGGGCGATTGCGCGTAGCCCGCGGGCGAACGCAGTTCGCCCCTACCGTCATTCTGCGCGATAGCGAAGAATCTCAATCAGAACAAAATAAATTTGAGATTGACGAAACGTGCCGAGAATGATATACTAAAAATGCCAAACAAATTCAATATTTTAACCGATATAGGTGTGTATTTTTTATCTTTTGGTAAAAATGCATGCTCTAATTCAGCATACTTGTATCGGTTTGTTTGAATTTGTTTGGCGACAGTTGGGAGCTATGCATTTTTCGTGCGTGGCTTCGGCTGCGCACTTTTTTTATTTATCGGAGGTAAAAAGATGTACACAGATGCTGAATTGGCTTTGCTTTGTCGGAAAATCCGCTTCCTACGTATACAAAACAATTTGTCACAACAGGAAATGGCAAAAAGGCTGGGCGTCAGCGTTGCAAGCTTGCAAAAAATTGAACAAAATCACTTTCCCGATGGCGTGCGCTGTAGCGTCTTTCAGAATCTGAACCGAGAGTTTAACATAAAATTTGCCGATATGTTTACCAATGCGGATTTTGCACTGGAGTGAAAATCGCTGTGAGTGCACGGAACGCGTCTCCGGTCGTTCCCTACGATTTGCAAATCAAATTTATCTTGTGCAGTGTGAGATTCCACGGCGCGAGCAAGCCCGCGCCCTACGCTGTAGGGGTCGGCGTCCTCGACGACCCGTGTACGAAAAAGCGGACAGCGAGCCCGGGCTGTCCCTGCGGTATGTCAAACATCGCACAAATCGCGGACGCGCAATGCGCGCCCCTACCGTCTATCCAACCTTATGCAACTCCTCCGCATCCGCCCCAAAACAAAAACCCTGTACAACTGCGTACAGGGTTTCACTGTGTGGAAAATGGATTTTGCGCTTTAAAATTCCAGCCAAATTTCCATATCCGCATCGGACGGCATACGCCAGTCCCCGCGCGGAGAAAGGCTTACAGAGCCGACCTTCGGGCCGTCGGGCAGGCAGGAACGCTTAAATTGATTATTGAAAAATCGCTTGATAAACAGCCGAAGCCAACGCTTTAACTGCTCTTCCGTATAAACGCCCGAAAACGCGCGGCTTGCCATAAACAGCATTTTTTCGGGACGTGTGCCGAACCGCAGGAAATGATATAAATAGAAATCGTGCACCTCGTAAGGGCCAAGCGTATCCTCGGTCTTTTGCTGGATTTTGCCGTTTTCGTCGGGCGGGAGCAACTCGGGGCTGACGGGGGTATCCAACACATCATATAAAATGTCGGCAATCTCTTTCGGCAGGTGCTCCGCCTCGTTTTCCACTAAATGGCGCACCAAAGTTTTCGGTACGCCGGCATTTACGCCGTACATACTCATATGGTCGGCGTTGTAGGTGCACCAGCCGAGTGCCAGTTCACTTAAATCGCCTGTACCCACCAAAATTCCGCCGTTCTTATTCGCCAAATCCATTAGAATCTGCGTGCGTTCCCGCGCCTGTGTGTTTTCATAGGTGATGTCGTGAATTTGCGGGTCGTGTCCGATATCTTTCATATGCTGCATCGCCGCGTCGCGAATCGGAATCTCCAAAAACTGCGCGCCGAATGCTTTGATGAGCGCCACCGCATTGTGGTAGGTGCGGTCTGTCGTGCCGAAGCCCGGCATCGTTACACAAAGAATATTTTCGGGCGGGAGCTTCAAAATCTCCATCGCGCGGACGGAAACCAACAGCGCAAGTGTGGAATCCAAACCGCCCGAAATGCCGATAACGGCTTTTTGCAGTCCCGTATGTGACAGCCGCTTCGCAAGACCGTGGCTTTGAATCGCCAAAATCTCACGGCAGCGCTCGTCCTTCTCCGCCGAATTCGACGGCACAAACGGATGCGGGTCAAAGGTACGGGTGATGTCGGCAAAATCGGTTTCTGCCGCGCCATTCTCATTTGCAACTACATAGTTTTCAAAAATAGAATTTTTCTCCCAATGAAAATTATCCGAAAACGACCCGTTCCGAATCCGTTCCGCATTCAACTTATCTATATCAATATCTGCCGTACAGCGGCTGCCGTCAAAGGCGAACCGTTCGCCCTCGGCTAAAATCGCGCCGTTTTCCGCAATCGTGCAAGCCCCCGAAAACACCAAATCCGTAGAGGATTCGCCGACACCCGCCGAAGCGTATACATATGCGCAGAAGCATTTTGCACTCTGCGCGGCAATAATGCTTTTGCGGTAATCGTTCTTTGTAACCGCCTCGTTACTCGCCGAAAGATTTACAATAATGTTTGCACCCGAAAGTGCAAGCTCTGTACTCGGCGGATTCGGTACCCACAAATCCTCACAGATTTCCACACCGAGAACGATGTCAGGGGAGAGGCGAAAGGTTAAGTTTGACTGAAATCCGTAGGAAAAGCGTCCCCAATTATCATCTTTGATTTCTGCCCCACTCGCAAACCAACGCTTTTCGTAATATTCCCCGTAATTCGGAATATACGTTTTCGGCACGAATCCCAAAATCTCTCCGCGAAAAAGCACCGCCGCGCAGTTATAGAGACGATTGTCCGCACGCACAGGCAGTCCGATGCAAATGATCATATCCAAATCTTCGGTTTTTTCACAAATCGTTTCGAGGGCGCGCATACACGCATCTGTCAGCGTTTTCTGCAAAAACAAATCACCGCAGGTGTAGCCCGAAAGATACAGCTCGGGAAAGGTTAAAATCTTCACCCTGTCTTTTTTTGCAAGCTCGATTTCCGCGAGTGCATTTTCTAAATTTTTTCGCACACCGCCCACACTTACACGCGGCGAGGCGGCGCGTACCTTTACAAATCCACTGTTCATTCGGTAACCCTCACAGTCCGAAAAATCTTTTTATTGTATGCAATCATTATATATGAAAGCGGTAATTTTCGCAAGTGTTTCCCTATTGACAAACGTGATATAATAGGAAAAAACGATTTTTAGGTGATATATATGCGCGAATTTCAAAAATCCCACAAGCTTGACCACGTTTGCTACGACCTGCGCGGACCGGTTTTAGAGGAAGCAGACCGTATGGCGCAAAACGGTGTGCAAATCTTGAAGCTGAATATCGGCAATCCCGCACCGTTCCATTTCACCGCTCCCGATGAAATTATTCAGGATATGCAGTTCAACCTGCGTGATGCGGAAGGGTATTCCGATTCTAAAGGCATTTTTTCCGCGCGCAAAGCCATTATGCAGTATTGCCAGCTGAAAAATATTGAAGGCGTCGGGATTAACGATATCTACACAGGCAACGGCGTCAGCGAAATGATTACGATGTCTATGCAGGGTCTTTTGGATAACGGCGACGAAATGCTTGTGCCCGCGCCTGATTATCCGTTGTGGACGGCATCCGTGACGCTTGCAGGCGGCAACGCCGTGCATTATATGTGCGATGAGCAGAACGAATGGAATCCCGATATTGACGATATTCGGAAGAAAATTACCGATAAGACAAAAGGGATTATTATTATTAACCCGAACAATCCGACAGGTGCGCTTTACTCCAAAGAAATTTTGGAAGAGATTGTTCAAATCGCGCGTGAACACGAACTGATTATTTTTGCGGATGAAATCTACGACCGTTTGGTGATGGACGGTCTTCAACATATTTCCATTGCTGCGCTTGCACCCGATGTGCCGTGCGTGACCTTTAACGGGCTGTCAAAATCCCACCGCGTGGCGGGCTTCCGTTGCGGCTGGATGATTATCAGCGGCGATAAGAAAAAAATTAAGGGCTATATTGAGGGCTTGAATTTGCTTTCCTCTATGCGCCTTTGCTCCAATGTACCCGCACAGCAGATTATTCAGACTGCGCTCGGCGGGGTGCAAAGTGTAGATAAGCTTTTACAGCCGGGCGGGCGGATTTATGAACAGCGTGAATGCATTTACAATGCACTGTCTTCAATAGACGGCGTCAGTGTCGTAAAGCCGAAAGCGGCATTTTATATATTCCCGAAATTTGACATAAAAAAGTTCAACATTAAAAATGACGAGCGGCTCGTACTGGATTTTCTGCGACAAAAAAAGATTTTGGTGATGCACGGAACAGCGTTCCATTATCCGACCCCCGACCACATCCGCATTGTGTATTTGCCGAATACCAAAAAACTCACAGAGGCAACAGATGCACTGGCGGATTTCCTGAAAAACTACAGCCAAGCGTAACAGAAAATAAAAAAGCAGTCTGCCGAAGCAAATGCTCCGGCAGACCTTTTTGTCCGAAAAAATTTTCTGAACGAAGTTATTTCAAGCCGTCTTCATAAGACTTGATCATCTTTTTAACCATCTGACCGCCGACGGAGCCTGCCTGCTTAGAGGTAAGGTCACCGTTGTAGCCCTGCTTCAGGTTTACGCCCACTTCCCTTGATGTACCCGAGTGTTATTAAAGAATTGAGTATAATCAATGATTGTTGGCATTTTAACCCTAAAATGGGGCTGATGTTCCACACATCAAACAAGAATGAACTGAATCGAATCTCAAAAAGCATCGCAATTCAAAAAGCGATGCTTTTTTGATACACCGTTGCGGATAAACTGCCCGAAAAAGAGTACACGACCGCATATAAGGACGTTAGGAATAGGCATATAAACTATAGCTGAAATACCTGAAACGCTGTCAACGACAACCACACGAAAGAATAACGCAAATGCAGCGGAATCTGCGCTGACTGCCGCAATAACAAGTTTGAATAAAATCAGAAAACACAAGCGTTTGCCTTGTAATTAGGCGTGATTTTTAGTATAATATTAATGACTTGAGAAAAGAAATGAGGCGTAAAAATGAACAAAGACCCGTTCAAAGCATATATCAAAGAAGGTGAACCTGACAAAGCCAAAAAAGGCTATGCGTGGAATACCGCAATCGGGTTGCAGGCTGTGGACGGGCTCAGTCCGTCTCAATACTTAATCGATACGGCTATTCAAAATATTGAAGGCAAAATTACAATGCAAGAAGCCCAATCGCTTATCAGCAGTTATTACGAGGAAAAGCCGAAACATGTCGATACAAACAGAACCGAAGAAGCTGACAAGGTTTCGGCGCGAATTGCGAAAATTCTTTCGGAAAACGCATTTACTTTCTCTCCGAATGAATACATTGCGATTCACCGAAAATTGTTCCAAGGTATTTATAAGTTTGCCGGGCAAATCAGAGACTACAATATTACAAAAAAAGAATGGGTTTTGGACGGCGAAACTGTTTTGTACGGTAGTGCGTTTGAGTTGAAAGCCGCTCTGGAATATGATTTTTCACAAGAAAAGGAATTTAGTTACAAAGGACTTTCTATGGACGAAATTATACATCATTTAGCGGTCTTTATTTCAAGGTTGTGGCAAATTCATATTTTTGGCGAAGGAAATACAAGAACGACAGCCGTGTTCCTGATAAAATATTTGCGTATGCTTGGCTTTTCGGCGGATAATGATATTTTTGCTGAAAATGCGTGGTACTTCCGAAATGCCCTCGTTCGTGCAAATTATACAAACCTAAAAAAAGACATTCACGAAACAACGGAATATCTTGAACTGTTTTTAAAAAATCTCCTTTTGGATGAGAAAAACGAATTGCACAACCGAGATTTACACATTTAAGATTAAAAATGTGACATTAAAATATCCGACCGGGGCAATAAGTATTCGGAAATACCTATATATAATTGCCGGAGATAGGAAGCAGAAACGACAGCACAGTTATCTGCAACGCTGTTGTTTTTAACCCTGTTTTAATCTGTGAGCCTGTTTTTCGTCAATGAAAGTAGGAAATTAAAATCAAAAATAACTCTTGACACATCATAAAATAGGCGTTATACTCTTTAATATAATAATTATAATAAAAAATAACTTATATCTGCTATCCGTCCAC
This sequence comes from Bacillota bacterium, assembly GCA_021769885.1. Classification (GTDB taxonomy): domain Bacteria; phylum Bacillota; class Clostridia; order Oscillospirales; family Acutalibacteraceae; genus Fimenecus. The sequence continues at coordinate 29,902 of JAETSA010000002.1, read as the reverse complement.
GGGTGGCAGTTTTTTATATAGTAATAAAAAATAGAGTCGTATTTTTGCCTTTTCGGGCAAAATTGCGGCTCTTTTTGTTTATATATTGTTATCAAGGAAATCCGATCTATAAAACAAGGAGGATTTGTTATGATAGTTCCGGTTGGAACTTGGGAAGGATTGAGAAAATGTCAACCAAAAAGCGTAGGGCAAACGAATTTTTGCGGCAGCAAAAACGCCTGCACACTTGCAGGCGAAAACGCTTGCGTTTTTCGTTTGCCCGTAACAAAGATGGGGCTTTTGGCGGAGATTTTGTCGAGATTTCGCAGTACAAATCCTGAAAAAGCACTAAAATATGCAAAAAATAAAAACTTTTTTCAAAAACAGGGGCAAAAAAAGACGGATTTTTACGATATATATACAGTTGGATTTCCAACACATTTTTTGAAGGGAGCTGACTTTTATGTCAACAAAACAAACAAAAGAAGCACGCTGCTCATTCTGCTTAAAAAAGCAAAGCGATGTGCAGTACCTAATTAAGGGCGGTGACGGCTTTATTTGTGAGTCCTGTCTGGAAATATGCAACGGCATACTTTCAGACCAAGGATTGGACAAACAACCTGAAAAGCCCAAGGAAGAGAAAGGAGGAAAAGAATTGCCGAAGCCAATGGATATTAAGGCGCATCTCGATAAGCATATCATCGGTCAGAACGAGGCGAAGGAAACGCTGTCGGTGGCGGTTTACAATCATTATATGCGTATCTTCCATCCGAGAATGAAACTGGATAAAAGCAATGTGTTATTGCTCGGTCCAACAGGTACGGGAAAAACCTTGCTCGCCAAAACACTCGCAGAATATTTAGAGGTGCCGTTCGCCATTGCGGATGCGACGACGCTGACAGAGGCAGGCTATGTGGGTGATGATGTCGAAAATATCCTTTTAAGATTGATTCAAGCCGCGAATTATGATATTAAACTGGCGCAAAAGGGAATTATTTATATCGATGAGATTGATAAAATTGCCCGAAAGGGAGAGAATGTTTCTATCACCCGCGATGTGAGCGGCGAGGGCGTTCAGCAAGCCCTTTTAAAGATTTTGGAAGGCACGCTTGCCAGTGTACCGCCGAACGGCGGCAGAAAGCACCCAACCGAAAACTGTCTGCAAATCGATACCACAAATATCCTGTTTATTTGCGGCGGTGCGTTTGTCGGGCTTTCGGATATTGTCGAACATCGGCTGTCCAGAAAAAGTACGATTGGCTTCCATAATGAAAATACAAACAAAACGTCGTCGAAGGTGTGTACGCCGTTACCGTGCGATTTGCACAAATTCGGCATGCTGCCTGAATTAGTTGGCAGACTGCCGATAATATGTACTTTGCAAGACTTACATATCGATGATTTACGTCGCATTTTAGATACGCCGAAAAATTCTATCATCGCTCAATACAAAAAACTATTCAAATTGAGCGGGATTGATTTAAAGTTTACAGACGATGCATTGGTGTGTATTGCAAAAGAGGCGATTGAAAATCAAACCGGAGCAAGAGGCTTGCGCAGTATTGTGGAAAGGATCTTAAATCCGTTGATGTTCAAACTGCCGAGTGATGAAACGGTCAAGCGCGTCACCATTGATGAAGACTATGTGAATGGAAACGGAGCAGCAAAACTCATAAAATCTTCACAGCAATTAGAATCCGCATCGTAATTTTTGCAACCCGGCAGGAGCGCCATCTCCTGCCCGGGCCTATTACACGCATAGCCTATCCCTTGTATTCCCTCCTGTTTTGCGTAAATGCAGAATATCCGAATTCAACCAGCGCAAGCATTCGCCGATTCACAGCTGTCTTTCTTGTAATTGGGTGTGGCTATTAGTATAATATTATATAAAGAAGCGAGGCGTAAAAATGAATGTCTATTAAAAACTATCCCACGGGAGAGGTTACTATGCCGATATCAAGCGTTTTAGACGTAGCACAATACATTTTAGAAAAAGGTAAGCTTGCGGAAATGTAGTAGACGCATACGATTATTTACAGCAGGCTGACGGCACGAAGATGACAGATACAACTGCACAAAAGATTGTTTTAATCAGCGAGAATGCATATCAGCAGTTACTGAATGAAACTTTAGACTGGGTATTGGCCTCCGAAGCACCTGTCGGTGCAACAATTGTAAATCAAAAGTATACCTATACTCTGCGTTCCTATACAACCTCCGGCTCCTCAAGTATGAGCGGTTGGACGAAGTATGACACCAAGAGAACCGATTGGGGCGCAACGCAAGGACCGGTTTATTCTGATCCAAACAACGGTTCAAGAAATGTTTGGAGCGAGCAATATGTTTCTTCTACCACACATCACTATGTGTATTATCATAGATGTAGTGGAAGCAAATGGGGTACAGATTCAACAGCCCCCAACTGGGCACGTCACCAAATTGATTTGACATGGGCTTTAGGAAACGGATATTATTCAGCTGAGTATGGCATACAGTTCTTAGGCTCATACGCATGTCCGACTTGCGGCGCGAAAAATATGTGGTTGTATGATTATGAATACGATGAAAACCATTATGCAACTCGCTGGTATTATCAGGAACCGGTTTACACCTATTATTACTATAAGGACGAATCCAAAGAATCGGCAACCTACCCGAGCGGAGACAATATCAGCAATATCCAAGAATGGGTGCAATACATCGCGAAATAATCCGTGTGATGCACTATCTTTCTTGCGGATAGGATATTTGTATGGATTGTGCTTTGCGCCTTAAAAGCTATATAGCATAAGAAATAATATAATATCCGATTTGCTGAACAAAACCATCCCGCGTTAACTGACAGTCGCCGCGGGATGGTTTCTGTTCGTGTCTTAAGACAGTTTCGCGAGGCAACGCGCAACAGAAAACCACATTTTTTATCTAAAATGGGTTACATCTATTTACATCACAGAAACTTCTGACACGGATATTGCAAAAGTCGTTGACTTTTCGCCTATCATAGCGTATAATAAAAAAGCAATCAAATGATAGGTGATGCTTATATGAAGGATTTAATAAAGTTTATTCGTACCGAAACAAACCTGAGCCAGGAGGATTTTGCTGCAAGCCTCGGTACAACAGTACCGTCGATTAACCGATGGGAGAACGGAAAATCTGTCCCGAATAAAATGGCGCAAAGGCAGTTGTATCAGTTTTGCTTGGACCGTGGAATTAATATTGCCGGATGGATTGTTAAATCCAAGGAATATAAGCATACGGATGATAGGCTTATTTTATATCATGGCTCCAAGTCCGGCATTGTGGGTGATATAGCACCCATCAGCCGTGAAGAGTGTGATTTCGGTCAGGGCTTTTATATGGGAACAAGCACTCTGCAGCCGCTGACTCTTGTTTGCGGTGAAAACAAGCCTGTTTTCTATACTGTAGAGCTTGACCTTTCCGATTTAAAGGTTTTAGAGGTCGGAATTGATATGGATTGGGCTATGCTGATTGCATACTACCGCAAGGAAATGGAATCGGCAAAAGGCACCGAAATTTATGAGAAGTATTCGGAGATGGCAGAGGGGTATGATATCATTACCGGCTATATTGCCAATGACCGTATGTATACCGAACTGTCCCGATTTTTCAATCGCACACTTACAGATGTTGCGTTAATAAATTGCCTTTCCGCATTGGATCTTGGAAGACAGTATGTGGCAATCTCTGAAAAGGCGTGCCGTCAGATAAAAATTGTCAATGAAATTCCATTGCAGCCGTTGGAACTTTCTGCTTTGATTGATCTAAGCGCTGCACGCCGAAAGGAAGGCATCGCACTGGCTGAGGAAATCGAGGTTTCATACCGCAGAGAAGGAAAATTCTTTGACGAGATCCTCGGAGGTAAATGAAAATGAATAAATCATTGCAACTGGCGTTATGCGATACGCAAGGAAAACTTTTTGAACTGTCCGGCACAGAGGAGTATGAATCCGAAAGCTTTGCAAAGGCTTTTATGACCACAAATGTTGCGGCAGATATGGATAAGGACTTCAACCACATCCAATGGGCAGGCAAAAGCTATATTCTTTCCCGAATGGAGGATGAATGCAAAGAAGAACTAAAAAAAGGTCAAGTTTATGATACGGAAACCTTATATTGGATGGGGTACATTTACCGCTATTGGAATATTTACACCGGAGAGCGCAGCCGTGATATTTACAAGCAAGCTCCTGCAAAGACAATGCGAGCGATGTATCTGATGTATCACACGATGAGTCCTGAAATGGCAATCGACCGCTTGAAAGATACCTACAACGCAAAGAAAAAAATCTAAATTCAAAATTTACCGCAGACTTGAGAACCCGTTATCTCAGGTCTGCTTTTTTCTTGCCAAAAAAGATGCAGTTCTCACAATCCTTTTGCATTTTTGAAAAAGGAAAAATCATGATGAGTACAACTGAAAATGTCAATATTTTTGGATAACATATTGAAAAACACGGTGAAATTTTGCAAATGATTTTGCCGTCATTACGCAAAAAAATCATTCCAAGAAGCCAAATACACAAGAATTTTTTGAACGGAAGGTTACACTTTTCAACCGAATTTTCACGAGTTTTTATGCAGTTTAAAAACATTTTATAAAGGAAATTGCATCAAATTTTACAACAAAAAGGCCTTTTTCATAATCAAAATGTTGTTGAAATTCAATACCTAAACCGTTTGTTCTTGACACAGATAATCTCTAATATCAAGTATAATTTGACACAATTTTCTCGGCTTTTCTTGCTGACGACAGCCCTAATTGTATTGCGCATTTACACGATACGGTTATTATAAATGGCAATGAAACGGTCAAAATTTTCTATAATCGCATAGCAAAAAGGCTCAAAAAGGGTAATGTAATTGTGCTAAAAATAAGCAAAAATTTGACTCTTTAATTTTAGCACAAAAGCAAACGCGTACAAAGCTTGATTTTGCGTGCTTTTTGTTCCCGAAAAATCCTTCGAAAACACCGATATAGGCAATTTTTACTGTGTGTTCACGATGAATTTTTTTAAGCAAAGAAAAAGGTGTTTGCCTAAACGCACAATCTCAAAAAAATCAAAAGCCTTTACGTATAAAACTAAATCGTCAGCACGCACAACATTTTTGAACACTGACCCAAGTAAGGAGAATAAGAAAGACCAATATAACTTGATATTTAATATTTTCTTACGCACAAAAATCTAACGGCAAAATCAAAAGAACTTACACACAGAAACAACATTAAAGAAGAATAATAAAATGTCACAACATAAGCTCTCCGGCGCGAATTTGAATTTAGGTGCACAGGATATGTTTTTATTTGCGCAGTGGAAAATGACTGCTGTTTTAGGCGGCTCAAATTTGCGCCGAACGGCTATGTAAAAGGAAGAAAGCCATATTAACATTTATCTACAGTACCTATGATATTTAAAGGGCGTAATAATTTTAATAAACTCCAAGTAAGGAACATAAGAAAGGAAAAAATACAGCATAAATAGACAGCATTTTTTATGCTTCATTAAAACTAGCGAAGAACAGAAGCAAACACTTTCAAAAAAGCCTTACATACCGAAACAATATTAAAGAACAAAAATTAAATGTCGCAGTACATAAGTGAAAAGAAGGAGCGTGATTAACATTTGGTCTGCCTTCGTATGTACGTTACCTACGGTATTTTGGGGTGTAATACTTGAATAAAAGTTTGAAAATTTTTCTGTATTTTCTCTTGACTTTTTGAGATTTTATGTTAGATTACATATAATATAACAAAATAATTTTACTCAAATCTGCTATTCGTTTATGGGTGGCGTTTTTTTATTTTCAAAGCATAGAGTCGTATCTATACCGTTTTGGTGTAGCTGCGGCTCTTTTTTGTTTCTTGATTATTTTTTGTTGTGTTAAATTTCAAAAAAAAGGAAAAAATATAAAAGGGAGGTATACCGATGCGAGTGAATAAAAATGCGGAAAACACAAAGTACGTTATCAACAGAGTATTTGTAGGAGATAAAACACCTGCAATGCTCATTGAACAGCGAGTTTTAGATAGAAAATCCAATATACCACCATTGACTGAAAATAATGCTTCGGTGTATAATCAATTTGATGGTTCGATTCAGTCAAAGGAGGTATTATGAGAACCATTCAAAAAAGCATCGCCTTTGCTTATTTCAGGCTTTCAAGAGAAGAAGCACAAAGCGGAGAATCGTCCAGTATCACAAATCAACGAATGATTGTTTCCAACTATTGTAAACAAAATGGTATAACACTTGTTCGAGAGTTTGTTGATGACGGTTATTCCGGCGGTAACTTTGACAGACCTGATTTTCAAAATATGATGCGTGAGTTGGATAAGGGCTTAGCAAATACGATAATCACGAAAGACCTTTCAAGACTTGGGCGTGATATGCGGGAATCCAGTTATTACGCCGAGCAGTTTTTCCCGGAACACGCTATTCGATATATTGCGATTGCAGATAATTTTGACAGTGAGCGGGAAAATATTATGGCGCCGTTTCAATTTGCAATGAATGAAGTGTATTTGAGAGACGGGTCAAAAAAAGTCAAGGATGTTCTTCGCAATAAACGCGAAGAAGGGCTGTATTGCGCTTGTGCGCCATACGGTTACAAAAAAGCAAAGAACAACAATAATTTGCTCATTCCTGATGAAATGACTGCTCCAATTGTTCAACGCATATTTCATTCTGCTGCAAGAGGGGACTCCTCTCGCAAAATTGCAATGGATTTAAACAAAGACGGGGTATTTCCGCCGCTGAAGTATAGGGTTCTGTTTACCGGCACTTTTACCGAAGAAGGTGCTACAAGGGCATCAGACGTTTGGAATTACACAACTGTTAAGCGAATTCTTAAAAATCAGGTGTACTTAGGACATACCATTTTAGGAAAATCGAAAAAAGTCAGTGTGAAATCCAAAAAGAAAATACCGGTACCAAAAGAAGAATGGGCTGTTACCAAAAACACGCACGAGCCTTTGGTATCGGAAGAAATTTTTCAACGAGCACAAGAAAATTTGGGGAAAGGCACACGTGATTATCGTGCATATGACCGTGTAAGAAAAAGCATTTTTTCCGGTATTGCTTATTGTGCTTTATGCGGACACGCGCTTTGTTCCTGCGGAACGGTATACAAAGGAGAACGGGAAAAGTATTGGTATCTTGGTTGTATCAATAAGCGCAAAGACATCTCGAATCCTTGTACAGGGTCGCGAATTCGCTATGAAACGCTTATGACTCTTGTGAAAGATGACCTTAATTCGTTACTTGCTTTAAGCGACGAACAAATTGATGCGATTGTCGAAAATATAATACAAGCGGAAAATTCTGACAAAGCTGTTAAGGCGAAAAAAGCAAGGGCGGAAAAATTAGAAGCTCGTTTAAAAGTTATTGATAAAATCATTCCGAAAATTTATGTAGACAATGCCGAGGGCAGACTGGAAGATGAACGCCTTGAACAAATGGTGGGTGACTTACAGAAAGAATCGGCTGCAATTCATAAAGAACTTTTGGAGCTTAATGATAATACGATAGCTGAGAGCAAAAGTAACAACTACAAAATGTTCTTCGAGCTTACAAAAAAATATACCTATATTGAAAAATTGGATAGAGATATTCTGCTTACTTTTGTGGATAGAATTGAGGTTGGACCGAAAATCCTTCCGCAAGGAATGACAAGAGCAACACACGATAGTTCTCCATTCGAGCAATCCATACGGATTTTTTATAAATTTGTAGGTGAAATGGAAGAATTGAACACGGAATGACAACAAACCTCCCGTTTTAATATGGGCGGGGTACATCAAGGTCAGAAGCAGCTTCCATCTTGAACTTGTCAAGAGCCGCACGAGCCTCGGGAACAACTGTTTTGTTTCTGCTAGCCACTGTAAACACTCCTTTGCTTTGTATTTGCGTTTGCAATAGTATTTTGAACTTTCTTTGTGCAGATATGAAAGAGAATAAATTCTAATATTGCTAAAATTTTGAAATGATGCATCCGCGGTGCAGGCATAACCCGCTTTGCCTTATCATATCTATGTATTGATAAGGTAAGGAGGGTTCGACATTGAAAGATTGTGTAGAAGACCGCGCCGTGGAGCTGGGGGAATATATTGTAGAGAATAAAGCGACGGTTCGTGCCGCCGCAAAGGTTTTCGGCATCAGCAAAAGCACTGTACATATGGATGTTGCCAAGCGTTTGGAAAAAATCAGTCCGGGTCTTTACAACGAAGTGCGCGAGGTGCTCGACGTCAACAAAGCGCAGCGCCACATCCGCGGCGGCCTTGCCACGCGTGAAAAATATAAGGCGAATACGGATGCATAGCTGTCTGTCATTCTGAGCGGAGCGAAGAATCTCACTTAGCAGAAAGTGAAGTCAGCATTGCGTAGGGAACAACCTCTGTGTTGTTCCGCAAAAAACGTCAGACCTTGGCGGATGTTTCCCTTTTCAAAAACGCGGTTTTCGTGACCGCGTTCTTTTTTACCCTGAAAAATCGAAAAAAATTGAAATAAGCCTTGTATTTATGGGCTTTTTTAGATATAATTAAACATATTATGCGCACTGAAAGGTGGAGGCAATTCGTGGCAGAAGAAAAAAATATGTTCGTAGAGCTTGAACATACCGTACTGGATTTTTGGGAAAAAGAAAAATGCTTTGAAAAGCTGGTTGAAAAAAATAAGGGCAACAAAATGTTCCGCTTTTTGGACGGCCCGATTACAGCGAATAACCCGATGGGTATTCATCACGCATGGGGACGCAGTATCAAAGATATTTTCATTCGCTATCACGCAATGAACGGCTGTGACTGCCGCTATCAAAACGGTTTTGACTCCCAAGGACTTTGGGTAGAGGTTGAGGTCGAAAAAGCACTCGGCTTTGAAACCAAAAAAGATATTGAAGCCTATGGGATGGACAAGTTTACAAAGGCTTGTAAAGACCGTGTGAAACACTTTTCGGGTATTATTACCGAGCAGTCTAAACGCCTCGGGCAGTGGATGGATTGGGAAAACTCCTATTTTACCAATACCGATGAAAACATTGCAGGCATTTGGCATTTCCTGAAAAAATGCGACGAGAACGGCTGGATTCGCCGTGAATATAAACCGATGCCCTGGTGCCCGCGTTGCGGTACCTCGTTATCGGAACACGAAATGACGGGCTCTTACAAAATGATGACCCACAATTCCGTGTTCTTTAAGCTTCCGATTGAAGAGCTCGGCTGCAAGATTTTGGTTTGGACGACCACCCCCTGGACGTTGTCTTCGAATATCGCGCTGGCGGTCAATCCCGAAATCGATTATGTGGAAGTGAAGGTCAAGAGCGACGAGCAGACCTTGATTTTGGCGAAAAATGCCATTAAATATCTGGGCGATGATAAAATCGAAGTAGTTCGCGGTCTGAAAGGTGCAGAATTGGTCGGCTACCATTTCGAAACCTGCTTCCCCGACATTCCTGCACAGGCAGGTATTGAGCACAAAATCGTCGCTTGGGAAGACGTTGCCGCAGATGAAGGTACAGGCGTTGTGCATATCGCACCCGGTTGCGGCGTGGAGGACTTTGAGCTCGGCGAACGCTTGGGGCTTCCCAAAGTGATGCCGATTGACGATACAGGCATTTATCTGGACGGCTTCGGCTGGATGACGGGCAAGGACAGCCACACCATTGCCGACGAAGTTTTCGAGCATCTGAAAGAAGCCAATAAGCTTTATAAGGTAGAGCCGCACGAGCACAGCTATCCTGTTTGCTGGCGTTGTAAATCCGAAGTCGTGTTCCGCTTGGTACCGGCTTGGTATATTTGCACCGAGGAATTAAAGCCCCGCTTGATGAAGGCGGCGGATTCCGTCAAATGGGAGCCCGCTTCGAACGGCAAGCGTATGCACGATTGGCTTTCCAATATGGGCGACTGGAATATCTCCAGAAAACGCTATTACGGTATGCCGTTGCCGTTCTATCCATGCGACTGCGGTCATACGACCGTTGTCGGCTCGCGTGAGGAACTGCGCGAATTGGCGGTTGACCCTGAGAAGGTGGATGCACTTCCCGAACTGCACCGCCCGTGGGTCGATGAAATTCAAATTAAATGCCCGCACTGCGGCAAGCCCGTTTCCCGCGTTTCCGAAATCGGCGACGTGTGGCTCGATGCAGGCATCGTCCCGTTCTCTACGCTCGGCTATTTCCGCGACAAAGAAGAATGGAAAAAGAACTATCCTGCCGAATGGGTCACCGAAATGCACGAGCAGGTGCGCTTGTGGTTCTATTCGATGCTCTTTATGAGCGTTGTTTTAGAGGACAGAGCGCCATATGAGCGCGTGCTGACCAACAGCGCGGTCGTTTCTGAGGACGGCTCAAAATTCTCCAAAACAGGTTTTATGATTCGCTTTGACGAGGCGGCGGAGAAAATCGGCGCAGATACCGTTCGCTATATGTATGCGGGTGCGCCCGTGTCGAGCGATGTGCGTTTCGGTTATAATCTCGGCGACGAAGCACGCAGAAAATTACTGTCATTCTGGAATATTTATACATTCTTTGAAACCTATGCCAAAATCGACAAACCGAATTTTGAAGGCTACACGCCTGACAAATCTAAAATGAGCCCGACCGATTTGTGGCTGGTTACACGTACAAACGAATTTATCAAACGTGCAACCGATTGCTACAATGATTATAAGGTTTATATGATGGTCAAGGACTTTGAAGTCTTTGTCGATGATATTTCCAACTGGTACATCCGTACCAATCGCCGCCGTTTCTGGAAAACAGGCGACGAGCAGGATAAACAGCTGGCATATTGGGTGCTGTTCTATGCACTCAATTCTGCGGTTCAAATTATGGCGCCTGTCATCCCGTTTATGACGGAGTATATTTGGCAAAATCTGACGCGCAAGGTGTTGCCGTCTGCACCGATTTCCGTGCATCTGAGCGATTGGCCGACTCCCGTTGCAGGCTTCGAAAATGACGGCATTATTGAGCAGACTGCCTTGGTGCGTGACGCAATCGCTGTCGCAATGCGCCTTCGTAACGAACAGCAGTTGAAGGTTCGTCAGCCGCTCTCTAAGTTGTATATTTGCAGCAGTGCAGAGGATGCGGATAAAATCCGCACTTTTGAGAAAAATATTTTAGATGAACTGAACATCAAAGCGATTGATTATTTGACGGACGCTTCCGTGCTTGAGGATAAATACCTGACCGTCAACTTCAAGGTTGCGGGCGCGGTGCTGAAGCAGAATGTCAATAAGATGAAGCAGTCTTTGGAAGCACTGTCCGATGCGGATATGGCCGCCGCTGTCGCAAGCGCTGCAGCAGGCGAGCAGGTCTCTATTCCCGGTTGGGAGGAAGCCTTTGACGCATCCATTTTCAATGTGGCATCCAAGACCAAAGCAGGCATTGTTTCTGCAGAGTTCCAAAACGGCAGTGCAGTGATTGCACTCGACACCGTTTTGACAGACGAGCTTGTGCGTGAAGGCTTGGTTCGTGATGTCATTCGTCAGTGCCAGCTGATTCGCAAAGAGGCGGGCTATGAAGTGGAACAGCGCGTCAAAATGGCAATTTCTTCCGAAAATGCCGACATTATGGACGCACTTCGCGAAAAGACCGACTATCTTGCCGCAGAACTGTTGGCGGATGAAATTCTGCTGAACGAAACTCTTGCGGCAGACCTGCAAAAGGACGTAGACATTGCGGGCAGTACTGTCAGCCTGTCTGTTGTAAAAGCGTAAAAGGAATTTAATAAAGGAGCGTATTGCTATGCTGAAAGAGATTACAAAAGATATGACCATCGGCGATATTTTGGATAAAGAAAGAGAAACCGTTCCGTTTTTCTTGGAAATGGGAATGCACTGCCTCGGCTGTCCGTCCTCACGCGGCGAAACCGTAGAGCAGGCTTGTATGGTGCACGGTGTAGATGCCGATGCACTGGTCGCGAAAATCAACGAATTTCTGAAGAATAAATAAGAAACGGAAAAGGGGTTGGGACGGCTGTCACAACCCCTGTTTTATAAAAGTATGTTAAAATTAACCGAACGCTTACAGCTGGTGGCAGCTTTTTTAGACCCCTGCGAATGCTTTGCCGACGTCGGTACAGATCACGCCTATTTGCCCGTTTGGATGCTCCAAAACGGCAAAGCGCGGTATGCCGTTGCGGCAGACATCAACCCGAATCCTTTGAAAAATGCTCGAAATACTCTTGCACAATACGGATTCGCGGAGCAAATTGAACTGCGCCTTTCCGACGGACTGCAAAATATTGCCCCGTGGGAAGTCGGGGCGATTGCCGTTGCGGGTATGGGCGGCAATCAGATTGCCGATATGATTGCGGGCACGCCGTGGCTGCAAAATGCAGAAATACAGCTTGTTTTACAGCCAATGACACATTTTGAGGATGTGCGCCGTGCTTTGCGCGAAAACGGCTTCTCTGTTTTGCGTGAAGAAACCGTGGCAGAAGGGGCGCGCGTATATTTGGCGATTTCCGCGCGCTACAGCGGCGAACCTCGGGAATACCCTGAATGGTATGACTATGCGGGTACACTGCCGCAAAATCCCACAGAAACAAATCTACTTTTCTTAAAAAAGGTGCTTGCCCGCCTGCAAAAACGGGCATCAGCGTTGCAGGAAACAGATGTAACGGAATCCGAACGACTCTTCAAAATCATAAAGGAGATTAAAAATGCGTGCCGAGCAGATCTATGAGTACATAAATGCAATTGCGCCATTTTCGGCGCAGGAGGATTGGGACAACAGCGGCTTTCAAGTCGGAGAACGCACAAAAGAAGTGCAAAAAATTCTGTTCGCGCTGGATGCGACCGCCGATTTGGTGCGTGAGGCTGTCGAGTCTGAATGCGACCTGATTGTGACACACCATCCGTTTCTGTTTCATCCGCAAAAGCAGTTTTTGGATGCTTCTCCTGCGTTCCAGGCTGCGAAGCACAATATCGCCGTGATTTCCGCGCATACATCCTATGACTGCGCGGCGGGCGGTGTAAATGATATATTGGCGGAAACGGTCGGGCTTTCGGATATTAGAACCTCCGACTGCGGAATGTTCCGCATCGGTACAGTTCCCGCGCAGTCTGCAAAGGATTTTGCGAAAGCTGTCAAGAGTGCATTGCAAACACAAGTTTCAGTTTCTCTGCCTGAAAAATCCATTCAACGTGTCGCCGTTTGCGGCGGCGCAGGCGCGGAATTTATGATCGACGCAAAAGCACAAGGTGCAGATTTATTTTTGACAGGGGAAGCTAAGCACCACGAAATTCTGGATGCCGCTGCTTTGGGAATTTCCATCGTATGCGCGGGGCATTTTGAAACGGAATTGCCTGCCGTCCGTGCGTTGTGCGCACGCGTACAGGCGCAGTTCCCGCAAACGGAATGCATTCTTTCAGAACAAACCTCTCCGATTTTTTCGATATAGGGTTAACCGACAAATCCGAACCCTAAAGTAAGGAGTCCTTTCTATGGCACTCGACGGTATTACATTACATTTCATAAAAAACGAATTAGAGGAAGCCTTGCTCGGTGCACGGGTGGAAAAAGTGCACCAGCCCGCAAAGGCGGAAATTGTGTTGCATCTGCGCACACGCGGCGGTGCATATCGCTTGTTTTTGTCAGCGGAATCCGCATCTCCGCGCATTCATTTGACGGCATATCCTACGGAGAATCCGCAAAATCCGCCGATGCTCTGTATGCTGTTTCGCAAGCACTTAACAGGCGCACAGCTGTGTGCGATTCGTCAAGCGGGGTTGGACCGTATTTTGTTTTTGGATTTCGATGCGACAAATGAAATCGGCGACAAGGTCAAAATTACGCTTTGCATTGAAATTACGGGTCAGCACAGCAACATTATTTTAATCAACCAAAACGGCAAAATTATTGATGCGGTAAAGCGTGTGGATGAAACCAAATCTTCGTACCGCGAGGTCTTGCCCGGCGGCACCTATGTTTTGCCACCGCGGCAGGATAAAATCAATCTGCTGACCGACAGCGCAGAATCGGCGGCAGAACGTGTGCTTTCCAATCCGAATGCACAGCTTTCGTCTGCATTTATGAAAGCGGTCGAGGGGATTTCCCCAATCGTCAGCCGAGAGCTTGCCTACCGCGCGGCGGGTGACAGTACCGCCGCCGTGTACGAAACGGATGCGGCGCGTGTCATCTCCGCGCTGAACGCGGTCACCGACGCTTTGCAGAAAAACGCCCCTGCCTATTGTGTGGTATACAACGCAGAAGAAAAGCCCTGTGATTTTTCGTTTTTAGATATTGCACAATACGAAAACTTTTTCAAAAAAACATACACCACTTCTTTCTGTGCGCTTTTAGATGCATTTTATTTCGAACGCGACCGTCAATTGCGCGCCAAGCGTAAGGCGGGCGATTTGTATCGAACTCTGCACACCTTACAGGAGCGCACTGCACGCAAAATTGCCAATCAAAAAGGCGAATTGCAAGCGTGTGCCGATAAGGAAAACCTGCGTGTATCCGCAGAATTGATACAGGCAAATCAGTATATGCTGAAAAAAGGCACGGCTGTTTATGAAGTTCCCAATTATTATGAAGACGGGCAAACCGAACGTATTGCGGTAAATCCTGCATTAACCCCCGCACAGAATGCACAGAAGTATTATAAAGCCTATAAAAAAGCGCACACCGCCGAAAAAATGCTGCAACAGCTCATTGAAAAGGGCGAGCAGGAGCTTGTATATTTTGAAAGTGTTTTAGATACGCTCTCCCGCGCCGATACCGAAAGCGAATTGGCACTGATTCGGCAGGAGTTGATTGACGGCGGCTATTTAAAACGCAAAAAAGGCGGCAAACAGCGTTTGCCGAAAGAAGCACCGCCCTACAGCTTTACAACGTCCGAGGGCTTCAAGGTTTTGGTCGGGCGCAATAACGTGCAAAATGATAAGCTGACCTTGAAAACGGCGAAAAATTATGACGTGTGGCTGCACACGCAGAATTTTGCGGGGTCGCACACCATTTTACTTTCCGAAAACCGTGAAATTACCGACCTTGCTATCTCGGAAGCCGCGCAAATCGCCGCATTTTTCAGCAGCGCGCGCGAGGCGCAAAAAGTGCCCGTGGATTATACACGGATTAAAAATATCAAAAAGCCTGTGGGTGCAAAGCCGGGCAAAGTGATTTATCACGTATACAATACAATTTACGTGACACCCAAAAATCCGGAGACGGAATAAATTTATGCCGATGAACTGTATCCGATGATAAAACAAAACAGACACCCCGATTTTCCGCGCGTGATGTACGGAAAATCGGGGTGTTTTTTTGATTCGAATCGATTTTATAAAAATTACTCATCCCGTGTGGAGGCAAGAACTTCGTTTTCACGGAACAGCAGGGAAATACACCAAACCGCCGCGATTGCCACGAGGGTATAGATGATTCTGCTGACGATGGCTGCCTGACCGCCGAAAATCCAGCCGACAATGTCAAACTGAAAAAGACCGATCGAGCCCCAGTTGATGCCGCCGATGATAACCAAAATCAATGCGATTCTATCCAGCATATTTTTTCAACTCCTTATCAATGCTTATGAGTAGTATGCGTTGAAAAAACTGCTTTATACGTTTTCCAAAAATTAGAAAAAATCGAGCCCGGCGGAAATGTAAATTCAGTTCCCCTTGTCAGGGGAGCTGTCGAGCGTAGCGAGACTGAGGGGTAGTTAGCCTTATGGACGGACGTCTTCGGGGATTCAACAAATTTCGTTTCCCGAATTTTGGATTTTTGAATTATTTTGTACCTGCGGCGCGCTTTAAGTCATCGACCTTATCTGTCTGCTCCCAACGGACGTTTAAATCGGTGCGACCCATATGCCCGTACGCCGCAAGCGGACGGTAAATCGGACGGCGCAAATCCAAATAATCTATAATCGCCGCAGGGCGAAGGTCAAATACTTCTGTTACGATTTCGCTTAAAACATCGTCGGCAAGCACACCCGTACCGAAGGTGTCCACCATAACCGAAACAGGATTCGCTACACCGATGGCGTACGCCAACTGAATTTCACATTTTTTTGCAAGCCCTGCTGCAACAATATTTTTCGCCACATAGCGTGCCGCATATGCCGCCGAACGGTCAACCTTTGTCGGGTCTTTGCCTGAGAAACAACCGCCGCCGTGACGGCCGATGCCACCGTACGTATCTACAATAATCTTACGCCCCGTAAGACCGCTGTCACCCGCAGGGCCGCCTGTCACAAAGCGCCCTGTAGGATTGACGTAAATGATGGTATCATCGTCAAACAAGTTTTCGGGAACAATGGGCTTAATGACATATTTTAAAATATCCGTGCGGATTTTCTGTAATTCCACATCTGCGCTGTGCTGAGAGGAGATGACGATTGTATCCACACGCACGGGCCGGTCGCCTTCATCGTATTCAACGGTGACCTGCGTTTTGCCGTCTGCACGTAAGTAGGGGAGCGTGCCGTCCTTACGCACTTTTGTGAGCTGCATAGCAAGCCGATGTGCCAAAGAAATCGGTAGGGGCATCAGCTCCTCGGTTTCATCGCAGGCATAGCCGAACATCATACCCTGGTCGCCTGCGCCGTGCAGATTGTAGTCGTCCTTTTGCCCTTCCTTTAATTCATAGGAGGCATCCACGCCCAAAGCAATGTCCGCCGATTGCTTATCAATCGCAATATCCACCTTGCAGGTGTTGCCGTTAAAGCCTTTTTCATCGCTGTCATAGCCGATGTCGCAAACGATGCTGCGCGCGATTTTCTCGATGTCGATTTTTGCACTGGTGGTAATCTCGCCCATAACCATAATGTGGTCGGTGATGCAGGTGGTTTCGCACGCTACACGACCGTTGGGATCCTGTGCGAGAATTGCATCCAGCACAGCATCGGAAATATTGTCACAGATTTTGTCGGGATGTCCCTCTGTGACCGATTCAGATGTAAAAAGATGTCTTGCCATAATACTATGTACTCCTTTAACCGATTACACAAATAAAAAGCACCGCAGCGCGCAGGCCAAGGTGCTTTTTGTCACCTTATCTTTCAGCAAAATTGCTGTGGGATTTGGCACCTTGCTTAATGCAGGTTGCCGGACTTCACAGGGCCTGTCCCTCCGTCACTCTCTATAAGGAAATCTTCATTTGTCAAAAGTATTCTATACTGTTTTTGCCTGTTTGTCAACTGCAAACCAAAACATTCCGTGAAAAACCAAAACTTTCCGTGAAAAAGGGATGGATTCGACAGCACTTTTTGACAGCGGGCGCACGCAAGTAGTTGATCTGAAAAGCCCTTAAAATATTGCATTCAGACAAGATTTTATTGCGTTCAAACAAAATCGGCTGACAGAACCAACAACGTAATATACAATCCATTTTAATGTGAAACTACGCACCGCAGTGCGTAGTCAAATCAGTGTGTATTTATAAAATAGTTGCGTGGTGATTTTTATGAAATTAAAAACGAAATTCGGAGATACGGTATATTACCGGCGTAAGGCACTTGGGCTTTCACAGGAGGAGCTTGCGGAACTGGTTGACATCAGTGCACGGCATGTGCACAATATTGAAGTGGGCAAGAGCAATCCGGGGCTTTCCTTGGTGCTTCGGCTTGCTGTATGTCTGAATATCGATTTGAACGAATTGAAGCAATATGTCGAATGCGATGAACGCGGGATTTATTGGCAGGATTTGTGCTGAATCTCATTTTTTACGGAATATAAAATATGCGGCATTTGAAACCCGTAATACTGCTTTGCAAAGGAACCTTTTGCCGTCATTCCGTTGCGCTCGGCAACGCGCCGAGAGGCAAGGTTGTTTTCGCGAATAATGGAATAAACCTCTTTCGCCCCAAGTGTTTCAAACGCATATTTTTTGCAGGCGTGCGCCGCCTCCGTGGCGTAGCCCCTGTGCCAGTACGCCTTTTGAAACAAATACCCGATTTCAAGCACTTCTCCGTGCGGCGTAGCTTGCAGCGTCAGTCCGCACTGTCCGATTAGTTCTTCATTTTCTTTTAAGATAACTGCCCATAAGCCAAAGCCGTTTTCACGGTAACGCCGAAGCTGATTTTGCAGCCAAGCCTCCACCTCTTCATCGGAAAAAGCGTGTTCATAGGCATACATCACATCTTTGTCCTGCAAAATTTTGCAAAGTGCCTTATAATCGGATTGGCAAAGCTTGCGTAAATATAAGCGATCGGTTTCCAATATCATTGTGCATCCTCCATTGCAAATTTGTTCGGAATTTTGTATACTGTTCATATACATTTTAACCAAGGAACAAATTCTATGAAAACATTGTATATTACCGATTTAGACGGTACATTTTTGAATGAAAAAGGTGTTGTATCCGAAGAAAGCCGCCGTGTAGTCAATACGCTTTCCGAAAAAGGCTTGCTTTTTTCTGTCGCTTCGGCGCGCAGCATTATGACTGCGGGCGAGTTGCTTCGCGGCTTGCAGATAAACGCACCCGTTGTTTTGATGAACGGCGTATTCCTGTTTGATATCCAAAAGGCACAGGTAGTATCCTTTCACGAAATTGCGCCAGATGCATTTGAAGCTGTTGTTGCGTGCTTTCGGCAAAACGGCAAATCGCCGATGCTTTGGCTGTACGGCGACGACGGATTGCTGTCGGTGCAGTATACGCAGTTGGAACTGCAGGTAAACCGTGATTTTTACGAAAAGCGTAAGGACAGCTTCGAAGGTCGCTTCAAAATGGTCGACAGCCTTTCTGTTCCGCAGGGACAGCACGCGGTTTATATCAATTTGGTCGATACCTTTGAAGCACTCCGCCCGATTGCCGAAGCGTTGAAGTCCTTAGAGGATGTTTCCTTTGCGTTTTATGCGGATACCTATACGGAATATTGGTTTTTAGAGGTATATAGTGCGCAGGCGAGTAAGGCAAACGCCGCTTTGGAGCTCAAAACGCTTGTAAATGCCGACCGCATCACCGCGTTCGGGGATAATCTGAATGATTTAACCCTGTTTTCGGTTGCCGATGAAGCCTATGCGGTGGAAAATGCCGTTTCCGAAATCAAAGCCGCCGCAAATGCGATTCTCGAAAGCAATCGCGCAGACGGTGTAGCAAAGTTTCTTTTAAAGGATTTTCAAGAATAGAATAAGTGCCGCTCCAAAATCTGAGCGGCATTTTCTTCTTTTAGGATAAACACCCATACAGCAAAACGTGAATGGCGGACTGAAATAGATCGTTTTGTGCGTCGATGTAGCCCTCTAAATTCTCCTGCGGCCGAATCGCAGGTGAGGCGACGCTGGAGGTGATGTAATCGATTGCCGTAAAGCAAAGACTGACTAACATCTGCTGCCGCCGTTCGTCATTCGGAAAATGAAACAGCACGATATCGCGCAGCTTTTCTTTGACGGCTTGATGAAAGAACTGTGCGCGGGTCTGCATAATTTCCTCCCGCAGTTCTATCGGCGGAAAAGTACGGGATTCCACAAATAAATTCAGCATTTCCGGATGTAAAGCCCAAAATTTGCTGAACAGCTTATAGCAGGCAAGCAGATTTTCCTCTAAGGTGATTGCGGTATCCACCTGAAATTGCCGCATATGCTCGGAAAACATCTCGTAGCAATAGGTGATTGCATCCAAATAAATCTCGGACTTGCCGTTAAAGTGGTGATATAGCCGCCCTTTGGAAATGCCGCCGTTTTTGCAAATACGGTTTACAGAGGCACTGGCAAAGCCGTACTTCCCAAATTCCTCAATTGCCGTTTTTATGATATGTTCTTTGCTGATTTGGCTCTTTTGCGTTTGCTTCAAAAAATCGCTTCCCCCATTCATCTGATTTATTGAGTATAGCACGGTTTGCGCCGCTTGTAAAGTTTTAAAAAACACTTGCGAAAGCGCGAGCTTTGCGCTATTATGAGTAAAAGACCTTACAGATGTTTGGAGGTATTGTCTTGTATTCAGATTCAATTACAGATATGCTCGAAAGCGGGCGCACATCCCTCGGCGTGGAGTTTGGCTCTACGCGCATCAAGGCGGTGCTCATCGGCGCAGATTACAAAGTGCTCGCGAGCGGGGAATATTCGTGGGAAAACCGATTGGAAAACGGCGTATGGACGTATCCGCTTTCCGAAGTGTGGCAGGGCTTGCAGGCAAGCTATGCGCAGTTGAAAGCGCAGGTGCAGTCAGAATACGGTGTGACCTTAAAAACCGTAGGCAGTATCGGGATTTCTGCGATGATGCACGGCTATTTGCCGTTTGACGGAGAGGGCAATCAGCTGACGGAATTTCGCACATGGCGCAACACCATAACCGAACAGGCGGCGGCAGAGCTGACAACGGCGTTTTCCTTTAATATTCCGCAACGCTGGAGTATTGCGCATTTGTATCAGGCAATTTTAAATCAAGAATCGCACATAAAAGATATTTCGTTTCTAACCACCCTTGCAGGCTATGTGCATTGGCTTTTGACAGGCGAAAAGGTGCTCGGCGTCGGCGAAGCATCGGGGATGTTTCCGATTGACAGCAGTACCGGCAATTATGATATATCTATGTGTGAGAAATTCTCAAGGCTTGCCGCAGAACACGGATTTACCACACCGCTTTTGCAGATTTTGCCCCGTGTTTTGACGGCGGGCGAAGCGGCAGGTGTTTTGACCGAATCGGGCGCGAAATTGATTGATCCGAGCGGCGACCTGTCGGCGGGCATCCCGCTGTGTCCGCCCGAGGGTGATGCAGGTACGGGTATGGTCGCGACCAACAGCATCGCACCGTGTACGGGCAATGTTTCGGCAGGCACGTCCATTTTCGCAATGGCGGTACTCGAAAAACCGCTTACAGGCGTTTACAAAGAAATTGATATGGTCACAACACCGGTGGGTGCGCCCGTCGCGATGGTGCACTGCAATACCTGTACCTCTGATTTAGATGCGTGGGTGCGTCTGTTTTCGGAACTGCTCTCAGCCTCGGGCAATCCAATGCAAAAAGGTGCGCTTTACGATATGCTGTATAATGCCGCACTGTCTGCGGATACCGAATGCGGCAATCTGCTTTCCTATAATTATTATTCGGGTGAGCCGGTCACAGACGCGGCGGACGGCAGACCGCTGTTCGTGAGAACTGCCGAGAGCCGATTCACACTGCCGAATTTTATGTGCAACCTGATTTTCAGCACGCTTGCAACACTTCGCATCGGTATGGATATTTTATTTGAAAAAGAGCAGATTACCTTAACGCGGCTGTACGGGCACGGCGGTCTGTTCAAAACACCTACGGTCGGTCAGCAGCTTGCGGCGGCGGCACTGCATACACCTGTAGCGGTTATGAAAACTGCAGGGGAGGGCGGTGCGTGGGGCATTGCGCTTTTGGCGGCGTACTTACGCGAAAAGTCGGAAAACGAATCCTTGGCACAGTATTTGAACAACCGTGTCTTTGCGAATGACGACGGAACGTGCTTGTCTCCCAATGCCGAGGATATCGCGCGGTTCGAACATTTTCTTGCACGCTATAAAAACGGTCTGCCCGTCGAAAAACTGGCGGCAGAAGTATTGTAATTACGAAAAGAGGAGCTTATTATGCAGTTAAAAGAATATGAATTTTGGTTTGTGGTCGGCAGTCAGTTTTTGTACGGCCCTGAGGTTTTGGAAACCGTGGCGGCAAGAGCCGAAGAAATGGCGGCAAAAATGAACGAAAGCGGCGTTTTGCCCTGCAAAATCGTGTACAAAGTGACCGCGAAAACGCCCGAAGAAATTTCCGATGTGGTCAAGGAAGCGAATTATCAGGATACCTGTGCGGGCGTAATTGCTTGGATGCATACGTTTTCTCCGAGCAAAATGTGGATTGACGGACTGCAAAAACTGCAAAAGCCGTATTGCCATTTTGCCACACAGTACAACCGCACCATCCCCAATGAAGAAATTGATATGGATTTTATGAATCTGAATCAGGCGGCGCACGGCGACCGTGAGCACGGCTTTATCGCCGCGCGTCTGCGTATGCCGCGCAAGGTGATTATGGGCTATTGGCAGGATGCCGATGTCCTTTCTCGCCTTGGGGATTGGATGCGCTCTGCGGCGGCGGTGGCGTTTTCCAAGTCCTTGAAGGTGATGCGCTTCGGCGACAATATGCGCAATGTTGCCGTGACCGAGGGCGATAAGGTCGAAACCCAAATGAAACTCGGCTGGCAGGTGAATACTTGGCCTGTCGGGGAATTGGTAGAAGAAATCAACGCCGTTACCGAAGCGGAAGTTGACGCGCTGATGGCAGAGTACGAATCGCTTTATGATATGGCGACCGAGAATCTTGCGGCGGTGCGCTATCAGGCAAAAGAAGAAATTGCGATGAAGAAAATGCTCGACCGCGAGGGGTGCAAAGCATTTTCCAATACCTTTGAGGATTTGTACGGTATGGAACAGCTCCCCGGGCTTGCCTCACAGCGTCTGATGGCGCAGGGCTACGGCTACGGCGGCGAGGGTGACTGGAAGGTGTCGGCGCTTACGGCGGTCATCAAAGCGATGACAGAGGGGATGACAGGCGGTTCGGCGTTTATGGAGGATTACACCTATCACCTCGAAAGCGGCAACGAGTATTCCCTCGGCGCGCATATGCTGGAGGTCTGCCCGTCCGTGGCGGCGGCGCGTCCGCGTATTGAAGTGCACCCGTTGGGTATCGGCGGCAAGGGCGACCCCGCGCGTCTGGTATTCGAGGGGCACGCAAGCAAAGCGTGTGTCGTAAGCCTTGTGGATATGGGCGGCAGACTGCGTATGATTTGCCAGGATATCGAAGCGGTAAAGCCGATTTTGGATATGCCGAATCTGCCCGTGGCACGCGTGATGTGGCGCGCGGAGCCTAACCTCAGAACAGGTGCGGAATGCTGGATTTTAGCGGGCGGTGCACATCATACCGTGCTGACTTATGACGCAACGCCCGAAATGCTGCGCGATTGGGCACGGATGATGGAAATTGAATTTGTACATATCACAAAGGATACCACGCCCGACGCGTTGGAACGTGAGCTGTTTTTAAATGACCTTGCGTGGAAGCTGAAATGAGGAAATAAAGTATGTTAGAAGCATTAAAGCAATCGGTTTACGAAGCAAATCTGTTGCTCCCGAAGCACGGACTTGTCACCTTTACTTGGGGCAATGTGTCGGGTGTAGACCGCGAACAGGGGTTAATGGTGATTAAGCCCTCAGGTGTCGAATATGATACTATGCGTGCGGAGGATATGGTGGTTGTCGATTTGAAAACGGGCAAAAAGGTGGAAGGGGATTTGAATCCCTCTTCCGATACCGATACGCACGTCATGCTATATAACGCGTTCCCCGAAATCGGCGGGATTGTGCATACCCATTCGCGCTGGGCAACGACCTTTGCGCAGGCGGGGCGGGGGATTCCCGCCCTCGGTACAACGCACGGCGACTATTTTTACGGCGAAATTCCCTGCACCAGAAAAATGACGCCCGCCGAAATCGGCGGACGCTATGAATGGGAAACGGGCAATGTGATTGTCGAAACATTTCAAGATAAAAGTGCAAAGGATATCCCCGCTGTGCTCGTGCATTCACACGGTCCGTTCTGTTGGGGCACAGACCCGAAAAACGCCGTACATAATGCCGTGGTGTTGGAAGAAGTTGCCTTTATGGGCTGGCACGCCTTGCAAATGAACCCTGACTTGCCGCCGATGCAGCAGGAGCTGTTAGACAAACACTACCTGCGCAAACACGGCGCAAACGCCTACTACGGGCAAAAGAAGTAGAGCGGAAAAAGAAGAAAGAGGATAAAAATGAAAGTTGCTGCGTTTGTTGCTTTGCTGTGTATCGGTATGTTGTTATGCGTGCTTGTTGCATACCTGTCTTTTGTGGATTATATAGGCGTTTTCGTGAAAATATTTCCGTCAATTCAGCCAAAAGACTACGCAGAATATAATACGCTTATAAAAAGTACAGCATACAAAAAGCATAAACAGAAGTGGAGACGCAGATTTTCTCTTTCGACGTTGATTTATGCGCTGATATATGTGTTGCTCTCTATGGTAATGCATAACACGGTATACGGATTTTTACTCGGACTGTGGGGAGCAGCTGTTAGTATAGGCATTATGGAATACTTTGCAAATAAAGAGAAAAAGAATATTCAAAAATAAATGCAAAAAAGAACTGTATTTTGTTATTCTGAGAAGCGCAAGGAACTCACATCCCACAGCGTGCATTTGATAAAACCGTAGGGAACGACCCCAGTGTCGTTCCGAAGATTCAGAGCACGCGAAGTGAATTTTATAAATCCGTAGGGAATGGGCAATGCCCATTCCGCGGGCGCGCGATGCGCGCCCCTACGCGTGTATTCCATACTCTGTAGGGATCGACGACTCGGCGACTTGGTTTGCTTTTCACGGTCAATCAAGACCCGTCGAGCCTATAATCGTAATAAATACCCACAAAAAAATCTGTATCAGCTCTTGCCGATACAGATTTTTTCTTATTTTTGATTATATACTTTTTTGGGCGGCTTCTTCCGCTTCCGCTTTGGCACGTTCCAAATCGCTCAAATTCACCTTGCCGCTTTTAATTCTGTAAAAGCTGTATCCGAAAAGCACGGCAATCATAATGATAATCAAATACTGATCTCCGG
This sequence comes from Bacillota bacterium, assembly GCA_021769885.1. Lineage (GTDB taxonomy): Bacteria > Bacillota > Clostridia > Oscillospirales > Acutalibacteraceae > Fimenecus. The sequence continues at coordinate 5,353 of JAETSA010000002.1, read as the reverse complement.
ACTTCATCGTGGTGAACAGCGCAACACTAATCAGCAAATCGCATAGAATCGCCAAAGCCATCGTCACGCAGAATGCCCACTTCGGCATATGGAAAAAGCTTTTTTCCCACGCCTGCGGATATTTTTTTATCAGCTTAAACATCAAAATGTTATTGATGAGATTCAGAACCATCACAGGAATCATCATAAGAGAGATCAGATCCTGCAAGCCGATATTCACAAAAATCGGCACAACCGCAATCACATAAAGCACAAGCATCATAACCCACGGATAGCCTTTTTTATTTTTCTTCCCGAGAAAAGCGGGAAGCCAGCCGTCTTCAATCGTTGCCATAAGCGGATGCTGTACGCTTGCAATCGCACCGTAAAGCGAAGTGGCAATCGCGAAGCAAGCGCCGCCGATAATAAACACGACGAACACACCGTAGGGGAAGATTTCCTTTGCCACCACGCCGAGGCTCTTATCTGCAACCTGTTCGACGGGAAGTATGCCGACCGAAACAATACCAATCAGACAATATATCGCCATTACAACGAAAGAAGCAAGCAGAATCGCCTTCGGCAGACTGCGTTTCGGGTCTTTGGCATCCGCCGTCATCGCAATCGGCATGGTTGCGCCCTGACACGCAAAGCTCATCATAGCAACCGCCATAATAAACCCTGTTGCGCCGCCCTTGAAATATCCCTCGCCCAAAGGATTGGCAGTTGAGAAATCAACCTGCGGAAGACCTACAACGACATACACCAAAAGGGAAACCAAAAGTACAGCCACAAGGATAAGATTAAATTTACCCATAAATTTTCCGCCGAAGAAGGTGGTAATGAAAAATATTGTAATAATCGCAACCGCAATCCATTTTCCGTACGGCGTAATCTGCGGAAAAACAGTGGATGCATATTCCACGATGGATAATGCATACATAGCGAAAGCAAGTCCTGTAAAAACAGTAGAAATCGCCGACACGCCAACCAAAAGCGGCGGCTGCAGAAGAGCCTGCTGACTGTAGTTGCCGCCGGGCAATACAAACATACCTGCCATAATCGTTTTATACGCGTATGCAAAAAGAACCACTGCACAGGCGGCAATCAGCGCAACGGGAATAGAGCGTCCCGTAAAACCGATGCCGCTGCCCATAGAAACAAATATGCCCGAGCCGACACAGTTGCCTATGCCGTAACACATCAGCTCGGCTACCCCCAGCTTCTTTTTGTTTTCTGCTTTTATTGTGCTTTCCATAATTTCTCCTCCGTTTTATGATGCTTTATGATTTCAAATCTAATAACAGTTCTTTCGCGCTCGGAAAATCCGCAACGGTTTTACAGTAATGAGAATAGGTAACATTCAAATTTTTGTCCACCGCAATGAATGCCGACAACTGCATTTGGCGCGGTCCGTCATCACTGCTCTCTGCATCGCCGTCCAACGCGGAGGCAATCGAATTGACCATATCGGTATTCAAAAGCTTTTTCACATTTTTACCGACGAAGGTTTCGTAAAGCTTATCTCCTGCAAGCATTTGCACAAATCCGTCCGCCTCAAAAACATTATATTTGTCGTAAAGAATTTTTTTGGGATCGGCAATCAATTCAAACGGGTATTTTTTTGCATAACGCGCGACTGTTTCCATATCGGACTGCAAAACGACTTTCACGTCATACCCTTTCAGTTTTAAGACGGGATAGGCGGCTGTGAGCATTGCCAAAACGGCACGGCAGATTTCGCATTCACAGTAACGCGAAAATACAATCAGTGTCGGTTTTTGAATGGTGTTTTCAAGCTTCTGCTCGATTCCTTTCGGCGAATCATAAATAAATTCTTCTAAGCTTGTGCCGACAGTCAGTGTCTTGTGATAAGGCTTGCCGTTTATCTCCCATTCCTTTCTGACCTTTTCCACAGCGCCTTTAAAACGAAGCATCGTTTTTTCAAGCGTTTCTCTTGCGCAGGCAAGATTGATTCGTTCAAACCCTCTGCCGCTTTCGCCGAATACCTCCCCGTTATCGAGATAAATATCCGCATCTTCAAGCATTTTTCTAAGCTCAATATGTGTCATACCGAGCGCCCGCATATCCAGCCACTGCAGATACGTTCCCTCAAGCGGCGAGATTTTAATTTCAGGAAAATGCTCCGCCATAAACCCTTCTACATATTTTGCATTCGAGTCAATGACGGTGATCAGCTCGTCGAGCCATTCTTCACACTCGTTATAGGCGGCGATGCAGGCGGTGTACGCAACAATATTCAGATTCATCTGCATATTCAGCATACTGCACGCTTTTGCCTTTGTACGCATAATTTTGTTCGGTATGATAATGTTTGACCCTTGAAGCCCTGCAATATTAAAGGTTTTGCTCGGCGCTGTGCAGACGGCAATATGTTCCTTGACCCGTTCGCTGACGGTTGCCATAACGGTATGCTCGTACCCGGGCATTATCAAGTCGTGGTGAATCTCATCGTCAATAATGAAAACATCATTATCACAGCAGATATTCGCAACCTTTACCAATTCTTCCTTTGTCCATACTCTGCCTACGGGATTGTGCGGATTGCAGAACAGCAGTGCCTTTGCTTTCGGCATACCTGCCTTTTTTCTTAAATCCGCATAGTCGATTTCATAATGCCCATTGTTATTGATGAGTGTACTGTAAATGATTTTTCTCCCTTTTGCAATCACCGCCATATCAAACGGATAGTAAACAGGGGTAAGGATTATAACGCCGTCACCCGGCTTTGTAGCGGCATCCACAAGCACAGCAAGTGCATCCACAACACCCGGTGTGTTGAGAATCCATTCGCTTTCCACCTCGAAATTGTGCCTGCGCTTCATCCAGCTGCAAACGGCGTCGTAGTATTCCTTTGTTGCCTGCGTATAGCCGAGAATCGTCGTATCCGCTAAATTTTTTATCGCATCCACAATCGGCGGCGCGGTAGGAAATTCCATATCCGCTACGGACAACGGCACATTTTCAACAGACGCGTGCTTCGCACTGTTCCATTTGGACGAACCGCATTTTGAACGGTCGGGAACACTTGAAAAATCATATTTCATAAGTAAATCCCCCTTATAAAAAATGAAAGACAAAGGCGCATTCAAACTCCTTTGCCTTTTTGTTTAGCAACTTAATCATATCACGCATTATTGACATTGTCAACGTTTTTTGTTAAGATGCTTAATAATATAAAATATTTGGAGTGGAATTATGAAACCTGTGATTGCTATTCCGCAGATGGGAAACGATTTATTCCGAAAATATATGAAAAGTAAGTATACAAAAAGTCTGGAAACCGCCGGAGCCGACGTAAAATGGATAGAGCTTGACAATATAGAAAAAGCCGTAGCACAAGCTCTTTCCTGCGACGGACTGCTTTTGCCGGGCGGGGCGGATATCCATCCGCAGCTGTACGGTCAAGAACCGAATAAGAAATGCGGAAAGCCCAATGCAGTCAGAGATGCCGCTGAGCCTGCCATTCTTCGGGCGTTTCTCAAAACAAAGAAACCCGTTTTGGCAATTTGCAGAGGGATACAGCTTTTGAATGTATACAAAGGCGGGACACTTTTACAGGATATAAAAGATAAACAACAATATAAGCATATGGATTTCTTTTCAAGAGCCGAAAGCATTCACGGGGTTTCCATTGATAAGGACTCCATACTTTACAGCATATTGAAAACAGAAAACATAAATGTAAACAGTATGCACCATCAGGCAATTGATAAAGTCGGCGCGGAGCTTACAGTGGCTGCCAAAAGTGCAGATGGATATATTGAGGCAATAGAACTTTGCAACTATCCGTTTTGTATCGGTGTGCAATGGCATCCCGAGCATATGAGCAAAAAAAGTGCCGAACAGCGAAAAATATTCACTGCCTTTGTGTCAGCCTGCCAAACCAATAGCTTCGGAGATTCAAATGCATAAAAACGATTTAAAACTATTAACCGAAAGTATGGAACACGTTTATACTTTCGTTTCAGACAGCTATGATATGTATTCTGCTGCACGGGATTACGGAAACGGCGATAAAATGAATATGGCACAGATCCATACACTTTCTTTGATTGCGGACAATCCCGGGATTTCTGTCAGCGGCGTTTCAAAAATGTGGAACAGAACACTGAGTGCCGCCTCTCAGAATATAAATAAGCTGGTCAAAAAGAATTTGATTGAAAAGAAAAAAGAAAACGGCAATCATAAAACAATTCACCTTTATGTGACGGAAAGCGGACAAAAGCTTTCAGATATGCACAAAGCCTACGACCGAAAAGAGCTGACCAAAGTTGCCGAAGTCCTGTTGAAAACGCATACCATGGATGAACTCAAAACCGCATTGAAGGTAATCGAAACAGGTATAACTATTTTAGAAAAAAATAAAAGCAGCTGAAACTTGTAGGAAATGACACTTAAGACCGTTTCCAACACCTGTAGGGGCACTTCACGAAGCGCCCGCAAAGTTCTGCAAAACCCAACGGGCACAATCCCGTAGGGGCGGATGCCCTCATCCGCCCGAGCGCCCTTGTAAATTTGTGCAAACGAAACGGTGAAACGCAATCCGTAGGGGGCGACGACTCGGCGCCCCGCGCATGGTCGAATTTTGCACAAACCCAACGCAATGCATCGACCCGCGTAGGGGCGGACTTCCACTGTCAATAGCAAGATAGGTAACGTCCGCCCGAACCCCGCCCGAACAAATCAAGACATTTCGCATTTGCCTGCAAAACTAAAAATTATAAATATAAAAGGACTGTTTCCGTTATTGCAGAAACAGTCCTTTTATAATACCTGATCCGATTCATCCTCAACATACAGCAAAAGCAAGTTGCTGTATGCAAAATAAAACATTGCCGACAAAGAATCGAACGGTGCAGTTTGTTCGTTTCTTTTCTTTTGCGGAAAAGGGTAGCATAACAAGGAAACACATAAATTTCAACTGTCAAATTATATTTTTATGCACCTTGTCAAAAACACCCGGCGGCGTTTTAAAAACCCGAAAAAAATTGAAACTTTTTTGAAAATAAGTGTTGACATTTGTCGGCGATTTTGATATTATATCGGAGCGCTAAGGCGAGAGGGCAAAACCGAAACGCCACAGAGCGCAAGTCTCGAACCTTGAAAATTAAACAACGACGAAAAAAGGAACCCGAGATTCTGAGTGAGTCTGAGAAGATTCATAAAGAGTTTTAACGTACGAAAGTACGAACAGTAATTCCAAACCGATTAAATCGGCAAGGGATACACAAAAAAGTAAAGAGCTAAACAGCACTTTAGAAAATGATTGATTCGGTTCTGCGGAATCGTGTTAATACAATTTTTTAGAGAGTTTGATCCTGGCTCAGGATGAACGCTGGCGGCGTGCCTA
>JAETSA010000031.1 GCA_021769885.1 Bacillota bacterium | reverse complement strand
AAAGCGCAGGAATTGCGGATGGATTTTTGCTTTTGAAACAGCAGTCGGGCTTTCGCCCGACAATGGTGAAAAAGTGAAAAGCCGCCGCAAGAACAAGGTTTCGGCATATTGTGTTCAGCTCCCCTCAGCTTAAATATTGGAGTATCTTATCTATGTCCGGATTCAGAGAATCTCTCAAAGACTCCCCTGAATACCGCGCAGTGCTGACCGCCGTGCAAAAACGGCGTCTGCCGCTCGGTATTTTGGGGCTTTCTGCCATTCACAAAGCACATATTGCAGATGCACTGTGCGCCGAAACCCATCGGCGCGCACTCCTTGTGATGCCCGACGAGGCAAGCGCGACGAAGCTAACCGAAGACCTCACCACGCTCGGCGTTTCGGCACTACTGTATCCCGAACGCGAATTTGTATTCCATACGGCAACCGAAACACGCTCGCACGAATACGAACAACGCCGCCTGAAAGCACTGGCCTCTTTGCTCTCGGGCAGTACGCAGGCGGTAGTCTGTGCGGTTTCGGCGGCAATGCAGCGCACCGTGCCGCCCGAAGAACTGCAAAAACGCGCCTGCACCTTAACCGTCGGCAAGGATATCAAAATCGAGACCGTGGTTTCCGTTTTGCTCGAGAGCGGCTACGCCCGCTGTGATATGGTCGAGGGCGCAGGGCAGTTCTCCTTACGCGGCGGCATTCTCGACCTCTTTTCCCCGGGCGAAGAAAATCCCGTGCGCGTGGAATTTTTCGGCGACACGGTGGATAGTATGTCTTACTTTGACATTCGTTCCCAACGCCGCAACGAGCGATTAACAGAATTTTCTCTAATGCCCGCCAAAGAAGTGCTGTTTGACAGTGACGATGTGCTGATTGAAAAAATCGAAGCACTCGCGAAAACACTGAAAGGCAAGTATGCCGCTAAACAAAAAGAATCGCTGTTTAGCGATATCGACCGATTGAAAAGCGGTGTGAAATTAAGCTCTACCGACAAATACTTACCTCTCGCCTTCAAGCGCGAAACGACAATTTTTGACTATGCAGACGAAAACACCCTGGTATTCATCTGCGAAAGTGCCAACATCAAGGAACGCGCGAATGCTTCCGCAAAGCTCATACAGGAAGAAATCAAAGCACTTTTGGAAGAGGGACAGCTTTGCAAGGGCGTAGATAAATTTCATCTAACACCTGCCGAGCTGTTCCGCACCTATGAAAAGCACAGCGTGATTTATCTTGATAATTTCGCGCGCGGCAGTTTTGATACGCCTGTAAAAGACCTTGTCACCTTTACCGCCACACAGCTGCCCGGCTGGAACGGCAAGCTAGATGTGCTTTGCGAGGATATTCAGCCGATTTTACAAAAGGACGCCACGGTGGTGGTGATGGGCGGTACGGAAAAATCCGCCAAAACCCTCGCCGAGGATTTGGAAGCGGAGGACATCCCCGCGCTGTATTTCCCCGTGACGCCGAATGCATTTCCGAAAGGGCGCGTGACGGTGCTTGCGGGAACGCTTTCCTACGGCTTTTCCTATCCGCACGAAAAGTTCTACGTCTATACGTATACACGCGCCGCTGTGCAGGCAAAGCGCAAATCCCGTTCCGCCTTCAAAAAGGGGCAGGGTCTGCACTCTCTCGACGAACTGCATAAGGGCGACTATGTGGTACACGCGGCGCACGGCATCGGCGTTTTTGACGGCATTCAGAAATTAGAGGTCGGCAAAATCACCAAGGACTACATTAAAATCCGCTACGCCAAAAGCGATGTGCTGTATGTCCCCGTCACACAGCTCGATTTGGTATCGAAATACATCGGTCCGCACGAGGAAACAGGGCGCACCGTCAAATTAAACCGCATCGGCGGCAAAGAATGGGAAAAAACGCGCTCCCGCGTGCGCACGGCGGTCAAGGATATGGCAGATCAGCTCATCGCGCTCTACGCCAAACGGCAGAACGCGCCCGGGTACGCCTTCTCCCCCGATATTGATATGCAAAGCGATTTTGAGCGGCGTTTCCCCTATGAGGAAACCGCCGACCAGCTACGCGCCATTGACGAAATCAAGGGCGATATGGAAAAAAGCTACCCGATGGACAGACTGCTTTGCGGCGATGTGGGCTTCGGTAAAACAGAGGTCGCCCTGCGCGCCGCGTTCAAATGCGTGGCGGACGGCAAGCAGTGTGCCATTTTGGTGCCGACCACAATTTTGGCGTTACAGCATTACCGCACCATTTTGAATCGTTTTGAGGGCTTCCCGATTGAAACCGAAATGATTTCACGCTTCCGCACCGCGCGTCAGCAGGAAAAAATTCTCAAGGATTTGCGTTGCGGCAACATAGATTTGATTGTCGGCACGCACCGATTGGTTTCCAAAGATGTCAAATTTAAGGATTTGGGACTGCTGATTGTGGACGAAGAACAGCGGTTCGGCGTGGCGCAGAAGGAAAAATTAAAGGAGCTGTTTCCGACAGTCGATGTGCTGACGCTTTCCGCAACGCCGATTCCGCGCACGCTCAATATGGCAATGACGGGCATCCGCGATATGTCTGTCATTGAGGAAGCCCCGCAGGATCGCTCCCCCGTGCAGACCTACGTCATCGAATACGATATGGGCATTCTGCTGCAGGCAATGGAAAAGGAACTGCGGCGCGGCGGGCAGGTGTATTTCCTGCACAACCGCGTGGAGACCATTGACCAACGTGCAGGCGAAATTGCGGAGTTGCTCCCCGACGCACGCGTGGCAGTGGCGCACGGCAAAATGGCAGAGGACGAGCTCGGGGACATTTGGCGGCGGCTGTTGGAGGGCGACATTGACATTCTCGTTTGCACCACGATTATTGAAACGGGCGTGGATGTGCCCAACTGCAACACGCTGATTATTGAGGACGCTGACCGCTTAGGGCTCGCACAGCTCCACCAGATTCGCGGACGCGTCGGCAGAAGCGCGCGCCGCGCCAGTGCCTATTTCACATTCACGCGCGGCAAGGAGCTGTCGGAAATTGCAAATCGCAGACTTTCCGCCATTCGGGAATACACAGAATTTGGTTCGGGCTTTAAAATCGCGATGCGCGACCTCGAAATCCGCGGTGCGGGCAATGTTTTGGGCGCACAACAGCACGGGCATATGGAAGCCGTCGGCTACGATATGTATTTACAGCTGTTGGGTGAAGCCGTCAGCGAGGAAAAGGGCGAGAAAAATCCGATGAAGCAAAAGGAATGCTTAATCGATATGCAAATCGATGCCCACATTCCTGAACGCTATATTGACACCATCCCGCAAAGACTTTCCGTTTACCGCCGCATTGCGGACATCCGCTCCTCGGAGGATGCGGCAGATGTGCGCGACGAGCTTCGCGACCGCTACGGCGCAATCCCGCGCTCAGTCGAGGGGCTGATTGATATTTCCCTGCTGCGCAACACGGCGGCGGCAAAGGGCATTTATGAAATCGGGCAAAAGGGACAAAGCATTCTTTTGTATGTGCACGAGATGGACACCTCTATGGTTCTGAATCTTTCCGGCGCACTGCGCGGCAGAGTGTCGGTCGCGGACTGCGGCAAGAAGCACATCGCTGTAAAAATTGCCGATACCCAAACGCCTTTGGATACACTCCGCGAAATTTTCGGGTATTTGGTGCAGTGACATCCCGCATAGCGCGGGCGTGTGCGTATTTGCCATTCTGCGCAAATTTGTCATTCTGAACGAAGTGAAGAATCTCACACGGCAGAAAGTAAATTCAATTCGCGCGTAGTGACGGACTTCAACGTCCGCCGTCGGACAACCCGAAAATTCACCTGCGCTCGGGCGCGCAATGCACGCCCCTACAGGTTGCAAAAATCTGTCATTCTGGGCGGAGCGAAGAATCGCACGCAGAACAAGGGAATTTGATTCAAGCGTAGGGAACGACCTCTGTGTCGTTCCGTCAAGTTTCATCAGATTTCACGGGGCGCCGAGTCGACGCCCCCTACGATTGGCGCAGACTTGTCATTCTGAGCAAAGCGGAGAATCTCTCACGGCAGAAAGTAAATTCAATTCGCGCGTAGGGACGGACGTCCTCGTCCGTCCGCGGGTCGTCGAGGACGCCGACCCCTACGAGTTGCGCGCCATCGTTGGCTTTGTGTAGAAATCTCGCTTTGCTCGGGCTACGCGCAATCGCCCCTACAAGGTTTCGCATCACCGTCGGGCTTGTGCAAAATTTGACCTTGCGCAGGCGGGCGTGGAAACCCGCCCCTACCTTCTGTACAAACCCGTCATTTTAAACCGTAGGCAAAGGCTCGCGGCTGTCCGCTTTACTGAATCTCCCACGGCACAACACAAATACATTTTTCACAATAGTTAAAAAACATCTGCAAAGGAAAAGGGCACAATTCTATGGATAGTCAAAAATTAACTTCTCAAATCGAATTCCTGAAAGAAATTGACAAAATGAAAACCGTTCTGCGGCAGAACTGGGTCATCGGCAACACACGCCGTGAGGACGATGCCGCACATTCGTGGCACGCGGCAATGATGGCACTCACGCTGTCCGAATATGCGAAACCCACAGTCAACATTGACCGCGCCGTGCGGATGCTGTTGGTGCACGATTTGGTAGAAATTTATGCAGGTGACACGCCGTGCTTTGACAAAGAGGTCGTGGAAACGCAAAGTGAACGGGAAGCCCTTGCCGCCGACCGTGTAGAGGCACTTCTGCCCGCCGCGCAAGGCAAAGCCTACCGCGCGCTTTGGGAGGAATTTGACAAAGCCGAAACCGACGATGCGCAATACGCCGCCGCGATAGATCACGTACAGCCGCTACTGTTAAACTTTTACACAGACGGTGCATCGTGGCAGGGACGCACCGTCACCCGTGAGCAGGTCTACGCACGTAACGCCCTCGTAAAAGAGGCTATCCCTGCCCTGTGGCCGTTCGTCGAGTTCGCCGTGGAATCGTGCTACACAAAGGGATTGCTTAAATAGAAAATAATTATATCTTGCTGTAGAGAACGCACAGATTTGCGTATCACCGTAAGGTTGTGCGAAAATCCGACCGTCCGCGGGCGGGCGTGGAAGGTCTCGCCTGCCGGCTCGGTCGCGCTTCTGCATACTTCCGTATGCAGAGGTCTCCACCGGAGACCCGCACCCCGCCCCTACGGTGTAGGGAACGACCGATGACGCGTTCCGCGAAATGGTTTCGCACCGCAGGGACAGCCCGGGCTCGCTGTCCGTTTGAAAGATTCTCACGCCACACAAGATGGATTTGATTTACAAATTGTAGGGGTCGCCGACTCGGCGACCCGCGGGCGAACGCAGTTCGCCCCTACGGGGTTGCGCATCGCCGTTAGGTTGCACAAAACCCGACCGTGCTCGGGCGCAACGCGCAAGCGCCCCTACGGCGTAGGGAACAACCTCTGTGTTGTTCCGCAGGGCTTTTCACGGGCGGATGAGGGTGCGGGTGTCCAGTGGACACCTCTAAGCGAAGCTTAGAAGCACCGACC
>JAETSA010000011.1 GCA_021769885.1 Bacillota bacterium | reverse complement strand
GGAGAACATTGTATCATGCCTGCTTCGCACTTGCGCGCTTCGCAGATATGGTATAATAACCTCACGAATCTCTAAGAAATCATAGATTTCAAGAGCTTCGGAGAACATTGTATCATGCCTGCTTCGCACTTGCGCGCTTCGCAGATATGGTATAATGAAAGATGCCATAATACAAATAGTAGAATCGAGGGAAAACTATGCCGAATATATTTCCAAAACGTCTTGCGGAGCTACGCAAGGAAAACGGCTTTACACAGAAAGAGGCCGCTGAGCGGCTTTGCGTATCTGCCGCGCTTTTGTCGCATTATGAGAAAGGGATTCGGGAATGCGGACTGTCCTTTATATGTAAAGCCGCCGCACTTTACGATGTGAGCTGTGACTATTTACTCGGTGTCAGTGATTCGCGCCATAACGGATTTGAAGAAACCTTTGACGATCACGACACCTCGCAGGATTTGGAGTTCCGAACAGCTACGCTTTTTCGCGCGGCGACGATGCTGAATGACAGTATATCCGCCGTCGGCGGCACTGCAGAGCAGATACGCAATTATTTCGCGCTTTCCATTTATCGTGTTGCTGTGCAGGCGGGGCGAATGGGCGTCATTCCGAGCGAATGGATTACCCTGCCCTATGACACGGCGGAAACCTTCAGCGACGCATTGATGGATCGGCTGATGAAAACCGATTTGCGCTCGGCACATCCGCGTCACGCAGGGATTGCCGAGACAAAACCTGCGTGCATTCAAACGGTGATTGCAAGCTGTGAACAGCTTTTGCAAAGGGAATGTGCAAAAATCAGTAATTCTGACACATAATTGCAGACGTGCCGTGCACATTTCTATGATTGGTGTGAAGCCGTTCGTTTATGCGAATTTTTTCTCTTCCTCCGGAATTTCGCGGGCGCACGCAGTTCGCCCCTACGGGTTTGCGTATCATCGTTGGATTGAGCAAATTTGCAAGGCTGCGCGGGCGGGGTGTACGTCACCGTTGCGTTTGTGCAAGATTTTTGTTTACCCCTACTCTTCCAACGGCACAGGAAAGCGAGCAAATCAGCCCAAAATCTCTTCACGGTGTGTAAAGATATATTGCTTTACAGAGTCCATCAAAGCTTCCGCATCGTAAATTTTCCGAAAATCTGCGTCAAACTTTTCGAATTTTGCCGCATCCAGGGAAACGGCTTCGTTGTTTTCGTCAAACATGGCATATTCTGCACGCACAAGTGCCGCAAGCCCCTCCTGCCGTACGGCTTCCAGCGCACCGACAGCATATTGCAGCAGGGTATGCCCATTGTTTTTAAAGAAAAAGGTCAGCCCCTGTGCCTCCGTATCCTCAACAAAACAATACAGCGTGTAGGTATATCGGCACGACTCGGGCAGAACCGCAAACAGAGCGTCCGGGTTCTCGTCGCGCTCCAGTGCCGATTGTAAAACAGCATATGCACCGCCCAACAGCTCGCGCGGCTCTGCGGCTTCGATAACTTCTGCATCGGCGTTTTTATATTTTTCTTTCAAGACCTTCAGGCGTTCAATCTCCTCATATATCTTTTTCTGCCCGTCGTTGTGCAGGCGCATTGCCTTAGAGGCTTTTCGAAGCACGAGCACCGTGATTACACACAGTACGGCGAACGCCACCCACAAATACCAATATTCCATAGCCGTCCTCTATTCTGCTAAAAGCTTGTATATATCGCTTTTTTTGATGCCGCTCCACTTTGCCGCTGCCTTTGCGGCCTCATTCACGGATAACCCCGCCGCAATTTGCTCCCGCGCATAGGCGCAAGCGTCGTCCACCGTTTTCGGTGCCGCTTCCGTTTCGGGCGCACCCGCAAGCACCAATACAAATTCGCCCTTGGGTGCCGTTTCCGAATATTTTTCAACTGCCGCCCGAAGCGTTGTGCGCTCCACGGTTTCGTGCAGCTTTGTAAGCTCCCGCACCAGTGCCAACTCGCGGTCACCGAAGAAATCCAGCATATCCCGAAGCGTCGAGAGCAGCTTGTGCGGTGCTTCGTAAAACACCATCGTGCGCTTTTCATTCTGCAAGCTCAAAAGGTGCTCGCGGCGGCTCGGTTTATTGACACTCAAAAAGCCCTCAAAGGTAAACCGTCCCGACGGCAGTCCCGATACCGCCACGGCAGTTGCGAATGCCGTCGGTCCGGGCACGGACTCCACACGCACACCGTGCATATGACACAGCTGTACAAGATCCTCACCCGGGTCGGAGATGGCGGGCATACCCGCATCTGTCACCAATGCACAGTTTTCCCCCGCTACAATACGTGATAAAATCATTTCCCCGCGCTCGCGGCGATTATGCTCGTAATAGCTGACCATCGGCTTCTTGATTGCAAACCGATTCAAAAGCTTTAAGGTCACGCGCGTATCCTCCGCCGCAATGAAATCGCAGTTTCGGAGCGTTTCAATTGCACGCGGTGAAAAATCCGACAGATTGCCGATGGGCGTACCCACCACATATAAACTGCCTGCCACGCATTACACCTCCTTATATGCACCGTAAATGCGGTGCATTTCATCACTCAAATTGCCTTCGTTGTCGTAGACAAACAGGTTCGGCTCGACCCGCATCCCGACCTTGCCGCCGAGCCGCCCCTCCAGCAGGCACAGCCACGGCGCAGTCTGCGGGTTTTTGGAGACCAGGCGCAGACGTTTCGGCTCGATTTTTTTCGCCTGCATACAGCAAATTGCCTCTGCGAGCCGTTCGGGACGAAAGCAAATGCACAGCCGCCCGCCGAAACGCAGTAAATCGCTTGCCGCCGCAGTGACATCCGAAAAAGTGCAAAGGGTTTCGTGCCGCGCAATCTTTTCGTGTTGCGCCGCACTCGGTATCCCGCTGTCCGCCGCCTTGTAGGGAGGATTCATCGTCACAAGGTCGTAAGCCGCTTTTTGGAGCACACCGCTCAAGTCGCGCAAATCCGCGCAGTGCACAAAGAGCTTGTCCTCTAAACCGTTCGCCAAGACAGAGCGCAAAAGCTGATTCACCCCCGCCTCTTGAATCTCCACACCGTCAATGCGTTTGCAAAGCCCGTCACGCGCCCAAAGCATCGGAATGATACCGCAGCCCGTGCCGAGGTCGCAGGCGGTATCCTGCCGTTTCGGCGCGGCAAAATGGCTCAGCAGAACCGCATCCGTGCCGAAGGTGTGCAAGGGCGACACCACCAGCCCGAAATTCGGCTTCAAATATTCAATATGTTCCGTTTCCAAAAGCGTAATTTCCGTCATATGGAAATTGTAACATAAAATGCGGGAAATGAAAAGGGAGAGTTTCGTGAAAACGGCGTCAGCCAAAAGGTTTCAAACTCTAAAAATAAAACGCAACCACTCGTTGACAAAGTGCAATCGCGGTTTTGTTGCTATTATCATACATTTATAGTACAATAAAAGCGGAGGTGGCAAACAATGACAATAGGAGAAAAAATTTACAAGCTTCGTAAAGAAAAGGGCTGGTCACAGGATTATGTAGCAGAACAGCTGGAGGTATCGCGGCAGGCTGTTTCAAGATGGGAGTTGGATGATTCCGCACCCGAGCTTCAAAAGTTGTATAAGCTGAGTACGCTTTTTTCAGTATCCTGCGATTATTTGCTGAATGAACAGCAAGAAGTGCCAACAATCACTGTTCCGCAAGAGATAAGCACGGCAAAGAAGCACCCTAAGCATACAAAAATATGGGTCTCCGTTCTGTCCGTTGTACTCGGCGTTATGATTCTCGGCACATTGGCAGTTCTGTCCACGGTTGTGCCGTCATATATGGAAAGCACGCAGGATGTTTCGAGAGAGGATATCGCGTTCCCGGATGGTACCCCCACACCCGATTGGGTGCCGGAGAATGATGTGATAACTACGCAAATAAAAGTGCACGCTTTTCTTCCGTTTTTATCCACCTACCATCTGTTTTGGCTTGCGGGCATAGCCGTTTGCCTGATTATTTACGGCACGGTATCCTTAGTTGTCTTAAAAATCAAAATGAAAGCATAAAGTGCAGGGATGAATATACTCGGTACTTCCGTGCCGAAGCTCCTTTTAAACAAAAAAGACCGCCGCTGAACTATCAGCGACGGGCTTTTTCTTTTGGGTAAATTACTCAGCCTGCGGTGCGGAAACGGGGCAGGTATCTGCGCAAGAACCGCAATCAATGCAGGTGTCTGCGTCGATTACGTATTTGCCGTCCCCTTCCGAAATCGCTTCAACCGGGCACTCTGCTGCGCAAGCGCCGCAGGAGATGCAGTCGTCGGAAATATGATATGCCATCGTTATAGCCTCCCTTGCTAAAATGTACTTACATTCTATCATACTTTCATAAAATATCAAGCCCTTTTTGCAAGGGTTCTTGATTTTCTGAAAAATGATGCTGTTTTGTGCAGTTACTCAATCCCTTTTAAGGATTCCAGTTCCGATCGGTCCACACGGATTTGCGCATCGCGAATCAGCTTCACCTCGTGGCGCTCAATCAGCACGGGTGCCGCATCGGGGCGGCGATCCAAACGGATTTTGAGCATACCGGTCAGCAAATTGTTATCGACAACCGTGCCGCGTCCCTCGCGCGTTTCCACGATTGCACCGATTTTCGGTGTGTGGCGAAGCAGATGCTCATATGCCTCCTGCTCGTATTTGAGACAGCACATTAAACGCCCGCACGTGCCGCTGATTTTCACGGGATTTAAGGAGAGCCCCTGCTCCTTTGCCATTTTGATGGAAACGGGCTGGAAATCGCCCAAAAACGAGTTACAGCAAAACGGTCTGCCGCAAATGCCGAAGCCGCCGACCATTTTGGATTCATCGCGCACGCCGATTTGACGCAGTTCGATACGGGTGCGGAACACGCCTGCCAAATCCTTGACAAGCTCACGGAAATCCACACGTCCGTCCGCGGTAAAATAGAATAATATTTTACTGCCGTCGAAGGTGTATTCCACATCAACCAGCTTCATTTCCAAATTGTGCGCACGGATTTTTTCTTCGCCTATTGCGAACGCTTTTTGCTCTTTTTCCTTATTTTCCTGTACGGTGCGCAAATCCGACTCGTTCGCCGCGCGGATGATGCGCTTTAAGGGCTTGACGATTTCAGAATCCGAAACATCGCGGTTTTCCATTGCAATTTCGCCGCATTCCACACCGCGCGCCGTTTCTACGATTACGCGGTCGCCCTTTTTATAAAGCTTTCCGTCCGGGTCGAAATAATATACCTTCCCGACCTCTTTGAATCGGACGCCGACTACCTCTGCCATACTGTTTACCTTTGATACAGAATTTTCTGCCGCGCGCACGCGCCGCGTTCGGTATCGTTCCTTTCTTGTTTTAATTCTCTGTCGCCTGCCGCAGTCTGTAGCAAAGACCGGTCAGCAGTAAATTCAAATTCGCGTTGTGCTCGGCACTCGCTGTCAGCGCCTGCACATTTTTCCAAAGCGCATAAATTTTCGGCTTTGTGAGCGTGTGCACAAGCTGTCCGACGGCTTCTGCGTATTCCGCTTCCTCCGCAGTGCCGCCGCTTTTTTGCTTCAGTGCCGCCGCAAAAATTTCAGAAAGGCACAAAAGCACCTGCCGAATTTCTTCACGGGCTTTTTCCAGCGACGCGCTTTCTCTGAGAATTGCGAGCTCATTGCCGCCTGCCGCCGCCACGGCGAGGGCACAGGCTGTTTCCAGCGTCTGCTCGGAAAATGCGGACACTGCCCCGAGCAGCGGCACGACTGTCGCACGGGAAAGCACCGTCGGCAGCATTGCCGAGCGGCTGTCGCACGTTAATATAAAGTATACGCCCGCGGGCGGTTCCTCGAGAATTTTCAGCAATGCGTTTTCACTGCTGTCATTCATCGCCTGGCTATCCTCTAAAATATAGACCTTGCACACACCGTCGTTGGGCTGGAGGAAGGCATCCTGCCGAATGGCACGGCAGACCTCAACCTTAAAGGTGCTCCCCTTTTTCTCGGGCGCATACAGCTGTATGTCGGGGTGGCTGTGCGCCTTGCATTTGACGCAGGCACGGCAAATACCGCACGGACGCGCACCGTTACCTGTGCAGACGATTGCCGCCGCCAAATACAGCGCGAGCGCGTGACGCCGTTCCTCCGCACCGCCCTCTAAAAGCAGGGTCTGCGGCAAAGTACGGCTTTCGATACGTGCCTCTAAAAAGCGGCGGTCGCCGCCTGACAGCGGATACTCTTGCAAGCTCATAATTTATAGAACTGCTCCACATCGAGCACGAATACGGTCGCCCCGCCGACGGTCACCTCGACAGGCACGGAAATCAGGGAATCGCCGATATACGTAGAATTTACAGGCACTTGCTGTTTTCTGCGGCTGCTGAACTCCTCAATCACGGAGAGGGCATCCTTGACCTTCTCCTCTTCCATACCGATGAGCATCGTCACATTCCCCGCGCGCAAAAATCCGCCCGAGGTTGAAAGCTTCGTCACACTGAAGCCGGCTGTAGTCAATTCGGACAAAACAGCAGGTGCATCCTCGCTGTTGACGATTGCGATAAGCAGTTTCATCATAGGAATACCTCCAAAATAATATACAGTATATATAAATAGTATTAGATTTGCGCCGCCGCAATGAACAACGGCATCGTCAGCACCGACAGAAAGCTCACAACC
Source organism: Bacillota bacterium (assembly GCA_021769885.1). Lineage (GTDB taxonomy): Bacteria > Bacillota > Clostridia > Oscillospirales > Acutalibacteraceae > Fimenecus. Next base: position 54,315 of record JAETSA010000011.1, on the reverse strand, counting down.
GCAATCGTTTGTGAAGCCGCGGCGGTATCGTTTCCGTATTTGGTGGCAAACATTACGGTATTGTTTGCCGTGGGCGCAGAAGCGGAAATCAGAAGTGCCGTGCAAAGCACAGACGGCACACCCAAAAGCTTCAAGCCGCCGAGCATGACCGCAGGCAATACGATTAATTTTAAAAACGCAACAAAATATGTTTCTTTTCGAAAAAACATTTTCCGCAAATCGGTTTTGGAAAGATATGTGCCGAACATCAGCATGGCAAGCGGTGTATTGAGGCTCGCGATATAAGACACAGGCTCTGCCAAAATACGCGGCAGAGTAATATGCAGCAAAAACAGCGGCATTCCGATAACAACCGAAATCACACCCGGATTCAAAATCAAAGATTTTACGTCGAATTTTGTCTTTTCACCCGAGGTGCTTGTCATCAGATGCACACCGTGGGTAAAGGCAAAAATATTGAACGGAATCAGCACGCCCGAGCAGAAAAATACGCCCTCACTACCTAGTACCGCCGCCGCAAGCGGCAGTGCCATATAACCGACATTGCCGTACACACACGCAAATTTATAGACATTGGCGGTGCGCTTGTCGCCTTTTCTGAAAAAGGGCAGAGAGATTAGAATTGCCGCAACGTGCAGAGCCGCGCCCCCGAGGAAAGAGAGCAGCAGATTCCGAAGCGATTCGGGAGTGTACGCAATAGCAGTAAAAGACTGCACGATGATGGCGGGGGTCACGATGTAAAACAGCAAATCGTTCGTCAGCCGCGCCGCCTTTTCGGTATACAGCCCGACGCGGTCGCAGATGAACCCGACTGCAACAATGATATACAGAATTGCGACCTGCATGGCCGCCGTTTGGACATTTTGTAAAAACATAAACCGCCTTACGCTTCGCTTTCTTTCGGTGCATCCGCAGGATTCTCGTTCGGCTCGTCCGCCTCAGCGGCAAGCTGTGCGTCCTCCGATGCGGGGCGGCCGTACTGCATATGCTCGAAAATATACAGTACTGCGAACACGCCGAAGCCAAGGTCAGAGAGTGCAAATGCAAAGCCGTCCGGCAGTACCTCCGCGTTGCCGCCGACGGTGCACACAAGGCGCGAAATGCCGATTGTCAGTGCCAAGAACGCCGCAGGCAGACCGTAGCGAATGCATTTCTGCATTTCGCCTTTTTGGTTTATCCCTGCCGAAACGCGCGCAAAGGACATCATAAACAACGCCATAAAGCTCAGCATAGCAAGCTCAATGAGCAATTCAGACAAAATCGTAAAGCTGATTTTTGTCATAAACCGCGACACCAAGCGGAACAGTGTCCAAAACAGCGGCATCAGTCCTAACAGCTTATATTTGCAGAAAACCGCATTGCCCTTTAAATAGGAAAGCGCAAAGAATACGAAATACACGCACGCCGCCGCGCCGCAGACGGCTTGCAGCAGCAATGCCAATAAGCCGTTTGTAAACAGAAGTGCAAACAGCTCCGTTCTGCCGAGTTCATTTGCAATGGTATTCGAAATCCGCATCGCGCAAACAAGCACATCGTAGGCAATACCGACCGCCAAGAAAAATCCGCCGACGGTGAGCGCATAGCTTTTGCGAATCACAGGACGCGAAGCGGGCAGACGCGACGACAGCATCGGCAGGAACAGCAAAACCACCGTGCCGACAAGCAACACGCCGTAAACGGTATATACCGTCCAGTCGATTGCCGCAAAAAATCCCGTGTCCGGCTCAATATTGGTAAAAAGCTGTACGGTGCGCAGCGGCACTGCACAGACGAGCGCCGCAAGCACTGCCAAAAGCATTGCTTTTCCATCTAATTTTTCTGATTTTGCCAATCTCTTTTGCATTCGACTTCCTCATTTCAAGAAATTATCTTTCTTCGGGCGGGATGTATTCCGTCGGGACTTCGTGATTGTCCACACGTTCGCCGATGGGCACAAAGCGCCGCGGCAGAGATACATTTTTATAGGCGGGACGCATAATGCGGCTGCCCGTTGTCAGCTCCTCAATACGGTGCGCCGACCAGCCTGCAATACGTGCGGACATAAACAGCGGGGTAAATAATTCCTGCGGGATATGCAGCATATCGTATATAAGCCCCGAATACAAATCCACATTTGCGCAGATTTTTTTCTTTTCCCCTTTGTATTTCGAAAACAACTCGGGTGTCAACTGCTCAATCAGCTCTAAGGTGCGGAAATCGTCCGTACAGCCGCATTTTTCGGCAAACGAACGCGCGTGCCGCTTCAAAATAACGGCGCGCGGGTCAGACAGCGTATACACCGCGTGCCCCATACCATAGATAAGTCCCGAACCGTCCCCTGCTTTTTTCTGAATGATTTTGGCAAGATAATCGGCAACCTGCCCCTCGTCGGTGGGGTCGGAAATGTGGGCTTTCATATCATCGACCATTTTGTGCACCTTGATATTTGCACCGCCGTGCTTCGGCCCTTTTAAAGAACCGATGCCCGCCGCGATAGCGGAATAGGTATCCGTCCCCGAGGAGGTGATACAGCGTGTGGTAAACGTCGAGTTATTGCCGCCGCCGTGTTCGGCGTGCATAATCATACAGATATCTAAAAGCTTTGCTTCTTCATCGGTGAATTTTCGGTCGGCACGGATGGAGTGCAAAATCGATTCCGCGGTGCGCAGTTTTTTGTCGTTTTGATGAATATACATACTTTTGTGGTCATACACTCTGCGCTTGACCTGATAGGCGTACGCCATAATCGTCGGAATCTGTGCCATCAGCTGAATAGACTGCCGCAAAACATTTTCCACCGAAATGTCATCGGGATTTTCATCAAAGGAATACAGTGCCAAAACCGACCGCGCAACCTTGTTCATAATGTCGGGCGACGGGGCTTTCATAATCATATCTTCAATAAACTCGTCGGGCAGCTCGCGGCATTCCGCCAACAGGGTGCAAAACCCATCCAGCTGTTTTTGTGTCGGCAAATCGCCGAACAGCAGCAGCCACGCGACCTCTTCAAAGCCGAAGCGGTTTTCTGCCTCACAGTTTTTGACAATCTCACTCATATCAATGCCGCGGTACACAAGACGACCGTCCTTCGGTACGCGCTCACCGTCATCAATATAGTAGCCCTCGACCGAGCAAACACGCGTTAAACCCGTCATTACGCCCGTACCGTCCGCATTTCGAAGCCCACGCTTTACATCAAAGCGGCGATAATCCTCCATACGGATTCGGTTATTTTTTAAAAGCTCCTTGCATAAATTAGAAAGGGCTTCATTTGCAATCGGAGAAATATAATCAGCCATTTTGCAGGACCTCCTTTGGCTTGGTTTCTTCGATATCTAAACGTGCAGAATCGCACTTTTTAACAGATATATTATTGTATCGCAAATTTTCCGCAAAGTCAACCGATTCAAAGGAAAGAAGGATTTTTATGAAAACCTATGGAATTTTATGCTTTGTTTTGGCAATCGCTATGTTCGTTTCGCCCTTGGCGTCATTTGATTTCAGCCAATTCTCGACGGAGAATGTCAAAGAAAATCTGCACCTGTTTTCCGAAAATCGAAAAACGGCGGAGGAAAATAAAGATACCGTCCGCGTTTTGCAGGCGGCAAGCGGCAATGTCACAGAGGTCGGCACGGTAGAATATCTTGTAGGCTGTCTTGCGTGCGAAATGCCGCCGAGCTATGCGGACGAGGCCCTCAAGGCGCAGGCAGTGGCGGCATACACAAATCTCATACGGCTGAAAGAAAATCCCGACGGCAAAGCGGAAAACGCCGACATCACCGACGATACAGGCAAGCATCAGGGCTACTATGACGAGGCGGCACGGCGGGAAAAGTGGGGCGAAAAATACGATGTGTATACTGAAAAATTCACCGCCGCCGTACAGGCAGTTTACGGACAAACTTTAACCTATGACGGCAAGTCCATTACGGCGGCATATTTTTCCCTTTGCGCAGGGCGCACGGAAAGCGCGCAGGTGATTTGGGACGGTGACATTCCCTATTTGCAGTCTGTAACGAGCACAGGCGACCGCCTTTCGCCCGATTTGCAAAGCGAAATACAGCTGTCGCCCGACGAAGTGCGCGAGAAGCTCTCATCAGAAAAGGAAATTGTACTCGGTGACGACCCTGCAGGCTGGTTCGGCAGTATACAGACTGCCGACAGCGGTTCGGGCGCGGTCGGCAAAATCACTATCGGCGGGAAAACGATGACGGGACAGCAGTGCCGTGCCCTCTTGGGACTGCCCTCTCCTGCCTTTGCCGTGGAATACAAAGACGGCGCGTTCCACTTTACCGTGCAGGGCAAGGGGCATTTCGTCGGTATGAGCCAGTACGGTGCGGATTATATGGCACGGCAGGGCGCGGATTATAAAGAAATTTTAATGCACTATTACCCGGGGGCGGTGCTTTCTGATGGGTAATCAGAATAATGCAAATTGTATGTCGGTAGGGCGTGAGCAAGCTCTCGCCGCAGGTTTGTACAAAATCTGACCGAGCGCGGGCGATTCGTGAATCGCCCCTACAGGCGTAGGGAACGACCTATGTGTCGTTCCGTGAAATCTGCACAGCATAAATTGGATTCGCAAATTGTAGGGGGCGACGACTCGGCGCCCCGCGGGCGAACACAGTTCGCCCCTACGGGGTTTTCTTAGGCTTGTCATTCTGAGCGTAGCGAAGAATCTCACTTAGAACGAAGTGAACTTGATTCACGCGTAGTGTCGGACTTCCACGTCCGCTATTGGGTTTTGGCAAAATCCCGCCTTACTCGGGCGATTCGTGAATCGCCCCTACGGATTGCGCTTCACCGTAGGATTGTGTGAAAATCCAACCGTGCGCGGGCGGATGAAGTTACGGCTTCGCCATTACCCTTTTGTCTGCTTCGCAGACATTTCCCCTAATAGGGGAATCTTCATCCGCCCCTACGATTTGCATATCACCGTAAGGTTGTGCAAAAATCCGACCGTGCGCGGGCGGGCATGGAAGGTCTCGCCTGCCGGCTCGGTCGGTGCTTCTAAGCTTCGCTTAGAGGTGTCCGCCGGACACCCGCACCCTCAGCGACCCGCGGGCGAACACAGTTCGCCCCTACGATTTGCGCACCGCTGTTGGGTTGTGCAAAACCCGCCCCTACGCGGGGCAAATGGAACAAAAAAAGCAATGCAGACCGAAAAATCTGCATTGCTTTTCTGCATATTTGCTTTCTGTATGTTTACTTTCTGTATGCTTGTTTCCTGTATGTTTGCTTTACATACGTTTGTTTTTTGATAGAAAACCCGCTGCACGCTGCATTTAATCTTTCATAAACTTGCCGTAGCGCACTTGGTTCACGATAAAGCCGACGCCGAGTACCAACAGAAGCGGAATCAGCAATACAAGCAATGCCAAAACGGAAAGAATCACAATCGGCACGCCTTTTTTGCTCTTTTTGCGCGGTTTCTTTTCCGGTGCGGGAGATTTTTCGCCCTGCTCGCCGTCTTTGTAATACGGCAAAATCGGCAGAACAGCGTTGTAGGACGGAATCCCGTCATTATGTAACAGCGGCTCAACAAAATCGGTAAGTGAATCGGAAACCTTTAACAGCTTGCGCACGGGAACGTGCAGTGCGTCAAAGACCGAATCAAAAATACTCAAAAGTCCCATTGTGATTTTGTACTCTGCATCCTCGGGACTGTAGAGATTTTCACCCGCATACAAATTGGTAACCAAATCGACAATGAAATCCACCACCGAGCGATCTTTAATGTCGGCGTAATCCTGGGGCTGTAAGCCCGTTTCCTTTTTCGTCCATTTGGCAACCGTACCAATAGTCAAAGCGTTCAGCCGCTTCGCAAAGGGTTTTATGAGCCAGCCGATTTTGTAAATCAGCTTCTTTTTGATGCTCATGGCGGTGACCATATCGGCAAATTTATGGGTATCGCCCCCTGCCGCCTTGACCATATCGCGCACCATACCGACCAGCTGATTTTTGAGGTACTCCTGCAGGGTTTTGCCCTCCAAATCGAAATTTACCTTTTCGGTGATGAAATCGGTCGTTGTGGATACAATGCCTGCGGATTCGTCCACCACCACGGTGCGAATCGGTGCGGGATACCCCACAGTCGCCGAGGTCGCAATGGTATACAGTGTGTTGCCGCGCGCACTTTCGCACTTGTCAATGTGATGAATGTGCGTGTGCCCCGTCAGCATAAACTGAATCCCTAAATCGGCATACTGCTCCCGACGGACGTCAAAATCGCCGTGCATATCGTTTTTGCCGATAAGCGCGTATATGGGCGACGGCGCAATCAGCGGATGGTGCGTCATAGCGAGGATAAACTGCCCGTTTCGGCGCGCATCCTCCGCCTGCTCGCAAAGCCACTTGTAGCAATCATCCGAAATGCCGCTTTTGCCTGTCAGATTGCGGTCATCGTTAATCGCAAACAGACGGTAGCCCTCTTGCAGCTGTACCACATAGGACATACTGTCGCGATGCACGGAAATCGCCTCATCAGGCCCGAACTCACGGTACATATCGTAAAGTTCTTCGCGCTTGGCGGCGGGAATTTTGATTTTCTCGTCCCCGCGGTAGGCGTTCGTCTGCCCGTCATCCTGATAGTCGTGGGTTGCGGTAATCACATATACGCGTTTGCCTGCGGCTTTCAAATCCCGCAGCATCGCAATAAATTCCTTGTGCGAATCGTATTCGCCGTTCGAGGTGGTATCGCCCGAAATCAAAACGATATCTGTGCGCTTATCCGCCTTGATTTGACGGAACGCCGCATCCAAAAGCTCGGCAGAGTTCTTCAGAAGCATTTGGCTTTTGGTGTTTGCCGCTTCATACGCTTTGCCTTCTGTGCCTGTGGATTTTGCGTAATAATGGGTATCGGTCACAACGGTAACCGTCAGCGGTGCTTTTGCCATTCGTTAATCCCTCGCTTTTGTCGAAATTTCTTCATTCAAACGGGCAAGGAGCACCGAAAGCTCCATAGAACCGATGTCGCCTTCGCCGCGGTGACTGACGGATACATCGCCGTTTTCAACCTCTTTGTCGCCGACAATCAGCCAATAGGGAAGTCTCTGCATACGAGCCTCGCGGATTTTGTAGCCGATTTTTTCCGAACGGTCATCCACCGTGACGCGCAAGCCTGCTTTTTCCAATTCTTTCTTGATTTCGTAGGCTCTATCCTGGTGACGGTCGGCAATCGGGAGAATGCGCACCTGCTCGGGAGAGAGCCACAGCGGGAACGCGCCTGCGTATTTCTCAATCAACAGTGCAAGTGTACGCTCGTAACAGCCGATAGACGTGCGATGAATAATATACGGGATTTTCTTTGTGCCGTCCTTGTCGGTATACTCCATCCCGAATTTTTCGGCAAGCATTTGGTCGATTTGAATGGTGATGAGGGTATCCTCTTTGCCGTGCACGTTTTTAATCTGAATATCCAGCTTCGGTCCGTAGAAAGCCGCTTCGCCGATGCCGATTTTGTAATCGAGCCCCAAGTCATCCAAAATCGTTTTCATAACGCCTTGTGCCTCGTCCCACTGCTCGGGCGTGCCGATGTATTTGTCACGGTCGTTCGGATCCCACTGCGAGAAACGGTAGGATACATCCTCGTAAAGTCCGAGCGTTTGGAGCATATAGTTTGCAAGCTCCAAGCAGCCGCGAAATTCGTCTTCCAGCTGCTCAGGCGTGCACATTAAGTGCCCCTCGGAAATGGTGAACTGCCGCACACGAATCAACCCGTGCATTTCGCCCGAAGCCTCGTTGCGGAACAGCGTAGAGGTTTCGTTATAGCGCAGGGGCAAATCGCGATAGGAACGCGGTTTATTCAGATATGCCTGATATTGGAACGGGCAGGTCATCGGGCGCAGAGCAAAGACCTCTTTGTCCTTTTCTTCGTCACCCAATACGAACATACCGTCTTTATAATGATCCCAGTGACCCGAAATTTTGTAAAGGTCGCTTTTCGCCATAAACGGCGTTTTGGTTAAGAGCCAGCCACGGCGCTGTTCCTCGTCCTCCACAAAGCGCTGTAAAAGCTGTATGATGCGCGCACCCTTCGGCAGCATAATCGGCAGACCCTGTCCGATGACATCGCTTGTGGTAAACAGCTCCAATTCACGTCCCAGCTTATTATGGTCGCGTTTTTTCGCCTCTTCGACCTGCTGAAGGTATTCCTCCAATGCCGCCGCTTTCGGGAATGCAGTTGCATAAATGCGCTGCAGCATCTTGTTCTTTTCGTCACCGCGCCAATATGCGCCCGTGCAGGAGGTCAGCTTGAAGGCTTTGACCGCGCCTGTAGACATCAAATGCGGTCCTGCGCAAAGCTCGGTAAACTCACCCTGCTTGTAGAAGGAAATCGGTTCGCCTTTTTCGGCGTGTTCGCGAATCAGCTCAACCTTGTAGGTTTCGCCTTTTTCGTCCATCATTCGGAGTGCTTCGTCGGGCGAAAGTGTAAAGCTTTCGAGCTTTAAATCCTCTTTAACGATTTTCTTCATTTCCGCTTCGATTTTCAGGAGTACATCAGGCGTAAATGCAACTTCGGAATCAAAGTCATAGTAAAAACCGTTATCGACAGCAGGGCCGATGGCAAGCTTCGTTTCGGGATACAGACGCTTGACTGCCTGTGCCAAAATGTGCGACGCGGTATGGCGGAAGGTCTTTCTGCCGTCCTCATCGTCAAAGGTCAGAATCTCGAGCGCACAGCTTTGTGAGAGCACGGTGCGCAAATCGCACACCTCGCCGTTTACACGCGCGACGCAGGCGGATTTGTACAGCCCCATACCGATATCCTTTGCCACGTCTGCGGCAGATACGGGTGCGTCATAGGTCTTGACTGCGCCGCCCTTTAACGTAATTTCAATCATTTTATATACCTCCTATATAAAGTAGTGTGTATTTTTTAAAAATAAAAAAGCACTTCACCCCGAACATCGGGATGAAATGCCAAAAACATTCCACGGTTCCACCCAAAATTGACACAAGCGAAAGGCTTTGTGCCCACTCTGTTGCACTGTAACGCGGTGCACAGCGGCACGCCTTGTGGGAAGCCCTTTTCGGCGCGCTCTCGGGAGCGGTCTCGGGTTTTGCGCTTTGCCTGTACTCCCAGCCGATGATACAGACTCTCTGAAAAGCGTGGGAAAAACCCTCGTTCTCCGTCAACGATTTCTTTGCTATTGGTCTTATTGTACCCCCAAAGCACTAAAAAAGTCAATCCCTATTTTTAGGAAATACCCGTACGGACATTTCCTGTCAATACATTCTGCAGAAAAAGGGTGGTATTTTTTCGCTTTTTATGTTAAAATAATATAATTCTATGTGTATTTAGGAGAGATTCCATGCGAAAAACAAACGGTTTGAAACACGTATTGCGGCGCGTGCTTGGGGTATCACTTGCGGTGACTTTACTTTTCACGGGCTGCTCTGCGGGCGGAAAAATCACTTCGCAAAAAATCGGTACGCGCCAGACCGTCGGTACAGACTTTACCGCGCAAAAATATCATTTCTCCGCGCGTGAAAATCTTGTTTATGTCGGAAAATCGGGCTTGATCGCGCTGTATTTTGACAGCGAAACCTATGCGATTGCCGTAGAAGAAACGAATACAGGCAAAATGTGGTACAGCCTGCCGCAGACCTCGGAGGCGGCAGACATCGTTGACCCCACCGTGCTGACTTTGCGCGTTTCGCGGGGAAATCAGCTGTATATACTCAATTCACAGGAAAATGCCGTCGCATTTGAAACCGCATCTTTTAAACCGATTGAAAACGGCATCCAGGTCACCTACGATATGGCGCCGGATAAGGCAACCGCCGACTGCGCCTTCAGTGACGTCCCCGAGGGCAGTCTTTATGCTTCGGTCACCGTTTCCTATGTCCTTTCGGACGGCGCACTGCGCGTCAAAATCAACTGCGGGGATATTCTTTTAAGCGAGGGCTACACGCTCGAGTCTCTTACCGTATTGGATTTCTTCGGCGCGGTTGAAAAAGCGGGCGCGGAGGACTATATATTCGTGCCCGACGGCTGTGGTGCGGTGGAAAAAATCGGCGAGGGCTTCGTCGGCGAATACGAAACACGCACCTTTGTGCCCTACGGCGACGATTTGGCACTCAAAGCCGCTTCATCCGACGGCGAACTCCGTATGCCCGCACTTGTGCCCGCTTACGGTATGAAAAGCGGCAACAATGCATTTTTGGCACTAATTGAGAGCGGAGACGCGATTTCGGAAATTCACGAATTTGTTTCAAAAGGTACAAACTCTTACAGCCGCGTCGGGGCAACCTTCCGCGTAACGGACGCCGTTTGCAGCGGGGAAACGGGCAAGCAAATTCTGCGCACAGGCAATGCGTACACAGGCGATGTCACAGTCTGCTACCGATTCCTTTCCGACAAAAACGCAAGCTATTCGGGTATGGCAGCGGCGTGCCGCGAGCTTTTGATTCGAAACGGCGTGCTTTCCACAAAAACCGCGAAGCAAACGGAATATCTGCCGTTTTTGCTCACCGTGCAAAATGCGGCGGCAAAAAACAATCCGAACCGCACCGAGGTACTGACCGATTACAGCCAAACCCTAGAGCTTTTAAAGCTGATGAAAGCGAAAAGCGTCAACAATATTTATTTGCGCTGCAACGGTGTTTTGGACGGCGCAAACAACCAAGGTCTTTTGAGCAAAAGCGAGCCGATTCGGGGACTCGGCAATCAAAAATCCTTTGACGCATTGGCGCAGTATGTCCATACCCAGCAGTTTACAATGTATCTGAACACAGACATTGTTTCGTTCCAAAAAAAGAGTGCTTTGCCGAGCGCCTGCGCGGCAAAGGGATTAGACGGCAAAGCGGTCGGCTACACAGCGGAAAATCCGTTTTTCGGCTTTGCAGGACGAGAAACGCAGTCGCGCTTCACGGTAAGGCTTGCGGATTTAGACGAATACGTCAATGATTTCATTGTGGATATGCAGGATTTGGATTTCGACGGCTACTGCATTGACGACGCCGGCAAATATTTGTATTCGGACTACACAGGTGACACATTCAGCCGCACAGGCGCGGCAAATCTGCTCTCCGCGCAGGCGGCGGCGCTTTCCGCCGGGCACACGCTGATGGTGGATACGGGCAACATCTATATGCTGAAAAACGCAGACGTCGTTGCCGACCTGCCGAGCAGTACCGCCTATCCGGAAGAACCGAATTATTACGCCGTGCCGTTTTTGCAAATGGTTCTGCACGGCATTGTGGAATATGCGCACACCCCCGCCAATCTGACAGACAATGCCGACGAGGCGGTTCTGCGCGCAATAGAATACGGCGCACTGCCGAGCTTTTGCTGGAGCTATACAAAAACGGAGAACACCGATTTAGACAATCTCTATTATTACGACACACAAATCACCAAAGCCGCCGAGCAATATCTGACGGCAAGCGGTCTTTTGACCGACCTGCGCGGCGCGCGGATGACAGCGCACGAAAAGGTGCAGGACGGCGTCTATAAGACCGAATACAACAACAGCATCCTGCTGTACTGCAATTATAACGACACCGCTGTGACGGTGAACTCCATTACCGTAGAACCGATGCAATGCCTGCGGGTGAACTGACGGGGCGTAACAGAGTAAAAAGCTTATGAAATATGTATGTTTTTTTGACAACGGTCAAGAGTATTACTGCTATACCGAAGACGGCAAAATTTACCGAGGCAAAAATGCCGAAGGCTTCAAGTTAAATTTTAAATATCTTCTATCCCTTTTTCTTATACTGATCATCGTTGCCGGATGCGACAGTTGGGTACAGGAAAAAATCAATCCGATGGCTGCACTGCTTCTGATATTCTTTGGGATTGCCGTTTCGGTATCCGTTGGAATTGCAGAATACAACAAAATCGCAAAACAGATTGACCGCACTCTAACGGAAGCAGTTCTGTCCGATGCACAGTTTAAATCGTATGTTTCACAGGGAAAAGCGCGCTTTCAACTACAAAAATTGGCTATATGCATTTTAATCATTCTCTCTGCACTTCTCTTTGCGGTCTTTCTTTGGCTTAATAAACTGACAATATGGTTGCTGGGCGTTCTGTCTGTTGGGTTGACCGTTGTAGCAGTTTCTTGGATTCAGCCTTTTTCAAAACACCGATTTTTTAAAACGCACGGATAAAAATCCTGTTCGCACTTCTAAAGCCCCCAAACGCCATCCTGCACGGCTTGCAGGATGGCGTTTTGTTTTGCGCTGAAATCGGAAATTTCGCGCAATTCTTTGAATTTTTTTACACTTTCCCGTTTTTTGTTCAAAAAAGGCTTGCCCTAAATGTGTTTTATTGGTATTATATAAGCAAGCGCAAATAACAAAATGACAAATAGTCTGTCGCAATCGCAATGCACGGCGGCAGTGAAAGGGGTTCGTATGAAAGCATACATACAGCGGCTTTTGGAGAATGCAAAAAAATGGGAAATCGTATTCTGGTGGCTTTTGCGTGCGGTGATGCTCGGTGCGTTGATTGATTCCATCTTTTTCCGCAAGGACGTCCAACAGTCCCTGCAAACCGCGGCAAATCTCGTGCTGATGTTCCTTTGGGAAATTTTTCAGATGTTCCCCAAAAAGACCTTTCTCCGAAACATCCCCTCTTATATTCAGGATTTCTTAGCACCCGGACTTTTCCTCGCCTCGTTCGGCGGCGCATATCTGAATTTCTATTACAGCGTTCCCGAATATGACCTTGTGTTCCACGCAGTCGGCGGTCTTGCCGGCGCATTCGCAGGGTATGAAATCGTTGTGGCAATGCAAAAACGCGACAAGGTGCAGTGCAGTGCGGCAATCGCCGTGCTTTGCGCGTTCGGCTTCTCGTTCTTTGCAGGCACGGGCTGGGAGCTGTTTGAATTTACGTTTGACCAAATCGCGGGCGGCGATTCCCAGCACTGGTCTTTGGAACTTGCCAAAGAGGCATCCGCACAATACGGCGTCAAGCTGCCGAACGTCATTCCCGCGCTCGACGATATGCGCTGGGCATTGATTGACACGATGGAAGACATCATCTGCAACACCGTCGGTGCTGTAATCGCGTGGATTATTTTGAAAATCAAGCCCTATCATCACACCGGCAAAAACAATGTAAACCTTTTGTTTGCACCGCAGACCAAAGCGGAACTGAAAAAGCAAAAAGCCAAAGCGGCAAAATAAACGAATTTACAAAGAGCAGGCGCTGAAAAATCGGCACCTGCTCTTCTCTGTTTTTGCATGGTTTTCTATTGCAATACGTCTGTCATTTGTGGTAAAATACTTAAATTAAATTACGTTAGGAAGACTGATATGGAAAAAATTCTGGTTTTGGATTTCGGCGGGCAGTACAATCAGCTGATTGCGCGCCGTGTGCGCGACAACAACGTGTATGCCGAAATTCTGCCCTACACCACGCCTCTTGCTGAAATCCGGGCGCGAAATTACAAGGGCATCATTTTTACGGGCGGGCCGAATTCTGTATTCGATATGGCATCGCCGCATTATCCAAAGGAAATATTGGATTTAGGCATCCCTGTACTCGGCATTTGCTACGGCTGTCAGCTTGTCGCGTGGATGCGCGGCGGAAAAGTGGTGACCGCGCCCGTTTCGGAATACGGTAAAATCCAAGTGACGGTCAACACCAAAAGTCCGCTGTTTAAGGGGATTCCCGAAAAAAGCGTGATGTGGATGAGCCATACGGACTATATTTCGGAAGCCCCCGAGGGCTTCGAAATTGTCGGCACGACCGACGACTGCCCCTGTGCCGCGATGGAAAATCGCGCCGAGAACCTTTACGCCGTGCAGTTCCACCCTGAGGTCACGCACTCACAGTTCGGCAAACAGGTGCTCCACAATTTCCTGTACGTCATCTGCCACTGCACAGGCGACTGGGTAATGGACAATTTTATTGAAAAGACCGTGCAGTCCCTGCGCGAAAAAATCGGCGACAAAAAGGTCATCCTCGGGCTTTCGGGCGGTGTGGATTCCTCTGTTGCGGCGGGACTCCTTTCCCGCGCGGTCGGCAAACAGCTAACCTGCGTATTCGTTGACCAAGGGTTGATGCGCAAGGATGAAGGCGATTTCGTTGAAAAGACCTTCACCACACTTTTCGATATGACTTTTGTGCGCGTCAACTGTCAGGATGTATTTTTGGAAAAGCTCAAGGGCGTGACCGACCCCGAAGAAAAGCGCAAAATTATCGGCACGGAATTTTATAACGTATTTTGGAACGAAATCCGCAAAGAGGCGGACAAGGGCTTCTTCGCGCAGGGCACGATTTATCCCGACTGCATTGAATCGGGCAAGGGGGATGCGGATGTCATCAAGACACATCACAACCGCGTCAAAATGCCCGAAGATATTGAATTTGAGGGCATCATCGAGCCGCTGTGCGACTTGTTTAAGGATGAAGTCCGCGCCGTCGGCGAAAAACTGGGCATTCCGAAAGAGCTCGTTTGGCGTCAGCCGTTCCCGGGGCCCGGTCTCGGTGTGCGCATCATCGGGGAGATTACGGCGGAAAAGGTACGCATTCTGCAAGAAGCAGATGCCATTTTCCGCGATGAAATGGCAAAAACGGGCTACGAGAAGCAATTAAGCCAATTCTTCGCCGTCCTGCCGAACGTGAAAACCGTCGGCGTGATGGGTGACCACAGAACCTACGACCATTTAATCGCCCTGCGTGCCGTCACAACGGACAACTTTATGACCGCAGACTGGGCGCAGATTCCCTATGATTTGCTCGCGCGTGTTTCCAACCGCATCACCAACGAGGTCGAACACGTCAACCGCGTCGTCTATGACATCACCTCCAAACCCCCCGGAACGGTGGAGTGGGAATGATTCACTTATAAATAGCAGACGGCAATTTTTGCTGTCTGCTATTACTTTTATTAGCGTTGTTATTTTGAATACAGAATTGACTTTCTCATAGTATATTGGGCGGTAGAAATTTTTTCCTTACCGCTTTTTCTTTTTGAAAAATCTCGAAAATATATTGACATTTTTCTATATGATGCATATAATAATGCATAGACAATTATCTATGGGAAGTGATTTAGAGAGATGGACGAAAGAAGAACTGCGGCAATCTTCAAAGCATTTTGTGATGAAAACCGTATCAAAATTATCAAGCTACTGCGTTCGGGCGAAAAATGTGCCTGTAAGCTGTTGGAAGAAATAAATGTGACACAGCCCACACTTTCTCACCATATGAAAATACTTTGCGACGCCGGGATTGTTGTCGGTCGAAAAGAGGGCAAATGGACGCATTATTCCATTTCAAAAAAAGGCGTGGAACAAGCAAAGGAATGTTTGGCGCAGTTGACTACACTCGATGCTGAATGAAAAAAGTCGTGCTGTGAAAAGTAAATTTACAGATTACTTTTCCGCACGGCTTATAAAGCCACCAATACATCGACATATTTCAATATAACTATATGAAGGAGACTTTCTATGACAGCATTCAAAAACGCTTGGGATTTCTTTCAAAATGAAGTCCTCGGTATGGGTTGGCTGAGTAGGCTCATATCAACTATATTGAATGCCTGCGGTTTAGATACTACAAGCAGAGTAGGCGGCAGCATTCAGTTCTTTATTTACGATACCATAAAAATTATGGTACTGCTCGGTGTGTTGATTTTGATTATTTCGTATATTCAAAGCTATTTTCCACCCGAAAGAACAAAAAAGATACTTGGGCATTTTCACGGGATATGGGCAAATATCATTGCCGCATTACTTGGTACGGTAACGCCGTTTTGTTCGTGTTCCTCTATTCCGCTGTTTATTGGATTTACAAGTGCGGGTTTGCCGCTTGGCGTTACATTTTCATTTTTGATTTCTTCGCCAATGGTTGACCTCGGCAGCCTTGTTTTACTGATGAGCATATTCGGTTGGAAAGTTGCCGTTTTGTATGTTGTTCTCGGTTTGGCAATTGCTGTTGTCGGCGGTACGCTTACCCAAAAACTGCACCTTGAAAATCAAGTGGAAGAATATATCCGAAACGGTCACGCTACCCACCTTCCGCAGGAAGAATTGCATTTCAAAGGCCGTATGAAATATGCCCTCGAACAGGTCGTTGCAACAGCTCAAAAGGTCGCGCCTTATGTGTTAATCGGTGTCGGTATCGGTGCAATTATTCACAACTGGATACCCGAAGATTTCATTGTCAAGGTGCTTGGGGATAACAATCCGTTTGGTGTTGTGCTTGCTACTATCGCAGGCGTTCCGATGTATGCGGATATTTTCGGCACAATCCCGATTGCAGAAGCCTTGCTCGCCAAAGGCGCTTTACTCGGCGTTGTCCTTTCTTTTATGATGGGTGTAACTACCCTTTCTCTCCCGTCAATGATTATGCTTCGCAAAGCGGTTAAGCCTAAGCTGCTCGGCATTTTCATTGCCATATGCACAGTCGGTATTATCGTTGTAGGTTATTTCTTCAACGCAATACAATATTTCATTGTTTAATTTCAGGAGGTTATCACTATGGCATTATTTCATTTCGGAAAGAAAAAAGAAGAAGAAAAGAAAACACCTGCCCCAGCTTGTCGTTGCGGTTGCCCGACAGGTACGGCAGAAAAAACCACAAATAATAACTGTTGCCCTGAAGCAAAGGGTGAAATCTGCTGTATTAAGGTGTTAGGCGCAGGCTGTAAATCCTGTCACGAACAGTATGAGAACGCAAAACAGGCAGTAAACGATATGGGGATTTCCGTAGAGGTGGAATACATTACGGATATGCAGAAAGTAATGGAATACGGTGTTATGCGTATGCCCGCCCTTGTTGTCAACGAAAAGGTCGTGGCTATGGGCAAGGTATTGAAAGCAAATGATGTCTTAGCTTTATTACAAAAGTTAGGACATTAAAAACGGAAATGAAAAAGACAGAATAGGCAAAAACCTCATTTATAGAATCTGATTCAAAAAGTATTACTGTTATCCACAGTTTATTAAGCGAATATTCTCTATGACGATGGCAGAATAATGGCTTTTGCCATCAAAAAAAACAAATAAAATACCTGCAACAACTAAAATAATCTATTGCATTATTTTAATTCTATGTTAAACTAAAGTTGTAAGCCGTATGCAAAAATACAATTTAAAGGGGAATGTGAATGGAAGTTGTTGCACAAAGGGTGTTTGAGCCGTTTTATATGTGGCTGGACATCGCGTTTTTAGCACTGTTTATCGGGTTGCTTTTCTACAAAAAGAAATACACCACCGTGATTGTGGGTGTACTTGCCGGCATACTGTATCAGATTGTGGACTTCGGCATTTTTCATCTTGCAACCGGCTCGCGCCACCTGCTGATGAACGGCGTTGAGGGCACGGAAAGTCAGCTCTTTTGGGTGCTGTTGTGGATGTCTATGAGCTACGGATTTACCAACTTTGCTTGGATTTGGCTGTGGATTTCCAAAGACAAAAACCTATTTGAATGGACAACGCTGATTTTAGGCTGGTGGATTTGCTGTCCGCTGCTGACCAAGACCTTCGGTCCGCACAATTACACCATCACCATTTGGCGTGAAACAGGCGCATACCACGGCTGGATGGCGTTGATTCTGTTTGTCGGCTACGTACTGCTGTTTGTTTGGAATATGTCGCGAAAGAAAAAAGACGAACGCGTCAATATTCTGTGGCTGCTGATTATCGGCATTCTTGTGCAGGCAGGCTGGGAAATCGGACTTTATCTCGGCGGTATCCGCTCCGCAAATCTCGGCGTTACGGGTATGAATGTAAGCGCATTCTCCCCGATGATTATCAATTCCCTGTTGGAAACGAATCTCGGTATGCCTTACATCTTTATTATATTTATCGCCGTTTCCAGAAGATTTACCGAGTCGCTGAAACGAAGAAAAACAAAGCTGTCCTTTACAGAAAGAATCGTGGAAAACAACCGCGAACGGGTAAAGGATTATGAAAACACATCCGAATTTTTAGCATAGTGCTTTGCCTTGCGGGCAGTTTAAAACGCAAAAATCGCATATCGGCAAAAAACAGGCGGTCGTCCTTTCGGAAGATTGCCTGTTTTGCTTTTTTCCTTGCCGAAAACCTTTCAGTTTACAGTGCATATTCTAAGCTTTTTATGTTGAATTTCCAAATGAAATCACTTATAATTGTAGCAGAACATATTCTTAGAAGCGGCAATAACGCCAAAACAAGCCGCGGAAGGCAGTGTCGAGCGGCGTAATCCTTACAGGAGTCTTTATGTCTGAATGGAATCCGGAAAGCTATTTACAATTTCAGAAACAGCGCACACAACCTGCAATCGACCTTGCAAACCGTATACGGGAATGCAATCCGAAAACGGTTGCGGATATCGGATGCGGTCCGGGGAACAGCACGGCGATTCTAAAATCGGTGTTTCCGCACGCGGAAATCTGCGGGATTGACAATTCCGAAACGATGCTCTCGAAAGCCCGTGCCGCACACAGCGATATATCGTTTCAGTTCGGCTCGGCAGACAATTTGACAGGGCATTACGATTTATTGTTTTCCAACGCCTGCCTGCAGTGGCTGCCCGCACATGAAACGCTGATTCCGAAGCTGATGTCTAATTTAAAAGAAAACGGCACGTTCGCCGTGCAAATACCGATGAGTCAGCGAGAACCGTTGTTCCAAATCATCCGCGAGGTTGCGGCAGAATCCGAATGGGATTTTTCCGAGGTGCACTTTGTGCAAAATGATGGGCTATCGCCCGACAAATACCACGAAATTTTATCTTCGTGCGCAAGTAACTTTGATATGTGGGAAACCGCCTATTATCATATTATGCCGTCGCATCATTCTTTAATAGAATGGGTGCGCAGTACACGGCTTCGCCCGTATCTGGATGTGCTGAACTCCGAAGAACAAACCGAATTTGAAAACCGAATTTTACAAAAAGTGCAGAAAGCCTATCCCGTAACCAAACACGGAGAGGTCATTTTCAAATTCAATCGGTTCTTTTTTACAGCGAAGAAATAGTCCAGATACAAACAGACTGTCAAAATTTATGACCGATAGCCTGTTTGTATTCAAAATGATTTTATAACCCGAGCGTCTTGCAGAGGACCCAACACTGTCTCCCGTCCTCTCGCACTGACAAGGAGCACAAGCCATGAATTATATAGGTTCAAAATATTCTCTGTTGGATTTCATCCATGAAAAAATATCTGATATAACAGGCTATAAGCAAGGTGACAGTTATGTATTTGCAGATTTATTTGCAGGTACCGGAGTTGTTGGTGCAAGCTATAGAAAGCAAGGTTGTAAAGTAATAGCAAATGATATTCAGTATTATAGTTATGTGCTAAATAAATACTATATTGAGAATCAAACAGAAGCAAATCTAGACTTATTAAATTATTTGAATCACCTAACCGGTATAGATGGTTTTATATATAAGAATTATTGTGCCGGTTCCGGAAGCGGGCGAAATTATTTTACCGACGGAAACGGAAAAAAGTGCGATGCAATTCGAACAGAATTGGAAAGGCTACATCACAGCGGAGAAATTTCAGATGAAACATATTTCTATTTTTTGGCAAGTCTGATTAATTCCATTGATAAATATGCGAATACCGCGTCCGTATATGGGGCTTTTTTGAAGCACATAAAGCAATCCGCCAAAAAAAATTTTGTATTAGAATTATTGCCTTATATAGAAGGTGTAAAAGGTACAGTATACAATGAAGATGTCAATGCGCTCATCAAAAAAGTGCACGGAGACATTTTGTATTTAGATCCGCCATACAATGCAAGACAATATTGCACCAATTATCATGTATTGGAAACCATCGCACGTTATGATGATCCCGAACTCAAAGGGAAAACGGGGCTGAGAAATTATGATGTGCAAAAAAGTAAATACTGTTCCAAGAAGACTTTATGCAGTGAATTTGAAAGCCTTATCGCGAACGCAAATTTTAAATACATCTTTTTAAGTTACAATAACGAGGGATTAATGCGTGTTGATACCATCAAAGATATCATGTCTAAGTATGGGACTTACAGTTGCTTTACCCGAACCCATAAGCGTTTTAAAGCTGACAAAGACGAAAATAGAAATACCGGCAAAAATGAAACCACAGAGTATTTGCATTGCTTAATTAAAGAGGAATAGTATGGCTAAATACAATGATTTAGACATGGCGAAATGGAAAGAATACAATGATATAAAAACGGATTCGTTATGGATGATTGAAAAGCGAGACAACAGCGGCGCACACAGCGGACATTATCATGGGAATTTTGTCCCGCAGATACCATATCAATTATTTTCAAGATATACGAAAAAGGGAGATTGGATTTTAGACCCTTTTATGGGCAGCGGAACATCATTGATTGAAGCGCAAAGAATGGGGCGAAACTCTATTGGAATTGAACTGCAGCATGATGTTGCCAAAGAGGCTTATGATAGAATTGTAACTGAAAAAAATGAAAAAGCTACAGCAAAAGTGATTGTTGCAAATAGCCAAAACTGCAATATGCATGAGATCACAAATACTGTCGGTATTGATAAAGTACAGTTTGTTATTATGCATCCGCCGTATTGGGATATCGTTAAATTTTCAGACCATCCCGATGATTTATCAAATTGTACAAGCGTGGAGGACTTCCTTTCATCTTTTGGTAAAACAGTTGACAATACTACAAGTGTTTTAGAAAAAAACAGATATTGTGCTATTGTAATCGGTGATAAATACGCGAACAGCCAGATAATACCGTTGGGTTTCTATTGCATGAATTTAATGTTGGATAAGGGCTTTTTACTGAAAGCGATTTTAGTTAAAAATTTTGAGGAAACGAAAGGGAAATCAAACAAACAAGGTATATGGAGATATCGTGCTTTAGCAAGCGATTTTTATATTTTTAAGCATGAATATATTTTTGTATTTAAAAAGGTAAGGTAACCATATGATTACCTTACCTTTTTAAACATCTGCAAAATTTTTCGAAAATGAATCTCATTTTACCGGCTTTAAATGCAATATATTCTTTCTATCAATTGTAATATCAAACCGAGATTCGTTGAATTTTCTTCTTGAAATATAGCCAAACTTTTATACAATAAAAACGTGCGTGTTCATATCACTTCTCCTTCAGGTGTCTCTTAAATTCCATTGGATCGTACCAATAGCAACCTTCACAGGCATTTTCTTCATGGTTGTGATTTGCTTCGCCTTTATAATAAGACATAGGATATCCGAGTTTTTTAGCGTCAAACCTGATTCCTGTTCTGATACATTCTTTACAATACTGACGTTTTGCATCATTTGCCGCTTTGCTTAACGGCTGAAAATCCGATAACCGCTGATTCTCGTTCCGCATAACTCTAGCTTCATTTTTCATTCCGTTTTTATGATCAACTTCAGGATTAGAGGTACCAAGTATTGCACAGCGTTGCTTTTGAATTTCTCTTTTAATGTCTGCCCGTATATGTTGAGAATAGTCACCGTTGTTGAATCCTACAGTTCTGATAGCATCCGTCTTATTGCCAGGCGTAATGGATTTATCACGTTCAATAAGATATTTTTTACCAAAAGTTCCATCATCTCTAGACCAACCGGCTCCATTCAACAGTTGTAACCCTTGATATTTACCGACAAATTCTGTCACATATACCCATCTGCTGCAGCCATTTTCATCTATTCCCGCCAATTCTTCAAACAGTTCAATTTTCGTTTTTCCTCTTCCCACTTTACTTTTCCTCCAAAAATAACTTGTATGTTTCAATTTCCAGTGCATCTGCTATTCGCTGAATATTTTCAAGCGAAATGCTTCTGCGATAACATTCGATAGCGCTTATATATGTGCGGTGCATACCGCATTTATCGGCAAATCCTTCTTGCGATATACCTAAAGCGGTACGGTATTTTTTCAAGTTATCACCGAAAACTTTAATAATATCCATCATTACAATCCTCCTATATATAGCATAATAAAAACGAATACAAAAAGTCTACATACAATAAGTATCTAACAGAACCGATACAAAAATAATAACTCTCCTTGATAGTTTCATAACAATGGAGTGAGAATAAATCAGGCTATACAACACAGGCAGTCACCCTTTACAAGTGACTGTCTGCATTTTTATTATTTTTTACTTGACAATGGTACGATTCCGTACTATACTACGCTTTGCAACGTACGATTTCATACCGTAAAACAAGAATAAAGGAGAATCTTATGTCATCTTCTGCTTCAAAAGCGCTTAGGCGCTTCAACTATTTATCCGCTGAAATCGGGGCGGCTTATCACGAAATGTCTTTTCAACTCGGGCTTTCCGACAGCGCTATGCAGATTTTGTATGCGGTCTGCGACTGCGGGCAAGACGGTGTTTGTCCGTTACAGGTCATCTGTCGTCAAACAGGGCTCCCGAAGCAAACCGTCAATTCCGCTTTGCGCAAACTGGAAGCCGAAGGGATGTTGTATTTGGAACAGCTCGGTGCAAAGGGCAAAAACGTCTGTCTGACGGATACGGGCAAGCTTTTAGCGAAAAACACTGCCCTGCGTATGATAGAAGCCGAAAACGAGATATGGGATTCCTGGCGCGCTGAGGATGTCGAAACCTATTTAGCTCTTACCGAGAAATTTTTACTCGCATTTCAGAAAAAAACAAAGGAATTAAAAAAGGAACTAAAATGACTAAAAAAGCTATTCAACTCTCCGATCATTTTACGTATAAGCTCTTGCTTCGGTTCACCTTTCCGTCTGTCATTATGCTGGTGTTCACCTCTATTTACGGAATTGTGGACGGATTCTTTGTATCTAACTTCGTTGGGAAAACGCCGTTTGCCGCTTTAAATTTCATTATGCCTGTTTTGATGATACTCGGCTGTGTCGGGTTTATGTTCGGCACGGGCGGCGGCGCGCTGATTGCCAAAACCCTCGGCGAGGGCGACGCAAAAAAAGCGAACGAAACCTTTTCCCTGCTCGTTTATGTATCCGCCGCCTGCGGCGTGGTACTCTCGGTGCTCGGCATCGTATTCCTGCGCCCGATTGCCGTGCTGTTGGGCGCGGAAGGGCAGTTGCTTTCAGACTGCCTTTTGTACGGCAGAATCATTTTGCTCGCACTCCCCTTTTACATTTTGCAATACGAATTTCAATGCCTGTTCGCGACAGCCGAAAAGCCGAAGCTCGGGCTGTCCGTTACGGTTGCGGCAGGCGTGACCAATATGGTTTTAGACGCCTTGTTTGTGGCGGTTTTTCATTGGGGGCTCGCCGGCGCGGCGGCGGCAACCGCGCTCAGCCAATTCGTCGGCGGCGTTATACCGCTTGTGTACTTCGGGCGCAAAAATACAAGTCTTTTGCGCTTGGTAAAATGCAAATGGGACGGCAAAGCGCTTTTGAAAGCCTGCACCAACGGCGCTTCGGAGCTGATGAGCAACATTTCCATGTCTTTAGTCAGTATGCTGTATAACGCACAGCTGATGAAATATCTCGGCGAAAACGGTATTGCCGCCTACGGCGTTTTGATGTATGTCAGCTTGATGTTTCAGGCTGTTTTCATCGGATATTCTGTCGGCGCGGCACCGATTGTCAGCTTTCACTACGGCGCACAGAACCACGCGGAGCTGAAATCTCTGTTGAAGCGGAGCGCAATTCTGCTCGGCAGCTTTGCGGTTTTGATGTGCTTGGCAGGCGAGCTTTTGGGCAGACCGCTTTCCGTCATTTTCGTGGGCTACGATGCAGAGCTGTTGGATTTGACCACTCACGCCTTTTCCATCTTTTCCCTTTCGTTTTTGCTTTCGGGATTCGTGATTTTCGGTTCCTCCTTTTTTACCGCGCTGAACAACGGATTCATTTCTGCGGCAATCTCTTTTGTGCGCACATTGCTCTTTCAAATAGCGGCAGTGCTTATATTCCCGTTGATTTTCGGGGTAGACGGCATTTGGTGGTCGATTCCCGCCGCCGAAGTAATGGCATTTTTGGTTACGCTCCTGTTCTTAGTCGGGAACCGTAAAAAATACGGATATATGTAATTTGAAGCCATCTCATTTTTACAAAACAAAACGGCAGACTCACGAAGGTCTGCCGTTTTAAGCTGTAGAAAAACCTTGTTTTCCTCCCTCTGACGAGGGTAAACTCCCTCACAGTGTGAGGGAGATGTCGCGAAGCGACAGAGGGAGACCGCCGCCGTTAGCGGGTGGCACGCGCTTTGCGCGTGACGGAGGGAGAGAAAATCTGGATAAGCTAAGCTTTTTAACTACCCCTCAGTCGCGCTACGCGCAACAGCTCCCCTGACAAGGGGAGCAAAATCTACTTTTACAAAACACTGCGGCGGACGCATAAAGGTCTGCCGTTTTTTTGTTATTCTTTTTGCCACTTTCCGTGCCTGTAAAACAGTAAGGAAAGCACCGTTGCCACACTCCAGCCAATCGGCCACGCCATCCAAATGCCGACCGTGCCGAAAAATCCTGACAGCACTTTTGCTAACACCACACGCAAAATCAAATCCGTAAAGGTGGCAACCATAAACTGCCGCATTTTGCCCGCGCCGCGCAGAACACCGTCCGCCACAAGCTTTGCGGCGACCACACAATAGAACGGCGCGAGAATGCGCAAAAGTGCAACACCCGTATCCATAGCCGTTCCGCTCGGGTCGTCCAAGAAAATATAAACAAGGTGTCTACCCGCGAATACATACAAAAGCGTCAGCGGTACACACAGCATCCACACCATTTGGAGACCCGCTTGAAAGCCCTCCTTGATGCGTGTCGGCTTGCCCGCCCCGAGGTTCTGCGCCGTGAAATTCGAAATCCCGTTGCCGAGCGTCGTCAGCGATGTAATGACAAGATTATTGAGCTTAATGGATGCCGAATACCCTGCCATTACCGCAGAACCGAAACTGTTGATGATGCCCTGAATCAAAATATTGCCGACAGAGATAAAGCTTTGCTGTAAAATGCTCGGGATCGCCACCGCCGCGATGCTTCGGAGCAAATGCCACGAAAATACTTTCGGACGCGTGTCGGTTTGGATTTTCCGAAAGCGCAGGAACACAAAAACAATCGCCAAAACACAGCTGACGCCTTGGCACAAAAAGGTTGCCCACGCCACGCCCGCAACGCCCATTTTAAATGCGGTGACAAACAAAATATCCATTGCGATATTGGAAAGCGACGAGCACGCTAAAAACCAAAACGGCGTTTTGGAATCGCCGAGTGCGGAAAATATGCCTGTTGCGATGTTATAATAGAATACAAACGGCAGTCCCAAAATATAGATATCCAAATACAGCTTGGAATCTGCGAACACGTTTTCGGGTGTGTGCATCAGCCGCAAAAGCTGTGGGCAAAACAACGCACCGACTGCCATCAAGGCGGCACACAGCACGCCGCCCGCGATCAGCGTTGTATACACAGCTGTTTTCAGCTCGGGAAGCTTCTTTGCGCCGAACAGCTGAGATACAATGACCGAACAGCCGATGTTGCACCCGAAGGCGAACGCAATAAAAATCAGCGTAATCTCATAGCTGTTGCCGACCGCCGCCAAGGCATTTTCGCCGACGAACTTGCCTGCAACAAAGCTGTCGGCAATATTGTAAAGCTGTTGAAAAAGTATACTGCCGAACAGCGGCAAGCAAAATTTCCAAAGCACCGTGCGGGATTTGCCGACGGTTAAATCCTTATTCATATGTTTTCTTTCACCTTGCATTGACATTTTTGTTCTGTCCTATTATAATGCCCTTATTGCAATATGTAAAATATATGTTTGATATTGTTATCATTTTATTTTGATATGAAAGAGCAAAAATATGTATATCAATTACGACTATTACCGCATCTTTTACCATGTGGCAAAATGCGGAAACTTTACACAGGCCGCCAATGTACTGCTGTGCAATCAGCCAAACATTACGCGCACCGTTAAAAATCTTGAAAACGCGCTCGGATGCACCCTGTTTATCCGTTCCAACCGCGGCGTGCGGCTCACACCCGAAGGAGAAAAGCTGTATGCGCACATTCAAATTGCCGTTGAGCAGATTCAGGCAGGCGAAGCAGCACTCGCCTTGGATAAAAGCCTGCAAAGCGGCACGGTCACGATTGCCGCAAGTGAGGTCGCACTGCGCTGTTTTCTGCTGCCCGTTTTAAGAAGATATCGGGAGCTCTATCCGAATGTACGGCTTCGGGTATCCAATCACACCACGCCGCAGGCGATTGACACCTTAAAAAACGGCTTGGCAGACCTTGCGCTTACAACCTCGCCGATTCACGCAGAGCCGGCACTCTATGTGGAAAGCATTCAAAAAATCCGCGAAATTGCGGTTTGCGGTACAGCTTTTGCCGAGCTCACAAAGCATCCCGTTACGCTCAAGGAGCTTATAAAATATCCGATCATCTCTCTCGGCGCACAAACCAAAACCTATGCCGTGTATACAAATTGGTTTATGCAAAACGGATTCACCTTCGCACCCGACATTGAGGCGGCAACGGCGGATCAGATTCTGCCGTTGGTGAAAAGCAATCTCGGCATCGGCTTTGTACCGCAGGCATTTTTAACGGAAGCGGGCGAAAATGCCGTTCTGCCGATACAACTGACGGTGCCCGTCCCCGACCGCAGTATCTGCTTTTTAAAGCGTACCGACCGCCCATTGAGCATTGCCGCAAGGGAGTTGGAGCATATGATTCGAAATGCAAAAAATTCGGACAAAGAAAGCTCTTGATTTTTTTGATGCGTCGGTCTAAAATATACACTCGAAGTTTTTAAAACGGAGTGATTGAGAATGATTCGAGTCGGTATTGCCGGATACGGCAATTTAGGGCGCGGTGTGGAAAGCGCACTGCGTGATGCAGAGGATATGGAAACGGTCGGCGTATTTACACGCCGTGACCCTGCGAGCGTCAAAACCGCTACAGGCATCCCCGTATATGCATGGGCGGACGCAAAAAATATGCAGGACAAAATCGACGTAATGATTCTTTGCGGCGGCAGTGCAAACGATTTGCCGACGCAGACCGCAGAGCTCGCGGCATATTTTAACGTGGTGGACAGCTTTGACACCCACGCCAAAATCCCCGAGCATTTTGCGCAGGTGGATACGGTCAGCCGTGCAAACGGCAAAATCAGCGTAATTTCGGTCGGCTGGGACCCCGGTCTGTTCTCCTTGAACCGTCTGTACGGGCAGGCAATTCTGCCGAACGGTAAAGATTATACATTTTGGGGCAAGGGCGTAAGCCAAGGGCATTCCGACGCCATTCGTCGCATTCCCGGCGTCAAAGACGGCAAGCAGTATACCATCCCTGTAGAATCGGCGCTTGAAAAGGTCAGAAACGGGGAGAATCCCGAGCTTTCCACCCGTGAAAAGCACACGAGAGAATGCTTTGTTGTTGCTGAGGGCGGCGCGGATAAGTCGGCGATTGAAACCGCTATCAAAACAATGCCCAATTATTTTGCGGATTATGATACTACGGTGCATTTCATCAGTCAAGAAGAACTTGACCGCGACCATTCGGGCATTCCGCACGGCGGCGTGGTGTTCCGCACAGGCACAACGGGACTTAGAGGTGAGCAAAAGCACGTAGTCGAATACAAATTGCAGTTGGAATCGAACCCCGGCTTCACCTCGAGCGTATTGGTCGCTTTTGCGCGCGCGGCATACCGTATGCAAAAGGACGGTCTTTCGGGCTGTAAGACGATTTTTGACATTGCACCGTCTTATCTCCACCCCGCCTCCCCTGAAGAACAGCGGAAAAATCTGCTGTAAAAAAGAGAAGCTTATAAACAGCAAGGACAGCGAACCCAGGCTGTCCCTACGATATGCACACACCAACGGTGAACCGCAACCCGTAGAGGCGTGCATTGCGCGCCCGTCCAAAGTTGCTAAACCCTTGCGGAACGACACAGAGGTCGTTCCCTACACCCGCACAGCGCGCCCGCGGAATGGGCAGTGCCCATTCCCTACGCATAAAACCAATTCGTAACGGGGCTGTAAAAAACTTACGTTTTTTACAGCCCCGTTCATTTTACATATTCGAGGAAGTCGGACGTTTATTCGTCCTTTCCGCAGCAGTGCTTATATTTTTTGCCGCTGCCGCAGGGGCAGGGATCGTTTCTGCCGGGCTTTTTCGCCTTGCGGACGGGCTGTTTTTTCTCACTGCCGTCTGTTGCGCCTGACGTACCCGTGATTTTCACCTGCTGTTCGCGTTTGACCTCGGCATCCGTGCGCAGAACCACGGTCAGCATACCTGTAACCGTGCCCTCCTGAATGGCGGCACTCATTTCATCAAACATATCGAAGCTTTCCATACGGAATGCCACAACGGGGTCTTGCTGACCGTAAGAACGCAGATAAATGCCGCGTTTGAGCTCTTCCATAGCATCGATATGCTCCATCCAGCGCGAATCGACGTTTTGCAGCAGGATTTTGCGCTCGAGCTCCTGCATAATGAAGTCGCCGTATTTTTCGGCACGTTCGCTGTAGCGTGCGTGCGCTTTTTCGAGAAGCAAATCGATGTAATCCTGCTGGCTCGCGTTGTCGTCCGGCGCTTCGCCGTCCAAAATCCAACCGAATTTGGTCTGCATACCCTTGACGTTCCACTCCGCCTTCGGCAAAGAGGACGGGCAGTAGAACTGCACCTGCGCGGTGAAGTACTCGTCAATCATCTTCTGAATCGTGGCGTGCAAGTCCACACCGTCAAGCACCTGATTACGCTGACCGTAAATGACCTCGCGCTGTTTGTTCATAACATCGTCGAAGTTCAAAACGTTGCGGCGGGTTGCGAAGTTGTTGCCCTCGACCTTTTGCTGTGCGCCCTCGATGAATTTCGTCAGCATTTTGGACTCAATCGGCATATCGCCGACCGCTTTCACGGAATCCAAAATCGTATAGAAGCGGTCGCCCGCGAACAGACGCAGCAATTCATCCTCCGCAGACAGATAGAAACGGCTCTGACCGGGGTCACCCTGACGACCTGCGCGCCCGCGCAGCTGGTTGTCGATTCGTCTCGATTCGTGACGTTCCGTGCCGATGATGTAAAGACCGCCCGCTTCGCGCACCTTTTCGGCTTCCTCGCGAAGCTCCGCTTTATGCTTATCCTCTAATTCGCGGAAGGTCTTGCGCGCTTCGAGGATTTCTTCGTTGTCAGTTTCGGCAAAGCCTGTCGCTTCGGCAATCAATTCCTCAATATAGCCTTTTTTGCGCATTTCCGCCTTTGCCATATATTCGGGGTTGCCGCCGAGGATAATATCCGTACCGCGCCCCGCCATATTGGTGGCGATGGTCACCGCGCCGAGCTTACCTGCCTGCGCAATGATTTCCGCTTCCTTGTCGTGGTATTTTGCGTTGAGCACTTCGTGCTTAATGCCACGTTTTTTCAGTGCCTTCGAAAGGGCTTCGCTCTTTTCAATACTGATGGTACCGACCAAAACGGGCTGTCCTTTTTCGTGGCTCTCGATAATCTGCTCGATGATAGCGTCGAACTTCGCCTGCTCGGTTTTATAAAGCAGGTCGGGTTCGTCCTTACGCACCATCGGCTTATTGGTCGGAATGGAGATGACGTCGAGCGAATAGATTTCCTGAAATTCGACGCTCTCGGTCATTGCCGTACCCGTCATACCCGAAAGCTTTGCATACAGACGGAAGTAGTTTTGGAAGGTAATGGTCGCAAGCGTTTTGGATTCACGCTCGACCTTCACGCCCTCTTTTGCCTCAATCGCCTGATGCAGACCCTCGCTGTAGCGGCGACCGAGCATAATACGTCCCGTAAATTCATCAACGATTAAGACCTCACCGTCCTTGACGACATAGTCCACATCGCGCTTCATCACGCCGATGGCGCGAATTGCCTGCTCGATATGATGGTGAATCGTGATGTTTTCCGCATCCATCAGATTGTCAATGTTAAAGAATTTTTCGGCTTTTTGAATACCTTGCTTCGTCAGCGTTGCGCTCTTTGCCTTTTCATCAACCACGAAGTCGCCGTCCGCATCGACCAAGTCTTCCGCGTTGAATTTGGTATCGAGCTCCTTGACGGTGATTTTCCGCAGAGATTTTGCAAACGTATCCGCAATCTTATAAAGGTCGGTGGACTTGTCGCCCTGCCCGGAAATAATCAACGGCGTTCTCGCTTCGTCAATCAAGATAGAGTCCACCTCGTCGACAATCGCGAAATTGTGCCCGCGCTGTACGCGATGCTCTGCATACAGCACCATATTGTCACGCAGATAGTCAAAGCCCATTTCGTTGTTTGTGCCGTAGGTGATGTCTGCGGCATAGGCGGCTTTGCGTTCCTCATTGGTGCATTCGTGTACGATAAGACCCACGGACAGCCCCAAAAAGCGGTACAGCTTGCCCATCCACTCCGAGTCACGGCGCGCCAAGTAATCGTTCACCGTCACAATGTGCACGCCCTTGCCCGAAAGTGCGTTCAAATACGCAGGCAAGGTCGCCACGAGGGTTTTGCCCTCACCGGTTTTCATTTCGGCAATTCTGCCCTGGTGCAGAATGATACCGCCGATAATCTGTACGGGGAAGTGCTTCATTTTGAGCACTCTTGCCGCCGCCTCACGGCAGGTTGCAAACGCCTCGGGCAAAATATCGTCAAGCGTTTCCCCGTTTTCCAAGCGGCTTTTGAACTCAGGGGTTTTGGCTTTTAATTCCTCATCGGTCAGTGCGGCGTATTCCTCGTCAAGCGCGAGAACCTTTTTCTGCAAAGGTAAAATGCGCTTAACCTCTCGGGAGGAATAGTCACCGAATAATTTTTTAAACAATGCCATAAGTTTTGCGTCCTTTCCGTCGTTTCAAAGATAAAACGACCTATACGCTAAATAGTATAGCATAGTTTTTGGAAAAAATCACCTCTTTTTTTAAGTAATTTTGCATTGAAAATTTTGTCCGGAATCCGCTGTTTTCGTTGACTTTGCCTTGAAAATTTGGTATGATTATCTTGTTATATAATTGTCAAACGGGAGGAATTACATTGACTGATGCAAGAACACTCGCCTATATCAATCTCTATGCGGTTTTGGGGACACTCGAAAACCTCTGCGAGCTCGATAGCAAGGCTAAAGAAATCCTGTGGGAGCTGAAAAAGCCCGTGACGGTCTGCTTTGACGTGAAAGGCGGCCCTGCGGCAACCATCCGCTTCACTTCGCACGGCTGCCGTATGGAAGACGGCAAAAAACCGTGTGACATTCTGATTCCCGTCGCGTCCTGTGAAAAATTCAACGGCATCATCGACGGCGTCGTAACACCCATCCCCGTAAAAGGCTTTTCAAAGATTGGGTTCTTGTTAAAGACCTTTACGGCACTGACTGACCGCCTGACCGAATTGATGCGTCCGACCGAAGAAGCACTGAAAGACCCTGCGTTCTTTGAGTTGTCTACCGTAATGACGTTCTACACCATCTCCGTCGCACTCGCACAAATCGGCAATCAGGATAAAATCGGGCAGGCAAGCGCGTCCTATATGATGGACGGCGACATCTCTTTCGCAATCAAAAACGGTCCTGCGGCAACACTGCGTGTCAAAGACAATCACTTGATTACATTGAAAAAGCCTGCCGAAAACCCGCGTGCCATTATGCAGTTTGACAATTTGCAGCTGGCAAACGATTTGTTTAACGGCAAGGTGAATGCGCTCGAGTGTATAGGCCTTGGCACAGTCGAGATTCGCGGTATGCTTTCTATGGTCGATAATATGAACAGACTGCTCGACAGAGTCGCGCTGTACTTAGCGTAATGGGAGGATTCAGTGCATATGAGTAAATTTCCGGAATACAAACACGACAAAAGCCACGAATATTTTAACCGTGCCATTAAAGTAATTCCCTCGGGCATCTACGGGCACTTAGGCCCTGCCGAGGGGCTTTGGGTTCCCGTTTCAAAATGGCCTTTCTATTCGGAGAAAGCCCAGGGCACCTATTTTTGGGACGTAGACGGCAATAAGTACATTGACTTTATGTGCGCCTACGGTCCGAATGTTTTGGGCTATAACGACCCCGACGTAGATGCGGCGGCTCTCAAACAGTTAAAGCTCGGCAACTGCACCACCTCCCCCTCTAAGGTGATGGTGGAATGTGCCGAAAACCTTGTGGATACCGTGGCTTCCGCTGATTGGGCATTCTTTGCCAAAAACGGCTCGGACACCACCACGCTCGCCGTTATGGCGGCACGTGCGCACACGCACAAAAAGAAAATGTTCTTCTTAAAGGGCTTCTATCACGGCGATTTCCAGTGGGCACAGAAAATCGACTACCCCGGCATTATGCCCGAAGAGGTCGCAAACAACGTGGTTGTGCCGTGGTTCAATCTGAAAGCGCTGGAAGATGCCTACAACGCCTGTGACGGCGATGTGGCGGGCTTAATTGCCCAGCCGTATGACCACGGCAACTTCAAGGATAACGAAGTCGCTTCCAAGGAATATTGGCAGGCCGTGCGCAAATTCTGCGACGAAAAAGGTATGGTACTGATTTTCGACGACGTGCGCACAGGCTTCCGTTTGGATTTACAGGGCTCCGACCACTATTACGGCATCAAGGCAGACCTCATCTGCTTCTGCAAGGCACTTGCCAACGGCTACAATATGTCCGCACTCTGCGGCGGTGCGCATATGAAAGCCACCGTTTCGGGCATCACCTACACAGGCTCTTACTGGATGAGCGCTGTCCCGTTCGCGGCGTCGATTGCGTGCATCAACAAAATGAAAAAACTCGACACCCCGAAGATGTTCCGCGAAATGGGCACAAAGCTGACCGAAGGCTTTGTTGCGGCAGGTAAGGAACACGGCTTTGATTTGGTGGTTTCAGGCGAGCCCGCGCTGTTCTATCTGCGCATTGCCAACGATGACAGCCTGATGCTGCATCAGGAATGGATTTCCGAATGTGTCAGCCGCGGCCTGTTCTTGGCGTCGCACCACAATCACTTTATGAATGCAGCGGTGACGGATGAGGATATCAAAAAAGCAATCGAAATTGCGGAGGATGCATTCTCGGTCGTGGCGAAACGCCATCCCGAAATCAAGGGCTAACCTTCAGCAGGGTTTTGCTGTAACAATATGTATATAACAGGGAGGACACTATGCAAAGAGCACCTTTAACCAAGGAAGAATGGCTGGCGCTTGAAAAGAAAGCCAACGACCTGCGCCACCTCTGCTTACAAACCACGGTTTGGGCAGGCAGCGGGCACATCGGCGGCGGTATGAGCGTGATGGACATTCTGACCGTTTTGTACCACAGATACCTGAATCTCAAAAAAGAAGACCCGAAGTGGGCGGATCGTGACCGTTTCATCCTCAGCAAGGGTCACGCAGGCATCGCCTATGCGCCCGTGCTATGCGACTACGGCTGGAACGACCCCGAACAGCTCAAGACCTTTAACCTGACCAACTCCAAAATGGGTATCCATTTGGATTCCAACAAGGTTGTGGGTGTGGATGCTTCCACAGGCTCTCTCGGCCACGGCATTCCGATTGCGGCAGGCACTGCCATCGCGGCGCGCGTACTCGGCAAGGATTACACCACCTATGTTGTAACAGGCGACGGCGAGCTGGACGAAGGCTCCAACTGGGAAGGCCTGATGACCATTCACCACTACAACCTGACAAACTGCATCACGATTGTGGACCGCAACCACTGTATGATTGACGGCAACACCGAGGATGTTATGAAATTAGAGCCGCTGGCGGACAAATTCACCGCGTTCGGCTTCAACACCATCGTCTGCGACGGCAATAACATCGTAGAGCTGTGTAAGGCAATTGATGCGGCACACGCCTGCACCGACAAACCGACCGTAATTGTCGCAGATACCGTCAAGGGCGTCGGCATCAAGCTGACGGCAGGCAACTACAAGTGGCACTACGGCGCAATCGACGAGGATATGGCGAAAACCGCCTCCCAAGACCTCAACGATTACAGTGCAGAACGCATTGCACGCTGCGGAAAGGAGTTTGAATAATGGCCGGAGGATTTGTTTATAACGTAATTGAAACCCCTGAGCTTTCCACCTCGGAAATCTACGGCAAGACCCTTGCTGACCTTGCCAAAGAACATAAAGAGATTGTGGCGGTCACCGCTGACCTTGCCACCTCGACCAAATTGCAGGACTTCACAAACGCCTGCCCCGACCGCGTGTTTAACGTCGGTATTGCAGAGCAGAATATGCTCGGCGTCGCGGCAGGTATGGCAAGAGCGGGTCTCGTGCCGTTCGCGTCCACCTTCTCGGTATTCGCATCTTTGCGCGCGGCGGATCAGCTGCACACGGACATCTGCTATCAGAACGTCAACGCAAAAATCATTGCGACGCATTCAGGCACATCCTTCGGGCAGGCAGGCTCTACGCACCACGCGATTGTGGACTTGGCAGTGGCGCGCTCTATGCCGAATCTGACCGTTATCTGCCCCGCGGACGGGTACGAAACCGCCAACGCAGTCCGCGCAGCCTATGAAAACTTCGGCCCGTACTATATCCGCATCAACCGCGGCTTTGACCGTGTGCTCTATGACAACGAGGATTACGGCTTCGAGGTCGGCAAGGCGGTGGAAGTACATCCCGGTACGGATATCACCGTTATCGCCTGCGGCTCGTGCGTATTCCAGGCACGTGAAGCGGCAAAATTCTTAGACAGTGCCGACGGCTTAAAAGTCCGCGTTCTCAATATGCACACCATTAAACCGATTGACAAAGAGGCAATCCTCAAAGCGGTACAGGACACCCGCCGTATCATCACGGTAGAGGATCACAGCACACTCGGCGGTCTTGGCTCTGCGGTCGCAGAGGTCGTCGTGGAATCGGGCAAGGGCTGTGCATTCAAGAAGCTCGGTCACCCCGACAAATTCGCGCCCATCGGTCTGCACGAAGATATTATGTCGATTGTCGGCATCGATGCAAACGGCATTATTGAAGCTGTGCGCGAGGTTATGCATAAGGACTTTGAGCTTGACGACAACTGGGACGACGAAGTCTAAAATCTTTGTTCAATCGTGCGGATAACGAATTAACTTTCCCCTTGCATACCTTTGTACGCGACGGGAGAACTTTAATCCGTTATCCATCACGCTGAACAAAAGATTTGAAAATTTTTGTTGCCGCACGCACCTCGCACGCTTTTTTCGCCCGCTCGTGTACCCTTGTACACTTCGGGGCAAAAGAAAGCGCGCGATGCACGCACTGCAATCAAAGATTTGACTCTGTGCTTGGATGGAATGTAGGGGCGATTCGCGAATCGCCCGCGGGTCGCCGACTCGGCGACCCCTACAGGTCGTGCGGTTTTGTCATTTTGAGCGTAGGGCGGGGGCTTGCCCCCGCCGCAGAATCAATCTCGAAATAAATTGCTTGCGTAGGGAACAACCCCTGTGTCGTTCCGCGGAATTTCAGCAACCTTTGGCGTGCATTTTGTGGCTACTCACCTCGGTACCCCCTTCTGCGCAACATCCTCTGTAATTTATTCCTCAACAGTTGATTTACCTTTTGATAAAATTCCTTTTAAAGGAGTGTGAAAATTTTGCACACAAAAGAAGAATTATATTCCAATAAAATTTTCTTCAACGCCGCACTGCCGCTTGTCAAGGTCATTGCAACAGACGTGCCGTCTTTAAAAAAGCAGTTTGCGCACGTCCACGCGATTATTCAGGTCACGGCACTTGACCCCGATGCAGAGGGCGGCAAGGTCGGTATGCACTATGTCGTCAACGGTGACGAATGGCTGGTGCACCTGAACCGCGTTGACCCGAATCCCCACGTGGAGCTGGAGTTTAAGAGCGTGGAGGCGATGAACGCCTTTTTCAAAGGCAAAATGAGCCCTGCCACATTGCCGAAAATGCGCGGTGTACTCAAGAACTTCGGTGCATTTAAAGCATTTTTGATGACGCTTTTAAAGATGTCCTCTCTGTTGGGTGCAACCGAAGCACCGAAGGATGAAGCAACCAAAGAGCTGATGGTCAAATGCTTCTTCTATCTTTTGTCGGGCGGCATCAGCCAGCTCAACAAAATGGGACACGAAGATATCCACGACTGGACGAGCAAAAGCCCCGACCGCGTGTACGCGTGGGCAGTTAACGGCTATCCGCA
The DNA here is from genome assembly GCA_021769885.1 of Bacillota bacterium. Lineage (GTDB taxonomy): Bacteria > Bacillota > Clostridia > Oscillospirales > Acutalibacteraceae > Fimenecus. Next base: position 18,380 of record JAETSA010000011.1, on the reverse strand, counting down.
GATTTCGGCGTATCTGCGCATTAAGGCGGGGAAATCCCGTGCGGGACGCGGCGAGTACAAACGCGCCATGCCGTTTTTCACCCTGCGTTTTGACAGCTTGGACAGCGCATTGGGCATTCTCCTCGGCACAGACGATATGTTGGAGTCCGTGAAAAAAGGCAAGCTGATTATGGACGGTGCACCCGAATTTGGCGGACAAATCGGTACCTATATGCTCGAGGTCGCCGCATTGGCAAAATAAAAACATTACATATAGAAAAGCGTGTGCAAAATCTGTACACGCTTTTTTGTATTACTCCCCTGCGGGGAACAATCTTAAGTAGGGAACGCTGTTCTCGCCTACCCAAGTAAGTGTAAAATCTGCACAATCCGTAGGGGACGATGCCTACATCGTCCCGCGGGCGAACACAGTTCGCCCCTACGGGTGGTGTGCACCGCCGTTGGTTTTTTGCAAAAATCCAACTGTGATCGGGCGGGCGTGGAAACCCGCCCCTACGGGATATTCTTATTACCTTTCTCTACTGTGCAATATCCATTTACCATACAAAAAAGCGTGTGCAAAAATTACACACGCTTTTTACTATTTTATTTTCACGATTTTGTTTTTACTATTCCTTTTATTTTTACTGTTCCTTACAATCAGTCAATAAACTTGCCGTAATGCTTCGGTTCTGCGGCGGCGGGGGCAAAACGCATTAAGAACTGCCCGGCTTTGGCAATAATCGGGTTCTTTATGACCTCACCGATGCTGACGGTCAGGGATTCGGCGATTTTGTAGACCGACGGCGTAGAGGACGGCGTAATCGTGACGCGGTCATTACGGCGGAACAGGAAATTCAAATCGCGTCTGCCGATGGTTTCCACAGGACGTATGTACAGACGGAGATTGATGTCATCCACCCACTCGGCATTGGCGCACACCTTAAATGTGATTTTTCCCAAGGTCATCGTGCCGTAGCGGTAATGACCGTCCATACCGCAGGCGACGGTGTTGTTCTCGTCCCCTTCGTCCCACGTGATGGAGCATTCGTGCTCTTTGAAACGGAAGCGGATATTGTCAATATTGCCCGCGCGGTCGGACATCATAAAGGTGACTGCCAACGGCAGCATACTAACAGGGAAACCAATGAGATTTAAAAGAATCTTTTTGCGCACCTTGATGGTTCTGCCCTCGATTTTCTTTTCGGTCAGGGAACGCGGCGAAACAGCGGGACGTGCAAGCAGTGCCGTGTCCAATTTTGTCGGCTTTTTCTCCTCCCCTTCGTTGATAAACGCCTTCGGGAAAAACCGCCACAGAGCTTCTCTCGCCTGCGACTCTACGGGAATCGCCGCCGTGGTAATGATAGACGCATCATAATCCGGCAGATTGATGGCAAACTGAGAGAACATACCGTCCATTCTGTAAGAATTGGGTATCGCGGCATTCATCCAGAAGCAATACCCGTAGCCGCTGTTTGCATCGGGATCATCGCTCGGCTGTTTGATTTCGCCGAGCTGGTTTTTCGTGGCTTCCCCAACCCATTCGGCGGGCAAAATCTGTTTGCCGCGGGATTTGCCGCCGTGCAGATAGCAATCGGCAACCTTGGCAAGGTCCTCTGTAGTGATGTACAAGCCCCAGCCGCCTGCCTCTACCCCGTTTGAATCGGTTTCCCAAAACGGCACTTCAATGCCGAGCGGCTCAAACAGGCGCGGCGTTAAATACTCAATCACGCTCATCCCCGTTACGCGGTGCAAGATTGCACAGAGCATATAGATATTTTCATTGACATATAAAAACTGCGTGCCCGGCTCAAACACCCACGGGGAATTGATGAAATCGGCAATCCAGTCGATTTTGCCCTTATCCGCCATCATATCGGTCTGTTTGCCCGAGGTCATTGTGATGAGCGTACGCACGGTCATTTTTTCAAAATACGGATTCGGCGTTTTCGGCGGGTAGTCCGGGAAAAAGTCCGTAACCACATCGTCTAACGACAGCAGTCCCTCGCTGACGGCAAACCCCACTGCCGTAGAGGTAAAACTTTTGCTGACAGAGTACATTGTGTGCTTTGTGTGTGCGTCAAACGGCTCGTTATACCATTCCACCGCCACTTTGCCGTGGCGAAGCACCATTAAGCTGTGGAACTCCAATTCCTCCTGCTGCATATACTCGATAAGCTGCTCGACGACATCTGCGTAAACGCCGACATCTTCCGGTGCCGCTGCGCGCGGCAAATCTGTTTTTCTGACTGCCATAACCAACCTCACCCTTCTGCATCGAATCCGATGTATATATTTTTGATTCTGTTATTGTAGCATAAAACGCTCAAAAAATCAACATAATGCACAAAAAAAGGCGGATGAAACATCCGCCTTGTATAATAATAGACAAGCTGTTCTGCCTTGTTTATTTTTTGCCGTATTTATTGAATTTCAACCGTCCAGCCGAAGTCATCCGGACGCTTGCCCCACTGAATGCCCGTTAAGGTGTCGTAAAGATGCTGCGTCACTTCGCCGATTTCGCCGTTGTTGATGATGAATTTCTCATCCTTATAGCAAAGCTCGCCAATCGGAGAAACCACTGCCGCCGTACCGCAGCCCCAAGCTTCTTCCAGTGTGCCGTTTTTCAATGCTTCCCCGAGCTCGTCTACGCTTAACAGACGCTCGCTGACCGTATACCCCTCGCTCTTTAACACTTCGATGCAGGATTTTCTGGTAATACCGGGCAGAATAGAACCTGTCAGCTTCGGGGTGACAATCTCGCCGCCGATTTTGAACATCACGTTCATCGCACCGACTTCTTCTATGTATTTACGCTCCACGCCGTCCAGCCAAAGAACCTGCGAGTAGCCCTTTTCCTCTGCACGCTGACCTGCGCGGTTGCTCGCCGCGTAGTTGCCGCCGCACTTCGCATAGCCTGTACCGCCGCGAACCGCACGGACATCCTCCGCTTCAATCATAATTCTAACCGGGTTAATGCCCTCTTTATAGTAACTGCCCACAGGCGAAGCGATAATTGCAAAGGTTGCATTATGTACCGCGTGCACGCCCAAGGATTCATCATTACCGAACATAAACGGGCGCAGATACAGGGATGTACCGGGCGCAGAGGGCGTCCAATCCTGCTCAACGCTTACAAAGGTTTTTAAGATTTCCATCGCGTCGTCTTCGGGAATCTGCGGCAGGCAAAGACGCTCTGCGGAGTTGTTCATACGGCGGATATTTTCAATCGGGCGGAACAGCTGAACCTTGCCGTCTTCACGGCGGTACGCTTTCAAGCCCTCAAAAATCTCCGAGCCATAGTGCAGAACGGTCGAAGCCGGATGCACGGACAAATATCCAAACGGGACGATGCGTGCATTATGCCAGCCCACGCCCGCAGAATACTCCATCAGGAACATATGATCCGTAAACAGCTTGCCAAATTCCAGCGCATTTTCGTCGGCAGGCTTTGCCTTCGGATTTTGAGTCTTTTCAAATTTGATTTCCATAAAAAACATCTCCATGTTTTGATTTGTTAAGGATTAGTCTAACGGCTCTGTTATCTGTCCGCCTTGTAATTCGGCACGAGCTCTTTTAGGAAAGTGCGCGCCTGTGACGGCTCCATATCGCCGATTTTTTCAATGTGCTCCATCAAATAGGCGTCGTCGAAGTCAGACGGTGCAGTCACAAAGATTTTGTTGTTTTCGGTCTTGTGCATACCCTCTTTTTCCGACGGCAATATCAATTCCTCATACAGCTTTTCGCCCGGACGAAGCCCCGTAAACTGAATATCGATATCGACATACGGCTTGTAGCCGGAGAGCTTGATCAGCTTTTCGGCAAGCGTGACGATTTTCACGGGCTCGCCCATATCCAGCACAAAAATCTCGCCGCCCTTGGCAAGACCGCCTGCCTGCACCACCAACTGTGCCGCTTCGGGAATCGTCATAAAATAGCGGGTGATATCAGGGTGTGTGACCGTTAAGGGGCCGCCGTTTTTGAGCTGTTCCTTAAACAGCGGTATTACACTGCCGTTCGAGCCGAGCACATTGCCGAAGCGCACGGCGGCAAATTTGGTATTTTTCGAAATCTTGGAGAAATGCTGTATCACCAATTCACAGCAACGCTTGGACGCGCCCATAACATTGGTGGGATTGACCGCCTTATCGGTCGAAAGCAACACAAAGTTATGCACACCGTATGCATCGGCGACCTTCGCGGTATTGTACGTTCCCAAAATATTATTTTTAATTGCCTCGTAGGGGCTGTCCTCCATTAAGGGCACGTGCTTGTGTGCCGCGGCGTGGAATACGCTGGTGGGGTGAAATTCTTCAAACACCTCGCGCAGACGCGCCTCCTCCCGCACAGAGCCGATGCGTATCTCTACACGGGGCGTGCCGAAATACGCACGGTCCAGCGAATTTTTCAATTCATATGCATTGTTTTCGTAAATATCATAGATTACGATTGTTTCAGGACTGTATTTGGCAATCTGCCGGCACAGCTCCGAACCGATGGAACCGCCGCCGCCCGTGACCAAAACCACTTCATCCGTTACGTAACGGCAAACATCGGGGTCAAGCTCTACCGGCGGGCGGGAGAGCAGGTCTAAAATATCTACCGAACGCGCGGATTTCACCGCAGATTTCGGCTTTTCGGCAGAAATCTCCCGATGCTCGGAAATTTTCACCATACGGTCGGTGGCAACCAGCTTTTCCAAAATTTCACGTTTACGCGCTTCCGCAATATCGGTAATACAAAAGTAGATTTGGTCAATGTCGTACTTTGCAACCACTTCCCTGACGTCATCGCACGTACCGACGATGGGCGTACCGAGAATGGACAGCCCAACCTTTTTCGGGTCGTCATCCAAAACCGCAACGGGAAGCCCCAAACGGTAGTCGGTTGCCTGCAGTTCGGAAATCATCGCCCCGCCGACATTGCCTGCGCCCACCACCAAAATACGGTTGCGTACGCCGTCGCTGTCCTGCGCCTTTTGGCGGCGCAGACCCTCTGTCCGCAGCAGCTTTGCCGAGCGGTAATAAATGCGAACCGAAAGCCCCAGCATCATAATCAGCATTGCCGTTTCAATATAAATTGCCAGCGGCAAAACATTATAATACAAAGGAAATGCAGTCGGTGCACCCAAAGCACGGCAGGTCTTCATACCGATATAATCGCATATCCAAACGCCCGCCGTTGCCAAAACGGAAGACACTCCGAAACGAATTACATCGTAAAGCCCGGCATATTTCCAAAGCGTATTATACAGCTTAAAAAGGATATTGAAGCCGACATAAAACAGTATGACATACGGCAAACGCCGCAAAAGGCGAGATGCCGTTACACTGTCCATAATAAAATTCCAATGAATAAACACCGTGAAGAAATAGGACACGGTTGCAATTACAATATCCGCCAATACCAAAGCCAGCGTTCTTTTGCCGACCCTTCTTGCTTTTCGTTGCTTTTTCACCTGAAATTCTCCCTGATTCAGATTCTTTATAAAGATATAAACGCAAATTTCAATCACAATAAAACTATTATCAATGATACACTTTTCTTACAGATATGTCAATAAAGTAGTGAAAAAGTCAAACGTATTCTCTATGAAAATTCCCGCCGCAGGTTGATTCTGTTTTAAAAAAATGGTAAAATAATTTTATCTATTTATTTTTGGAAGGGAGAGCGCTGTATGCCGCATAAACTTTGGGAAATTTCGGAGTGCGACCGCGACGCGGCGGCAGATTTGGCAGAAAGCTGTGCGCTCGACCCGTTTCTCGCCCTGCTTTTAACGGCGCGCGGTATTACGGATGAAGTGCAGGCGCAGGAATATCTTTCAAACACGTTCGATTTTACCGACCCGTTTGAATTGGCGGATATGGAAAAGGCGGTCGAGCGCATTGCGGACGCGCTTGAGAATTTTGAGAAAATTGCCGTATTCGGCGATTACGATGCCGACGGCGTCACTGCCACCGCGCTTGTGTATTCCTATTTGAACGCCCAGGGCGGGAATGTGATTTGCCGTATTCCCGACCGCCAAAGCGAGGGGTACGGCGTATCTGCAGGCGCAATCCGCGACCTGCATAAAGATGGCGTGAAGCTGATTATCACAGTAGACAACGGCATTGCCGCCGTGGAAGAAGCCGCGCTCGCAAAGGAGCTCGGCATTGATATGGTCATTACCGACCATCATACGCCCGGTGCAGTATTGCCCGACGCCGTAGCCGTTATCAATCCGCACCGTGCGGACTGTCCTTCCGAATACAAGGAAAGTGCGGGCGTCGGCGTAGCTTTTAAGCTGATTTGCGCCTTAGAGGGCGACTGCGATTCGGTCTTTGAGCAGTATGCGGACTTGGTCGCCATCGGCACTTTGGCGGATGTTGTACCCCTGACAGGTGAAAACCGTGCGCTCGTAAAAAAAGGTATCCGTAAAATCAGTGCAGATACCCGTATGGGGCTGTCCGCTTTAAAAACGGTTTCGGGACTCGGCGACCGACCGCTGACCGCTTCCGGCGTTGCCTTTACACTCGCGCCGCGCATCAATGCCGCAGGGCGCATCGGCTCAGCAATGACCGCACTGCGCTTACTGCTTTGCGACGGCGAAGACACGGCTCTGCAAATCGCCGAGGAAACCGATGCGCTCAACAAACAGCGTCAGGCAATTGAATCGAAAATCGCCGCAGAAGCCGTAGAACAGATTGAACAAAATCCCGAAATCAAATATGCACAGATTTTGGTGGTGGCGGGCGAGGGCTGGCACCCGGGTGTGAACGGCATTGTCGCCGCGCGCTTGGTTTCCCGCTACGGCAAGCCCGCCGTGGTCATTTCCGTAGACGGCGACAGCGGTACAGGCTCTTGCCGAAGCCTTCCGGGATTCTCCATTTATGACGCGCTGTGCGCCGTGCGCGAGCACCTCACCCATTTCGGCGGGCACCCGGGTGCTGCCGGCTTAGGTCTATGTACAAAGGATATTCCCGCCCTGCGCCGCGCTTTGGACGCCTACGCAAAATCCGTAAGCCTGCCCTTTCCGCGTGTAACGCTCGACTGCAAGCTGAATCCCGCCTATATCAATTTGTATTTACTCGATACCCTTTCCGCTTTAGAGCCGTGCGGCTGTGAAAATCCCGCACCGATTTTCGGGCTTTATAATATGCAGCTTCGCGCCGTCAAGCCCGTCGGCGACGGCAAGCATCTGCGCCTGACGCTCGGCAAGGGCGACACTACGCTCACGGCAATGCTGTTTTCCGTCACACTCTCCGCGTTCCCGTATCAAATCGGCGATTCGGTCGACCTCGCCGTACAAATCGAGAAAAATACCTTCCGCGGGGAAATTCACCCGTCTGTGCGCATTCGGGAAATGCGGTTTTCGGGCTTTGATACGGAGAATTACTTAAAAAGTCTGCGTCTGTATGAAAAATTCCGCTTCGGCGATACGCTGACCGTTAAGGAACGCATCTTTTTAACGCCCTCTCGGGAATTTTTGCTCGGCGTTTACAAATTTTTGAAGCTGAACACCCCATTTTGCTTTGATACTGCCGTTTTTTGCAAACGCAGCGGCTGTGCACCCGCAAAGGCGGCAACCGTCCAAATTGCGTTTGATGTGCTGACGGAATTGGGACTTTTAGAAAAAAACGCGGACGGTGCATATATTTACATACCGTCCGCAGGCAAAGCGGAGCTGACCGCCTCCCCTACACTGCAACAACTGACCGAAAAGGAAGCCTGACCTATGGAAGAACGAGAATTGACCCCGAAAGAACAGTATGCTCTGTTAAAAGAGCGTCTGCAAAAGGAAACTGCGTGTACGCCTGCCGAAATTGCGGAGATTGACCGTGCCTTTCTGCTGGCGGAGGATGTGCACAGCGCACAGCTTCGCTATTCGGGGCAGCCGTATATCATACATCCGATTGCCGTCGCCAATATTTTGGTTGACCTCGGTATGGACGCACAGTCGATTGAAGCCGCGCTTCTGCACGATACCGTAGAAGATACCGACGTCACACTGGAGCAACTAAAATCCGAGTTCGGCGATGAGGTCGCCGCGCTTGTAGACGGCGTCACTAAGCTCGGCAAGGTGCCGCTTGCCACAAGAGAGGAATTTCAGGCGGAAAATCTGCGCAAAATGCTGTTGGCGATGTATCAGGATATTCGCGTCATCATCATCAAGCTTGCCGACCGACTGCACAATATGCGCACATTAGACTTTATGGCGCCGCAGAAAAAGCGGGATATTGCGCTTGAAACCCTCGAAATTTATGCGCCGATTGCGCACCGACTCGGTATCCGCGCCGCAAAAGAGGAATTGGAGGATTTGGCAATTCGCTTCTTAGACCCGATTGCCTATGCGGATATTGAAAAATCGCTCGACAATATGACCCGTTCGCGTCTGGAATTTTTGGAGGATATGAAAGAAAAAATCCGCGTGCGCATTTCCACCGTCGTAAAAGACCCGAAAATTGACGGACGTGTGAAAAGCGTACACGGCATATACCGCAAAATGTATATGCAAAACAAAAATTTCGACCAGATTTATGACATCTACGCCATCCGCATTATCGTAGACAGCGTGATAGACTGCTACAACTGCCTGGGGTTAATACACGATATGTTCCGCCCGATGCCGGGGCGGTTTAAGGACTATATTTCCACCCCGAAGCCCAATATGTACCAATCCCTGCACACCACGGTGCTCGGTACGGACGGCATTCCGTTTGAAGTGCAGATTCGCACGCGGGAAATGCACCGCACGGCGGAATTTGGTATTGCGGCACACTGGAAATACAAGCTCGGGCTCAAAGGCAAATCCAATTTGGACGAACGCTTGGCGTGGATTCGCCAAATGCTTGACGACCAAAAGGAATCGGGCGACGTGCAGGAATTGGTGCGCGCCATTAAGAGCGACCTGATTCCTGAGGATGTATTCGTATTCACCCCGCGCGGCGATGTGATTACACTGCCGAGCGGCGCAACCGTTATTGACTTTGCCTACGCCATTCACACCGCCGTCGGCAATAAAATGGTCGGTGCAAAGGTGGGCGGACGCATTGTCCCGATTGACTATCAGGTCAAAACCGGGGAAATTGTAGAGATTCTGACCTCTTCCCAGCAGGGCAAAGGTCCTTCCCGTGACTGGCTGGGCATTGCCAAAACCAGCTCTGCGCGCAATAAGATTCGTTCTTGGTTCAAAAATGAAAAGCGTGACGAAAACATTGCCGAAGGCAAAGCCGAAATTGAACGCGAATTTCGCCGCAACTATATCCGCCTGACGGAAGAGGAGTACGACAAATTTATTCATAACCTTGCCGCACGGCAAAGATTTGACAATTTGGACGATTTTTATGCTGCCATCGGCTTCGGCGGGATATCGGTCATTCGGCTGATGCCCTACATCAAAGAGGAATACAACAAAAATTACCGCCCGCAGGAGCAGGAGACCGAAAATCTGCCGACACAGCTGAAAACCACCAAAAGCAAGGGCAGTGACGGCGTAACGGTCGAGGGCGTGGACAACGTGCTGATTAAATTTTCGCGTTGCTGTAATCCCTTACCGGGCGACAACATCATCGGCTTTATCACACGTGGGCACGGCATTTCGGTACACAAGCGCGACTGTACCAATGTGCCGAAGGACATTTCCGCCTGCGCCGAGCCCGAACGCTGGGTACAGGTGCGCTGGAACAAGGACGTCAAAAAAGAATTTAAAGCCGCCCTACAGATTACCGCTTTGTCACGCATCGGCTTAATGGCGGATATTTCCGTTCAGCTTGCCAATATGCGCGTCAACATCAACGAGATTTCCTCGCGCGTGGCAAAGGACGGCAGAAGCACCATCAATATGAACATCACCGTCAGCAATGTAGACCACCTAAAAAACGTGATTTCCCGTGTGGAAAAGGTGGACGGTGTGCTGAGTGTGGAGAGGTAAGTACAGCTATGAAAGCAGTCATTCAAAGAGTCAAACACGCCGCCGTCACGGTGGACGGCGAAACGGTCGGCAAAGTCGGCGGGGGCTATATGATTTTAGTGGGCGTGCAGGACGGCGACACAGACGCAGACGCAGAACTGCTCGCCCGCAAGACCGCGAACTTACGCGTATTTACCGATGAAAACGACAAAATGAACCGCTCGATTCTCGACATCGGCGGCGAGGTGTTGGCGATTTCACAGTTTACCTTGTGCGCCGACGTCAAAAAGGGCAACCGTCCTTCCTTTGCAAAAGCCGCCGCCCCCGCAGAAGCGAATCGGCTTTACGAGCTGTTTTGCGATGAGCTACTCAAAAACGGCGTGAAAAAGGTGGAAAAGGGCGTGTTCGGCGCGCATATGGAGGTCGAGCTTTTAAACAACGGTCCTGTAACGATTTTATATGATACGGAAATTTGGAGAGGCAAATAAAATGGCACTGACAGTGGAAACCATCCCGCAAGGACCCGTGCAGGCAAACACACATATTTTAACCGATACCGCCACAGGCAAAATTGCCGTGGTGGACGCAGGTGACTGCACGGACGCGCTCAAAGACCGCTTAAACGGCAAATCGGTAGAATATATTCTTTTGACGCACGGCCATTTCGACCATATTCTCGGCGTAGCGGCGTTAAAGGCGCTGACAGGCGCGGAAATCTGCATACACGCGGCAGATGCAGACTGCCTTTTGGATGAAGAAAAAAGCCTTTGCTCGTGGGAATGTGCAGGGCAGCAAACGCCGATACAGGCGGACCGGCTGCTTCACGACGGCGACAAAATCGTTTTGGGAGAAAGCGTTTTGCACGTTTTACACACACCGGGACACACCAAGGGCGGCGTATGCTATGCGGATTACGAAAACCGCATTCTTTTAACGGGTGACACGCTCTTTTGCCTGACGGCGGGGCGCACGGATTTCCCCGGCGGCAGTGATGAAGAACTGCTCGCGTCGCTCATTCGGCTTCGGAACCTGGACGGCGATTTCACCGTCTACACAGGGCACAACCGCGCCACAACCTTAGAATTTGAACGCACACGCAATCGGTATATGCGGAGAATCGGACGATGATTTTAGAAATTTTAGGACACAGCTACCAATATGAGCTGGAAAAATTGACGCGGCTCTTTTTCCCGAATGAAAAAATCCACGTCGTATTTGAAAAGCGCACGCAAAGTGACGCAGAGCCGCTTTGCAGTACGGAAATACGTGACGGCAGTGCCCGTGTATTCTGCCGCTTCGGCGAAAAAGCTTGGGAGCAAAATGTTACCCTCGAAAACGTGCAAGACCCTGAACTGCAAATCGCCTCTATGCTGTTTTGCGCGTTAAAAGAATTAACAGGCTATACGCCGAAATGGGGCTTGCTGACGGGCATCCGCCCGTCAAAGCTGTTGCTCGCCTTACAGGCAGAAATGGGCAATGAAAATGCGCGTACCTATTTCCGTGACCGATTTTTTGTTTCCGAGGAAAAAACGGCGCTCACCGAAAGCGTGGCATCGCGCGAAGAGGCGATTATCCGCACTTCCCGTCCCGATTCGTGCAGTCTGTACGTGTCGATTCCCTTTTGTCCCACGCGGTGCAGTTACTGCTCGTTTGTATCGCACGCAACCACCTCCCCCACCGCCAAAAAGCTCGTGCCCGAGTATGTATCGCTTTTGACAAAGGAAATCGCCCAAACGGGGGCATATGCAAAATCCTTGGGACTTCGGCTTGAGAGCGTCTATTTCGGCGGCGGTACGCCGACCACGCTTTCCGCCGAACAGCTCGAAAGCTTGCTTGCGGCAATCGACAGCGCATTCGACCTTTCTACAGTGCGTGAATACACGGTAGAAGCGGGCAGACCCGACACCGTCACGCGTAAAAAATTGGATACACTCAAAAACGGCGGTGTCACACGCATCAGCATCAATCCGCAGACCTTTAATGATGCGGTTTTGCGCGAAATCGGCAGAAATCACACCTCTGCTTTAACCGAATCCGCCTATTTAGAAGCACGCGACGCGGGCTTTCACAACATCAATATGGATTTTATTGCGGGTCTGCCGACAGATACGCCCGATTCCTTTGCATCCTCGATTGACCGTGCGCTTCGCTTACAGCCCGAAAACATCACTGTACATACGCTGTCGTTAAAGCGCGCGTCCCGACTCGGCACGCAAAACACGCAGGTAGAGCGCGCGGCAGGGCTTGCCGCAGACGAAATGCTCGGCTACGCATACCGCAATCTTACCGAAAACGCTTATCATCCGTATTATATGTACCGTCAGTCCAAAACGCTCGGCAATCTGGAAAATACAGGCTATGCAAAATCGGGCTTTGAATGTATTTATAATATTTTTATGATGGAGGAGTGCCACACGGTATTTGCCGTGGGCGCAGGCGCGGTCACAAAATTAAAATCTCCGCACGGCAAGGAGATTGAACGCATATTTAACTATAAATATCCATATGAATATATTTCGGGATTCGAAGAAATTCTCGCCCGCAAGGAAAAGATTCTTCCGTTCTACGAAAAATATATATGAGGGAATTTGTATGGCAAACGTGCACAACTATTTGGAATATATCAATGATTTGGCAAAAAACGACCCTGAAACGCTCGTTGCACGCAGTGAAACGCGGTTTGACAATATTTTAAATGCAGTTGCCGACCGCGTAGAAAATGACAACGGACGCGAAATCATTATGCTTGCAGGGCCTTCTGCATCGGGCAAGACGACGACCGCAAAAAAGCTTTCGGAAAAATGCACGGCGCGCGGAATGCAAACGCACGTAATTTCTTTAGATGATTTTTATCTAAACCGTGGGGATATCCCGCTCGGGGAAGACGGCGAACCCGATTTTGAAACCGTGTATGCGCTCGACCTGCCGAAGCTTCGGGAATCCCTGCAAATGCTTTTGACAGGTGCGCCGACAGAATTGCCGCTGTTTGATTTTACACTCGGCAGGCGCAGTGACTGCGTACACACCGTCACCCTCGGCGAACAGGATGTGATTCTTGTCGAAGGTCTGCACGCGCTGAATCCGATTGTCACGGATGCACTGCCGCAAAAAAATCTTTTAAAGCTTTATATCAGCGTGTCCTCACGCATATATAATGAAAGAGGAAAAATCGTATTGAACAAGCGGAATCTCCGTTTTCTTCGGCGGATGGTACGCGATTATCTGTTCCGTGCAAGCTCCGTGGAAAACACCTATGCGCTTTGGGATAACGTCCGCAAAGGTGAGGACAAATACCTTTTCCCCTTTAAAGACCTCGCAGACGTAAAAATCAATTCTGTGCATTTGAGCGCGCCGTGCGTATTTCGCGACACCTGCCTTAAAATGCTGCGGGGCGCGTCGCTTTCGGGGGAGCACGCCCGTGACGCCGAACGGCTGATGCGCGCATTGGGGCAGTTCGAGCCGCTGTCCCCGAGCCTGATTCCCGCCGATTCCTTATTGCGCGAATTTTTAGGTAAAAAAGCGTGAGTAGGGGCGAACTTCGTTCGCCCGCAGACGGTCAGCCACAGGCCTGTCATTCTGAGCGGAGCGAAGAATCTCAATCAGAACAACGTAACTTGCATAATCGGTAGGGCGGGGGTGCGGGTCTCCAGTGGAGACCTCTGCATACGTAAGTATGCAGAAGCACCGACCGAGCCGGCAGGCGAGACCTTGCCCCCGCCGCAGAATCTCATCTTGCACAATGTGAATTGTATAATCGGCAGGTGAGACCTTGCTCCCGCCGCAGAATCTCTCATAACGCGAAGTGGGTTTGGTACACGCGTAGTGGCGGGCTTCCACGCCCGCCGTTAGGTTTGTGGAAAGTCCAACCGTGCGCGGGCGGGCACGGAGACCCGCCCCTACGACCGTAGGGAACGACCCCTGTGTCGTTCCGTAAAATTTGCACAAAATAAATTTGATTCACAAATCGTAGGGGTCGGCGTCCTCGACGACCCGCGGGCGCGCAATGCGCGCCCCTACGGGGTTGCGTATCACGGTTGAGTTTGTGTTAAGTCCAACCGTGCCCGGGCGGGCACGGAGACCCGCCCCTACGGGCGTAGGGCGGGGGCTTGCTCCCGCCGTAGGCTTTTGCAAAATCCAACCGTGCTCGGGCGGATGAGGGCATCCGCCCCTACGGGATTGCGCATCGCCGTTTACTTGTTCTGATTTCGCGGGCGAACGCAGTTCGCCCCTACCCTTTTCCCCTTTTCTCAAAATTCCTTTTCCAAAAAATCCCCCGAAAATCATTGACAAGTGTCTGAAAACCGTGCTATTCTATATTTTACCGCAATTTTCCATCCGATGGGAGTGAACCGACTTTGGCAGAGAAGAAAAGAAAAAGCCAATCGCTTTTGAACGGCGCTATGGTACTTGCCGCCGCAACCATTCTTGTAAAAGTCATCGGTATTCTTTATAAAATCCCGCTTTCCAATATGGTCGGCGCGGTCGGGCGCGGCTGCTTCGACTCGGCATACAATTTGTATATCCCCATCTATACCGTTTCCATGGCGGGCTTTCCCGTTGCGGTATCCAAAATGGTTTCTCAGCAGGTGGCGTTAGGTCGCTTCCGCGATGTAAAACAGATTTTCAAGGTCGCCGCAAGGCTCTTTTTGCTGACGGGTACGCTCGGCACCGTTCTGATGCTTTTGCTTTCCTATCCTTATGCCTACCTTGCAAAAAATTTGGAAGCTTTGCCTGCCATTTTCGCCATTACACCGTCGATTTTCTTCTGCTGTGTGATGTCGATTTACCGCGGCTACTACAACGGACTGCGCAATATGACGCCCACGGCGATGTCCGAGGTTTGGGAGGCTGTCGGCAAGGTTGCCGCAGGACTTCTTTGTGCCAAGCTCTCGATTGACTACGGTATGTCGCGCTTTGCGGCGGGATACACTGTTTACGGGCAAACGGTTTCCACGGAAGCCGAGGCGATGAGCGCGATTTACCCGTATGCCGCCGCTGCCGCCGCCATCGGTGTTACATTCGGCACTGTGGTCGGTATGATTTATATGATGGTTCTGCACAAGGTAAAGGGCGACGGCATCACGCGCGAAGAGCTCATCAATTCCCCGCGCCCTTTGCAGGGCTCTGCCATTGCCAAAACACTGATTTCGATTGCTATACCCGTGGTTGCATCCTCGCTTGTGTTCAGCGTCACGAATCTGATTGACTCCATCACCGTGCAAAATCGTTTGGACGCTATGATTATGGGCAATCTGGATTATATCCATTCCATTTACGGCGACGCGCTTGCCGCTTCGCAGATTTTAGATGAGGATATTGCCAAATTCCTGTACGGCGCATACACGATGTCGCTGGACTTTAAAAATTTGATTCCATCTATCACAATGACCTTGGGCGTGAGTGCCATTCCCGCGCTGTCTGCCGCCTGGGCGGTCAAGGATAAGCACAATCTGCGCGTGTCCGTCGAATCGGTACTGCGCGTGACCTTAATGATTGCGCTCCCGGCAGGTATCGGTATGGGCGTACTCGCCACGCCGATTCTCGATATGATGTATCAAACCGGTAAATCCGCTTCCGCCATTCCCATTGCCGCTCCGATTATGGCGGCATACGGGTATACCATCTTTTTAATGTCGCTGTCCCAGCCGATGACCAATATGCTGCAAGCCATCGGCAAACCCGGGGTGCCCGTAAAATCGCTGACGCTCGGTGCAGTCGCGAAGGTTATCGCGAACTACATTTTCATCGGTATTCCGCAAATCGGCATCAACGGTGCGGTCATCGGCACGGTGATTTGCTACACCTTGATTGTGATTTATAACTATATTGCCCTTGTGCGCACCACAAAGGTTCGCATCAATTTCATTTCCGTGTTTATAAAGCCGCTGATTTGCAGTGTGCTTTGTGGGGTTGCGGCACACACAAGCTACGGGCTGTTCCGAAACCTTTTGCCCGATTTGTCACGCGGGGCTTTGTCGCTGACCAATATCATCGCCACCTTGATTGCAATCGTTTTTGCGGTGTTGGTTTACGGGATTTCTATGCTTTTGGTCGGCGGAATCGCAAAAGATGACGTAATTATGCTCCCGAAAGGGAAAAAAATCGCCAAACTACTTGCAAAATATGGTTTTATAGAGTAGAATAGAGGGAGTGAAGTGAACCTTGAAACCGACATTCACATTTAAACAAAAATACACTGTTGACGATTTGGTCGAAATTATGCGGATTCTCCGCTCGGAGGACGGCTGCCCCTGGGATCGGGAGCAGACCCACGAATCCATTCGAAAGAACTTCATTGAGGAAACCTATGAAGCAATCGAAGCCATCAATAAGCAGGACAGTCACCTGCTTTGCGAAGAACTCGGCGATGTTTTGATGCAGGTCGTATTCCACGCGCAGATGGAAGCGGAAAAACAGGTGTTCGATTTTTCTGATGTCGCCCACGGCGTTTGCAAAAAGCTGATTGAACGCCACCCGCACGTGTTCGGCGAAGTCGAAGTACATTCTTCGGACGAAGTTCTCCGAAATTGGGAGCAAATCAAATCCGCATCCAAAAGTCGTAAAACTGTCACAGACAAAATGCAGTCTGTCCCCCGCGAGCTGCCCGCACTGATGCGTGCGGACAAAATTCAGCGGCAGGCTGCCAAGGTCGGCTTTGATTGGGACGAGCTATCCGATGCCGCTAAAAAGATATCGGAAGAGGAAACAGAGCTTTCTGCGGCAATCGCGGCAAACGACCGCGCCAATACCGTGGAAGAACTCGGCGATTTGCTGTTTGCGGTCGTCAATGTGGCACGCAAGCTGGACATTGACCCGGAAGAAGCGCTCACCAAAGCGACGGACAAGTTCCAAACACGCTTCACAGCAGTAGAAGCACTTGCAAATGCGCGCAGCATTTCTATGGCAGAATCCGACCTCGCCGTGCTGGACAAGTTGTGGGATGAGGTCAAAGCCACGGAAAAACAAGAATCTTGACGGCGGGTTGCCGCTGTTTGGAGATATTATCAATCAAACACAAACGGAGGAAAACAAAATGAATAAGACAGAACTTATTGCAGCAGTTGCAGAAAAAGCGGGTCTTTCCAAGAAAGACGCAGACGCTGCCGTTACAGCCGTTTTTGACGCTGTTACCGCAGAACTCGTAAAGGGCGAAAAAGTCCAGCTGATCGGCTTCGGCACATTCGAAACCCGTGAGCGCGCTGCAAAACAGGGCCGCAACCCCAGAACCGGCGAAACTATGACCATCGCTGCTTCCAAAGTGCCCGCTTTCAAAGCAGGCAAAGCACTGAAAGACGCTGTGAAATAAGTGTTTGCAAACCGTTTGGGCAGGGGGACAGTGTTTCCCCTGCCTTTTTCTTTTCTTCGTTATTCTTTTAGTTCTGCCGAGCGTAAATTTGACACGCGTAGGGGGAGATTTCCCTGTTAGGGAAAATGTCGCAAAGCGACAAAAGGGTAATGGCGAAGCCGTAACCCGTCTGTCCGCGGGTTTGTGCGGATTTGTAAAGTTGCTCGGGCGCTTCGTGAAGCGCCCCTACGGGCGTAGGGAACGACCTTAGTGTCGTTCCGCAATTTTGCATTATGTAAAATAGATTCGCAAGTTGTAGGGAGCGATGTAGATTCCCCTTTTAGGGGAAATGGCGAAGCCGTAACCTCGGCGCCCCGCAACGGATTTCAACGGACTTTGCGGGCGAACGCAGTTCGCCCCTACGATTTTTGTTCCGCCGTTCGGTTTGTGCAAAAATCTGACCGTGATCGGGCGGATGAGGGTGCGGGTGTCCAGTGGACACCTCTAAGCGAAGCTTAGAAGCGCAACCGAGCCGGCAGGCGAGAACGCCGCCCCTACGGGGTTGTGCATCACCGTTTTGTTTGTGCAAAATCCAACCGAGCTCGGGCGATTCGTGAATCGCCCCTACGAGCGTAGGGAACGCTACAATCCGCAAACCGCCCTACAAAAAAATCA
Organism: Bacillota bacterium; assembly: GCA_021769885.1. GTDB lineage: Bacteria > Bacillota > Clostridia > Oscillospirales > Acutalibacteraceae > Fimenecus. Next base: position 552 of record JAETSA010000011.1, on the reverse strand, counting down.
AAAACAAGGAGTAAAAATGAGATTAGATAAATATTTAAAAGTATCCCGTATTGTCAAACGCCGCACGGTCGCCAATGAAATTTGCGACGCAAAGCACGCCGTTGTCAACGGCAAGGTTGCACGCGCCTCTTACGATGTAAAGGCCGGCGATGTAATAGAATTGAGCTTCGGCGGCAACGTTAAAAAATATGAGGTGCTCGAAGTCACCGAATACGCCACCAAAGAATCCGCAGGGAATATGTATAAGGAATTGGCGTAAAGCGTTTGTTTCTGTGCAAAATTTGTCATTCAGAACGTAAGGCAGGGTAGATTTCCCTATGCACGAAGTGAATTTGGTTTGCGCGTAGAGACGGGACGTCCCGTCCGTCCGCAGGGGGGGCAGGAGACCCGCCCCTACGTGGGCTGGTGTAGGGCGCGGGGCGCGGTCGGCGAGACTTTGCTCCCGCCGTTTTTTGTCTGTGTGAAATTTACGGGCTACGCGCATCGCCCCTACAGGTGTAGGGAACGACCTTAGTGTCGTTCCGTAAATTTCATCAGACTTCGGCGGGAGCG
>JAETSA010000030.1 GCA_021769885.1 Bacillota bacterium | reverse complement strand
GCTTCATCATTTACGTTTGTGCTTCCCTTTTCACTTGCAATATTGATACCCAGTTGGTATGTAAGTGCAAGTGTGCCGAGATTTGCAACCTTAAGGTTAACGGTCTCAACGTGACCCGGCTCCCAAAGAGCATCCGCAAGGAACAGATTGGTGTCGGCTGTTACGGCTGTGTATTCGCCTGCATCTTTTTTTGCATACAGCTCGACATCGAGATTACCTGCGACAATTTTGTTTTTGCCGCTTGTGACACTGTCGGTAAACCACGCAAACGTGGAACCGACGAGCATTGCAATACACAGCATCATGGAAAGGACACTGAAAAGCAAAGCTCTTTTAGTGTTTTTACTTTTTGTCATTGTGTTTTACCTCCTTAAATAATTTTTTTGCAATGACAATTTATTTAATAGGGCTTTGCCCTAAAAAATTACAAATTCAGCCGATTTTTCGGCGGTCAAAAGCTATAAGCATATTTTGTTTATACCCGTAATCTTAACTCAGTTAAACAGTTTGTTCGGGTTATTCTTGGTCTGCACCGCATCCGCACTCATAGAGAAGGTGAGAACGAGGTTCTGTGTGCTGTTTCCGGCTTCTTCGGGAAAATGAAAATACACGGTCAAGTTCCTGCGCTCATTCAGTTTAAGGACATCGTTCGCCGCCCCCACATTTTCTCTTGTGAGGTCTGAGGCTTTACCGCTGTATAATATCTTCTCACCGTCTTTCACGGTGATATCAAGCACATCGGCAAGACCGCCCTCGACATCGGTGAAATACAGCTTGTAGTACACATCCCATGTGCTTTGGTTCTCAATGAAGAAATCCTTTTTTACGGTCATACCGGGTTCAAAGAGAAATTCATGTTCCTCGATCACAGGCTTGCCGTCATTGAGGTTGATCTTAACGATTCCCGTATGGAACAGGTTATTTTCCACCGACACAGTCGCCCAAATAAGAGCGAAGGTGGTAATGCAAAGGCAGATTGCAAGTACGATAACCGTCACTATGCTTGCCGTCAGTTTTTTTGAGGTCGTATTCTGATTAGCACTCATCGGCGGCCTCCTTTCTGCGCTTTGCAAGAAGTATGATCAGCACGAAAAGCGATCCGGCGGCAAGTGCAAACCACAGATAGATGTTCCTATCATCGCCGGTCTGCGGGAGGTCGAGATTTTCGGTTTCCTCCACCCACCAGCGGAAGTCGGCTATCAGCTCCTTGTCCATATATTCGTTGCCGACGCTTGTATCAAGGTACGCCGTGATTTCATAGTACAGCTCGCTCTGCGTTTTTTCGTTTGTATACAGTGCATGGTTCAGCGATTTCGGCATATCACGCATCAGTCCGTCATACAGGGTTTCGTCTGTTTCGGGCAAGCGAATCTTTACCTTCAAGACCTCGGCGAGCTTTTCATATCCGGGACGGATATCCGCGTGGTAACGGATAATAATATCGCCCTTATAGGAAACCTTAACGCAATAGTACTTTGTCTCTCTGTCGCCGGGAAACATATTGGTCACCTGAAAGGGCGTGTTATCCTCCGGCTTTCTATTATGTAAAGCAATAGCGCTTGCTTTGGAACTGCCGACCGAGGTTGTTCCGGTTGTTTCAGATTCAGTGGTTTCCGGCACAGCTTCGGATGCAGAGGTGGTTTCCGATTGGCCGGGGACTGTGGATGTATCAGGCTCACTTGATGCTTCGCCGTTCGCAGATTCAAAGGGCGGAGGAGTCGTCTCCGCAGAGGAGTTATCCTCACCGTCCGGCGTAATAATATTACCGGGAACATCGACGGTTGTCGGCTCTGTCCTTACAAAACGGTTGTAAAGAAGCGTTCCGGTAAGCGCCGTGGCACTGAGCCCAAGTAAAATCGCCAAAATAATGATCAGAATTTTTAACGTCTTATTCCGTTTCATATTCTTGACTATCGCTTCCTTTCTGTGTTATGATAAATTACATCTTTTAATTTAAAACACTTATAATGATAAAATGAATACGATTTATTTATATATTTCAGGACATTTACAACATAAGTTCAATTATGTTGTAAATCAAGGAAGTTAAATTATAAAAAATAAGAGTCAAGCATAAAATAAAGCAATTTTCTATGCTTGACTCTCTAATATATAGTCTTTTAGGGTATGCAAAGAACAGCCGAGAGGAAATTTAAGCTTTTCCCGGCTTTGTTTGCATATTTATCTGACCTTATATGTGATAATTTTTCAAATTATGTCAGAAATTTTTCAAATTATGTCAGAAACATATTGAAAAATCCGATCAATTATGGTATAATTAATATGTATATGGAAAATTGTCTTAAAATACTTACAACATAATTGAACTTATGTTGTAAGTATTTTTTGTACCTTATCAAGGTATATCAAGTGCTTTTCACCGGATTCCACTGTATATATCCTTGTTGTATTGATGCTGCTGTGACCAAGCAAATCCGCCAGGCGGACAATATCCTTGTTAATGCTGTAGAAAGTGCGGGCAAATAAGTGCCGTAAATTATGCGGAAATACCTTTTTTTCAGAAACATTTGCTTTCTGACAAAGCGCTCTCATATCCCGCCAAATATTACTGCGGTTCAGCGGCTTACCGTTTTTGGTTACAAAAACCGGCCCGGATGTTATGTTGTTCTTTTTCATATATCCGAGCAACAGCTTTTTTATCTCTAACGGTATAAAAATAACGCGCTTTTTTCCCTTGCAGTTCACAGTCGCTTTGCCGACCGCCACCGCTTCTGCCGTAATATACTGCAGTTCGCTGATCCGGATACCGGTTCCGCAAATTGTCTGCATGATATAGGAAAGCCTTGTATTTTTAGCAGCTTCCAAAAGTCTCTGATATTCTGCGCGGCTTAGCTCCTTGTCTTCCGCACAAAATATCTGACGCTGAATTTTCAAAAGCTTTACCTTGAGCTTCTCTTTTCCGATGAACCGCAGAAACTGGTTCACTGCGGTGAGCATGGAATTCACACTTGCCGGTGCGTACTGTTCCGATAGATGCTCCTTGTATGCAAGCATGTTTTCTTTTGTGATGCCTGTTATTTTCATTTCTGATAAAAACTGAAGAAAATAGTGCACATCCCGAATATATTTTTCGGTGGTTGCTTGACTTTTTTCTTCCTCTCTGAGATACTGTTCAAATTTTGTCACCTGTTTTATATCAATACACTGTGTCAATTCATTTTCCTCCGTGTCCGTTATCTTCTGAAACTTGCCATTGTATTTTTGATAGCAGCTATTCCGTCTTCGCCCAACAAATCGGAAGCATCGCCGAAATTGATCTGCTCGGCTTTTATTGACCTTTGCGCGGGAGCCTGAATGCTTTCCTAACTTTCATAATGACTTTATCAACACCATCGGTATATCTGCCAAGCCGGATAAGCGAATTGCGTTTGTCTATAAGAGAAGAAATGATTTCAGCATATTCACGATCATTGAGAGCAACGTAATACTTTTTGTTTTTCATAAGCGTAACCTCCTGTGTTGATTATATAATAATCCGATCACTTTGAAAAATGTATGTGGCAGGGAAACCCTAACACAGAATAAAAAAGGGATATAAAGGTACAGGGTAAAACAAGTTCGAACTGTTATGAGCACTCTTTTCAATTAGCAGGATTTTTAGCACGATTTTTTGAGCGATTAGCAGGAAAGCGATTTTGATTAGCAAAAATCGAAAATTCCTGCTAATTTTATTAGCAAGCTAATTGAGGGTAATGGTAATATAAACACGCAAAACATGAGCAAAAAAACAGCCTTACTTCGTCATCTATGCGAAAGCACAGGCACAAAAAACAACGCCGAAAACCTTGTAAAATCAAGGCTTTCGGCGTTGTTTGTGGCGTCCCCGCCCGGATTCGAACCGGGGGCCTCGGGCTTAGGAGGCTCGCGCTCTATCCTGCTGAGCTACGGAGACAATTATAAAATTTTATGTGTATTACCACTTGCCTTTTTTGAAAAGGCGAGCGATAAAGTACAACCTTAGGAGGGATTTATTCTATCCATTGAACTAAGGGGGCAAAGTATGCTTTATTATTTTACCAAAGGATATCCGCTTTGTCAAATTTTTCATAGATGAAAAAACAGAGCAAAAAGCCTGTGATTTTTAACAAGATAATTCTCAAAATCTTTATTGCAATTGGTAAAAATTCCTGTATAATAAAAGAGCGATGCTCGAATCAGTCATAAGGGGAGAGATTTATGCAAAAGAAAAGCTTGCTTAGAAAAAGCATAGCTTGTGTGACAGCACTGATTTTATGTGTGCTGTCCTTTACCGCTTGCGGTAAGCTCGAAATCAAAAATACAAAAACCTATGCGCAGGAAATTGCGGCAATGGGTATTTTTGAAAATACGACCGAGCAGGCACTTCCACAGACAATCATCCATAAATTGATTACCGAGCACTTCTCGGCACCGCTGCCGGAGGGCAAGACGGTCAAAAAAGCCATTTTCTTAGGATATGACGGCTTCCGTGCGGACGGGTTGGAGAATATTCGGGATATGGAAAACAGCGGCATTATGGCTGTGCGCGAAATGGGCGGGCTGTACCATACGTTTTCCGGCGGTATCTCGGGTGTCAATGAACAGGCGACCTCTACCGCACCGTCCTGGATGGCAATGCTTACGGGCGGTTGGGCAGATTTTAACGGCATCGATGACAACAGTCAAATGAAAAATGCCGATGCAAAAACCTTCCTGACAGAGGTATCCGAAACCGGCAGAAGTGCTTCCTTCACGACCTCTTGGCGTGAGCACACAAAGCTGAGCTACCGCCCGGATATTGTGTATGCCATTGAAAACGGACTGCCCGTGGAATATACGCATCAAGTGGACGACGCGGCAACCTACTATCAGATTTTAAAATATACTGCCAAACCCGAGGGCGTGCAAAAGACCGCCGCGGAGGACCCCGATGTAATTTTCTTCACTTTTGAGCATACCGACCATGCAGGGCACGACACGGGCTTCGGCAATCAGAACGAGGAGTATATTGCTGCGTGCAAGGAAGCGGATTCCTGGGGTTATGAAATTCTCAAAACCATTGAAGCGAGAAGCACCTATGCAAAGGAGGATTGGCTGATTATCATTTCGACCGATCACGGCGGCACGGAAACGAGTCACGGCGGTCAAACGCCGTTTGAGCGTATGACGTGGCTTGCTTGCAACCATAAAATCGAAATGACCGCAGAAAATCTGCAATACGCACGGAAAAAATAAACAAACAGGGAGCAGACAATGGTTTCTATTGACGAATACTTAGAAAAAGTGGAAGCGGGCATTGCGCAAGGACCTTTTACGGATACTTGGGAAAGTCTGTCTGCGTTTAAAATGCCCGAATGGTATCAAAAAGGGCGGTTCGGGCTGTTCATCCATTGGGGCGCATATTCCGTGCCCGCCACCGAAAACGAATGGTATCCGCGGCAGATGTATTTAAAAGGCACAAAAAGCTGGGCACATCGCGTGAAAACCTACGGCAAGAACGGCGACTACCGTCAGGTTGTCGAGCAGTTTAATCCGACAAAATTTGATGCGGATGCGTGGTTGGATGTGTTCGAAAAAAGCGGTGCGAAATATATTATGCCCGTTGCGGAGCACCACGACGGTGTGAAAATGTATAAATCCGAGCTGAACCGTTGGAATACAGCGGATTTGCAAACCAAGCGAGATTTTATGCAGGAACTGCACGAGGCGTGCGACCGTCACGGCATCGGCTTTTTGTGTTCCAATCACCGTGCAGAGCATTTTTGGTTTTTGAACGGTGCGCGTAAGAATTGCCCGAATTCCGAAATTGTAAAAGGGGAATACGCCGATTTGTACGGTCCTGCGGCACTGCATACCACAGGGAACCCGTATGATAATGAAAAATGCCCGCCGACGGAAAGCTGGTGCCGCGATTGGCTGGCGTCTGCCTGCGAAATGATTGACCGCAACAGACCGCTTGCTGTTTACTTCGATTGGTGGATTAATAAGCCGCAGTTCAAGCCGTATCTCAAAAAATTTCTTGCGTATTACTACAATCGCGGCGCAGAGTGGGGGAAAGAGGTCGCGGTATTCTATAAGGTCGGCGCTGTGATGCAGGGCTGTGCAATTTTCGATGTCGAACGCGGGCAAATCGACGGTATGAGCCCTGTGCTTTGGCAAAATGACACCGCCATTGCCAAAAACAGCTGGGGCTATACCGAGGGCAATCGGTTCAAAACACCTTATGAGGTGTTGACGAATATGATTGACGTGATTTCAAAGAACGGCTGTTATATGCTGAATGTCGGTCCGAAGCCGAACGGCGAAATCTGCGAGGAAGAAAAACACGTTCTTTTGGAAATCGGTAAATGGATGCAGACAAACGGCGAAGCGATTTACGACGCAAAGCCCTATACCGTGTACGGTGAAGGCAAAAAGCTGAAATCCGGCAGCTTCAAAGAAAATCTAAAATACAGCAAGCAGGATTTTCGCTTTACCTATAAAAACGGCGCGATTTATGTGTTTGTGATGAGTAATAAACCGTGCAAAGAATATAAGGTTCGTGCACTGCGCGCCGCCGGCGAGGGCGGGATTCGTTATCAAATTCAAAAGGTCGAGCTGTTGGGCAGTGAGAAACCTGTGCAGTGGCATCAGGATGAAAAAGCCTTTTATTTCTCTGTTAACCCCGCCGTTGACCGCTCTGTGCCGTTGTGCATTAAGCTGTCTGTGGATTAAGCGGTACTTTGAAATTTTTGTTGATAAATTTTTGCTGCATTTTTGTTGCACAATATGACCGCATACAGCCAAAGTAAAATCTAAAAACACTAGTAAAAGCAGGTACTGAATTTTTCAGTGTCTGCTCAGACTGTAGAAAAACCTTTTTCCTCCCTCTGACGAGGGAGGTGGCACGCGCTTTGCGCGTGACGGAGGGAGAGAAAAGCTTGATAAACTAAGCTTTTTAACTACCCCTCAGTC
>JAETSA010000029.1 GCA_021769885.1 Bacillota bacterium | reverse complement strand
AAACGAGGAGATTTTCGGTTAAACAAGGCACAAACTCGACGCCATACTGCCGTATGGCGAGAGTTTTAACGAAGTTTAAGCGGAAATATACCGTTTTAAACCATATTGGGTTCGACCCCCATCAGCTTAAGAATTATATAGATTCATCGCTTGGTCAATTTTGCCGTCTAATAAGAGCTCGACGGCGGCGCAAGCGTTTTCGAGTGCGGTTTTTAAGGGGGCTTCCTCGTCCTTTTTAAATTCGGAAAGCACCCAATCGGCAAGGTCATAATCGGGATGCGGCTTTTTGCCTACGCCGATTTTGATACGCGGGAACTGGTCGCTTGCCAGGTGATAAATGATATTTTTTATACCGTTGTGCCCGCCGTCCGTGCCCTTGCGGCGAATCCGAAGCTTGCCAACGTCTAAAGAAATATCGTCGAACAGCACAAGAATCCGCTCGGGCGGGATTTTATAGAATGCCGCCGCCTCGCGCACGGCTTCTCCGCTCAAATTCATATAGGTTTGCGGCTTTAGGATAAGACACCGATGTCCGCCGAGCACCGCGTCGCCCAACAGGGAACGGAATTTCAGCTTTTTGACGGTAAATCCGTGCTTTTCTGCGAGCATATCCACACACAAAAAGCCTGCGTTGTGGCGGGTAAATGCGTATTTTTTATCGGGATTGCCAAGACCGACAATCATAAATTCGGGGACACCACCTGTGGGTGCGTCAAATGTTTTTCGCTTAAACATATTACTTTTTCGCCGCCTCGTCCCGACGGGTGACCCAGCCCTCTTTATTGACCTGCCGTGCGCGCGCAATGCCCAAAGAAACATCGGGCACATCTTCGGTAATGGTAGAGCCTGCGGCAGTGTATGCGCCCTCGCCCACGGTGACGGGCGCAACTAAGTTGGTGTTACAGCCGATGAATGCGTCGTCTTTAATCGTGGTGCGGAATTTCGCCTTGCCTGTGTAATTGACGGTGACCGTACCGCATCCAAAATTGACGCGCTTGCCGACGTCGGAATCGCCGACATAGGTTAAGTGCGAAACCTTTGTGCCTGTGTCAATATTGGAGTTTTTCACTTCCACAAAATTGCCGAGATGCACGTTTTCGCCGACCACGGAGTTCGGACGGATGTGCACAAACGGACCGATATTCACACCACTCTTGATAACGGATTGGTACGCCTGCGTGCTGTTGAGCTTTGCGCCCGAGCCTACGGTGCTGTTTTCAATTAAAGAATTGGGTCCGATGACGCAGTTTTCGCCGACGGACGTGTCACCGCGCAAAATCGTGCCGGGTAAAATCTGTGTGCCCGCGCCGATTGTGACGCTTTCGTCAATCATAACGCCGTCAAAACAGGGGATTTCCACACCTGCCGCCACGTGGCTTTCTAAAATTGCAATGCGTTTTTCTTCGCCCTGTTTTTGTGCAAGAACAAGGGGATTGGTTTGAGAGTCACTCATTGTAAAGGCTCCTTTAATTCTGTTTATTTACCATTTTATATTCGTCGTATGCGCTGAAATACGGACAGCTTTGTGTGTTGAAGCTTAAAAAATTCACCATTTCGTCTTCGTCCAAATTGATTTCGCAGACGTACTGTTCGCTTTCCTCGTCGTAGTCGTAATATGCGCAGAAATCACAGCGCGATGCAGGGAGTTTATTGTTTTCCATTATGCTTTACCGCTCCAAAAAATATAATCGCTTACAAGCACGGCGCGCGTAAACGCCGCCTCCGCACCGACGATTTTCACAGGTGGCGCAATCAAAAAGTATTCGCCGTTTTTGGCCTCAGAAAGATTCAACCCCTCTAACAGCACCACATTCTCCTGCAAAAATGCGCGGTGTGTTTGCCCCGTGCCGTGCGGCGGTTCCACGGTCAGACCGTCTGTTCCGCAAAGCTTACAGCCGTAATACGCCATCGCTTCGGCGGCGGTTTCGTGTATGAAGGCTTTGCCGCCGCTTTTTAAAAGAATACGCTCGACCCCGCGCGGAAATGCATTTTCCACAAGCTCCCCCGTGATGATGCCGGGCGAAACTTCAATCACGCGGCAAGGACCGATGCACGCCTCCAAGGGCACAGTGCTGATGTCGGGTGCGTCTTCCAAAAAGTGGAGCGGGGCGTCCATATGGGTGCCGTTATGTAAGCCCGCGTACAGCGCGTTTAAGTTGTAGGTACTGCCGTTTTTGATTTCTGCGACAGGCGCAAGCTCAGGCACGGGGTCGCCCTCGTAAACCTCTGCCGTCAGCAAATCGTTGGAAATGTCGATGATTTTCATAAAACGACCCCCTTAATGAAAATTTTTTAAAAACCTTATATGCCTCCCTCATAGAGGGAGGTGGCACGGCGAAGCGCGTGACGGAGGGAGAAAAGAAGTCAGAACAAACGTGAAAAGATGATAGGGCGGTAAGGCGGTAGGGCGGGGTGCGGGTCTCCGGTGGAGACCTCTGCATACGGAAGTATGCAGAAGCACCGACCGAGCCGGCAGGCGAGACCTTGCCCCCGCCGCACGAAGCAAATTTGGGTTGCGCGTAGGGACGGACATCCTTGTCCGTCCGCGGGCGAACGCAGTTTGCCCCTACAGAAATTGTGATTCACCGTTGGGTTGTGCAAGATTCACGGTTGCTCGGGCGGGCACGGAGACCCGCCCCTACGGGGATTGTGCATCGCCATTGGGTTTGTGCAAAATCCAACCTTGATCGGGCGCTTCGTGAAGCGCCCCTACGACTTGTAGGGAACAACCTCTGTGTTGTTCCGTATAATTTGTGCAAATTCCGTGGGCGCGCAATGCACGCCCCTACGGTTTGTTTACTCTTTAATTTTCAACAAAATACTTTTCGTACCAAAGAATGAAGCAATAGACCGACCAAACCTTTTTCATATTGTGTGCCGTGCCCGCTTTGTGGTCGTTTAACAGCTTCAAAATCGAGTCGGTGTTAAAGAACTGCTTTGCCACTTCCCCCTCGAATTTTTCTTTGACCTGTGCGTAAAATTCGTCACGTTTGAGCCAATCATTTAAAGGCGTTAAGAAGCCCGTTTTGCGCATTTTCGCGGTTTTTTCGGGCAGTTGCTTTGCCGCCGCACCGCGCAAAGCCAGCTTTGTGGTTTCCTTATTGACGCGGTAACGTGACGGAATTTGCAGTGCGACCTTCAGCATTTCGCGGTCTAAAAACGGCACGCGCAGTTCCAAGGAGTTTGCCATACTCATACGGTCGGCTTTCACCAAAATATCCTGCACAAGCCAGGTGCGGATGTCCGCATACTGCATTTTCGTGATGTCATCCTCGCCCCGCACCTCGTCAAAATAGGGCTTTGTAAAGACCGACGGGTCGGGTGCGTTCACAGGATTTTTCAGAATCTTATTTACTTCGCTGTGGTTGAACACATAGTTGTTGCGGATATAGCGCTCCTCTATCGGATGACTGCCGCGCGTCAAAAAGCGCTTGCCGTGGAAATTCGGCAGCTTTGATGCAACGGTTGCCGCCGCACTGCGCAGACCCTGCGGAAGCTTCATATAATTTTCGAAATCCAGCGGTTCGCGGTAATAGTGATAACCGCCGAACAGTTCATCTGCGCCCTCGCCCGAAAGCACAACCTTGACCTGCTCGCTGGCAAGTCGCGCGAGGAAATACAGCGCAATCGCCGATGGATTCGGCAGCGGCTCGTCCATATAATACTGCACCTGCGGGGTGATGTTGAAATACTCCTCGGCGGTGATTTTCTTTGTGTAGTTCCGCACGCCCTCGGTTTTCGCAAACTCCTCTGCGGCGGAAAGTTCGGAATACTTTTCTTCCGCATAGCCGACAGAGAAGGTTTTCACGTCGTTATGCTTTGCCATTTCGTGCACAACATAGCTCGAATCCACGCCGCTCGACAGGAAACAGCCGACCTCGACGTCTGCAATCGCGTGCGCCGTGGTAGACCCCTTAAAGGTTTCGTCAATCAGCGTTTCCCACTCTGCGAGGGATTTTTCGTCGTCAATATCGAATTTCGGCGTAAAATAACGGTCGGAAGTAAATTCGCCGTTTTGCCATTCAAAGTACGCGCCCGGTTCCATTTTATAGACGTTTTTGAACATCGTTTCGGTGTCGGGCAGGTATTCAAAGCATAAATATTCGGGCAGGCGTTTTTCGTTCAATTCCTTTTTAAATAACGGATTCGACAAAAACGACTTAATTTCCGACCCAAACAGGAAATTGCCTTCGTTTAAGTAATAGAAAAACGGCTTAATGCCGAAAATATCGCGTGCACCGAACAGCTTTTTACTGTTTTTATCCCAAATGACAAAGGCAAACATACCGCGAAGCCGAGGGAGAAGTTCCTTGCCCCACTGCTCGTAGCCGTGCAAAAGCACCTCGGAATCCGTTTCGGTTTTAAAGGTGTGCCCGAGCGTCAAAAGCGCTTCGCGAAGCGGCTGATAGTTATAAATTTCGCCGTTGAACACGAGCACCTTTGAGCCGTCCTCGTTTAAAATCGGCTGACTGCCACCGTCCAAATCGATAATACTCAAACGGCGAAAGCCCAAAGACACGTCGCCGTCCACATAGTAGTCGTCCTGGTCAGGCCCGCGGTGCACGATTCTGTCCGCCATCGCCTTGATGATTTTTTCATTTTCCGCTATGTTTTCGGTACTGTTTATATATCCGACAAATCCGCACATAAAATTACCTCATTTTAGGCTCTGTCTGCCTTAATATTTTTGCCGCAAAGCGCAATGCTCGTGCGCGCCAGGCATTCCATAGAATCCACAATGTCCGCCTGGTGGAGATTGAAATCCTTTTTGATGACGGAAAGCTCCGTACAGCCTAAAATGACTGCGTCCGAGCCCGCCTTTTTGAGTTCCCCGACAATGCGCAGAAACTCACAGATGTCCACCTTTTCGCCCGCCTTGACCTGGTCGTAAATGATGTGCATCAACGACTTTTGGTCTTCCTCGTTCGGCACACAGCAGGAAAGCCCGTGCTTTTTTACGATTGCTTGGTATGCGCCCGATTTCACCGTCCCCTCGGTTGCCAAAATGCCGAGACATTTAAGATTCGGCACAGTCTTTTCGGCATAGGAAACGGTTTCTTCTAAAATATTGATAATCGGCACGTGCACGCTTTTTTGAATTTCATCAAAGAAATAGTGCGCGGTATTGCAGGGTATCACGATATAATCGCAATTGTCGCGTTCCAGCTGCTGTGCGTCCGCAATCATAACGGGCAGGGGATTGGGTTTTGTATTGTCTAAAATATATTCCGTGCGGTCAGGGATAGACGCGTGGTTGAGAATCACCATCGCAATATGCTCCTGATCGCTTTTCGCGTCCGTCATTTTAATGACTAAATCGGCGAAATAAATGGTAGCCAAGGGGCCGACGCCGCCCAAAACGCCCAAAACTTTTTCTTTCATATTCGTTCCTTAAAAATATTTATGGAATTTGCGGTACTGGTTGAGAAGTGCCGCCACCGCATAAAACCAATGCTTCAGATTCTTGTCCGCCTTGTAAAGCAGGGGGTAGGAAACCTTGCCCGCCTTGAAAAGCTCCTTCGCCTGTGCCTTTAATTCGGGGTCGGAAACGTATTTCAGAATCACGCCCTTCGGTACAACGGTATACAAATTGATGTTGTCCGCTACGGTGTATTCGGGCAGATTGTTGTAAATGTAGTCGTCCACAATCCATTTCACGGTGTTGAAGCCACTGCCCGTGACATAGAAGTTACTGCGCCCTAAGCGCACATTGATTTCGAAGAATTTGTATTTGCCGTCGCGGGAATCGTATTTAATATCAAAATTCGCGAAGCCGACATAGCCGATATGCTCCAAAAATTTGGTTGCCGCCGCCACGATTTCGGGATTTACCTCGTTGATGATTGCCACGGGGTTGCCGATGGCGGTCGGGGTGTGGTCCTCCAACAGCGTACGCCCCAAAGAGGCAAAGCGCACCTTGGAATTTTGGTCGCAGTAGCAGGTCAGCACGCGCATATAGGTGTCGTCCCCGGGGATTTTATCCTGAATCAGGAATTTGTAATCGTAGCTCGATTGCTCCAAATTGTCGAGCATCTCGCGCAGCGCGGCTTCATCGTCAAAGCTGAATACTTTCTTTTTCCCGGGGAACTTTGCATAGTGATACATCGCGCTGTTCGCGGGCTTTGCGATAACGGGATAACGGAATTTGAAGCTCAAGTCGTTCTCTTTGCCGCATTCGTAGACATAGGTTTCGGGATAATCGAGTCCCAATTCCTCAAAAATCTCATAGAACTTGTCCTTCAAAACGATTTTGTTGAGCAGTTCTTCATCAATATAGGGTACAATGTAATAGGGCTTTAAAATCTCCTTGCTTTCAATCAGCGCACGGACGTACCAGTCGCCGCATCCCAGCACAATCAGCTTCTTTTTGCCCTCGAACTCCCGCCCGACCTCCAAAAGATGCTCGACTAAAACGTCTTTGTTTTCGAGCCCGGGGAACACACGGTTTTCAATGATGTTGGAATTGGCGATATAGCCGCCCTCGGACATACTCAAAACGAGCGATTTTATGCCGTATTCCTCGTGAAAACTGCGTGCCAAGGAATACGCGGTAATATCTGCACCCAAAATGACGGGTAAAAATTCTCTTTCCTGAAATTGCATAGAAACAACCTTCTTTTATTTCACATCCGCAGATTTTTTGAACCTACAGGAATATTATGTATCTATATATTATAAGATATTACCTATTATATGTCAAATGTAAGACGAAGTTTTTTCGTGCGGATTTTACGGTCGGCGGCGCGGAATGCATTCAAGCGTGAAACGAAATTCGTTCCTGCAATATTGACAAAATTGTGAGAACACTTTATAATGATATCAAATAGTATCAATAACAATCAGAAAGGCGCACAAAATGGATGCTGTAAAATTTGCCGAAATGCTGTCTGATAAGCATTTTGTTGATTTCAAAAGATTAAAATACAAATATCCTGCGGATTTCAGTGCGTTTTTGGAGGTTTTAAAGCAGTCGTACTATACGCGCTTGCCGATAAAGGATTTTGCGGGCTCGGAATTGGTGTATTTAAGTGCCTGTACGGGTGTGAATTTGGACGCAGTTAAGCTTCTTTACACACCGCAAAATGCGGCTTACGGCGTGAAAGCACTGGAGGAAGAAATTGTTGCCACCTCGGCGATTGAGAGCATTGATTTCAGCCGAGACAGCGTTCGCCGAATCCTGAAAGGCTTTGCTCCGCAGGATGCCGAAGAGGACAGGATTTTAGGGCTGAAGCGCGGCTTTGAGTTTATCAGCAACCGAAATAATGCAATTACGGAAGAAAACATTTATAAATTGTACCAAATGTCTATCGGCAATTTCTTGGATGCGGAGAACCGATTGCAGGCAGGGCAGCTTTACCGTCACGATACGGTTTTCGTAATGAGCGACAAGGTGGAGCACAACGGTATCGACCATCGAAAGCTGTCAGACTATATGCAAGCTTTTGTAGCGTTCGCCAACGCAAAAGACGGCATAAATGATTTGTTAAAGGCAGCAATGCTGCATTTCTATATCGCGTTTCTGCATCCGTATTTTGACGGCAACGGCAGAATGGCGCGGTTTATGCATATGTGGTTTTTAATTCAAAAGGGCTATAAAACCACGCTGTTTGTGCCGTTTTCGAGCTACATTGAAAAAAGCAGAAAAGGCTATTATGATGCGTACACGCTGGTGGAAGAGAATTTTAAATTGTCGGGTGTCATAGACATCACGCCGTTTCTCTTGTATTTTATTCGAAATGTGTATAACAAGATGACGGAGGATGCCGTCCGGCCGCGCACTTTGGAATTGTATCACGATGCGCTTGCCACAGGCAAAATCACCGAGAAGGAAGCGAAGCTGTGGCAATTTGTGCTGTCCGCTTATGCGGGGGAGCCGTTCACGACCAAACAGCTCGAAAAAGCCTTTGGCGATGCCGCGTTTGCGACCGTCCGCAGTTTTGTATTGAAATTCACGGACTTAGGGCTTTTGAATGCGCAGAAAATGAAAAATAAGGTTTTATACAGTGTAGCCAGGCGGCGCGAATTTGAACCCGCCTAAAACGGCGGTCTTTTGCCGATTTTCGGCTTATCGGTCTCGGTTGGCGAAAGCCAATCGTCGCCCTCTGCACCAAAAATCGGCGAAAATCTCATCCGTTTTAGGTCGCAGAGTTTTGCGGGAATAGA
>JAETSA010000028.1 GCA_021769885.1 Bacillota bacterium | reverse complement strand
CGACTGAGGGGTAGTTAAAAAGCTTAGTTTATCAAGCTTTTCTCTCCCTCCGTCACGCGCAAAGCGCGTGCCACCTCCCTCGTCAGAGGGAGGAAAAAGGTTTTTCTACAGTCTGTTATCCCGTTGAAACAGAATTTATGATACTTGAAATTGAATCACATCACGGTGACGCGTTGCTGTTTGGAAAAAGCCGAGCATTTGCAACGCTCCAACAACAGCTCGCAGAAATAGAAAATCTGTATGATGCAGAATCTGATAATTTTGTTTTGCTTTTGTGCAGAACTTATGGTTGGTCTGTAATATCTAAAACAGAAGCAGATTTCGTAGATTACATATATGACCGCGATACACAAAATTTGTTGACAATCCATATTTGACGAATATACTTATTTCCTGAAAGGACTTTTATATCCCATGAAAAACTACGCAAAGCTCACCCCCGAGGGGACACGAGATTATTTATTTGAAGAAAGCGACGCGCGCCGCACGGTGGAACGCCGTCTTTCGGATTTATTCAAGGCGCACGGCTATCGGCGTATTATGACGCCGACCTTTGAATTTTTTGATGTGTTTAACCGCGAAAGCGCAGGCGCACTACCCGAATCTATGTATTCTATGACCGATACGTACGGGCGGCTTTTGGTTCTGCGTTCCGACTCGACACTGCCGATTGCACGCGTGGCGGCAACACGGTTGCAGGGGGCGTCTTTGCCAATTCGACTTTACTACAATCAGAATGTATTCACGCGTCAGCCGCGCCTTTCGGGACACAGCGACGAATGTGCGCAAAGCGGTGTGGAGCTGATCGGCGCATCGGGCTTGCGTGCGGATTTGGAAATCCTCACTATGGCGGTGCAGGCACTTGAAACCTGCGGCGCGCCCGACTCCAAAATTGAAATCGGTCACGCAGGGTATTTTAAAGCACTGTGTGCCTCTCTCGAATGCAGTGCGGAAATTACGGAAGAAATTTACGACTGTATGGAAAGCAAAAATTATGTCGCGCTCGGCAATGTGTTAGACGGATTAGGGCAGACCCCCATTACGGAAGCACTTCGCAACTTACCGCGTATGTTCGGCGGCACGGAGGTGCTCGAAAAGGCGGCGGCAGTCACGAAAAGTGCGCAGGCAGAAGAGGCACTTTCCTATTTGCGCACGATTTATGAGCGGCTCGAAAAGGCGGGGCTTTCCGAGAATATTATCATCGACTTGAGCCTTGTGCACCGCAGTAATTATTACACGGGACTTGTGTTCCGTGGGTATACGGCAGGCAGCGGCGTAACCGTGCTTTCGGGCGGACGTTACGATTCGCTGATTCAGGAGTTCGGTGCGGATTTGCCGGCTACGGGCTTCGGCTTGCATATCGACGATTTGGCGCGTGCCATGCTTTCGCGCGGAGAAGTACGAGAAAAGACCGCGCCGCAGGTGCTGGTGTTCGGGGAGGACGGCTATGAGACCGAGGCACTCCGTCAGCAAAGCCGTATGGCGGCGGCAGGAACGGCGTGCGAGCACAGTGTTTGCGCGGATTTAGAGCAAGCGAAGCAGTATGCAAAGGAGAACGGCATTCCTCGCATTTTGGTCATCGGCGAGCAGGGTGCGAAGGAGATAGAGCTATGAGAAAATTGCGTATCGCCTTAACCAAAGGCAGATTGGAAAAACAGACGGTTGCGCTGTTTCAGAAAATGGGACTGGACTGCACCGAGCTTATTAACAAAGGCAGACGGCTGATTTTGCCTGTCGGCGACTATGAGGTCGTGCTCGCAAAGGCGGCGGATGTTATTACTTATGTGGAACACGGTGTTTGCGATATCGGCGTGGTCGGCAAGGATACGATTGTCGAAAACGGCAAAAGCTTTTATGAGGTTTGTGACTTAGAGCTTGGCAAATGTCATTTCTGTTTGGCGGGCAAAGCGGGCGAAGATTTTTACAGCGGCTACAACGTCAAACGCATTGCGACAAAATATCCGAACGTCACGAAGGCCTTTTTTGAGGGCAAGGGGATGGACGTCAAAATCATTAAGATTGAAGGCTCTGTGGAGTTAGCCCCCCTGTTGGAGCTGTCCGACGCGATTGTCGATATTGTGGAAACGGGCACCACTTTAAAAGAGAACGGCTTAGAGGTTTACGAAAAAATTATGCCGATTTCGGCACGCGTGATTGTCAATACCGCAGGGATGAAGCTGCGCCGTGCAGAGATTGACGATTTTCTTGATAGAATTGAAGCAGTAAAACGGGAGGCAGACGTATGATTCAGATTGCAAAGGCGGACGGCAAAGCCGAACGAAAACTTTTAGAGCAGTTAAAAGCGCGCAGCGGGGAGATTGACCGCACCGTTACGGCGGCTGTGCAGGAGATTCTTTCCAAGGTCAAAGAATACGGCGATACCGCCGTGCGCGAATATACTATGAAATTCGACGGCTCCGTACCTGAAAACGCAGAAGTCCCGCGTGAGATATTGGACGCGAGTATAGAGCAGTGCGACAGTGAATTTGTGTATGCGCTGTACAAGGCGGCGGACAATATCCGCGATTTCCATACACGTCAGAAACAGCAAAGCTGGCTGGACGCCAAAGAAAACGGCGTGATTTTGGGCCAGCGCATTCGAGGTCTCAAGCGCGTCGGCATCTATGTCCCCGGTGGCACAGCGGCATATCCGTCCAGCGTTTTGATGAATGCCATTCCTGCGAAAATTGCGGGTGTGGAAGAGATTATTATGGTCACGCCCCCCAGAAAGGACGGCGCTGCCAACCCCGATATTTTGGCGGCGGCGAAGATTGCGGGCGTGGACAGAGTGTTCTTAATGGGCGGCGCGCAGGCGGTCGCTGCCCTTGCCTACGGCACCGAAACCGTGCCGCAGGTTGATAAAATCGTAGGACCGGGTAATATCTTTGTCGCGACGGCGAAAAAACTGCTGTTCGGTACAGTCGATATTGATATGATTGCAGGTCCTTCTGAAATCCTGATTGTTGCCGACGAATCGGCAGACCCGAAATTCTTAGCGGCGGATTTGATGAGCCAGGCAGAGCACGACAAATTGGCAAGTGCCATTTTGCTGACGACAAGCGCGGACGTCGCAAATCAAACGGCGGCGGAATTGGAGCGCCAAATGCAGACGCTTTCCCGCCGTGAAATTATCGAGCGGTCTATAGACGACTTCGGTGCAATCATCGTTTGCGCGAATATAGACGAGGCGATTGATTTTGCAAACGAGCTTGCGCCCGAGCACTTGGAAATGGCAGTCAAAAATCCGATGGAATACATCGGGCGGGTGGACAACGCAGGCAGTGTGTTCTTGGGGCACTTCGCTCCCGAACCCTTGGGCGACTATTTTGCAGGCCCGAACCACGTATTGCCCACAGGCGGCACGGCGCGTTTCTTCTCTCCGCTTTCTGTGGACAGCTTCGTGAAAAAATCCAGCTTTATTTATTATACTGAAGATGCATTGCGCGAAGCGAAGGATGACATCGTGAAGCTTGCCGAAACCGAGGGCTTAACCGCGCACGCCAATTCCGTAAAAGTCCGATTCGAATAAACCCATTAAAGGAAGTACCTGAGTTTATGTTCCCACTGAATGAAAAAGTTCAAAATTTAACCCCCTATGACCCCATCACGGGGCAGTACCCGATTCGTTTGGATGCGAACGAGTCCTTCATCACCCTTTCCAAAGAGATGAAGCAGGAGCTCGCTGATGAACTGCAAAGCACCCATTTTAACCGTTACCCCGACCCGTTTGCCACAGAGGTGCGCGCTGGCTTTGCCGCATTTTACGGCGTGCCGACGGAATGCGTGATGGCGGGCAACGGCTCTGATGAAGTCATATCCGTCCTTATGAACGCGTTTTTGCAAAAGGGCGATACTGTCGTGACGCTGGAACGCGATTTCTCTATGTATTCGTTTTACACCTCGATTGTCGAATGCAAAAATGTGGTCGTGCCGAAAAATGCGGATTTTTCGATTGATGTTGACCGCGTCATAGAAACCGCCAACCGCGAACACGCGCGGATGATTGTGTTTTCCAACCCCTGCAATCCGACCTCGCTCGTGTTGAAGCGCGAAGAGGTGCGGCGATTGATTACTTCTGTAAGTGCGCTTGTGGTGCTCGACGAAGCCTATATGGATTTCTCAAGCGAAAGCCTGCTTTCGGAGTTTTCAGAGTACGACAATCTTTTGATTCTGAAAACCTGCTCCAAGGCAATCGGTATGGCGGCGGTGCGTTTGGGCTTTGCCGTCGGGCAAAAGCGATTGATTGATGTGTTGCAGGCGGTGAAATCCCCTTACAATGTCAATACGCTCACGCAAACCGTCGGCACGGTGATTTTCTCGCATCCCGAATATATCCGCACAAGCATTCAGCGGATTTTGGAATCGCGCGACGATTTATACAACGCAATTTTGAAATTGGCAAAGACGTATCCCGACCGTCTTGCCCCCGTGAAGCCCGATACGAATTTTGTATATATAAAAACTGCAGAAGCCCGCGAAATATTTGACTATTTAAAAGAAAAAGGCGTGATTGTGCGCTGTATGGGTGACTGTTTACGCATCACCGCAGGGCGCAATTATGAAAACGAAGCGGTAACGGAGCACTTAGAAGCCTATTTGAAAGGGGAATCCCGATGAGAACAGCAACTGTGAAGCGTACCTCAAAAGAAACCGATATTTCCGTAGAGCTGAATTTGGACGGCGGCGAGGTTGCCGTTGATACGGGCATCGGCTTTTTTGACCATATGCTGACGGCGTTTGCCGTGCACGGTGGCTTCGGCTTAAAGCTTACCTGCAAAGGCGATTTGCACGTGGACTGCCACCACACGATAGAGGACACGGGCATTGTTTTGGGCAAGGCGTTTGCGGATGTGCTCGGTGACAAATCGGGCATTGTGCGCTACGGCAGTTTTTTTGTACCGATGGATGAAGCCCTCGGCTTTTGCGCGGCGGACATCAGCGGCAGAGCGTTCTTGGTGTTTGAAGCGGACTTCCCTGAAGAGCGTGTCGGCGCATTTGACACCTGTATGGCGAAGGAATTTTTCCGCGCTTTCAGTACGGCGGCAGGCATCACCCTGCATCTGCGTGCGCCCTACGGCGAAAATTCCCATCATATTTTAGAGGCACTGTTCAAGGCGGCAGCGCACGCTTTGCAGATTGCCTGCACGAAAACTGCGGACGGGCAAACGCTTTCCACGAAAGGAATGTTAGACTGATATGCTGATTTTTCCCGCAATTGATATCAAAAACGAAACCTGCGTGCGCCTGTATAAAGGCGATATGGATTCCGCCGAAAAGGTAGCGGAAAGCTATCTCGACACCGCCGCCGCGTTCAAAGCGGCGGGCGCAGAGTGGATACATATGGTGGATCTCAACGGCGCGTGCGAGGGTGAACGCAAAAACTCGCACATCTTTTTAGAGGTCGCCGCGCAGTCGGGGTTAAAAGTTGAGGTCGGCGGCGGCATTCGTACCATGGCGGATGTCGAGTATTATTTGGAAAACGGAATTTCCCGTGTGATTCTCGGTTCGGCGGCGGTAAAAAATCCGCAGCTGGTACGCGAGGCGTGTGCAAAATACGGCGACAAAATCGTGGTCGGCATCGACGCCCGCCGTGAAATGGTCGCGACCGAGGGCTGGTGTGAAACGGGCAGTGTGCACTACATCACGCTTGCCAAAGAGATGGAGCAAGTCGGTGTGCGCACGGTGATTTTCACCGACATTGACCGCGACGGTATGCTGACGGGGCCGAATTTGGAACAGCTTTGCGCTTTAAATGACGCGGTATCCTGCCAAATTGTCGCAAGCGGCGGCATCAAGGACATCGAGGACATCCGCGCACTGCGTGATGCAAATTTGTACGGCGCAATTTGCGGACGTTCGATTTACAAAGGCACGCTGAACTTAAAAGAAGCGATTCAGCTGTGCTCTGCGGAGGAAACCCTATGAATTTAGATAAGTTTTTTGTAAAATCCGAGCTGATTCCCGCAATTGTGCAGGAATCCGGCACGGGCGAGGTGCTGATGCTTGCCTATATGAACCGCGAATCTATGGAAAAGACCTTAGAAACGGGATACACTTGGTTTTTCAGCCGTTCTCGGCAAAAGCTGTGGAATAAGGGCGAAACCTCGGGGCATAAGCAAAAGGTTGTTTCTATAAAAGGGGACTGTGATGACGATACACTGCTTGTAGAGGTCATTCAAACAGGACCTGCCTGCCATACCGGCAGTAAAAGCTGTTTTTTTAATACCATTCAGGAGGCAAAAAACGTATGAACGATGTGTTAGACGAACTGTATGCGGTGGCAGAAGCACGCCGCGCCAATCCGCAGGAGGGCTCTTACACCTGCTATCTGTTCGAGCAGGGGTTAGATAAAATCCTCAAAAAGGTCGGCGAGGAGAGCGCGGAAACCATCATTGCCGCGAAAAACGGCGTAAAAGCGGACACCGTCGGTGAGATTTCCGATTTGCTGTTCCACTTGGTCGTGATGATGGCAAATGAGGGCATCACACCCGACGAGGTCAAAGCGGAGCTTGCGCGCCGTCACCAAAAGCAGGGGAATCTGAAAACTTTCCACAAGGTGGATAAAAATACTTAATTTTGATAAAAAGGGGATTTTGTTATGTGGGTTCTTTGGACAGTATTGGGTCTCTTGGGCGCGTTTCTTGTGATTACGCTTGTGCGTGCGGCATTTTGGACGCCTAAGAAGAATACCTATGCACCGCTGGACGACGAAAAAGTCGATGTGGAAAAATACCGCAAAGACTTGAGTGACGCCATCAAGATTAAAACCATTTCGAATGTAGATGTGGATCAGGTGGACTGGAGCGCATTTCAGAAATTGCACGACCTGTTCCGTGAGCGTTTTCCTTTGGTGCACGAAAAGCTCAAATGCGAGGAAATTTCGCTTGCGAGCCTGCTCTTCACTTGGGAGGGCACAAAGCCCGAGCTCGAGCCGATTGCGCTTTTGGGGCATCAGGACGTTGTGCCCGTTGCCGAGGGTACGGAAAACGACTGGACACATCCCGCATTTGACGGTGTGGATGACGGTGAGTACATTTGGGGGCGCGGTGCGCTCGATATGAAAAATCACCTGATTGCGGTGCTCGAAAGTGTGGAAACCCTGCTTTCCGAGGGCTTTCAGCCCGAGCGCACGGTATATCTTTGCTTCGGGCACGATGAGGAAATCGTTGCCGCCAAAACCTCAGGCGCGGGTGCGATTGCCGATACCTTGAAAGCACGCGGCGTGCATCTGGACAGCGTTCTGGATGAGGGCGGCGCGGTACTCGACTTGAAAGTCGGCAGTATCCTCAACAAAAAGCTTGCGGGTGTGGGCATCGCCGAAAAAGGCTATGCCGATTACCGCGTTTCGCTTTCCGCAAAAGGCGGGCATTCCTCACAGCCGCCCGCGCATACCGCGCTCGGTGAGATGGCGGATGTCATCAAGGATATTGAGGGACACCAATTTAAAGCCACTATGCCCGCATTTGTGTACGATTTGTTCACCAAAATCGGCAAGAACACAAGCTACCCTGCGCGCATTGTCGCGTGTAACCTGTGGCTGTTAAAGCCGCTGATTACGGCGGTAATGAAGAAGATTCCGCCTGCCGCCTCTCTGATTCGCACCACCACGGCGGTTACGATGGCAGAGGGCAGTCCTGCGGCAAACGTCCTGCCGCAAAAGGCATCTGTGACCGTGAATTTCCGTATGATGCCGGGTGTAACCATAAAGAATGTGGAAGAACATATCCGAACAGTTTCCCGCAATAAAGAGATTGAAATCGAATATTTGAAGGGCAAGGAAGCTTCCAAGGTTTCCCCGACCGACAGCCGTTCTTTCAAGATTTTGGAAGAAATCTGCAACCGTACCGACAGCGATATGATTGTCGCGCCGTATCTTGTAATGGGCGGCACAGATGCATACCATTACGAAGAGGTTTGCGACTGCATTTACCGTTTTGCCCCGTTTGTGATGGATACGAAGCTGTTGCTGACGACCCACGGCACAGATGAACGCATCCCCGTTTCCTGTATGGCGGACGCGCTGAAATTCTTCAAACGCTATATTAAAATGATGTCGGCGGAATAACCGCCGAGCCCTGTATAAACGCTCCCGCACTTTGGCGGGAGCGTTTATGTATATGTACAATCTCTACCCTGTAGGGGCGATTCACGAATCGCCTGCGCACGGTCGAATTTCGCGCAACCCAACGGCGGTGCACATCGCGTAGGGGCGGATGCCCACATCCGCCCGCGAAATCAGTACAATCCAACGGCGAAATACAACCCGTAGGGGCGCGCATTGCGCGCC
>JAETSA010000010.1 GCA_021769885.1 Bacillota bacterium | reverse complement strand
TCGTCCGTCCGCGGGCGAACACAGTTCGCCCCTACGGGGATTGCGCACCGCCGTGGGATTATGCAAAATTTTGCGGGCGCAACGCGCAAGCGCCCCTACGGTGTAGGGAACGACCTTTGTGTCGTTCCGTAAGGTTTCAGCAGACTTCGCGGGCGAACACAGTTCGCCCCTACGTGGTTGGTTCATCGCCGTCAGTTTGCGTAGACTTCCGCAAATTCCCGCGAGTTTTGTCGTTTTTGCGGGCAAAAAATCGGGAAAATTCCTTAAAAATGATGTAAAATGCAAAATTATACAATTCAGTAACAAAATACTGATTTGTTTTTTGTAAAAAATGATAGATTTTTAACATACTCTCTGCTATAATATATTTGTATGCGCAGTGGTGCGCGCGGCGGTTTCACCGTGTGCAGCAAATAGGCGCTTTCAAGGAGGAAAACAGAATGCTCAAAAAAATCAGCTCAATCCCCTTTCACGGCACGCCCGAGCAAGAGGCACAGCTGCAAGCGGTGATTGATGAATCCAAGAGCGACAAGAGCCTGCTGATGCACGTGATGCAGGAAGCGCAGGAGATTTACGGCTACCTGCCCTACGAAGTGCAGGTTATGATTGCCGAGGG
Organism: Bacillota bacterium; assembly: GCA_021769885.1. Taxonomy (GTDB): domain Bacteria; phylum Bacillota; class Clostridia; order Oscillospirales; family Acutalibacteraceae; genus Fimenecus. Next base: position 115,719 of record JAETSA010000010.1, on the reverse strand, counting down.
TATGGATGTACCGCTCGAAAAGGTCTACGGCGTATCCACATTCTATGCGCAGTTCTCGCTCTCGCCCAAAGGCGAAAACAACATATCCGTATGCTTGGGCACTGCGTGCTATGTCAAGGGCTCCCAGCAAATTCTCGATCGGCTCGAAAAAGAGCTCGGCATCACAGCAGGTGAATGCACCGAGGACGGTCTCTTTTCGCTCGAGGCCTGCCGTTGCATCGGCGCGTGCGGTCTTGCGCCCGTTATGACGGTCGGCGATGAGGTTTACGGCAAAATCACCGAAGACGACGTTCCCGACATTCTCGCAAAATACAAGGCTTGATATGCGCGAGCTGTCTTTAAACGTACTCGACATCGCACAAAACTCCATTACCGCAGGCGCGGCGCTGATTCGCATAGAGGTGCTTGAAAACACAGCAGCGCACACGCTGACCATCGGGATTTACGATGACGGCTGCGGTATGACCGAGGAACAGCAAAAAAGCGTACTCGACCCGTTTTACACGACCCGCACCACCCGCAAGGTCGGTATGGGTATACCGCTTTTCAAAATGGCGGCGGAGCAAACAGGCGGCAGCTTTACCATTTCTTCCAAGGTCGGCATCGGCACGAATGTGCAGGCGGTATTCAAAACCGACAGCGTGGATTTCACACCGCTCGGCGATATGGCATCGACCGTCACAACGCTGATTTCTATGAATACCGACCGCGAGTTTTTATACCGCCGCGTATTGGACGGAAAAGACTTTGTGCTGGATACTGCGGAAATCCGTGAGATTTTGAGCGGCGTACCGCTTTCGGAGCCCGCAGTTGTGCAATGGATGCGTGCATTTATAAATGAAAATACTGAAGCTCTTTACGGAGGTGTATCCCAATGAAAACTATCGAAGAATTGATGGCGATTCGTGAGAACGCCAAAAAGAAAATGACCGTACGCGAGGATACAGGCGACGAAGCTACGCGTATCGTTGTCGGTATGGCGACCTGCGGCATCGCGGCAGGTGCGCGCCCTGTTTTGAACGCATTTGTCGATGAAATCGCCAAGCGTGACTTAAAGGGTGTAACCGTTTCGCAGACCGGCTGTATCGGTATGTGCCAGTATGAGCCGATTGTCGAGGTCTTAGAGCCCGGCAAGGAAAAGGTCACTTATGTAAAAATGACCGCTGAAAAAGCGGTAAAGGTCGTGAACGACCATATTGTAAACGGCAACCCGATTGTGGATTTCACAGTCGGCGCAGCTACAAAATAAGGAGGAAAAACAATGTATCGTTCCCATGTTTTGGTTTGCGGCGGTACCGGTTGTACCTCTTCAAACAGCCTCGCGATCATTGACGCATTAGAGTCTGAAATCGCGAAAAAGGGACTGCAAGAGGAAGTCAAGGTTGTCCGTACGGGCTGCTTTGGTCTTTGCGCCTTAGGTCCCATTATGATTGTCTATCCCGAGGGCAGCTTCTACAGCCAGGTCAAGGTGGAGGATGTGCCCGAAATCGTAGAGGAGCACCTCTTAAAAGGCCGTCTTGTCAAGCGTTTGCTGTATGATGAGACCGTCACAATGGAAGACGTAAAATCCTTGCAGGAAACCGACTTCTACAAAAAACAGCACCGCGTTGCACTGCGCAACTGCGGCGTCATCGACCCCGAAAACATCGAGGAATACATCGCATTCGACGGCTATATGGCACTTGCGAAGTGCTTGAAGGAGCTGACCCCTGCGGAAGTTATTCAGATTGTCAAAGATTCAGGGCTTCGCGGCCGCGGCGGCGGCGGATTCCCGACGGGTCTGAAATGGAGCTTTACTGCGGCAAATGAAGCAGATCAGAAATACGTGGTCTGCAACGCGGACGAGGGCGACCCCGGTGCATTTATGGATCGTTCGGTTTTGGAAGGTGACCCACACTGCATCGTAGAAGCGATGACCATTTGCGGCTATGCAACAGGCGCAACTGAAGGTTACGTGTATGTCCGTGCAGAGTATCCCATCGCGGTAAAGCGTTTGAAGATTGCAATCAAGCAGGCACGCGAATACGGCTTACTCGGCAAGAACATATTTGACAGCGGCTTCGACTTTGATTTGCACGTACGTTTGGGTGCCGGCGCATTCGTCTGCGGCGAGGAAACCGCGCTGATGACCTCGATTGAGGGCAACCGCGGCGAGCCGAGACCCCGCCCGCCGTATCCGGCAGTCAAAGGTTTGTTCCGGAAGCCCACCACCGAAAACAACGTGGAAACCTTTGCAAATATCCCGCAAATCATTTTGAAGGGTGCGGACTGGTTCGCCTCTATGGGTACGGAAAAATCCAAGGGCACCAAGGTTTTCGCGCTCGGCGGCAAAATCAAGAACACAGGTCTTGTCGAAATCCCGATGGGCACGACGCTTCGTGAAATCATCGAAGAAATCGGCGGCGGCATTCCGAACGGCAAAAAGTTCAAAGCCGCACAGACAGGCGGTCCTTCCGGCGGATGCATTCCCGCTTCGCTTATGGATACCCCGATTGACTATGACAACCTCACCGCAATCGGCTGTATGATGGGTTCGGGCGGTCTGATTGTTATGGACGAAGACAACTGTATGGTAGACATCGCGAAGTTCTTCCTGAACTTCACCGTCGATGAATCCTGCGGCAAATGCACCCCCTGCCGTGTCGGTACAAAGCGTTTACTCGAGATGCTGGACAAAATCACCGCAGGCAAGGCAACTATGGAAGATCTTGACAAATTAGAGGATCTTTGCAACTACATCAAAGCGAACTCCCTTTGCGGACTCGGGCAGACCGCGCCCAACCCCGTGCTTGCCACGCTGAAATTCTTCCGCGAAGAATATGTGGCACATATTCAGGACAAGAAATGTCCCGCAGGCGTCTGCAAAGCGCTGATGACCTACTCTATCGAAGCTGACAAGTGCCGCGGCTGTACCGCGTGCGCACGCAAGTGCCCCGCAGGCGCAATCGAAGGCAAGGTCAAGGAAGTTCACACCATCAATACCGATAAGTGCATCAAGTGCGGCGTCTGCTTGGAGACCTGCAAATTCGGTGCAGTCGTTAAGAAATAAGGAGTGAGCCCAATGGAAACTGTGAATATTCAAATTAACGGTATGCCTTTGAGCGTGCCCAAAGGGAGTACAATTTTGGAGGCTGCCCGCATCGGCGGCATTGAAATTCCGACCCTTTGCTATTTAAAAGACATCAACGAAATCGGCGCTTGCCGTATCTGTATGGTCGAAGTCAAGGGCGCAAGAAGCCTTGTGACCGCCTGCGTATATCCCGTCAACGAGGGAATGGAGATTTTCACCAACACCGAGCGTGTCCGCCATTCGCGCAAAACCACGCTGGAGCTGATTCTCTCCACACACGACAAAAGCTGTCTTTCCTGCGTACGCAGCGGGACCTGCGAATTGCAGCAGCTCTGCAAGGAGTTCGGTGTAGACGATCCGAACGCATTTGCAGGCGAAACCATCCACTATGATTTCGACGATTCCGCCGCACATATGGTGCGTGACAACAACAAATGTATTCTTTGCCGCCGTTGCGTAGCGGCGTGTGACGCGCAGGGCATTTCCGTCATCGGCGCAAATGCGCGCGGCTTTGACACGCACATCAGCTCCGCATTTGACAAGGATTTGGCAAACGTATCCTGCATCTCCTGCGGACAGTGCATTGTCAACTGCCCGACGGGCGCGATTGTCGAGAAAGACGATACCGACAAGGTACTTGAAGCCATCAACGATCCCGATAAGTTCGTCATCGTCAACACCGCGCCGTCCATCCGCGCCACGCTCGGCGAAGCGTTCGGAATGCACATCGGCACAAATGTCGAGGGCAAAATGGTTGCGGCTCTGCGCAGACTCGGCTTCGACAAGGTATTCGATACCGATTTCGCGGCTGACCTTACCATTATGGAAGAAGCACACGAGTTCTTAGACCGCGTGCAGAACGGCGGCGTCCTGCCGATGATTACGTCCTGCTCCCCCGGCTGGATTAAATATTGCGAGCATTACTATCCCGAGCTGATTCCGCATCTGTCCACCTGCAAATCTCCCCAACAGATGTTCGGCGCAACCATGAAAACCTATTATGCGCAGAAGCTCGGTATGGACCCGAAAGATATGGTCGTGGTCGGCGTAATGCCCTGCACCGCGAAAAAATTTGAGACCAAGCGTCCCGACCAGGCGGCATCGGGCTACCCGGATGTGGACATCGCCATCACCACGCGTGAGCTTGCGCGTATGATTGAGAGCGCGGGCATTTTCTTCAAGCATTTGCCTGACGAAGAATTTGATGTACCGTTCGGTGAATCCACCGGCGCGGCAACCATCTTCGGCGCAACCGGCGGCGTTATGGAAGCGGCACTGCGTACCGCAGTCGAAACCCTGACAGGAGAAACCCTGCCGAGCGTAGACTTCACAGAAGTTCGCGGTATGGAAAATATCAAGGAAGCCGCATATGACGTTGCAGGAACAACCGTCAAGGTAGCTGTTGCCAGCGGCACAAAGAATGCCAAAGTTTTGCTTGACAAAATCAAGGATGGCACTGCCGATTATCAGTTCATCGAAATTATGGGCTGCCCCGGCGGCTGCATCAACGGCGGCGGTCAGCCGATTCAGCACGCCGTGGTGCGCAACTTCGTCGATTTGAAGGCAAGACGTGCCGAAGCACTCTACCGTTCCGACGCGGATAATGCGAAACGCAAATCGCACGAAAACGCCGCCATCAAGCAGCTGTATGCGGAGTTCCTCGGCGAACCCGGCAGCCATAAGGCACACGAAATCCTGCACACCTCTTACGTTGCAAGAAAGAAATACGAATAATTTCTTTCGCAGAACGCAACCGCAATAACCCGCTGAACAGCAGGTTAAAAATGATAAGCAAAAAACGGACAGTGTCACGCTGTCCGTTTTTGTTTGTAAAAAGTTGCAAGAACAAATTGTAGGGAACGACCTCTGTGTCGTTCCGCGAATTCTGCACAACGTAAATTTGATTTTCAAATTTGTAGGGGGCGGCGTCCCCGACGCCCCGTGTGCAAAAAAATGCGGACAGCGTACCCAGCTGTCCCTACGAGGTATAAAGCCAACGCACCCCGTAGGGGCGATTCACGAATCGCCCGCGCACAGTTCGATTTTGCACCAACCCAATGGTGATGTGTAACCCTGTAGGGGCGGATGCCCTCATCCGCCCGAGCAATCTTGCAAATTCGCGAAAACAAATTGTAGGGAACGACCGATGACGCGTTCCGCGAATTCTGCACAACGTAAATTTGATTTTCAAATTTGTAGGGGGCGGCGTCCCCGACGCCCCGTGTGCAAAAAATGCGGGCGGCGTACCCGGCTGTCCCTACGAGGTATAAAGCCAACGCACCCCGTAGGGGCGAACTTCGTTCGCCCGCGGGACGCTGAAGGCAGCGTCCCCTACAATTTTCGAATCGAATTTACATTGCCGGATTTTCAAATTCGCTCGGGCGCGCAATGCGTGCCCCTACGAGGCTTGTGCCCCTATGTCAGCGTATTCTGATTTTTCGGAACGACACTTAAGGTTATTCCCTACGCATCTATCCAATTAGGATAACAAAAAAATAATAACCGCACATCCATATAACAGGCGTGCGGTTATTTTAATACTTTAAATTCATCGGTCAGTCCCAAAATGTAATCGGCAGAAACGTTATAAAATCGGCAGAGTGCAATCAAATGATGTAGGGGCAGTTCCCGCATTCCCGTTTCATATCGGTTGTACTGCGGCTGTTTCATACCCAGCAATTCGCTGATGTCCGTTTGCTTTAAATCCCTGTCCTCCCGCAAATCCCGCAGACGCTGATAATAATACATATTGAAACCCTACCTTTGGACTTTGCCATAGCCGGACGGCGTGAATTTGAACCCGCCTAAAACGGCGGTCTTTTGCCGCTTTTCGATTTATCGGTCTCGGTTGGCGACAGCCAACCGTCGCCCTCTGCACCAAAAATCGGCGAAAATCTCATCCGTTTTAGGTCGCAGAGTTTTGCGGGAAAAGATATCCTGCAAAACCGAGTTCTAATTCGCGCCGTCTAGCTACTAAAATTTTAGCATATAACCATATAATTATATTGCAAATAACCAATTGGTTATTATAATATTTTGTATATAACTATATAGTTATATATCGCGTGTTGAAAGCGGGGATTTTATGAAGTGCGAACAGTGTCAACGCAAATTTACCAACGGTGAAATATTCTGCGCGTTTTGCGGCAAAAAATTAAAAAACGAAGCCGACGAACAGCAAAATGTAAAAAACAGTGCCAACAGCAAAACACGGCACCCGTCCGGATGCCGTGTCTTTTTTATATCTGCGTCATACCGCCGACCAAAATACCGAGGTTATCGCTGTAGATTTTCGGGAACTGTGAGACGGGCAGAGGGCTTTGCCCGATGCCGACTTCGATTGTATATCCCGGGCGGTTATAGGTTTCGATAAACCAATCCTTATACCCCGCAAAGCCTGACGCATACGGTGTTTCTTCCACTGCGTAGCCGCTGACCTCGCCGAAGTATTCGGCAATTTCCCGTGAACGGTCGGGTTCGTAATCGAGATATTTCCAATAAATAATTTCCCCTTGGCTGTGGTAGGAAAGCGTCAGCAAAAAGTTATGCGCGCGCGTAAAATTATAGACCGCAAAGCTTTCGGGGGCTACAAGCGGCGCAGTCCCTACAAAATCGCGCGGCGCGGGCGAGGTAAAGCCCTGTTCGAATTTAATACGCTTTGCTTCCTCCCAATTCGCGGGATACTGCAAATTCAAATCCACCCCCGCGATATTGGCTTTCCAGCCGTTCGGGAACGGCACCTGCGGATAGGCGTTGGCAATCTGCCGTGCGCGGTTGTAATAGCCGCCCGAGGACAGCACGCCTGTCACCAAATCCACGCCGTCGGGATTCACCATCGGCAACAGATAGAGGCTGTATTCACGGAACAGCTGTGCCGCAAGTGTACCGCCGATTTGCCCGCCTGTGACGTAGCTTTCGGCGTATTCTTCCGCAAAGCGCAGCAGAACAGGTGTGGTCAGCCATTCATTGGCGTGGTGCGCGGCATTGTAAAAGACCTCTTTTGCCCCTTGCCCGAAGCGCAGATACAGCAAATCCTTGCCCATTACGCTTTTTCCGACAGAACCGCTTTGCAAAAACGGATACCGCACCGTCAGCCCCTCGACAATCCATGCAGTTAATAAGGACGAATACGCGACCGTTGTCGGCACAAGCGGAAAAGCAAACGGAATGTAGAGCGTTGTGCCGATTTGCAGATTTTGTGGGTCCACCGTCGGGTTTGCAAGCATAATGCGGCGCATATCCGTGTTATAGGTTTGTGCCAAACGGAAAAACGTATCCCCTGCCCGTACAACGTGCGTTGTATACCCCTTTAAATACGGCATCAGCGCGCTCCAAGTCCGCCTGCCGACCACGCCGTCCGGCGTCAAGCCGTTTTTTTGCTGAAAATCACGGACAGCATCCCGTGTCCGCGCGCCGAACACCCCGTCTATGCTCAGTGTGGTGTATCCCGCACGCACCAGCGCAAGCTGTAAGTACTCCACAAGCGTACCGCGGCTGCCGAATCGTAACATTTCCATATGTATCCCTCCAATCACGTTTACTTCATTCTTATTATGCATTCCACCTGAAAAGACCGCGGGACAAAAGCATTTTTCATTCTTAGCAAATAAAAAATATCGGAGTTGTAATAACTCTATAACAGCTCTAATTATACATATAAAGTTATTTTAAGTCTATAATAAGCTCATATATTCTGTGATTTTCAGCAATTTTCATAAAAGTTTGGTGTGAATATGAAACAGGAACGGCATTTCGGCTTGCGCATTGAAGATACGCTTTTGAGAAAATTCCGCTATATATGCGACTATGAGGGGCGCTCAGCGAATGGGCAAATTTTATTTATGATTCGGCAGAGCGTTGCCGCCTTTGAAAAAGAGCACGGCACGATTTGCTTGGAAGAAAAAGAATCGGAGTGAGCCTATGACCCCGCAAGAATTGGTTGTGTGCGCTTTGGACGCACAAAAACACGCCTATGCACCCTATTCATCGTTTATTGTCGGCGCGGCACTGCTGACACGGAGCGGCAAGGTGTATAAGGGGTGTAACATTGAAAATAAAAGCTTTTCTCCGACGGTGTGCGCGGAACGTGTGGCAATTTTCAAGGCCATCAGCGAAGGGGAAACCGAATTTGAAGCGATTGCTGTGGTCGGCAGCTACAAAGACGGTACGTATAAGCATTTCTGTGCACCGTGCGGTGTGTGCCGCCAGGTATTATCGGAATTTTGCGCGCCCGATTTTAAAATCGTTTTGGGTGACGACAGCGGTGATTGCGAAGTACACACACTGGCGGAATTGCTTCCACAGGCGTTTGCGCTGTAGCCGTAGGGGCGATTCACGAATCGCCCGAGTGAGGTTGGATTTTGCACCAACCCAACAGTGAAACACAAAGCCGTAGGGGCGTGCATTGCGCGCCCGCCGAAGTCTGACAAAATTTGCGGAACAACACTGAGGTTGTTCCCTACGCGGTATCAATTTTACATTGTGCTGATTGAGATTCTTCACTCCGTTCAGAATGACAGGCTTGTGTGTACCTGTAGGAGCAACTGCACTGTTCTGAGAAAATTATAAAATCCGCACAGGCAAAAACGCCGAGTGAGAACAAAAACATAGAAAACACCCGCAGAGCCGAGGTTCTGCGGGTGGTTTCATTCTATGAATAGGGGGAGTTAGATGTCTTCTTTTTTGCTACGGACTGCGAGGGTTACAAATGCCGCCGCAGATAACAGGGAAAGTGCAGAGAAGCCCATAGCTGTCGCGCCGGTTTTCGGAATTTTCACAGTATCCTTGACCGTGCTGCCGTTGTTGGTATTCGTATCAGTGGGTTTTTCAGCCGGTTTCGTGGGCTGTTCAGGTTTCGTGGGTTTCTCCGGCTCTGTGGGCTTTTCGGGCTCCGTGGGTTTCTCCGGTTCTGTGGGCTGCTCGGGATCAGCCGGCAGTTCACGCCCTGCTTCTTTGGCAAGCATCACAATCAGCTTATCAGCAAGCGGCTCTCTGTCTGTTTTCAGTGCTTCGAGAATGAAGTCCTTTACGTCCTTCGGCAGCTCTACGCCGAGCGCATTCTCAATAATGCCTGTTTCAATTGCCATGGTCACCAAATTGTTATTGGTACGGTCCGCAATCAGATTGTCGTAGAGGTAATCGTAGATGATCTTTGCGACATCCGCAGTGGATGCCGCATTGGCAACGCGTTCAAGCTTCATATGTCTGAACTTCACTGCGACAAGTGCTCTCGACTGTGCCGCAAACAGTCTCTTCGGTGCTGTGCCGTTACCTTCCGCACGGTCTACAAACTGAATGGTGAGCGCATCGCTTGTCAGCGAGCCGACAAGATAGGAAACAACACCTTCGATGTCGAGGTATTTCGCATCCTCCGCGCCCTTTGTAGGCAGTGCCGCGAATGTGTTTTTCAGTTCTTCAATCGTTGTCTGCACGGAAGCAATATCCACGCCCAAACCGCTCAGAGTGGAAGCAAGCGATGCAACCACGCTGTTCAGGCTGTTCAGAATCTTTGTTACGCCGCTGTAAAGCAGTACGCCGTTTTCCTCAACAACCACGCGCTGAATCAGAGACATCGCGTTGTTGGAAAGGTCGGGGAGCAGAGCCGCAACAATGTTCTTCAAATATGCCTGCGTACCCGCCTTGTCGCCCTGATAGGTTAAGAAGCCAAGCACCTCATTGGCGGTTTTTTCCTGCTTTACGCCGAGTGCTTTGCAGACTTCGTCCAAGCCGTTGCCCAGTTCCTGCGCCGCTTTAATGTCGCCGCCGAACAGGAACGCAAACGGAATGGTTGCCATGATATTGTCCACAATGATAATATCAATCAGCTTGTTGACTTCCGCTTGGAACGCGGCAAGATCCTTGCACACAATCGGATGTGTTTCAAAAAATACGGTCAACGTACCCTTTTCCACGATGTTGCCGTTTTCATCGGTCACATCGGCTACGATTTGACCGTCAGGCAAATCGGCAAAGCGTTCGGGGTCGGAAAGCTTATAAAATTCTGCTTTATCCGAAGCCTTTGCAGAACTACCCTCCAACATCAACAGGGATTTCATTGACGAAAGCATTTTGTAAATGCTTTCAATGGTGTCCCCGTTCAGCAAATCTCTTGCCGCAACGGTGTTGACGTCGCCGAGCATCAGCGAAACGTCCTTCTCCGTAACGTCTTTTGAGTACGTCGGCTTGTAAACCTCCTGTGCAGAAGCCGCCATGGTCGCCGCAAATGCAGACAGAATCATCACAAACGCCATCAGCACACTCAAAAGTTTTGTGCCTTTTTTCATTGTTTTTCTCTCCTTTTTATTGATTTTATAAACACATTGTTCGCAGGAACAACGGATCTATATTAAATATCCGACCGTAGATAGGTTTTTTATATTGTTAATTATTCATCATATTTTTCAACAATTCTATAGATATATGTCTTATATATTGTTAAATCAATAACGTATAAGAGGGCAAATATTGTTATTTTACCCAAATTCACCCGCATATTTTCAGTAAATAATTTGTTTTTTGCCCATTCGCTATCTACAAGTTTAGCATTTCCTACCGTGATTGTCTTTCGAAAAACAACCACAAAGTTTAGGAATCCTATCATTCATTCCCGTTTTTCTCCCGTCGGGTAATAAAAAACGGAAAGCCTGTCAACATCCGACAGACTTTCCGTACGCGTGCGCTATGGCTATATTTTGATTACCGTGCAGGTCTCACTTTCTGCGCCCTAGCTGTCTACGGCGTAGATTTTATAAACGCACCCGCGCTTCGGTGCTTTTACTTCGAGAGAAACGGTTTTCTGCATACTGTCCAATCCGTTATAAAAATCGCTGAAGAAATACAGGGGCTTTTCGTCTGCGGTCACGACTTTATAGGAATGCACGAAATCGTCATCCTCACCCGCAGGGAAGGTCAAAAGCACATTGTCACCCTCTCGCACCGCCGTGCCCGTATCTTTCGGCATCGTCGGCGCACGGTTTGCCTGTTTTCTGCGTTCAAACGAGAATCTGCCGTCATTGACATACGGCAAAGGGAAGCTCCAACGTTTCTCCGCCTTTTCCTCTTTGCCGCACGGCGAGCCGTCAAACGTGATACGCCGAAACGTAAATCCGTCATCCTGAAAATCAATGCAGTAGCCCATCGGCGTTTTGTCCGCATTCGGCGGAATCGTGCCGTTTTCCTTGCCCGCTTCCAGCTCAATATAAGAAAGCGACTGCGTACTGAGCACCGTATATGCGCCCTGCCAAACCGAACGCTCATCTAAAATCGAGTAATGGCTGTGCCCGCTGATATTGATGACATTCGGATACTTTTCCAAAACTCTGCCGAGATTCTGCTCGCCCCAGTCGTCACTGCCGTAGCAGGTATCCGCAGGCTGTTGATGCGTCAGCAAAAAAATCGGCTTGCCGACGCTGTCCGCTTCGGCAATTTTCAGCTGTGCGTCAATCCAGTCCACGGTTTTTGCATAGCCGACGGTCATACTGCCGCTGTCGGGCGAAGCCCCGATAAAATGGAAGCCATTCACAACATAATGCGTCCGTGCCGATATGCCGACGATTTGTTCAAACGCCTTTCGGTGATTATGGGTATAATAACCTCACGAAACACTTGCAAAATCAGAGATTTTGAGTGTTTCGGAGAACATTGAACCGTACCTGCTGTGCACTTGCGCGCTCCGCAGAGACGGTATAATAACCTCACGAATCTCTAAGAAATCATAGATTTCAAGAGCTTCGGAGAACATTGTATCATCAATTTGGGCTGACGCCCTGCGGCTACGCCGCGCATTGTGCTTTGCACAATGAAATTGTGGTATAATGGAACAAATTCAGATTCCAATGGTCGTGATTGCCCATAATGGTCTGCACAATCGGCTTTTCGTCACCGTATACCGCATCCAGCACCTCTTTATAGGTGCGAAAGGCATATTTCGTGCCGCCGTCACCGATATCCCCTGCGAACAGAATCATATCGACGCCGATGTTTCGGAAGGTTTCGAGTGCCGTTTTCAGATGGCGTACAAATCGGTCATCCTGCCGACGGCGACGCGCAAACGGCGGCAGCTGTGTATCGGAAATGACACCGACACGGAAGTTTTTGCTTTTTGTATGAAAGGTTTTTATATTTTCCATAATCACACCTCTTGTATACACTACCAAAAAAGGTGTTTTCTGTCAAGAATGAAAGTAAGCTTATCCCGTCAGCCGTTTGCGCATTTCCAACAGTATACTGCGTTCGCGGCGGGATACCTGCACCTGCGACAGCCCGAGTGCTTGGGCTGTTTTCATTTGCGTGAAGCCTTGATAATACCGCAGTTCAATCAGCCTGCGGTCATTTTCAGGCAATCGCTTCAGCACTTCGCCGAGCGCTAAGCTGTTTTGAATCTCGTCCTCTCCCGATTCTACGGGAATATCCGTCTGCCCGCCGCCTGCCTCGTCCAACTCTGTCAGCGACACCACGGGCGACGCCAAATTCACAAGCTCCGCCATTTCAAATTCGGAAACGCCCATTTTCTCCGCGAGTTCACGCAAAGTCGGCTCGCGGTCCAGCGCATTGGTCATTTCTTCGCGAAGCCGTGACGCTGTACGGGCACGCTCCTTTAGACTGCGGCTGATTTTAATGGCACCGCCGTCACGGAACAGCCGCCGAATTTCCCCGAGCACCGCAGGCACGGCATAGGTGGAAAAGGCAAAGCCCAATTCGGGGCGAAAGCCGTCCGCCGCCTTTACAAGTCCCAGACAGCCCGCCGAAAACAAATCGTCATAGTCGATGCCCTTGCCGCGAAAGCGATTGGCACAGGCGTGCACCAACCCGAGATTGTCGGAAATCAGCGCATCACGGTTCACGGGACGCATCCCTGCCTTTGACGGTTTTTATCAGCGTGACCGTTGTGCCCTTGCCGAGCTCGGAACGCACCCGCACACGGTCGCAGAAGCTTTCCATAACAGAAAAGCCCAGTCCCGAGCGGTCGCCGCCGAGCGTGGTAAACAGCGGCTCCCGCGCTTTCTGCACATCGGCGATGCCGCAGCCGCGGTCGCGAATCTGCACCTCTATTTTGCCGCCGTCAAACAGGCGCACGCGTATGTAAATTTTGCCCATCCCGTTTCTGTAGGCGTGCACGATACAGTTGGTTACCGCTTCGCTGACCGCCGTGCGAATATCGTTGATTTCCTCCACAGTCGGGTCTAACACGGCCGCGAATGCGGAAACCGCCACACGCGCATAGCCCTCATTCACCGAACGGCTGTCTAACTGCAGCTTCACTTCATTTTTCGGCTTTTGCATATTGTTTACCTCCTTTTTCCCCGCGCTTTTGCAATGTAACAAGCGCATCTAAACCCGCAAGGCGCATCACCTTGTAGGCGTGCGGCGAAAGATTGCGCACGCTGAGCGTACAATTCGCCGCAGACAGCAGCTTGTAACGTCCCATCACCAGGCCTATCCCTGAGCTGTCCATAAACGTCACACCGCCGAAATCCAATATGATATGCTTCGGGGTACTGCCGACAGCATATTCGTCGATTTTTTCCCGTACAGACGGTGCGTTGTGATGGTCGAGTTCCCCGTCGAGGTAGCAGACCGCCGCCGCATCTTCTGTTTCTATGTGCACCTGCATAAAATGCCTCCTTTTTAAGGTTACTTTAACATAATATCGGACAAGCCCCGAGAAATTTGTCAGAATGCGGTAGCTTTGCGGCGAAAATATTTTCGCACCGCCCAAAGCCCTCGAAAATATACTGACAATAGGGTGCGTGTAAAATTCCGCGCGCTTTCGGGAGGTCAAAAGAATGAAAACAGAGCAGAAAACCATGGCCGCACTTGTACCCGCAGAACAGGGCACGGTGCGATGGATTCGTGCAGAGCCGTCCATCAAGCGGCGTCTACAGGATTTGGGACTGATTTCGGGTGCAAAGGTCACCTGTGTTTTTACAAGCCGACACAAGGATATAAGCATTTACCGAATTTGCGGCGCGCACATTGCCATACGCGATTGTGATACAAAAAATGTTTACTTGAAATGAGGTGTTTAAATGCAAAAAGCAGCTGCACAAAAATCCGCATCGCCTGCCTATACCGTTGCGCTGGCGGGGAATCCGAACGTCGGCAAAAGCACGGTGTTCAACGCACTGACAGGTATGCGCCAGCACACGGGAAACTGGGCGGGAAAAACCGTCGGCAACGCTTACGGCAGTTACCGCTTTGACGGAAAAGCCTATACCCTGGTGGATTTGCCGGGTACATATTCTCTGCTGTCGCACTCTGAAGAAGAAACACACGCCAGTGGGTTTCTTTCCTCTCTGCAAAGCGATGCGGTCACCGTGGTTTGCGATGCGACATGCCTTGCGCGCAATCTGCATCTGGTACTGCAAATCGCAGAACTGACGCCGAATGTCGTGGTCTGCATCAATTTGATGGACGAGGCAAAAAAACGCGGACTGCATATTGACACCGAGGAATTGAGCCTGCGGTTGCAATTGCCCGTTGTACCTGTGACGGCGCGCAGTAAGCAAGGACTTTTGCGTTTGGAAGCCGAAATTGCACAGCTGTGCCACGAAAAAAATACGCAATGCTATCAAACGGAGTACCCCGCTTACATAGAAAAAGCGGTGCTGGATTTAGAAAGTATTCTGCTCGGCATTCCGAATCTGCGTATGCCGCCGCGCACCCTTGCTCTCAAGCTGCTTCGTGACGACCGCGCGGCAGTCCAAGAATACAAATCGTATTTCCATATAGATATTTATGAAAATGCAGAACTGCAGGCACGCGTCCAAAGTATAAAAAAATCGCTTTCGGAAAACGGATTTTCCGAAAGCCGTATTGCAGATGATATTGCGAGTGCGTTTGTGTATGCCGCGGAAGATCTGACCGCGGGGATTCTTGTGGAAACACGCCCGCATAAACGGGATTTTCAAGCCCTCGCCGACCGTATCGCGCTCGGCAGAAAAACGGGCATCCCGATTATGCTGCTTCTGTTGCTGTTGGTATTTTGGATTACGATTGTCGGCGCAAACTACCCCTCGTCATTGCTGTCTGACGCACTGTTTTCCTTGCAGGATGTCCTGCTGAAAGTTTGTGACCGTGTCGGCGTATCGCCGTGGCTGCGGGATATGCTTGTGCTCGGGATGTACCGTGTGCTTGCGTGGGTCATCGCCGTGATGCTGCCGCCGATGGCAATCTTCTTCCCGCTGTTCACGCTTTTGGAGGACTTCGGCTATTTGCCGCGCGTCGCATTTCACTTAGACCACCATTTCCGCAAAGCAAACACCTGCGGCAAGCAGGCGCTGACGATGTGTATGGGATTCGGCTGTAACGCCGTCGGCGTTACGGGATGCCGCATCATCGACTCCCCGCGCGAACGCCTGATTGCCGTTTTAACCAATAGCTTTGTCCCCTGCAACGGGCGATTCCCAACGCTCATTTCCATTATTACGATGTTTTTTCTCGGTGCGGCGAGCGGGTTTACGGCGTCGGTGCTGTCGAGTCTGCTTTTGACGCTGACCATTTTGTTCTCGGTATTTTGCACCTTTGCCGCCTCAAAGCTGCTGTCCAAAACCGTTTTAAAGGGCGTGCCGTCCTCGTTTACGCTGGAACTGCCGCCGTACCGCCGTCCGCAGGTTTTGAAGGTCGTGGTGCGTTCGGTATTTGACCGTACCCTGTTCGTACTCGGGCGGGCGGCGAGTGTAGCCGCGCCCGCAGGCATCGTGATTTGGCTCTTTGCCAATGTGCATATCGGTGACAGCACGCTTTTGAACGTCTGTGCCGATTTCCTGAATCCGTTCGCTGAACTGCTCGGCTTTGACGGCATTGTTTTGCTGGCGTTTATACTGGGGCTTCCCGCCAATGAGATCGTATTTCCGATTATCATTATGGCGTATATGGCATCGGGCAGTATTTTAGAGTTTGAATCGCTCACCGAACTGCGCACTTTGCTGGTCGCCAATGGCTGGACACTCACTACCGCCGTATCCGTGATGCTGTTTTCGCTGATGCACTGGCCTTGTGCCACCACGCTGATGACTATAAAAAAAGAAACGAAGTCCGTAAAATGGACACTCGTTTCTCTCGTTCTCCCCACCGCAATCGGTATGGGCACCTGTTTTGTTTTTAATCTGCTGGCGAGGCTGTTTGCGTGCGTTTTCTAAAAGAATCGGGATTGTACGCGTAGGGACGGACATCCTTGTCCGTCCGTAAGTTGCCGTAAATTGCACAGATTTTGCGGGCGATTCGTGAATCGCCCCTACGAGGTTTATGCATCACCGTTGGTTTGTGCAAAATCCGACCGTGTTCGGGCGGACGTGGAAGTCCGCCCCTACGGGGTTGTGTTTCGACGTTTGGTTGTTCTGATTTTTCACTTGCTCGGGCGATTCGTGAATCGCCCCTACATGAGATTGTTCTTTATCATTCGATTGTGCGATTGTGCAAATTTTTGCGGGCGGATGAGGGTGCGGGTGTCCAGTGGACACCTCTAAGCGAAGCTTAGAAGCATCGACCGAGCCGGCAGGCGAGAACATCCGCCCCTACAGGTTGTGCACCGCCATTGGGTTGTGCAAATTTCGCGGAACGACACAAGGGTCGTTCCCTACGGGGTTTATGCATCACCGTCATTTTACAGTGAAAACCATATCACACAAGATACGCTTTTAAATCCTCTAACAGTGCAGTATCCACAACCGCCTCGGCGCGCGTGCCCTCGGGCAGAAATGTTTCCGACAGCACAACGCCTGAACGGCGAATCTCCGCAAGCCTTTGCCCTTCTGAGAACGGAATCAGCAGCGTCACGCGTGCGGTGTGTGCGCAGACGGCCTTTTCGATTTCGGAAAGCAGCTTCGGGATCCCCTCGCCCGTCCGTGCGCTGATGTGCACGGTTTTGCCGAGGGTGGGAAGCGTGTATAATTCCGGCACGCGATCGCACTTATTCATCACCGTAACCGTCGGGGTTTTTGAACAACCAAGCTCCGACAGCAGCCGTTCGGTCACCTCGAGGTGTTCGGCGCAAACGGGGTCGGATGCGTCGCACACATTCAAAATCAAGTCTGCCGATTTGGCTTCCTCCAAGGTGGATTTGAACGCCTCTACGAGGTGGTGCGGCAGTCGGCGTACCAAGCCGACTGTGTCAATCAGCATAATATCCTGCCCGTTCGGTAGTGTCAGCTTGCGCGCGGTGGGGTCAAGCGTAGCAAACAGCTTGTCCTCTGCGAGTACGCCCGCTTCGGTCAGGTAATTCATCAGTGTGGATTTGCCCGCATTCGTATAGCCGACGATTGCCACGGCAATGACACCGTCTTTTTTGCGGCGCGTGCGCATTGCATTGCGCCGTTTTTCGATTTGCCGCAGTTCCTCTTCCAAAGCATAAATCCGACGGCGGATATGGCGTTTGTCACTTTCCAGCTTGCTTTCGCCCGGGCCTCGCGTACCGATACCGCCGCCAAGCCGCGACATCGCCTTGCCTTTGCCCGTCAGGCGCGGCAGCATATAACGAAGCTGTGCCAGCTCCACCTGAATTTTGCCCTCGCGACTGCGCGCTCTTTGGGCGAAAATATCCAAAATCAGTGTGGTGCGGTCAATCACACGCGTATCGGTTTGCGTTTCCATATTGCGCTGCTGGGCGGGGCTGAGCTCGCCGTCTGCGACAATCAAATCAATCTCATTCGCCCGGCAGAACGCGCAAACCTCTTCCATCCGCCCACTGCCGATGTAGGTGGCTGGATTCGGATTCGGCAGTTTTTGCGACACCGTCCCCACGACCTCTGCGCCTGCGGTACGGCTTAATTCCTCTAACTCCGCAAGCGATATTTCACAGTCATATTCGCCCGTGTCCACACCCAAAAGCAGTGCACGCTCGGGACTTTGATCATTTTCATAAAATGGCATTTTTATTCCTTTTCAACCGTTCGGGATGTGATTCGTAATGCTTCCGCATACGCAATACGCAATCCCCTTTTTCATAATTCTTTTTTTCACGTTTATGTTCCCACCGACAAGCAGAAAAATCCCGCAATGCGCTTTGCACTGCGGGAAATTTACGTGATATCGCAATTTGCTCGTTACGCAACGGTTTCGGAAACAAAGGTATCGTCACAGCAGGAACAGGAAACATAATTCTCCGCATCGTTACCGATGACAACGCGTTTGCTGTCGACATATTTTTTAACCAAAACATAAGCGCCGAACAGTGCGCCCGCAACAGCCGCAATGATGGCAATGATCTTCAAAGCTTTTTTTGCGTTTTCCATGAAAACATCCTCCTTGTATTTGGGGTTGTATATGGATATTATACCCATATACAACCGAAAAGTCAATGAACAAAATAAAAACATTTTTGTAATATCTTTATTCTGTTGTTTTTTTACAAACCAGACACACCCAGCCGCTTTGCTCGTTGCGTTCCACAACGGTGAAGCCGTTTTCCCGCAGTGCTGTTTGCACCTCTGCTTCGCGGGTATCAATGATACCCGACGTAATAAACACCGCGTCGTCGCGCATAAAACGCCCGACGTCCTTTGCGAACAGCATAATGACATCCGCCACGATATTGGCAACGACCACACTGTAAAGTCCTTCTACTTTATCGGCAAGGTTGCCCTGTAGGACACGGTACTGTGGTTCTGTAAAGCCGTTCAGCTTTCCATTCTCAATTGCAGTTTTGACCGCCAGCTCGTCAATATCCACGCCGACCGCCGACTCTGCACCGAACAGCAAAGCGGCAATCGCCAAAATCCCACTACCGCATCCTGTATCGAGCACCGTGTCGCCCACCTTGACATACCGCTCCAACGTTTCCAAGCACAGCTTTGTAGTGTGGTGCCCACCCGTGCCGAATGCGAGTCCCGGCTCGATAGATAACACCGCGCGGTTGTCGGGATTGTCGATTTCTTTAATCCACAGCGGCTGAATCAACAGCTTTTCGCCCACGGGCATCGGTTTGAAATAGGCTTTCCAATTGTTTTCCCAATCCTCATTTTTGCAGGAAGAGAGGTCGATGCGATGCGGAATATCCGACGCGGTAAACCGTTCGGAAAGGAACGCCACCGCCTCCTGCGGATTCTCCTCGGGCGCGATATAAATGTGGATGTACCCTTTGGTGCGGTCTTTTTTCAGCAATTCCTCGTCAATCAAATCAATATTGGCAATTTCCCACGTTTCCGCCTCCAAATTGCGGTAATCCTCAATATAAATGCCGTACGGCACAACCATATTTGCAATGTCCGCCGCGCGGTCAATATCCTCTGCGGCAATTTCGATTAAAACCTCAATCCAGTCCATCGTATCCTCTCCGAAATGCGCCGCCCGAAAAAATCGGACGGCGTGTTTTTGTGTTTTCTAAATTTAATACTTATTGTGTACGCGTTCGCAGAAGCAGGTCAAATCCTTAATTTCGAGCTTCGTGCCGTCATCTAAAATCGCGGTGCCGCTCATTTTGCCGAACACCTGATGCTGGTCGGTCACAATGGCTTTCACGTCGATTTTCGCGGCTCTGTCTAAAATCGGCACAAAGTCCATTTCGAATCTGCCGTCGCTCGAAGAAATCTTCCACGGGTCGGTGTAAGAACTTTCGGGAATGTGGAACGTCACGTCGTCCAATTTGTGCCCGACACCGTCGTAGAACAGCATATTCTCGCTCGCCGCCGTCGTATCGCCGAAGCCGTAGCCGATGTTAAAGCCGAACGGCTTGCCGTTCACCACGCCGTTGCCCGAACCCCAGTTCCAGGTATTGTCATAGGTCCAAACGCCGCGCCCCCAGTCGAGCGTACCGAAATCCGTTTCGGGGTTAAATGTATAGGTCTTGCCGTTAAAGCTCGCCGTACCGCTTGCGCGCATACAGTTGATTTTTTGATTGTAATAGAACGCTTTTTTGTTCTCTTTCCACGGGGTTGCGATGACCATAGTATCCATCGGGGGCTGTTGGAGCAAAATGTCGCACGAAAAGGTTTTGCCCTCATAGAATTTTTTGAACTGACACACGATGTGCCGCGCATTTTCGGTCTTTTCAAAGGAGATATTCAGCCGCTTGTCGCGATAAACCACATCGCCCTTGTCGCTTGTGGTGGGCATATGCAGTTTGCCCATAGGGAACGGCGTCAGAATGGTTTCGGTGTGCTCCCAAGGCTGTGCGCCGAACTCCAGCAACGATACGGATTGCAGACCGATATAGCCGTCATCCGACACCGTGAACGCCAATGCAAAATCGTCACACAGCACCAAATAATAATCCCATTCCTTGATGCGGAATTTCGGTGCTTTGATGTCGGCACGGTCATAGATTTGGTAAAGCTGACGTGACCAGCCCGGCTCTTTCAAAGAACCGTCCACATTCAAAAGCTTTTGTACCGAGGTAACTTCGTGGTTGCGCATAAGATTTCCTCCCGTAAATCAATATATTTTGGTGCGCCCACCCCTTGGACGCGGAAAATCTATTCCAAATTCACCTTTTTCGCCATATCGCCGCGCGCGTGGTTATACATTTTGCGGTTTTCAAGTGCCCAAAGCCGATTCGAGAATGCGCCCGGCTGTAACGGCGCGATGGCTTCGGCAATCTCATAGACGCGTGCATCCATCAAGTCAAGCTCCGACAACAGCTCTGCTTCCAAAAATGCAGGGCGCACCGCCGCGCCGAAATCAGGCTCGCCGTGATGTGAAAGCACCATATGCTGTAAAAGCATAGATTTATCAGGCGGGATGCCCAATTTTTTCGCCGCTTCGTCAATCATCATTGCACCCTTCACAAGATGCCCGATGAGATTGCCCTCTGTGGTGTAGCCCGAAGCAATGCCCGCATTGCCAACTTCAAATTCCGTGAGCTTTGCAATATCGTGCAAGACAGCGCCTGCAATCAGCAAATCCGCATCCACAAACGGATACACACGGCAAACGCCCTCACACAGCCGCACAATCGACAGCGTGTGCAACAGCAATCCGCTGCGCACTGCGTGGTGCAATTTGAATGCAGCAGGCCAAATCAGCAGATTTTTTTTGTTGGATTCAAGCATATGTAAAACCAACCGTTTCAAATCCGCATCCGAAAACGCCTCTACACGCGCCACGAGCTGACCGTACATAAACTCCCCGTCATAGGCGGCGGAGCGCACAAAATCGGCAATATTGACACCGTCGCTCGGCACAGCTTCACGGATACGCTCCACGCGGAACTGATCCGCACCGTTGTACTGCGAAATCGTACCGCGCACCTTCACAAGCATTTCTGCGGGAAACTGCCCCTGCGTCGCCTCATTATAATCCCAGTATTTTGCCGAAATTTCACCGCTCGCATCCGAAAGCACCAAATCGAGGTAATCCTTTCCCTTGGCGGTCACTTTCTTTTCACTGCGGGTAATCAGCGCAAAGCCTTCAAACAATCCGTTTTGATTCAGCAGCGTAAAGTTCATAAATATTTATCTCCTTAACGAGGTTTCAGTTCTTCATAATTAGATAGTATACCATTTTTTTAAAGAAAGGTAAACTGTATTTGTGATATTTTTACAAGAATCTAAAGCATTGCAACTCTGCAAGTCTTATACTATAATAAGCTAAACCGAGGTGATGCAGATGAAAAAGAAACCGATTCCCAAAATCAAGCTAACGGTCTCTGACGGTGTTGTGCAGTTCAACGTTACAAAAGGCTGGACCGCTGAATTTATCGGCGCAGATTATCCGCAGTTGGTTGATGATGCACTTGCTGTGCATACTCCGATTTGTAATTCTACAGCAGTTTTGTCATTTAGATGCAAAAAGCAGGATACCGTGGTTGAAAAGGACTGCACGTTGAAGCTGAAAGGCCTTTACGGTGCGTGCGGCAAAAAGCCGAAGATTTTACCCGCACCCGCGCAATGGCACGCCACGGGCGGCGTACTGCAAAGCATCCGCACCTTTTGTGCCGACAGTGCTTTGCGGGATGCCGCAACCGGCTTCGTGCAGGAACTGGCACTTGCAACAGGCATAGAATTAACAGAATCCGAGAATGCCGACCTCACGTTTTCTGAAGATCGTACTCTCGCCTACTTGGGCGAAGAGGGCTATGAAATCGAGTGCAAAAGCCGTAAAATACAGATACGGGCATACACCGCCCTCGGCGCAATTTGGGCAGGCAAAACCGTTTGTCAGCTGATGGCACAGGGTGGCTTCCCGAACGGCATTCTGCGGGATTATCCGAAATACCGCGTAAGAGGCTTTATGCTGGACGTAGGCAGGAAGCCTGTTTCTTTGGATACGCTTCGCAAAATCGTAACCGCGATGTCCTTTTACAAAATGAATGACTTTCAGGTGCACCTCAGCGACAACTACATTTGGTTAGAAGATTACGCACAAAACGGGGAAATCGGCACCTTTGACGCTTATCAGGCGTTTCGCTTAGAAAGCGATTTGCAAAACAAAAACGGGGAAAGCCCCACCGCGCGGGATTACAGCTATTCAAAAGCGGACTTTCGTGCCTTTATCGATTGGGCAAGCACGCAAGGCGTGCACATCACGCCTGAAATTGACGTTCCGGCGCACGCGCTTGCATTTACCAAGGTATTCCCAGAATTTGCGGTCACGGGAGAGGTATCCTCTTTGATGGATAAGCGACCTCTAACCGACCATATCAACATTGCCGACCCTGCGGCGATGGATTTTGTAAAGCAAATCTTCCGGGAATTCACAGAGGGCGAAAACCCCGTATTTCCCCAAAATACCGTAATACACATCGGCGCAGACGAATTTTTAAGCGACTACGGCACATACCGCAGATTCTTAAACGAAATCATTCCGCATCTGAAGCAGCACCGTACCGTTCGCCTGTGGGGCGGACTTACCTGGATTAAAGATACCCCCGAAACCCCGATTCTTCGGGAAGCCATAGACGGCGTACAGATGAACCTTTGGTCATGCGGCTGGAGCGACGGCAGAGAAATGTATGATTTGGGATATGACCTCATCAACACGGTAGATTCGATGGTATACATCGTTCCGCGCGGCGGAAAAAAGCGCGCGCCTTACTACGACTATATCAACAAACGCAAAATCTTCCGAAAATTCGAGCCGAACAGCGTACAACTGAAAGAAAAGGGGCAATTTACAGCACTTCCCGCCGGCAGTAAACAGGTACTCGGCAGCTGTTATGCCATTTGGCAAGACAATATTGACAAACGCTGTGCAGGTATTTCGGAACAGGATATCTATGACCGTTTCGCAGACAGCCTGGCGCTGTTCTCAGAAAAAAACTGGGGTGCTTATACCGACAAGCATTCCTACAAACAGATTGATAAAACAGCAAAAGCCGTTCGAAATGCGGTTCGGCGTCCTGAAACACATTTTAAAACGCAAAGAGACATTTTCCTGTCAGGCGGCAACAGCTTTGTAAACAGCGGATGCAAAAAGCTGGGCGCAAAAGCAAAGCTGGATTTGCAAATTGAATTTCAGAAAGTCGTACCCAGGCAGATTCTTTTGGAAGCAGACGCACCGTACGGCACATACGATATTCGAATCACCGAAAACGGCAAGCTAGGCTTCACGCTGGAAAATTTGGAATATGAATTTGATTATACGCCCGTTCCGAATCAAAAGCTGCATCTTGTGCTTGAAGCAAAGCCCGCAAAAACCGTTCTGCGGGTCGGAGGGTTTACCAAAAAGGAGGCTGTCGGGCGGTTTTCTTTTAACGGTACGGTACGAAAAAGCGGGATTACCCATTCTTCTTTTTGTATTCCGACAGAGAGAATCGGTTCTAAAACCAATGCCGTACAAGCATACATTTATAGTATAAAAGCCCTGTAGCCCAACGGGCGTATGTGAAATTCATATTGTGCTATAATGAAAACGGACAGCCGCGAGAGCTGTCCCTAGGATTTCATCATAATTTACGGCAGTGCACCCACCCGTAGGGGCGAACTGTGTTCGCCCGTTAAAACCGAACAAACTCCACGGAACGACACTTAAGGTCGTTCCCTACACGTGCACCAAATTTACATTGTACTGTGGGAGATTCTTCGCCTACGGCGCAGAATGACATCCTAATTTTACTCTGCATCCGACAACAGCATACGGTCGTTGTCGAGCACCTTGCCCGCTTTTTCCTTATACATCTCCAAAAGCTCGGGCAGCGTGATATTCTCACGCTCTGTGCCCTGTAAATCCAATACGATTCTGCCGTTGGCAAGCATAATGGTGCGGTTGCCCGTGTGCAATGCCTGCCCGATGTTATGCGTAATCATCATCGTCGTGATTTGGTTTTCCGAAACGATATCCTTGGTGATTTCCAGCACCTTTTGCGCCGTCACGGGGTCGAGCGCGGCGGTATGCTCATCCAAAAGCAACAGCTTCGGTGTAACAATGGTACTCATAAGAAGCGTGACCGCCTGCCGCTGGCCGCCCGAAAGCTGTCCCATTTTGGTGCGCATACGCTCCTCTAAGCCCATATCCAGACGCGCAAGCTGTGCGCGGTAAAAATCCACATCTTTCCGTCTGCGTGCCGAAGTGAACGGATTGCGCATCGACTTTGCATAGGCAAGTGCCAAATTTTCCTCTACAGTCAGGTCGGGTGCCGTCCCCTTCATCGGGTCTTGGAAAATACGTCCAATCTGCTTGGCGCGCTGATGCTCTTTTTTATAGGTAATGTCTGCACCGTCTAAAACGATACTGCCCGCTTCGCACAAAAACGAGCCTGCAATCGCATTGAACAGTGTGGATTTGCCCGCGCCGTTCGAACCGATTACCGTAACAAAATCGCCTTTTTCCAAATGCAGGGAAAGATTTTGAAGCGCGGTATGCTCGTTGGGCGTGCCTTTTAAAAAGGTTTTGCTGAGATTTTTCACGTTAAGCATTTTTGCGCGCCCCCTTTCGGATTTTCTGCTCTGCAATCGCTTTGCGCACCGCAGGCACACAAAGCGTAATACCGACAATCACCGCCGACAAAAGCTTCAGCGCATTTGCCGAGAATATGTTGGTTTCAAGTGCCAAGGCGATAATCAGGCGGTACAGCACCGAGCCGACCACGGCGGAAAGCAGTCCGAGTGTCAGACTCCGTCTGCCGAAAATCACTTCACCGATGATAACGGACGCAAGACCGACTACAATCATACCGCTGCCGGCGTTCACATCGGCAAAGCCGCCGGTCTGCGCGATGAGACCGCCCGAAAGTGCCACCAATGCATTGGCAATACTGAGTGCCGTAATTTTCGCGGCATTTGTATTGATGGACGATGCACGCACCATATCTTCATTGTTGCCTGTGGCGCGGATGCACAGTCCGAACACCGTTTTGAAAAACAGAATCAAAGCGGCGGTAATTCCTGCGCAAATCACTGCCACACAAACGGTTTTGAGCACATCCTTATCCGCATTCGGCAGAAGCGCATACACAGCTTCGTAAAATCGGGGCTTACCAATCAATGACACATTCGGCGCGTCCATAATGGTAATATTCACAGTATACAGACCGCTCATTGTAAGGATGCCCGCCAAAATCGGGTGGATACCCGCCTTTGTCTGCAAAAAGCCCGTCACCGAGCCTGCCGCCGCACCGCAAAGAATCGCCGCCAAGAGTCCCAAAAACGGATGCCCCGCCACGCTCAAGACCGCCGAAACCGCCGCACCGAGCGTAAAGCTGCCATCCACAGTAAGGTCGGGAATATTCAAAACGCGGAACGTGATATACACACCGAGCGCCAATAGTGCATATTGCAATCCCAAAAGCAGTGCACTTGCCGCAATTTCCATAAAATCACCTATATCTTTAAAATAGACAGAATCGGGCAGCCGCTGTGTGCTGCCCGAAAGTTTTTTATATTTTGAAAGGCTTAGCCCATCACAACATAGTTACTGCCGTTCGGCACTGCAATGCCGAGGGTATCTGCCGCCTGACGGCTGATGACATACTGGAACTCTTCCATCGCAACCGCAGGGACTTCGGAAACCTTTTTGCCGCGCAGAATTTCGTCTGCCATTTCCGCCGATTTCTGACCGAGCTGGGTGTTGCTGCAGCTGACGCACGCCAACGCGCCGGATTTTACCATAACGGGGTCGGAGCCGTATACGGGAATTTTCTTCGCATTCGCGGCGTTTACAACTTCGCTCATCGCGGTCTGCACGGTGGAGTCAATCGGTACGTAAATCGCATCGACATCGTTTGCCAAAGACTGTGCCGCCTGCGCAACCTCTGCGGAGTTTGCAACGGTCACTTCTTTAAAGGTATAACCGTTCGCCGACAGATAATCCTTTGCCTTTGCGGCAGTCTGCACCGCGTTCTGCTCACCCGAGCAATAGAGAATACCGATGTTCTTTACATTCGGTGTCAGTTCCTTTGCCAGTGTAAAAATGCGGTCAACAGGCACGATATTGGAAGTGCCGGTTGCATTTTTGTCAGGTGCTTCCATCGTGGTCAAAACGCCCGAAGCCACGGGATTGGTCACGGAAATAAAGACGACCGGTGCTTTCGGTGCTTGGTTCACAACTGCCGCCGTTGCGGGGGTCACAATCGGCACAATCAAATCATAATCATTCAGGTTACTGCAAATACTTTGCAGAGTGGACTGGTCGCCCTGTGCATTTTTGATGTCAAAGGTCATTTTTGCTTCGTCATAGCCGAGTTCGCGCATTCTTTGAATGAAGGCCTCGCGCATTTCGGTAAACGCGCCGTTATCCGCAAGCTGTACGATAGCCACCTTGTAAACATCATCGGTATCACGCGGGGTTGTGCCGCCCTCGCCGACCGTGCCTTCCTTGCCGCAGGCGGCAAACAAACCGATACAGCCCATCAACAGAACCAGTGCCATTACAATGGATACAATTTTCTTCGTTTTCATTTCTTTTTCCTCCGAAATATAAAAAATTTATGTTTCGTCAGTTGGTGTTCCCGATTTGGCTTGCGCCGCCCCTGGCCGGACGGTGCGAATTTGAACTTAGGTGTGCAGGATATCTTTTCCCCTGCACGGCGTCAAAAATGCTCGCAATCCGACAGGATTGCTGCGCTTTTTTCCTTGTTCAGGGAAAAATCTATTCCCGCAAAACTCTGCGACCTAAAACGGATGAGATTTTCGCCGATTTTTGGTGCAGAGGGCGACGGTTGGCTGTCGCCAACCGAGTCCGTACGCTAAAAAGCGGCAAAAGACCACCGTTTTAGGCGGGTTCAAATTCGCGCCGTCCGGCTAAAAACAAAAAACCTGCCCTTGCAAAACACAAGGACAGGAAAAAGTTTTTAACCTGCGGTACCACCTTGATTGACGGCAAACGCCGCCCACCTTTACGGAATACTGACATATTCCTCTTTCTGTAACGGGAAAGTGCCGTCACATCTTTTCAATGCGCCCTCAACGGACCATTTATCTGCTTCGTAATTACGGACCTTGCACCGCCGCCCGCTCGCTGAAAATTCGTAATGCAGTTTTACTTCCGTTTCATCGGTTTACAAAATTAAAACACAAAACCCGAAATTTGTCAACACTTTATTTTCAAAAAATTTGTGCTACAATATATCTTGAGGTGATTTTATGCTTAAGCATATTTTATTTTGGCAGTTTTCCGACGCGGTAACCGACGAAAACCGCGCAGAGGTTTTAGAAAAGCTCTCTGCATCCGTAAAAAACTTAGAGGGAAAAATTGACGGTCTTTTATCCTGTGAAATCGGCGAAAACATTGTCGGGCAGGACTGTGACTTTGTCTTTTATGCAGCCTTCGAATCCTTAGAGGCGATGCAGAGCTTCCAAAACCATCCTCTACACGTCGCGCACAAGCAAATGGCGGCACCGTATGTTAAAAACCGCTTAGCAGCGGATTACTTTGCAGACTGAACCGCATTGAATTTTATTAAATTTTCTAAAAGCTATTGAATTTTCTTGGAAAATATTGTATATTATGTAACAGAGTAAGGCTGAAATCAGATCGGGCGAAACCGCCGCATCGGGTTTCAGCCACACATTTTTTAAGGCTTGGAGTGGTTTTGTGTATTGGGCGTTACTCGTAATCGGAATCCTTGCGACAGTTGTATTTTTGGTGCTCCGCGTCAAGCGCGGCGGTATTGCGGCACTGTATGCGAAGGCGGTAGCCAGTCTTTGCTTCATCGCCACAGCGGTGGCGGCCACCAACGAAAACCGCAGCTTCTTAGGCTTTGGCTCCTGGATGACCATCGGTCTTGTGTGCGGGCTTTTGGGCGATGTGTGGCTCGACCTAAAATGGATTTATTTGCAGGATAAGGACTCTTACCTGTATTCGGGCTTTATCTTTTTCCTGCTCGGGCACATCTGCTTTGTGACCGCCGTGTTTAATGCAAGTGCTTACACACCGCTCTCCGTCGTGATTGCTGTTGCGGCGGCTCTTTTGATTGCCGTCGTTGCAATACTTTTGGAAAAGCCCTTGAAAATGCAGTACGGCAAATTCAAATGGATTGTATTTCTTTACTCTTTTACCCTTTCGCTTACGATGACGATGGCAATGGTCACCGCCGTGATGACGCATTTCCAAACAATGTGGGTCGTGATGTCTGTCGGCGGACTGCTGTTCCTGTTGTCCGACCTCGTGCTTTCGGGGATGTATTTCGGCGAGGGAAAAAACACAAAGTTCAACGTCATTCTTAACCACACCTTGTATTACGCCGCGCAGTTCATTATGGCGGCAACCGTTCTTTTTGCACGATAAAGGGTACATATGGATAAATTACACGAGATTTTAGAATATTCCGTCGGCAATTTCACCGTGGGGAAAATCCTCAGCGCGGCGGTCGCCTTTGTCGTCTGCTATCTGCTGATGCGCTTAGTCGTTCGGCTGTTTGACCGCCTGCTCGCGCGTTTTTCTTTAGATGCGACACTGCAAAAAATCCTGAAAGCAGTCGTTCGGCTGATTTTGTGGTTTGTTACGGCGATGATTGTCATTGAAACGCTGGGGGTTTCGGTAACCTCTTTGCTTGCGGCGTTCTCCGTGGTCGGCTTGGCAGCGTCGCTCGCCGTACAGGATTCGCTTTCAAACTGCGCGGGCGGCATTATGATTTTGGTCACAAAGCCGTTTAAAATCGGGGATTATGTCGAAATTGACGACATCAGCGGCACGGTGGAGATGATTCATCTGATTCACACGCGCATCACCACCGTAGACAACAAAATGATTCACGTGCCGAACAGCAAAATTATCGCAACCAAAATCATCAACTACACCGCGCAGGAAAAGCGTCGGATCGATTTGGAAATTTCCGCCTCTTACGATGCGCCGCTGGAAATGGTTCGCGAGGCGTTGCTTGCGGCAGCGAATGCGATTGACGCAGTTGAAAACGAACCTGCCCCGCCGTTTGCCGCCGTGCTTTCTTATGACGACAGCAGTATTCGTTATGTGGTGCGCGTATGGGTCAAAACCGCCGACTATTGGGACGCGCGTTTCTCGCTTCTTGCACAAATCAAAACGGAATTTGATGCCCGCGGCGTTGAAATGACTTACAATCACTTGAATGTACATATGATTACTGAAAAGGATGGTACGGATCAATGATTATAGACAATATTCAAAATCTGCCGCGATACGCAGGCGACAATGAAACTCTGCTGTTGGCATATGATTTTATTATGAACTATAAAAAACATCCGCTTGCCTGCGGACGCTACGAGCTGGACGGCAACCGCTGCTTTGCATTCGTACAGAAATACGAAACCGTATCGCCCAAGAAAGATTACGAAGCACACGAACGGTATTTGGATTTGCAATATGTTGTCTGCGGTACAGAAAAAATGTATTGGACATCTCACGGCAATCTCCGCTGTACCGTACCTATGGATACACAAAAGGACATTGCCTTTTTTGCGGAAAAAGATGGGGTTGCCCCTTGCGAATTGACTGTGCAGGCAGATGAATTTGCAATATTCTATCCGCAGGAACCGCACAAGCCGGGATGCTTTACAAGTGCACCCGAGCCGGTAGAAAAAATTGTGGTAAAAATTTTGATAAAATAGGCAAACCTTATTATCCTCCCAACTACGCCCGCCAGAGCAACCTTGCAAATTTGCTCAAACCAGACGGTAACGCGCAACCCGTAGGGGCGGATGCCTTCATCCGCCCGAGCACGGTTGGATTCTATGCAAACCCAATGGTGATATGCGAACTCCGTAGGGGCGAACTGTGTTCGCCCGCGGGTCGTCGAGGGTGCGGGTGTCCAGTGGACACCTCTAAGCGAAGCTTAGAAGCACCGACCGAGCCGGCAGGCGAGAACGCCGACCCCTACAATTCGCGAAGCTATTTTACACAATGCAAAATTTTACGGAACACGTCATCTACACAACCCAGCGGCGAAACACAATCCCCGTAGGGGTCGGCGTCCCGACGACCCGAGTAAGGTTAGATTTGAATACAACCAACGGCGGACGTGGAAGTCCGCCACTACGCGTGAATCAAATTCACGCTGTACTGTGGAAGATTCACACAAATCCGTAAGGACGATTTACAACACCTGCCCGGTTAAAGGGAGGCAGGCAGATTTTTCGACACGCGCATACGACTGAAATTTCGCATTTCAGTCGTATTTTCTCGTTAGATAAAAAACGGAGGGAATCTATGAACGAAACCAAATTTGACGGCAAAGGCGAAATCTACGCACAGTTCCGCCCGTCTTACCCGCAGGAATGCATAGACGAGCTGTTTTCAAATCTACATTTGACAGCATCGGATGTGCTTGCCGACATCGGCGCAGGTACAGGCAAGCTGACGCAGATGCTTTTGAAAAAAGGCTGTACCGTTTATGCGGTAGAGCCAAATGCCGATATGCGCCAAATCGCCGAGGAAGCGCTGGCGGCTTTTCCGAATTATATTTCGGTAGACGGCACGGCAGAGCACACCACCCTGCCCGCTTGCAGTGTCGCCTGCATCACTGCCGCGCAGGCATTTCATTGGTTTGACCGCGCGGCGTTCAGGCAAGAATGCCGACGGATTTTAAGACCGAACGGGTCGGTGATTCTGATTTGGAACAGCCGTGATGAAGATTCCGCACTCGTGCAGGAAAACGACCGTATCAATCGGCTTTACTGTCCGAATTTCAAAGGGTTTTCAGGCGGTATGCGCGGTGCACGGCAGGACGGCGAATTTGCGGATTTCTTTTCGGGCGGCGTATACCGCACGCTGACCTTCGACTTCCCGCTGTATTTCGACGAACAGAGCTTTGTGGGCAGGAATCTCTCTGCATCTTACGCCCCGAAGCCGACGGATGCGGCATATCACGACTATGTGGCAGCACTCCGAGCCCTGTTCGGGAAATATGCGGAAAACGGCAAAGTCTGTATGCCGAATTTTACGAAATGCTATATCGGAAATGTATAAAATATCCCCGAAAAAAATTCAAAATTCTCTGATTTTTTTCTTTTCATTTTCGCGCTTTTTTGCTATAATGAATTTTGTAATTTTTTTAGACAGGCGGAGATCACATGGGTGGATATTTTGGCGTAGCTTCCAAGGAAGATTGCGTTTTTGACTTGTTTTTCGGCGTGGACTATCACGCACATTTGGGCACGCGCCGCGCGGGTCTTGCGGTTTACGATGCAGAAAACGGCTTTGACAAGGCCATTCACAACATTGAAAACGCACCGTTTCGGACAAAATTCGACAAAGATGTCGGTGCTATGAAAGGGCAGCTCGGCATCGGCTGTATTTCGGATTATGAGGCGCAGCCGATTTTGATTCGTTCCCACCACGGCACATTTGCCGTTACGACGGTCGGCAGAATCAACAATGCCGACGAAATTGTGGAGGAGATTATTAAATCCAACACGCATTTCTTTGAAATGCAAAGCGGTGAAATCAATCCGACGGAATTGGTCGCCGCCATCATCAATCAAAAAGAAAATTTTATTGACGGCATTCGCTATGCACAGGAGCTGATTGACGGCTCTTTAAGTATGCTGATTCTCACCCCCAAGGGCATCTATGCGGCACGCGACAAATACGGCAGAACGCCGATTGCCATCGGTCAAAAAGAGGGCAGCTGCTGTGCAAGCTTCGAGAGCTTTGCGTATTTGAATCTCGGCTACACCGCCGTGCGCGAACTCGGTCCCGGGGAAATTGCCGTGGTCACAGCGGACGGCGTCAAAACGCTGGTCGCTCCCGGTAAAGATATGAAAATTTGCACGTTTTTGTGGATTTATTACGGCTATCCGTCATCCTCATATGAGGGCGTGAGCGTCGAGCAGGTACGTTACAACTGCGGCAAGCTGCTTGCGCGGCGCGACAATGTGCGTCCCGACAGCATCGCGGGCATCCCCGATTCGGGTACGGCACACGCGATTGGCTATTCCAACGAGGTCGGTATTCCGTTCTCGCGCCCGTTTATCAAATACACGCCCACTTGGCCGCGTTCGTTTATGCCGACACAGCAGAGCAAGCGCGATTTGATTGCGCGTATGAAGCTGATTCCCGTACACGACCTGATTG
Organism: Bacillota bacterium; assembly: GCA_021769885.1. Lineage (GTDB taxonomy): Bacteria > Bacillota > Clostridia > Oscillospirales > Acutalibacteraceae > Fimenecus. The sequence goes on along the minus strand of JAETSA010000010.1, from coordinate 83,291 downwards.
AGGGCAAAAGCCTGCTGTTGATTGACGATTCCATTGTGCGCGGTACGCAGATGCGCGAAACCACCGATTTTCTGTATGCGAGCGGCGCGAAAGAGGTGCACGTCCGCACAGGATGCCCGCCGCTTCTGTACGGCTGTAAATATCTCAATTTCTCCCGTTCCAAATCCGAAATGGAGCTGATTACCCGCCGTGTAATTCAGGAATTGGAGGGTGGCGAGGTCACCGACGAGATTTTGCAGGAATACGTCGATCCCGACGGCGAAAAATATCAGAAAATGATTGATAAGATTTGCGAAAAACTGCACTTTACCTCGCTTCGCTATCACCGTTTGGACGATATGCTCGAAGCTGTCGGCATTGACAAGGACAAGCTCTGCACCTATTGCTGGAACGGCAAGGAATAATAAATTACATACAACCAACCGCACGGCTCTTTACCTTTTTTTGGAAAGAACCGTGCGGTTTTTGTTTGGTCGGAATGAAATTTGCGCACCCGCGCGTAGGGAACGACCTTGAGTGTCGTTCCGCAGAATTTTTGTGCAATATAAATTGGATTCACGCGTAGGGACGGACATCCTTGTCCGTCCGCGGGCGCAACGCGCAAGCGCCCCTACGTTCTGTGTAAGTGTAGGGCACTGGCTTGCTCGCGCCGATTTTGTGTTTGCACAAATTTGGGGGTCGGCTCGGGCGGATGAAGGTGCGGGTGTCCGGTGGACACCTCTAGGCGAAGCTTAGAAGCACCGACCGAGCCGGCAGGCGAGAACATCCGCCCCTACGAAATTGTGCGTTATTTTACCGCGCATCGTAGGGACAGCCCGGGCTCGCTGTCCGTTTCGGGCGAACACAGTTCGCCCCTACGAGATTGCGATTTACCGTTTGGTTTGTGAGAAATCCAACCGTGCTCGGGCGGGCGTGGATTTTCTCCGAAAACGGGCACCCTTTTGTCTGCTTCGCAGACATTTCCCCTGTCAGGGGAATAACCCGCCCCTACAGTGAACGGCATTCTTCTTAAGGCATAAAAAGGTCTTTCGGTTTTATGCCAAACTCTTTTTGTATTTTCAAAAGCATACCGCAACGCATTTGCAACGGCGGAAAGCCCTGTCCAATTTTTTGAAGCGCAGAAAGGCTGATTCTCAATTTCTGCGCCATTTCCTGCTGAGAAAGCTGATTTTGCACACGCAAAGCGTAAATTTTTTGACATAATATCTGCAATTCTTCATCTGTTGTCATATATATCTTCTCCGTCTTAGTGATAACACTATATTATCATACTGTTTGTATAAAAGTAAGCAAAAATTCCGTATACTGTTATCAAACAGATTGCGAGGTGTTATCACTATGACAAATAAAATTCAAACAGGCATTCGCTTTACGCCCGAATTGCTTTACAAAATCTCTTTTGTTGCCAAAGAGAATATGCGCTCGTTAAATGCGCAGTTGGAATTTCTTGCACAGCAATGCGTACGCGCATACGAAACGGAAAACGGTGAAATTCCGATAGACGACGAGAAGCTGTATAACAAGTAAAGGCAAAAAACGCCCGCGTATTTCATAGCTTAGAAATACGCGGGTGTTTTTCATTTTTAGAAGTATAAGCCGACTCTTATTTCATAACCTTTTTCAAACGGGGTCTTGCAGAAAGGGTTAAGACGGTGCACAGCACGATTTTGGCGGTATCGCCTGCAAGGAACGGTAATACGGTGAGCGTCAGCGTTTTTTCAAAAGACGAGCCCGAAAACACCATGAACCATGCCGTACCGCTCGCATAGCAAACAACAGCAGAGAGAACAAGCGCACCGACCAAGAACAGGGCGCGCAGTGCCATAGGCTTCTCCCCCAGTTTTTTGTCGTAGACCTTCATCATAGCGGAAATAATAAGCACCATAATCGGGTATGCAAGCAAATAGCCGCCCGTCGGGCCTGCCAGGCGTGCCACGCCCGACTGAAAGCCCGCGAATACGGGCACGCCGATTGCACCAAGCAACAAATATACAAGCTGTGACAGCACCGCGGGGCGCATCGGCAACAAAAGTCCTGTTAAAAACACTGCAATCCAAGAGCAGGATATCGGCACAGGCCCTATTGGAATCGAGATTTGCGAAAGCACCGCCGTAATTGCGGCAAACATACCGCACAGGACGATTTCACGCACGGAATTTTTAACACGTGTATTCGATTTTGTGAAATTTTGCGTCATTCGGAACTTCTCCTCACAGAATCACGCCGAGTGTACCCGCAGGTGCCATTACGGCATTGGATTCATCTGTGTCAATATGCATCGCAAGCGCGTAGTTGGGGCTGACGCGCACGACAGTATCGCCGAACACAAGCGAACGCTCCGCTGATTTGATTTCGACAGATACAACCTGTTTGTCGGAAAGTCCGTATTTTTCTGCATCCTCAGGGGTCATATGAATGTGGCGTTTTGCAACGATGACGCCCTCTTTCAGTTCGACTTCGCCTTTCGGGCCTACCAATTTGCACGCACCGCTGCCTGCGATGTCGCCGGACTCACGAACGGGCGCAACTACACCGATAGAACGTGCGTCGGAAGCAGAAATCTCTACCTGATCCGCAGGACGCTCCGGCCCTAAAATCGAAACTGCGGGGAAGCTGCCCTTCGGTCCGATAACCTGTACGCGCTCTGCACAGGCAAACTGCCCCGGCTGAGACAAATCCTTTTTCTTGGTGAGCTGATAGCCCGCGCCAAACAAGGTTTCCAAGGTTTCTTTGGTCACGTGTACGTGACGCGCAGAGGTTTCTACCAAAACTGTTTTTTCCATATGTATTTTCTCCCTTTATGTATTTTTTACATCTCTCTTTATAAATTAAGAGAAATTTTTTGACGGATATATCACCGTTAGGTCGTTTCGCCGGCGACCCGCAGGCAGATAAAGATTCCCGCACAAAGCGGTATCTTTCTGTTGCTTTAAAGCATTTGCGAAAGCAGAGGGGACTCCCTCAGTCTCGCTTCGCTCGACAGCCGCTGACAGCAGCGGTCTCCCTCTGTCACTTCGTGACATCTCCCTCACAGTGTGAGGGAGTCTGCCCTCGAAGAGGGAGCATTATTTGGTATTTAAAAAGAATTTTATTTCGCCGCAAGCTCTGCGCGCGCTGCTTTGATGTTTGCGACGAATTTTTTACCTGTTTCGGTAATCTTCTTATAGTCGCCTGTTTTCGCGCCTGCGGTAAGCGATGACCCTGCGCCGACGGCAACTGCACCTGCTTTAATCCACTCGCCAACATTATCGGCATCCACACCGCCTGTCGGCATCATTTTTGCATACGGAATCGGCCCTTTGATATCTTTGATAATCTTCGGTCCAAACAGGTCTGCGGGGAACACCTTCAAAATATCCGCCCCGTTTTCCATGGCGAGGAGACCCTCGCGCACGCTCATAATACCCGGCATCATCGGCACTCTGTAGCGGTTGCACAGGTGCAATGTGTCGAGGTCAAGCGCAGGACTGACGATATATTCCGCGCCGGAGAGCATCGCAATCCGTGCCGTGGTGGCATCTAACACCGTACCCGCGCCGAGAATAATGTCCTCGGGGCTGTAACGCTTTGCCAGTTCTTCAATAACTTTGTCCGCGTGCGGCACGGTAAAAGTCAATTCAATTGCCGCCACACCGCCCTCGATGCACGCATCGGTAATGCGGATTGCCTTGTCCACGGATTCCGCACGCACCACGGCAACAATGCCGCAGTCCTGAATGCGGGTAATGATTTTTTCCTTGTCCATATCATTCACTCCAAAAATGAGAATTTAAAATTATGCAAGTGTTCACACAAAGGTAGATTTATTTTTTTGCATGGCAAGCCGAACACAACGAAGCCACGCGGAAAAAGAAACTATCTCTGCACTCTTGCGCCTGCGCCGTTCACGATATTTTCGACCTCTTTGAGGGACGCCATAGAGGTGTCGCCGGGGGTGGTCATAGCGAGTGCGCCGTGGGCTACGCCGTAGTTGACGGCTTTTTGCGGGTCGCCTGTGGTCATTAAGCCGTAAATCAGCCCCGAAGCAAAGCTGTCACCGCCGCCGACGCGGTCGAGAATTTCAAGATTCGGGAGCGAAAGCCCGTTATAGACCTTGCCATCGGCATAGCAAATTGCCGACCAGTCGTTGACGGTTGCGGTTTTTACGGTGCGCAAGGTCGTTGCAATCACCTTGAAATTCGGATACACCTTTACGACCTCACCGAGCATTTTGTAATAGCCTTCGATGTTGAGGGATTTGAGATTCTCGTCGTTGCCCTCGACCTCAAAGCCGAGACATGCGGTGAAGTCCTCTTCGTTGCCGATCATCACATCGATATATTTCGCAATCTCGCGGTTGACCGCCTGTGCCTTTTCCTTGCCGCCGATGTCTTTCCACAAAGACGGACGGTAGTTGAGGTCATAGGAAACCACCGTACCGTACTTTTTCGCTGTTTTGACCGCTTCAATCACGACATCTGCCGTTGTATCGGACAGTGCGGCAAAAATGCCGCCCGTATGCAGCCAACGTACGCCCAGCGTACCGAAGATATATTCCCAATCGATGTCGCCCGCTTTTAACTGCGAAGCCGCTGTATTGCCGCGGTCAGACACACCGACCGCACCGCGGATGCCGTAGCCGCGCTCGGTAAAGTTCAAACCGTTGCGGACGGTTCTGCCGATACCGTCATAGGGTCTCCACTGAATAAACGAGGTATCTACGCCGCCCTGCAGCATAAAATCCTCTACCAGTCTGCCGACCTCATTGTCCGCAAGGGCAGTCACTGCCGCCGTTTTCATCCCGAAGCACCGACGCAGTCCGCGCGCAACATTGTATTCGCCGCCGCCCTCCCACGCACGAAAGGAACGCGCTGATTTGATGCGCCCCTCGCCCGGGTCTAAGCGCAGCATAATTTCGCCCAAGGAAATCATATCATAGGCATATGTGCCCTGTTCTTTTAACTGTAAATCCATCTTATTTTCTCCTTTTACACGCCTGAATACGCGTTAAAGCCGCCGTCTACAATAATAGTTGTCCCCGTTACAAAGCTTGAATACGCCTCATCACACAGGAAAAGCAGCGCACCGTCCAATTCCTCTGTTTCGCCGAAGCGCTTCATCGGGGTTGCGGCAAGAATTTTTTCTGTACGTGCTGTGGGTGTGCCGTCCTCGTTCCAAAGCAGAGTTTTATTCTGATTGGTCGAGAAGAACCCGGGCGCAATCGCGTTCACGCGGATACCGACCTCGGCAAAATGCACCGCCATAAATTCCGTAAAGTTTTTCACTGCCGCTTTCGCCGCCGAATAGGCAGGAATTTTGGTCAGCGGACGGTAAGCATTCATAGAGGATACCATAATGATACAGGTATTCTGTTTATCTGCCATATCACGGGCAAACACCTGTGTCGGAATCAGCGTGCCTAAGAAATTCAGATTAAACACAAAAGAGATACCCTGCGGGTCAAGGTCGAAAAAGGTTTTCACATTTTCGTCCTTTTCGATAAGGTCAATCTTTTCTAAGGTTTCCTTGGTCGTTGTGCCTTTCGGGTTATTGCCGCCTGCGCCGTTTAAAAGAATGTCACAAGTGCCAAGCTTTTCGTTGACGACCTTGCGTGCCTGCTCCATACTTTCCGGCTCCAAAACATTGCATCCGACCGCAATCGCTTCGCCGCCTGCTGCTGTAATCTCATCGGCAACCGCCTGCGCCGCCGCTTCGTTTAAATCGAGTACCGCGACCTTGACGCCCTGTCTGCCGAGTGCTTTCGCAAAATCACCGCAGATTACACCGCCGCCGCCTGTTACGACTGCGACTCTGCCTTTTAAATTTTCGTGTACCATATTCAAAATCCTTTCTGTTTCGGGAAAACATATTCCGAAAATTTTACGGGTCGGAAAGTTATTTGGATTTTTCTACAGCTTCCCAAAGTCCGTTAAGATATGCCGCACCCAATGCGCGGTCAAAAAGCCCGTACCCGGGGCGCGCGACCTCATCCCAAATCATTCTGCCGTGGTCGGGACGGATATAGCCGTCAAAGCCGACGTCCTGCAGTGCTTTGACGATTTCATACATATCGAGAGACCCTGCCGCACTTTCGTGGGCAGTTTCGTTGAAATGTCTTCCCTCTACTTTAATGTTGCGCAAATGTGCGAAATAAATACGGTCGCCGACCGCACGAATCATCGCGGGCAAATCGTTTTCGAGGTTTGCACCGAGCGAGCCTGTGCAGAAAGTAATGCCGTTATATTTACTCGGCACGGCATTTAACAGCTTTTTGAGTGCGTCCAAATTTGTGATGATGCGCGGCAAGCCGAAAATCCCCCATGGCGGATCGTCGGGATGAATCGCCATTTTGACATCGCATTCCTCGCAAACGGGCATAATCTGCTCCAGGAAGTAAATCAGATTGTTCCAAAGGTCTTCCTCGGTCACATTTTTGTATTTCTCAAACAGTGCTTTGATTTCGGGCATACGCTCGGTTTCCCAGCCGGGCATCGCATATCCGTTGGAATTGTCATCAATTTCTTTGAACATCTGCTCAGGACTTTTGCCCTCAATCTGCTTACCGTCGTAGGCAAGGCAGGTCGCACCGTCGCACATTCTGCTTGCAAGGTCGGTGCGCGTCCAGTCGAACACAGGCATAAAATTGTAGCAGATGACCTTCACGCCCGCCGCCGCCAAATTGCGGATACAGATTTTATAGTTCTCTATATATTTGTCGCGCGTGGGCAGTCCGATTTTAATATCCTCGTGCACGTTTACGCTTTCGATACACTCCATCGTAAGCCCTGCGGCTTCGATTTCCGCTTTCATTCGGAGAATATCCTCCATGGGCCAAACCTCGCCCGCAGGCAGGTAATGGAGCGCAGGCACAACACCTGTCACACCGGGAATCTGCCGAATTTGCGCAAGCGTTACGGTATCCTTTTCTGCGCCGAACCAACGAAACGTCATTTGCATAGGGTTCATCACCTTTTTCCAATACTACTTACAGAGAAAAATGAAAACTCAATATTTCCCCATTTTTGCTTATTTTATCACCGTGGGGAGAATTTATCAATATGAAATCTCGGAAAATTGAGATTTTATGGATTCGGGCGAAATCGAGCTGTACGAATACATAAAAATGCAAAAATCTGACAAAACAACTGCAAAAATCCCCCTCTTTCGCGGGCACAAAACCTTTGAAAGAGGGGGAATTCATCTTAAAGCGCGCTTATTTATAGTATTTCACGGTTTGGTCAATCGACTGCACACCGGACATTTGCATATTTATGATTGCCACATCGAAGAAATCCACCGTACCGTCACCGTTTACGTCCGCCGCAAGCGTATATGCACCCGAGGCGATAACTGCCGCATCGGCAACGGAAGCTGTTTTCATAAGGTCATAATCTTCGGTATTGATTCTGCCGTCACCGTCGACATCGCCGTACAGAATCACGGTCACACTATCATACACAACATTCGGGTCTTTTGCCGAAACACAGAGCACTTCACAGCCTGTGCCGACAAGTGCCGTACCGTCTAACACCGTGTCGCCGCGCTTGACAATCACCTGCGCCTCTTCATTTTCGAGTGCCTGCCGCAGTTGTTCAACCGTCGTGCCGTCTGCTGAAAGTCCGATAAGATACGGCGTTTCGGCATTGTCACGGTCAACAACCAAGGTGGTCGAGCCATCCGTTTTCGGCAGCAGCTCTTTGATTTCCGGCTTTTCGAACCATACCTGATATGCAGGGGATTCGTAGCTTTCCTTGCCCGCCGCATTCACGGCTTTGAAACGATAGACCGCATTCGTATCCTCTGAGATTGTCAGAGTCGCAGCATCCATTTTTATCCATTCCGTGCCCGTGGTGTAATAATAGGTCACATCGGACAGGCAGTTCGGTGTATATAAGGTAAAGGTAATGGGCTGTTCTGTTTTCACGCCGAGCGCACCCTGCACGCCGATTTGCAGAATCGGGGTTTCGCTGTCCACGCGCGTGGTGTAGGTTGTCACAGCACTTTCCGTGCCGACTGCGGAAACCGCCTTGAACTGCCAGGTATGCACACCCGACTCATAGATTGTAATGCTGTTGCCGAAGAGGGGCTGCCATTCCCCGCCGTCTACGCTGTAAAAATATTGTTCCACACCTGAAAACGCCTCGGACTTCGGCTGTAAGGTCACTGCGCTTTTTGCCCATGCATTCTCTCCGATTTCCGTGCCGTTCGCCGTTGCGGTAACGGTCGGTGCGGTCGGTGCGACGGTATCCACGGTGATACCTGCGGAGCGGTACACGGCTGAAGCCTTATTTACGCTGTCGTAAGCACGCGCTTCCACATAGCCGCGGAAGTTTTCCGAGAGTACGGGCTTGGCTTCTTCGCTGTAATTCTGCCAAGCGGTCAATGCCTTTGCATTTTCGTCAAGCAGACGGTAGGTAATGCGGGAAACGCCCGTTGTGCCCGTATTCTGCGCATGGATTGTGACGGTCGGCACAGTGTTGTAATACGTGCCGAATGCGGTGCTGTCTGTTTTCACCGCTTCCCCGAAATCAATATCCGTAACCTCTAAAACGGGGGTATAGAAATTGTCAATCGTCAAAAGCTTTGTTGTTACCATACCATTTGCGCCAAGTGCAGTGATGACATAATTGCCGTTGCGCGTGACCATAAAGGATTTGCGGTTGGTGATGTTGCGGTTATCCAGCATCACCTTGGAAAGTCCCGCTTCGCCGACGATCGTTTCAATCTGCACTTCATACGGTGTGCAGGTCGGTTCAGTCACAGCAGGGGTCAGAATGATTTCCGGCTCAACCACGTCAATCATCACGTTGTAGCTGTCGGAGGTGGTGCTTTCCGTCCCCGCACCGTTGACTGCCTTAAAGGTATAGGGCGCATTCGTATTCCAGTCGATAAACAGCTCAGAGCCGTCAAACTCGTGCCAGCCCGTGCCGTCGTTATAGTAATAGGTAATGCCCGACAGGCTCTCTTCCTCCGTGGAGAAATTGAAGCGTACACCGTCCGAGGTCCAGCGACCGAATGTGCCGTCAAAGGTCACACGGATGACAGGCTTTTGCGTATCAATTTGCACGACCTGCATCGTTTCGTAGCTTTCCATGGTCGAATTGGATTCTGCCTTGAACTCGTAAACGTGTCTGCCCTCCTCGGCGGCAGTCAGCGTATTTCCGGGAAGCTGTATCCATTCCCCGCCGTCTACGCGGTAATAATACGCATAAATGCCTGAATATGCCGAGCTTTCCAAAGTCATTTCCACCGAACCCGAGACCCATTTGCCGCTGTTATAATCGGTGCCGTTGTAGGTAGCGGTAATCTGCACATCGGCGGGACGAACATTATCAATGATAAAGCCCTCGGAAGTATAGGTTGCGGAAACATTGGTCGCACGGTCCACTGCACGTGCCTCGGCATAGCCGCGGAAATTCGGATCCAGCGTCGGCTTGCTGTTTGCGTTATAAGGCCGCCAAGCGGTATATGTATCGGTATCGGCATTGTAGAAGCGATACTCGATTCTGTCCACGCCCGCAACGCCCTCGTCAGAAGCGGTAACCGTCAATTCAATTTGTTCCTTGAAGAATTTCCCGTATGTAAGGCTGTTCAAAAATCTTGCAAAACCGCCCGCATTCTTTTGCGTCAATTCAACGGTATCTACAGTCGGCGCAAGCTTATCGATGTTTTCCACGGTAACGGTCTGTTCATAGAAAAGCCCGTTGTCCGCCGTGACGCGCACCGTGTATTCGCCGTTTTCGTGTACGGTAAAGCTCTCATAATTTTCAGTAATGTCCGCACCGTTCAGTGTAACCGCCCGAACGCCCGAAGCACCGAGTGTCAGGTCGTTTACGGTTACGGCGTAAGAACGGTTCGTGATGCTTGTCACGCTTTGCGACAGCGTAAAGCTCGGTGTGATGTCATCACGCCATACGGGGGTGCCCGCTGTCGGCGCACTTTCCACATTTACGGAGTTTATCGCTTTAAAAATATAGGTGTTCTGCGAATTTTCAGAAACAGTCAGAGTGTTGCCCTCGAGTGGCGTCCAGTCTGCATCTTCCGCAGTCTTATAATAGTATGTCACGCCGTCCATCGGGTGGGTGGCAGAAAGCGTGAGCGTCACATTCTCGGGCGTCCAGCCGCCGGTGTACGCACCTGTATCCACAGTCACAACAGGCTTACCGTATACAATTACGGGGAAGGTTGCCGAAGCAGACACCCCTGCGTGCGTATAGGAAACCGTAATATTCTGCTCAGCATCCAAAACCGTCGGGTCAAATTCGCGCTCATAGACGACATAATCCGTAACGGGTTCTGAGGGCGCATTGCTGTAATTAGCCGTGACCTCTAAGCCTTCTAAATCCAAACGGGTCTCGCCCTCAACATATTCATAGCGCGGCGGCGTAAGCGTTAAGCTCTCGACCTTTTTGGATTCCAAAAGAATCGGGAACACACCGCGGTAATCCTCACCCGCGCGGGTGACCGTCACCAGAATATACTGCTCGTTATCCAAAATCCCCTGATTGATTTCGGAAACGGTGTAGTCAGTGACCTCAACCGTAAAGTCCTTGTCCTCCCAGTCAGTCGTATCATAATATTGGCTGACCGCCTCGCGGCTGTAATTGAGCGAAACCTTTAAGCCGGTTAAGTCAAGCTCGGTTTCGCCCTCGACGTAGTTTTTGCGCGTCGGGGCGGCAAGGGTGATGCTTTCGGGCTCTAACTCGACGACCTGAATCTGCTTTGTGGCTTCGACAAAAGAGCCGTCCAATTTGGTTGTACCCTCACGCCCGAATACATACAATGTCGTTTCCCCTGCGGAAACACCCGAAACCACGCCGTTGTTATCGACTGCGGCAACACTGTTTTGCTGATTGCCGCTTGTGCTGCTCCAATCCGCTGTCCACGGACGGCTGCCGTCATCATAGGGTACGCCCCAATGGACATTCTTTGCCGATATTCTCGTCGGAAGAAATGCCGCCGAATACGAACGCGGGAAATCCTTAATCACATAATCACTGCCCGTGATTTGCGCTTCTACCAAATCCTGTACGGTCGCGCCGCGCAAATCAAAGGTAATTGACGAGGAAACACCGCCGACGCTTGCCGTAATCGTAACCTCACGTTTATCCGTCAGCAAGCCCGTGCGTCCTGCATCCAGGCCGTGCACACGCCCGTCTTGGTCAACCGATACCACATTCGGTGCAGAACTCGTCCACACCACGCGGTCTAACAAATTCGTGTCAAAATCCGCCGGCAAAATATTTTCGATATTGATTTGGGCAGTTTTGCCCTCTTCTAAGAATTTCGTTCTGCCGAAATTGACGGTAAAGCTTGTAGAAAAGCCATCGCCTAAGCCCAACGAGAAGCTGGTAATCGGCGTACCCGCATTGACGGTCAGCACAGCTTCGCACACGACCTCACCTTGTGAAGCGCGCGCGTGAATTTCAATAATGCCGCTCTGCTTCGGGGTAAGTACGCCGTCGGCGCTAATCGTTGCAATGCTTGTGTCGGCAGGTGCATCTGCGGTTGCCCACACAATCTCACCCGTCAGCGGCTCTAAAAGCCCCCACTCGCGTTTGACCGAGGAACTGGAGTTCAGGCGGTCAGGGGTCAGCTTCATTGCATAGGTTGTGGAAATATTGTTCGGAATAACCGTATCGCCAACAATTTCCACACCTGAAATCGTCGCATTCACAAGCTTTCGGCTGACGGTAAATTCCACTGAGCGGGAAACGCCGCCCGCAGTTGCAGTAATGGTAGTGGTACGGCTGTAGGTCGTAAGCCCGCTGCCGCCGTCCAAGCCCGTGACAACACCGTCCTGGTCAATCACGGCAACCGTCGGATCGGAGCTTGTCCATGTAAGGTCGCCCGTGTATGCGCCCGCAGGCGTCAATCCTGTAATGGCGAGCTGTGACGTTGCACCCTCATCCACTTTTAAATTGCCGGTAATCGAAAAGTCCTCCACCGGCAGTTCGGACTGCTCCACAACTGTAAAAGTCACAGTATCGGTAAAGGCGGCGTACAACGCATTCGACGGGCTCAAACGAACTGTTACCTGCCCTGCCGAGGTAAAGGTAACCAAACCGTCCGACGAAACGTTCGCATGCTTGCCGGATTCCGTATCAAATACCGTGCCGCCCATTGTCCATTTTACACTCTGCTTTAAACGAACGGGCGTGCACATACCGTATAATTGTACACTCGTGCCGACAGCAACGGTCTTCGGCACGCCGCTTTTATTGGTAATATGCACCGCAGTCGGTGCAACATCGGCAATGACGCTCTTTGTGACGACCACCTCTACGCGGTCGGTCGCAAGCACGGTGCCATCCGCACCGTGGAGCGTCGCAACGATTTCGACATTCATACTGTCGAGTGCTTTCTGGAGGCTGTCCGCCAAAGCATCGCCCGCCACACCGCGAACAATCGCAATCAAAACAGCGGTGTCCATATCCTCTAAATCGACACCTGTCGCCGCGATTTGATCTTCAATCGATTTCGCCATCGCTTCGCCGACCAGCGGCAGGGAGCGGATATTCTCGTCAATCCACTTCTGCACAATTGCCGCCTTGGAATAGTCGTAGCCCGTTACCTTACCGGTATCATCCACGCCTGCAAGCAGGGGCTGTGTGCTTTCCCACGTGACGTAAGTGCCGTCCGGCAGATCGCCCGCAGTGGTATAGCCCAATTGAATGGAACGGTATTCCTGCACCGAAAGCTGTTCGGTGACCTCTACGCCGTCCCGTGTGATTGTCAATACTGCATCCACTGCACCGCCGATAAGCCCCGGCGACAGTGCTGAAAGTAACAACAGCACCGAGAGCAGTATGCTCCACACTTTTCTTCCTGTTTTTTGCAAAAGAATCATCTCCCGCGCATTGTGAAAGCCACCGTAGAAGGCACGCCGATTTCGCGCATTTTCAGGCTGTTTTCCCAATCTCTCTAAAAAATTTAATACATATGCATATTTTATCAGTATAAATGCCGACTTGTCAAGCGTATTCGACAAAAAAGACCTCAAGGTCTGTGCAAAGCCTTACAGATTTTGGATTGCATTTTTATATAATTTGTACTATAGTAAATGCAGAGCACGTCTATTTCGAATCAGGGAGGCAGATGCGGATGGATTCCGAATACACACCCACACAAAATTACGACCTTGTAAAATACACCAAGCAGGAAAACTACCTGTTTCTGAATGAAAATTATGCCAAACACGGGCAAACGGTGCTGTTCGGCGATTCAATTACGGAGATTTTCAACAGCTATGAGCTTTTTTACGACTTTTCGCAAAAAAGCGGACAGGCAGTATACAACCGCGGCATCAGCGGCGATACAAGCGACCGCCTGTTGTGGCGTCTGAAAACCAACGCCCTAAACATCGAACCGCGCAATTTGGTCATTTTAATCGGCACAAACGATTTGGGACTCGGTGTACCGATAGAGGAGATTGTCCGCAATGTCGGCGAAATTCTGCGCATCACAACACAAACACTGCCGAATACAAATGTCGTACTGCAAGGGGTATACCCCGTAAATAAATATATGTCCCTTGCGGCGGCACAAATGGTCGGCAAACGCAAAAACAAAAATATTACGGCACTCAACGAGCAGCTGCGAGCGTTGGCGATGGACAGCGGCGTATTTTATTTGGATTTGACCGATACGCTCGCCGACAAAAAGGGCAGACTCGCAAAGGAATTTTGCTACGACGGTCTGCACTTAAACGTGCACGGCTTTGCCGCCGCGGCAAAAGAGATTATTCCGTGCTTAAAATAGTTGCATATTTTTAAATAGTATAGTAGAATACTATAGTTATTGTAAAATTTTTACGGAAAAGGATATCGTAGCTATGCTTCAATTTGAAGAATTAAGACTGCGCCTGTTAGGGCACGAAAAGGCACTGCAAGATTTGTCAGAGGCGCTCGGTCTTGAAAAAATGAAAACGGAGATTGCCGCATTGGAAGCGAAAGCTGCCGAAGAGGGATTTTGGGACGACCTGAAAACCTCGCAGGCTGTCTTAAAGCGCACAAGCGCCTTAAAAGCCAAGGTTTCGGCATACGAAAAGCTCTGCGGCGATTATGATGACGCACTTGTGATGATTGAGCTTGCCAATGAGGAAGAGGATTTGGATTTGCTCCCCGAGTGCGAGGAAAATGTCGTAAACTTTGAGGGTACACTCGATACGATGACCCTCACGACGCTTCTTTCGGGCGAATACGACAGCAAAAACGCAATTTTGACGTTCCACGCAGGGGCGGGCGGCACAGAGGCGCAGGATTGGGCGCAAATGCTGTTCCGTATGTATAACCGCTGGGGTGAACGCCACGGCTACAAGGTTTCGACGCTGGACTATTTGGACGGCGATGAAGCGGGCTTAAAATCCGCCAGCATTTTGATTGAGGGCGAAAACGCCTACGGCTTCTTAAAGAGTGAAACCGGCATTCACCGACTTGTGCGCGTGTCGCCGTTCGATTCCGAAGGCCGCCGCCACACCTCGTTCGCCTCGTTAGAGGTTATGCCTGAAATCGACGATACCATTGAAGTCGAAATCGCGCCTGAGGACATCAAAATGGACGTGTACCGTTCCAGCGGCGCGGGCGGGCAGAAGGTCAACAAAACCTCCTCCGCCGTGCGTCTGACTCATCTGCCGACAGGCATTGTCGTTTCCTGCCAGGTGGAGCGCAGTCAGCATCAAAACCGTGAGGTCGCCATGCGTATGCTGAAATCCAAGCTGGTGGAAATTAAAGAGCGTGAGCATCTGGAAAAAATTTCAGATATCAAGGGCGACCAAAAGGAAATCGCCTGGGGCAGTCAGATTCGTTCCTATGTGTTTATGCCCTATCAGCTCGTCAAAGACCACCGCACCAATTTTGAGTCGGGCAACATCGGCAATGTGATGGACGGCGATTTGGACGGCTTCATCAACGCCTATTTGAAAATGGAATCGCAAAAAAAGCTCGCACAGGGCTAAAAAATGGTCATAATTACGCACCTCGCAATAACGTAGGTGTGTAATTTTTTGCCCTCTGCAGTCACAGTAGATTCCTTTCATTCTTCTCTACAGACCTTTGGCAAAAGGATTACAGGATATGTAAATTTATTCTCCTAACATATAAAATCAGAGTGGAAAAGTTCTTGCATTTCCAAGAATTTTCCACTCTTTATTTTGATTTTGTCGCGTAAATCTAAAGACAGTAGATGGTGACGCGACACGTCTGATAACCTGGCTATTCAAAAATAGTTATCCAACTTTCATCAAAGTCGATACCCTTAAGAACATCGCTTTTCTGTAACGTTGGCGGCTTTCTCACACAAAACTTGACAGCTCCTGCTGGTACTTCCGTGTGAATTGTAAACTGTGAACCATGTGGCTGCCAGGTAAAGCAAACCTTTTCATTGCAATCTAAACCTATCAAATTACCGTTATGGTTTACCTTCCAATGATAGTCGGTAGTTCTATATCTCTGTGTTTC
Source organism: Bacillota bacterium (assembly GCA_021769885.1). Lineage (GTDB taxonomy): Bacteria > Bacillota > Clostridia > Oscillospirales > Acutalibacteraceae > Fimenecus. The sequence continues at coordinate 67,854 of JAETSA010000010.1, read as the reverse complement.
TTCTTCAAACAACCTGTAAGAAAGCAAGTCATAGCTTCTTACTAAAATACTTGTTCTTACCCTACTATAATGGTCGGTTGCAATGTTTATTCTTTCATTCCATATGTTCAGAACTGCTTCGCCTGTTTTTTGCACATCTTTGTGGGGATCAGTTATGCCATAGGAATAATCGGGTGAGCATCTTCCGCTTATCAGCCTAACGCTTGTACTTGTAAATGGGTCTTTAGCCTTTACGGTTTTCATCGACCAACAATTTTTATCTAATATAACATCCGCAATACCAATGGGCGAATCTAGATGTGTACCACCTATTGCATCAGCAAATGCATCACCCCAATCGTTGCCCGAAACATCTTTCCGTCCTATGTAAAGCAGATAAACAAGATAACTCCCTATCTTGTTTATCAAATCTTTAGGAAACACATTCAACGGGTACAGGGTCTGCGTTGTTAATTGTTTTGAATCCCTTAATCTCGGTCTTTTTTCCAAAGCTATTTACCTCCGTTTCATTATAAGTCTTCAATGCCTTTATCATTTCTTGTGCTACTGCTTTTATTACAGGAATAGCTACAGAATTTCCAGTCTGCTTCTTTATTTTTCCATAAGGCACAACAATTTTATAGCTATCCGGAAATCCCTGTATTCTTAAAAGTTCACGTTCAGTCGGTCTGCGCTCGTCATTAATAAGAATGTAATTTGCAGAAGCCCCAGCCCGTAAAGCAGAAGAATAAGGATGTGGCGTTATAGAACCTGCAATATTTTCATGTGATATATAAGGTCTAGGATAATCTCTTTCCTTTAGGCGTTCTAATCTTGAAAGTCTAATTTCATCCCTAACATAATATCTTTTATCAACCTCTGTTTCCAATATGTCAGTTAGTGTTTTCCTTTCCGATAATGCGACAGGTGCGGGAAATTCAAATTCCACATTGTCAATAAATCCGACAATTATAATGCGTTCTCGTTTCTGTGGAACACCATAGTCAAGGGCATTAAGAACTTTGGAATACACTCGGTAGCCCAATGCCTCTAAATGTGTTGTAATTATTCTAAAGGTGTTACCTTTATCATGTGCTGTCAAATTTCGCACATTTTCAAGCATAAACGCTTTTGGTTTCTTTTTTTTTAGTATTCTTTCAATATCAAAAAATAGTGTTCCGCACGTTTCATTAGCGAATCCTTCTTTTTTGCCAATAATTGAAAATGCTTGACACGGAAACCCTCCCAATAATATATCAAAGTCTGGAATATCATTTGCATCGATTTTTGTTATATCCCCCGCAGGGTGTTCTCCAAAATTAGCTTCATACGTTTTACAAGCATCTTCATCAAATTCGCTTGAAAAAACACACTTCCCCCCTACACTTTCAAAGCCTAATCGAATACCACCAATTCCAGCGAATAAATCAATAAATGTGAAGCTATCCCAATTCAATATTTTCATCTGCCCTTCTCTGCATTAGTAATTACCTTAACAATATCATTCAGTCTGCATGTAAGACGGTTTCTACGTTCGTTAACATATTCATCGCAACGAATATACTTACCCACTTTGCAAGCATATTCGTACTGATATCTTCACTGAAACACAGCTATAAAAGTACAGCATTTATTATAGTATACTTTGTAGCAAATGGCAATAATATATTTAAATTCTCGAAAGGTGTACGTATGATATCAAAATAAGGCATGATCTTCAGATTACAAAAAATCCAACTACACCTGACAAAATGCCGATGGCCGCGCCTGCCAAAACATCGCGCGGGAAGTGCACACCGCCGACCACGCGCTCCGCCGCCATCAGCACACCGAACACGGTTAGCACCACGCCGACAGGTATACAGGTGTAATAAAATGCCATTGCAATCACAAACACGGAAAACACGTGACGGCTCGGGAAGGATTCCCCGTGCTTGGTTTTATTTAACAGCGGGCGAAAATGCAGCTTGTCATACGGACGCTCGGCGTCTATCAGCTTACGTATTCCGCTCACTGCCAAAAAGGAAACGGCAGGCACAAACAAGCAACGCCAAAAGCGCGCATCCTTTGTGAAAAGCAGTACGCAAAGCAAAATCGGATAGGACAGATACACAAGCCCTGTCAAAATTAAATCCGTATACACAAGCAAACGGCGAAGTACCGCATTTTTTCGAAAAGGCGCACCGAGGCGCAAATAGCTTTCTTTGGTCATCATAACACCTTTTTTGTTATTCTGAGTGTGGTAGGGACGGACATCCTTGTCCGTCCGTTGACACGCAGTTCGCCCCTACGAGATTTGCGTTTCGCCGTTGGGTTCGCGCAAATCTCAACCGCGTTCGGGCGATTCGTGAATCGCCCCTACAAACGTAGGGAACAACCTCTGTGTTGTTCCGTGAAGTTATGCACAATATAAATTGGATTCGCAAATTGTAGGGGACGCTGTTCTCGCCTGCCGGCTCGGTCGGTGCTTCTAAGCTTCGCTTAGAGGTGTCCGCCGGACACCCGCACCCTCAGCGACCCGCGGGCGCGGGCGCCCCTACGGGTTGTGATTCGCTGTCGGTGTAAGCACAGAATACACCGCGTGGTTAAATCCCCACCGCCTGCAAAACTACACCTGAAACGGCGGCAACGGCATATAAAATCGCCATAATTTTCAGATTGTCTTTCACGTGCCGATTCTCTCGGAACAATACCAAAAGTCCCGCGCCTGCACCCGTGCAAAGCCCCGCAACTACCGCACCGAAGCTGAGCGTGCCCTCTAAATACAACTGCGTCAGCAGCACAGATGCCGCGCAGTTCGGTAAAAATCCAAGCAATGCCGCCGCCAAGGGCTGTAAAAACGAATCGTGCAGCAACAGTACTTCCAACCGCTCGTGCCCAAGCCACGCAACCAAAAAATTCAACAAAAGGGTAAACAACAGTAAAAAACCGAAAATCTTTACCGTGTGCAAAAGCGCGGGAATCCAAATGCCCTTGTGCTTTTCGCATCCGCAATGCTCGTGGTCACAAATCTCGTGCAGGCTGCCGACGCCTTGCCGATGCTTTTTGCGCCCGAAAAAGTCCACAAGATAGCCTGCCGCGACGGCAATACATACCTTACAAAGCAGAAGCTTCAGCAATGCGGGGAGCTGCTGCGGTGCAGCGGCAAGCAACAGCACCGCCTCATCCGAGGTGGAAAGAAAAACCGCAATCAGCGTGCCAAGCGTCACGACACCGCCCGAATACAGATTGGCACACAGCACGGAAAATCCGCATTGCGGCACACAGCCTAGCAACGCACCCGCCGCCGGGCCCGCTTTCCCCGCCGTGGCAAAAAAGCGCTCAATTCTGCCGTTCGCGCGGTGCTCCAACAGCTCTATAATTACAAATGCCAAAAATAGAAACGGTAAAATTTTTAAAGAATCCAAAAGGGTGTCCAATACGATGTCCGCAATATCTAAAGACATCTCTGCACCCGCGTGTAAGCTTTGAATCACAGTGTTTCTCCTTTTTCGGCGCATTCGGCGCACAGCCCGTAAAATACCGTGCGTCCGTTGTCCACCGTAAATCCGTGCTCTTTTTGTATGTGTTCGGAAAGCGTGTTTAAAAACTCGCATTCCGCATGCAAAAGACAGCCGCACGAAATACATTTTAAATGGTAATGCGCACGGCAGACCTCGCCGTCCTCTGCATATTGAAAGCACGCGCCGTGCCCATCCGCCCCGAGAAACTTGCGCACCCGCCCCTCGGAGAACAGCCGCTCCAACTGACGGTAGACCGTGGTCTGCCCAATCTGTTCCCCTTTGTTTTTCAGAGAAAGGTACACTTCTTCAGCGGTGAGATGCCGCTCCCGATTCTGCGCGAGCAGAGATAATATCTCTGCACTTTGCCGTGTTTTATATGCCATTTCTGCGCGCTCCGAATTTGAATTTGAAAATCGTTTTCATTTTGTAAGCGTAAGTATACCGCATTTCTATGGAAAATGTCAAGGGGGGGTATCCGATTTACGTTTTGCGCGGAGTTTGATTTACGTTTTGCGCGGAGTCTGCATAAACCTGTCATTCTGAACCGCAGGTGAAGAATCTCACACAGCGCAAAGTGAATTGGACTTGCGCGTAGGGACGGACGTCCCGTCCGTCCGCGGGCGCGCACCGCCGTTGGGTTTGTGCAAAGTCCAACCGTACTCGGGGCGCCGAGTCGTCGCCCCCTACGGGTTGCGCATCGCCGTTTCGTTTGCGCAAATTTGCAAGGTTGCTCGGGCGGGCACGGAAGGTCTCGCCTGCCGGCTCGGTCGATGATTCTGCATACTTCCGTATGCAGAGGTCTCCACCGGAGACCCGCACCCCGCCCCTGCGGTTCGGTATGTTGTTTTGCACACCGTAGGGATAGCCCTCGCGGCTGTCCGCTTGCGGGCGAACGCAGTTCGCCCCTACGGGTTGCGCATTACCGTTAGATTGAGAAAAACCGAATGCTGTTGCGGGCGATTCGTGAATCGCCCCTACGGGGTTGTGCATCACCGTTGGATTTCCCCCAAAAAGAGAGAAACCCCCAACGCCGCAGCGTGGAGGTTTCGGAAGGATATCAGACAAATAGGATCGCGGTATTTGCTCACCACTGCAAATACGGTGCGATATGCAGGGGACTCATCCCTGCCTTGTGAGGATAGAATACCACCCGATTATTGCAATTTACATACAGATTTGTGAACAAATTGTAAACAAACCGTGCAGTTTTTCCGTACATCCGACAAAATTCACGGAAGATTGCAGAAAAGACGAAACAATCTGCGGTTTTTTGCTTGACACGGGAAAAACCTTGCGTTATAATTGTGGGGTATCTCAACAAGTAAAGGGAGGGAATAAGATGAGCCAGGTAAAAGTCAAGGACAACGAGTCCTTGGAAAGCGCGCTTCGTCGCTTTAAAAGACAAACCTCTCGTGACGGCGTTATTCAAGAAGTTCGTAAAAGAGAGCATTACGAGAAGCCTTCTGTAAAAAGAAAGAAAAAATCAGAAGCCGCTCGTAAAAGAAAGTATAAGTAAAAAACGAAGGGGAAAACGGGCTTTGCCCGTTTTTCTTTTTTGGTGACATTGCTATGAAAAACAACGCTTTACTGATGCCGAAATACCGCTTTCGGTCTGTTTTGGACATTACCCCCGAGGATCTTCATAAAATGGGTGCAAAAGCCGTGGGCTTGGATATTGACAACACCTTAGCCCCCGACGGCACGCTGAAATTCATTGACGGCGCACAGGAATGGATTGACTCCATCCGTGCGGCGGGCTTCCCGATTACAATTATCTCCAACGGCACGATTTTCCGCGTCGGTCCGATTGCCAAAAAATTCGGACTGCCGTTTGTTTCGCTGTCGATGAAGCCGTATGCGAACGGTCTGCACCGCGCCGCACGGCGTATGCACGTAGACATTCGGGAGCTTGCAATGCTCGGCGATCAGCTTTTCTCCGATGTGAAGGCGGCAAACCGCTGCGGCGCGATTGCCGTGCGTATAGACCCTATTCCGATGAAAAGTTTGTATCCGCACTATTATGCGTGGAAAGAAAAGCGCGAAGAACCGATTTTAGCAGAATTTGAAAAAATGCATGGGTACGGTGTTTATGATGATTAAAGATTTGCAGAAACGGATACGGGAAACCAAGCACTTTGACGGTGCGCTGATTACCTCCCCCGAAAACCGCTTTTATTTTACGGACTTCGCGTCGAGTGACGGATTTTTGCTCGTCAGCGCAGACCGCGCGGTATTTATCACGGACGGCCGCTACATTGAAGCGGCGCAAAATGCAGTTACAAGCTGTGAAGTCGTACTGCAGGCGTCGGTCGGCACACAGCTTGCGGATATCTTTGCGGAAATGGGTGTTTCCAAGGTCGCTGTAGAAACCGAGCGCATCAGCGTGGCGGAATTCGCAAAGTACAGCGATTTCCTGAAGCCCGCCGACTTAATTCCCGACCCGCTTTTAGACGGAATCATCCGCACACTCCGTATGGTCAAAACACCGCAGGAGATTAAAAAAATCAAAGCGGCACAGCGCATCGCAGAGGCGGCGTTTGACCATATTCTCGGCTTTATCACCCCCGGTAAAACCGAAAAGGAAATCGCGCTGGAGCTGGATTTTTATATGCTTTCGCACGGTGCACAGGCACTTTCGTTTGAAACCATCGCCGTCAGCGGCAAAAAATCCTCGATGCCGCACGGCGTACCCGACGGCAATATTGTGCAGAACGGCGATTTTATCACGATGGATTTCGGTGCTGTAGTGGACGGCTACCACAGCGATATGACGCGTACCGTCGCAGTCGGTGCGGTGAGCGAACGGCAAAAAGAGGTATACAATACCGTTTTGCGTGCACAGGAAGCCGTGCTTGCCGCCTTAAAGCCCGGGCTTTCCTGCCGTGAGGCAGACAGGATTGCGCGCGATGTCATCACACAGGCAAGCTACGGGGAATACTTCACACATTCCACCGGGCACGGCGTCGGTGTGGAGATTCACGAATTCCCAAATCTCTCCCCTCGTGCGGAAAGTATACTCGAAATCGGCAATGTCATCACCAACGAACCCGGCATCTATTTGCCCGGTGCATTCGGCGTGCGCATCGAAGATATGGCGCTGATTACGTCCGACGGGTGCGAAAATTTGGCACAATGTCCCAAAGAGCTCATAATTCTGTAAAAAAGGGCTTGAAAAATATACAGCAATCCTATAAAATAGTAACGATAGTATGCGACTGTGTATTTTAGGCGTAAGTCTGCGCAGTCTAAAAACGGAGGATAAAAATATGATTACAGCAGGTGATTTCAGAAACGGCGTCACATTTGAGGAGGACGGGCAGGTTCTGCAAGTCGTAGAATTTCAGCACGTCAAGCCCGGTAAAGGCGCTGCGTTCGTACGCACCAAAACCAAAAACGTAATTACAGGTGCCGTGGTAGAAAAGAGCTACAACCCGACGGCAAAATTCCCGACCGCTTTCATTGAAAGAAAAGAAATGGAATATTCCTACAACGACGGCGATCTTTACTACTTTATGGACACCGAAACCTATGATATGGTACCGATTAACGCGTCCGACCTTTCCGACAACTTCAGATTTGTCAAAGAGAATATGGCGTGCAAAATCCTTTCCTACAAAGGCAAGGTGTTCGGCGTGGAACCGCCGACATTCGTAACTCTCGAAGTTACGAAGACCGACCCCGGCTTCAAGGGCGACACCGCAACCAACGCTACCAAGCCCGCAACACTTGAAACCGGTGCGGAGATTAAAGTCCCGCTGTTCATCGATGAGGGCGAAATGATCAACATCGATACCAGAACCGGCGAGTATATGTCCCGCGCATAAATTGAATCAGGAGGAAATCAAAATGACTGTTACGGAAAAATCCGCATATCTCAGAGGCCTTTTTGAGGGTCTTGACCTCGATGACGACAAGGACACCACCAAAATCATCAAAGCGATGCTTGATGTGATTGACGACCTTTCTTTGACCGTATCCGATTTAGAGGATGAAGTCGCTATGCTCACCGAGCAGGTCGATGCAGTAGACGAAGACCTCAGCGATTTGGAGGAATTTGTTTACGAAGACGACTGCGATGATGACTGCTGCTGTGACGATGACGAGGACGTTTACGAGGTAGACTGCCCCGCTTGCGGCGAAACCGTCTTCTTTGACGGCGAAGACATTGACGCAGGCTTTGCGGCTTGCCCCGCCTGCGGCGAGAAGCTTGAATTTGAGCTGGAAGACTGCGACTGCGATTGCGGCTGTGACTGCGATTGCGACGAAGGCGACGCAGAATAATTTTCACGCACATTACACGCGCATAAAACAAAAAGCATTTAAACAACCCCTTAGATTTTCAGAAACTGAAAATCTAAGGGGTTTCTTTTGCAGTAGGATAACGTAGGGGCGGATGAAGATTTCCCTTTTAGGGAAAATGTCGCGAAGCGACAAAAGGGTAATGGCGAAGCCGTAACTTCATCCGCCCGAGCGCATCAACGGCGCGAGCAAGCCCCCGCCCTACACCTACCCGACCGTAGGGACGCGCATTGCGCGCCCGCAAAAATCAAAACAAATAAACGATGAATCGCAACCCGTAGGGGCGATTCACGAATCGCCCGAGCACGGTTGATTTTGGCGCAAACCCAATGGTGAAACGCAACCCGTAGGGGTCGCCGACCTCGGCGACCCGCGGACGGACGGGACGTCCGTCCCTACGCGCAGATTCAATTTATTTTGTGTGAACTTTACGGAACGCGTCTTCGGTCCTTTCCTACGCCTGTAGGGGCGAACTGCGTTCGCCCGCGACCCGCTGAAATCTTCTGAAACTTCACGGAACAACACAGAGGTTGTTCCCTACGCCTGTAGGGGCGATTCACGAATCGCCCGAGCAACCGAAAAGTCAGCACAAACAAAAAAACGGCGCGAGCAAGCCCCCGCCCTACCCCCGTAGGGGCGGGGTGCGGGTCTCCGGTGGAGACCTCTGCATACGGAAGTATGCAGAAGCACCGACCGAGCCGGCAGGCGAGAACAGCGACCCCTACAAATTGCGAATCCAATTTTCTTTGCGCGATACAAGATCCTGCGGCGCGAGCAAGCCCGCGCCCTACGATCTCTTTTAAAACGGTTCTTTTACGATACCGTCTGTGCGCCGAGAAAACAGTTCGCGCTCCCACCGCGCACCGAGCCGAAACGAATATAAAAACAAATCTTCCTGTTCTTCCGCTTCCATTTGCGCCTGAAGCGCACAATATGCCTGAAAATCTTTTGCCTGCTGCGCATCAAACGAAGTTTCCAACCGTTTGTATATGGTTTCTTGCTTCTGCAGCAGTTCTCGATACATTCTCGCCGCACCGCTGTTTTCAAATTCACGGTTACAGGGCACAAAATTGCCCCTGTAAAATTCCTGTAATACGGATTTCATATACATCTCCTGCTTCTTTTACTTTTCAACCATTTTACTCAAATATTGAGTAAATGCCAATACTCAGGTTCAGAGTATGTTAGATTCATATAAGAGGTGACTTTTGTATGAAAATCGAACAGCTTCGGATTCGCAGTCTACGTGAGGATCACGATTTGACACAGGCACAGGTTGCAAAAATTCTGAACAAGTCCCAACAAGGATATGCCCATTTAGAAAACGGACGTGCAGAGCTTTCTATTAAAGATTTAAAAGATTTATGCGCATTATATAATGTTTCGGCAGATTACATTATCGGCTTGACCGACACCGCACAGCCACTGAAATAAATTTTCCCAAAGAAGCGAAAATCCGATAAATTTTTGCGGGGCACCGAGTCTTCGCCCCCTACGATTTGCGAATCCAATTTTCTTTGCGCGATACAAGATCCTGCGGTGCAAGCAAGCCCGCGCCCTACGGATAACCCAATCCGCTCCGTGCTGAAATAAAATTTCCAAAAAAGTGAACCCCCTCGGTTTTTGTACCGAAGGGGGTTCGCTTTGCTTGGGGTTGTGTATAAAAAGAGAGAGGGGAAAACAATATATATAAACCCGCAAAGCGGGAGAAACGGTCAGAATCACGCCCTGAAGGCAGTCCGTTAGTTGTGCAGTAATGCAACCAAACGGATCGCGTTCAGAACTGTGTGCCAAGAGAATTTCTCGTGCGTCAGCTCTTGAAGCAACTTGCGCTCATAGGCTTCCTCGTCTGTAAAATGCATCATTTTTCGCTCCTTTCCTTTGCTTTTGTGCCCATATAATACCACCAGCTATCGGATTTGTCAAGTGTTTTTGCACAACTTTTTAATAAAAATTTTATGCACTATTACTATACATTATATGCGTAATTCTTTGGATTGGTTCTTAGCACTTATGAAAATTCGCCGTTTTTCAAGGTTTTCGCCAAAGTAAAATGAATTTATATTCACTATTTTTCGATTTTGTTTTCGTCATTTTGCCGAGTCTGTAAAAATCTGATTACAAAGCAAGTTTTTTGCGAGTGCAAACCGTGTTTCGTCCGTGTATACATCCAAAAGCGTTTCTGCGGCGTGTTCCGCTTCTGCGGCTTCATAGAAAGAAAATGCCGCTTCCTCAAGCAAGGTTTCCGCCGCCCGTTCATACCGCAGGAGCGCGGTATGCGGTATTTTTTCTGCCGATTTCTTCAAAAAAGGCTCCGCAAAAAATATTTTCTGCACCGGGAACGGGAACGGATGCGCCGTATTTTCGGTACACAGCGCAAGGGAAAGCGACGGCACGTGTATATGCTCCGTCACGCCGCGCAGTGCACATCGGTATACCCGCACAGAATAGCCGCAAGCGGTGCAAGCGGCGGCGAACCCATCCAGCAAAGCGGGGGCAAAACAGCCGAACGCATCACATAGCAGTATACGCGTACAGCTCGGTGCGGCAAACGGCGCATACACTGTTTCCACGCCCCAAGCGCCCAAAGCCCCGAGCGTACGGTAAAAAACGATTTTTCCCTCTGTTTTCTTGTGCGGTTTCGGCGGCAAATAGGCTTCGCTCAGGCGCAGTACCGCGTGCATCAGCCGTGACTTGTCGCAATGCGGCAGGAGCAAGCTTGCCTGAGCCTGCTTTTTCCGCGCAGCGGCGCGCAAAAGCGTTTCGGCGCGCGCCCGACACTGCACCGCTTCGCTTTGCAAAGCTTCAAAATCCATGCGGCAGTCGGCGCAGGAAGAAGCTGTAAACGAATCGGTATGTAAAGAAAATATAATTCTATCGGCGTTTTTTCGCAAATATTCGGAAAAATAATCTCCGTCCGCCGCCATTTTTCGCTGTAACGGCAAACACACGGCAACCGTGCGGTCTGCGTTGTGCGCATCCAGCATCCGCACCGTCGGAAAACGGCGGGCGCGCGCCTCTGTACAAAGTATATCCAATAATTCGCGTTTTTTCCGCCCGTTTTCGCCGCAGATTGCAAAAAGCTCGAAGCAATCCGATGCGGGAACGGCGGCTTTCAGTGCGTCTGCGGACGGCTTACAGAAAAAAGTATCCAAATTCTTCACCTCTAAAGCAGTATATTTCGGCTTTTTTCGGTGTGTTACCAATTTGACAAGTGCGGACGGATACTGTATAATAAATACATAAATTTTTGAAAGCTATCAAGGAGTGACAAAAATGCCTTTAGTTACCACTACCGAAATGTTCAAAAAAGCGTACGAGGGCGGTTACGCCATCGGCGCGTTTAACGTCAACAATATGGAGATCATTCAGGGAATCACCCGCGCGGCGAAAAAGCTGAACGCACCCGTGATTCTGCAGTGCTCCGCAGGCGCAAGAAAATACGCTTCGCACGATTACCTCGTTGCGATGGTTAAGGCGGCGGCGGAAGAAACCGGTCTTCCCATTGCCCTGCATCTTGACCACGGTCCGGATTTCGAGACCTGCAAGTCCTGCATCGACGGTGGCTTCACTTCCGTTATGATTGACGGCAGCCATCTGCCTTACGAAGAAAACGTTGCTTTGACCAAAAAGGTCGTTGAATACGCACACGCACGCGGCGTTGTTGTCGAAGGCGAGCTTGGTCAGCTGGCAGGCATTGAAGACGACGTTAACGTCAGCGCAGAGGATGCAAGCTTTACAAAGCCCGAACAGGTTTACGATTTCGTAACCAGAACCGGTGTAGATTCTCTTGCTATCGCCATCGGCACCAGCCACGGCGCATATAAATTCAAGCCCGGTCAGAAACCGCAGCTTCGTTTCGACATCCTCAAGGAAGTTGAAGAAAAGCTCCCCGGCTTCCCGATTGTTCTGCACGGTGCAAGCTCCGTAAATCAGGACGACGTGAAAACCATTAACGAATTCGGCGGTCAGATGCCCGACGCCATCGGCATTCCCGAGGATATGCTTCGTGAAGCGGCATCTATGGCAGTTTGCAAAATCAACGTGGACTCCGACATCCGTATCGCGATGACTGCGGCAATCCGCAAGCACTTCTCTGAGAATCCGACCCACTTCGACCCCAGACAGTACCTGACTCCCGCAAGAGATGCGATTGAGGGCGTTGTTTCGCATAAGATTGAAACCGTTCTCGGCTGTGCAGGCAAAGCATAACGAATCAAAATACGCATAAAAAAGCACGTTTCCGCGTGGGAACGTGCTTTTTGTGCCGAATTACAATTTTTGTTTTTCGTGACTTTTTACAAGTTTTTTGTTATATTTTGTAAAAAATGTCACGGTAAATTGGACAAAAACCACGCCGAAAATTCTATGAAAAAAGGCTTTTATTTTCGGTCGTTCAGTGGTATACTATCTTAGTGCATATTCCGTCTGAATCCCGATAAGGGCAAATCCCGTTTTTTGTTTGCGAATGATGGTTCGATTTTTTCTTATCGGAATTTAGACCTTTACATAGAACGAATTAGGGAGTGAACCGTCTTTGGATAAATTTGTCATTACCGGCGGTCAGCGCCTGACCGGTGAAGTTACGGTCAGCGGCGCAAAAAATGCGGTTGTCGCAATTCTTCCCGCAACCATTTTGGCACAGGATATTTGCAGAATCGAAAACATTCCGAATATCAGCGATGTTTCGGCAATGGTGAAAATTCTCAAAAATATGGGCGCGGGCATCAAATATATCAATAAAACCACTTTAGAAATCGATACAAGATTTATCTCTTCGTATGAAGTTGCGCATGAACTGACAAAACAGCTTCGCGCCTCCTACTACCTAATCGGTGCGCTGATTGGGCGTTTCGGGCGTGCACGTGTGGCAATGCCGGGCGGCTGTTATTTAGGTCTTCGCCCAATCGACCAGCATATCAAGGGCTTTGAAATGCTCGGCGCGGAAGTCACGATGGAAGAAAACGCCATGGTGAATGTGCAGGCGGAAAATCTCTTGGGCAATTCCGTGTATTTGGATGTGGTTTCCGTAGGTGCTACCATCAATGTGATGCTGGCGGCGGTCAAGGCGCACGGGCTCACGGTGATTGAAAACGCCGCGAAAGAACCGCACATTGTTGACCTTGCAAACTTCCTCAACACCATGGGCGCAGACGTACGCGGCGCGGGTACAGATGTCATCAAAATTCGCGGTGTGGAGCATTTGCACGGCTGTGAATATTCGATTATTCCCGACCAAATCGAGGCGGGCACTTATATGGTCGCCGCCGCGGCAACGCAAGGTGATGTGCTCGTAAAAAATGTCATTCCGAAGCACTTGGAATCCATTACTGCGAAGCTGATTGAAGCCGGCGCGACCGTTTTGGAATACGACGAGGCCGTGCGCGTGATGATGCACAAACGTCCCGGGCACTGCAACATCAAAACGATGCCGCATCCGGGCTTCCCGACAGATATGCAGCCGCAGTTTTCCACATTGCTGTGCCTTGCAGAGGGTACGAGCTTTGTTTCCGAAAGTGTTTGGGACAATCGTTTCCGCTATGCGGAACAGCTGCAAAGAATGGGCGCGAGCATTCACGTCAACGGCAAAACAGCCGTAATCGAGGGTGTGGAAGCCTTAAAGGGTGCACCCGTCCGTGCGGATGATTTGCGTGCCGGCGCGGCGATGCTGATTGCGGCAATGGCGGCAAACGGCGTATCGGAATTGGAAGAAATCCAGCACATTGAGCGCGGCTACGAAAACGTCGTAGACAAATTCCGTTCACTCGGTGCCATCATCGAACGTCGCGCTTTCCCCGATGATGACGCAAACGCCCAAAGAAATGCCGGGTAAATTCGGCATTTACAAAGCAGGCAGACCGTAAACGGTTCGCCTGCTTTTTTCTTTGCGCGTTATATGCCGTAAAGCAGAAAATTCAGCCACGACTGCGCCGACAGACAAAAATCAAAAATTTAAAATTCCAAAACATCCCATCGTAAAAAAGGCTTTACAAATTTAAAAAGTTGTGTTACAATAATTCTGCTGTATTAGGTATCTCGCTATCACTGCCGAATACGCAAAAATCACACAAGGGAGAGTTCCTAACATGAAGAAATTGGCATGCCTCATGGTTGTAGCTGTCCTTCTTGTCGTTTCCATGGTTCCGGCCTTTGCGGCTTCGGGCATCAATGAGTACGAGAAGAAACTCATCGAATATGTGCAGACTGCATATGTCGTTGACGGCAAAACCATCACGGTTCCCGCTGAGTACATCACGGCTCTCGAGAACGTGTTTACCAATGTAGACACAACAGAGGCGCAGTACAACGAAATCAAGGGTATCCTTGATGAAGCACTCGCTTTTGTTAAGTCCAAGAACCTTCAGACGTTGGATGACATCACCAAGACCGGCTCTACCAAGACCCTTCTTGATTATGCTGACAAAGCTCTCGGCGTTGTTGGCTTCCATCTTTCGACCAAAGGTTCTCTTGCGGATCCTGACCACGGTCTGTTGATCATCACCGATGCAAACGGCAAAGTGATTGCTGAGCTGCATCCGGCAGTTATCACCAAGACCGGTGCTGACTTCACTTCCGCTGCTTTCTGCGGTGCAGCTGCTGTTGCAGTTCTCGCTGCTGCAGGCGTTGCTGTGAAGCGCTTCCGCAAAGAGTCTGATGAAGACTAATTCCGAAAAAAATCGGAGTAAGAAGAGCTACCGGAAGCAGTTTTTGCTGTTTCCGGTAGTTTTTTTACTGTGCGGATATATGCTGCTCTTCGCATCTCTTACGCCGATTCTCGAACCCCTGCTTTCGGCATACCGACTGGCATTTTCAGGTGCCAATGTCGAAACCATTGACGAACCGGGGGCGGGCAGCATTTTCAATGGTTCGACCGGCCTTACAACCGGCCACTTAAATTGGAATGACTTCGAATTTCCCGAATACGGCTCTGCATTCGGCAGAATCACTGTAGAGGGAACCGATATTGATACGGACGTCATCTACGGCGACAGCACAGCACTTCTCAAACGCGGCGCGTGTATGTCTATGTACAGCCACATTCCCGGCTGCGGCTCGGGCATTTTAATCGGTGCACACAACAACACCTATTTTCACACCCTACCGTATGTCAAAGAGGGTGCGACCGTGCACGTGGAAACGACCTACGGGTCTTATGTATACCGTGTTTACAAAACCGCCATTCTCAAAAATGATGACAGCGCAGGCTACCGCAATGAATTGAACGGCGACAAGGAAGTTCTGCTTTTGTATACCTGCTATCCGAACGATACTATTGCATCCACCCCGTATCGGTTTTTTGCATTTTGCGAATATGTTTCCGGTCCGACGGTGAATCTGTATGAATAAGGGGGTGCCCAGATGACAAAGACTGCAAAACGGACACGCTCTGTAATTTGCACAATCGTTTCCTTTGTGATGTCTCTTAGCATCACGCTGACCGTTCTCTGTGCGACGCTGTCCCTGACGGCACTCAACCCAACATTCGCCGTGAGAACAGCGATGCGTTCCGAATACAGTGAGCACCTCTCAGCAGAGCTGAAAGAAGAATTTGTTTCCTTCGGCAACGCCTGTAATGTGGACGCCGCATTTTTCGACAGCATTTTTACGGATGTAATCACGCCCGACTCCATTGATCGGGATACCGAAGCCGTTCTGCGTGAATTTTACGCAGGCGAGGTACAGGAAAAGCGGGATACTGCCGCCTTAGAGGATGCATTATTTACGCGTCTGCAGGCATATGCCGTCGAAAAAGGCTTTACGCTTTCTGACGAGGTAAATGAAAATCTGCGCGGTATTTCATCAGAGCTTTGCGATGTATACAACGCCTATGTTTCCGTATTTTCGATGTCCGTATTCAAAACCGTCTCACGCCTTCTTGCAAGATACCGTCCGTTCGGCTGGTACGCTGCGGCGGCAGGTGCTGTTTTGTTTGCGGTTTCTGCCGTGATTTTGCGGCTGTATTTCCAAAAAAAGAAAAACTATTTGCGTTACTTCATTTACGCATTTTCCGCCGCAACACTGATGTTGCTTACAGCCCCGCTGATTGCCTTGATTGCGGATATCGGCGGCAGCATCAGCATTAGCAATGCATCGCTTTATGATTTTGCCACAGGTATGATGAACGGTGTATTGGGCAGTATTGCGGCATCTGCGGCAGTGCCCGCGTTGCTGACGGTGCTTCTGAGCCTTGTGCGGCACAATGCAGTAAAAAATAATCGGTAAGAAGTTACCATCAAAAAAAGACCCGCCTGTTTTTTGGCGGGTCTTTGTGCATTTGTGTGCAGAAATCAGATTCTGCGCTTTACGGGCTTTTTCATTTTTCCCGTCACTTCCACGCCGTTTGCCGCATTGACAGACGCCATCCAATTATCCTTCCAAGCGACAAACTTCTTGGCTTCCTCTTCTTGTATAATATTCAACGGATGATATTTATCATCCTTCAGATTTTCTCCGAATACCGACAGAGAAATGATTTCGTTGAAATTTTTGTCGTAAAGCTCCGCCCACGCAGCATCCGTTTTGGAATTCACCATACCGAGGTCGGATTTTCGAATGCAAAACGCTTCCAAATAGCTGATATCGCCGCCCGCACAGGAAATCGGCACAATAAAAATCTGTTCGCTGTTGAATGCAATGCCGTAATACCAGTAGGTGGTCTTTCGGGTTTTGCCCTGATAGACTGTCCACTCCCAGCAGGCATAGGCCTTGGTATAATTCTGCACGTCGGGTACAGCTTTTTGCAGAATATTCCACAGTGCTTCTCTGTCTTCCCCCGTGCTTGCCTTTTTCTTATTGATTTTGTCCCGAATCAGAACAAAAACCGTAGCAATCACGACCATAATCACCGTACCGATGATTGCCTCTTTTGCGGATACATTGTTGGTTGCTGTTCTTAAAAAATACATTT
This sequence comes from Bacillota bacterium, assembly GCA_021769885.1. Taxonomy (GTDB): domain Bacteria; phylum Bacillota; class Clostridia; order Oscillospirales; family Acutalibacteraceae; genus Fimenecus. Next base: position 51,165 of record JAETSA010000010.1, on the reverse strand, counting down.
TCGCGTCCCTTTTACTGCTTCATATATGCCCGATTATACTGCTTTTTCGGCTGTTTCAAATAGGTGACCGAAAACGCCCGCTTGTTGGTCGCCATCACAACACTCGTAAAAATCCCGCCGTAGGTGTGGGTTCGCCATTCCACAGAACCGAGCTCCGACCAAAAATATACTTTCTTTCGAAAGACAATGCCGTACTCATAAAAAGCAAGCGTGTCCCGCAGGTGTATCAACGGATACAGCCCAATCACGAGCGTTAAAACCACATCCAGAATCACAACGCCCATATTGGGCGGGCGCACGGCAAAATTCCGAATCGCGCGGATGCCGCCGAGACTTACAATATCCATTAGAATACAAAAAATCATATGCAGTCCTGTGCGCAAAGCGATTTTGCCCCTGTCCGCTTCGCATTCCGTAAGCCTGCGTCCCAACTGCCGTTCCGATTCATATTCCTTTTCCATTCTTCCACCTCTCTTCCGCATTTTTCCGAACTCTATTATACACATCGAACCGAATTTGACAAGAGGAAATTCCGAGAAATTCCGAGAAATCCCGAGAAATCCCGAGAAAATAAAATCACATTGACGAAACGAAAAAAACAGTTTATAATAATAGAGTTACTATCGAATATTGTAAGAAAGGGTGTTGTTTTCGTGACACCGCAATTTGATTTATCTTTTATTCAAAATAATTTTCCCATCACAGGCAACTATTTAGGATATACCGTAAAAAACGACGGGCACATCAACGCAACCTTCGTTCTGCATTTCGAGGAAAACGGAAAAAAATCGGATTACACCGTGCAGCGCATCAACACCAATGTATTTAAAGACCCTGACGCGCTGATGCAGAACATTGTCGGCGTAACTTCCTTTTTGCGCGAAAAAATTGCGGCACGCGGCGGCGACCCTGACCGCGAAACGCTTTGCTTTTTACCGGCACAGGACGGGAAATACTACGCCACGGATGCAAACGGGGACTGCTGGCGCTGCTACCGTTATGTAGACGATGTTTACACCTGCAATACGATTGACAGCGCAGAGGTGTTTTACAATTCGGGGCTTGCTTTCGGCGCGTTCCAAAAGGCTTTGGCAGACTACCCCGCCGAAACGCTGGCAGAAACCATCCCGAATTTCCACAATACATATTCGCGCTTTTTGGATTTTGAAACCGCTGTGCAGGAAAACCGCTCCGGACGGCGGGATACGGTGGCAGCGGAAATTCAGTTTGTCCGTGACCGTGAGGCAGATACACACGTTCTGCTTGATTTGATTGAAAAACGCGAACTGCCGCTGCGTGTAACGCACAACGATACAAAGCTGAATAACATCTTATTTGATAGCAAAACCAATCAGGGCATTTGCATTATAGATTTGGACACTGTAATGCCCGGGCTTTCGCTGTACGACTTCGGCGACAGCATCCGTTTCGGTGCAAACACCGCAAGTGAGGATGAAAAAGACCTTTCCAAGGTTTCTTTAAGCCTGCCGCTGTATAAAGCCTATATCGAAGGGTATTTGCACACGGCAAAGGACAGCCTTTGGGCGCGTGAAATCGAATATCTGCCGTTTTCTGCAAAGCTGATGACCTTTGAATGCGGTATGCGCTTTTTAACCGATTATTTGAACGGCGACACATATTTTAAAACGGAATACCCTGAACATAACCTCGTCCGTTGCCGCACGCAATTCACACTGGTCGCGGATATGGAAAAGAAAATGGCGGAAATGCAAAAAATCACCGCAGAAGCGGCAAAGGCGTAAACACGAAAACTCGTACGGACAGTCCTCGTGGCTGTCCGTTTTGCCAATTCGCGGGGTGATTGGGTACTCACGTAGGGGACGCTGACCTCAGCGTCCCGCAGGCGCGCATTGCGCGCCCCCACGATTGGTGTTTTGCCATTGGGTTGTGCTGATTTTTCACTTTGCACGAGTGATTCGTGCATCTCACCTACATTTGGGTTCCATTCACCGTCGGGATTTGCGTAATTGTGCCTTGCTCTGCAATTCACATACACCGGGAAATAAATCCAAGCAATTCGCATCAATTCCCTGTTCAGTTATGAAATTGCGTACATTTGCGCACAAAACGGAGGCGTGTCTTATGAAAAAAATGCATAAAAAAGGATGGCTTATTGTTTTATCTCTGCTATTCATTGTTACTGTCGCTTTCGTTCTGACACATTATAAATCATATTTAGGAAAAAGACCCTGTGACCAACCGGGAACGGTATGGAAATCCAACAACGGCGCGATTACATTTTCAATTGACGATTTGGGTGCAGGAACCGGAACGATAAATCACAACGGCGAAACCGTTGACATTGCGGTTGAAATCGGTCCGGCAACAGGGTTGGACGTGTATCCACTGTCAAGTGTTGTCCGTGACGGAGACATTCGAACAATATCGGGCGATGCACGCTTGGAGCATTGGGTGGGTACGTTCAAAAAAGATTCCGAATTTACAGCAGAAGTGAAAGAAAGCACATATTATGATATCGGGGATAAGATACATTTTTATCGGTTGGATGCTTCCGACACGCAAGGAGACAAAGTAGATGGATAATTACAGTGCTATACTAAAAATGAACCATATACAATTAGAAGCGTTTTTAGATGATGTTTATTGTACGGGCTTGAACAACGGTTTGTATGCGGCACGGCAGCCGGATGGCGATGATGAAATATTGGACAGAAATCCGTTTGACAAGGATTGGCTGACGGCTGCTGCTGAACCTGCCACGCTTTGTGCGGAATGTGAGGACGGCGATACCTATCTTTTAGAGGCTTACGCGCAAGCTGTAATTCGCAATGCGGGCTTGGATGGCAGTCAACCCGCCGACAACGCAGATTACGAGGAAAAATAAAGAATGTATTCAAAATGCAGATAGTCTGAACGGCATATTGTGCAATCTCATTCTATCCCAACATCCAAAAATAAAGCGGACAAAACTGTGCAGAACAACATCTGCACAGTTTTGTCACTTTGAGCCGTCAGGAGAAGAATCTCACATAGAACAATGTGAATTTGGATATAGTATGTAGGGGTCGGCGAAGATTCCCCTATTAGGGAAAATGTCGCGAAGCCGTACCCCGACGACCCATCCACGGGCGATTCGTGAAGCGCTCCTACAGTCGGCGCGTTATTTACACGCCGTAGGGACAGCCCGGGCACGCTGTCCGCTTGGAAGATTCTCACGCCACACAAGGTGGGTTTGATTTACAAATTGTAGGGGGCGCCGACTCGGCGACCCGCGGGCGAACACAGTTCGCCCCTACGCGTGTAGGGTACGACCTTAAGTGTCGTTCCGTGGAATCCGTACAAAATAAATTGAAGTTGCGCGTAGTGGCGGGCTTCCACGCCCGCTATTGGGTTTACGCAAAATCTGACCGTGCTCGGGCGATTCGTGAATCGCCCCTACAAGATTTGTGTGCCACCGTTGAGTTTGTGCAAAATCGCCCCTACGAAATCCCCCATAAACCCGCTCTACGACATAATATACAACAATGCCATCATCAATGCTTCGTCCGCGCCCTCGGATTTTAACAGCAATAAAAGCGAAAACAGCATTGCTTCATCGGGTTCTTTCAAAACGGAATCCAACAGCGTCGCCTTGTTTTTCTGTGTGGTCAGCTGCTGTGTTTTTTTCGTTTCGGGCGCAAAATATTCCTGAAAGCTTGGGTACACGAGGTCTTTATTTTCTGGCAGATTCAGCGGCATTTTGATTCTGCCCTGCGGTTTCTTTACAGCTTCGGTCGGTGTCGGGCGCGGTTTTTCGGGCGGCGCGGTTCTTTGCACCGATTTTGATGCGTCTACTGTCCCCTTGACTGCTTCTTCGGAATATTTTTGCATATTGCGGACGCGTTCCAAGGCTTTTTCCTGCATCTGCTGTAACTCGTCATATGTGTATTCCCGCATATCAAAACAGCCCCTTCAACAGCGGTAATGTGTCCATTAGGCGCAAGAAGCGCATCGCTTCGTCCGCCCGCTTGCGGCGTTCTTCAGACAAAAGCGGCTTCAACGCCGCGATGAATTTTGTGCGGTCATCCTCTCGGTTCAGCTGTCCCGCTACAGTGGCGAGCATTTTTGCCGTATCCGCACCGAACAGTGAACCGACACCGCCGCTTTCCTGTGATTTTTGCGGCGTCGGGGCGGATTTGCTCCCCTGCTCCGCGCCGTTTTGCGCAATCAGGCTTTGCGCCACGCCCTTGAGCCGTTCCAATTCCTCAGGACTGACACTTGATAGCAGTTCACTGATGCTGTCCATTTTGATCCCCCATCAATTTTTTTAAAAGACTTTGTGCCTGCGGCGTGGAAAGCAATTCCTTCGCCGCATTTTCATCCTGCAGTACCGCCTGCAGTTTTTCGGACTGTGCAGGTGACAGCTGCTGCATTAAATAGTCCTCCGCTTCCTTTTTTGTCCCCTTGTTTTTCAGTTCTGCCACCATTTTGTCTAAAAAACCTTTCTCCTGCATTGCAAACACCTCACTGATTTGTTATACTTATTCCAATACTATGTAAAGGACGCTGAAAATATGTTTCGTGCACTGGTGCTGTCCGATTCGCACCGCGATTACTTTTCACTTGCCGAAGCACTTCGCCTGCACCGCGAGGCGGATGCCGTTTTCTTTCTCGGCGACGGAGAGTCCGATTTAAAAATGACGTCTGTGGAAAAAGAGCTTGTGAATAAAAAATTTACAGCCGTCTGCGGAAATTGTGACTTTTACTCTGAACTGCCGAAAGAAGTGCTTTTGCCTCTGTCGGGAAAACTTTTTCTTGCCCTGCACGGGCACACGCGGTTTGTGAAAAGCGGACTGCAAATGCTTTTAGAGGCGGCACACGAAAGCGGAGCGGATATTGTGCTTTACGGGCACACGCATATTCCGCGTGCCGAACGCTTGGACGGCATTTGGTTTTTGTGCCCGGGCAGTATTCGCGAAGGCTCTTACGGCATTGTGGATATTACCGATAAAGGCGAGGTGCTGTGCTTCACAGCGAATTTTCGGTGCTTCGCAGTTTAAAATAGTCATATTTTTGTTGAAACAAGGCACAAAATCGACGGCATACTGCCGTATGCCGAGATTTTTAACGCAGTTTCAGCGGAAATAGGGCATTTAAAACCATATTGGGTTCGACTCTCCTCAGCTTAAGAAAGGACAATAACATATGACCATATTTAAAAATGTAAACATCATAAAAGAAAATGAAGTTGTTTTCGGCGAGGTCGCCGTGGAAAACGGCAAAATCACCGCCGTTCAGCCGCATATTGACGCACCGCAGGGCGCAGAGGTCATCGACGGTGACGGGCAATACCTTGCGCCCGGCTTTATCGATTTACACGTACACGGCGGCGGCGGATATTCCGCGATGGGCGGCAAGGATGCCGTTGTCAAAATGTGCGAGGCGCACGCCAAGCACGGCACGACTTCGATTCTGCCGACCACGCTTGCCGCACCGATTGCACAGCTGAAAACAGCGATAGACGGTATCCGCGAAGCACAAACGGCAACCGACAAGGTACACATCCTCGGCGCACATTTGGAAGGACCGTTCCTATCGCCCAATATGTGCGGCGCGCAAAGCCCCGAAAACATCCTCGTCCCCGCCCAAGAGGATTATGAAGACCTGCTCTCGTACTGGGACGGCATCAAAATCGTCGGCGCGGCACCCGAAACCGACGGTGGGCTGAGCCTCGGCAAAGCGATTCGTGCGCACGGTGCGGTGGCATCCGTGGCACACTCTACGGCGGATTACGACACTGCCGAGGTCGCGTTTCAAAACGGGTACAGCGATGTCACGCATCTCTACAACGCCTGCACCTCCTGCCACAAGGTCGGCGCATTCCGCCACGCGGGCACGGTGGAAGCGGCACTCGTCAACGACAGTGTCACTGTGCAGGTTATCGCCGATTTGCGGCATCAGCCTGCGGGCGTACTGCGGCTCATTTATAAATGCAAGGGCGCAGACAAAATGTATGTGATTACGGACGGTCTCGAATACGCCGCTTCGGATTTGCACGAGGGCGAAAGCTTCACACAGGAAAACGGGATGTCCGTGGTCTATTCGGACGGTGTAATGCTCCTCTCAGACCGTTCGTGTCTGGCAGGGTCAGTCGCGACGTGCGATGTATTGGTGAAAAATCTTTACAAGACCGTCGGGATTCCGCTTTGCGACTGTGTCAAAATGGCAAGTCTTACCCCCGCGCGCGTCGTCGGTATTGGCGAGTGCAAGGGCAAAATCGCGGTCGGCTACGATGCGGACCTCTTGTTGTTCGACGACGATATAAACATTTCGGCAGTGTTCGTCAGCGGGAAACGGATATAAAAAAATTTCGCCGCCTGCAGTGACTCGCGGGCGCGCAGTTCACCCCTACGATTTGTAGGGAACGACCGAAGACGCGTTCCGTAAATTTTCAGCAGATTTTAACGGGCCACCGAGTCGGCGGCCCCTACGGGTGGTGCGAATTATTATTCGAGCGCGTAGGGACGGACATCCTTGTCCGTCCGCGGGCGCGCGATGCACGCCCCTACGGTTGGTGTACCGCCGTTGGATTGTGCAAAACCCGACCGAGCCGGCAGGCGAGAACGCCAACCCCTACGATTTGCACAATATTTTCCACATTCCCCTATCTTTTCGTTTAATTTCTTGCAAACGGCTGTAAAATAAAGTATACTGTACTTGTAATAATTTCCAAAACTACAAAAAGGAGTGGATTTTTTGGAACCGATTAATGTGGATTTCACAGGCGGCGGCAAGGACAACGGCAAATCCTCTGCGGCTGACATCCTCATCCCCCCGGAGCACGCGGGCAGAAAAATTGCAATCAATCTCATATTGACGGCAATTGCGGCGGCGGTGCTCTACTACTTTATGATTCCCGCGCTGAACTTTAAGGCGGTGGAATTGTATCTTTACGTGGTATTCGTGGTGATGATTTATCTTGTATTGACAGTTTTGTCTACAAAAGTATTCATCAAACCCGAATACTCCCCTTATGTGCGCAAACGCTCGAAAATTCCTGCCATTATCATCGGCGTAATTGCCGTGGTGGGGCTGATTGGTTACCTCAGCGGCGCAACCTTTTTCCGTGCACAGTCCTACAGCAAGCTGTTGACGGTGGAGGAAGGCGACTTTGCCGAGGACGTTGCGGAAATTGACTTTTCAAGCGTTCCGCGCTTGGATTCCACATCGGCAAAAAACATTGCCACACGTACACTCGGCGAGCTGTCCGACTATGTTTCGCAGTTTGTGGTTTCCGATTATTCCGCGCAAATCAACTATAAAAACACACCCGTGCGCGTCAATGCACTCGCCTACGGCGATATTTTTAAGTGGCTGAAGAACACGAAAGAGGGCATTCCCGCTTACATTATTGTGGATATGACCACGCAAGAGGGGCAGATTGTCCGCTTGGAAAACGGCGGGATGCGCTATACACCCGATGAACATTTCAATCGGTATCTGGCACGGCATCTGCGTTTTCAGTATCCGACCCTGATGTTCGAAGCACCGAATCTTGAAATCGACGAAAACGGTCAGCCCTATTGGGTTGTGCCGGTACTCGACAAGACCATCGGTCTGTTCGGCGGTACGGATGTCATCGGTGCGGCAGTCGTCAACGCAGTCACCGGCGAAACACAGCTGGTTTCCGTCGCAAAAGACGGCAAGCTGCAAACCGAAAGCACCGTGAACGACCCCGAATGGCAGTGGCTGGATCGCGTATATTCTGCAAATATCCTAAACGCGCAGTATAACTATTACGGCAAGCTGTCGGGCGGCTTTATCAACTCCGTGATTGGGCAGGCAGATGTAAAGGTCACCAGTGAAGGCTATAACTACTTAGCACTCAACGATGACGTGTATATGTATACAGGCGTCACCTCTATCAGCTCTGACCAGTCCATCATCGGTTTCGTGCTGTTGAATCAGCGCACCAAGGAAACCAAATATTATGCCGTTTCCGGTGCATTGGAGCAGACCGCACAAACCTCGGCGCAGGGCGCGGTACAGCAATACGGCTATGTGGCGACTTTCCCGCTGCTTTTAAACATCAGCGGCGAGCCGACCTACTTTATGGCACTCAAGGATTCCAGTCAGTTGGTAAAAATGTATGCGATGGTCAATGTGAAGCAGTCCACGATTGTCGGTACAGGCTATAACTTAACGGAATGCACCGAAAATTACGCCGCAGAATTAAAGCGCAACGGCGTAAATCTGGATATCGACGTTGACAATATGGGGAACGAGGAAACCCAGGGCAATTCGGGAGCACCCGCAACCAAGGAAGTCAGCGGTACCGTCGCGGAAATCCGCTCTGTGGTCACCGGCGGCGAAACGTATTTCTACATTCGCTTAGCGGACGACGCGGCGTTCTATAAAGTCCCTGTCGCAAATGCGGAAAAGGTCGTGCTTTTGAACGTCGGCAGTGCGGCAACCTTTACGGTAGCGGCAGACGCCGAGGGCGAGATTATTGAAGTCAGTTCGATGAAATAAATCACATTGGAGCATAAAAACCCACCTTCCGTGAAATCTGCACGAAGTGAATTTGATTTACAAATTGTAGGGGTCGCTGACCTCAGCGACCCGCGGGCGAACACAGTTCGCCCCTACGAATTGCGGTTCGCCGTTGGGTTGCGCGAAATCCGACTGTGCGCGGGCGGATGAGGGCGCGGGTCTCCGGTGGAGACCTTTGAATACGAAGTATTCAAAAGCACCGACCGAGCCGGCAGGCGAGACCACAGCCCGGGCACGCTGTCCGTTTTCGGGCGAGGAATCCCTCCACCGCTACCGCGGTCCCCCTCCCTTTCACAAGGGAGGCAGTTCGCCCCTACGGGGTTTTTGCACCACCGTTTGGCTTGTGCAAAACCCGACCGTGCTCGGGCGATTCGTGAATCGCCCCTACAATTGTGGGCAACCGTTAGGCTTTCGCGAATTTGCAAGGTCGCTCGGGCGGGCGTGGAAGCCCGCCCCTACGAGGTTACGTGTCACCGTTTCTTTTATACAAACGCGCCCCCTGTATTTCGCAGTCGGAAATACAGGAGGCGGGTTATTAGGCGTTTTTCGATTGTTTGCAAACGGACAGCTTACATCGCGCTGTGGAAAGTGCGCATAATGACTTCGCGCTGCTGTTCGCGGGAAAGCTTGTGGAAATTCACTGCGTAGCCCGAAACGCGAATCGTCAGATTCGGATATTTTTCGGGATTTTCGTAGGCGTCCATCAGCAATTCACGGTTCATCACGTTGACATTGATGTGGTGCGCGTGATTTTTGAAATAGCCGTTCAATACGGACACAAGATTGTCTACGCGCTCGGCTTCCGTCTTGCCGAGTGCCTGCGGAATGATGGAGAACGTGTTGGAAATCCCATCGCGGCAAGCGTCATACGGCATTTTGGCAACGGAATTGAGAGATGCCAGCGCACCGTTCTTTTCGCGGTTGTGCATCGGGTTTGCGCCCGGTGCAAACGGCTCGCCCTTCTTTCTGCCGTCGGGCGTCGCGCCTGTCTTTTTGCCGTAAACGACGTTCGAGGTAATTGTCAGCGCCGACAGCGTGTGAATCGCATTTCTGTAGGTCGGGGTTTTGCGCAGTTCGGCAATCGTGTTTTCCAAAAGGGATTTTGCAATCGAATCCACACGGTCATCGTCGTTGCCGTAGGTCGGAAATTCGCCTTCGGTCTCAAAATCCACAATATAGCCGTTCTCGTCACGCACAGGATGCACCTTTGCATACCGAATCGCCGACAGGCTGTCTGCCGCAACGGAAAGTCCCGCCACGCCGAACGCCATAAAACGCGTCACATCGGTATCGTGCAACGCCATTTGCAGCTTTTCATAAGCGTATTTGTCGTGCATATAATGGATAATATTCATTGTGTTGACATACAAATTGCAAAGCCACGAAAGGTACACGGAAAAACGCCCCGCAACCTCGTTGTAATCGAGCGTATCGCCTGCGAGCGACTCCATCTGCGGACCGATTTTCTGTTCGGACATATTGTCGTAGCCGCCGTTAATAGAGAGCAGTAAAAGCTTTGCCAAATTGCATCTCGCGCCGAAGAACTGCATCTGCTTGCCGACCTGCATAGCGGACACACAGCAGGCAATCGCATAATCATCGCCGTAAATCGGGCGCATCACGTCGTCGTTTTCATACTGAATGGAGTCGGTATCAATCGAAACCTTTGCGCAGAATTTCTTGAACGGCTCGGGGAGCTGCTCCGACCACAGCACCGTGAGGTTCGGCTCTGCGGAAGAACCGAGTGTGTAAAGCGTATTCAAAATACGGTACGAGTTTTTGGTAACGAGGGTCTGCCCTGCTTCCGTCATACCGCCGATGCTCTCGGTAATCCACATCGGATCGCCGCCGAACAGCTCGTTATATTCGGGTGTGCGCAAGTGCCGAGCCAAGCGAAGCTTCATAACGAAATCATCCATCAATTCCTGCGCCTGCGTCTCGGTGAGTGTACCGTTTTTGAGGTCGCGCTCAATATAAATATCCAAGAATGTGCTTGTCCGCCCTAAAGACATTGCCGCGCCGTTTTGCTCCTTGATTGCGGCAAGATAGCCGAAATACAGCCACTGTACGGCTTCACGCGCGTTGTTTGCAGGCGCACTGATATCCACGCCGTAAATCTGCGCCATCGCTTTCAGCTGCTCCAAAAAGTCGATTTGGCGGAACAGCTCTTCGGCAAGGCGGATGGTTTCCTCATTCATATTGCGCTTGCCCAAATCTGCCTTGTCCTTTTTCTTTTCGGCAATCAGCACATCCACACCGTACAGTGCCACACGGCGGTAGTCGCCGATGATGCGGCCGCGGCCATAGGCATCGGGCAGCCCTGTCAAAAGACCGATATGGCGCACTGCGCGCATTTCATCGGTATAAGCGCGGAACACGCCGTCGTTGTGGGTGGTCTTATAACGAAATTCCGTTTCAATCGTGTCGGAAAGTTCGTAGCCGTATGCCTTGGCGGCACTGCGCGCCATACGCATACCGCCGAACGGATTCACGCCGCGGCGCAAGGGTGCGTCTGTCTGCAAGCCGACAATCAGCTCATTTTCTTTGTCAATATAGCCTGCGCCGTAGGTCACAAGCGAGGTGACGTGCTCGGTGTCTACATCCAAAACACCGCCCTTATCCCGCTCCGCCTTGAACAGCGCGTTGCATTTTTCCATTAACGCTTTTGTGCGGGGCGTGGCATCCGCCAAAAAGTCTGCTTCGCCCGTATACGGCGTATAGTTGCGCTGAATAAAATCGCGGACGGCGATTTTTTCACTCCATTCCCCTTTTTTGAATCCGTTCCAAGCTGTAAATTCCATTTTCTTCTCCTTATCTATTCAATCATAGAAAAAAGGCAACCTCGCTTTTGCAAGATTGCCCAGACGGTCGGCAAAAAGGTCGGGCAACACCCGTTTCTGTGCTCCACGCAGTTTTTTCTGCCGGCAAAATGCAAAGTTTGTATCTGCCATCCGTCAGGTGCACAGCCCTTTATATTGTGGTGTCATTATATCATTCCACTATATATATGTCAATATACATTTTTAAAATCAGTATGTATTTCCATAAAAATGTGAAATTTGCACAAAAAGATTTCGAATTTATTTGCTTTTTCAAAAAATTTGTGATATTGTTAAGATATTAACTATCTCAGCGGCAAAATTATAAAATAAGGGGGCAAACACGATGCAAAACGAAATTACTACACGGCAGGATTTGCTGGACGATGACGGCAATCTTGCGAATCCCGGCTGGTGTCGGCGCAACCTCTACAACTACAACATAGAAAAAAGCAAAATCAGCGCAATGCGTTTGAAGGAATGGGATTTTTACCAGGTCTGCAACGGCGAGATTATGATACAAATCAATCTGTTCAACATCTCTGTGGCGACCTGTGCAACCTTCGGCTTTTTGGATTTGAAAAGCGGACGCAAGTTTGACACGATGAGTGTGGAGCTGTTCACGCCGCACAAAAACAGGCTCAACAAAAACGGGGATTTCCCGAATCACATCGACTACCGACGCGGTAAGACCTCCCTCGCGTTTGACACAAATCAAAACCGCCACCGCATTCGCTTTTCGGGCGTGAGCGAAGGCAAGCCGATTATTGCAGAGTTCAACTGCAAGCGTCTGCCGCAGCACGAAAGCATCACGATTGCAACGCCCTTTCCGAAAAAAGGCCATTTCTTTTACACCAATAAAATCAACTGCTTAGAAACGAGCGGCTCGGTCTCCTTCGGTGATGAGGTCTTCGAATTTTCGCCCGATAACACCTACACGGTGCTCGACTGGGGGCGCGGCATTTGGCCCTACGGCAATGTTTGGTATTGGGGCAACGGCTGCACAAAAATAGACGGTAAGCTGTTCGGCTTTGAGCTGACGTGGGGCTTCGGTGATGAATCCCACGCAACGGAAACCGCCTTTTTCTATGACGGCATCTGCCACAAAATCAACGATGTTTCGCTCGAAAGCGATCCCGAAATCGGCGACGCCTGGATGCAGCCGTGGCATTTCACCGATAAAGACGGACGGCTTGACCTTACGATGACGCCGTTTTTCGACAACTACTCCAATATGATGCCGCTTGATTTGTACGGCATCAAAACACACCAGGTGCACGGTCTTTGGAACGGCACAATTACCTTGGATGACGGCAAGGTTTTAGAAATCAAGGATATGTACGCGTTCTGCGAAAAGGCGTATAATAAGTGGTGAGTTTGCACAACCCCGTAGGGGCGATTCACGAATCGCCCGAGCAACCTTACAAATTTGTGCAAACGAAACGGTGATGCGCCATCCCGTAGAGGCGGATGCCTTCATCCGCCCGCCGAAATCTGCTGAAATTCTGCGGAACGACATTTTAGGTCGCAGAGTTTTGCGGGAATAGATTTTTTCCTGAACAAGGAAAAAAGCACAGCAATCCTGTCGGATTGCGAGCATTTTTGACGCCGTGCAGGGGGAAATATATCCTGCAAAACCGGGTTCAAATTTGCGCCGTCTGGCTAGTCAAAAACATCCCGGAAATATACGAGCAGTCGTGTATTTCCGGGATGTTTGGTTATGCTATTTTGTTTAGGGGGACTCTATCCATCGCTGAAAAATACAGATTATTTTATTAATCAGTTTTATAGGATGAAAAATCAAGCAATCCAAAAAACTGCGTTCCGAAATAATCACACGTTTCCACTCACCGCATCCCTCACAAAGCTCCAATTCCTCAGATAGTACATATTGACTTTCCGTCGCTTCTTCACCGTTGATTTTACCCCAACAGTCTAAACAAAATTCTGCCATATTTATCACCTCAACGAAAGTATATCACAACCGCATTGCAAACGCAATGCATATTTCGAGTGCTGGATGAAATACACTATAAGCAATACAAATGTATTGCGAGGCGCGTTTATGGGCAAATTCAAAATTCCTTCCGTTCCCCCTACGACGAATAAGACCATTCGCTTTCCGAACGATGTCGTAGAACAGGTTGAACAGGTCATTCAGGGGAAAGAATGTACATTTTCCGCGTTTGTCATCGCGGCGGTACGCTCTGCTTTAGAGGATTTGGAACAGGACTAGCAGGGGGTGACTCCCCACGGTGCGGGGAGATACGCAACCCCGTAGGGGCGGGGTGCGGGTCTCCGGTGGAGACCTCTGCATACGGAAGTATGCAGAAGCGCAACCGAGCCGGCAGGCGAGACCTTCCACGCCCGCCCGAGCAAAGTCAGATTTCGCACAAACCGAACGGCGGGAGCAAGCTCCCGCCCTACGCCCTCGTAGAGGCACGAACAACCTTGCGGAACAACACAGAGGTTGTTCCCTACATTATAGGGGCGAATTTGAACAAAACCACGTGACGGAGGGAGAGAAAAGCTTGATAAACTAAGCTTTTTAACTACCCCTCAGTCGCGCTACGCGCGACAGCTCCCCTGACAAGGGGAGCAAAATCTGCTTTTTCGACACGCTGACAGGGGCAAGAACGCTTTTCGTTCCTGCCCCTGTACATTTTTAGTTTTATTCCACCGATTTTAAGGATTCCACCATATCCACTTTCTTCAGGCGGAAATACATAATCCAGTTGACAAGCACCGCAAACACAGCTGTAATCAAGACGGCGAGCACGTAGCTTAACACGTGCATTTCGGCACTGAACATCACCATATCCGTCGCGATGGTATACATCACGAACAGATGCAGGAAGAAGCCGAGCACCAAACCCACCACAATACCGAACAGTGTGAGCAGTACATTTTCGCGATAGACATACGCCGCAAGCTCACCGTCGTAGAAGCCGAGCACCTTTAAGGTGGCAAGCTCCCGCCGCCGCTCGGTAATGTTGATGTTGTTGAGGTTGTAAAGCACCACGAACGCCAACAGTCCCGCCGCAAGAATCATCACGGCAATAATCACAGACAGATTGCCGAGCATATCGTCCACCTGCTTTTGTGCGGTGGAATGCATTGAGACCGAGGTCACACCGCTGATATCCAACAGGCTTTTTGCCGCCTTTTCGGTATCTGTTCCCGGTTCTACACAAATCAGCGCCGCATTTAAAGAGGCGGTTTCACCGTAAAGTGCCTTGTAAATATTGGGCGTCATATAAATGTAATTGTTCAGATAGTTCTCGGTGATGCCCGCCACACGCACATCGCCGACCGGTTCGGCGGTCTTATCTTCTTTGATGGTCAGCATATCGCCGACCTTCAGCCCCAGCATCTGTGCGAATTTCTCGGTCACGATGATGCCGTCGTCCGTAAGCGACAGGCTGTCGTGCGGAAGCGACGCCGAACGCAGCCGCACGTATTCGCCGAGCTTCGCGGTATCCTGCGGAACAATCAAATACGCCGTCGTTTCGCCTTTTTCCGTCTGGGCATAGGTCACGGTGCTCTTGGTCTGTAAATAATCGGTCACGCCCTCGACAGAGCTGACCTTTGCCAACAGCTGACGGCGTTCCGCACGGGAAAGCGAAGCATCCGCACCGACAGTGCCCTGATAAGAGAACACCTCGTTAAACTGCTTTTCAGGTACCATTTTAACCGAATCGCGAATACCGAAGCCCGTCAACAGCAATGCCGTACAGCCCGCCACGCCGAGCACGGTCATAAACAACCGCTTTTTATAACGGAAAAGGTTGCGGCAAGCCGCTTTCTGCGCAAAATTCAGACGCAGCCAAATAAAGTCGATATCCTCCACAAAGGTGCGTCTGCCCGCCTGCGGCGCGACAGGACGCATCAGCGATGCCGGATTGTCGGAAAGCGCACGCCGACAGGCGGCAAATGCGCCGCCGACCGTTGCGCACACCGCAAGTACAATCGCCACGGCGGCATTCAGCACCTGTATACGCACCACGGATTGGGTCAGATTGACATAAACCAAGCGGTAGGTTCGAATAATCAACGAGGGCAACAGCGATTCGCCGACCGCCACACCGAGCACACTGCCGAGCAGTGTGGAAAGCAGTGCATACAGTACATACTTTGCCGTGATTTCACGCTTCTTGTAGCCCAAAGCCTTGAGCGTACCAATCTGCGTGCGTTCTTCCTCGACCATACGCGTCATCGTAGTCAGGGACACGAGTGCCGCAACTAAGAAGAAGATAATCGGAAATACCGTTCCAACCGCACCGATGCCGTCCGCATCGTTTTTGAATGCGGCAAAGCTCGCAATGGAGGAACGGTCCAAAATATGCCATTTCGGCATACCGACATTGTTGATTTCATCCTCGGATTTTTTCAGCTTTTCCTCCGCGGCACTGATTTCGGCATCCGCATCCTCTTGTGCGAGCTGATAATCCTCTTTGGCGCGTTCCAGCTGAATTTCGCCGTCTAAGATTTTCTTTTCGGCTTCCTCTAACTGCTTCTCGCCCTCGGCAATCTGCACACGCGCATTTGCCGCCGCCTGCGGGTAATTCTCAATAAATGCCTCCGCCGTGCTGACGCGGGCATTCACACTCTCGATGCTTTGTTCAATCGCGGGCAGCTGATTTTTATAATACTCCACTGCCGCTGTATCCTGAATAATCTGCATACTGCGGCGGTAGTATTCCTCATTCGAAATGTACGGCGCATCCTTTTGCAGCTGACGCTCTTCTTCGGCAATGCGTGCTTCTTCCTTGGCAATCGTTTCCTCAAGCGTGCGCTTCTGTGTTTCCAAATCGGTTAAGGTTGCGCGGGCTTCCGCAATCTGCGCTTTTCCCTCGGTAAGCCCTTGGTCGCCCGAATCAAACAGGGCACGCAGTTCATTGAGCTGATTGCGCCGCTGTTCAATCTCCAATTTTCCGCCCTCTAATTCCGCCTCTTTGGTGGCAAGGGTCTGCGCGGCATCCGCAAGGTCGGCAATCGCCTTATCCTTTTTCTTCTGAAACTCAAATTTTGCATCGTTGAGTTCTTTGTCCGCATCCGCACGGAACTGCTGTAAGCGCAGTTCACAGCGCGTCTCAGCAATATTCGCAATATTCGCTGTGACGGTCTCCATCAATGCTTGATATTCCTTGCCGAAGCAATTCAGCTCTGCGGTGCCTGCCACAGTCACAAGCACTTCGGAATAAACCTCCTGCGTGAATGCCTCTTTCGGGATAATCAGCAACCCGTCCACCGTACCGTCGCCGATTGCCGCCGTGCCGCGGTCGGAATCGAGATAATACGAGGTCTGCCCCACGCCGACAATGGTAAATTCATTGTCTGCCAGAGTGTCGCTGACTTTTTCATCCGTGCCGGTTTTTAAAGACACCTTGTCGCCCAAGGCGTAGCCCGACGCCGCTAAAAATTCGCGGTCGGCAATGCATTCGTTGTATCGTTCGGGGAAGCGTCCCTCTTTGACCTTCACCGCGTCAATGCTGTTCGTCAGCGAAACCGCCTTCGCGACTACGGTATTGTCCGCTGTTTCGCACAGAAAGTCCTTGGTATAAATGCCCTCCGCCTCGGAAACACCGTCCACACTCAAAAGCGCGGAAACGTCGGAATCGGTCATTCCGAGCGTGCCGAGTACACGGATATCCGTTAAATTTTCACTGTCATAGGTTGCGTCTGCCGACAAAAGCATTGCAGGGCTTGCCGAGCGGATACCCGAAAAAAATGCCACGCCGAGCGCCGAAATCAAAAGAATCGACAAAAACCGACTGAAGCTTTTTTGGATTTCCCGACGGAAATCCTTTCTCATTCCTTTAGTCATAGCCGATTTCCTTTACCACTCAATGTATTCCACAGGCGTGGGACGTTTATTTTGCAGAATTTGGTCGATTTTGCCGTTTTTCACCTTAATTACCTTGTCCGCCATCGGTGCAATCGCAAGGTTGTGTGTAATAACGACAATAGTCACACCTTTTTCGCGGCAGGTATCCTGCAAAAGCTTTAAAATAGATTTGCCCGTCACATAGTCAAGCGCACCCGTCGGCTCGTCGCAAAGCAGGAGCTTCGGATTTTTGGCAAGCGCACGTGCAATGGAAACACGCTGCTGTTCACCGCCCGAAAGCTGTGCGGGGAAGTTTTCCATACGGTTGGAAAGCCCGACCTCCTGCAAAACGGATTTCGCACTCAGCGGATTTTTGGAGATTTGCAGTGCCAGCTCCACATTTTCAAGCGCAGTCAGGTTTCCGACCAAATTATAAAACTGAAACACAAACCCGACGTCGTCGCGGCGATATGCCGTCAGTGCTTTTTCGTCGAATTTGGCGATGTCCTCGTTATCCACAAAAATCTCGCCGGAGGTCGCGGTATCCATCCCGCCCAAAATATTCAGAATCGTTGTCTTGCCCGCACCTGACGGACCGACAACCACCACAAATTCCCCTTTTTCAATGCCGAAGCCCGCATCGTCAAGCGCCTTAATTTCTACCTCGCCCATTTTGTATGTTTTCGTCACGTTTTTGACTTCAATAAAAGACATTTTGTGCCTCCTGTGTTCAATATAAAATGAAAGCCGCATCGGTTTCATTTTATAAGTGATTAGTATTGTATCACAGTTCTCAGCGAAATTCCACGAATTTTCTCACGGTCGGCAATTTTGAGCATTTCGCACAAAAATCGCCGCCGATTTTTGCCATCGGCGGCGGGACTTGCAGTTTTTACTTGCTATTCGTATTTGCATTTTCGCTTTGCTTTTTACGGAACTTGCGTTTCTTTAAATGGCACGGAAGGAACTTGCACGGGAATCGTGCGGTTTTCCTTGACATCTTTCCGCGTAATCTCAACCTCTACAATGCCGGAAGGCGCAGTCCCTTCCGTGATTCTGCGCGCCTCGCCCTCCGTAGTATAGCCGTATTTCAGAAACGTGAGGTTTTGTTTGCCGTATGCTTCGGGCGTGTACTCTAAAATTCCGTTTTCATCCGTCACCCCGAGCAAGGGACCCGGCCAAGGTTCTATGCCGTTCGGATATTTTTCCGCATACACATACACCTCGGCAATCGGTTCTCCCTGCGGAGATTCCACCAATAATTTGACTGTGCTGTCGGGCTTTAAAAGAGAACAAGCACTGAAAAACACAGAAAACAATACAGACAAAACCATCAGAAATGCACAAACTCGATATTTCTTCATGATAAAAATCCCCCGCACCCAGTATTGTAAATATGTTACATAAAATTATAATGCAGGCGCTGTTTTTTGTCAATATAGACAATTGCGCTTATCGTAGTGCTTTATTGCACTTTTTACAAACCTATTTAGTAATTTTTATACAAAATCGGCAACGAAAGATCGCGCTGTCGAATATGCGTAATTCGCTGAGTTTTGCGCAAGGGAGTAGACCGATGATGCTTTCCGCAAAGCACAGCAGGAGCAAGCCCCCCGACCTACCGCTCGTAGGGGCGATTCGTGAATCGCCCCTACGGAGTTGTGCAAATGCTTTGTCCGCTCGGTATGTAAACCCGAATCGGTTTCTTTCGATTTTTACACTGCGAAATGACAAACCCCGTCCCCCGCGATTGACCGTCCCAAAAGGCAAGCACACAATCAGCGTATTCGATAATTTGCAAGTTTCGAATCAAGGGTGCTTGTCTGCCGTATTTTTCGTAATCGGGCAAAAATTCGGTCAGCTTAATATTGGCAGTACGCGCATACGCGGCGGCACAGGTATCTATCCCACGTGCACCGCCTGAAACGATTTCTGTAATCCTATCCGAAGGCGGCAGATAGTGTGCTAAGTTTTTTACAATCAAATCCCTTGACCCGACAATTGCTATTTTCATTTTTTCTCCTCGATTAGATATATTATAGATATGTTTTATATCTATTTTGGAATTGTAACACAAAACAGATGTAAAATAAATACAGAATAAATATATTTCGAGGTTATAATATGTCTGTGAAAAGTCTGTCTATCCGCATTGACGAGAAAATGCTGCATAAACTGCATATTGTTGCAAACTACGAGGGACGCAGTGCAAACAGCGAAATTCTTGTCCTGATTCGCAATGCGATTGAAGAATACGAAGAAAAACACGGTGAAATTGATGTGTAAATCGGTTTGAATTTACATTTTTAAAGCCAAGCACTTTTGAGGAGTGCTTGGCTTGTTTTTTGTCATTCTGCGCAATGCGAAGAATCTCAATCAGAGCAACGTGAATTTGATGATTCGTAGGGAACGACCTCAGTGTCGTTCCGTAAATTTCATTAGACTTTGCCCCTACGGGTGTAGGGCGGGGAAGATTTCCCTGATAGGGAAAATGTCGCGAAGCGACAAAAGGGTTATGGCGAAGCCGTAACTTGCTCCCGCCGTAGACTTGTGTAAAATTCGACCGTGTTCGGGCGGATGAAGGCATCCGCCCCTACGAGGTTGTGCTTCACCGTTGAGTTTGTGCAGAATCCGACCGTGCTCGGGTGGGCGTGGAAGGTCTCGCCTGCCGGCTCGGTTGCGCTTCTGCATACTTCCGTATGCAGAGGTCTCCACTGGAGACCCGTACCCCCCTACGCAATCAGTGTGCTGTTTTACATACCGTAGGGACAGCCCTCGCGGCTGTCTGCTTGCGAGCGAACGAGTTCACCCCTATTGTAGGGAACGACCTCTGTGTCGTTCCGCAGGGTTTCAGCAGATTTTCGCGGGCGATTCGTGAATCGCCCCTACACTCTCCCTCCGTCTTTTGCCTACGGCAAAATTCCCTTGCAAATCCTACATCAAAATCGGCTGTATCTGTTCTCCTTTAAGCGCGCTTTCAAGTGCTTCGGGGATTTTCGAGAAATCCGCCACAATGGAATTGGGTTTGTTTTCGGGGTCATCCTGCCGCATCGGTACAAAATAAATGTTTTTGGCATTGAGTAACAGTCCTATGTTTTTTGCCGCCGCGCCGAGTGCATCGTTGGTCGATACCGCGATAAGCACCGGTCGGGCATTCCGAAGATGCGCCTTGCACGCGAGCGTAACAGACGTGTCGGTAATACCGTTCGCAAGCTTCGCAATCGTGTTGCCTGTCGCGGGCGCAATCACAAGTGCATCCAACAGCTTTTTCGGACCGATGGGCTCTGCCGAGAACACCGTATGGATGATTTCGTTGCCGGTGATTTTTTTAATTCTTTCTATAAAATCCGCCGCGCTTCCGAAGCGTGTATCCGTTGTATACGCCGTATGCGACAGAATCGGTATTACATTATATCCAAGCTCTGTGAGCCGCTCCATTTCGGGGATTGCCTTGTGAAAGGTGCAAAACGAACCGCACATAGCAAATCCCACACGAATTTGGGACATTGGCTATCCCTCCTTTTTACAAGAAACTTTTGATTTTTTCTCCCACAATCATAGCCGCCTCGCACGGGAAATACTTTCCGGGCAGACTCTGCGCATTGACCACCGTCAGTCCGAGGGCTTCCGCCGCATCCAAATCTACCCCGTGGGGCGCGCCCGCAAGCTCCATATACTGTATATGCGGCGCAGCTCCCCAACCTTCCGCCGGAAAAATCCGTGCAGGCACCGTGTTGATTACGACGTCAAACATCGAGAGCCGCTGCTGTAATTCCGCAATCGTGCAGACGTGATATCCCAACCGCTGTGCGTGTGCACGCACCTCGGCACGGCGAGCCGCCACCGTGGCAGTACAGCCGTTCTCTTGCAGACAGGCGGCAACCGCCGCACCTACTCTGCCGAAGCCTGTTACAGCGATGTGCAAACGGGCGGGCGGTACAGCTGTCATACTTGCGAGCACTCGCATAGCACCGCGTGCGGTCAGCACGGCGTTTTTTACAATCACTTCGTCATCATAGTAATCCGTCACCCGCGCGCCGCGTGCGGTCAGTTGTGCTTTCAAGTTTTCCGACAGCATCCCGCCGAATACGGCAAGTCCTCGCGGGAGCATCGCCGCCAATTCCCCAAAAGTCAACTCACCCGCGCACAGCGGCATTTGAACGGTTTTGCCGTCACGCGATGCGGGAAGCGGCAAAATCAAAGCCGCCATATTGCTTCGAAGCGTCTTTTCGAGGGACGCCGCGCTGAAATCCTGTTCTAAGCCGAAGCAATATGTAAAAAATCCGTTCTCTCGAAAATATGTATCCAAAAAGCGGCTTCTTCGGTCACCGCCGAGAATGATTACGGTCTGCATACCTTGGCACCTCTTTTTTATTTTCTACCCCATACTATGAAATCGCGCAAATTCTTGTGATAAAAAATGCGTTTAGGGGTTTAATTTTTTTGCGGTTTGCAATATAATAAAGAAGTATATATGCAAACACATTTGTGAGGTCAAAGCTTATGGAAAATATAGATACCTTATTAAAACAGGTTAAACGGATTCACTTTATCGGCATCGGCGGCAGCGGGATGTGTCCTTTGGCGGAAATTTTGCACAATGAAGGGTATGCGCTTTCAGGCAGTGACAACAACGAAAGCGATACGCTCGCGCGCATTCGCGCACTCGGCATCCCCGTCACGATGGGGCAAAAGGCCGAAAACATTGCGGGCGCGGAAATGGTCGTGTATACCGCCGCGCTGTTAAAGGATAACCCCGAGCTGGTCGCCGCAAAGGCGAGCGGCATTCCGACCTTTGAGCGCGCGAAGCTGTTCGGTGCAATTTCACGGCTCTACCCCGACTGCATCGGCATCTGTGGCACGCACGGCAAAACAACCGTCACCTCTATGACCACACAGATTATGCTGGAAGCCGATCTCGATCCGTCGGCGGTCATCGGCGGCAAGCTTCCGCTGATTGACGCCAACGGACGCGTCGGCAAAAGCGAGCATTTTGTCTGCGAGGCGTGCGAGTTTGTCGATACGTTTTTAGAGCTGTCCCCTGCTGTTGCAGTCATTCTGAATATTGACGAGGATCATTTGGATTATTTCAAAACGCTCGACAATTTGATTCTGAGCTTTCATAAATTCGCCGAACTGGCAACGGACGCGGTGCTTTACAACGGCGACGACGCAAACACCTTGAAAGCGATGGAGGGCATCGAAAATAAAACGCTTGTCACTTTCGGATTTCAAAATACCAATGACTGGTATCCCGAAAACATCGGGACGGTGCGCGGTGCATTTTACGGCTTCGACGTGATGCACGGCGGCAAGAATTTGGGGCATATACAATTAAATGTACCGGGGCGGCATAATATTCTGAATGCCTTGGCGGCAATTGCCGCAAGTATGCACGCAGGCGCGGATTTTACCGCCTGCAAAGCGGGACTTGAAGCATTCGGCGGCGCAGGGCGCAGATTTGAAATGCTAGGCGTTTATGCGGGCATCACGTTTGCAGACGATTACGCGCACCACCCCGCAGAACTGCGCGTGACACTCGAATCCGCGATGAAAATGGATTACAACCGCGTGTGGGCAGTCTTTCAGCCATTCACCTATTCGCGCACCTATATGCTGATGGACGATTTCCATTTACAAAGCCGCGAAAATTATGATAAATAGGCTGAAAAAGTAAGGCGATTGTTATGCAAAAAAAATATGACGTATTGATTGTCGGCGCGGGGGTCGGCGGCTTGTATACCGCGCTGTCGCTTCCCGACAGCCTGTCAGTGCTGATGCTGTCGAAAAAAGAGGATACGCTTTCTAACAGTTCCTTAGCGCAGGGCGGCGTTGCCGCCGTTCTGAGCTTTGAAAATGACAGCTTTGACTTGCACTATGAGGATACCCTCATCGCGGGTCAGCGGGAAAACGACCCTGACGCGGTGGATGTACTGGTGCACGAAGGTCCTGACGATGTGCGCAAAATTATGACCTACGGCGTAGATTTTGACAAAAATCCCGACGGCACGATTCAAAAGACCTTAGAGGGCGGGCATTGCCGCCGCCGCATTGTGCATCACAAGGACACCACAGGCGCGGAAATCGTCAACAAGCTGCTCCGGGAAGTCAAAACGCGCAAGAACATCACGCTTTGCGACAATTCTATGGTCTATGCGCTCAAAAAGGTCAAAAGCGGCTTTTGTGCCGATATTTTGAAAAACGGCGAAAGTCACACCGTCTTTTGCGACTACTGCGTACTTGCCACGGGCGGCATCGGCAGGGTCTACAAATACACCACCAATCCCGCGGTGGCAACAGGCGATGGCATTCGCCTTGCCTATGAGCTGGGCGCAACCATCAAAAATCTCAGCTATGTACAGTTCCACCCGACCGCCTTCAACGGCGCAGACCGCGAACAGTTTCTCATCAGCGAGGCGGTGCGCGGCGAGGGTGCCTACTTACTCAACTGCAAAAAAGAACGGTTTATGCACCGCTACGACCAGCGCTTGGAGTTAGCCCCGCGCGACGTTGTATCGAAATGCATCATTATGGAAAGCCGCAAAACAGGCAGTAATGCGTTTTATTTGGACATCACCCATCGCGACCGCGACTATCTGCTGAACCGCTTCCCGGGGATTCACGAGGGCTGTCTGAAGCACGGCGTAGACATCACAAAGGATTTGATTCCCGTATTCCCCTGTCAGCACTATTTGATGGGCGGCATCGGTGTGGATTTGGACGCGCGGACAAGCATTGCACGGCTGTATGCCGTCGGCGAATGCTCCTGCACGGGCGTCCACGGGAAAAACCGCCTCGCCTCCAACTCCCTTTTGGAAGCGCTTGTATTCGGCAGACGCGCCGCAGAGGACATCACACGTTGTATCGGCGCAGGCTTTGCGCACGTTGCAGAAACAGAACATACCACGGATATCACGGGCGCACCGCTCCCGAAGGGTCTGCGCACGGAAATCCGCACCATTATGCAACGGGCATATTTTGTCATTCCCGACCCCGGGGCGGTACGTACAGGCTTGAAGCGTGTAGATGCCATTCTCAAACGTCTGCAAACGGGAAAATTTGCCGTCACCCCCGATTACTGCGAGGCACTGAGCCTTGCCACGGTGGCGCACATCATATTAAAGGAGGTCGATGAGGGATGAATTTGCCGCAGTTTTATGTGGATGATATCATCACCCGCGCACTCAAAGAGGATATTAACTATGTAGATGTCGCTTCGGACTATTTGATTCCGGAAAGTCAGCGCGACGAAGCGTACTTTATCGCCAAAGCGGACGGTGTGCTGTGCGGACTTTCCGTAGCACTTCGCACGTTCGAGCTTTTGGACAATACCTTTGAGGCAAAAATTTATAAGCAAGACGGCGACAAGGTTCAAAAAGGCGATTTAATTGCCGAATTTTCAGGCAAAACCGTTTTGCTTTTAAAGGGCGAGCGTACCGCACTCAATCTGTTACAGCATATGTCGGGTATTGCGACCGCAACCGCAAAAGCGGTAGAGCTTGTGGAAGGCACAAACGCACAGATTACCGATACCCGCAAAACCCTGCCCGGGATGCGTGCACTGCAAAAATACGCAGTCGTCTGCGGCGGCGGTAAAAACCACCGTTTTAATCTTTCCGACGGTGCTATGCTCAAGGATAACCACATCGACGCGGGCGGCGGCATTACGAATGCCGTAGCCGCACTGCGCGGTAAGCTCGGGCATATGGTCAAAATCGAGGTGGAAACCCGCAATCTCGACGAGGTGCACGAAGCCGTCGCGGCAGGCGCGGACATCATTATGCTCGACAATATGCCGAACGATATGATGCGCGAAGCCGTCACGATCATCGGCGGCAAAGCCAAAACCGAAGCCTCGGGCGGCATCACCCTCGAAACCCTCGCCGAAGTCGCCAAAACAGGCGTAGACATCATCTCCCTCGGCGCCCTCACCCACTCCGTACAAGCATTCGACATTTCCATGCGGATGAAAAAGTAAAAATTTGAAGTTAAAAAATGATGACCACCCTATCTATTTAACGGGTGGTCATCATTTACTTGTATCTTTAGATG
This sequence comes from Bacillota bacterium, assembly GCA_021769885.1. Classification (GTDB taxonomy): domain Bacteria; phylum Bacillota; class Clostridia; order Oscillospirales; family Acutalibacteraceae; genus Fimenecus. The sequence continues at coordinate 25,953 of JAETSA010000010.1, read as the reverse complement.
CAGAAATTAGCCCTTGGCTCTGCCGATTTCGGATTATTTCATTAATTTTTGCAGGGTTTCCTGTAATTTCAGATAGGCTTCGTCGGCGTTTTGGATGCCGAGCACGGCGCTTTCCATCGGGCACACGCCGTCGCCTGCGCGGTTTCGGATATAGGGGACTTTTGTTTGAAAGCTGTACGCAATTTCGGCGCGTGCCAGCACCTCGGCGGCGGGGTCGCTGATGACATCGGCATATATCGCTTTTGCGCCGCCTTTTTCGAGCAAAAACGCCGCCGCTTTGCCAATGACCTTATCTGCAAGAACAGCGTCGTGCAGAACACCCGACTCCAGCCAGCCCATCAGCGGGCGGATGCCGCGTTCTGTGGCAGTATACAATTGCCCATTTTGCACAACGCAGGTGTAGCTGCCCTCGTGCAAAACGGATTTACAGTTTTCCAAATCTCGGTTCATAGTCAATCACCTTGGCTCTCCGCAGTGCCGCGAGCAATGCAGGCACTGCGCAAAGCTGTAAAATCATTCCGGGTACTCCCGCGGTTACGGCGGAAAGGAGTGCCGCTACGGCAGAGGGCATTCCCGAAATCTCTAAATGCAGAATGTTCAAAGCGAACACCAAGCTTAAAAAATAGACCGCTCTGCCCGCAAGCATGGCGAGGGGAAGGCTCAAAAACACGGGCAGTCTGCACTTGTACGCAAACAGGGATGTGAAAAATCCGTATGCGCCAAGCTCCAAAATCATAAAGAACAGGCGCGGAATCGGAGGCATTCCTGTCAGCAAAAAGCTTAAAATCGGCGAAAGCATCCCGCAGATTGCCGCCGCGGCAGGGTTCAGCAAATAGCCGCCCAGCAGTACGGGCAGATGCATCGGCAAAAATGCGTTGCCCAAGGGCTTGCCGCCGAGCAGATGAAAAACTTGCGGCAAAATCACCGACAGTGCGCACACCAGCGCCGCCGTGGCAACCGTGCGCGTGGAAAAGCCCTTGGATTTGATTTCTGTACGGGTCACGTGCTTATGCTCCTTTGAAAAATGCGTCCGCTTCTTTTAATTTTTCGCGAATCGGGAGCTGCTGCGGACATTTTGCCTCGCATTTGCCGCAGGAAACGCATTTCTGCGCCGCACCTTTGATTTTTTTATACTGCTTTTTCGCTTCATTTTTATCTGCCACACTTTTGTTGTAGCAGGCGAAAATCTCGGGAATCTCCACCCCCGCAGGGCAGGGCATACAGTATTCGCAGTGCGTGCACGATACGCGTGCGGCGGTATCGAATATCTGCTTTGCCTTCGGATAGCACGATTTTTGCGCGTCACTCAATTTCCCGATGCGGCTTTCCTCTGCATACTGCAAATTCTCGCGCACCTGCTGTGCATTGCTCATTCCGCTTAAAAGCAGGCTGACCTCGGGTCTGTCCCAAATAAAGTCGAGTGCCGCCTGCACGGGCGGAACACCTTCGGGAAGCGCGGCTTTGATATTCTCGGTAGGCGTTGCCAATTTGCCGCCGAGCAACGGTTCCATTATAATCACGCCGAGTCCTTTTGCGGCGGCGGCTTCCAAGCCTTTTGTGCCCGCCTGATAGTCGGTATTTACGTAATTATACTGAATCTGACAGAAATCCCAACGGTCATAGCCGTTCAAAATCGTCATAAATGCATCAAAGTTGTCGTGAAAGGAAAAACCGATATAACGAATTTTGCCCGCATCACGTGCCTTTTCCAATTTAGAAAGTAAATCGAATTTCAACGCAACGTTTTTCCAGGATTTCAAATTCGCCGCGTGCAAAAGATACATATCAACATGGTCGGTCTGTAACCGTTTTAACTGTGTATCTAAAATCTTATCAAACTCAAAGCCGAATTTGAATCCGCCGAACGGCGATTTTGTGGCAAGCAGGACCTTATCCCGATAACCGTCCTGCAAGGCCTTGCCGACAAAACTCTCGCTTTTGCCGTTGTGATAGAAAAACGCGGTATCTATGTAATTGATGCCTTGGTCAATCCCCTCGCGGACAATTTTTGTTGCTTCTGCTTCATCAATGCTGTGCAGTAAATTGTTTTGCGTGGGCAGGCGCATACACCCAAAGCCCAGTGCGGAAACGGTTTCACCTGTTTTGCCGAAATCACGGTATTGCATCGTACTCTCTCCTATTCTATATTCAGTATATCGCGCACAACTGCGCCTGCAAGAATCAGTCCTGCGGCGGACGGGGTAAAGGATATGCTGCCCGGCAAATGCCGCCCGTGGCTTTCGGGCGGGACACCGTCGGCGGATTTGCGCGGAATTTCTTTGGAATACACAACCTTCAGATGCGGAATCCCGCGTTTTCGAAGCTCCGTGCGCATCACGCGCGCCAGCGGACAGACCGAGGTTTTGTAAATATCCGCAATCTCGAATGCTTCGGGATGCAGCTTATTGCCCGCACCCATAGAGGAAATCAGCGGAACATTTGCCTTATGACAGCGCACCGCCAATTCGATTTTGCCTGCGACGGTATCAATCGCATCTACCACATAGGTATACTGCGAAAAATCAAAATCCTCCGCATTTTCGGGAGTGAAAAAGGTTTTAAAGGTACGCACCAATATATGCGGGTCAATATCCGCAATGCGTTCGCGCATCACCTCGACCTTATCGCGCCCGACGGTGGAATGCAGAGCGAGAATTTGACGGTTCAGATTGCTGACGCTGACGGTGTCGCTGTCGATTAAATCAAGCGTACCCACGCCGCAGCGCGCCAATGCTTCGCACACATATCCGCCCACGCCGCCGATGCCGAATATCGCAACGTGCGCGTTTCGAAGCGCCTGCACACCTGCGTCCCCGAGCATCAGACGCGTGCGGGAATCTGCCGTATCCATAAAACCACCGCCTTTTTATTTCGTGTGTTCACTTTATTTACGCACAAACCTGTAGGGGCGGATGCCATCATCCGCCCGAGCACAGTTGGATTTTGCACAAACCCAACGGTAATACGCAACCCTTGTAGGGGCGATTGCGCGTAGCCCGCAAAAGCAGATGAAACTTTGCGGAACGCGTCTTCGGTCGTTCCCTACATATCTGCCCAATTCACTTTGCGCCGTGGAGAAAGCGGACAGCCGCGAGGGCTGTCCCTACGATATGTGTAAAATAATGCGCAATCCCGTAAGGGCGTGCAATGCGCACCCGCACTGTCATCCTGAGCGGAGCGAAGGATCTCCATCAGAAGAAGCTCGCACAAAAGGAGATTCTTCGCTTCGCTCAGAATAACAAATTTTTACAGCCCAATCCCCCGTTTTCTATATTATATAAAACTCTGCCGCATTTTGCAATCCCGTGGCGGCAATCTTCTCGCTTTGTTTGTGAAAGTTATAACAAACAGAGCATCGGGTTTTGTGGAATATTCATAAATATAAAAAGTAAATCTTATTCACTTTTTCACTTGCGCGTGCCGGGCTCTACGTGATAAAATAAGATATATTTTTGACAGAAAAAGGAGATTTGTTCAATGGGAAAGTTAAACAACATTGATAAGGCTGCCGAGGGCAAGGGCAGCGCAATCAACACGCTGTGGCAGTTTGTAAAATTTATTGTCGTCAGCCTCGGGGCATTCGTCATTCAGACCTTTTTGCCGCTGCTGATTAAGCTGCCGATGTCTGATGCGTTTTTGTACAAAGAATTTGCATTTTGGGTATTTAAATCTACTGCGGAAGTCGGTCTCGGCATCTTTATTGCCGCAAATTTGAGCAACATTATCGCACAGATTGTCTCGTTCTTCATTAACAGAGATAAGACCTTTAATTCCGATGCGAACGTTGCTGTTACACTTCCGATTTACATTGTGTTTACCATTGCTTTGATTTGCTTCTCTGCATGGCTTTCTCCCACATTGATTACATTCTTCGCGGATAAAGTCGGCGAAAATGCGGCAATTTCCATTTCCGGCGCAATTTGCGGTGCAATTCAGTTCTTCCTGTACTTCCCCGTGGATAAGATTCTCTTCCACAAAAAGAAAGAGGAAAAATCCGAAGCAGAAGCAAAATAAGAAAATACTACATAAAAAACGACCCGTCTGTGCACAACAGACGGGTCGTTTTTTATGCATACGGCAGAACCGTATCGGGATTTAGCTGTAAGTACGCCGCAACAACTTTATCATATCCTGTAGCGACGGCGGCAGTAACTGCATTTTCATACCACACATAGGCAGGATTGCCGTCGGCGTCCGTGTAGGCAACGTACGCACTGCATACAATGTCTTCTTTTTGGATGCTATGTCGGATACCGCGAATCCGACAGCCGAAGTAGGCATCGGATTCACCGTTTATCTTTTGGATATAGTCGGTGGACGCGGTGCGCCAGCCTGCGGGCATCGCTGTTCCGTTTTCCACCGCAGTTTTTGCAAATGCAAGCGTCTGGAGACTGCTTGCATTTGCCGCAACGAAGCCGACCGCCGTGATGCGAACCTGTCCGTTTTCACCGATGAAAAACGCATCCCAGTCCGCATCGGGAATCACGGAAATCAAGCGGTACTCAAACGCATCCTGTAAAACGCCATCTACGGTCGAAAACCGTACCTGTGATTTATATTTCGCAACAGTGGGCAAGGCAGGCGGTTCATCCAGTGGAATGAACGTGTATCCGCGCTTGTTGGCGTGTGTTTCGGCAAGCGTGCCGCTATAGCCGTAAATGATTGTCACACCCGAATCCGTAAAGGCTTTGGAATGAATACTCTCTAAGCTTTTCGGCAGGGTTACGCTTTTTAAGTTGGAGCACAGTGTAAAAATCAAACCGCCGATGTTCAAAAGCCCCTCGGGGAAGTTAATTTCAGAAAGCTTTTCGCACGCTGCAAATGCATAATGGCCAATTGAGGTCACTGTATCAGGCAAGTGGACGCTCTCCAGTGCCCAGCAATCCCAAAATGCGCCGAAGGGAATTTCCGTAACACCGCTCGGAATTTCAATGCTTTTCAGCTTTTTGCAGGTTTGAATAGAACAGTCGCCGATGATGCGCAGACTTTCGGGGAGCTTTAGCTCTGTTATCCCTGAACAGCCGCGAATCCCGTCGGGCTCGATTTCCACAAGTGTATTCGGCAGTGTAAGACTGGTCAGCGTTTCTGCAAACCAGAACGCGCCTTCGCCGATTACGGTTACCCCCTCGGGCACAACATAGCTTTTTTGTGCTCTGCCTTTCGGATAGCTGACGATTTTGGTTTGCGCTTTATTATACAAAACACCGTCTATTGCACAGAATGCAGGATTTTCTTCCGCAACCACAAAATTTTCAACGGTTGTACAACCGTAAAACGCCGGCAAATTCCTTTCCCCGACGGCAATAATGCTTGCAGGCACGACAATCGTTTTTGCCGTCAGGGAAGAAGCCGTAACGCTTTTGATATGTGTCACGGTATATCCGTCTATTTCCGACGGAATTTCCAGAACGGTATCCGTGCCCGAATACCCTGTAATTTGTGCGGTGCCGTCCTCTAAAACCGTGTAGCTGAAGCTGCCGCTTTCTGCCGCGAATACAGATACGCCGCCGAATGTGCTGAGCAGCAGAACCAGAGATAATACAACAGAAACAGCTTTTTTGAGTACCTTTGACATAGGCTTCCCTTCCTTCCTATAAAGTAGTCGCCGAAAATCCAAAAAATGACAAAAAAAGATTCAGGAAAGCCGAAATCGACTTTCCCGAATCACAGGAGAGAAAAATGCGGTAGCTTACAGCTTAATATTTCGAAAGGTATCTGTCCACTTCCCAGCCGGTCACGTAAATGCGGTATTTATCCCATTCACGTTCTTTACCTTCGAGGTACTTATCATACACGTGCTCACCGAGTGCCGCTTTCAGAAACGCTTCGTCTTTCTTGAATTCCGCGAGTGCTTCCTCTAAAGAACCGGGCAGACTTTCAATGCCTGCCGCCGCGCGTTCCTCGTCGGTCATTTCATACAGGTTCTCGGTTGTACCTGCGGGCGGAGTCATCTTCTGTTTGATGCCGTCCAAGCCTGCCGCAAGGCACAGCGCCATTTCCAAATACGGGTTGCAGGACGGGTCGGGAGAACGCAGTTCTACGCGCGTGCCCATACCGCGTGCCGCGGGAACGCGCACCAAAACGGAGCGGTTCGATGCCGACCATGCGAGATATACGGGTGCTTCATAGCCGGGAACAAGACGCTTATAGGAGTTTACAAGCGGATTCGCAATCGCCGTAATCCCTTTGACGTGCGCTAAGATACCTGCGATGAAGTGCATCGCGGTTTCGCTCAGACCCAATTCTGCATCGGGGTCATAAAACGCGTTTTTGCCGTCTTTCATCAAGGACATATTGGTATGCATACCCGAACCGTTAATGCCGAATACGGGCTTCGGCATAAAGGTGGCGTGCAGACCGTGGCGGCGTGCATAGGTTTTTACAACGTGTTTAAAGGTCACAACGTTATCGGCGGTTTTCAGAACCTCGTCAAAGCGGAAGTCGATTTCGTGCTGACCCTCGGCAACCTCGTGATGCGAAGCTTCGATTTCGAAGCCCATTTCTTCAAGTGCTAAGCAGATGTCGCGGCGGCACTGCTCGCCCTGGTCGGACGGTCCCATATCGAAATAGCCTGCCACATCGGCGGTTTTGGTGGTGGGGTTGCCGTCCTCATCGAGCTGGAACAGGAAAAATTCGCACTCGGGACCAACGTTAAAGGTGTAGCCCATATCCGCCGCGTCTTTCATCACCTTTTTCAAAACGTTACGCGGATCGCCCAAGAACGGTGTTTCGCCGTCCGCGCAGTATACGTCACAAATCAAGCGCGCAACTCTGTCTTTCCACGGCAGAATGACGAAGGAATCATAATCGGGACGCAGATACATATCGGATTCGTTGATGCGCACGAAGCCCTCAATCGACGAGCCGTCAAACATACACTCATTATCCAGTGCCTTTTTCAGCTGACTTCTTGTAATGGCAACATTTTTCATTTGCCCGAAAATATCCGTAAACTGCAAACGGATAAACTGTACATCCTTTTCTTCCGCGATGCGTAAAATGTCCTCTTTGGTGTAACCCATACTTTTTACTCCTTTCAGAATCAAAAAAAGGGCAACGAAGTCTTTCGACAGACCTCGTTGCCTTTCGTTATGCTCCCATTATAGCAGAGATTTTCGAAATGTCAACGAAAATTTTGTATTTTTTTCGATTTTTGGAAGCTTTAGCAACCGTATACAGGCATACCGCTATTTGGAGCGTGCAAATTGCTTTGCGGTTTGATACAATGGCGTTGCATCTCAAAAACAAGGAGGAACACATATGCAAAAACGATATAAGAAATTCTGCGCGGCGGTGCTTTGCGTGCTGATGCTTTGCCTTTGCACCCTCACGGGCTTCGCGGCGGACTCGAACAGCCGTGCGGGGACGGTGCGCATCACTTCCGGACGGCTGAACGTCCGCAGTGCGCCGTCCACATCATCCGCAGTGGTTTCGTCCCTGTATAAGGATGAAACCGTAACGCTTCTGCAAAAAAGCGGCGATTTTTGGAAGATTGAATACGCAAACGGCGCATACGGCTATGCTTCGGCACAGTATGTGAAAGAGATTGCGGGCAGCTACGGCGCACGCGTCAAGACCTCGGGCGGCAATTTGAATGTCCGCACGGGTGCGGGCACGGGCTATGCGGTCAAAACCGCGCTTCCGAACGGCAAAAATATTGTGGTGCTGTCGCAAAGTAACGGCTGGGCAAAAATTTTGTATAACGGCAAAAGTACGGGGTTTGTCAGTGCGTCTTATCTGACAGCATCATCCGGCAGTACGGCGACAGGCAATGCGGCAGTCAAGCTGTCCGTACCGAGCTTTAAGCAGACGGATGCGCGCTGGGCGAATGTCAAAATCGGTACGGCGGGCGATACCATCGGCAAGTCGGGCTGTACTACAACCGCACTCGCGATGACGGAAAGCTACCGCACAGGCACGACCCTGACGCCTGCGGCAATGGCAAACAAACTGACCTATGCCCCTGCAGGGTGGCTGTACTGGCCGTCGAATTATGTGCTCTCCACCGACGGCACAAATTATTTGCAGACGGTTTATAATTTGCTGAAATCGGGTAAGCCCGCAATTCTCGGTATGAAAAAGTCGAACGGCGCACAGCATTGGGTGGTCGTAACAGGCTTTACAGGCGGCACACTGACGGCGGCGAATTTTACAATCAACGACCCCGGTTCCAATTCCCGCACACGGCTTTCCGACTTTGTGTCCGTGTATCCGAATTTTTATAAGCTGGTATATTACAGATAACGAATACACAGTATGTCGTTTACACCACCTGTCATTCTGAGCCAAAGGCGAAGAATCTCACACAGAACAAGGTGAATTTGATACCGTGTAGGGAACGACCTCTGTGTCGTTCCGCGAAGTTTTATCAGACTTCGGCGGGCGAACACAGTTCGCCCCTACGTTTGGTGCACCACCATTGGATTCGTGCAAATTTGCAAGATTGCTCGGGCGGGCGTGGAAGGTCTCGCCTGCCGGCTCGGTCGGTGCTTCTGCATACTTCCGTATGCAGAGGTCTCCACCGGAGACCCGCACCCCGCCCCTACGGTCTTATACAAAACAAAAACCGCCCACGTAAGCCGAAACGGACTGCGCGGGCGGTTTTATTTTTATACTTTATATTCTGAAACACTTACTGCATCAATGCGCAAATCGCGTTGGAGAATGCGACGGGGTCTTCCACCGAAAGCCCCTCTATCAGCAACGCCTGGTTATACAGCAAATCGGTATACTGCTTCGCTTTTTCTTTATCGTCTGCGGCAAAAGCTTTGGAAAGGGCTTCAAATACGGGGTGATTGCCGTTTAATTCAAGCACCTTTTCCGCCTTCGGGGCGTTTTCGGCGTTGGGCATACTGTCGAGCACCTTTTCCATTTCAATGCTGACCGCACCCTTGCTCGAAAGGCACACGGGGTGCGATTTCAGCTTGGTGCTCAGCACAACCTCGCTGACCTTGCCGTCTAAGGCTTCTTTCATAAAGTCAAACAGCGGCTTATTGGACTCTGCTTTTTCGTCGTGCGCTTTCTTCTCTTCTTCGGTTTCAAGTCCCAAATCCCCGCCTGAAATCGAGCGAAACTCTTTTTCGTCGTAGGCGTGCAAAATCTGCATCAAAAATTCGTCCACATCGTCCGTCAGGCAAAGCATATCATAGCCCTTGTCGCGCACAGCCTCTGCCTGCGGTAAGAGATTGAGCTTCTGTGCGCTTTCACCCGCCGCGTAGTAAATGTATTTTTGACTTTCGGGCATCGCATCGCGGTACTCTTTTAAAGTGCAAAGCTTGGAGTCGGACGCGCGCGTGAACAGGAGCAGGTTTTCGAGCAATTCGCGCTCGCCGCCGAACGAGCTGTACAGCGCATATTTCAGCTGCAGACCGAACGATTTCCAGAATTTTTCATACTCCGCACGGGATTTCGCGAGCAGCTCTTCTAGTTCTTTTTTAATCTTCTTTTCAAGCGCACGGGCAATAACCTTTAACTGTCTGTCCTGCTGGAGCATTTCACGCGAAATATTTAAGGAAAGGTCCTCGGAATCCACAATGCCTTTCACGAAGCTGAAGCAGTCGGGCAGTAAGTCGGCGCATTTATCCATAATTTTCACGCCGCTGCAATACAGTGCCAAGCCTTTTTCAAAATTCTTGGAATAGTAATTGTAGTCCGCCTTTTCGGGAATGAACAGCAGAGCCTGATAGCTGGTTGTGCCCTCTGCTTTTTGATGAATGACGTGCAGAGGCTTGTCATAGGCGAAAAATTGGTCGCTGTAGAATTTGTTGTATTCCTCTTCGGTGATTTCGCTTTTGTTTTTCTTCCAAAGCGGAATCATACTGTTAATGGTTTCATTTTCCGTATAGGTTTCGTATTCCCCTTCCGTGCCCTCTTTCGGACGGGAATGCTCCATATCCATTTTAATCGGGAAACGGATGTAGTCGGAGTATTTTTTGATGAGCGAGGAAATCGTGTACGTTTCTAAATACTTATCGAAATCGGCTTCCTCACTGCTCTCTTTAATGTGGAGCGTGATATCTGTACCGACGTTGTCCTTTTGGGCTTCGGTAATCGTGTAGCCGTCCGCGCCTGCCGACTGCCATTTGAATGCCTGTTCCGCGCCGTATGCGCGGCTGACGACTTCCACCTTGTCGGCGACCATAAATGCCGCATAAAAGCCGACGCCGAACTGCCCGATGATATCCACATCGTGCGCATCGGTTTCGTTTTCCTTGGAAAACTGCAAAGAACCGCTTTTCGCAATCGTACCGAGGTTTTTGTCCAGCTCTTCCTCGGTCATACCGATACCGTTGTCGGAGATTTTCAAAAGACGGTTTTCCTTATCGATAGAAATATCAATTTTGAAATCCTCACGCGCCATATGCACATTTTCATCGGTCAGCGATTTGAAATACAGCTTATCAATCGCGTCGCTCGCGTTGGAAATCAGCTCACGCAGGAAAATTTCCTGATTGGTATAGATGGAGTGAATCATCAAATCCAGCATCCGCTTGGACTCGGTTTTAAATTGCTTTTTTGCCATACTGTTCACCGTGTGGATACAAAGAGACGCGTCAAGACGCTGTCCCCGGTATCGTTCCTTTCCTATATATTCGGGGAATATGCACCCTGTAAATTGAAATTAGCACTCGTCACTCTTGAGTGCTAATATACACTATACACCTGTTTTTTCCATTTTTCAAGCAGGCAAGCACAAAAAGTTTTAAACTTTTTGTGAACAACAAGCACATCGCAATGTAAAATTGATAAGCGTAGGAGGCGACCGAAGACGCGTTCCGTGAAATCTGCGCAATGTGAATTGGACTCGCAAATCGTAGGGACAGCCCGGGCACGCTGTCCGTCTGCGGGCGACGAATCCCTCCACCGCTAACGCGGTCCCCCTCCCTTTTACAAAGGAGGCGATGCAGCGTCCCTACGGGTTGCAATTCACCATTCGGTTTATGCAAAAATCGAATGTGCGCGGGCGGATGAAGTTACGGCTGCGCCATTACCCTTTTGTCGCTTCGCGACATTTCCCCTATTAGGGGAATCTTCATCCGCCCCTACAGAGTGCGATTCGCCGTTGGGTTTGTGCAAAATTTAACCGTGCTCGGGCGGGCGTGGAATGTCTCGCCTGCCGGCTCGGTCGGTGCTTCTGCATACTTCCGTATGCAGAGGTCTCCACCGGAGACCCGCACCCCGCCCCTACAGGCGTAGGGCGGGGAAGATTTCCCTATTAGGGAAAATGTCGCAAAGCGACAAAAGGGTAATGGCGTAGCCGTAACTTGCTCCCGCCGCAGGTTTGTGCAAAATTTAACCGTGCTCGGGCGCTTCGTGAAGCGCCCCTACAAGTGTAGGGAACAACCTCAGTGTTGTTCCGTAAAATTCCCATCTGACTTTAACGGGCGCAACGCCTGCAAAAGGCGATATCCACAGGGTTTCCTGATTCATACGCAATACGCGCACTTGCAAGTTCCTGCTTTCAATGCTATACTTTTTATACTTCAAAACAAAAAAGGAATGATAAATATGCTTTTATTTTTAGAATATCCGAAATGCACTACCTGCCAAAAAGCCAAAAAATGGCTGACGGAGCAAGGTGTGGAATTTGAAGACCGCGACATCAAGCTGCAAAATCCGACCTTCGAAGAGTTGTCCGAATGGTACGCAAAAAGCGGTTTGCCGCTCAAAAGCTTTTTCAATACCAGCGGGCTTTTGTACAAATCTATGGGGCTGAAAGACAAGCTGTCCGAAATGACCGAGGAAACGCAGTTAAAGCTCCTCTCAACAGACGGTATGCTTGTGAAGCGTCCGCTGCTCGTCGGTGCGGATTTTGTGCTGACAGGCTTCCGCGCCGAAAAGTGGGCGGCGGCACTCGGTATAAAATAAATAAAAAATCCAAATTTTACCGCCGATTTTTCCGTCGGCGGTTTTCTTTTTGCATATTTTTTGCGCATTTTCAAATACTAAAAGTGACGGAGGTGAAGTCAAAATGACAAACAAAGAACTGTTATATGTAGAGGATGCGCTCGGACACGAGCAATATTTTCAGACGCGCTGTAACGAAGTCATCGGCCAGCTGCAGGATGCCGACTTGAAAATGTGTGTACAGCAAATGGCACAGCGCCACAGTCAGCTGTTCCAAAGCTTTTACGGCTTGCTGTAAAGAAAAAGGAGTAATTTTATGGATGATAAAAATTTGATGGAAGGCATTCTGCTTTTGGAAAAAGGCGTTTGCGACCTCTATATGCACGGCACAATCGAATCGCCGACGGGCAATGTGCGTAAGACGTTTAACGATGCACTGAATGAATCCCTGTGTATGCAGGATACCCTGTACGGCAAAATGGCGCAAAAAGGCTGGTACCCGACCGAGCAGGTCGAGCAGACCAAAGTAACCACCGTAAAACAGAAATATTCTGCGCAGTAATCGCACCCCGCTTTCCCGCATTTCGCGGAAGCGGGGTTGATTTTCGCAAAGCTTCGGCGAGATTTCATCACAATTGACAAAAATTATAAATTTTGGTAGGATAAATAAGAAGGATTTCACATTTTTAAGACGAGAGGGTACATATGAAAAGCTTAGGGGATTTTTACGTAGAGCAAGGCGTCTGCCGCACAGAGCTCGCGGAGCGCTTGGGCATTTCTGCGGAAGCACTGCAGGCAGAGGAAGAAGCGTCCGTGCCGAGCGAAGCTATGCAGAAAACCGTTACGGCGTCCTTTGGGATTCCGACGGACTATTTCACGATCGAGCCGCAAACACCGTTGTGTTTAAAGGACGGCAAACCGATTTACGACCTTGCACAACTGAAGGGGTACTTTTTTAAAACGGCCTTTGTGTGGCTGTTTTTGGTGGAACTGATTGTCGCCGTACCGTATTTTCTCACAAGCATTGTCGGGCTGTTGGATACAATTGTCCGTGTTGGGCAAGGTACAAATCCGGCGGAAACATTCCTGTCTAACGAAACATTTCTCAAAGCGGAGCTGATTGTGTCCTCGTTTTTAATGACAGGTTTACCCGCATTTTCAGGCATATTTTTAGCAAAGCATATCACCAAAAGAACAGACTTGCAGGGAAATTTGAAAAAATATCAGTTTCTGTATTGGGCTTTGCCGACTATCCTCACAGCACCGATTTTGACGGCTGTGACTTCCTTCTTGCGAACGCGGACAATGTCGCTTCCGCTTACGATTTTACGCTCAGGCATAGAGTTTCTTACCGTCTGCGGCGTGTTTCTCTTGGATGTTTGGCTGTGTTCACTGCTTTTAGATACGGCGGTTACAGAGGATGATGAAAAGCACCAGCGCAAGCTCCGTCTGTTCGGCGGATGGACTGCGGCGGCGGGCGTGCTTAGCTTCGGGATTTCGTGTGTGTTCCAAGTCTTTTTTTCGGGGACTGCGGCAGGCGTTCTGTTTTGGGTGGAGCATATCTCCGCGCTTGTGCTGACGGTGGCGGCCGCTGTGTGCATCGGCTTTGTGCCGAAAAAGAGTCCGAAAGCCGAAACGCTTATATTTAAGGTACTGCCCCTTGCCGCCGTACTGATACAGATGCCGTTTACGATTATACGGGCGGTTTTATACGTGAGCTGAGGGGTACATTTATGCGAAAAGTTTGGAAAGTCGCACTGTGTGTGTTCGCAGGATGTCTTGTGCTGTCGCTGACAGTGCTGTTTGGTCTGGTCTTTGTGCTTGAAGACCAAAGTGAAAAAGACTGGGATGCATATTTCAAGATTCGAGCCATCCCCGAAGCTTCCGAGGCGCTTCAAGCCTCGTTTGATTGGCAGGATTATGAAAAGTACGATGCGCCGTGGCAAATCGACGCCGCGCCGACGGCATACATTATGCAGTCGGATTCCGCCGTGCTTTTTTTGAACGGCGGCACGGATTTTATCATTTCCGTGCGATATGACACTTGGGACAGTCAGTTCGATGAAACCTATTATGTGAAACGGGATTTTTGCTATCCCACCATTGCGCAGGCAAAATTATATTGCTGTCCAAAGCAATCTTCCGATACGGGGTTTGCCCCTGCGCTGTCCGAAGAAGAAACCGAACAGATTCGGTATACCGTATTCAATGAGTTGGGCAAGTGGCGGCGTGACGGCGAGCCCTTGCAGGTTTGGGACTTAACGGAATCGGATTGGGTCTATGAAAAAGGCGAGCCGAAGGTCATCCCACTGCAATGGCGTGTGGAGGGCGATGTTCCCTTGTATCAGCAAGGCGGCTGTCTGCTAACAGACAGCCAAGGCAACCTGTATCTGACCGAAAGTCCGTATCACATCAATGACATCGGCTGGCGAACAAGGGATTTGTATCCCCTCTCCCCGCAAATCCAAGCCACTCTGCAAAAAGCCATTGCGGAAAATGAAATTTAAAAAAACACGTCGGTTTTTAGCCGGCGTGTTTTTGTTTTGTGTAAGGGCGATTATTTTAGCTGTTGCCGCCGCAGGCACAGAAAGGTCCTGCGCTGTTACAGCAGCTGCCGCTTCCGTCGTTCGGCGGGAAGAACGAATCCACCGGGAACTGGATTTTGCGGAAGGCTTCGCACGGGTCATCGGTATCACAGCTGCATTCCTTCTGCGGGATGCAGAAATCGTAAGCGGGAATGAGCATCTGCACATCGCGCTCCAGCTGAATGATTGTAAAGATGCCGATGGTGACCGCCACAACGCGCTCCTCGTGGCGGGAGCGTCCGTAATCCTCGGGGAACTCCTCGCGGAACGCACGGCGCACGCAATGCGGAATGGGCATACAGCTGTCGTTCAGATTGCAGCAGCAGTCGCACGGACGGCACAGCTTCGCGTCCAAGCAAATGGGGTCCGCCACCTGAATTTTGGCGCGCGGATTCGTATTGGTCGGAATGAGCTGATTGTCGTCGCTGTCTGCACGGTATTCGGATGAATACACGCGCACATTGCCGTCACTGCCGTACAAAATGCATTTCTTCGAAAACGTTGAAAATCCGCACAGGGTCTCCGGCGGATTGCACGCACCCGTGAATACTTCCACCGTAACCTTGAAAAAGAAGGTAATATCCACCGAATAACAACCGCGGTTAAACGGTACTTTTTCCACATCCATAAACACATTGAGAATCTCCGTGCCGCGGCAGCGCACACCGGTCGCGTGTTCAATCGTTTCCTGACACTGCGGTGGGAAATACACACGCAGGTCGGCAAGGCAGTCCTTGTCGGCGCAGGAATCATACACACGGTTGGTGTCGATGCAGACTGCCTCGCGAATCTTCGGAAGTCCGCCTTTGTCGTTTTGACAGCAGGCCTTGTTCTCTGCCATACAAATTCCTCCTGAATGTAATCGAATAAAGTATGAAACTTTATTAACATTGTATGGGGAATTTTCGGTTGTGTGACGGATGTTCCGTGAAAATTCGATAAAAATTTAAGGGACGATGAAAGCATCGCCCCCTATGATTATAAGCCCAACGGCAGTGCAACCCGTAGGGGCGATTCACGAATCGCCCGCCAAAGCTTGATAAAACTTTACGGAACAACACAGAGGTTGTTCCCTACACGGTATCCAATGCACATTGTTCTATGTGAGATTCTTCGCTATCGCGCAGAATGACAGGAGTGCCGACCCCTACACGCCAACAAAATTATTTCGTCCCCGTAGAACCGAAGCCGCCACTACCCCGTTCGGTTTCGTCTAAGGATTCCGCTTCCTCCACGGGCATCGTGGAAACGGGCATCACCACGAGCTGGGCGATACGTTCCCCCGGCTGAATGGTATACGGTTCTTTTACTTGATTGATGACGCCGACCTTGATTTCCCCGCGGTAATCGCTGTCAATCACGCCGACGGCATTGAGCAATCCGATGCCGTGTTTAATCGACAGCCCGCTTCGTGCAAATATGAACGCGCCGTACTGCGCACTCGGCAGTGCAATCGCAAGCCCCGTGGGAATCAACGCGGTCTCGCCGCCGCCGAGCGTCAGCGGCTCGTCGATGCAAGCGCAAAGATCCAAGCCCGCGCTCCCTTCGGTGGCACGGTGCGGGATGACTGCGTTTTCGTTTACTTTTTTGATTTTCAGCGTTTCCATTATTCAACACCTCTGTAAAATAATCCTCTGGTATATTCGCCGACGGGTGCTTTCCCCGCCGCATAGGCGCGCAGGATTTCGGCACATTCCGTTTTCGATTCCGTTGTAAAATCGTACAAATGAAAATCCACACGGCACAGTTTCGAAAGTCGGTCGCCCATATAGGTGGGGCGGGAATTGAAGATTTCGGAAAAGCCGTTTTCGCAAAGCACGGGGAAAAAGATGCCCTTGCGGTCGGTAAGTCCGCTTTGTCTCCTGCATTCCTTGCAGGATTTGCCGTTTTTGACGGGACAGTTTCTGGTGAGCATCAGCGGCGTTCTGCCGTACACGCACACGCCGCGCGGCAAACCACCGCCGAGCGTGCCGATTTGTGAAACGGTCAGTTCATTGGAAAGCGTTGTCTCTTTGACGCCGATTTCCGCAAGCTCTTCGAGTGCCAATGTATTAAATATATTGAGAAATGCACCGCCGATAACCTCCACACCCACGTTTTCGGCGATAGCGACCGCATCCAAGGTATCGCACAGCGCATATTCTGCGCCGCTCTTTTTTAACTGCTCCGAAATTTGTTCTTCCGTACCAAACAGCCCGCGCGGCAGATATACGCCTGCGTGATAGCGTTTCAGCACCTCTTTCGGTGTATCGATTGGTAAAAAGATGCGGTCTGCCGTCACGTCCTCGGGGATTTGTGCAAGACTTCGGAATCGGATATACCGTTTTGGTTTACCTGCCGTATGCGCGGAAAAATCCAACGGCACATTTATAATCGATTTCGGCTTTGCCGCACAAATTTGTGTTTCCAGCTTTTCAAGGACATTTCGGCGCAAGGCATTTAAGACAGACAGCGGCAAGCTGACAGCTTCGGAAAGCACACAGGTAATCCCCCGTGCATAAAACACCGTGCCGCCGCATTTTTGCAGCTGTGCGCACGCCTTTTCCTCAGTCAGCGGAACGGTTTTTGCCGCTTCGCAAGCGGATTTGCCGACCATCGAAGCACGGTATTCCCCACACACCGCCTGCAAGGTCGGCAGTTCGCCGACTTTTGCCTGCAAGGTGAAATCCACAGGGAATACGGTACGTTCTTTTTCGTAAAGTGCGGCATATTTTTTGAAAAGCGCGTTCGTCGCCGCAGTCACATTTTCTTTTTGGCGCGTGCCGAACATCTCTTTGCCAAGGTTGTTGTTAAAATAGCCGTCCGTAAAGCCTGAGCGGGAAAACAGCGCGCCGAGTTCCGATTTTTGCTGTGCGGAATAACGGCCTTCCAATGCGGATTTACAGGCAGTCACCGCCGCCGCAACATATTCGGGGCGTTTCATTCTGCCTTCAATTTTAAAGGAATCGATTCCGAGCGCGGCAAGTGTTCCCGCATTTTCGAGCAGAGATAAATCCTTCAAGCTCAAATCGTGCCCTGTCCCGCCCTCAGCGGCGAACTGCAAACGGCACGGCTGGGCACAAAGCCCGCGGTTGCCGCTTCGCGAACCGAGCATTGCGCTCAACAGGCACTGCCCCGACACACACATACATAAAGCACCGTGCACGAACATTTCAAGCTCCAAGGGCTTGTCCGCACAAAGTGCCGCAATTTCGGATTTTGACAGTTCACGCGGCAAAACCGCACGGGCAAAGCCACACGAATGCAACAAAGAAAGCCCCGCGTGTGTGCCGACAGACATCTGTGTAGATGCGTGCAGTTCCATATCGGGGCACATTTGCCGAACGAGCCGCAGTACGCCCAAATCCTGCACGATCAGCGCATCGGCAGATATGCAGCAGATGCGCGCAACGGTTTTCTGCAGATCGGCAAGCTGACTGTCCGCAACCAATGTATTTAAGGTTATATGAAACCGTACGCCGTGCGCACGGCAAAGTGCGGCGGCACGCGTTAGCGCGTCGCCGTCAAAATTGTCGGCATTTCTGCGGGCATTAAAGTCCCCCGCGCCGAAATACACCGCATCCGCACCACTTCGCACGGCGGCTGTCAGTGCTTCTTCACTGCCGCAGGGTGCTAAAATTTCGGGACGTCTCATTGCGCATCCGTTTGTGGCGTAAATAAATTCATCTGATTGGATTTTGCTTTGGCTTCCGTACGCACACGGTCGAGTTCGCGCTTGTAAAAATCGCGCTCTGTCTGCGCCTCGGAAGCATCCTTCAAGTAATCCTTGATTTGCGCACGGTAGCCTTCTGCAGTCTGCTCCGACTTTCTCGCCTTGTCGGCAAATTCAATCGCGACAAGCACCGCCGCCTGATTGGCGGACATAAACGGATTTGCCCCCTGCAGTTCTTTCATTTTGCTGTCGATTTCCGCCGCGATTTCATTGGTATACTCGGCGGTTTCATCCGTAATCAGCGAATAATTCACGCCCGCGATGGTCACTCTGACTTTGTTTCTTTCCATATCCGAACACCTCAAATCCATAGATTTGCCTGTTTTTTCTATTATACTTGAAATTTTTCAAAACTGCAACCTTTTGTATTGGGGATTCCGTATAATAAATGTGATAAAAGCAGTAGGGTGGCTACTTCAGCCGCCCGCGGGTCGCCGAGGTCGGCGACCCCTACGGGGGCGCATTGCCGTTTGGTTGTGCAGATTTTTACACTTGCTCGGGCGGGCGTGGAAACCCGCCCCTACGACTTGTAGGGAACAACCTCTGTGTTGTTCCGTAAAAATTCATCAGATTTGGCGGGTGGAAATCCCTCCGTCACGGCTTCGCCGTGCCACCTCCCTTTAACAAGGGAGGCTTTACAGTTCGCCCCTACGGGGTTTGCGAACCGTTTACGCATCACAATGTAATCTCCACAAGAAAAAACCGCCTGCGGGGGAGCGCAGACGGCTTTTCTCTTTTGTTGAAAAAGAAGGGGGAGAAATGAAAAAGTTCTTCAAACAGAAGGGGGTAATTCTGTTCGACCAAATCAAGATGCTCTCTTGATTTGATGTCTTTAGTATAGGGACAAATTATTTCCTGAAAATAGCCATTTGTTGAACGTTTTGTAAACAAAAAGCAACATAAAAATAACAAAACGACAGAAATCGACAGTCGTCTACAAAATCTCGGTATAACTGCCGAGATAGCAGAACTGCTCGGTGGAGGCTTCCAATTCCGAAAGCATCCGTAAAAAGTTTTCGGAATAAACCGATGCTTCCACGTCGAAATAGAATCGAAATTCAAAATCGCTGTTCGGGCGCGGACGGCTTTCCAGCTTTAAAAGATTGATGTCCAGTGCGTAAAAGCGCGACAGCACATCGTAAAGTGCGCCGGGCTTATGCGGCAGAGTGAGCATCAGACTGGTTTTGCAGGCTCCAGGAAAAATCTCCAAATCCTTGCCGATGCAAATAAAGCGCGTGTAGTTGCTGTCGGAATTTTGTATATTTTCACAAAGCGCGGACAGCCCGTACAGCTCCATACAATCCTTTGACGAGATGGCGGCGATGTCGCGGCGGTCGCTTTCCGCCACACGCTTTGCGGCGGCGGCGGTATTTTCGCAGACCGTGACCTTTACGTCCGAAAGTCCGTTTAAGAACAAACTGCACTGATTGATTGCCTGCTCGTGCGAGAAAATCTCTTTAATTTCCGAAAGCCGTACGCCTTTTTTCGCAAGCAATGCGTGTTCAACCTTTAAGCGCACACTTTTGACAATATGAAATTTATATTGATTCATCAAATCATATACGTGGTTCACAGAGCCTGCCGTGCTGTTTTCAATCGGCAGAATGCCGTATTGGCAAAGCCCCTGCTGAACGGCGGAGAACACGCCTTCCCAAGCGTCAAAAAACAGAATATCGGGGCGCTTGAACAGCCGTGCGCACGCAAGCGACGAGTATGCGCCCTCCACGCCCTGGCACGCGACGATTGCCTCCTCGGGCAGATCCAACTGCTTCGGCGACTGCACGGCGGTCTGCACCTTTTTCACAAATGCAGACATCTCGTTTTCCAAATATTTACGCTGATAGGAGCGTGAAAGCCCCATAATATCCGAATACAGCAATCGCGTGTACAGCCCTAAATCCGCGTCCTCTGCCATACCGCCGACGCGTTTTAACAGCTCGCGCTCCCGTGTGCGGTCCAAAACGGGCTTGTGGTTTGCCTGCTTATACTGTGCCACCTTTAAAGAAACGCCCATTCGCTTTAAAAACAGCGGAACCAGCTGTGCATCGATTTCGTTGATTTCCGCTCGTAATTCGTTTAAATCCAAATTTTCCATCTTATTTCCCACCAAGCAAATCTAAAATTGTAATCGCCGTAACCGCTTCAACCACAGGCACGGCACGCGGGACAATACACGGGTCGTGCCGACCGACGATTTGCAGTTCTTCGACCGTTTTTTTCTCTAAATTCACGCTTTGCTGTGTTTTGCCGATAGAGGGCGTCGGCTTGAACGCCGCGCGAAACACAATCGGCATTCCCGAAGTAATGCCGCCCAAAATGCCGCCGTGGTCGTTTTTTTCGGTGACGATATTGCCGTCTGCATCTACTGTGAACGGGTCGTTGTTTTCACTGCCGCGTTTTTTTGTACCCGCAAAGCCGCTTCCGAACTCCAGGCCCTTGAGCGCAGGAATGGCGAACAGATTGCGTGCAAGCTGATTTTCCACGCCGTCAAACATCGGGTCGCCGAAGCCGACAGGCACACCTGTAACGGCGCATTCCACCACGCCGCCGACAGAATCCGCATCCAAACGCGCCGCCTCGATAACCGCCTGCATTTTTTCGCCCTGTTCGTCGGAAAGTACGGGGAATGCCTTGCCTGCGATATCCTCATTTTGAATATGCACAGGGTTAAACGGTGTATCGGGAACGTCGCCGATAGAATAAATATGCGCGCGGACTTCAATTCCCTTTTGTTTGAGGATTTGCAGGCAAATTGCTCCCGCGAAGACGAGGGGTGCGGTCAGGCGGCCTGAAAAATGTCCGCCGCCCGCAATATCGTTGAAGCCGTTGTAGCGTACCACCGCCGCATAATCGGAATGTGACGGACGGGGCGTTGTACGCAGATTGCTGTAATCGCCTGAACGGGTGTTGGTGTTTTGAATCAGCATCCCGAGCGGTGCGCCGCAGGTTACGCCGTCTAAGAGTCCCGACAGCACGACAGGCGCGTCTGCCTCTTTGCGCGAGGTCGCGAATTTCGCTTTGCCCGGTGCACGCCGCGCCATAAAGGCGGCAATTTCTTCTTCGTTTATGTGAAATCCTGCGGGGAGTCCGTCAATCACCGCGCCAATCGCGGCGGAATGGGACTGCCCAAATACGGAAACCCGAATATGTTTGCCTTCAAGAATCGAGGACATCGGCTTTGCCTCCCAAAAGTTTAAAATCTTCAAAAAAGTGCGGGTAGGATTTGCGAATCGCCTGTGCACCGCAGACTGTAACTGCGCCTTGCGCAGCAGTCGCGGCGACGGCGGCGGACATCACCATACGGTGGTCGTTAAAGCCCTGCACCTCGCCCCCCTGCATCGTGCCGCCGTATACACACAAGGTGTCGGTGGTTTCTTCGGTACGGATACCGAGCGTGTCAAGCAGCTCGGCAATCGCCGACAAGCGGTCACATTCCTTGATGCGCAGCCGCCCCGCGTTTTGAAATTCGGTCACGCCGTCGGCATTTGCCGCCGCGACAGAGAGAATCGGTACGAGGTCGGGGATGTTCGAGACATCCACCGTTACGCCGTGCAAGGGCGCAGGCGAAACCGTGACGGCATTCCCCTGCCACGCGACCTTTGCGCCCATTTTCGAGAGCACGTCTAACACCGCTTTGTCGCCTTGTATGGAATCGGCGAACAGCCCTGTGACCGTCACGGGGGCACGCAGTGCGCCTGCGGTGAGGAAAAACGCCGCGTTCGACCAGTCGCCGTCCACCGTTACGGATTTGGGCGAACGGTAGGCTTGCTTTCCTTTTATATAGAAACGGTTTTCCGATTGCTCTGCGGAAATACCGAACCGCCGTAGAGTAGAAAGGGTCATTTGAATGTATGCTTTCGACTCGACAGGCGGCAACAATTCAATCTCACTGTCCCCGTCCAAAAGCGGCAAAGCAAACAGCAGACCTGTCACATACTGTGAGCTGACATTGCCCTTTAAAATGTATTTGCCCGCCTGCAGTTTCCCGCTTGTGCGAATGGGAAATACGCCGTTCGGCGAAAAGGTGACGCCGTGCGCTTCCATTGCCTGCCGCAATTCGGTCACGGGGCGTTCGGGCAGACGCCCCCGCCCTGTAAACTCGCCGTTTACGCCGAGTGCGGAAACAAGCGGCAGTAAAAAGCGCAGGGTCGAGCCGCTTTCGTTACAGTCGAGCGACGAAAAATCTTTCGTTTCCCTGATTGGATTTACCAAAATTTTTCCGCCTGTAAATTCTATGTGCGCGCCCAACGCGCAAAGGCAATCCGCCGTAGCGCGAATGTCTGCGGATAAGACGTTGCACCGGACTTCCGTAGGCGCGTCCGCGAGTGCCGCCGCAATTAAGATGCGGTGCGCGTCGGATTTGGAAGAAATCGCGGAAACCGTGCCCGAAAGTGCGGACGGGGAAAGCTTGACGTTCATTGTCCGAGTCCTTTCTCAATAAAGGGCAGAAGCGCATCGGTGCTGACCTTTTGGAGCACGCATTCGCCCAAGGTCTTTGGAATGACCAGCGTAATCGAGCCGCCGTCCCGCTTTTTGTCGGAAAGGGCGCGGTCTAAAAGCTGTTGTGCGGTATATTCTGTCGCGGTCGGTAAATCGTATTTTTGGAGTGCAGCCAAAATCGGTGCGGTGCAGTCGTTTTCGGTCATCCCCGTGCGGTATGCCCCGCGTGAGGCGAGCACCATCCCGATTGCCACAGCACTGCCGTGGGAAACCGAGAAGTCACTGCAGCCCTCCACCGCGTGCCCCAAGGTATGCCCAAAGTTTAAAAGCCCGCGCAGTCCTCTGTCCTTTTCATCCTGTTCCACAACATCGCGTTTGAGCTTGACACAGGTTTCTATAACGGTTTCTAAATTTTCTTTGGCTTCGTTTTCACAAAGAAAATCAAAAAACGGTTTATCAAATATCACGCCGTATTTAATCACCTCTGCCATACCGTCGGAAAACAGACGGTCGGAGAGCGTCGAAAGCGTTTCGGGGTCGCACAGTACCGCGCGTGGCTGATAAAATGCGCCCGCCAGATTTTTGCCCGCGGTCAAATCTATCGCAGTTTTGCCGCCGACAGAGGAATCCACACACGCAAGGAGCGTAGTCGGGACTTGAATGAAATCGATGCCGCGCTGATAGGTCGCCGCCGCAAAGCCCGCCATATCGCCGACAACGCCGCCGCCGAGCGCAACGATGCAGTCCGTACGGGTGACGCGGTTTTGCGCTAAGAACTCTAAAATCTCTGCGTAAATATGAATGTTTTTCGACTGCTCACCGTTCGGGAATACAAATTTGAGCGTCCTGAAATCCGCCGCCTGTAAGGATTTCTCCGCACGCGCGGCATACAGACCGTCTACAATATCGTCCGTAATGAGTACGGCGGTCTTTGCCGCAGTCAATGCGCGCAAATAGGTGCCGACTTCGTCCAAAATGCCGTTTTGGATGGTAATATCATAGCTTGTGCCGGTGTGCACGGCAACCTTTTTCATTTTTTGTCCCTCCGTTTTACGACTTGTACATTCCGTCAATTTCTTCCTTGCGGTCACTGCCCGCTTTCAAAAGCGTGTACAGGGCTTTTTCATCGTGGGCTTTCAGCGCGTCGCTGTACTGCTGTAAATTGGCAATAATCCCGTCAATTTCCGAAATCAAATTGTCCGCGTTGTCAAAGAACAGCTCCGTCCACATCCCCGCATTCAGTTTCGCAACGCGGGTCAAATCCTTATAGCTCCCCGCCGAAAAGCCGCTGTGCACCTGCGCCTCGGGGCTTTTGACATAGGCGTTGGAAACCACGTGCGCCAGCTGTGAGGTATAGGCAATAATACGGTCGTGCTCCTCGGGTGTGGTGATTTGCAGATTGGTAAAGCCGATGGAGGAAAACAGTGCCTTTAAATCGGCTAAATCGTTGATGTCCGCATCCTTCGGGGGCACAAGCACCATTGATGCGTTTTGAAACATCTCTACATCGGAATACGAAAAGCCCGAATAATGCAGTCCCGCCATCGGGTGACCGCCGTAGAACTTAAATCCGTAGGTATCTGCCGCTTCCCACAGGGTATTGCAAATCACGCGCTTGACGCCGCAGCAATCCAAAACAATCGCGCCCTTTTTGAGCACGGGTGCATATTTCAGCACGAAATCCACCGTCAGCTTCGGGTAGAGCGCACAAATGAGCATATCGCACTGCGGAATTTCTTCGTCCGTAAGCTCTCCGTCAATCGCGCCGAGCAGTTTTGCCTTTAAAAGTGTATCTTCGCTTCGATTCCAACCAAGCACGGTGTGCTCCGTATTGTATTTCAGTGCTTTGGCAAGCGAGCCGCCTATCAGCCCCAAGCCGACAATACCGATTTTCATAGTTTCATTCCTTTACTGCCTTCAAAATCTTTTGTACGCCCGCGGTGACCTCTGCAAATTCCTCGGGACGCAGTGCCTGCGGACCGTCACAAAGCGCGTGCGCGGGGTCGTTGTGGACTTCAATCATCAAGCCGTCCGCGCCGCACGCCGCCGCCGCGAAAGACATCGGTTTCACCATACGTGCGATGCCTGCCGCGTGGCTCGGGTCAATAATGACGGGCAGATGCGTTTTTTCCTTAAGCATCGGCACAGCAGTCAAATCCAAGGTGTTGCGCGTCGCGGTTTCAAAGGTGCGGATGCCGCGCTCGCAAAGGATAACATTTTGATTGCCCTCTGCCATAATGTATTCCGCGCTCATCAGCCATTCCTGATAGGTCGAGCAAAGCCCGCGTTTCAGAAAGATTGGCTTATTCGTTTTGCCGAGCTCTTTTAACAGCTCAAAGTTCTGCATATTGCGCGCGCCGACTTGAATGATGTCTACATTTTCAAACAGCGGAATGTGCGACGCGTCCATAATTTCCGTAACGATGGGCATTCCGGTTTCTTTTTTCGCCTCTAATAAAAGCTCCAATCCCTCGGCACGCATCCCTTGGAATGCATACGGTGAGGTTCTCGGCTTGAACGCGCCGCCGCGCAGAATGTTTGCGCCTGCCGCCTTCACATCGCGCGCGATGGAGAGAATCTGTTCGCGGCTTTCCACCGAGCAGGGACCGGCGAAAAACTGGAAGCTGCCGCCGCCGATTTTTACGCCGCCGACGTCAATGACCGTATCATCAGGGTGGAACTTGCGGTTGGCGTTTTTATACGGCTCTGAAATCCGCTTAACCTTCGCAACAATATCCAGCCCCTCTATAAGGTCGGTATCCACCTTGCTGGTGTCCCCAATCAATCCTAAAATGGTTTGATATGCACCGGTGACGGTGTGCACGGAAAGTCCCTGATTTTCGAGCCAGTCCGTCAGGGTCTTGACTTTTTTCTGTTCGGCATTGTCTTTTAAAATAACAACCATACTTTTAAACCTCCACACAAAAACGCCGCAGTGAATTTCACTGCGGCGTAGTTTAAAAATTCGTAAAATCTAAAGCAACTACAACGTTTACAGCGAAATTCAACTAACCCTACCCATAAAGCCGGTAAAGTAAAAGTAAAAATATGCAGCTGTAAACAATTTACAAGACATACGGAAATGCCCTTTCCTATGCTACGATTTTTCCAATGGAAGTATATTATCACTCTGCACGCGGAATGTCAAGCGTTTTTCGAAAAATATTTTGACGCTTTAAAGCGATGTATAGGACGGCGGGGAACAACCTCTGTGTTGTTCCGCAAATTTTGCACAATGTGAATTTGATTAACAAATTGTAGGGAACGACCCCTGTGTCGTTCCGAAAGATTTCATCAGACTTCGGCGGGCGCGCAATGCGCGCCCCTACGAGGTTTGTGCATCGCCGTTAGATTTGTGTGAATTTTGCG
>JAETSA010000027.1 GCA_021769885.1 Bacillota bacterium | reverse complement strand
AGGGGCGGATGCCTTCATCCGCCCGAGCAAGTGTAAAAATCTGCACAATCAAACGGCGGGAGCAAGCTCCCGCCCTACCGTACGCAGGCGGACAGCGAGCCCGGGCTGTCCCTACGATACGCGCGAAACAGCGCGCCAATCGTGTAGGGGTTGGTGACTCGACGACCCGTTAAAATCTGCTGAACCCCTGCGGAACGACACAGGGGTCGTTCCGCAGTATTCTATCAATTTTGTTCCGCGCTTTTTCTGCGTTCCTCCAGCTCGTCGCGCATCCTTTGGCGTTTTTCGCCGGTCAGGTCGTAAAAGAAATACGGCACAGCGCTTAAAATGTACATCACTGCGGGGACGAGGGTCAGGATAACAAATATGCGGAACTGCACCGCGTCGCTCTGCGGCACGCGTGCGCTGTCAGGGGCGGTGACATAGCCAATCAGCCACAACAGTCCCGACGCCGCCGCCTGCACCACAGTGCCGCCGATTTTTACCGTGGTGATGCGCAGGGAAAAGCTGATGCCCTCACTGCGCTTGCCCGTTTTCCATTCCGTGTAGTCCGACGCATCCGCCAACATTTCATTCAGCACGATTTCCGACGGCGCGTTGATGAGTCCCATCCCTGCCATGCCGACCATCAAAACGGGAATCATCACTGCCGCACGCGAATAATATTTCAGGCCGATTAGGAAGGCAATCAGCCAAATCCCGCCGTACAGCAGATTGCTGCCCAATGCAATGGTGCGCGCCGGGAAGCGGCGGCGAATGGCGGGGAGCAGTGCATAAGAGAGCGCCCAAGTGAGCACGGACGGCAGCTGTGCGAGCACGGAAAAGCCGGCAAAGCCGAGCACATCGATAAAATAATACGTCATAAAGACGCCGCTGACACCTGCCAGCGAGCGAATCAGTCCCGACACAACAATGATGCGCAGTCCGCGGTTGCGGGAAAGCTCACGGATGCTTTCGCGAAAATGCGCGCCCTCCTGCGACTGCATCACGCGTTCTTTAACGCAGAAGCCGCTTAAAGAGAAGAGTCCGATACCGCCGATGCCCGTCGTAAGTCCCAACAGCAGAAACAAAGCGGATGCGCTGATTTTTTCACTGTGTGCCGCCGAATAATCCAACAGAAGCGGCACGGTGAACGCGGGCAGGGCTGCACCCACGCTGACAGCGGCGTTGACCGCCGTCATCACCCGTCTGCGGTCACTTTCCAAAGGCGATATCGCGGCGGAAAGACCCCAGTATGCCACGTCGGTGATGCTGTAAAACAATTCCCACACGAAATACGTCAAAAACATATACGCAATTTTGGCGGGCGACAGGGGCGACGGGTCTTTTATAATATACGGTCCTGCGAACAGCAAAACCGTAAACACTGCCAAAGGCGCTGTACCGCCGCGCAGGAAGGGAAGCATTTTGCCCCATTTGGTACGCGTGCGGTCAATGACCATACCGCAAAGCGGGTTGTTGATAATATCCCAAATGCCCTCTATAAACAGCATCAGACCCACGGCGCGCGGGTCTATATGGAATACGTTAATATAAAAATACATCAAATAGCCGGTCACGAGCGCGTAGCAGATATTCTGCCCCACGCCTGCCGCACTGTATGCGGCAATTTCGCCGTTTTTGACCAATGCCCCTGCAGGCGGTTTAAAAAATGCCATACTACCGACCCCTTTCAAGCGTAGTATAGCATTATATTAGATATTTGTCAAATATATTTTATGGATTTCAAACGTTATCCCAATAAATCCCCAATCGCCTTTTGCAGGAGCTTTATTTTTTGCGGCTCGATTTTAAAATAAATCTTTTTTTGGTTGTTCGGGTCTGTCACGATGGAAACCAGCCCGCATTGCAGAAGCTTATCGGTATGGTGCATCACCGTGGCAGGTGTCAAATCCGTCAGATGTGCAAGCTCTCGGTTGTAGCGCGGTGTCTGCGCTATCAAAACAGCAATATCCAGACGCTTCGGGTCAGAAAGTGCCTTCAGTGCGTTGCACAGAAAATCCTTTTCTTCCGTTCGGGATATCGCACCGCTTGTATCCACATTGTAAAATCCACAGTAGCACACATCGCCGAGAATCACCGCCGAAAAAGGAACGGCGAGCATCGGGCAAATTTCGCGGATGTTGCTGTCCGCAGACAACACAGAATGCGAGAAGAAGTAGTCCTCCTGCCAATATTTGTCTGCGAATGCCCGCACCTCGGTGCGCACGCTGTCCCACGCCAATTCCGCCGCAGAAATGTTGTCACGCACCGCACTGTACAGCAAAGAGAAATAAGCAAACGGATTTTGCAGAATTTCCCGAAACGCCGCACTGCAATTCGCGGACGCCGCATACGCGGTGACGGTATCCGCTGAGCCGAAGTCGATAAACGGCACGCCCGAATCCCGCGCAAACCGATAAGCGGTATTCAAATACGACAGCAAGGTGTCCGCAGAAAAGCCTTGCGCCTGAAACAGAAAATCCTTGACCTGCATCGCCGCGAACATCAAAATCAAATATTCGCCCGCCGAGGTGTTCGCAAAGGTCTGCCAATCGGCGGACGTTTTTTTCCGCGCGTAAAAAGCCGCAACATAACGGCTGTGTAAGTCTTTGCAGGCTTCAGAATCGAAATAGCTGTGCAGGGGATTTTTGTCTTCTGCAAGATTCGGTTCAAGGTATAGCAGTGCCAGCGTTTCCAACAGCATATCGGGATTGCGGCGGAGAATGGCTTTCATTTGTACCTCTGCTTTCTTTGTAAAAAGGGAATTTTATCAATGTAGGGGCGATTCACGAATCGCCCGAGTACGGTTGGGTTTTGCGCAAACCCAATGGTAAATCGCCAACCCCGTAGGGGCGAACTGTGTTCGCCCGCGGGTCGTCGAGGTTACGGCTTCGCCATTACCCTTTTGTCGCTTCGCGACATTTCCCCTAAAAGGGGAATAACGCCGACCCCTACGCGCGAATCCAATTTCTGTTGTGCAAAATCTTGCGGAACGCGTCTTCGGTCGTTCCCTACGCGTGAATCAAATTCACGCTGTTTTATGGGGGATTCTGCGGCGGGAGCAAGCTCCCGCCCTACCGATGGTATAATTTACATTGTGCCGTGTGGGATTCTGCGGCGGGAGCAAGCTCCCGCCCTACCGATGGTATAATTTACATTGTGCCGTGTGAGATTCTGCGGCGCGAGCAAGCCCGCGCCCTACTTCGCTCAGAATGACAGATTTTGTGGCTGCCCCTACGATTTTCACCCTTATTTCTCGCACAATGTGACCTTGCGGTCGGCAATGGTCAGTTCTTTTTCACAGACTGCGAATGCCGCTTTTTTATGGGAAATGATGATGCAGGTTTTGTTCTGCATCGCCCGAATATTCGAAAGCAGACGTGCTTCTGTTTCCTCATCGAGTGCGGATGTGGCTTCATCCAACAGCAGAACGGGCGCATCCGTCAGCACGGCGCGTGCCACGGCAAGACGCTGCATCTGCCCTTCGGAAAGCCCTCTGCCGCCCTCGCCGAGCACGGTATCCAAGCCCTCGGGCAGGTCGTGAATAAAGTTGTCGGCACAGGCGATGCGCATGGCTTCTTCCACCTCTGCATCGGTCGCATCTTCCTTGATAAACCGAATGTTGTCGCGCACCGTGCCCGAAAACAGCAGATTCCCCTGCGGCACATAGGCAAATATCGGGCGCGTTGCCCGGCTTGCCGTGTATGTATTTTCGTCGGCGCGAACCGTAATTTTACCGCTGTCGGGGGTCAGAACGCCGAGCAGCAGTTTAAACAGCGTGCTTTTGCCGATGCCCGAAATGCCCGAAATGACGACAAAATCATTTTTTTGAATAGAAAAGCTTGCGTGCTCAAGCACCTGATTTTTGCCGTATGCAAAGGAAACCTCCGAGAATTGCAGGGCTTCAAAGGCTTCGAGATGCACCCGAGCGTCGGATTCCGCCGTTTGTGTGTCGTCTGTATCGTCAGGTAAGTCTAAAATTTCCAAAATGCGCTCTGCCGAGGCGAGCATCGCATAATACTGCGGGAACAGCCCCGAAAGGCTCGACAGCGGCACCTGCACTTGATTGACCAATTGCAAAAGCGCGGTCAGCGTGCCGAAGGTGATGGCGCCCGTCAGCAAATGTGCGCCGCACCAGGTGAGCGTGACCAAAAATCCGAGTGAAAATACGGCGGAAAAGCCTGTATTTGCAAAAATTGCCCAACGGTTTTTGCGGATTTTTGCATCGTAATTTGCCGTTTGGTGCTCGTCTGCCTGTCGGGTGACCTTTTCCTGTACGCCAAAGACCTGCACCGCCAAAAGACTTTCGAGTGCTTCCTGTAAAAAGGCACGCAGCTTGCCGTCGGTGCTTTGCACCTGTTTATGCAGCTTTTTGATTTTGGAGCGGAACAGCCGTGCACCGAAAAAGACGACTGCACCTGCCGCAATCAGTAAAATGCCGAATCGCCAATCCAAGGACAAAATCACGGCAAAAGCACAAACAAGCCGTGTCACCATGGCGACCGCAGACGGCAAAAGCGTTGCCACGCCGTCGCAGACAACGGTAACGTCCGCGCTCAGACGCATCAGCAAATCGCCCGAATGGTATGCGGTTACGGCGGAATACTCTTTTTGCAGAATCGCGGAAAACAGCTCCCGCTTACAGCGCATTTCTAATTTTCCCGCCACACGTACGGCAAGGCTTGTGTTGCCCGTGCGCAGTCCGATTTGCAGCAAAATCACAAACAGCAGAAGCAGTGCGTACTGCCACAGACGTGTTTTGTCGCCGACCTGCGCCGCGTCAATGATTTGTTTTGCAAACAGCGCGAGCGAAACAGCGCACACGGAAGCAAGGGCGTTGCCGAGAATCAGCAGCACCAGCCCCGGCAGCTGCGTTTTCGCATTCTGCCCTATCCAGTTGTGCGCGGTGTTCTGTTTCATTTTTGTAGTTTCCCCCGCAGCTTTACTATATATTTGCGCACAGGCAAAAGCCAATGCCAAATACGCACATATCGCTTATATTTTTTACTGTTTACGGAAAAGGTTTTGCCGTTTCGGGTGATTGCCGATACCACGCCGATGATTTGCGCGGCGCGGATGCCCTCTTCCAACACCCACTGGTTGTCTCCGCACAACGTATAGGTGTTATCCGCCGTGCACGCCACAATGCGGTGCAGGACGAATGCGCCGTCGCGGCGGCGGTAAAACGGAATATCGAATTTCTGCAAGTTACCCGTCACGGGGGAGAGCGTGACCGTATCGCGCCCTGCCCGAAGCAGCGGGAGCATACTTGTGCCCGTAATCGGCAATTTTACCGTGCCGCCTGACGCGAGGGTTTCCTCTATAATCGGGAGCAGTTCAGAGAGCCTGACGGTTTTCTTCTCCATAAAATCAGTCCTCTAAAAGACCTGCGGCACGCAGTTTTTCTGTGAATCTATGCACATCGCGTGCGGCAGTCTGCGCGTCTACATCGTATTCCGCAAGCAGTTTTTCTGTGAGTGCGTTTTCGTCGGTGTCGCTTTCCATCGCCGCCCAAAGGACTGCACCGACGGGATTGAGCGTCATCATACCGCCGAAATCCGCCGCCCCCCCCAACGGCACAACAATATGACTGCCCGCAACCTCACGGAGTAAAAATCCGTCCTTAATTTTCATTTTTGCGCCTCGTTTTCTTTCGCTTTTTCTTGATAATAGCTTTCTATGCCGTCAAAGGCGGTGTGCGCCGCCGAAATATCCATATTGCAGGTGAGCAAAAATGTTGGTACGCGCTCGAGCAGTTCGCCCAACAGGTCGAGCATCTGCGCCATTTTTTC
Source organism: Bacillota bacterium (assembly GCA_021769885.1). GTDB lineage: Bacteria > Bacillota > Clostridia > Oscillospirales > Acutalibacteraceae > Fimenecus. The sequence continues at coordinate 5,987 of JAETSA010000027.1, read as the reverse complement.
CTTTTGCGGCGGGCGCAGGGTCTGCGACAAAAACAGCGGAATTGCCCGGGCGGCGGGAATCGGTTTTATGGCATTTTCCGCACCGCGCTCTAAAAATACAAGTGCGCGAATGGGAGAGTGCACATTCGCACTGATGTCGAATTTTCCGCTGAACGGTGTGCCGCAGGCGCAAAACGTGCCGTCAATTTTGCGCACGGCGGGCTTGTCATCGTTGAGAATCCGACAGCCCTCGAAGGCTTTCAGCCAAAGCGCAGTATGCGTGGATTTGCCCGTGCCGCTTTTTGCGGAAAAGAGATAGGCAAAGCCGTCCTTTTCGACACACGAGGCGTGCATCAACAGCCCCGAAAACTGCAAAAGCCTTGCATAAAACGCCTCGCCTGTCCAAACATAGCGGCATTCGTCTAAGGTCAGCTGCGGAAACACCTTGTGCTTTTGTTCAAAAAAGGATTCGGGCAAATCGAGCACCATATCGGGCGCGTCTGTCGGCGCACAAAGGTATGCGCGGGTGCGCGCGTGCAGGAGCTCCCCGCGCGCGTCAAATTGTACCTTCAGTTTTGCAATGTCAAAGGTTTCCAAAAGCTTGCTCCTAATATAAATGTGTATGTGCGTAGGGAACAACCTCTGTGTTGTTCCGCAAAATTTTATCAGACTTCGGCGGGCGGATAAAGTTACGGCTTCGCCATTACCCTTTTGTCGCTTCGCGACATTTCCCCTAATAGGGGAATCTTCATCCGCCCCTACGGGTGTGCATATCGCCATCGTTTTTTTACAAAATCCTACCGTGCTCGGGCAGGTGAGAACGTCGACCCCTACGGATTGTGTTTCACCGTTAGATTGAGAAAATCGAACGCTGTTGCAGGTGCTTCGTGAAGCGCCCCTACGGGGGAGTGTGCATCGTCGCTGGCGTAGGGCGGGGGCTTGCTCCCGCCGTTGGGTTTTTGCAAAATCCGACCGTGCTCGGGCGGACGTGGAAGTCCGCCCCTACGCGTTCAGAATGATAAGGTTGCGCAGACCGTAGGGGGCGTGCATTGCGCGCCTGACGAAGTCTGCTAAAATCCCACGGAACGACACAGAGGTCGTTCCCTATGGTTCCGGCAGAAAAGGTTTTAAATTCTAAACAACCTACGGGTGTTAATCTCCGTCTGCGTACACAACGCCTGGGTGTCAACACCGCGAATCTCCGCAATACGTGCGGCGGTATAGGCGATGAGTGACGAATCGCACCGTTTGCCGCGGAACGGCACAGGTGTCATATACGGCGCATCCGTTTCCAAAAGCAGTCGCTCTGCGGGCACCATTGCCGCGACCTCGACGGGCTTTACCGCATTTTTAAAAGTAACTGCGCCGCCGAGACCGATATACATATCCAATTTCAGGATTTCCTTTGCCATTTCCACACTGCCCGAAAAGCAGTGCACAACACCCGTGGGTTGTATCTCTTTTAACAACCTAAGGGTGTCATCGTGTGCTTCACGGTCATGCACAATCACAGGTAAATCCAGTTCCTTTGCAAGGCGCAGCTGCATTTCGAAAAGCGCCAATTGCTCGGTGCGGGATTCTTTTTCATAATGATAATCCAGCCCGATTTCGCCCACGGCAACGGTTTTCGGGTCTTTCAGCAGTTCGCACAGCACTGTTTCGGCATTTTCGGGGACATCCTCTAAATTGAGCGGATGAAACCCCGCCGCCGCGTAAATATAGTCGTATTTTTGTGCAAGTGCCTGTGCAAAACGGGTGGATTCCGCGTTTACACCACAGGAAATCACACCCGAAACGCCTTTTTCGGGGAGTGTGTCTAACAAGTCGTACACATCCTCGGAAAAGCGTGCATCATCATAGTGTGCGTGGCTGTCAAAAATATGCGTTAAACTCATCGAATTCTTGCACCGTTCGGCATCGACGGGTCAACAAACACGACTTTCACATCGTCTTCACTGCAATCCGCCGCCAAAATCATCCCTTGGCTTTCCACGCCGCAAAGCACAGCGGGCTTGAGGTTTGCAACCAATACAATCTTTTTACCGACCAAATCGTCGGGGCTGTACCATTTTGCAATGCCGCTCGCCACGGTGCGCGGGGCGTCCGTGCCGTCGTTTAAGGTCAATTTCAACAGCTTTTTCGCGCGTTTGACGGGTTCGCAGGCGGTGACCTCGGCAACACGCAGTTCTACCTTCATAAAATCTTCAATGCCGATTTGCGCGAGACCCTCGATTTTCGGGACTTCCGCTTTTTTCTCGCTCTCCGCGCCCGCTTTTTGCGCCGCAGTCAGCTCCGCAATCAGCTTTTCCGCATCAATGCGGCTGAACAGCGGCGTGGCAGTGCCGACGGTTTCGCCGACCTTCAAGCCGCCGAAGACCTTTAGGGAATCGTAATCGCGCACATCTGTGCCGAGCTGTTCGAAAATCGCCGATGCGGTATCGGGCATATAGGGCGTCAGCAAAACCGCCAAATAGCGGATGCCCTCTAAGAGATTGTAAAGCACTGTGCCGAGCCGCGCTTTTTGTGCCTCGTCCTTGGCGAGCGCCCACGGCATCGTTTCATCGATGTATTTGTTCAAGCGGCGCGCAAGCGTCAGAATGCACGCCACGCTGTCGCTGATTTTGTATTCGTTGATACAGCGGTCTACATCGGCAAGCGTTTTGACGGCAAGGGCTTTGACATCCTCATCAAATTCACCCGCGCAGTCGCCCGACTGTACCACGCCGTCAAAGTATTTGTTCTGCATCGCTACGGTGCGGTTGACGAGATTGCCGATGGTGTTCGCGAGGTCGGAGTTGTAGCGCTCAATCATCGTTTCATAGGTAATCGAGCCGTCCGCCGCGTGCGGCATTTCGGACAGCAGATAGTACCGTACCGCGTCCACGCCGAACACCTTGATTAAATCGTCAGCATAAATGACGTTCCCGCGCGACTTGGACATTTTATCCTCACCGAACAGCAGCCACGGATGCCCGTAGACCTGCTTCGGGAGCGGCTCGCCGAGTGCCATCAGCATAATCGGCCAATAAATGGTGTGGAAGCGGACAATGTCCTTACCGATGATATGCACGTCGGCAGGCCAGTATTTTTTGTATAAATCACCGCTGCCGTCGGGGTCATAGCCCAAGGCGGTGATATAGTTCGACAGCGCGTCAATCCAAACGTAAATGACGTGCTTGTCATCAAACGTGACGGGAATGCCCCATTTGAACGAGGTGCGCGATACGCACAAATCCTGCAATCCCGGCTTAATGAAGTTGTTGAGCATTTCCTTTTTGCGCGCTTCGGGATAAATGAAATTCTCGTTGCTTTCGATAAATTCTTCCAGCTGCTTCTGATATTTCGACAGGCGCAGGAAATAGGCTTCCTCTTTTGCCTTTTTCACTTCACGGTGGCAGTCGGGACAGCAGCCGTTTTCATCGAGCTGACTTTCCGTCCAAAAGGATTCGCACGGCGTGCAGTACAGCCCTTCGTATTCGCTTTTGTAAATATCGCCCCGGTCGTACAGCTTTTTGAATATCTTCTGTACGGCTTTTTCGTGGTAACCGTCCGTCGTGCGGATGAATTTGTCATACGTGGTGTTCAATGCGTCGCAAATGCCGCGAATCTCGCCCGCGACCTTGTCCACATATTCTTTCGGAGAAACACCCGCTTCTTTGGCGTATTCTTCAATCTTCTGCCCGTGCTCGTCCGTGCCCGTCAGGAAGAAAACATCATACCCCAACATTCGCTTGTAGCGCGCAATGGCGTCCGTCAGCACGATTTCATAGCTGTTGCCGATGTGCGGCTTGCGCGAGGTGTATGCAATCGCGGTGGTGATGTAAAATTTCGGTTTTTCACACATAATTTTCTTCCTTTCCGTGCGATAAAAATTTTGACATTTTATTGTACCAAATTTTTTAAGGGATTTCAACTTTTTATTTTGCGGCAGCGTTGTTTTTGCAAGAAATTTCGCTGCTCGGAACGGAAGCTTGCCTGCAGTCGATTTGCGCACAACCCGTAGGGGTAGCTGTGTTACAGTCTTTGACGGGCGTCAGCCCGTCTGCATCCTGCGCCTTGCTACGCGAAAAAATACTTGTATCTAATTGTGAATTTTTAAATGAAACAAGGTAGTAGGGGCGATTCACGAATCGCCCGAGCACGGTCGGCTTTTGCAAAAACCGAACGGGGATGCACAAACCCCGTAGGGGCGGGTTTCCATGCCCGCCCGAGCGCGGTTGGATTTTGTGCAACTCAACGGTGACGCACAATCTCGTAGGGGCGGCGTTCTCGCCTGCCGGCTCGGTCGCGCTTCTGCATACTTTCGTATGCAGAGGTCTCCACTGGACATCCGCACCCTCATTCGCCCGCACAAGGTAGAATTTCATGCAAACCCAACGGTAAATCACAATCCTGTAGGGGCGATTCACGAATCGCCCGAGCAAGGTTCGATTTTACACAAACCCAATGGCGGGCGATGAATCCCTCCGCCGCTAACGCGGTCCCCACACTGTGGGGGAATCTTCCCTTTAACAAGGGAGGCATTACGCCCGTCCCTACGCACGTATCCAATTCATATCGTCCTGTTTGCGATTCCTTCTGTCAATACGCAAAATACACAATATACAGGCAAAAATTTTGTATCCGCTCCCATATTTTTTGTAAATTCCCCGAAACAACTTGAAAATCGCGTCGATTGTGGTACAATAAATCAGAAAGACACTGAACAGAAAGGAACGGGATTCGGCAGAGCACATCCCACAAGAATCCCGTATGGCAATACATATGCAACGTAAATTTTTGCAAAAAACAGTCGCGGCGTGTCTGAGCCTGACACTGGCGGCGACGGTGTTTTCCGCTTGCGGTAAGGATGAAAAACCGCTTGTACCCGATGCTTCCGCCGCGCCCGTCACCCAAACGGCGGCGCAGTCCGATAAAAATCCCCTGACGGGGCTTGCCCTGCGTGCAGAGGCAATCGGCAAGCGTCCGATTGCTGTGATGGTGGAAAACTCTCCGCAGGCGCGCCCGCAGTGGGGCTTGAGTACGCCTGATGTAGTCATTGAAGGCGTTGCTGAGGGCGGCATTACCCGTATGATGTGGCTGTATTCGGATATTGCCGATATGCCGAAGGTCGGGCCGACCCGCAGCGCGCGGCACGATTATGTGGAGCTCGCCGAGGGCTTCGATGCGATTTATGTTCATTTCGGCGGCAGTGTGTATGCGTATGACACACTGAAAAAGGATAAGGTAGACGATGTGGACGGTACAGCAGAGAGCGGCTATTTTGCGCGTGACAAGTCCCGCAATGTGGCGACGGAGCACACGGCGTATACCACAGGCGAAAACATCCAAAAAGCGATTGCCGATAAAGGGCTTCGTACGAATATCGAAGCCGCCAATGCCTCGCCGTTCACTTTCGCTTCGGAAAAACGGACACTTTCGGGCGGCGCGTGCACAAGCGTTACCGCCGTATTTTCGGGCCGCTATAAGCACACTTTTAAATACAATGCCGACGAGGGCGTATATTACAATTATATGAATACCTCGGAGATGAAGGACGCCAACGGTACGACTATGCAGGTTGCAAATGTCTTGATTTTGTATACGGGCATCAGCAATGTGGCAGGCTCGGATAAGGGGCACGTGGATTGGAACCTGACGGGCGGCAGCGGTGTGTATATTTCGAACGGCACGTATCAAAACATCAAATGGTCCAAGGGCACACCGTCCAATCCGACCGCACCGCTTAAGCTGACGGATGAAAGCGGCGCAGATTTACAGCTGAACACCGGCAAAATGTGGATTGGCTTCGTCCCCGAATCCAACAGCGGCTCTACCGCGATTGCGTAAGGTCGCATAAAAATCAGATATCAAAATACAACGCACGGTCTTTCTGTAAGAAAAGCCGTGCGTTCAGCGTGTCGAAAAAGCAGATTTTGCTCCCCTTGTCAGGGGAGCTGTCGCGCGTAGCGCGACTGAGGGGTAGTTAAAAAGCTTAGTTTATCAAGCTTTTCTCTCCCTCCGTCACG
>JAETSA010000026.1 GCA_021769885.1 Bacillota bacterium | reverse complement strand
TGCTCCCCTTGTCAGGGGAGCTGTCGCGCGTAGCGCGACTGAGGGGTAGTTAAAAAGCTTAGTTTATCAAGCTTTTCTCTCCCTCCGTCACGCGCAAAGCGCGCGCCACCTCCCTCGTCAGAGGGAGGAAAAAGGTTTTTCTACAGTCTAAACGCACGGTCTTTCTGTAAGAAAAGCCGTGCGTTTTTTCACAACTTACGGTGAAGACAATCTGTAGGGGCGCTTCACGAAGTGCCCGCAAAATCTGATGAGAATTTGCGGAACGACACTTAAGGTCGTTCCCTACGTCCGTAGGGGCGGGGTGCGGGTCTCCGGTGGAGACCTCTGCATACGGAAGTATGCAGAAGCGCAACCGAGCCGGCAGGCGAGACCTTCCACGCCCGCCCGAGCGAGGTTGGATTTCACGCAAACCCAACGGCGGCGCGCAACCCGTAGGGGCGGATGAAGATTCCCCTAATAGGGGAAATGTCGCGAAGCGACAAAAGGGTAATGGCGAAGCCGTAACTTCATCCGCCCGAGCACGGTCGGATTTTGTACAACCTCACGGCGGGAGCAAGCTCCCGCCCTACCGATTACATAATTTGCCTTGTTCTCTATGTGAGATTCCGTGGCTCAGAATGCCAAACTTGCGCAACCCGCAGGGGCAGCTCCGCAATTTTTGCAAAAATTACGGCAATGTGCAGACTTACGGTGCTTCTGCCGACATTTTTCTTGACAGAATGCATAAAAAGATATAAAATATCTAAGATAATGTATTCGTATGCGATCACAATACAATATCGATCGATTCTATAATGATTCACAAGAAGATTTACAAAATCCAACAGTTAAGGAGGTGCAAGCTTTTTGAATACAACAAGTATTATCGTTACAGTCGTCGTGGCAGTTGTGGCTGCTGCGGTGTTCGGCGTAATCGGCTTTTTACTCGGCGGAGCACACCGCAAAAAAGTCGCGGAAGCGGCAATCGGTTCTGCTACGGAAGAGGCGGCGCGCATTGTCAATCAGGCTGTCCAAACAGCGGAAAACAAGCGCAAGGAAACCATCCTGGAAGCAAAGGATGAGGCACACCGTCTGATTACCGAAGCGGAAAAGGAAACCAAGGAACGCCGTGCAGAAGTACAGCGTCAGGAACGGCGGCTGATTCAAAAAGAAGAATCGCTTGACAAAAAAGTCGAAGCGATGGAGAAAAAAGAAGAAACTTTGACCCAAAAGCTCAAGGAAGCCGATGACAAGCTTTCCGAAGTGGAGCAAATGAAGAGAAGCCAGTTCGATATGCTGGAGAAAATCTCCGGTCTTACCAAGGAACAGGCAAAATCCCTGCTTTTGCAGAATTTGGATGAGGAGCTGACGCACGACAAGGCAGTCCGCATTATGGACTTCGAACAGCGCACAAAGGATGAGGCGGACGCACTCGCCCGTGAAATCATCTCTACTGCGATTCAGCGCTGTGCGGCGGATCACGCATCTGAGGCGACCGTTTCCGTGGTCAGTCTGCCGAATGACGAAATGAAAGGCCGCATTATCGGGCGTGAGGGCAGAAATATCCGCACGCTTGAAACCATCACGGGCGTCGATTTGATTATTGATGACACGCCTGAGGCAATTACGGTTTCCAGCTTTGAGCCGGTACGCCGTGAGATTGCGCGCCTGACCATTGAAAAACTGATTTCCGACGGACGCATTCACCCCGCACGCATTGAGGAAATGTATGAAAAATCCCGCCGCGAGGTGGAGCAGACCATTCGCCAGACCGGTGAGCGCGCAGTCATTGACGCGGGCGTCAACGGGGTACATCCCGAGCTTGTAAAACTGCTCGGCAAACTGAAATACAGAACCAGCTACGGTCAAAACGTGCTGAACCATTCGTTGGAGGTTTCGTATCTTGCGGGGCTGATGGCGGCGGAAATCGGCGCGGACGTCAAAACCGCAAAGCGTGCAGGTCTTTTGCACGATATCGGCAAGGCACTTGACCGCGAGTTCGAGGGTTCGCATATCGACCTCGGTGTGGAATACGCCAAGAAGTACCGCGAAAACGAGCAGGTCGTACACGCCATTCACGCACATCACGGCGACGTGGAAGCAAAAACCGTGGTTGCCTGTCTTGTGCAGGCGGCGGACGCTATTTCGGCGGCACGTCCCGGTGCACGGCGTGAAAACGTGCAGAATTACATCAAACGTCTGGAAAAATTGGAAGAGATCGCAACTTCCTTTGAGGGCGTTGAAAAATCCTTCGCCATTCAGGCGGGTCGTGAGATTCGCATCATCGTGAAGCCCGACATCATTGATGATGACGGTATGGCTATCGTTGCCCGCGATGTCGTGAAAAAGATTGAGGATGAGTTGGAATATCCCGGTCAAATCAAGGTGCACGTCATCCGCGAAAGCCGAAAGATTGAATTTGCAAAATAATAGATTGTAATCTAACGACCCTGATTCTGCGGCAAACAGAGTCAGGGTCGTGCCTTTAGGAAGTATGAACGGAAATATTTGCAGAGTATTGATGATCGGTGACGTCGTGTCAGCGGTCGGAACAGAAAAACTGACAGCGGCACTGCCGCAGTTAAAAAGAGAATATGCGGCGGATATCACTGTCGTCAACGGCGAAAATGCCGCCGTGGGAAACGGCGTAACGCGGCAGGCGGCGGAGCAGATTTTTGCGGCGGGTGCGGATTGCATTACAGGCGGCAACCACACGTTTCGCCGACGCGAATTTTACGAATATTTAGATGCATCCGAATTTTGTCTGCGTCCCGAAAACTATGGCAAAGCCGCGCCCGGTCGCGGCATTTGTGTGGTGGATAAGGGCAGGGTGCGCGTGGGCGTAGTCAATCTTTTGGGCACAGTGTTTATGGAGCCGCTCGAAAACCCGTTTGACTGTATGGATCGCGCGTTGGAAGCGCTTCGCGGCGAGGTGCATTTTACGGTCGTGGATTTTCACGCCGAAGCCACGGCAGAAAAACGCGCGATGGGATTTTATTTGGACGGCAAGGTTGCCGCCATCGTGGGCACGCATACCCACGTACAAACCGCCGACGAGCAGATTTTGCCGAACGGCACCGCCTATATCACCGACCTCGGGATGACAGGCCCTGTGCAGTCGGTGCTCGGCGTCGAACCGTCCCTTGCCATTGAAAAAATGCGGACACATCTGCCCGTGCGCTTTCAAAACCCCGACAGCGAATGCCGCTTACAGGGCGTGTGTATAGACGTGGATAAAACAACAGGCAAAGCTGTCCGTATCGAACGGATTTCTGTGTAACTCTCCGCCGCATTCGCGGCAGTTGTACGATAAAAACGTACAGCTCAACGGCGGTGCACAAATCCGTAGGGGCGGGCACGGAAGGTCTCGTCCGCACTGTCATCCTGCGCGGAGCGAAGGATCTCCGTCAGAAGAAACTTGCACAAAAGGAGATTCTTCGCTGCGCTCAGAATGACAAATTTTTGCCATTTTTGTAGGGGCGATTCACGAATCGCCCGCAGAAGTCTGATAAAATTTTACGGAACGCGTCTTCGGTCGTTCCGTACGATTTATAAATCAAACCCATATCATCCCAAAGAATCGGAGGGCACATGATGAAGAAATTCCATAAATTTGCGGCAATACTGTTACTCTTGCCGACACTTTTGCTGGTGCTTTCCGCTTGCACGGGCGGCAAGACGGGCGAAAATGACCCCGAGGCGGGCGGCAATGCGGATGCACCCGAAGCGAAAGCCGCCGCAATCACCCTGCCGTACTATGAAAACGATTCCAAAAATCCGTATTTTGCGAGCAGTGCCTTAAACCGCGCGCTGGCATCCCTGATTTGCGAACCGCTTTATCGCGTGGATGCATCGTATGCGGCACACGGTGTGCTTGCCGACAGCCTATCCGCTGACGGACTTACACGGACGGTGACTTTAAAAAGCGCGACCTTTTCCGACGGCAGTGCCGTAACGGCGGCAGACGTGGTTTATTCCTTTGAAAAAGCCAAGGCAAGCGCGTGGTACGGCGCACGGCTTGCACCGATTGCCTCTGCGGCGGCGCGCGGCGGCTCTGTCGTATTCACTCTGAGCGAAGCCGTACCGTTCGCCGAAAATCTGCTGACCTTCCCTGTGGTGCGGCGCGGCAGTGCCGAGGCGGCGGAGTCCTATGTCACGGGCTCGGGCGCGTACGTGCTGACTGCGGACGGGCTGTCCGAGAATCTGCAAAAAGCGGGCGGGGCTTTATCCGTTGCGCTCTTGCATATCAAGAATCCCGAAAATCTCAAAAATGCTTTGGAAATCGGCAACATCGACTACCTGTTTACGGATTTCAGCGACGGCGAATACACCCGCATCGTGGCAAAAAATACGTTTGTGACGATGAATCATTTGGTGTATCTCGGTATCAATCACACGAGCGGTGCATTACAGTCAGCGGCGGTGCGTACAGCGATTTATTATGCGGCGGACAAGGACGCGGCGGCAACAGCGGGCTATCGCGGCACGGCGGTGGCGTGCGGATTGCCGTTCCACCCTGCATTTTGCGCGGCACAGAGCCTGACCTCGGGCGTAACGGCGGCAGATTCAACCCGCGCAGATGAGATTCTGAATCGCGTGGGCTATAATCGGTATGACAAACAGGGCAAGCGCACGAATGGGCAGAATACGCTTCAAATGACGATTTTGGTCAACAACGACAACAATTTCCGCCTGACGGCGGCATACAATTTGGCGGAGAATCTGAATGCAGTCGGCTTTTCGGTCACGGTGGAGGGCGTGGCATATGAAGAGTATGCACGCCGCATTGCCGCAGGCGAGTTCTCGCTTTATCTCGGCGAAACAAAGCTGCCTGAGAATCTGAGCCTGTCTGCGTTTTTCACAGGCGAACTCTCCGTCGGAATGCAAGCAGAATTGCCGGTGTTCGCAGAGTATGCGGCGTTTTGCCGAGGGGAACGCACAGCGGCGCAGTTCTCGGAGAGCTTCTTAGATGATATGCCTTTTGTGCCCATCTGCTACCGTGCGGGAATGGCGGCATATACGGGAACGGTTCAACCCGATTTCTCGACCGCCGCCTACGACATTTACGGCGATATCACATTGTGGAAAGCGGCAGAATGAAAACACCGAAACTGCGGTAAAATAGACGTAGGGGCGCACATTGCGCGCCCGCAGAATCTGTACAGGCAAATGTGGTGCACCACCCGTAGGGAACGACCGATGACGCGTTCTGCAAAATCTACACAACCCAACGGCGGTACGCAAATCCCGTAGGGGCGATTCACGAATCGCCCGAGCACGGTCGGATTTCGCACAACCTCAACGGTAAATTGCAACCCCGTAGGGGCGAACTGTGTTCGCCCGCGGAATGGGCATTGCCCATTCCCTACGCAATAATCCAATTCACTTTGCGCTATGGGAACCCTGCGGCGGGGGCAAGGTCTCGCCTGCCGGCTCGGTCGGTGCTTCTGCATACTTACGTATGCAGAGGTCTCCACCGGAGACCCGCACCCCCGCCCTACGTATACAGAATGCCGAGGCGTATGCTGGGCTCCCCAATATTTACAAAAAATACATTGACGAAAATCTCAAATTCGAGTATACTTGAAGGACTAAAGGAGTGATCCCCGTGATTAAAATTGAAAATCATTTGGGCGTTATTGAAATTAACGACAGCTACTTTTCCGATTTAATCGGGCACACCGTGACCGCGTGCTTCGGCGTGGCGGGGATGGCGAACAGCGGCGCATCACAGGGGCTTCGCGCGTTCTTTTTTCGCCGCAGGAGCTACCTGGATCAGGGCGTGAATGTGCGTTCGAACGGCACAGATTTGACGATTGACCTGCACATTTTTGTGACCTACGGTGTGAATATTTCCGCGATTGTAGACAGCATCGTCAACAAGGTGCGCTACACCGTAGAGCAGGCGACCGACCTTGCCGTCAAAAAGATCAACGTGTTTGTGGACGGCATTAAGGAGTAAAACCCGATAGGAGTTGTTTTCAGTTGTTGACAGGTGAACTGTTGAAAAACGCCGTAATTTCCGGCGCAAATCATATCGAAAATCATCGCAAAGAGGTGGACGCGCTCAACGTGTTTCCCGTTCCCGACGGCGACACGGGTACGAATATGTCTATGACCGTCGGCGCGGCGGTACGGGAACTGCAGGTTTTGGGCGACGCGGATGTGGCAACCGTAGCCAAAAAGACAGCAGGTGCACTGCTGCGCGGGGCGCGTGGCAACTCGGGCGTGATTTTGTCGCTGATTTTCCGCGGGCTTTCCAAGGGCTTAAAAGGCTTGGAAACCGCAGACGGCGCACAGCTGGCGGCGGCGTTCGGAATGGGCAGTGATTCCGCATACAAAGCGGTGATGAAGCCGACCGAGGGCACAATCTTGACCGTCATTCGCCTTGCAAGTGCGGCGGCAGTGGCATCGGGCGAGCAGGATTATAAAAAGGTTTTGGACATTCTTTGCACCGAAGCCGAAAAAGCACTTGCCGAAACGCCCGAAATGCTGCCTGTTTTGAAGGAAGCAGGTGTTGTGGACGCAGGCGGGCGCGGACTTTTGTACATTTTAGAGGGTATGCGCAGTTATTTGCTCGACGGCGTAATGATTGAGCCGGACGGCGCGCAGACGGAAGCAAAAACGGAATCTGCCGTGCCGCAGTATGCGTATGCACTGCGCTTTACCGTGCACAAAGCGAAGGATGCCGAGAGCAGTGCGGCAAAATTAAAGCTGACATTAGAATCCGTCGGCGGTGAAACTGCCGTCGAGGAAACCGCAGATAAAATTGCCGTGCAGGTGCAGTCTGATGCACCGCACAGCGTACTGGAGGCGGCGCTTTTGTGCGGCAGTCTGCACGACATAGAGGTTGTCAATCTTGCGGACACACCGAACGCCCCCGCCGAAGCGGAACCGACCGCGCAGGCGGCAGAAACGGATGCACCGAAACGTGTCGAGCCCGAAAAGGAATACGGCTTTGTCGCCGTTGCGGCAGGCGAGGGACTTTGCACATTGTTTCAGGAGCTGGGCGCAGACCAAGTCGTTTCGGGCGGGCAGACGATGAATCCCAGCACCGACGATATTTTAAATGCCGTCGAGGCAACCCCCGCGCGGCACGTGTTCGTGTTGCCGAACAATAAAAACATTATTATGGCGGCGGAACAGACGGTCAACCTTGCCGACCGCGGCGTGAGCGTGCTGTCTACCAGAACGATTCCGCAGGGCATCACCGCAATGCTTAGCTTTGATGAAGCTTTGAGCCCCGAAGAAAATCATCTGCAAATGATGAAAGCCGCTGAGGGTGTGCATACCGCGCAGGTGACCTTTGCCGCGCGCGACAGTGAAATGAGCGGCGAGCACATCAAAAAAGGGCAGATTCTCGGGATGGAGGACGGCAAAATTACGCTGGTGGACAACGATTCCGTGGACGTCGCATACCGCGTAACACGCCGTTTGATTAAGAAACACAGCGGGTCTATTGTGACGATTCTTTACGGGGAGGATACCGACGAAGCGGCGGCGAACGCGCTTTGCGAGCGGCTGCAGAACCGCTTCCCGAATGTGGAATACAACGTCATTAACGGCGGACAGCCCGTCTATTACTTTATGGTTTCCGTGGAGTAAAACGATGCAGTTAAAATCGGACATAAAATTTGTAAAGGGTGTCGGACCGACACGCGCCGAAGCATTTTATAAGCTTTCGGTGCCGTCGGTCGGCGCCCTTTTGCGCTACTATCCGCGTGCGTATGAGGATTGGAGCCGAATTGTGCCGATTCAGGAAATGCCCGAAAATGAGATGTGCTGTATTCGGGCTACGGTTTGCCATACGCCGCAGAAGATTCGGATTCCCGGTGGGATGCTGTTGTTTAAAACCACCGTGACCGACGGCGCGGGACTGTTGAATCTGACCTTTTTCAACAATAAATATATCGGCAATCAGCTGAAAGAGGGCGAGGAGTATCTTTTTTTCGGCAAGGCGGTACGCAACAAATACGGCGCACGGGAAATGGCGTCTCCGCTGTTTCAAAAGCCGCAGTCCGCGCACAGCATCCGCCCGATTTACCCTGCAAGCGGGGCACTGTCCTCAAAAACGATTGAGCGGTGCGTGCAAAATGCCCTGGATGCGCTCGAAAATCCGATTGCGGATTTTTTGCCGCCCGAAATTCGGGAGCGCAACCACCTTTGCAGTCTGGATACAGCGATTCACCACGTGCATTTTCCACCCGACGAAGCCGCACTCGAGGAAGCGCGGCGCAGACTGATTTTTGACGAGCTGTTCCTTTTGCAGTTGGGGCTTTTCCAAATGAAAGGCAGAACCGAAACGCGCCGTACCGCCTGTGCGATCCGCACGGATTACAGCGCGGAATTTGAAGCTCTGTTGCCGTTTACAATGACGGGCGCACAGCGGCGCGCCGTCCGGGAAGCGATTGGAGATATGCAATCGGGTGAGCCGATGAACCGACTTTTGCAGGGCGATGTCGGCTCGGGCAAGACCGCCGTTGCGGCGGCACTTGTGTACTCGGCGGCGAAAAACGGACTGCAGTCCGCCGTAATGGCACCGACTGAGGTGCTCGCCGAACAGCATTACCGCACTTTTCAAAAGTTTTTAAAGGATACGGGATTTTCGGTTGTTCTGCTGACGGGATCTATGCGTGCGGCGGAAAAGCGCGCCGCAAAAGAGAAGCTCAAAAGCGGCGAAGCGGTTTTGGCAGTCGGCACGCACGCGCTCATTCAGGAGGACGTGGATTTTCAGCGGCTCGGACTGTGTATTACGGATGAACAGCACCGATTCGGCGTGGCACAGCGGGCGGGACTGACTGCAAAAGGCGACGACCCGCACATTCTCGTTATGTCCGCTACGCCCATTCCGCGCACGCTGGGGCTGATTTTGTACGGCGATTTGAACGTGTCCGTGCTTGACGAGCTGCCTCCCGGGCGGCAGGCGATTGAAACCTACCGCGTGGGCACAAGTTACCGCCCGCGCATTTATAAATTCTTGGAAAAACATATCGAACGCGGCTTGCAGGCATATATCGTCTGCCCCCTTGTCGAAGAGGGCGAAACCGACCTCACCCCTGCCGAGGAATACTGCGCACGATTGCAAAACGGCGTGTTTCACCATCGGCGCGTGGGTCTTTTGCACGGACGGATGAAGCCGAAAGAAAAGGACGCGGTGATGCGCGCGTTTTCTGCGGGGGAAATCGACATTTTGGTGTCTACCGTGGTGGTCGAAGTCGGCGTGGATGTGCCGAACGCGGCGGTGATGGTGATTGAAAACGCCGAACGGTTCGGACTTTCACAGCTGCATCAGCTGCGCGGCAGAGTCGGACGCGGTCAAGAAAAATCGACTTGCATCTTGGTTTCCGACGCGCAAAACGAAGAGGCGAAAGCGCGGTTCCAGATTCTTTGCGAAACAACGGACGGCTTCAAAATTGCCGACGCAGACCTAAAACTGCGCGGCCCGGGCGATTTCTTTGGTACGCGCCAGCACGGCTTGCCTGCACTGCGGATTTCCGATTTACTGCGCGACACAAAAATGCTCGAAACCGTACAGAACGAGGCGCAAATGCTTTTGAAAAGCGACCCCGCGCTTGCCGCCCCCGAATACGCCGCCCTGCACCGACAGTTAGAAAAAATGTTCGCCGCCGCAAACATCGGGTAATGTTTGGTTCGTGCCACCTTTACAAAAATAAAAGTTTTGTCGCGCTTTTGAAAAAGCGCGTGGGGTGCAGGGGCGACGCCCCTTGCTCGCCGTCCGCAGACGGCGAAACTCTTTTTCACAAAAAGCGCAGGAGCGGTGTAAAACAGTCCGGTGGACTGTTTTACAGCGGAGAACCCTCGCCGGGGGTTCTCCGAACGGCGGTACGCCGTTTTTCTTTGCACCTCTTTAGCCGAAATAGAGGATTTTGTGTCGAGGTTCAGCTTCGTAGGGGCGATTCACGAATCGCCCGCAAAATCTGCTCTTGTGTATCTCTCCCCCAGTCACGCCTGCGGCGTGCCAGCCCCCTCGTCAGAGGGGGCAAGAGAACAGTGCGCACAGT
>JAETSA010000009.1 GCA_021769885.1 Bacillota bacterium | reverse complement strand
ATCTTTTCAAGGTCGCATTTTCTTGCCCAGTCATACCCTGCGTTTGCCGCTGTCGCGGTTGCATCGTTAATCGCTTTTGCCGCCGCAGTTGCTTCGTCGGATGCCGGTGCGTTTGCATCTGCACTCTGTGCGCCGCCGGGGTTGTTGCTGTTTACGGAAGCCGCGCCGCCGCCGACAGAACCGGAACCGCTCTGCACGACCTCATAAACCGTTCTGCCGCCGCCGATCGCAACATATGTAACCGAATACACCAATACGACTGCGAGGAACAGTGCACATGCTTTCAAGAAAGTCTCGCCGAAAATCTTCCGTTTCGCCTTTTTGGTTTCTTCAAGGCCGAGACGCTCTTCGGGAGTCAGTTCTATTTTCTCTTTTTTTGCCATTCTGATTGAATCCCCTTTCTTACAATAAACGGATTAGTATCCAAGCTAATCGATACTATTACAATTTACAATAAAATCGCCGAAATGTCAATAAATAATCTGCATTTTATAAGACTTTTATTGAAAAAAACAGAGATTTGCCGACAAAAATCCCCAACAGCGGAATTTGTTGGAACGATTTATTTCCGTTTTGGGGATTTTCTTTTGCGCGGAGGGACGGACGTTCCGTCCGTGGGGCGCCGAGGGTGCGGGTGTCCAGTGGACACTCTAAGCGAAGCTTAGAAGTACCGACCGAGCCGCCAGGCGAGAACGTCGCCCCCTACGCTTGATGTGCCGCCGTTGGGCTATGCGGATTTCGCGGAACGACACAGAGGTCGTTCCCTACGGGTGGTGCATCACCGTTTGGTTTGTGCAAATTTGCAAGGTTGCTTGGGCGGGCGCGCAATGCACGCCCCTGCGGGGTATACGTTGCTTTGTACATCGTAGGGACAGCCCGGGCTCGCTGTCCGCGGGCGATGAATCCCTCCGTCACGCGCTTTGCGCGTGCCACCCGCTGACGGCGGCGGTCCCCCTTTGTCCGCTTTCGCGGACATTTCCCCCACACTGTGGGGGAATCTTCCCTTTAACAAGGGAGGCGTTACAGTTCGCCCCTACGATTTGTAGGGAACGACCTCTGTGTCGTTCCGCAGGGATTTTGCGGATTTTTACACTTGCTCGGGCGGGCAAGAAGCCCGCCCCTACAATTGCGTATCTCTGTTAAATTGAAAAAAATCGAATGATGTTGCGGGCGCAACGCGCAAGCGCCCCTACGGGGGGTTGTGCACCGCCGTTGGGGTGTACGGATTCTTTGGGCTTGCGGCGGCTTTTCACGTTTGCGCCCTTGTCGGGCGACAGCCCGACGGCGGTCTTAAACGCAAAAATCCATCCGCAATTCCTGCGCTTTCGGTGCGCAGCAGTCAGAAACGAGCAGATTTTTGGCTGAACAAGGCGAAAACCGCAGGAATACTGTCGTATTCCGAGGATTTTTAACGCAGTTCAGGCGAAAATCTGCCATTTCTGACCGCATCGGTTTCGGATACGGTCACCTTACCCTTAAAAATCTTATTTATCCTCAAAAAAGGCTTTGAAGGCACGGTATGCCATATGGACATCCAATTTCGAAACAACCTCAAACGGGGAATGCATAGAAAGCACGGGTACACCGAGGTCTACGACGTCGATATCGAGTGAAGCGAGATACATCGCAACCGTTCCGCCGCCGCCGACATCCACCTTGCCGAGCTCGCCGCACTGCCAGATTACGCCGTTTTCATCGAGCAGACGGCGCACCTTGCCGACAAATTCCGCGGAAGCGTCCGAAGTGCCGCTCTTGCCGCGCGCACCCGTGTATTTGGTCAGTGCCACGCCGCGATTGATAAACGATGCGTTTGCGCGCTCCAGCACATCCGGGAAGGTCGGGTCAAATGCCGCGTTCACGTCTGCCGAAAGGCACTGCGTATGGCGCAGTACCGTGTGATAATTTTCGCCGTTTGCGTTTGCAAGGTCGGCAATGAAGAAGCGCAGATACGACGAATTTAAGCCCGTGTTGCCCTCAGACCCGATTTCCTCCTTATCCGTCAGGCACGTAATTGCGGTAAATTCGGGGTCTTGCACATCAAAAATCGCTTCCGCCGCAGGATAAGCGCACACGCGGTCATCGTGGCCGTAAGAACCAATCATACTGCGGTCCAGTCCGACGTCGCGTGCCGAAAATGCGGGCACAGCCTCCAATTCCGCGCTCAGGAAATCAGCTTCGGTGATGCCGTATTTTTCGAACAGGATATTTAAGATATTCAGCTTCACCTTTTCACTGCCCTCATCCTGCGAGAACGGACGGCTGCCGACCAAAATGTTCAGTTCTTCGCCGCGAACACCGTCTGCTAAGGTGCGTTTCATCTGCTCGCCCGCAAGGTGCGGCAGTAAATCCGTCACGACAAACTGCGGGTCATCAGCATCCTCACCGATGTTGACCTGTACGGTCGTGCCGTCCTTCTTCACGACAACGCCGTGCAGGGAGAGCGGAATGCAGGTCCACTGGTATTTTTTGATGCCGCCGTAATAATGCGTTTTGAAAAGTGCGGTGTCGTTGTCCTCATACAGCGGATTGGGCTTCAAGTCCAGGCGCGGGGAGTCGATGTGCGCCGCCGACAGGCGAACGCCCTCGGACAGCGGCTTTTTGCCGATCACGCACAGCACGATTGCTTTGCCGCGGTTGTTGAAATAGATCTTTTCGCCCGCAGTATATTTCTTTTCGCGCCGGAACGGGGCGAAGCCGTTCTTCTCCGCCTTTTCTACCATATAGGCAACCGCTTCGCGTTCGGTTTTCGCGGTATTCAGGAACGCCTTGTAGCCCTCGCAGAAGGCATCCGCCGCATCGATTTCGGCCGCACTGCACACCTCCGCCGCATTTTTGCGGTCATAGAACAGCTTTTCCTTCAAAAGCTCCAGCTCACTTTTTGCTTCAGACATCTTGATTAAGCTCCTTTTCATAAAGATTATTATAAATGTTTATGGCTTTCGTAACCTTATAGACATAATGATTGGTATCCCGCGAGGGGATAATGTCGAGCGTTTTGCCGTCCGCAGAATACTGCCCGTCGCGCAGCCACGCATTCACCTGCCCCCGCCCCGCGTGGTATGCCGCAACCGCTGTGCGGATGTCGCCGCCGAACTCCGAGAGCAGCATACTGTAAAACAGCGCACCGTAGCGCACAGAAACATCCGGCTCGTAAAGCGCCGAATCGGGCAGCGTCTCGCCTGTTTTGGTTTGCAGCCAATGAAAGGTTTCGGGCGTAATCTGCGTCAGCCCCAGCGCGCCCGCTGACGAAACGGCATTCGGGTCGAAGCCGCTTTCGGTATGAATCACGGCGAACAGGAGTGCACGCGGCACGTTGTATTCGTCTGCATATTTTTCGATTTCAAAAGTATATTTGCACGGATACGCCGCTTTATACGCGGTTTTGCCCGCAAAAAAGACGGAAACGCCAATCAGCAGCGCAAACGCGGTGACAAGCGCGGCGATTTTCAGTGCCGCTTTGGTTTTTCGATTCATAACGGAAATACCCTTTGGATTTCGGATTCTAAAGTATAAGGCGGATAGTTGCGGATGACATCGTCGCAGCGCGTAATATAAAAGGATTCATCCTGCTGGGCGCGAATGCGCAGGAGCGCGTCCGCTTCGGAAATGCCGTCGCGTGCCGTGATGCGTGCAAGGCGAACGGATTCGGGTGCAATCACGCCGACCGTGCGGTCGCAAAGTGCCGATTCGCCGCTCTCAAACAGGGCGATTGCATCTATCAATACGCATTTTACACCCTTTTTGTGCTGCTCGTCAATCATCGCACGGATTTTTTCGGTCACGGCGGGGTGTACGATACGGTTTAAGCGCGCGGTGCACGCTGAATCGCGGAACGCCGCCGCCGCGAGCGCGGGACGGTCGAGTTCCCCGTCCGTAGTTAAAATCTGACTGCCGAAGGCGTTTTGCAGTTCACTGAGAATCGGCGCGCCCTTCGTATACAGCGATTTTGCAACCGCATCCGCATCAATATGGTACGCACCGCGTGCCGTAAGTGCACGGCAAACCGTGCTTTTGCCCGCACCCGTCTGCCCGGTAATGCCGATGATTTCCATAGCTTGCCGCCTCCTTTGCGGGTTTTGTGTTTGTCGGTTGGTTTGTTGTTCTGTGGGCGGTAGGGCGGGGTGCGGGTCTCCGGTGGAGACCTCTGCATACGGAAGTATGCAGAAGCGCAACCGAGCCGGCAGGCGAGACCTTGCCCGCGCCGCAGGCGAAGAATCTCACACAGAACAAAGTAAATTGAATAGATACGTAGGGAATGGGCACTGCCCATCCCGCGGGCGCGCAATGCGCACCCCTACGGGTGGTGCGCCGTCATTGGGTTTGCGCGTAGTGGCGGGCTTCCACGCCCGCCGTTTAGGTTTATGCGAAATCCCAACCTTGCTCGGGCGATTCGTGAATCGCCCCTACGTAGTTTGCGCATCACCGTGGGTTTGTGCAAAAATCCAACCGTGCTCGGGCGGGCACGGAGACCCGCCCCTACGAGGTTATGCATCACCATTGGATTGTGCAGATTTTTGCGGGCGGATGATGGCATCCGCCCCTACAAAGGGCGCATCACCGTTTCGTTTGTTCAAATTTTTCGGTCGGCTCGGGCGGGCGTGGATTTTCTCCGAAAACGGGCACCCTTTTGTCTGCTTCGCAGACATTTCCCCTGTCAGGGGAATAACCCGCCCCTACGGATTTGTGTTTCGACGTTTGGTTGTTCTGATTTTTCACTTGCTCGGGCGATTCGTGAATCGCCCCTACAGGTTGTGTGTCACCCCATACGTAGTTGTTCGCCCCCTACGGGTTGCGATTTTATTTCTCCCCGTATTCCTTTACCAGGGCTTTATAATGTCTGCCTTTTTCTTCGAAATTCTTATATACATTATAGCTTGACGCGGCGGGGGAGAGCAGGCAGGCTTTGCCCGCTTCGGTATACTGATAGGCGAGGCACACGGCTTCCTCTAAATCGGCGGCGCAAAGTACACGCTGCGGTGCATCTGCCGCTTCCAATGCGTGCACAATGGTGTGCCCTGTGGCAGGTGTGCCGATAATATTCTGAATTTTGCTGTTTTTCAGAGCTTCTACGAATCCGCTGTAGTCAAGACCTCGGTCTTTGCCGCCGACAATCAGCGTGCCGACCGTCCCAATCGCTTCGACGGCGCACAAAACGGCGTGCGGAATGGTCGCAATGCAATCATTATAAAAGGTGATTCCCTTAAATGTGCCGACCTTTTCCATTCGGTGCTCAATGCCCTGAAAATCGCGGACTGCCGCTTCGCAGTCGCAATCCGTCGCGCCGAACTGCGCGGCGGCGGCGCGGGCAAACAGCACATCCTGCCGATTGTGCACGCCTGCGAGATGCGCATTTTCGACGGCAAACGGCAAACTGTCGGTTTCGTGAATCCCGATTTTTTGTGCTTTCGTACGCTCGGGGCACGGGAAATCGCCGAGCCCCTGCGTCGCATTATAAATGAAAACATCCTGCGCACTTTGATACAGCGCGATATGCGATTTTGCCGCCGTATAGCCTGCAAAGCCGCCCTTGTAATGCTCCAAATGCTCCTCATAAAGATTCGTCAGCACCGCGACCTCGGGCGAAGTGTGGGTGAACTCCAGCTGATGCGAGGACATTTCAATCACCGCCACCGTGTCAGGCGTTAAATCCTCAAGCGAATCAAACACGGGCACGCCGATGTTGCCGATTAAGCGGCAATCCTTACCCGCCGCCTTGAGCATTTGATAGGTAAGTGTTGAGGTCGTGGTTTTGCCCTTTGAGCCTGTGATGCCGATTTTATGACAGTCGGCAAAGCGCAGAAACAAATCCACCTGACAGGTGATTTCCGTGTGCGCGGGGGCGTCTACCGCTTTGAACGAAATCCCCGGGCTTTTGAGCACCAAATCAAAATCCCCGATACAATCTAAATAGTTTTCCCCGCAGATGCAGGTCACAAACGGGTCATCTACAGAAACCGCGTTTTTATCCGCAACCGTCAGCGGCTTTTCGGGAAAATATTTGCGGATATAACGGTAAGAGGACTGCCCCTCACGCCCGAATCCGACCAACAGAACGGAACGGTCGCGCAGGTACTCAGCAATCTTTGGATACATATGTATACATCTCCTTTATCGCGGGGAGGAATTCGTCGGGAACGTTATTTCTCGGCTCATATTCCAGCAACAGGTTTTCGTCGACCCCGGTGCCTGCCGTTTCCGTAAAATGCCGCAGCAGTGCGGGCAGGGTTCTCCCCTCGTTTTGGAATTTCTGTGCGGTCTTTTTCAGCGCGAACACGATTTCCGCCGTTGTGCCGACACATTCAAAGGGTTTGACTTCGGAAAATCCGCACAAGCCGTCGAAGTCTGCAAGCAAATCCGTATCGTCCAGCATATCTGCACCAAACAGCGCGCACAGGCGGTCGTACTCCATAAACGGCGATAAAATCGAAAACACGAACAGACATTTTGCACATTTTGCACACCAAATATTTTGCTTGCTTCCGCGGTTGCAGCTGCGGAAGGTTTCGTGAAACTGCCCAAGCCCTGCGAACTGCTTTGCAATCTGCAACTCCGAAAACGGACGCAGTAAGCTGAAATAGCGAATCTCGGGCAAAAGATTGCGCTCAGCATATTTGGCGAAGTCACATTCGAACGCGTAGGATTTGGAATACTGGTGATTGACCTCCGTGCCCGCGATATTCGATTCGTTGGCACTCGACTCGTTGGAAAGCACGATATCCCGTGCGCCGACGAGGTATGCGCAATAATAAGAAAGGAAAGCGACGATTGCCGAAAACGGCGTATGACCGTTCAAAAAGCCTTGGCTGTTTAAGGATAGTAAATTTTTATCTATCACGCGGTAGGTGCGTAACATCGCGTCCTCGGTATAGCCCGCCGCAAGGACGGTGTCGGTGCGTGCTTTTTGGTCGTTGACGGTAAAAAACAGATTTTTTGCGCCCTCGTCCTTTAGAAGTGCCGCCGTTACACAGCTGTCCTTGCCGCCGCCCACAGGCAAAATGTGCAGACCCGCACTGTGATATTCCGCCGTCGGGCTGGGCGTGGGATTCGGGTCGCAGACAAGCTCCATAAAATCGGATTCATCCGTATCGATACCGTTGCGGTAGAAAAATTCCGAAAGCCCGCGGTAATACAAACGCTTCCAAAAGCGTTTATCCCAATCCGAAAGATGCCCGCACCGCACCACAACCGTCGGCGGGCAGGCGGCTTTCCAGTAGCTTACCAATTCCGTCATCCCCAGCGCGAACACAATCGCCTGCGCCGTTTCGGATTCGGGGTCATTTAAGACCGTCAGATTCGCGGTTTCGATTTCGGTGGTCGGTGCGAATGTGCACAGCCCGTCAATCGAGAAATAAAACGTCAGCTTTACGCGCGTGCCCACGCGTTCAATCGTGTAGCGTTCGTATGTAAATGTCGGATAGGTTTTTCGAAATTCTAAAAAGGTTTCCTGCGGCATTTTGCGCGCCCCCTTACTTGCGAGATACAGTTTTTGGGTTTTATATCATAATATTATACGTTTTCTGGCGTGACGGAGGGAGAGAAAAGCTTGATAAACTAAGCTTTTTAACTACCCCTCAGTCGCGCTACGCGCGACAGCTCCCCTGACAAGGGGAGCAAAATCCACTTTTTCGACACGCTGGGGGTCGCTGATCTCAGCGACCCGAGCACAGTCGGATTTTGCTCAAAGCTGCGGCGCGAGCAAGCCCGCGCCCTACATCTGCCTCATTGTAGGGGCGAACTGCGTTCGCCCGCCTGCACTGTCATCCTGAGCGCAGCGAAGGATCTCCGTCAGAAGGAACTCGCACAAAAGGAGATTCCGAGCGAAGCTCAGAATGACAAATTTTTGCCGTTTTTGTAGGGGCGATTCACGAATCGCCCGCAGAAGTCTGATAAAATTTTACGGAACGCGTCATCGGTCGTTCCCCACTCGTACATCAACCCACACGTATAATAACATAAAAACGCGCCGGACCAGTTCAGCGCGTTTTATGAAACCAAATTTTATAAATCTTATTTATGGTATTTCCCGCCGCTTTCGATTTGGAATGCGCGGTAAATTTGTTCCAAGAGCATCACACGGGCGAGCTGATGCGGGAAGGTCATTTCGGACATCGAAAACCGAAAATCCGCCCGTTTCTTTATCGCTTCCTGCAAGCCAAAGGAACTGCCGAGCAAAAATACGACATTGCTTGTGCCGTTTACGGCGAGGGTAGACAATTTTTGACTAAATACTTCACTCGACATCTGTTTGCCCTCAATGCACATCGCAAACACATACGCATTCGCGGGGATTTTGGCGGTAATCTGCACCGCTTCCCGCTCCAATGCACGGGCAATTTCATTCGCTGAGGGGCGGTCAGGCAATCGCTCCGGTGTCAGCTCCACAATTTGCAGTCTGCAAAATGCGGACAGCCGTTTTTCATATTCCGCACACAGGTCGCGCATACTGCGCTCCTTCAGCTTGCCGAGCGCAATCACGGTTACCGAAATCACAACCGCACCGCCTTTTCGTCCCAAACAGGCTTTGCCACCTGCAAGGTATAATCCCTGTTTTCCGCCGCGCCCGCCGCCGCAAGCTCCGAGGCGGTCACGCGGTAAGCAAGGGCGGGAACATTGTTTTGCTCGCTCAAATGTCCCAAAAACACGTGCTTTGTGCCGTTTTGCACAAGCGTGCGCACCGTTTCGGCGCAAACCTCATTGGAAAGATGTCCGCGCGCACCCAAAATGCGCTTTTTCAGCGGGTACGGATACTGCGGATTGTTTTCGAGCATCCGCACATCGTGGTTGGACTCAATCAGCACGGTTTCACAGCCCGTAATCGCCGTGCGCACCGTGTCGGTCATCACGCCGAGATCGGTCGCGATTGCCACGCGCTCGCCGCTTTCTGCACTGATGGCATAGCCGCAGCTTTCCCGCGCATCGTGCGAAGTCGGAAAGGACTGCACAAACAGAGACCCGACATCCGTGCCCGCCGCATTCAGCGTGAACGCGTCGAATTTGCCGTTCAAAATCCCCATTTCATCAAGTGCTTCCAGCGTACCGTTTGAGGCATACACGCGGGTTCCGTATTTCGAGGCGAACACGCGCAGTCCGCTGACGTGGTCGGAATGCTCGTGCGTGACGAACACCGCGCGGATGCTGTCGGGCGCGACGCCAATGTTGTGGAGCGCGGCTTCCGTTTGGCGGCAGCTGCGCCCTGTATCGATGAGGATGCCGCCGTCAGGCGCGCCGATATAGATGCAGTTGCCTTTGCTGGATGAAAACAGGGGACAGAACGTAGTCATAAATTATCTATTCTCCAAAGTGTGTTTGTAAATACAGAATTTTGCCTGTTTGCGCGTAGGGTGAATTTGTCGTTTTTGAACGCAGGGTGGGAGCTTGTAGGGAACAACCTCTGTGTTGTTCCGTAAATTATATCAGATTTTGACGGGCGCAACGCGCAAGTGCTCCTACTCGGTAGGGCGGGAGCTTGCTCCCGCCGTAGTCTTGTGCAAAATCCAACCGTGCTCGGGCGGATGAAGTTACGGCTTCGCCATTACCCTTTTGTCGCTTCGCGACATTTCCCCTATTAGGGGAATCTTCATCCGCCCCTACGCGGGCGGTGCATTGCCGTTGGTTCGTGCGAATTTTTTCTCTCCCTCCGTCATTTTTCCTCGAAAAATGCCACCTCCCTCGTCAGAGGGAGGAAATGCGGGCGGGCGTGGAAGTCCACCCCTACAGGGTTGCGTGCTACCGCAAAATCGCGCAAACCCATTCACTTATTCGGGCAAAATGGAATTGGTGGTGATATATTTCACGCCGCAGTTCATCATTTTTTCGAGCATTTCGGGGGTGTCGACCGTCCAGCAGGCGGCAGTCAGTCCGTTGTCGTGGATTTTCTGAATCGCGTCGGGGCGCGGGGCGTTATACTGCGCACAAAACGCGATGCCCGCATTGCCGCATTCTTTTGCCTCGCGCAGTTTTTTGTCGCTGATATATTCAATCAGATACCACATTTCAAGATTCTTATCGATGGCATACAGCGCGCGCAGAACGGAAATATGGAACGAAATGATAATACAGCTTTCCAAAATATCGTTTTGCACAAGCATATCATACAGCGACTGCATTTTTTCAATGCGCTTGTCCTTGACCTCAATCATCGGACGGCATCCGTATTTTTTACAGATGTCTATGTACTCCTGCAGGGTGCACAGGCGCGCTTCGGGGTACTTATCAATATTCGCGCCGTTGGTCATCTTCTTTTGGAGCATTTCTTCGTAGGAATAAGATTTTACATCGCCCGTGCCGTCGAACATAGTTTTGATTTGCCCGTCGTGCAGAACGACCCACGTGCCGTCGGTGGTGCAGTGCGTATCGCATTCCAAAGCATAAAATCCCGCTTTGCCCGCCGCTTCAAATGCAAGCGCCGTATTTTCGGGATACACAGCGGAAAGCCCGCGATGCGCCGTCAGGTGAATTTCGCGTTCGTTGTCGGGTTGAAGCTCGGGGAAGTGCTTTAATTCTTTCGGCTTGATTCGTTTGTAGCGCATATGCCGATATACGGCACCGCCAAGTGCAGTAGATGCCACGGCAGCTACCCCTGCCATAGCGAGTTTTTGAACAGCTTTTCCCATAATAGACATCTCCCCATAAATATTTTTGCGCGATAGAATACGAATCAGTATAGCATAAATTCGAGAAAAAGTAAAGCAGCGGCACGGGTGCGGCGCGAATTGGATTCGCGTAGCAAGGCGCAGGATGCAGACGGGCTGACGCCCGTCAAAGACTGTAACACAGCTACACGGAAAAAGACGCAGTATATAATGTAAAGTTTTAGATGTAACAAGGTACTACGGGTGGGCACATCACCGTTGGGTTTGCGGAAACCGTAGGGAACGACCTTAAGTGTCGTTCCGTAAATTATATCAGACTTTGACGGGCGCAACGCGCAAGCGCCCCTACGATTTGTAATTCACCGTTGGGTTTGCGCAAATTTGCAAGGGTTCTCCTCATTCAAACGGATACCGCAATCCCATTTGGCGGCGGCATTCATCCATAATCTCCATACAGGTGCGCGTGGCGGCAAACGGAATATATTCCGATTCTGTTTTTCCCTGCCGAATTTCTTCGGCAACCTTTGTAAATTCCGTCAAATAGTCGGTTTTGCCTGTAAACACGCGCTTGCCGCTTTCGTTCTTTAAGATGGCTTTCGACGCCATATGAAAGAAAACAGGTAAAGAGATAGACCCTTTTGTGCCGCGAATCAGGCAGTTTTCCTTAAGATTGCAAAGCGACATATGCAGGGTGCATTTGAATTTCGGATATTCCAAAACTACGGTTTCGCGAATATCTATCCCGTCTCGGATTTTGCCGTGACACTGCACGCTGTTCGGCACGCCGAACAGATTATAGCAATAGGTAATCGGATAAATGCCGATATCCAAAAGCGCGCCGCCCGCGGTTTCGGGCATACGCACGCGTGAGGTTTTCGGCAGAAGCATTCCGGGAAAAGCATAGTTTATCACGACATCCTGCACTTCGCCGATTTCGCCGCTTTGCACCCACCGTTTTACCGTCAGCGCAACATCGGAAAACCACGTCCACATCGCTTCGCAGAAATAGGTGTTTGTCCGTTTGGCTGTGCCGATAAGTGTATCGACATCCTGCACCGTAACACCCACAGGTTTTTCGCAAAGCACGGGCTTATGAAGCTCCATTGCGCGCACGGCATAGTCCACGTGCGCTGTATGCGGCGTCGCAATATACACGCCGTCAACGCCGTTGCAATTTACGGCACTTTCAAAATCGCCAAACGCTTGTGCGCCGTATTTTTCAGAGAAAGCCTTTACTTTTTCAGGATTCCTGCCATACACCGATACAATGCGGTGATTGCCTTTCACGATTTGACGCGCGGTGGATTCGGCAATCCCGCCGTTCCCGACGTACGCCCAGTTAAATGGGGTCATTTTTATCATTCCTCCGATTTAGGATAAGATTGTAGGGGAGTGTGATTTGCTGTTGGGTTTGTGCGAACCCCGAACGTGCTCGGGTGCAACGCGCAAACGCCCCTACAGGTGTAGAGAACGACCTTAGTGTTGTTCCGAAAAGTTTGTGCAGACTTTTCTCTCCCTCCGTCTTTTGCCTGCGGCAAAATCCACCTCCCTCGTCAGAGGGAGGAATTTACGGGGCGTCGGGGTGCGGGTGTCCGGCGGACACCTCTAAGCGAAGCTTAGAAGCACCGACCGAGCCGGCAGGCGAGAACGTCGCCCCCTACGAGGTTGTACATCGTCGTTGGGTTGTACAAAATCTGACCGTGCGCGGGCGCAACGCGCAAGCGCCCCTACGGGTGTGCGCATCACCGTTAGGTTGTGCAAAAATCCGCCTCTACGCGGTCTATAAAATCCGATATTCCCAAAAAGCAAACAATGCCCGCCGCTTTATACTGCGAGGAGCATCGTTTTGGTTTCAGGTTTACTTTGTGATTTTATCCTTGCCGCCCATATACATACGCAACGGTTCGGGGATATTGACTGTGCCGTCGGCGTTCAGGTTGTTTTCGAGGAAGGCAATCAGCATTCTCGGGGGTGCAACGACGGTATTGTTTAAGGTGTGGGCAAAGTAGTTGCCGTTTTCGCCTTTGATGCGGATGCCCAGACGCCGTGCCTGTGCGTCGCCGAGATTCGAGCACGAGCCGACCTCGAAATATTTTTGCTGACGCGGACTCCACGCTTCGACGTCGAGGCTCTTCACCTTTAAGTCGGCGAGGTCGCCCGAGCAGCACTCCAACGTGCGCACGGGGATATCCAGCGAACGGAAGAAATCCACGGTATTGTTCCACAGAACATCATACCATTTATCGCTCTCTTCGGGCTTGCAGACAACAATCATTTCCTGCTTTTCGAACTGATGGATGCGGTATACGCCGCGCTCCTCAATGCCGTGTGCGCCGACTTCCTTGCGGAAGCAGGGCGAATAGCTGGTCAGCGTCTGCGGCAATTCGCTTTCGGGCAAAATGGTATCGATAAATTTGCCGATCATCGAGTGCTCGCTCGTCCCGATGAGATACAAATCCTCGCCCTCGATTTTATACATCATATTTTCCATTTCAGCAAAGCTCATCACGCCTGTGACAACCTCGCTCCGAATCATAAACGGCGGTACGTAATAGGTAAAGCCGCGGTCAATCATAAAGTCGCGCGCGTAGGAGAGGATGGCGGAATGCAGTCTTGCAATATCGCCGCGCAGGTAATAAAAGCCGTTGCCGCTGGTTTTGCGCGCCGCATCCAAATCGATGCCGTTGAAGCTTTCCATAATATCGACGTGATAGGGGATTTCGTAGTCGGGCACAACGGGCTCGCCGAAACGCTCCAGCTCCACATTTTCACTGTCGTCCTTGCCAATCGGCACGGTGTCGGCGATGATATTCGGAATGACCTGCATACGCTTTTTCAGCTCTGCCGCCAACTCGACTTCTTTTTCTTCGAGCTCTTTGAGCTCCGCCGCGATTTCGGCGACCTTTGCCTTGACCTTTTCCGCCTCGTCGCGCATACCCTTTGCCATCAGCCCGCCGATTTCTTTGCTGATGCGGTTGCGGTCGGCACGCAGGCTGTCTGCGCGGCTCTTGCTCTCGCGGAATTTGCGATCCAGCTCGATTGCCTCGTCTACAAGCGGCAATTTCGCATCCTGGAATTTCTTTTTGATGTTTTCCTTAACAATGTCGGGATTTTCCCGCATAAATTTAATATCCAGCATTTTTCATTCTCCTTTTTTATTTCGTACCTACCTTTTAAAAGCAGGAAGTTTTTGTGCTCGGCATCGCGCTTTGCATACAATTGGTTCGTGCGCAAACTCGTAGGGGCGGCTGCCTTCAGCCGCCCGCGGGTCGCTGAGGGTGCGGGTGTCCGGTGGACACCTCTAAGCGAAGCTTAGAAGCACCGACCGAGCCGGCAGGCGAAAACAGCGACCCCTACGGGATACGCGTATCACCGTTAGGTTTTCGCAAAATCCGACCGTGCTCGGGTCGCCGAGGTCGTCGACCCCTACGGGCGGTGCACCGCCGTTGGACTTGTGTGAAGTCCGACCGTGCTCGGGCGGGCACGGAGACCCGCCCCTACAAGGGGTACGTCGTTTTACGCATCCGTAGGGACAGCCCGGGCTCGCCGTCCGTTTTCGGGCGAACACAGTTCGCCCCTACGGGTTGCGTTTCGCCGTTGGGTTTGCGCAAAATCCGACCGTGCTCGGGCGCTTCGTGAAGCGCCCCTACAAGGGGTACGTCGTTTTACGCATCCATAGGGACAGCCCGGGCTCGCCGTCCGTTTTCGGGCGAACACAGTTCGCCCCTACGGGTTGCGTTTCGCCGTTGGGTTTGTGCAAAATCCGACCTTACTCGGGCGGATGAAGGCATCCGCCCCTACGGGTCGTGTATCGCCGTTTGATTTGCGCAAAATCTGACCTTACGCGGGCGGATGAGGGCATCCGCCCCTACAGGTTCGCGTATCACCGTTGGTTTGTGCAAAATCTGACCTTACACGGGCGGATGATGGCATCCGCCCCTACGGGTTGCGAAACACCGTTGGTTTGTGTAAATTTACAAGGTTTCTCGGGCACTTCGTGAAGCGCCCCTACTCGGTAGGGCGGGGAAGATTTCCCTTGTAGGGAAAATGTCGCGAAGCGACAAAAGGGTA
This sequence comes from Bacillota bacterium, assembly GCA_021769885.1. Lineage (GTDB taxonomy): Bacteria > Bacillota > Clostridia > Oscillospirales > Acutalibacteraceae > Fimenecus. The sequence goes on along the minus strand of JAETSA010000009.1, from coordinate 128,868 downwards.
ATGGCGTAGCCGTAACTTGCCCCCGCCGTAGCCTTGTGCAAAATTCAGCCTTGCTCGGGCGGACGTGGAAGTCCGCCCCTACAGGTTTGTGTATCACGATTGGGTTGTGCGGATTTCGCGGTCGGTGCGTTGTTTTAATCCAAAATCTCGTGCAGGAGCTTCTGCACTTCCTGTGCGGGGGCTTTGCCCTTGAGGGCGCGCATCGCCTGCCCCATCAGGTAGCCGATTGCCTGGGTTTTGCCCGACTTGTATTCCGTCACGCTCTTTTCGTTTGCGGCAATGACCTCTTCAATCACGGGGCGCAGGGCGGACAAATCAGTGATTTGTGCAAGGTTGTTGTCCGCGACGTATTTTTCGGGATCAACGCCCTCTGTAAACACCTTTTCGAGGACGGTTTTGCCCGTGCCGCGGTTGATTTTATTGGACTTTACCATTTGGATGACCGCCGCCAAATCCTTCGGTGACAGCTCCATATTCTCGGGAAGCGTCGCGGTATCATTGAGCAGCTTCATCACCTCGCCCATAATCCAGTTGGCAACGTCTTTCGGACTGCCGCACAGGGCGAGAGTCTCCTCAAACAGCGAAACATACGCCTTGTCGCTTGTGAGAATGGAGGTATCGTATTCGGGCAGACCCAATTCGTCAATATAACGGCGTTTTTTCTGCTCGGGCAGTTCGGGCATTGCCGAACGGATGCTTTCAATGGTTTCCTCGGAAATCTCAATCGGCGGCAGGTCGGGTTCGGGGAAATACTTGTAATCCTGCGCGTCCTCCTTGGAGCGCATCGCGTAGGAATAGCCCTTGTTGTCGTCCCAGCGGCGGGTTTCCTGCACAATTTTTTCGCCGTCCTCCAAAAGCTCGATTTGACGGTTTGCTTCATAGGCAATCGCGCGGCCAATCGCGCGGAAGGAGTTGAGGTTTTTCATTTCGGTACGCGTGCCAAATTCTTTTTGCCCTTTGGGACGCACGGAAAGGTTTACGTCGGCGCGCAAAGAACCCTCCTGCATTTTGCAGTCGGACACACCCGTGAACTGCAAAATCGCGCGGAGCTTTTCAAGATACTGCAACACCTCGTCCGCCGAGCGGAAGTCAGGCTCGGACACGATTTCCAACAGCGGCACGCCGCATCGGTTATAATCCACCAGCGTGCAGTCGTCAAATTCATCGTGAATCAGCTTGCCTGCGTCCTCTTCCATATGGATTTCGTGAATCCCGATTTTTTTCGGGTTGCCGTCAGCATCCGTAATCTCGACAAAGCCGTTTCGGCAAATCGGAAGATACAGCTGTGAAATCTGATACGCCTTCGGCAAATCGGGATAGAAATAGTTTTTGCGGTCAAATTTATTTTTGCGGGTAATCTCGCAGTTTGTGGCAAGACCCGTGCGCACAGCAAATTCCACCACGCGCTGATTGAGAAGCGGCAGTGTGCCCGGCAGTCCCGAGCAAATCTCGCAAACGTGCGTGTTCGGTTCGCCGCCGAACGCCGTGGAACAGCCGCAGAAAATTTTGGTTTCGGTCGCGAGCTCGGTGTGCACCTCAAGCCCCATAACGATTTCCCATTCCATATTGCCGCCTCCTTAACTTTCTTTCGGGGACTTTTTGTGGAAGTCCGTTGCATTTTGGAATCCGACTGCGGCGGAAAGGATTTCCGCTTCACAGAACGGCTTGCCGATTAACTGCATCCCGATAGGCATCCCCTCGTTGTCGAACCCGCAGGGAAGCGCCATACTCGGCACGCCCGCAATGTTGATCATTACAGTGTAAATATCGCCGAGATACATTTTCAAGGGGTCACAAAGGCTTTCGCCGATTTTCGGCGCGGTGGTCGGCGCGACAGGTCCCAAAAGCATATCGTATTTCCGGAACGCTTCGAAGAACGATTCTTGAATCAGCTTTTTCGCCTTGAGTGCTTTGTTGTAATACGCGTCATAATACCCCGAGCTCAACACGAAGTTGCCGAGCATAATGCGGCGCTTGACTTCCATTCCGAAGCCCTCGGAACGGGATTTGATATAGGTATCCATCAGGTTGTCGGCATTCGGACTCGAATAGCCGTATTTGATGCCGTCATAGCGTGAAAGATTGGAGCACGCCTCAGCGCACGCGATAATATAGTAAGCGGGAATGGCGTATTTCACAATCGGCATCGGGAAAATCTCGACCTCTGCGCCGAGACTGCGGTAGGTTTCCGCCGCCGCTTCAATCGCGGCTTTCACATCGGGTGAGATGCCTTCGCCGAGGTAATCGGCGGGAATGCCGATTTTTTTGCCCTGCATATCGCCGTTCGTTGCGGCATCAAAATCAAATTTCGGAGTTTCCATAGACGTGCCGTCTTTTTCATCCTTGCCCGCAATGACCGAGAACAGTGCGGCACAGTCCTTTGCATCGTGCCCAAGCGGTCCGATTTGGTCTAAAGATGAAGCATACGCGACAAGTCCGTACCGTGAAACCGCACCGTAGGTGGGCTTCAGACCCGAAACGCCGCAGAAGGAGGCGGGCTGACGAATTGAGCCGCCTGTATCCGACCCTAAGGTAACGGGCGCTAAATCCGCCGCGACTGCCGCCGCCGCGCCGCCCGAAGAGCCGCCGGGTACGTGTTGTGTATTCCACGGGTTATGCGTAACGCCCGTTGCGGAGGTTTCTGTCGTACTGCCCATGGCAAACTCGTCCATATTCAGCTTACCGAGCATCACCATACCCGCATCGTGCAGGCGGCGGACGACGGTTGCATCGTACGGCGGAATGAAATTCTCTAATATCTTGGAAGAGCAGGTCGTCAAAATCCCTTTTGTGCAGATATTGTCTTTCACGCCAATCGGCACACCTGCGAGCGGGGAGGTATATTTCCCCTCGTCAATGCCCTTCTGCACCTCGTCGGCACGCGCGAGTGCCGCCTCTTTGCAAACGGTATTATAGCAATGATAGGTGCCGTCCGTGCTTTCAATCGCGGCAAGATAGCTTTCTGCTGCCTCACGGACGGTGATTTTCTTTTCCCGAATGGCCGCGCCGAGCTCCAGCGCAGACAGTTTGCGAATATCCATAAGCGTCCTCCTTACTCCACAGTTTTCGGCACAACAAAGCAGCCGTCTTTTTCGTTGGGCGCGTTTTGCAGAACCGCCTCACGCTGTGCGGTATTGGTCACGCAGTCCTGACGCATCACATTCGCCACAGGGAAGGAGTGCGACGCAGGCTCTACGCCGTCGGTATTCAGTTCATTCAGCGTGTCGATGTAGGTGAGAATGTCCTGCAAATCCTTTTCGGATGCTGTTCTCTGCTCTTCGGAAAGCTCAATTCTGCCGAGCTTTTCAAGATACATCACGAGGTTTTTGTCAATTTGCATAGTGTGCCTCCGTTTTTTATTTCGTACCGTTCCGGGTGAATGGAATGCTTTTATGTTCGGTGCCGGGCTTTGTATACAGTGAGTTGGTGTATTTTTGTCATTCTGAGCTTCGCTCGGAATCTCAATCAAAGCAGCGTAAATTGAATACTATCGTAGGGAACTACCTTAGTGTCGTTCCGCAGGATTTCATCAGACTTTTGCGGGCGAACACAGTTCGCCCCTACGATTTGCGCGTCACCGTTGTGCTTGTGCGAAATCCAACCGTGCTCGGGCGATTCGTGAATCGCCCCTACGGGCTTGTGCGTTACCGTTGGTTTGTGCGGATTTTGCGAAACGGCACTTAAGGTCGTTCCCTATGCGCTTTTTTACGCACCATAGCGAACCGACTTTGCTTTTATTTCCCGAAATAATCTTTGATGCGGGCGACGGCTTTTTCGGTATTCTCCGCAGAGCCGAATGCGGTCAGGCGGAAATAACCCTCGCCGGACGGGCCGAAACCCTCACCGGGTGTACCGACGACCTGAATCTTTTCAAGCAATAAATCAAAGAAATCCCAGCTTTTCATATTGTCGGGCGTTTTCAGCCACACATACGGCGAGTTTTTTGCGCCGTATACGGTAAATCCGCAAGCCTTTAAGCCGTCGTAAATCGTTTTTGCGTTTTTCTGATAATAGGCGATGATATCGCGAATCTGCTGTTTGCCCTCGGGCGTGTAGCACGCCGCCGCCGCGCACTGGGTGATATAGGAAACGCCGTTGAACTTCGTCGCCTGACGGCGCGCCCACATCGCGTTCAATTCCGTACCGTTAAACTTTAAGTCGTGCGGCACAACCGTGTAGCCGCAGCGCACGCCTGTAAAGCCTGCCGTTTTGGAAAAACTGCGAAATTCAATTGCGCATTGCTTCGCGCCGTCCAGCTCGTAAATCGAATGCGGCACATTTTCTTCGGTGATAAACGCCTCATACGCGGAGTCGAACAGAATCACCGCACCCTCGCGGTTGGCATAATCCACCCATTTTTGCAGTTCTGCTCTTGTCGCCGTCATACCCGTCGGGTTGTTCGGGAAGCATAGATAAATTATATCTACATGGTTCTCAGGAATTGCAGGCAGGAAATGATTTTCCGCCGTGCAGGGCATATAGACAATATTTGACCATCCGTTTTCGGTCTTGTCACCCGCGCGCCCCATCATCACGTTGGTATCTACATACACAGGATACACGGGGTCGCAGACCGCGACACGGTTGTCCAAAGAGAAAATATCGCCGATGTTGCCGCAGTCGGATTTTGCGCCGTCCGAGACGAAAATCTCGGTTTTTTCGAGGTCGATGCCGCGTGCCTTATAGTCATTTTCAAGGATGGCGTCCAACAGAAAATCCTGCCCGTATTCCGGCGGATACCCTTGGAAGGTTTCGGCGTTCGCCATTTCATCCACCGCCTTGTGCATAGCTTCAATGCACGCAGGCGCAAGCGGGCGCGTCACATCGCCGATGCCGAGACGGATAATCTCTTTCTCAGGATTCGCCGCAGAATACGCCTTCACCTTTTTGGCGATGTTCGAAAACAGATAACTGCTTTCGATTTTCAGAAAGTTTTCATTGATTTTCATGGACTGACCTCCTATTTAAAGTAAATGTATTTCAATGGATTTTCGTCTATATACTGCCACTTTTCCGCATAATCTTCATCATTGCGAATAATATGGTCGTAAAACCTTGACTGCCAAAGTAACAGCTCTTGATTTCCAACGATTTGCCTTGCCTGTTTCGTTGTAAAAGTCTTAAACTGTCGAATTGTTCGACTCAATGTCATTTGCGCACGGTCAATTTCAGAAGAACTTTCGCGTAGGGACGGACGTCCTCGTCCGTCCGAAGCCTGTATCGTCAATAAAAAATGTACATGGTCAGGCATTATACAATATTTGTCTACATTTACATTTTCGTAATTCTTATCTATATACTCAATTGTATCCTGCACCAAAAAGCCAATCTGTGTTAACTTGATTTTATATGGCGGACGGACGGGGACGTCCGTCCCTACGCGTGAGAGAGCTTCCGTCCCTACGCGTGGATTGGGCAGAATTTTGCATAATATAGGTTTTCGGTCTTTTACACAAACCGTTACGAAATAACATCCGCTTTGGCTGTAATCATAATTTTGCAGACGCGCTGCCGTTCGTTTCGGTAAAGCTTTGCTTTCCATAATACATTAAATATCTATCGTTCCCGTGCAGACGGTTTCGGCGGGGCCTGTCATATAGACTTCGCCGTTCTCGCTCCAATTGATGAAAAGCGTGCCGCCAAGAAGATTGACTTTTACGTCCGCGCCGCGCTTGCAATAGCCGTTCAAAACGGAGGCGACCACTGCCGCGCACGCGCCCGTACCGCAGGCAAGCGTTTCGCCCGAGCCGCGCTCCCATACGCGCATATCCAGCTCGGTTTCGCTGACAACGCGGATAAACTCCGTGTTGATGCGGTCGGGAAACATCGGGTGATTTTCAAAATCCGGGCCGACGCGCGGCAAATCGAGTGCGCGCACATCTTCCTTTATATATACAATGCAATGCGGATTGCCCATAGAAACACAGGTCACCGCATAGTCCTTATCTTCGATAGTTAGTTTTTGACTAACGACGGTTTTGCCGTCGAATTTTGTCGGAATCTTCGCGCCCTCTAAAATCGGCGCACCCATATTGACGCGAGCCGAGACGGCCTTGCCGTCCTTTATCGTCATTTTTATGACCTTAATGCCGCTTAAGGTTTCGAGCGTAATTTCATCGCGGTCGGTCATTTTGTTGTCGTACACATATTTTGCAACACAGCGCGTTGCGTTGCCGCACATTTTGGCACGCGAGCCGTCTGCATTGTAGATATCCATAAAGAAATCCGCCTTGTCGGAAGGAGAAATCAGCACCAAGCCGTCCGCACCGATGCCAAAATGGCGGTCGCTGACACGGATTGCGGTTTCAACGGGGTTTTCCACCGTTTCTTTGAAACAGTTCACATAAATATAATCGTTCCCCGCACCGTGCATTTTGGTAAATTGCATTTTTGCCCCTCCTTAGGAATCGGATTTCAGATATTTTTTTCGAGTATTTGAAAGTGTTTTGCAAAAGCTTTTTGCAGAGTTTTCAATGAGATTTTGGAAGCAGATATTTTTTGTCTATTCGTGTTTTTTTAATGATTTGTTTATGATTTTGTTTATTTGTATTCTTTCAGCGCATTGTATTCGATATATTCCCATGCGCGTTGAAAATGGGCTTCGTTTTTTATGATTTCATCATAAAACGAGCGTTGCCAAATGCTTTTTCCGACATCTTTTGTGACAAAAGTTTTCATCGAACGTATAACGGTGCTCAAATTCGTAGGGGACGATGCCCTCATCGTCCCGTCCTCGAATCCATCAATGAAAATCAAAAGATGTATATGGTCAGGCATAATAATATAATTTTCAACTGTTACGTCTGCATAAACCGAATTGATTTTTTGTATGTGCTTCTCCGCAATTTTTCCGATTTCGGTCAGCTTGATTTACGGGGCGATGAGGGTGCGGGTGTCCGGTGGACACCTCTAAGCGAAGCTTAGAAGCACCGACCGAACCGGTCGGCGAGAACATCGCCCCCTACGATTGTGCTTAAAATCGGTTTGCGGTTTTTCACACACACCGTCACAAAATAACATCCGTTTTGGCTGTAATCGTAATTTTGCAGGCGGGTGGGTTTGCGGATGGGGAAATCCATAGATTACTCCTCCAGCACCAGCCTTGCGACCTCCAAAATGCGCATACCCGTTTCCATGGCGCGGTGCTGTAAAAGCTTGTGCGCCTCGCGTTCGGAAAATCGATGGCGTTCCATCAGCCTTGCTTTCGCATCGCGCAGGAGCGCATTTTCTTCCTCGGTGCGCACGGTTTTACGCGGACGGACACATTCGCTCTCCGTCGCGGCAAGCATCCGCACGGTATTTAAAAACTCCATACGGTTCAAGGGCATTTGCAACGCAATTAGATTGCTGACAAAGGTTGGGAGCGGTTCGCCCGACGGCACGAGCCACACGGTATCAAAGCCATTCGGCAAAGTACCTGCAAGTGCGGCGGCGGACATATCGGGCAATTTCCCGCAAATGACAACCGCGTCGGGGCGGATACTCGCAAAGGAGAGCACCTCCGCGCCCGAGCGGTAAAGATTGCTCACAAAAATATGCTCGCTTTGCAGAATCGCGCGGATGCGGTCGGCGGCCTGCGGATTTTGACTTGCCACAATAATCTCACGCACGCGCCGCCGCCTCCTTTAAACTGCTTTCGCGATTTATTTTTATTTATAAAGCGGATGTCTTGTGCAGATTTCGTTTACGCCTGCACGGATATAATCGGCTTTCGCGTCGAAATCCGTTGCCGCAAGTGCAATGTATTCCGCAACCTTATCCATATCTTCAACCGTAAGACCTCTGGTCGTAACCGCAGGTGTGCCCAAACGGACGCCGCTAGTGACGAACGGCTTCTGCGGGTCTTTCGGAATCGCGTTTTTGTTCGCGGTGATGTATACTTCGTCAAGTCTGTGCTCGAGTTCCTTGCCCGTGATGCCTGTGGAGCGCAGGTCAACGAGCATCAGATGATTGTCACTGCCGCCCGAAACGAGGTCAATGCCGCGAGAGGTGAGACCCTTTGCCAAAGCCTGGCAGTTGTCAATTACGCGCTGTTGATAGTCTTTGAAATCCTCCTTCAATGCTTCGCCGAAGCAAACCGCCTTACCCGCGATAATGTGCATCAGCGGGCCGCCCTGTGTGCCGGGGAAGATTGCCTTGTTGATTGCCTTTGCAAGATCCTCATCGTTGGTGAGAATCAAGCCGCCGCGCGGACCGCGAAGGGTCTTGTGTGTGGTGGTGGTAACAACATCGGCGTACGGAACAGGTGAGGGATGTAACCCTGCGGCAACCAAGCCCGCGATATGCGCCATATCGACCATAAAGTATGCGCCGACTTCTTTGGCAATTTCGGAAATGCGCTTGAAATCAATCACACGCGGATACGCCGATGCGCCCGCAACAATCAGCTTCGGCTGACATTCTTTGGCTTTCTTTTCGAACTCGTCGTAATCAATATAGCCGTTCTCATTGACGCCGTATGCGACGAAATTAAAGTATTTACCCGACATATTGACAGGCGAGCCGTGGGTCAGATGTCCGCCCTCGGCAAGATTCATACCCATTACGGTGTCGCCGGGCTGAATCAGTGCAAAATATGCCGCCATATTTGCCTGTGCGCCCGAATGGGGCTGTACATTGGCAAAATTCGCGCCGAACAGCTCGCACGCGCGCTTTACGGCGATATCTTCAACGATATCGACGCATTCACAGCCGCCGTAATAGCGTTTGCCCGAATAGCCTTCGGCGTATTTGTTGGTCAGCACGCTGCCCATTGCCGCCATCACGGCGGGGGAAACGATGTTTTCGCTGGCAATCAGCTCCAAATTTCTCTGCTGACGGGCAAGCTCTTTTGCCATCGCCGCGCCGACCTCTTCGTCGTATTTTGTGACAAACCCAATGGTGTCCATTAAATCTGCGTACATTTCTCAGTCTCCTTTGTAGTTGCTATCTTATATAATATTCGTCATCCTGCCATTTCAGCGGATTTCCGTCAATATAATTCCAAATCTCTTCATATGCTTTTTGCGAACGAATCACTCTATCATAAAAGCTCTTTTGCCAAATCTGTTTTCCGCACATTTTCGTTGCATAGCCTTTCATTTGCCCGATAACGGTTGAGAGCGTAGGGGCGTGCATTGCGCGCCCGTAAGCATCTGCCCGAAAAATCAGAATCATATGTATATGATTCGGCATAACAACATATTTGTCAACAGCAATGGATTCATAACTTTCGGGAATATGCAAAATCGCTTGTTCCACAACTTTACCGATTGGTGAAAGCGGAAGTTTCTCGGGCGCGCAATGCGCGCCCCTACGGTATGGAAACTCCCAAAACAGTGCTTTTCGATCTTTTGCACAAACGGTAACATAGTAATAGTTTGGCTGTGCATAATCATAGCCCTCTAATCTATTTCGTTTCCGTTTCGGATAGTCGTGTTCCATCTCTTACAGATTCACGGAATAGTTCGGTGCTTCCTTTGTGATATACACGTCGTGCGGGTGGCTTTCCTTCAAGCCTGCGCCCGTAATGCGGATAAACTTGGTTTTGGTCTTTAATTCCTCGATATTGCGGCAGCCGCAGTAGCCCATACCTGCCTTGAGACCGCCCATCATCTGATAAACGGTATCGGACAGCTTGCCCTTATACGGCACACGACCCTCGATGCCCTCGGGAACGAGCTTTTTATTATTGGACTGGAAGTAACGGTCTTTTGAACCGCAGTTCATTGCCGCAATAGAGCCCATACCGCGATAGGTCTTGAACGAACGACCCTGATAGACCTCTGTTTCACCGGGGGATTCCTCACAGCCTGCAATCAGCGAGCCAACCATAATGGCGGATGCACCCGCCGCGATTGCCTTGACGATTTCACCCGAATACTTGATACCGCCGTCGGCAATTACGGCGATGCCCGCTTTTGCCGCCTCATTTGCGGAATCATATACAGCGGTAATCTGCGGTACACCGATGCCCGCAACCACACGCGTGGTGCAGATAGACCCGGGGCCGATACCGACCTTGACGCAATCTGCGCCCGCATCAATAAGAGCTTTCGTTGCTTCTGCGGTAGCCACGTTGCCCGCCACCAAGGAGATATTCGGGAACGCCGCTTTTACTTTGGAAACCGCATTCAGAATGTTTTTACTGTGTCCGTGGGCGGAGTCGAGTGCCAAAAGGTCAACGCCTGCTTCCACCAATGCCGCCGCACGTTCGAGCACATCCGCTGTTGCGCCGATTGCCGCGCCGCAAAGGAGTCTGCCCTGTGCGTCACGCGCGGAATTTGGATACTGCACGCTCTTTTCAATATCTTTAATGGTAATAAGCCCCTTGAGGTATCCGCCGTCATCCACCAGCGGGAGCTTTTCGATTTTATGCTGCATCAGGATGGCTTTCGCTTCTTCAAGCGTTGTCCCGATGTGGGAGGTTACCAAATGCTCTTTGGTCATTACATCGCCGATTTTTACGCTGTAATCAGTCATAAAACGCATATCGCGGTTTGTGAGAATGCCGACCAGTCTGCCGTTTTCATCACAAATCGGCACACCCGAAATTTTGTAGCGGTGCATCAGCTGATCCGCTTCCTCGACCGTGTTGTCTGCATGCAGGAAAAACGGATTTACAATAACGCCGTTTTCACTGCGCTTTACCTTGTCCACTTCTTCCTTTTGCGCGTCAATGGACATATTTTTATGAATGATGCCGATACCGCCCTCACGCGCAATCGCAATCGCCATTTTGGATTCGGTAACGGTATCCATTGCCGCCGTCAGAATCGGCGTGTTCAGTGTAATATTTTTGGTCAGCCGTGTCGAAACATCGACATCGCTCGGCAGAATGTCGCTTTCCGCAGGGATAAGCAATACATCATCGAAGGTCAAGCCTTCTTTTGCAAATTTATCACTTGCCATATTTTAAAATCCTCCCATTTTAATTTATCCATAATTATACCATTGTGCCCCCTTGCTTTTCAATAGATATTTCAGAATAATTCCTCTTTTTTCACACATTCTTTTTGTCGTTTTTGCCTATTTTTAAAATCCAAAAACCTTATAACGCTCCCTCTTTGAGGGAGCTCAGCGTGTCGAAAAAGTGGATTTTGCTCCCCTTGTCAGCGACTGAGGGGTAGTTAAAAAGCTTAGTTTATCAAGCTTTTCTCTCCCTCCGTCACGCGCAAAGCGCGTGCCACCTCCCTCCGAAGACGGGAGGAAAAAGGTTTTTCTACAGTCTGCGCTCCCTCTTTGAGGGAGCTGGCACACACGAAGTGTGTGACTGAGGGAGTAAACACGAATTGCCCGTGAACGGACAGCGCGCCCGGGCTGTCCCTACGATGTGCGAATGAACGCCCTAATTGTAGGGGCGATTCACGAATCGCCCGAGCACGGTTGGATTTTTGCACAAACCCACGGTGATGCGCAAACTACGTAGGGGCGGATGAAGATTCCCCTATTAGGGGAAATGTCTGCGAAGCAGACAAAAGGGTAATGGCAAAGCCGTAACCTCATCCGCCCGAGCAAGATTGGATTTCGAATAAACCCAACGGCGGGGGCAAGCCCCCGCCCTACACCCGTAGGGGCGGGTCTCCGTGCCCGCCCGAGCCGACAAAAAAATTTGCGCAAACGAAAACGGCGCGAGCAAGCCCGCGCCCTGCACTCGTAGGGGCGAACTGTGTTCGCCCGCGGGTCGCTGAGGGTGCGGGTGTCCGGCGGACACCTCTAAGCGAAGCTTAGAAGCACCGACCGAGCCGGCAGGCGAGAACAGCGTCCCCTACAATTTGCAAATCAAATTTACGTTGTGCTGTGTGAAACCCTGCGGCGGGGGCAAGGTCTCGCCCTACCGTGCGCAGAATGACAGATTTGCACAATCCCGTAAGGGCGTACATTGCGCGCCCGCGAAGAATCCCACGGAACGACACAGAGGTCGTTCCCTACACACAAATCCAATCACTTCTCTTTAATTCTCAGAAAATTCAATAAATTTCCTAAAATTTTCCTGATTCGGTGTAAAAAATCCCTATACTAATTATATATATAAACTTTCATAAAACAGTTGAAAAAGTGCGCGGGTTATGCTAATATAATAAGTGTATATGTGGAAATATCGCTTTTGCGCGCACGTATTGCCGCTTTGCCCCGTAATGGGGTGGGGATACGAAAACCCCCTGCAATCCGAAATTGGGCTTTTTACGTAAAAATTTTGATTTTGCGCGCTTTTTTACAGACTTTTTTGATTGGAGACACGATATGGACTCTCTTTCCGAATTATGGGACGCCGTTTGTACCTATATCAAAACGGACGGCGGCATTTCCAATGCTGTTTTTTCGCTTTGGCTTGAGCCGCTGTACATTGTGCAGTTTGACGGGGAAAAGGTCACGCTGGGCATTGAAAGCGAATTTAAATTCGGCATTGTGGAGAAAAAATTCAACGAGCTTTTGGAACAGGCCTTTTTCAGCATTTTGGGATTTCCCGTCAGCGTGGAAATCATTTTGGTTGAAAAACCGGCCGAGCCGACACCCGCCGTATCCGCTGCATCCTCTGCACCCGCCGCCGTCCCGCCGGACGAGCTGGTCATCAACAACCGCGCCAACAGCTTTGAAAATTTCGTGGTCGGCAAATCCAACAACTATGCCTACGCCGCCGCAAAAAAGGTCGCCGAAAATCCCGGCAAGACCTACAATCCGCTGTTTATTTACGGCAAAAGCGGCCTTGGCAAGACCCATCTTTTAAAAGCAATCGAAAATTATATGAAAAGCCAAAATCCCGAGGCTTCGATTATTTATGTCACCAGTGAAAATTTCACCAATGACATCATTGAGCACATCCGCAACTCCAACACCTTTGAGTTACGCGAAAAATACCGCAAGGCGGATGCGCTTTTGGTGGACGATATTCAATTTATCGCAGGCAAAAATTCCATTGAAGAGGAATTTTTCCATACATTCAACTCCCTGACCGAGGACGGAAAACAAATCGTGCTTTCGTCCGATAACCCGCCGAACGAGATTCCGAAGCTGACGGAACGCCTCAAAAGCCGATTTGAATGGGGCTTGACCGCCGACGTGCAGCCGCCCGATTTCGAAATGCGGATGGCAATCATCAAAAACAAGGCGGATGCGATTTCTTTTCAGATTCCGAACAATGTTGTGGAATTTATTGCTGAACAGGTCAGCCACAACGTGCGGCAATTGGAGGGTGCAGTCAAAAAGTTGCAGGCGATTTGTCTGCTGCTCGGCACGACGCCGACGATTGAAATCACCAAGGACGCCATTAAAGAACTGATGAACACAACCCAGCCCGTTTCTGTCGTGCGGGAAAAAATCCTCGAGCAGGTCGCGCTGACCGTCGGCGTTTCCGTGAACAACATCACCTCTGACAAGCGCGACAAAAACATCAAGGACGCGCGACAAATTGCGATGTATATCATCCGTGAAATGACGGGGATGTCTTTAGAGGAAATCGGCAAAAGCTTCAACGGCAAAACGCACTCCACCGTAAAGCATTCGATTGACAGCGTTGCGGATAAAATGGATAAGGACAAAGAGTTTAAGTCCCTGGTGGAAAATATCATCAAAAACGTGCAGGAAGCGTAAGGCGGAATTATAGTAGGGACGAACTGTAATGCCTCCCTTGTTAAAGGGAAGATTCCCCCACAGTGTGGGGGAAATGTCCGCGAAAGCGGACAAAGGGGGACCGCCACCGTCAGTGGGGGGACCGCGTCAGCGGTGGAGGGATTCATCGCCCGAAAACGGACAGCGAGCCCGGGCTGTCCCTACGATGTGTAAAGCGACGCAAATCCAACGGCGGTGCACAACCCCGTAGGGGCGAACTGTGTTCGCCCGCGGACGGACGAGGTTACGGCTACGCCATTACCCTTTTGTCGCTTCGCGACATTTTCCCTAATAGGGAAATCTTCGTTCGTCCCTACGCACGTCCTTGCAAATCCGCACAACCCCAATGGTTGCCCACCAATCGTAGGGGCGATTCACGAATCGCCCGTCAAAGTCTGATAAAGTTTACGGAACAACACAGAGGTTGTTCCCTACGCGCAAATTAAATTTACATTGTTCTGTGTGAGATTCTTCGCTACGCTCAGAATGACAAAAATCCTCGTAAGGGTGAACTCGTTCACCCGTGCAAATAAAATTCTTGTTTTATTAAAAACAGGTACGATTAAACCCGCGTTGCGGAGCAACGCGAAGGAAACCCCCGGCGAGGGTTTCCTTCGGTAAAATATCCCACCGGGATATTTTACCTACCTTCCTGTGCTCGTTGAAACAAAAGAATTTCGCCGTTTGCGAACGGCGAGCAAGGGGCGTTGGTCTCGCCTGCCGGCTCGGTCGGTGCTTTTAAATACTTCGTATTCAAAGGTCTCCGCCGGAGACCCGCACCCCTGCACCCCACGCGCTTTTGAAAAAGCGCGCCAAAACTTTTAATTTTATTCTTACCTACTGCGGACAAAAGTGCGCCGAAACTTTTAAACATTTTTTGATTTTCGACAGTGGAGTTTTGAACATCCGATTTACAGTCAAAAACTGACTGTTGAAAACAAAATGATTTCAACAAGTTTTTTACGCGGAAAAAATGTTTTGAAAAGCTTATCGCTCTAAATGAAATAGAAGTTTTCAACAATTTGTGCCGCCCCTACTCCTAAAACTATTAAAGAAATATATATGATTATTTTTTTGAAAGGAAAATCTGTATGAAAGTGATTTGTGATACACAAAAGCTGTCTGAGATCTGTTCAAATGTGCAAAGAGCAGTTTCTTCAAAATCCTCGATTCCCGCAATCGAAGGTATCCTTCTGCGGGCGGAGAACAATGTACTCACCCTCACAGGCTATGACTTAGAAGTCGGCATCATTACTACGATGGAAGCCCGTGTGGAAGAGCCCGGCAGTGTAATTCTCAACGCAAAAATTCTTTGTGATATTTTGAGAAATCTGCCGTTTGAAACCGTGCGTATTGAAGTGGATGCACGCTTGGTCTGCCACATTAAGAGCGGTGACGCAGAATTTTCGCTGATTGGCATTTCCGCCGATGAATACCCGGAGCTGCCGACGGTGGAAAGCGGGTATCCGATTGTGATTGACAGCGAGCTGTTAAAGGATATGATTCGCAAAACGATTTTTGCCACAGCGGAAAATGATGTCAAGGTGGTACACACCGGCGTGCGTTTTGAAATTCGCGAAAAGAAGATTCGTTTAGTCGCCGTGGACGGCTTCCGTTTGGCAATCCGCAATGAAGACATAGATTATGAGGGCGAAGAAAAGGTCTTTGTCGCACCGAAAAAGACGCTCAATGAGGTTATCAAGCTGACAAGCGGCAGTGAAGAAACCATCGCAATGAATGTCGGCAAGCGCTTTATTGTATTTGAAATCGGCAATTACAGAATCGTTTCCCGTTTGCTGGAAGGCGAATTTCTGAATTATCAGGCGGCAATTTCGGGGAATGTCACGGGTGAAATCACCGTAAACACGAGAATGCTCATCAACAGCATTGAAAGAACGTCTTTGATTATCACAGACCGCGCAAAAAGCCCGATTCGCTGCATTTTTGACGAGGATTTGATTAAGATTTCCAGCACCACCGCACTCGGTACGGCAAATGACAAGCTGCCCTGCAAGGGGACAGGCAATAAAATGGAAATCGGCTTTAATAACCGTTATCTTTTGGATGCGCTGCGTGTTTGCGATGCAGATGAGGTCGTTATTCGTTTGAGCAGTCCGATACTGCCGATTTTAATTACGCCCACAGAAGGGGAAAATTTCCTGTTCTTGGTGCTGCCGGTGAGATTGAAAACAGAATGAAAAAGATAAAAATACAGGCAAAGGTTGCCCCGAAGGTTTTAAAAGAAGTTTATATTACCACGGAGTTTATTCGTTTAGACGCCGCCTTGAAGCTTGCAAGTGTCGTTGGCACGGGCGGGCAGGCAAAAATGCTGATTGAGGACGAACAGATCAAAGTAAACGGTGAAATCTGCACCCAGCGCGGAAAGAAGCTCCGCGACGGGGATGCATTTGTATTTGAAAATCAAGAGTTTTTAATTTGTAAAGAATCATAAATAGCTGTGAATCACTCGTAGGGGAGGACTTCCACGTCCGCCCGAGCACGGTTGGATTTACGCAAGCCCAACGGCAATGCACAACTCTGTAGGGGCGATTCACGAATCGCCCGTGCGCGGTCGGATTTTGTACAAACGAAATGGTGATGCGCAACCTCATAGGGGCGAACTGTGTTCGCCCGCGGACGGATAAGGATGTCCGTCCTTACGCGCACATAAAAATTCTTGTTTCAGCACGGTGGGTATGAAATAAAAACGGCGTGCCGCCGTTCGGAGAACCCCCGGCGAGGGTTCTCCACCATAAAACATTCCACCGGAATGTTTTATGCCTCTCCTGCGCTTTTCTTATAAAAATTATTTCGCCGTTTGCGAACGGCGAGCATGGGGCGTTGGTCTCGCCTGCCGGCTCGGTCGGTGCTTTTGAATACTTCGTATTCAAAGGTCTCCACCGGAGACCCGCACCCCGTCACCCCACGCGCTTTTGAAAAAGCGCGCCAAAACTTTTAATTCCGTACAAACCAACTGCGCAAAATTTCCCCATCCCACAAGAAAGGTACGAATCAAATGATTGTGAAAGGGTTAAATATTCAGAATTTTCGGAATATTGAAAACGCGTATATTGAACCCACAGACGGGGTGAACGTCATTTTCGGCGAAAATGCACAGGGTAAAACCAACTTGCTGGAAAGCATTTGGCTGTTCACCGGCTGTAAAAGCTTTCGCTGCCGCCGTGACCGTGAAATGGTTGGCTTTGACGCACCTTTTGCCAAAAATGAAATGACGTTTTTTGCAAAAGGGCGGGAACAAACTGCACATCTGTTTATTGACCAAAAACGCACCGCAATGAAAAACGGCGTCACACTGAAATCCCCTGCGGAATTAGTCGGCGAATTTTATGCCGTTGTATTTGCACCCTCGCATCTCTCTCTTGTAAAGGAAGGTCCTTTGTTCCGCCGCCGCTTTTTGGATACGGCACTGTGTGAATTAAAGCCGCAGTATGCAAAGGCACTTGCAAAATACAATCATACTTTAAATCAGCGAAACGCGCTGTTAAAGGATATTCAATATCACCCCGAGCTGTTTGATACCTTGGACGTGTGGGACGAAAAAATTTCTTCCTACGGTGCGGCGGTCGTAGCGGAACGCGTCTGGTATACCAATCTTTTAAGCGGAAAATCCGCTGAAATTTATGACGGATTGTCAGACAGTAAGGAAAAGTTAAAAATTAACTATGTTAGTAACTTCGGCGGTTACGAGGGTGACCCGTACGCAGTCAAAGAGATGTTGAAGCAGCAGCTGCTTGACAGCCGAAGAGACGATATATTCAACAAAATGACTACAGCAGGTCCGCACCGAGACGATTTACAGATTCAAATTGATTCGCTTTCGGCGCGTACCTTCGGTTCACAGGGGCAGCAGCGTTCGGCGGCACTTGCAATGAAGCTGAGCGAAGCGAGCATTCTGCGCGACCAAACAGGGGAAGAGCCCGTTATCCTTTTGGATGACGTGATGAGCGAACTCGACGAAAACCGACAGGATTATATCTTAAATCACATCAACGGCAGGCAGGTGTTTATTACCTGCTGTGACCCGACAACCGTCCTGCGGCTGTGCGAGGGGCGCACCTTTCATATGGAGAAAGGCAGGGTGCTTTGATGTATTTGGATATCGGCGGCGAACAGCTGATTCGCACAAAGGATTTGCTCGGTATTTTTGATTTGGACAATACCACCGTGAACAAAGCCACGCGCGAATATCTAAGCGAGGCGGAAAAAACAGGCTTTTCCGAAACCGTGTCATATGATTTGCCGAAATCCTTTTTGGTGACGGTCGAAAAGAACGACAGAAAGGTATATATTTCCCCTTTTTCCACCGCAACGATTTTTAAACGGCTCTGATTTGCATAGAATCACCCGTAAATCCGCATAACCAATGGCGATACACAAACCCGTAGGGGTCGGCATCTTGACGACCCGAGCAAATGCAAATATCCGCATAAAACGAATAGATGTGCGCAACCCCCGTAGGGGCGCTTCACGAAGCGCCCGTCAAAGTCTGATAAAACTTTGCGGAACGACACTAAGGTCGTTCCCTACAAAAAAACGATACCAACAAGTCAATCCACAAAATTTAAACATAGAAACAGAAAAAATGCGGACACATATTGTGTTCGGTCTTCGGAGGAAAATATGGAAAACGAAGTAAACATCGGGACAAATGAAGAATTGATGGACACCGCCGTCACCGAGGAATACGGTGCGGACGCCATTCAGGTTTTAAAAGGTCTGGAAGCGGTTCGGAAGCGTCCGGGTATGTATATCGGTTCGACAGGACCGAAGGGTCTGCACCACTTGGTTTATGAAATTGTCGATAACTCTGTGGATGAAGCACTTGCGGGCTACTGCACGCATATTGAAGTGGAGATTCTGCCCGATAACGTGATTACCGTGCGCGACAACGGACGCGGCATTCCCGTCGATATGAATGAGGAAGAGGGTCTGCCTGCGGTTACGGTCGTGTTGACGGTATTGCACGCGGGCGGTAAATTCGGCGGCAGTGGCTACAAGGTGTCGGGCGGCTTGCACGGCGTCGGTTCGTCCGTCGTAAACGCGCTGTCCGAATGGTTTGAAATCGAAGTCAGCCGTCAGGGGCATACCTATCATCAGCGATTTGAACGCGGCGATATCAAAACGGATTTGACCGTGATTGCGGATACCGAAGCCACGGGCACGTTCATAAAATTCAAAGCCGACCCCGAAGTCTTTACCGAAACCACCGTCTATGAATATGAGGTGCTGGAGCGCAGACTTCGTGAGCAGGCATTCCTCAATGCAGGGCTTTCCATCACGCTGACCGACCGCCGCGACGAGGGCGACATCCGCCGTGAGGAATTTTGCTATGAAGGCGGCATCCGTTCCTTTGTCGAGTATATCAATACGAGTCGAGGGCTTACGCCTGTACACGACGATGTAATGCACTTCACGACTGTCAACGGCGACAAGAGCGCCGAAGTTGCGGTATCCTACAACGACGGCTACAATGAAATCATTTTGAGCTTTGCAAACGATGTGCGCACGGTAGACGGCGGTACGCACGAGCAGGGCTTTAAAACGGCACTCACACGTGTATTCAACGATTACGGCAAAAAATTCGGACTGTTAAAGGATTCCGATAAAAAGCTGTCGGGCGAGGACGTCCGCGAGGGCTTGACCGCCGTCATCAGCGTCAAGCTGACCGAAGCCGAATTTGAAGGGCAGACCAAGAGCAAATTGGGCAATACCGAAATGACAGGCGTTGTTTCCAAAATGATTTACGACAAAATGATGACCTATTTTGAAGAGAATCCGAGCGTGGCAAAGGCAATCTTCAATAAGGCACTCGATGCGTCCCGCGCACGCGAGGCGGCACGCAAGGCACGCGACAACGCAAGACGCAAATCCGCGCTGGAGAGCAACTCCCTGCCCGGCAAACTGGCGGACTGCACCGACAAAAATCCCGAAAACACCGAGCTTTATATCGTTGAGGGTGATTCCGCAGGCGGCTCTGCCAAAGAGGGCAGAGACAGAAACATTCAGGCAATCCTGCCGCTGTGGGGCAAAATGCTCAACGTCGAAAAGGCGCGTGTGGATAAAGTCATCGGCAATGAAAAGCTGACCCCCGTCATCACCGCGCTCGGCACGGGCATCGGCGACGATTTTGATATTACGAAGCTCCGTTATCACAAGGTCGTGATTATGGCGGATGCCGACGTGGACGGTGCGCACATCCGCACTCTGCTGTTGACATTCTTCTTCCGCTATATGCGACCGCTGATTGAGCACGGCTATGTGTATATTGCTCAGCCGCCGCTGTTTAAGGTTTCCAAAGGTAAAAAGCATTTGTACGCATTCTCTGATGAGGAGCGCGACGCGCTGATTGCAGAGCTCGGCGGCAGCTGTGACATCCAGCGGTACAAAGGTCTTGGTGAAATGGACCCAGAACAATTATGGGAAACGACTATGGACCCGAATTTCCGCACGATGCTGCGTGTAAATATGGAGGACGCAATGGAAGCGGACGAAACGTTCTCCATTTTGATGGGCGATAAGGTCGAACCCCGCCGCCTGTTCATCGAAAAGAACGCAAAATATGTGGAGAATTTGGATATCTAAAATTTTAAACCATATATGCCTCCCTCGGGGAGGGAGAAAAAGTAGGGGCGAACTGTGTTCGCCCGCAAAACCTTACGGATTTTGTTATGACAGAAAATCATAAAATAAACAATTTCCCCACCCGCAAACCCACCCGCCTGCAAAATTACGATTACAGCCAAAACGGATGTTATTTTGTGACGGTGTGTGTGAAAAACCGTAAACCGATTTTAAGCACAATCGTAGGGGGCGACGACCTCGGCGCCCCGAAAACGGTTCGATTAAAACCGTTTGGCAAAATTGCGGAAAAATATATTCAATCTATGGAAACGGCATATGATACCGTAAAGGTTGACAATTATATTTTGATGCCGAATCATTTACATTTGTTGATTTCCATAGATACCTACGGGGCGCCGAGGTCGTCGCCCCCTACGGTTTCTGCCATAATCGCGGTATTTAAAAGATTTGTAAATCAGGAAATCGGCGAAAATATTTGGCAACGCGGCTTCTACGACCGCGTTATTCGCAACGAAACGGAGTATTTGCGTGCGCAGGGCTACATTGAATACAACGCGTTAAAAGAATACAAATAAACAAATCCATAAATAAATAATTTAAAAACATAAACAAATTATTTAAAAAATCACAAATAGATAAAAATCATCTACACCGTATATCGGATTTTACGGTTACGGAAAAGAGGGTCAAATTATGAAAAAACATCAAAATGAGCCGCAAAAGGAATACATTCCGTTTGAGCAGCAAAAAATTGTGAATGTGGAAATCAATAAGGAGATGCGAAAATCCTTTTTGGATTATTCCATGGCGGTTATCGTTTCGCGTGCACTGCCCGACGTGCGTGACGGCTTAAAGCCCGTGCATCGGCGTATTCTTTATACGATGTTCGAAAACAATCTGTATCCCGAAAAGGCATACAGAAAGTGCGCCGATACCGTCGGTTCAGTTTTGGGGCGTTACCATCCGCACGGTGATGCGTCCGTATACGATGCTATGGTGCGTTTGGCGCAGAGCTTTTCGATGCGCTATATGCTGGTGGACGGTCACGGCAACTTCGGTTCTGTGGACGGCGACCCGCCTGCGGCATACCGTTATACGGAGTCGAGAATGAGCAAAATCTCGATGGAAATGCTCACGAATATCGACAAGGACACCGTCGATTTTATGCCCAACTACGACGACCGTTTGAAAGAGCCCGTCGTGTTGCCGTCCCGCTTCCCGAATCTGTTGGTCAACGGCTCTACGGGTATCGCGGTCGGTATGGCGACCAATATTCCGCCGCACAATATGCGAGAGGTCATTGACGGACTGAATGTGCTGATTGACAATCCCGACGCGACGGTTGAGGATTTGATGGAGCATATCAAAGGTCCTGACTTCCCGACGGCGGGCATTATTATGGGTCGTGCGGGTATCCGCGCCGCTTATGCGACAGGCCGCGGCAAAATCACCTTGCGTGCGCGTGCCGAAATTGTCGAAAACGAAAAAAGCGGTCGCTTCTCGATTGTTGTCACGGAGCTGCCCTATCAGGTCAACAAGGCGCGGCTGATTGAAAGTATCGCAGACCTTGTCAAGGACAAGCGCATCGAGGGCATTGCCGACATCAACGACTATTCCAGCCGTGAGGGTATGCGGATGGTCATTGACTTGAAGCGCGACGCGAATCCGCAGGTCGTGCTCAATCATTTGTTCCAGTATACACAGCTGCAAATCACCTACGGCATCATTCAGATTGCGCTCGTAAACGGTGAGCCGAAAACACTGACGCTGAAGGAAATTCTTCAAAAGTATTTGGATTTCCAGTGCGAGGTTATCACCCGCAGAACCAAATACGACCTCAAAAAAGCACAGGACAGAGAGCATATTTTAGAGGGTCTTGCCCGCGCTATAGATATTGTGGATGAAATCATTGCGACCATCCGCGCCTGCAAGGGCGGCACGCCCGAAGCGAAAGCCGCGATTATGGAAAAATTCGGCTTTGACGACCCACAGGCGGCGGCGATTGTGGCATACCGTCTCGGTCAGCTGGCGGGCTTAGAAATCAAAAAGATTTTGGAAGAGCGCGACGAACTGCAAAAGAAGATTGCCGATTTCCTGGAAATTCTCGGTTCGGAAGCGCGCGTGCTGGAAATCGTAAAGACTGAATTGAACGCCATCGGCGACAAATTTGCGGACGAACGCCGCACCGAAATCGTCAGCGTCAGCGGCGAGGTCGATATTGAAGATTTGATTCCCGAGGAAACCTGTGTGTTCACGCTGACCAATATGGGCTATATCAAGCGTCAGCCTGTCGATACCTACCAGACACAGCATCGCGGCGGCAAGGGCATCAAGGGAATGACCCGCCGCGAGGAGGACATCGCCGAAACGATGTTTACCTGCTCGAGTCACGATTATATTATGTTCTTCACGTCCTTGGGGCGCGCCTATCGTCTGAAAGGCTATGAGATTCCCGAGGGCAGCCGCTCGAGCAAGGGTATGAATATTGTCAATATCCTGCCGCTGACCGCCGAAGAAAAGGTCACGGCAATGATTCGCGTGCCCGAGTTCGGCACAGAGGATGCGTATCTCTGTATGCTGACGAAAAACGGTATCATCAAGCGCACGGAGCTCGATGCATATAAAAATATTCGCAAAAACGGCATTGCCGCCATCAATCTGGACGAGGGCGACGAGTTAAATTGGGTGAAGCTGACCGACGGCGAACAGCAGCTGATGATTGCCACGAAAAAGGGTATGTGCATTTCGTTCAAAGAGGACGATGCACGCTCTATCGGCAGAACGGCGCGCGGCGTGAAAGCGATTACCCTCGCCGAGGGGGACTGCGTTGCGGGTATGTGTGTGCTTGACCCTGAAAAGAAAGTGCTGACCGTTTCCGAAACCGGCTACGGCAGACGTTCGGATGTATCCAATTACCGCGTGCAGTCGCGCGGCGGCAAGGGCTTGATTAACTACCATACCAAGCAGTACGGCGACGTTGCTGCGATTACGATGGTTTCCGAGGAGGAGGACGTCATCCTGATTGCGTCCGACGGCGTAATTATCCGCATTTCGGCAAGCGACATCAGCGAGTTTGCACGTCCGTCCAAGGGCGTGCGCGTGATGCGCATTTCCGAGGGCGAAAAGGTGATGACCCTTTCCGTCACCCCGAAAGAAGAGGAAAAAGCGGAGACGGCGGAGGACGCGGCAGAGGATACGGCGCAAGAAGATGTCGCCGACAGCGCGGCACAAACAACCGCCGCAGAGAATACGGATACAACGGAGAGCACGGAAGAATAATAGTATAAAACCGTAGGGGCGGATGAAGATTTCCCTATTAGGGAAAATGTCGCGAAGCGACAAAAGGGTAATGGCGAAGCCGTAACCACATCCGCCCGAGCAACCTTGCAAATCCGCACAGGCCTAATAGTTCCACCAATTGTAGGGGTGCTTCACGAAGCACCCGAGCACGGTCGGATTTCGCACAAACCCAACGGTGAACCGCAACCCGTAGATTGCACGCCCGTCGAAGTCTGTTGAAATTTTACGGAACGACACTAAGGTCGTTCCCTACAAATCGTAGGGGCGCTTGCGCGTTGCGCCCGCAAAACCAGAACAATCAAACGGTGAAGAACAAACCCCGTAGGGGCGAACTGCGTTCGCCCGTGCACAAAAAACTCCCTGTTTCAGCACGGTGGGTACGAAATAAAAACGTGCGTATCGCACGTAAGGAAACCCCCGGCGAGGGTTTCCTTCGAAAAAACAGTCCACCGGACTGTTTTTCCTACCTTCCTGCGCTTTTTAATAAAAAGATTTCGCGCTCTGCGGAGCGCGCCAAGGGGTTTCTTCTCGCCTGCCGGCTCGGTCGGTGCTTTTGAATACTTCGTATTCAAAGGTCTCCACCGGAGACCCGCACCCCTTGACCCCACCGCCTTTGAAAAGGCGGGCGAAACTTTTATTTTTGCACAAACCGACTGTGTGCAAAATCGACACAAATAAAAATTTACAAATTCTCCACAACTGTGTTTGAAATTCGTGATATATATGTATACAGGAATCAGGCAATCCGCTTGAGGAATGCATTTCTTTGTTTTGATATAGAAAAGAGAATGTGTATGGACGAACAACAAAAAACAACCTACGATGCACCGATGCGCGACACGGGTTGCGCACAGAGCGCGACTGCATCGAACGCATCTGCCGCACAAGGCACTGACTCGCAAGAAACACAGGATGCATTCGCGCAGACTGCCAACGCGCCGGGGGCGCAATCCCCATACAGTACACAGACGGCGCAATCCCCGTACAGTGCGCAGGCAACGGGCAATCCGTATGCGAACGGACAAGCCTCTTATGCGCAGTCCCCGTACGGGCAATCCGCCTACGGCACGGCGCAGAATGCGTACGGGCAAACGCAAAATCCGTACGGCACGGCACAAAACCCGTATGCGGGTGCGCAAAATCCTTATGCGCAAAATCAGAATCCTTACGCAAGACCTGCACAGCCGACGCAGAATCCCTATGCTTCCCAGCCGTACGGCACGGGCTACGGGCAACCGCCTTACGGAAATGCGCCTTACGGCACGCAAAATCCGTATGGGCAAAGCGGCGGATACACGCAAAATCCGTATTCGAACGGCGCGCAGTATCCGTATGGGCAACAGCCCTATTATGCGCCCCGACCGCCGCAAAACCCCTATTACGGGCAATATTATGCGGGCGGCTGCGCACCGCTGAACACCCCGGATTTGCAGAAAAAACGCGAATCCGCCGCAGCTCTCAGAAAAATGAGCCTGTCGCACGGTCTTTCGGTGCTGGGTCTGCCGATTATCGTTTTTTTAGTCAGCTTTATTTTGGCTCTTGTGCCGAGCTTCCGTGAGGCGGTCTATCAGGAAAACACCCCGATTTATATCGCCATCAATGCGGCACTGTCCCTGATTGGCATTTTTGTGCCGTTTTTCTTGGGATATCTCTATCAAAAGAAGCGCGGACTGATTAAAGAGCTCCCGCTCGGCACGCCGTATGACAGTAAAGCGGCGGTATTGCTTGTTTTTGTCGGGCTGATGTGCTGTATCGCGGGCAGCTACGTGACGAATTTCCTCTCTGCGTTGGCAGAGAATATGTTTGGCATTACCTTTACGATGCCGACGGACGAAACTGTGCTTGATACAGTGCCGAAAATCCTTTTGACAGTGCTCGGCACGGCGGTGATTCCCGCGTTTGTCGAAGAATTTGCCATTCGCGGCACGGTAATGCAGCCCTTGCGGCGGTACGGCGACAAATTCGCAATCCTGATGTCGGCACTTGTGTTTGCTTTGATGCACGGCAATATGGTGCAGATTCCGTTCGCCTTTATCGCGGGCATCGCGATTGGCTATGCCGTTACGGTCACAGGCTCTATGTGGGTCGGCGTGGCGATTCATTTCTTAAACAATTTTGCCGCCGTAATGATGCAGGTGGCAGTGGACAATCTGCCTGAAGCCACCGCGAATCTCGTGATTTTGGCGATGATTGGCGTCATTGCCGTGGTTGGCATTGCCTGTGCGGTGATTTACTTTAAGACCTATAAGCGTCCGACTCTCAGTGACGGCGAAGGTATTTTACAGCGCGGTGAAAAAGGGAAAAACTATATTTGCACGGTGTCCATGATTTTGGCGTTGCTGTATTTGCTGATTCAAACCGCGCAGTACGTGGAATTTTAATATGGAAAACGCGGATTTTATGACGCTGGCACTCAAAGCGGCAAAGGAAAGCGCCGCTGAGGGGGAAGTCCCCGTCGGGGCGGTCGTCGTGCGGCACGGCGAGGTCGTGGCAATCGGCAGAAACCGCCGCGAAATCGTAAAGGATGCGCTGTCGCACGCCGAAATCGAAGCCATCCGCACCGCGTGCGCGGTTTTGGGCGGCTGGCGGCTGTGGGAGTGTGAAATGTTTGTGACATTGGAGCCGTGTCCGATGTGCGCAGGCGCGATTCTCAATGCCAGAATCCGAAAAGTGACCTTCGGGGCATACGACCCGAAAAACGGCGCGGTCGAAAGTGTTCTGCGTATGTTTGATTATCCGTTTACACACAAGCCGCAGTACGAAGGCGGCGTAATGGAAGCGGAGTGCGCCGCCGTCCTGTCGGATTTTTTCCGGGATTTGCGGAAGAATAAAGAAAAAGAGACACCGACGGATGTGCACGAAGCATAAAAACTATCTGATGGTGTATAAACCCAACGGAGATGTGCAAACCCCGTAGGGGCGGATGTTCTCGCCTGCCGGCTCGGTCGGTGCTTCTAAGCTTCGCTTAGAGGTGTCCACTGGACACCCGCACCTTCATCCGCCCGAGCACGGTCGGATTTAAACAAGTCCAACGGCGAAACGCAACTCCCGTAGGGGCGAACTGTGTTCGCCCGCGGGTCGCTGGGAACAGCGACCCCTACGCGATTATCAATTTCACGCTGTTCTGTGTGAGATTCGCACCAACCAACTGCGTGCAAATCGCAATCCAAGCATAAAAACCCTCTGTTTCTGCAGAGTAGGTACGAAATAAAAGGAGATATGAAAAAATGAGTGAAGGTTGTTCCGGAAATTGCAGTTCTTGTTCTGAGAACTGTGAAAAGAAAGATATGCGTTTGCCCGAAAATAAGTACAGCACGGTGAAAAAAGTCATCGGCGTAGTCAGCGGCAAAGGCGGCGTAGGCAAAAGCCTTGTCACCTCTCTTTTGGCGGTGGCGGCGCAGTCTGCGGGCAAGCAGACCGCAATTTTGGATGCGGACGTCACAGGTCCGTCCATTCCGAAGGCGTTTGGACTCCACGGCCGCGCAGAAGGCAGTGACGATGGTATCTTCCCGATGCAGACCAAAACGGGTATCCGCGTGATGAGCGTCAATTTGCTCCTCGAAAAAGAAGATGCGCCCGTGATTTGGCGCGGTCCTGTGATTTCGGGTATGATCAATCAGTTTTGGCAGGACGTAATTTGGGGCGATGTCGATTATATGTTTGTCGATATGCCGCCCGGCACGGGAGACGTGCCGCTGACGGTGTTCCAAGGGCTGCCCGTGGACGGCATCGTGATTGTCACCACGCCGCAGGATCTCGTTACGCTGATTGTCAAAAAAGCGTATAATATGGCGAAAATGATGAACATCCCCGTGCTGGGATTGGTCGAAAATATGAGCTATTTCGAGTGCCCCGACTGCGGCAAGCAGTATGCGATTTTCGGCGAAAGCAAAATCGACGAGGTCGCAAAGGAATTGGATGTTCCCGTCCTTGCCCGTTTGCCGATTGACCCCAAAACCGCCGCATTGGTCGATAAAGGCGCAGTCGAGCTTGCCGATACCGACAAATTCAACCGCGTGATTGCAAATCTGTAACGGCACATTGTTTCAAAAGAAGCATCCACCCGCGTTCTTCGGAGCACGGGTGGATTTTAGCGAAGCACACCCCCGTAGGGGCGGATGAAGATTTCCCTATTAGGGAAAATGTCGCGAAGCGACAAAAGGGTAATGGCGAAGCCGTAACCTCATCCGCCCGCGCAAACAAAAACGGCGCGAGCAAGCCCGCGCCCTACACGTACCCTGTAGGGGCGATTCACGAATCGCCCGCGCACGGTTGGATATTCACACAGTCTGCGGCGGGCGTGGAAGCCCGCCACTACGCGCCCGTCAAAGTCTGATAAAATCTCACGGAACGACACAGAGGTCGTTCCCTACAAATCGTAGGGGCGAACTGTGTTCGCCCGCGGACAGCGAGCCCGGGCTGTCCCTACGGTGCGCAAAACAACTTACAACCCTGTAGGGGCGCGCCCGTCTGCACTGTCATCCTGCGCGATAGCGAAGGATCTCCGTCAGAAGAAGTTTGCACAAACGGAGATTCTTCGCTGCGCTCAGAATGACAGCTTCTACATAGTTTCCGCACAAACCAACCGCGAACACAAGAGCGATACAAAATCTACATATTGTTCTTCTGAAAATTCGTGCCACAATTTGTAGCACCACATTTTTGCAATATGCAAAAAAACCGTGTAAAAATGATAAAAACGTTGACAAACCGTGCAAAATTAGTATATAATTACTACTCGCAGACATTTCCTATAGGAACGGAGGATGAATTATGAAAAGAACGTACCAGCCCAAAAAGCGTCATCGCAAGATGGAACACGGCTTCCGTAAAAGAATGGCGACGAGAAACGGCAGAAAAGTTCTTGCCCGCCGCAGAAGCAAGGGCAGAAAGCAGCTTTCTTACTAAAGAGGGCACACCGATTTGAAACATACGGAAACTTTAAACCGAAACGTGGATTTTCGGCGGCTGTATCACCGTGGGAAATCTTATACAAATCCTGCACTGGTTGTTTATTTTCAAAGAAACCGTGCGGGAATTTGTCGTATCGGCATTACCGTGAGTAAAAAAATCGGCAACGCTGTGCAGCGTAACCGCTGTAAGCGCATTATCCGCGCCGCGTATGCGGAGGTTGAACCCCGTCTTTCGGGCAATTACGATTTCGTTTTTGTGGCGCGCAGCAGAACCAAATACTTGAAAAGCACCGAAATCAAAGCGATTATGCTTTCCCTACTCCAAAAAGCGGGAGCCATTGAAAAATGAAAGAATTTGCGATAAAGTGTATTCGTTTTTATCAGCGAAAAATTTCTCCGCTTTTTCCGCCGCGGTGCAGATTCTATCCGACCTGCTCGCAGTATATGCTGACGGCAATCGAACGGTTTGGAATCTTAAGAGGCGGTTTACTCGGTATATGGCGTCTTTTGCGGTGCAATCCGCTGTTCCCGGGCGGGTATGACCCCGTCCCCGAAAAAAAGACAAACACGAAATAAAAATTGGAAGGCTTTCGGCTTTGCCGAAGCCGTCCGCGAGGCACGCGCCTCGCTCGGAGGATCATACATGGCAAGACTGTATGAAATTTTAGGCGTCCCCTTTGGCTTTGTCATTGCCCTGTTTTACGGGCTGACAGGCAACTATCTGCTGTCTATTCTCTGCTTGACAATCGTTGTGCGCCTTTGCCTTTTGCCCTCGGCAATCAGCCAACAAAGGGGTATGGCGAAGCAGGCAAGACTGCAGCCGAAGCTGCGCCGCATACAACAGAAATATGCAGGCAATCAGCAAAAGATTCAAGAAGAAACACAGGCACTGTATCAGCGTGAGGGTACTTCCGCAATGACTTCGGGCTGTTTGCCCACGCTCATTCAGCTTCCGATTATGATTGGGCTTTTCCAGGTGAACTACCATCCGTTTTCGATGGTTCTGCGTTTGCCGACGGAGACCGTGGAAGCATTAAAGGTTGCCGCTGAGCCGTTTTTGGACGGCGCAAAAAGCAACCCCTACAGAATGGAGCTGTATGCCCTCGAGCATTTCCACGAAATAGATTTGCCGTCGATTACGGGTCTTACAAGCGATATGATTGCAAAAGTCGATTTGTTCATCGACCGCTTCAGCCTGTTCGGCTTGGATCTTTCCGTGACACCGCAATTTAAAGAGCCGACCGTTTATTGGGTCGTGCCGATTGTTTCCGGTTTAATTGCGCTCGTGATGAGCATCTATTCGCAGTACCGCCAGAAAAAGAACAATCCCGAAATGGCGAAAAATCCGATGATGGGCTGTATGATGCTGTATATGCCGATTATGCAGATTGTTTTCGGCTTTATGTTCCCGATAAGCGTCGGTATTTACACCATTATGTCGAGCGCAATCTCGTTTGCGCAAATGATTGTTCTGAATCACATTTACGCGCCGAAGAAGGTACTTGCAAAGGTGATGATTGACGAAACAATCTATCGCCGTTCTAAAGAAGAAAACACCAAAAAGGTGAAGGCAATGCAGGAGTCGGACGACAAATAAGGAGTTCAGTTAGAATGATTAAGGAAGTTATCAAGTCCGCCGCAACGATTGATGCGGCAAAGGCCGCCGCAATGGCGGAGCTGGGGCTTACCGAGGACGATGATTTTCATTATGAAGTCCTCAAAATGCCTCAAAAAAAGATTTTAGGTCTGTTCGGCGGCTCGCCCGCAGAAGTCAAGGTTTCCGTGGAAATTCCCGACGAAGTGAAGAAACCCGTCGAAAAGAAAAAGGAATTTGCCGATAAACCGAAGCAGGAAAGACCGCGTGCGCCGAAAAAAGAGAAAAAAGCGGATGCACCGAAGGCAGAAAAAGCACCGCAGAAGAGCGCAAAGAAGGATGCGGAGCCGGTTAAGTCCTTTGCAGAACGTAAAGAGGCTCTGACCCCCTCTGACGCGCACAAAGAAACAGAAGACTACATCGTTGCCTTGGTAAAGGCACTTGGCATTGAGAATTGCACGATTCAGGCGTTTGACGGCGACAACGAAGTGCTGTTCGATTTAGACTGCGGCGATGATTACGGCATTGTCATCGGCAGACGCGGCGAAACGCTGGATGCGATTCAGTACCTTGCCCGTATGGTAGAAAACAAGGGCAGACAGGGCTATCGCCGTGTGTCTATCAATGTCGGCAATTACCGTGAAAAGCGTGAAGCGGCACTGATTTCACTTGCCGAAAAAGATGCGGCAAGAGTTTTGCGCACCGGCAGAAGTCTTGCACTTGAGCCGATGAATCCGTATGAGCGCAGAATTATTCATACCGCAATCCAAGGCATAGAGGGCGTGACCTCCTATTCTACGGGTATGGATTTGGATCGCCGCGTTATCATCGCACCCGAAGGTGCACCCCGCAATTCGCGCGGCGGCAGAAACGACTATCGCCGTGACAACCGCGACCGCAGAGATCGCCGCGACCGTCCGAAACGCGAACCGTATGTGCCCGAGGTTTCGGAGAATCGTGAAAAGCACAGCGATGCCGCAGGCGTTTCCCGCTACGGCAAAATTGAAATCAAAAAAGACGTGCCGAGCGAAGAATAATTGCGGAATATCGGCAATAAACCCCCGCTTTAGCCGGGGAAAGAGTAATTGCTGAACAGCGGCAAAAATTCGCCGTTTTCGCCGAGTGCAAATGCGCACGGATCGGCGAAGCGCAAAAGTCCGATATATTTTAGAGGGTTACCCCCTCGTGACCGACAGGCGGGGCATTTCCCCGCCTGTTTTTGTTATTATTCTTTGTACGAGCTATGGGCATCCCCGTAGGGGCGCGCCCGCGAAAAATCTACAAAAATCTCGCGGAACGGCACTTAAGGTCGTTCTCTACGATTTGTAGGGGCGATTCACGAATCGCCCGATCGAGGTCGAATTTTACAAAAATCAACGGTGAAGCACACCCCGTAGGGGCGGATGTTCTCGCCCGCCCGAGCACAGTCGGATTTTGCACAAACCAAACGGTGAAGCACAATCCGTAGGGGTCGGCGTCTCGACGACCCGAGCACAGTCGGCTTCTGCGCAAACCCTATGGCGAATTGCAACCCGTAGGGGCGGGTTTCCACGCCCGCCCGAGCACGGTTGGATTTTGCACAAGACAGACGGCGGTGTACCCATCGTAGGGGGCGACGACCCGGCGCCCCGTCAAAGTCTGATAAATCTTGCGGAACGCGTCATCGGTCATTCCCTACACCCGTAGGGGCGATTCACGAATCGCCCGAGCACGGTTGGACTCAGAGCAAGCTCAACGGCGCGAGCAATGTCTCGCCTGCCGGCTCGGTCGGTGCTTCTAAGCTTCGCTTAGAGGTCTCCACAGGAGACCCGCACCCCGCGCCCTACACGTAACGCGTAGGGGCGAACTGTGTTCGCCCGCGGGTCGCTGACCTCAGCGACCCCGACACATTTATCAAATTCACGCTGTGCAGTGTAGATTCTTCGCTCCGCTCAGAATGACAGATTTATGCTCTTCACCCTACCATACGCAAAATCTCTGTATTCTATTGCACCCCGCAAAATCTCCCCCAAAATCGAAAAACGAGGTATACCTATGTCCACAATTGCTGCGATTTCTACTGCGCAGGCGGCGGGCGGTATCGGAATCGTCCGAATTTCGGGCGAAAACGCCCTGTCTGTAGCCAATCAGATTTTCAAAACCGTATCTGACATAGATTTAAAAACGCTGAGCGGCTACAGAGCCGCGTTTGGACACGTGATTTTTGACGGAAAGCCCATCGATGAGGGCATCGCAACGGTCTTTCGCGCACCGAAAAGCTATACGGGCGAGGACGTTGTGGAGATTTCCTGCCACGGCGGACTGTATATTACAAAACAGGTTTTGCGTGCGGCGCTGCAAAACGGCGCAAGGCCCGCCGAGGCAGGGGAGTTCACGAAGCGCGCCTTTCTCAACGGCAAGCTGGATTTGACCAAAGCCGAGGCGGTGATGCAGTTGATCTCGGCGCAGGGCGCACAGTCAAGTGCCGCCGCCCTCGGCGTGCTGGAGGGCTCGCTTTCGCGGGAGATTACCACCGTATCGAATCGCCTCAAATCCGTTTGCGCCGCACTCGCGGCGTGGGTCGATTATCCCGATGAGGAAATTGACGACCTTTCCGACGATTCGATTCGTGATGTGCTGAATCGCTCTATTGCGGTCTTGCAGAATTTGCTTTCCCGATTCGACAGCGGACAAGCTGTGCTTGCGGGCGTGGATACCGCCATTGTCGGCAAGCCGAATGTCGGAAAATCCACCTTGATGAATCGGTTTGTCGGCGCGGAAAAATCCATCGTGACCGACATTGCGGGCACAACCCGCGATATTGTTGAGGAAACCGCAACCGTCGGGAATGTGGTTTTGCGCCTGTCGGATACTGCAGGCCTGCGCGAAACAGGGGACGCCGTGGAGAAAATCGGCGTGGCGCGCGCACGGAAAAAAGTCGAAAATGCGGTGCTTGTGCTGGCGGTCTTTGACGGTTCTGCGCCGCTGACTGCGGAGGATCGAGACTTGATTGCCCTCTGTAACGGTAAAAAATCCGTTGCCGTGGTCAATAAAACGGATAAAGTCTGCACAATCGAGCCTGAATTGTTAGACACAGCGTTCAATAAAGTCGTGTATATCTCCGCAAAAGAGAATCAGGGCATAGACGCCTTGGAATCTGCGATTGAAGAAACCTTAGGCACAGCAGATTTCGACCCGTCGGCGGCGACGTTGATGAATGAACGCCAGTTTGCCTGCTGTACGGCGGCACTGGACAGCCTGTCCGAGGCGAAAAACGCATTGGAAATCGGCTTGACCCGCGACGCAATTGAAGTGAGTATGGATGCGGCGATTGAGCACCTGGACGTTTTGACAGGCGAACGCGCAACAGAATCCGTAGTAAATGAAATTTTCTCGCAATTTTGCGTTGGGAAATGATGATGTTGTGCCGGCAACGCCCCAGTAGGGGCGCGCATTGCGCGCCCGCAAAAATCAGAACAACCAAACGGTGAACCGCAACCCGTAGGGGCGGGTCTCCGTGCCCGCCCGCAAAAATCTGCACAGAGCAATGGTGATACGCAACCCCTGTAGGGGCGATTCACGAATCGCCCGAGCACGTTGAGTTTTGCACGAACTGAACGGCGAACGTGGAAGTCCGCCACTACGCGTGTACCAAATTCACGTCGTGTTGTGGGAAACTCTGCGGCGCGGGCAAGGTCTCGCCTGCCGGCTCGGTCGGTGCTTCTGCATACTTACGTATGCAGAGGTCTCCGTGCCCGCCCGCAAAAATCTGCACAGACCAATGGTGATACGCAACCCCTGTAGGGGCGATTCACGAATCGCCCGAGCAAGGTCGGATTCTGCGCACCCCTACGGAACGACACAGAGGTCGTTCCCTACAAATGTAGGGGCGCTTGCGCCCTCAGTCGCCCCTGCGTAGAATCCAATTCACTTTCTGCTGTGTGAGATTCTTCGCTTCACTCAGAATGACAGATTGCGCGCCCGCAAAAATCAGAACAACCAAACGGTGAACCGCAACCCGTAGGGGCGGGGCGCGGGTCTCCAGTGGAGACCTCTGCATACGTAAGTATGCAGAAGCGCCGACCGAGCCGGCAGGCGAGACCTTCCACGCCCGCCCGCAAAAATCTGCACAGAGCAATGGTGATACGTCCCCCCCCTGTAGGGGCGATTCACGAATCGCCCGAGCAAGGTCGGATTCTGCACAAACCTAACGGAGAATTGCAAAACCTGTAGGGGCGCGCAATGCTCGCCCGCAGAACGGACAGCCGCGAGGGCTGTCCCTACGGCCGCTTGACAACAATTCACTTCTTTTGCACAAACCCGGGTTCTCTTACAAACTTCTATTCTTTGGTGATTTTATGGAATATTTTGCGAAACAATATGATGTTGCCGTCATCGGCGCAGGGCACGCGGGCATCGAGGCAGGGCTTGCCGCCGCGCGATTGGGCTGTTCGGTGATTGTATTTACCGTCAATCTTGATTGGATTGGCAATATGCCGTGCAATCCGTCCATCGGCGGCACGTCGAAAGGCCATCTTGTGCGCGAAATCGATGCGCTCGGCGGTGAAATGGGCAGGGCGGCGGACAAAACGGAAATCCAATCGCGGATGCTCAATCGCGGCAAAGGACCTGCGGTGCATTCTCTGCGTGCGCAGATTGACCGCCGCGAATACTCAAAATATATGAAGCATACCCTCGAATTGCAGGAGAATTTGGACGTCAAACAGGCGGAGGTCGTTGACCTCACCAAAAATTCCGACGGGCTTTGGGTGCTCAAGACCAAATTAGAGGCGATTTATACTGCAAAAACCGTCGTGCTTGCCACGGGCACCTTCCTTGGCGGGCGTGTATATATCGGCGATATTTCCTATGAAAGCGGGCCCGACGGGATGTTCCCCGCAACCGAGCTTTCGAAAGCCCTTTATAAACTGCAAATTCCGTTGCGCCGATTCAAAACGGGCACACCCTCACGCGTGAACCGACGCAGTGTGGATTTCTCCGTGTTAGAGGTGCAGGAGGGCGACGAAACCACGGTGCCGTTTTCTTTTGATACCGAAACACCGCCCGAAAATAAGGCGGAATGCTATATTGCCTACACAAACGACGAAACAAAGCGTGTGATTTTGGAAAACATTCACACCTCGCCCCTCTACAGCGGCAAAATTCACGGTGTAGGACCGCGCTATTGCCCGAGCTTTGAGGATAAGATTATGCGCTTTCCCGATAAGGAACGCCACCAATTGTTTGTTGAGCCGTGCGGACTCGATACGGAGGAGCTGTATTTGCAGGGAATGTCCTCGTCGCTTCCCGAAAGCGTGCAACTGCAATTCCTGCGGACAATCAAGGGCTTAGAGCACGTAGAGGTGATGCGCACCGCCTATGCGATTGAATATGACTGCGTAGACCCGCTTGCCTTAAAGCCATCTCTGGAATTTTTAGATTTAGAGGGCTTGTTTGGGGCAGGACAGTTTAACGGCTCGTCGGGTTACGAGGAAGCGGCGGCGCAGGGCTTGATTGCGGGTATCAACGCGGCGCGCAAGGTGCAGGGGAAAGACCCGTTTATCTTGGATCGCGCGTCCTCTTATATCGGCACGCTGATTGACGATTTGGTGACAAAAGGGTGCTCCGATCCCTACAGAATGATGACTTCACGCTCAGAGTATCGGCTTTTACTGCGGCAGGATAACGCGGATTTGCGCTTGACGCCGTACGGCAGAGAAATCGGCTTGGTTTCCGAGGAGAAATTCGCGCGATTCGAGCGGAAAAAGGCGCAAATTGCGGCGGAGCGCAAGCGGGTAGAGGAGACCTCTGTGCCGCTGTCGGAGGCGTTGCAGCAATTGCTTGTTTCACGTGAAACATCGCCGTTGAAATCGGGCGTGAAGCTGGTCGAGCTGATTCGCCGCCCGCAGCTTAGCTATGATGCGCTCGCACCCTTTGACCCGACCCGACCCGATTTACCGCGTGAGGTGTTCGAGCAGGTCGAAATTGAGCTGAAATACGAGGGCTATATCCGCCGCCAGCAGGCGCAGATTCACGAAATGCGCCGCTTGGAGGGCAAGCGCATCCCTGAAAATATCGAGTACAGCAAGATTGACGGACTGCGCCTGGAAGCGCGGGAAAAACTCGCGAAGATTCGGCCGCAAAACGTCGGGCAGGCGTCGCGTATCAGCGGGGTGTCGCCTGCAGATGTGTCCGTATTGCTGATTTACCTTGCAAAGGAGGGAATTTGATGCTGAACCGCGTTTTGTTGGAGCAAACCCTTGCGCCGTTCGGCGTGACGGTAGGGGAGGCGGCATTTGCGCGTTTGGATACGTATGCGCAGCTGCTTGTCGAAACCAACAAGCAATTTAATTTGACCGCCATCACCGAGCCGGATGA
Source organism: Bacillota bacterium (assembly GCA_021769885.1). Lineage (GTDB taxonomy): Bacteria > Bacillota > Clostridia > Oscillospirales > Acutalibacteraceae > Fimenecus. The sequence goes on along the minus strand of JAETSA010000009.1, from coordinate 92,514 downwards.
TATGACCGTCAAGCATTTTGCGGATTGTCTTGCGCTGTTTGGGCTTGTCGAATTTCCCGAAAATGCAGCTGTTATCGACGTCGGCACGGGTGCGGGATTCCCCGGGCTTGTATTAAAGCTTTTCCGTCCCGACTTGCAGGTGACTTTTTTGGACAGCACCAAAAAGAAGCTCGGCTTTATTGAAGATGTTTTATCTGCGGTGCAATTGAACGGCGAAACCGTGCATATGCGCGCGGAAGAGGCAGGAAATCTGCCGCAATACCGTGAGCGGTTCGACTTCGTCACGGCGCGTGCAGTGTCCAACTTGCAGAACCTTTCGGAGTACTGCCTGCCGTTTGTCCGAAAAAACGGCTTGTTTCTGTCAATGAAATCCGCCGAAACCGATGCGGAAATTCAAGCGGCACAGGGCGCGCTCCGTCTGCTCGGCGGCAAAATCGAGCGCGACAAGCAGTTCCTTTTAGTCGAAAATATGCCGCGCCGACTGCTTTTTGTGCGGAAAATATCGCAAACCCCGTCAAAATATCCGCGTCCCTCTGCAAAAATCGCGAAATCCCCGTTAAAATAACGGAAAAAAGCGCAGAAACCCGCCGAAACAGGCGAACGCTTTTTCTTTACAAACAGAACCTTCGTGTGCTATTCTTGTGTCAGGGCAAAGGACAAGCCTCTTGTCCGTCCCCCGACAAAGGCAGCTTAGCGGAGGTTTTTCTTATGCGTACACCGAAAGTCAAAAGCAGCGGTCAGATTTTTTTGATTCCGCAGGAACAAATTGTGCCGAATCCCAATCAGCCGCGCAAGCGATTCGATTATGACGAATTGGAGGGCTTGGCAGAGAGCATCCGCCAAAACGGCATTTTACAGCCGATTACCGTCCGCCAAAAAGAGGACGGCGCATTTGAACTGGTTTCGGGCGAACGCCGTCTACGTGCGGCAAGGTTGGTGGGCTTAACAAAGGTGCCTGCAATCGTTACGGAGGTTGACAATAAAAATTCCGCAATTTTCTCTCTGATTGAGAATTTACAGCGGCAGGACCTCGACTTCTTTGAAGAAGCGGAAGCGATTGACCGTCTGCTGTCGGAATACGGGATGAGCCGCGAGGAGCTTTGCAAAAAGCTTGGCAAGGCGCGTTCCACGCTCTCGAATAAGCTGCGGCTTTTGCAGCTGCCGGAGGAAATGCGCTACCGTATTTCTCGGGCGGGGCTGACAGAACGCCATGCACGCGCACTTTTATTGCTGGAGGACGACGACCGCCGTGCCCGTGCGCTCGGCATCATCATCGACCGCCGTCTGAACGTTTCGGAAAGCGAGCGGCTGATTGAGCAAATGCTTTCCAAAGAGGGCAAGACGCACAACAATTTCCGCGGTATCCGCGATGTGCGCGTGTTTATCAACACACTGAATCACGCCGTGGACGCCATTCGCCGCGCGGGTGTAGATGCAGACGCCGCCAAAAGCGAAACGCCTGAATATATTGAATACGTTGTGCGCATCCCGAAGCTCGAACAGCTCAAGCTCCCTCTCCCGACCGATATGGAAGCGGTTTGAATTTGCACTTGCTTTCGGAGATAATCCACGCCCGCCCGCGTGAACCGATTTGTATTGCTCTATGTGAGATCCTTCGCCTACGGCTCAGAATGACAAACTTGGAGAAAACCATTGTAGGGGTGATTCGCCGAAACTGTAGGGGTGCTTCGCGAAGCACCCGTGCAAGGCTGGATTTTGCGCAACCCAACAGTGAAGCACTCCCGTAGGGGCGGGTCTCCGTGCCCGCCCGCGAAGCAAGATAAAATTCTGCGGGTCGTCAAGGATGCCGACCCCTACAAATTATCAATTTTATGCCGTGCAAAATCCACGAAACAACACAGAGGTCGTTCCCTACACGCAAAATCACATCAAACCTTGCGGGGCGTCAAAGGTGCGCAAATCCATTCAAATCAATTGAATTTTTACAAACCCAAAACAGCATCTGCCGTTCGTCGGTTTTTAAAAATATAAAACGCTAAAAACCACACAACCCACCCCGCGGAATGCGGCTGAATTTTGTAAAACGTGGGCGGCGGCCACCCCTGCTGCCGACCCGTTTTAAATATCCATATCCTTCTCTTTCACACCCCACATCCACAGCGGACAGCGATCGGGCTACGGCTCGGTCGCTGTTTCGCGTTTTCTACTGTCCTATGATCTCCGATTTATTTTGCGGTGTGCGGATTCCCCAAAGCGGACAGCCGCGAGGGCTGTCCCTACGATGCGTAGAACGATGCACTGACCCTGTAGTGGCGGGTTTCCACGCCCGCCCCACAAGGTAGAATTTCATGCAAACCCAACGGCAAATCACAATCCTGTAGGGGCAAACTGTGTTTGCCCGCGGGACGATGAAGGCATCGTCCCCTACAATTTGCAAATCTAACGGTGATGCACAACCCCGTAGGGGCGCTTCACGAATCGCCCGCGGGTCGCTGAGGTCAGCGCCCCCTACACATCTATCTAATTTACTTTGTTCTGTGTGAAAATCTTCCAAACGGACAGCCGCGAGGGCTGTCCCTACGGTATGTAAAACAGAGCACACCCTGTAGGGGTCGGCGTCTCAACGACCCGAACCAATTCACGTTGCTATATGTGAGATTCTTTGGCTGCGGCTCGGAATGACAAAAATCTTCGTAGGGGCGAACTGCGTTCGCCCGAGCAAGTGCAAAATTTTGCACAACCCAACGGATATGCACACCCCCGCCCTACTGATTATGCAATTTACGTTGTTCTGATTGAGATTCTTCGCTACGCTCAGAATGACAAGTTTTGCACAAACCCGTAGGGGCGATTCACGAATCGCCCGCCCGCTAAAGTTGGATAAAACCTCACGAAACGACACAGAGGGCTATCCCCTACATCGTAGGGGCGAACTGCGTTCGCCCGCGGGACGCTGAAGGCGCGTCCCCTACAATTTGCAAATCCGTTTTACACGATGCAAAATTTTCGGAACGACACAGAGGTCGTTCCCTACACCTATCTAATTTACTTTTTTCTATGTGAGATTCTGCGGCGGGGGCAAGGTCTCGCCTGCCGGCTCGGTCGGTGCTTCTGCATACTTACGTATGCAGAGGTCTCCACTGGAGACCCGCACCCCCGCCCTACTGATTATACAATTTACGTCACTCTGATTGAGATTCTTCGCTCCGCTCAGAATGACATGTATTTAAGCCGCCCATATCCAAAACAAATGCATCACTATCATTCTTATAAGAACGCGCACCACCGCATCGTCTGTATGTTCCACGTGAAACATCCGCTTTGCAATTTTTTTGTACATACCTCTCAATTTTCGAAAAGGGCTTTATTTTTACCTTGTGTTGTGCTATACTTTTCCTACTAATGAATTTGGAGTGAACGGGGAATGGCGAAAACCGTTTCGATTATAAATCAAAAGGGCGGGGTCGGGAAAACCACCACGGCGGTGAATCTTTCTGCGGCAATCGGCGCACTCGGTAAAAAGGTGCTGATTTGCGACATTGACCCGCAGGGCAACACCACCAGCGGCTACGGCATCAACAAGCGTGCTATTAAAACGGCGGCATATGATGTGCTGATAAACGGCGAACCCACCGCCGATGCAATTATACATACAAAGTTTAAAAATGTGGACATTATGCCGTCGGATATCAATCTTGCAGGCGCAGAGGTTGAAATGATTGCCTTGGAGCACCGCGAAAGCCGTTTGAAATCGGCACTTGCGAGCGTTTGGGCGCAATATGATTATGTATTTTTGGATTGCCCGCCGTCTTTGGGGCTGATTACCATTAACGCCCTTTGTGCGAGTGATTCTTTTTTAGTGCCGATTCAATGCGAATACTATGCTTTGGAAGGCTTAGCCCAGCTGATGACGACTGTCCGGCAAATCAAACGTCTTTACAATCCGCATATTGAGCTTGAAGGAGTTCTTTTGACAATGTATGACGGTCGATTGAATTTGACTGCGCAGGTAGTGGAAGAGGTTAAAAAATTCTTCCCCAAAAAGGTCTACAGCACGACCATTCCGCGCAACGTGCGCCTGTCCGAAGCACCGAGCTTCGGCGAGCCCGTAATGTATTATGACCGCAATTCCAAGGGCGCACAGTCCTATGCGGCATTTGCGGAGGAATTTCTCAAGAAGCAGAGATGAGTACCGCGTTTATGAAGACGGAATAATATATATAGTATGTAAAGCGCACCTTTGCCGGTGTGCGAAAGTGGTGATAGCTATGAATCAAAAATGGAAAACAGCAATCAGCATTTTTTTGCTGTGTACGTTGAGCCTTTCCGCGCTTGCGGGCTGCGGGCGGCGAAAATTCGAGAAGGTGGACGAAAGCGAACCGACGGCAACGGCGTCAGCTGAGCCGACTGCGGAATCCACCGAACCGCAAACGGAGAATCTGCAGGGGGTGTTTACATTCGCCGCCAACATCAAAATGGGAATGACGGTCGAAGAGGTGCAGGCAGCTATCGGGCAGGTGATTCAGCCGACCGTGCGGGAGGACGGACGCAAAACGCTCTCCAACCGTTTTTTCGGCTCGTTTGTCAATTATGACAATGAAAAAAATGTGGTCTTTATGTTTTCTGCGCAGACCGATTTGTTAGAGCAGTTACAATTCCGCGGGGATACTGCGTCAGACGGAATGAACACAGCGGAGACGGTTGCGCTGTTTGATGCACGCTACGGAAAGCAGGCAATTTACCAGGGCAATTACCGAAATCACATTTGGAGATCGGACAATGTTTACATTCTGCTGTCGGAGCTTGACATTGACAATTATGCGGTGACCTACACCGAAGCAGGCTATTTTGAACAGGAATATAAGGAAGAAGCCGAGGCGTACCGCCGGGCGAGATAAGGGGAAAAACGATGGCAAAAGCGAAAAAAGGCGGACTCGGCAAGGGCGTAGACGCGCTCTTTTTTGACAACGCCGTAGAAGAAAATGCGGTCAAGCTTTCGGTAGACGAGATTGAGCCGAACCGCGAACAGCCGCGAAAAACGTTTGACGAAGAAGCACTTGCGGAGCTGTCGGACAGCATCCGCGAGCACGGTGTGATTCAGCCGCTGCTTGTGCGTCCGATGGCGGACGGCAGCTACCGATTGGTGGCAGGGGAGCGGCGATACCGCGCCGCGCGTATGGCAGGGCTTACGGAAGTGCCCGTGACCGTGCGTGAAATGAGCGATGAGGAAGAAAGCATTTTTGCGCTGATTGAGAATTTACAGCGCGAGGATTTGAATGCGATTGAAGAAGCCGAGGGGCTGAAACGTCTGATTGATTCGTTCGGGCTGACGCAAGAGCAGGCGGCGGCGCGCGTAGGCAAAAGCCGCACCGCAGTGACGAATGCGCTGCGGCTTTTAAATCTGCCCGAGGAGATTACCGTGCTCGTCAAGGACGGAAAGGTCTCTATGGGGCACGCACGCGCCCTGCTTTCCGTCAGCGATGCGGCGGAGCTTTCGCGTATTGCGGAGCTGATTGTGAAAAACGGGATTTCCGTACGTGAAACCGAACGGCTTTGCAAGCGTGCGGGCAAAGCGGAAAAAGCCCCCGCCAAACGGCCGAAAGCCCGCGATCGCTTTTATGATGAGGTCGAGCTGGCACTGAGCGAAGCGATGGGCAGAAAAGTCAAGGTCTACACGGAAAAAGGCGGCAAAGGCACGCTCGAAATCGAATTTTTCGGCACAGAGGATTTGAAGAAGCTGGCACAGGAATTTTCCGAGGATTGAAGTGGAACATCCGACGAACCAACGGTGATGTGTAACTTGTAGGGGCGAACTGCGTTCGCCCGAAAAATCAGAACAACCGAACGGTGATGCGCAATCTTTGTAGGGGCGATTCACGAATCGCCCAAGCGAGTGCAAATTTTCGCACTACCCAACGGCGGGCGTGGAAGCCCGCCACTACGCGTGAATCCAATCCACATCGTGCTGTGAGAGATTTTGCGGCGGGAGCAAGCTCCCGCCCTACCGATAGTGTAATTTACGCTGGGTTGTATGAGATTTTGTAGCGCGAGCAGAATGACAGGTCTGCACAAACTCATTGCGAGAAGTAAAGAATCGCGCACAAAAAATTTCTATTTTTGCAAGGCGGGTACGAATGAAAAATTTAGAAGAATTGAAAACAGAATGCCTGTCCTGCGCGGACTGCCCGCTGTCTGCAACACGCACAAATGTGGTGTTCGGTGTGGGCGTGGATACGGCAGAGGTGCTGTTTGTCGGCGAAGGCCCGGGCGAAAACGAGGATTTGACGGGCGAACCGTTCGTCGGGCGCGGCGGACAGCTGCTCGACAAATACCTTACGCATATTGACCTTGCCAGAGATAAAAATATTTATATTGCAAATATTGTGAAATGCCGTCCGCCGAAAAACCGCGACCCGCGCGAAGAGGAGCAGGCGGCGTGCGAGCATTGGCTGCGCGAGCAGATGAAGCTTCTGCACCCGAAGATTATTGTGTGCCTCGGGCGGATTGCCGCGCAGAAAATCATATCGCCGACCTTTCGCGTAACCAAAGAACACGGCGTATTTTACGAACGCAAAGGGTTTTATTTGATGGGCACATTTCATCCCGCCGCGCTTTTGCGCAATCCCGCGCAGAAAGGCGATGCGCTGTCTGACTTTGTCGCACTGCGTGCAAAAATTCAAGAAATTTGTGAAAGAACGTATTAACTATGGCTTTTGTACCTTTTCATTCCCGCGATTTGTTTTTTAAAAGTGTGTTCGGTGCTGTAAAAACAGACGAGTTCGTCAAATTCCGTCTGCTTTTACCGCGCTCTTTTTGCGTTTCAGGCGCATATTTTCTGCTTGCGAAGGACGGCGAGCAGACCACGGAGTATCCGATGTATTGGGCGGGAATGCACGGCGACGAGCAGGAGATTTGGGATATCGAGATTTCCGTTGCGGAAAAGGGACTGTATTTTTATCATTTTGATTACGACGGTGCGTGGGGACGCGGCTCGGTGTGCCTTGTCGGTGACGGCGCAGGCGCGGTGGCGAATGCAAACAGCCCACGTGAAGAATGGCAGTTGACCGTATACGACAAAAATTATCAAACGCCTGACTGGCTCAAGGGCGGCTTAATTTATCAGATTTTCCCCGACCGATTCTATAATTCGGGTGCGCCGAAGGAGAATGTGCCCGCCGATCGCATTTTGCGCAGCGATACCGAAAATCAGCCGTATTTCCGTCCCGACGGCGAAGGGGTGGTGCGCAACAACGACTATTTCGGCGGCGACCTGCGCGGCATTGAGGAAAAACTGCCCTATCTTGAATCCTTGGGCGTGACGTGCATCTATTTGAATCCGATTTTTGAGGCGCATTCCAATCACCGTTACAATACCGCCGATTACAGCAAAATCGATTCGCTTTTGGGCACGCAGACGGATTTTGAATCGCTTTGCGCCGAAGCACAAAAACGTGGGATTCGCATCATTTTAGACGGTGTTTTTTCGCATACGGGCGACGACAGTCTGTATTTCAACCGCGAAAATCGGTATCCGACGCTCGGGGCATACAATTCTGCGGCATCTCCATATTACACGTGGTATTCGTTTTACGATTACCCCAACGGCTATAAAAGCTGGTGGGGCTTTGAAACTCTGCCCGAAGTAGATGAGGAAAGCCCCGCGTATCTCGAATTTATCACGGGCGAAAACGGCATCGTGCGCAAATGGCTGCGCGCGGGCGCGGCGGGATGGCGTTTAGATGTTGCCGATGAGCTCCCGGATGTGTTCATTGACGCGCTGGCACGTGCGGCAAAAGCGGAAAAAGAAGATGCGCTGGTGCTCGGTGAGGTGTGGGAGGATGCGACCACAAAATGGGCATACGGCGTGCGGCGGCGGTATCTGTTGGGCGGTCAGCTCGACAGCGTGATGAACTATCCGTTTGCGAATGCGATTTTATCGTTTGCGCGCGACGGAATCGCCGAACAGTTTTGCACATCCGTGATGCAAATTGTCGAAAACTATCCGAAGCCTGCGCTCGATGTAATGATGAATCATATCGGCACGCACGACACAGAGCGCGCGATTACGAAAATCGCAGGGGAGAGTGCCGAATACCGCGACCGCGAGTGGCAGAGCGCGAAGGCTTTAACGGATGCAGAATACAAAAGGGGAGACGCGCTTTTAAAGCTTGCCGCCGTTTTGCAATACACCTTGCCCGGTGTGCCGTCGGTCTATTACGGTGATGAGGCGGGGCTGCAGGGCTACAAAGACCCGTTCAACCGCGGATGTTACCCTTGGGGACGCGAAAATCAGGCACTTTTGGCATTTTATCGGCGGTTAGGCGCACTGCGGCGCGGACTGCCGTGCCTGAAGGACGGGACGATTGCGTTTTTATCTTCTGTGCTCGGCTGTACCGCATTTGTGCGTGAAAACGGCGGGGAAGCGATTTTGGTTATCGCCAACCGCAACGAGCAGGAGATTGCCTATAATCTGCCCGACACGTGGCAGTTCACGAGCGAGATTTTGCACGAAAATCCCGTAACCTCCTTCGTTCACGTTCCCGCTATGGGCTGTGTGATTTTGAAAAAAGAAAAATAATTGCGGCATCCCCGTAGGGGCGCGCATTGTGCGCCCGCCGAATAGGATAAAATATTACGGAACGCGTCATCGGTTGTTCCCTGCGAATTATCAAATTCACCTTGTGCGATGTGAGATTCTTCGCTTCGCTCAGAATGACAGATTGCGCCCCGACCCCGTAGGGGCGATTGCACGTAGCCCGCACTCCGCGCTGTCGACTACAATTTGCTTGCTTTCAGAAAAACTGCTTTAACATATTTATCCGGAAAGGACAACGGCTATGGAACTGATTCAAGTCGGTGCACGCACCTATTACATCCCAAACGCCACGAATATCGGCGTGTATCAGGTCGATTCGGAACACGTGTATCTTATAGACAGCGGCAGTGATAAGGATGCGGGTAAAAAGAATTTGAAGCTGCTCGAATCCGAGGGCTTGCAGGTACGCGGGATTGTGAGCACGCATTCGAACGCCGACCACATCGGCGGCAATCAGCTGATTCAAAACCGAACAGGCTGTGAAATCTTGGCGAACGGCATCGAAAAAAGCTTCACGGAAACGCCGATTTTGGAGCCGTCTTTTTTGTACGGCGGCTTTCCGTTTCGGGAATTGCGCAACAAATTTTTGTGCGCAAAGCCTTCCGATGTAATGCCGATGGAAAATCATTTGCCGAAGGGACTGGAGGCGTTTCCGCTGCAAGGGCACTTTTTCGATATGATTGGAATAAAAACGGACGACGACGTTTATTTCTTGGCGGATTCCGTATTCAGTGCGGAAACCATCACGAAATACCATCTGTTTTTTCTGTATGATGTGCGGGCATTTTTGGAAACACTGGATTTTCTGCAAACGCTGCACGGTAAGCTGTATATTCCGTCTCACTGTGCGGCGGCAGAGGATATAACAGGGTTGATTGCGTTGAACCGTTCAAAGGTGCGGGAGATTGCCGACGGCATCTGCACCGCCTGCGAAACCGAAAAAACCTTTGAGGAAATTCTTGCGGAAATCTTCAATAGATATAATTTAACTATGAACGCAAATCAGTACGTTTTAATCGGCAGTACGCTTCGTTCCTATCTTTCCTATTTGTACGACGAAAACCGCATCAGCTATCAATTTAAAGAAAATAAAATGCTTTGGAAGCTTCTGTAAGCGATTGTTGAAAGCGATACACTTTGAATTTTAAATAAAAAAGCAGTATAAATTCTCCGACTGTGCAGACAATAGCATAGAAAGATTTTTACGATAAAGGAGAATTTATATATGAAAGCCACAGGTATAGTCAGACGAATCGACGATCTCGGACGGGTCGTCATTCCGAAAGAGATTCGCCGCACGATGCGTATCCGCGAGGGTGACCCGCTGGAAATATACACCGCCGCAGACGGTGAAGTGATTTTTAAGAAATATTCCCCGATTGGGGAGCTGTCGGAAACGGCGCATCAGTACGCCGAGGTTCTGAACCGCGCCACGGAGCTGCCCGTACTCATTACGGATCGCGACCACGTGATTGCCGTTTCGGGCGCATCCAAGCGCGACCTTTTGGAGCGCCGCGTGACCGAGGAGCTGGAAGCGCTGATGCAGGACCGCGTGAATTATACCGCGTCTCCCGATATCCCGCCGCTGTACCCGATTGCAGGCTATGAAAAAGAAGCGGCACTCGCGTTCCCCATTATCGGCGGCGGCGACGTTTCGGGCGCGGTGATGCTGATGCTGCGCGAGGACGGCTCGATGCCCACGGAAGAGGAGCAAAAGCTTTTGCAGGTTGCCGCATCCTTCCTCGGCAAGCAGATGGAAGAATAATTTTAAATCAGTATGTATACAGGTTTCCCCGCGGCGGCAGAGCTACGTTTGCCACCGCGGGGAATTTTTCATATCCCGCAGGGACAGCCCTGCGAGTGTCGCAGCAATCGGAGTATGCCGATTGTTTTGGGTGATTGGAATTGGATATTGCGTAGGGAATGGGCATTGCCCATTCCGCGGGCGCGCAATGCACGCCCCTACGGGTGTAGGGAACGACCTCTGTGTCGTTCCGAAAATTCTGCACAAAATAAATTGGATTCACAAATTGTAGAGGGACAGAGTCGTCGACCCCTACGGGGTGCACGCAGTCGGTCATTTTGAACGCGGTAGGGCGGGAGCTTGCTCCCGCCGTGGGTTTCCCGAAGCACGACGCAAACCGGATTCACGCGTAGTGGCGGGCGTAATGCCTCCCTTTAACAAGGGAGGCATTGCAGTTCGCCCCTACTTTACCTCTTCGGTTCATTTTTCTTCGCGCGGTAAAAGGACTTCTGTCATCAATTTTGCGCCCAATCGAAAGGCATAAATAAACGTTTCTTCTTGCTCTCGGCAATTCAATTCACCCTGCATATTGCAATAGGTATGAAACTGCGTCAGTGCCTGTTCACTTAAAACTGACTCCAAATATGTCTCAATCTGCGTTTGCGCTCGGTGCAGTTTTTTAAACTCCTCTGCTTTTTTGGTCGGAGCAAATGCGCGGTCGGCAGGCGTAATATTGCCGCAATAAAGTTCTTCTAAAACTGAAAACACAAGTTATCATCCTTCTTGTATGGAATAGCTATATATTAGCCCTTTATGGGCTATTTGTCAATAGCCTGTTTTGGGCTATGCTATAGTGATGCAGAGGTGTATATATGCAATATTGGGAACGAATCAGAGGCTTACGGGAAGATGCGGATTTGAGTCAAACGGAATTGGCGCAATTTTTTCGTGTCGGGCAAAAAACCATATCGAATTGGGAAAACGGGCGGAATGAACCGCCTTATGAAATTTTAAAAAAATACGCTAATTGGATATTGCGTAGGGAATGGGCATTGCCCATTCCGCGGGCGCGCAATGCACGCCCCTACGGGTGTAGGGAACGACCTCTGTGTCGTTCCGAAAATTCTGCACAAAATAAATTATTATCCAAATTGTAGGGGGACAGAGTCGTCGACCCCTACGGGGTGCACGCAGTCGGTCGTTCTGAACGCGGTAGGGCGGGAGCTTGCTCCCGCCGTAGGTTTCCCGAAGCACGACGCAAACCGGATTCACGCGTAGTGGCGGGCGTAATGCCTCCCTTGTGAAAGGGAGGGGGACCGCGTTAGCGGTGGAGGGATTTCGCCGTTGGGGTTGTACGAAATCCAACCTCGCTCGGGCGGGCACAGAGACCCGCCCCTACAGGGGCTGCGCATCACCGTTGCGTTAGTGCAAAATCCAACCGCGCTCGGGCGATTCGTGAATCGCCTCTACGTGGTTTGTGTAAAATCCCGCCTGCGCCCCGTTGCGTTCCGCACGGAAATGTGCTACAATATACAATCAATATCGATAGCACAACAAGTGAAAAACTGCAATGCGTTCAAATGTTTTTGAACCCTGCAAAAGGAGTGTTTCCAATGGAATATATTTTTTCCGACCGTATTTCCTCGCTACAGCCGTCGGCGATTCGTGAGATTTTAAAGGCGACTGCTGACCCCGCAATCATTCCGTTCGCGGCGGGCAATCCCGACACGGCGGCGTTCCCGATTGAAGATGTGCGCACGATTGCGGCGCAGATTCTTGAAAACGACCCCATCACTGCCCTGCAATACGGCGTGACGGAAGGGTACACGCCCCTGCGCACGCGTGTGGCGGACTATATGAAAACGAAATATAACGTCGGGCGTGATTTCGACAGCCTGATTATCACCTCGGGCGCACAGCAGGTGATGGATCTTGCGACCAAGGCGCTCTGCAACTTCGGCGATACCGTGATTTGTGAAACGCCGTCGTTTATCGGCTCGCTGAATTGCTTCCGCTCCTACGGTGTACAGCTGCGCGGCGTGCCTGTCGAGGCGGACGGTATGAATATGGAGATTCTGGAGCAAAAGCTCAAAGAAAATCAAAATGTCCGCTTTATTTATACGATTCCGAATTTCCAGAATCCCTCGGGCGCAACGATGTCGCTCGAAAAGCGCAAACAGCTGTATGCGCTCGCAAAGCAGTACAACGTGCTGATTTTAGAGGATAATCCTTACGGCGAACTGCGCGTCAAAGGCGAGCATCTGCCGTCGATTAAGAGCTTCGATGAGGACGGCATTGTGCTGTATGCAGGCTCGTTCTCCAAGGTGTTCGCCCCCGGTGTGCGCGTGGCGTATGTCATCGCGCCGTCACCGATTGTCGCGAAAATGACGGTCGGCAAGCAGGCGTCTGACGTGCACACGCCCGTGCTCAATCAGATGCTTGTGGAGCGTTGGATGGCGACCACCGATTTTGAGGCGCACATCGAAAAGATTCGCGGTATCTACCGCAGAAAGCTCAATCTGATGTGCGATTTGATTGACGAAAAGCTCGGCGATTTTGTCGAGTATGTACGCCCCGAAGGCGGTATGTTCGTTTGGTGCAAATTGCCCGAACGTGTGGATATGATGGATTTCTGCAACAAAGCCGTGCAAAATAAGGTTGCGGTCGTGCCCGGCAGTGCGTTTACGGTCGAGGAAGGCGAAACGAGCGACTGCATTCGCCTGAACTTCACCACACCGTCCGACGAACGCATCAAAGAGGGGATGGAAATCCTCGGAAAGCTGAAAGATGAAGTATAATCTCTCTGACCCCGCGACCGTCCGTTCGGTATTGTCGCGGCACGGATTTTCGTTCTCGAAAGCCCTCGGGCAGAATTTCCTGATTGACCCCGACGTCTGCCCTGCGATGGCGGACGCGGCGGTGCGTTCGCCCGAGGACGGCGTATTGGAAATCGGCCCGGGCATCGGCGTATTGACTGCGGAGCTTTGCGCCCGCGCGAAAAAGATAGTTTCGGTGGAATTGGATCGCCGTCTGCTGCCCGTGCTCAGCGATACGCTCGCGGAATTTGACAATGTTGAAATCGTCAACGAAGATGTTTTAAAATTGGATTTGCACACGCTCCTGCAAGAAAAATTTGCGGACTGCAAACGGGTCAGCGTGTGTGCCAATCTGCCGTATTATATTACGTCCCCCGTGGTGATGAAGCTTTTGGAGGAACGTCTGCCGCTGTCGCAAATCGTAGTGATGGTGCAAAAGGAAGCCGCCGAACGGCTTTGTGCCGAGGTCGGCACGCGCGAAGCGGGTGCGGTGACGGCGGCGGTGCAGTATTACGCGACCGCTGAGACACTGTTCGGCGTGGGACGCGAATGCTTTGTGCCGTCCCCGAATGTAGACAGTGCCGTGATTCGGCTTTCCGTGCGCGAAACACCCGAGTTTCAAATTGACGATGAAAAATTCTTTTTTAAAATGGTGAAAGCCGCGTTCGCACAGCGGCGAAAAACCGCGCAGAACGGCATTTCAGCGGGGCTGGGTCTACCGAAAGAGCAGGTTGCCGCCGCCCTCGAAGCGGTCGGCTTGCCCCAAAACGTGCGCGCCGAAAAAATCCCGATGGAAACGCTTTCGGCACTTTCCAATATTTTGCTTTCGCACCGCAGCTAATAAAACAGCGTACCAATCCGTAGGGGTGTGCATTGCGCGCCCGCAACAGCGTTCGATTTTTTCGATTTAACGGAGATACGCAAATCGTAGGGGTCGGCGAAGATTCCCCTGATAGGGGAAATGTCGCGAAGCGACAAAAGGGTAATGGCGAAGCCGTAACCTCGACGACCCGCAGAAGTCTGCGAAAACCCCGCGGAACGACACAGGGGTCGTTCCCTACACCTGTAGGGGCGATTGCGCGTAGCCCGAGCACGGTCGGATTTTGCACAACCCCAACGGCGGGGGCAAGCCCTGTAGGGGCGATTCACGAATCGCCCGAGCATGGTCGGATTTTGCACAAACCCGACGGCGGTGCGCAAACCCTGTAGGGGCGATTCACGAATCGCCCGAGCACGGTCGGATTTTGTACAGCCCCAACGGCGGGGGCAAGCCCCCGCCCTACGTTCAGAATGATAGATTGTGTGCCCGAAAACGGACAGCGAGCCCGGGCTGTTCCTACAGCAGTGATGCTCGGGTTCATCTAATGGAGATTCTTCGCTCCGCTCAGAATGACAAAACCGCATTCAAAATAAAATCAACCGAAAAACACAGGAAGTGAGCTTATGTATTCTTACAAAACCAAAGGGACTTGTTCCCGTCAAATCGATGTGGAGCTGGACGGCGATATCATCCAATCCGTGCAGTTTCACGGCGGCTGTCACGGCAATTTGCAGGGCGTCGCCGCTCTCGTGAAAGGCAAAACCGTCGATGAGGTCATTGCCGCGCTGGAGGGCATCCGCTGCGGAATGAAACCGACCTCTTGTCCCGACCAGCTGACAAAGGCTCTGCGTGCCGCACAGCAGGCAAAATAAAAATGCGCACCCTCTGCAAAACGATTCGTTTGCAGAGGGTGCTTTTACGCTTGCAGTCCCATTGCCTCGAAGGGGTCAACGGCTTTGCCGTCCTGCCGCGTTTCAAAATGCAGATGTACCTCGTCCGCGCTCTCAATCGGAATTGCGCCGAGATTGCCGATTCTGTCGTTGATTTTCACGCGTGCGCCGACCTCGACCGTACTGCCCTTGCCGAGTCCGCAGTAGCGCGCCAAAAGACCTTTGCCGTGGTCGATTTCAACGACCGTGCCCCAAAGCACATCGTCATAAACCGCTTTTACAATACCGTTGTTGACGGCAATCACGGGGTCGCCGACCGTACCGCGAAAATCCACACCGTTGTGCGCACGCCAATCGCCCATGGTTTTGGACTGTACCATTTCGCCGTTCGAGAAAGCTTTATCGACGGTTTCGCCGAGCGGCAGTACAAAGGATGCGGCGCGCTCTACGCCGTCCTTTTGCGCAAGCACCGCGTTCGCCTCGGATTCGGCTTCCGTCGTTGCCTCGGACGGCGTTTTTGCCTTCGCCGACGGGGCGGGGGCTTCGGGCGATGTGTATTGTGCCAAATCCGAAACATCGAAGCGGGCACTCGGCACGGATTCGGCGGTATCCGTGTTCGGCGCAGGCGAATCCGTATGCAGCTTTAAGCTTGTCGCGTATCGGGCGGCAAGTCCTGAACCGACCAGTGCCAACGCCAGCACGCCGTAAAGTATCGCCGCACGCTTGCCGAGCTTACCGCGCCGCGGCTGTTTCGGCTTATCAGATTGATTTTTCATCGGGAACACCTCCTAAAAAGAAGTGTTCCCGCATTTTTTCGGTCTTATACATTTTGCGGCAGGAGATGCATAAGATTTTAACCACGCCCGCACAAACGCAACGGCGAATCGCAACCCGTAGGGGGCGTGCATTGTGCGCCCGCAAAAATCAGAACTGTCAAACGGAAAAACCTTTTTCCTCCCTCTGACGAGGGAGGTGGCACGCGCTTTGCGCGTGACGGAGGGAGAGAAAAGCTTGATAAACTAAGCTTTTTAACTACCCCTCAGTCGCGCTACGCGCAACAGCTCCCCTGACAAGGGGAGCAAAATCCACTTTTTCGACACGCTGCGGCGGGCGAACTCCCGCCCTACCAAAATGAACTTCACTTTGTTCTGTATGAGATTCTTCGGCTACGCCTCAGAATGACAATTTGCGCTGTTTGGCGGTGCAATCCTCCGCCCCTCCCCACCCAAAACAACCGATTTATGCAACCCGCAGGGGAGCAATCCTGCATTTTGCGGCGCAGGATGCCAAATTATATAACGGATTATACAAAAAATGGAGAAAATGTATTGAATTTTGTCAAAATGACGAAAAAACGGGTAGAATTTTGTTGAAAAAATTCCCGAAAAATTCCCGATTTTTTCTTGACAAAAGTATATCAAACAGTGTATTATTACGATATATCTAAGATTACAAGGGTGCAGTGTACCTATTTGCGTCCCTTGTACTCGGCAAATCGGGTGACACAGCGCGGTTGAAGCGGGGCAATTCCGCTTTTCTGTTCCGCTCCTTATGCGGGGCGGGGGGCACGCGTTTTCCGTTTGACTGAGTGTTTTGGAGGTTTTTTACTTGGCGGATATGATTACATATCAGGCGGCTGCCGGCGGCAGCGGCGTGTATCGCAACAACAAGGTTGGTTTTGTTGCTTCTTATTATAAGAAAAAAGAAATGGACGATCTTTATCCGGCGGGCGGGTTTAACGTCTGCGGGCAGGTCGGCAAAGGGCGCGATGAAATCGGCACGATTACGGCGGCGGACGCACGCGAAACCGTGTATGCCGTTTCCAAAATGCCGCACGCGTCGGTCAAGGGCTACATTCGCGTCGGCGAAAATGATTTTCTTGCCGTTGTGAAAGATGTGCTTGCGCTTTGGCTGTTTTTGATTTTGCTTGCGGCACTGCTGCTTGCGGGATTGGGCTTGCTGATTCGCCACGCGGTGATTACGAATGCGAAGCCCGAGCCGGAAACCCGAGCACCCGGCGTGATTGATTCGAACGCTATGGAGGGCGAGGGGCAGTACTCCATCCCCGAAAAGACGGATACAAAAGGCAGGCAAATCAAGGTCAACGGCATTGCCGAGATGAAATTGAAGGCAGGCTCGCGCGAGCAGAATTTCGTATTCAGCAATCCGGCGGAAAATCCGTGTTATTTCCAGATTGAAGTCGTGCTGATTGATTCGGGCGAGTCGATTTATACATCCAACCTGTTGCCGCCCGGGTATTCGATTTCGAATTTCACAATGGACCGTGCGCTGGAAGCAGGCTCTTACCGCGCTGTGGTGCATTTCAAGACCTACAGCTTTGACAAGGAACAGCGTCCGCTGAACAATATGGATATTAAAACGACCATTGTCGCGGAGTAAAGGCGTGCAACCCCGTAGGGGCGATTCACCGCAACCCCAACAGTGATACACAAACCCCGTAGGGGCGGGGTGCGGGTCTCCGGTGGAGACCTCTGCATACGGAAGTATGCAGAAGCACCGACCGAGCCGGCAGGCGAGACATTCCACGCCCGCCCGCGCAAACATAAAATCCGCGCGACCCCCACGGAACGACACAGAGGTCGTTCCCTACACCTGTAGGGGCGATTCACGAATCGCCCGCAGAACGGACAGCCGCGAGGGGTGCGGGTCTCCGGTGGAGACCTCTGCATACGGAAGTATGCAGAAGCACCGACCGAGCCGGCAGGCGAGAAATGTCCCTACGGTACACAAAACAACGCGCATCCCGTAGGGGCGTGCAGTGCGCGCCCGCACTTCCTCCCTCTGACGAGGGTAGATTCCCCCACGGTGTGGGGTTATTCCCCTAATAGGGGAAATGTCTGCGAAGCAGACAAAAGGGTTCCTGTTTTCGGAGAAAAAATGTCCGCGAAAGCGGACAAAGGGGGACCGCCGCCGTCAGCGGGTGGCACGGCGTAGCCGTGACGGAGGGAGAGAAAAATCCCCGACAAACCGATTTGCATTTTAGAAAAATCATTTCCGCAAAATTTACGGCTTTTCGCCGATTCTATTTTCACTAACTTATGAGAGGAGTTATAGGTTATGAAAACCAAAAAAGGGTTAAAACGAATCGCGGCACTCTTGATGTGTGTGGTTCTGTTGGCAACCTCGCTGCCGCTTGCGCTTGCCGCAAACGAAACGGCGTATAATCCTGCGCCCTATTTCACAGCTGAGGCACAGAAGGCGGGTGCAGCCGCGTGGCTTGACGTAGAGGGCGACTTGCAGGTTCGCTTCCCTGCGGCAACAGGCAGACCGACGCACGTCGAGTGGGCGAAGGATGCGAACACAACGAATGTGAAAGCGATTGACCACTACATCGTTGAAATCAGCGATTTGGGCAAGAAGCTTGAAAAGCATAACCCCACACCGCCCGTTTTGCTGTCGAAAACGATTTCGGCAACCGAAACGGTGTCGCTGGATGCGGACAATAAGCTTGCTTTGGTGTTCACAGAAGAAGAAATCGGCACGCTTCTGAATTTGGAGGATAACCGCTACAGCATCTCCATAACCGCAGTGGACAGCGAGGGCTGGTACTCGATGGCTCTGTATGCCTCCATTTTTGACGTTCCCGAATTTTCTTTTGATATAAATAAGTTCGAGTTCTTCACTGAGAATGCATACGCGATGCGCGAAATGATGCGCTTTGAAATTGTGGGTGAGTACTCAGGGAATCAGGAATCGGGTGGCACGGTCAGCCAGCTGCAAAGAACCAATTACGTCGGTACGATTGATCCCTCGGTCAGCCAGACCACGGCTTCCATCGGCTACCGCGTGCGCATCAACAGCGACCCCGCGGCTTCAGGCGTGACACAGATTATCGATACGCCCGAATCCCGTCAGACCTGGGACTTCTCCGGTGCGGACGAGGTTTGGTACTGGATGGATTTGTCGGACGTAGAGCTGAAAGGTGTATCCTTCCGCCTGCGCGCGAACAATAAAAGAATCGACTACAACCTCAGCAATGCGAGTCAGAACAACTCCCAGCACTACGGCGATGTTGTGTACTCTACGCTCGGCTCACAGTACCACACCTATGCCGCAGGCGAAGAACCCTATGTGCTGGTGCAGAATGCAAACGGCAACTGGGAAAAGAAAATGATGACGAACGGCACGGTGGACTTGGGGCACACCAAGGGCTACATCCGTATTCCGATTCAGTTCTTCTGCTCCGAGACGGCGACTGCGGTCGGCGTTCGAAGCGACGTTGTGTTCGGTACAACAAAATCCTATAACCAAAACAATTTGAATAGCTTTTATGATAATGAAGTCTGCTTGGGTGCAGCCGGCGACGCCTACAATACGGGTGTTTATTCGGTGACTGCACAAATTGATCCGGCGGGCACGCCGATTTCCGACGCCTTGCTGGTTCAGAACGGTAAGATGTACCACAACGGTAGCATTTTCCAAAAAGATTTGTCTTGGGAGTTGGGCACATTCTTAGCGCCCGGTATTACCAACGAGGACATTGTCAAAACGACGGCAAACAACCCGCGCCGTGCAACGATTTCCGGCAGTGCGGGCAACTGGACTGTGAATAACCGTGAAAACGCCTACAAAGCGATTGAAGACGTTTACTCCGCCGGCTTCTCTTACACAGGGCTCGGCGAGGGCAGTGCGAACCACAGTATTTTCTTTGATAATATTATGTTCTACCGCACCGACGGTCAGCAGTGGAACGAAGCGGTGATTGACGGCTTCGAGGGCAAAACCACGGGCGCACCGGTATCGACCTATTACGACCAGGTTGCACACGCACAAAACTTGATTTTTGACGCGTGCGACGAATACATCGGTTCCCCCTCTTGGACGGATTACCGCGGCGTACAGTATGTCAAGGATATGATTGCGGCGTACAATTCGGCTTATGCAGGTGCTGCCGGTCAAACCTATGCGGATCAGCACTTCACGCTTGCGAAGCTGACTACAGCGGCGCAAACGCTCGGCAGAACCGAGTCGTGGGATAAATTCCGCCAAGCGGAAATTATGTGCCGCGAAAACGGTATGCTCGACAGCAGCAATTCCCGCCCCAATGACATTGTACCGATGATGGTTCAGTCGCTGGAGGCACTTCCCGACCCGTCCACCGTCACGTCCATGAGCGAATTGATGCGTGAGGAAATTATTAAGCTGTATCAGGCTTACAGCTGTTTAAACTACGGGCAGTTAAAGGCATTCGGCAGCTACACCGTTGTAAATGACGACGGCAGCACCACGCTTTACGAAGAAGAAAAGCTGCTGGCATATGTTCAGCTGTTAGCCGACCAGTTGGATGGCGACGCTACCATTACGGGCTATAAAATGGCGAACTACCCGTATATTCTGTTTACGAAGTTTGAGGATAACACGGAAGTCGGTGACAAGGCGTGGCAAATAGAGGATGACCCGAATTACAACGGCACCTCGGACTATCGCCACGTGAAAAACTTCACCACCCTCACCACGGGCGACAAAAAGGTTGTGGACGGCAACGGTCAAACAATCGACCAGTTATACAGCGACGTGCACACCTATGCGAACGCAGGCAATACCCGAGTCACACTGGACGGCTACAACAGCTCAAAGGGCTTAACCACAACCTTTAACAGCGCGGCAATTCAGGGTAACGCAGACGGCGGCGTCTTTTATGCGACCTATTTTAATAAGAACAACGTAAATACGGCAACCGATTTCAACCAGTACAAAGCCAACAATATGGCTTCCGTGAACCTCGGGCAGCTGGCGAAAAACAACAACTCCGCCCTGACAGAGAGCGTGAAGAACCCCGACGGCACGATTTATCTGCCCTTCTGCTTGGTTATGTACGTGGACTTTTCGAATTTGAATGATGCAAACGGTGCGGGTGACTTCACTTTCGGCGTGAAGATTCATACCACGAACTCAAGCGGCGAATCGATTTGCTATCGCCCCGCAATGGGCAGCCAAATCGGCGGCAACAAATACTGGCGTTCCTACTTCATCTTGGACCAGGATGAGACCAATACCACTTTCGGTGAATGGAAGCGCGTGTTCGTTAAGGACCGCGGTTGGACCAAGGGTAACTATCTGTTCCCCTCCAAAACCACAAACCCCGATGCCGGTGAGGAACCGGCGAGCTTGGCGGGCTACAAGGGCTACATCGCCATTCCGATGAACCACTTCAAGCGCAACAACGGCGGTATTGAGAACGATTTCCTTGTGGAAAAATCCACCGAGTTGAACAACATTTACGCCATTACCTTCGCAATCACCAACTCCAGCGGTGCGTCTATGGCGAACAAAACCTTTACGATTGACAATGTCGGCTTTACCTATGACCCGGATTACTATAAAAATGAGTTGAACACGGACACTTCCTCGAGAACCGACCTGACCTACGCGGAAATGTTCGGTGCGAAATCCTCAAAGGCGGTTGACTTCGAAACTGCCGTTGCGGCAATCGACCCCTATGCACCGACCGCAGACTTCCAGGCGGCTTATGTCAAGGCACTCAACATTTATGAAAACGAGCTGGGCGATTGGCAGAAAGAAAACGTAGATACGGTTATCCAGGCAAAAGCCTTGCTTGACGTTTACAAAACATATTATGACGGCACGGCAACACCGCCGCCTGCGGCAATGACGGTTGACGCGCTGAAAGCAAAGATTGCGGCACTTCCCGCCGGCATTCCCGAAAACATTACGACCATTCAGCCCCTGCCGCGTCCCGGCTTTATTGCGGCGGCAGACCCGAGAACACCGGGCGAGGTCAACTACGCAGGCTTCGGCTTTGCTTCAAAAGAGGAAGCACAGCAAATTGCCGCATATTACACGGACACCTACAGACGGTTGTCCGTTGCAGATAAGGCAAACCTGAACGATGCGGAAAAAGCGAAGCTTCTTCAAGGCTACAACGCGGCTATGCGATGCCTCGGCACCTTGGAAATGATCAAGACCGATGCGACGAAGTTTTCCGCGCATTTGACAGGTATTTACAAGCCCTATACCGTTGGCGACCAGACGCTCCGCCTAGTCAAGGCGACCGACAGAAATGCGATTGCAACCCTGTCGGCAAATGAGTACGACCCGTTGGCATATTATGCAAAGGCAGGCTTTTCGGGTGACGACACTTACGCGGCAGGCTCGGTCATCCCTGCCTATAAGGGTATGACGGACGGTCTGTCCCGTTACCTTGCAAACGTCAGAACCAATGATGCAGGCGAAGTCACGGGCGGCGGCGTAAAGGTTCTGATGGACAAATACACCGCGCTCTACGCGGAAGTCAAAACCGTTCTCGATGCAGAACAGCTTCTTTCCGACGATTTGTATGCGCGTGTGCAGGATGCAATTGCAGAATACAACGACCTGCTTCCTGCTTACAAAAATGTTTTTGAGGTCTATTTCGGTTCGGTTGAAGCAGATGCAAGCGGACAGTATCAAGGTATCAAAGACATTCTCGACCTCTTCCCTGTGTATGACCTCAGCTTTGGCGACAGCGCAGGCGTAAAAGAGGCCACGCTCAGCCTGACGGACGACAATCAGGATACGGCATCGGAGTCGCTTCGCGTGCGCTACTTAGAGGAAGTTCCCTCGGATACCGCTTTGTCAAGCTATTTCACGATTGCCTATGACGGCTTGTTAGAGTCGGGTGCAGTGAATTGCACGTATGAGCTGTATATCAACGGCAAAAAGGTGGATACACTGACCGCAGACGGCACGGCGTTCAAGATTACGGCGGCAGACCTCGGTCTTACGAACAACACATACACTCCGGACGCACCGTCTAAGCTGGAGTTCAAGGCAAAGGTCACAGGCAAGGCACCGGCGGTTATGCCGCTGAGCGACACGGCGGAAATCAAGCTTTTCGCCGCAGACGGCACGCAAATCGGCGATACGCCGTATCTGCTTCATATCAATTATACGCCGGATGAAACCTATGTGGTTTACATCCCTGCCGAGATTCCTGTAGATTGGGGCGCAACTGAGCAGGACGCTTCCTATAAGGTAGACTGCGCGTTGCTCGAGGGCTCTTCCGTGAATGTCGGTGTTACGGCGGCGCAAAGTCAGCTTGCCAACGCAGGCACAGAAAGCGTTATCCCCTACAGCATTGCAAACGGCGATACCGCGACCTTCACAGGCAGCTGTCAGCAGAAAACGCCCGACCTGCTGCCCACACTCGAAATCGCGGCGGCGTCTTGGAACAGCATCCCCGTTGCAAGATATGCGGATACTCTGACCTATACGGTCACGTATGATAAAACCCAAACACCTTAAACTTTATTGAGGACGAAAGGAGATGAGAGTCATGAAGAAATTTTTATCCGCAGGGCTTGCGGTACTGATGCTCGCACTTTGCACGGTTTCGGCGTTTGCATCGTCAATGCAAATTACGACGCACAGTGAAGTGGATTATCAGCTTTCCTATCCTGCGGATGTGGAGATTCCGTGGGAATCCCCCGAAACCGTGATCGGCGCAATTACGGCTGAAAAAATGCTGATTGAACCGCAAAAATGCGTTGCGGTCACTGTGGCTTCTGCCAATGACTACAAATTGGTTAATGTGACTGACGCAGAGAAATCCATTGCTTATACCCTTTCGGGTGCGGACGCTATGGTGTTTGCACCGGGCGAAGTCGGCAAGAGTTTCCCCCTCGCCGCCTTGGTAACAGAGGAGGCTTGGGCGACAGCGGCGGCAGGCGAGCACAAAGATGTGCTGACCTTTACTGCCGAGTATAAAAATCAGTAATTCATTATCTTGAAAGGAGATAATCGCTATGAAAAAAGCACTTTCCATTGCTTTGGCGGTCGTGATGCTGTTTGCGGTTTGTGTTCCTGCATTTGCGGCGGATCTTACAGCAGACGGACAGAGCGGTACTGTAATTGTCAAAACCACGACCAAGACCAGTGGCGGCGATGATGCAAGAAGCTTTACCGTAACCATTCCCGCAGATACGGAGATTCCGTGGGGCGACCTGACAACTGACCTTGTTTACGCTGTAGAATCCCATCTCGGGGACAATGAGTTCGTAAACGTGAAGGTTGCAGGCAACGGCAAAATGACCTACGCGGCTTCCAAAACCTACGAGCTGCCCTACACCCTTACAGGTGCGGTTGATTTCACTGCGGACGTGCCGAATGTTTATCCCGCAGCTGATCAGACCGTCACCGTGAACGTCCAAGACCTTGCTTGGAAAACCGCAGTTGTCGGTGATTACGCAGATACCCTTACTTTCACAGCGGCAATCGTCTGATTCAAATCAGATTTGTATAAAAAACTAAAAGTTGAGGAGCAAAACGATGAAAAAAGTTCTCTCTCTGGCTTTGGCTGTTGTGATGCTGTTTGCAGTTTGCGTACCTGCATTTGCTGCTAGACTGAATCAGATGCCCGAGCAATCCGGCGACGTTCTCGTCAAAACCTCCACCAAAACCGAAACCGGCGAAGATGCTGCTACATTTGTCGTCACCATCCCGGCGGACACCGCCCTTTATTGGAAACAGCCCTCCGCAGATGTCGGCTACAGCGTGGAATCCCACCTCACCAGAAACAAGGCTGTTTCTGTATCCGTTGCGGCTGACGGCACAATGAAAACCGCTGACGGAAAATACACCCTCGCATACACTCTCGACGGTGCAACTGCTTACAAGGCAACGGCTCCCGTTGTGTATCCGGCGGCGGCTCAGGCACTTACCCTGAATGTTTCTGCTGACGCTTGGAACTATGCAGTTGTTGAAGAATATGTCGGCACGCTGACCTATACGGCGGCTGTTGTAGCACTGTAAGCGAAGGCGAAAGGAGTAACATATTATGAAAAAAGTTCTTTCCGTCGCGCTGGCAGTTGTAATGCTGTTTGCAGTTTGCGTTCCCGCATTTGCCGCAAACCCCATTACCGACAAGACCGAGCAGAGCGGCACCACCATCGTCAAGACTTCTACCAAAACCGAAACCGGTGAAGACGGCAGAAGATACAGCGTGACCATTCCTGCGAATACCACCATCCCGTGGGGCAAAGCCTCCGTCGATATGGCTTATGTTGTGGAAGCACATCTCGCTTACGGCGAACAGCTGAAAGTTACGGTTGCAGGCAATAACAAAATGGCACTTACAGAAGATGCCGCCATCAAATTGCCCTATACCCTTACAGGCGCTTTGGCTTATACTTCCGAAACACCCGTTGTCAATCCCGCAATCAGCAATCTGCTGACCCTCTCCATCGCACAAGCGGACTGGGCAAACGCGATTGTCGGAGAGTATTCCGACACCCTTACCTTTACAGCGGCAGTTATCTAATTGCTGTATATTAAATGTTTCAAAAGGAGTTCCAGAAAATGAAAAAAGTACTTGCTATTGTATTATCCGTTATTATGATGTTTGCGGTTTGCGTACCCGCATTCGCAGTAACCACCATCACCGACAACGCTCCCGCAATTGTTGACGGCAAACAGACTACAGATTCTTTGCTGAAAACCTCTACGGAGAAAGAAGACGGCACTGACGGTGCTTCCTATGTTGTAACCATTCCTGCTGAAACCATCATCCCGTGGGAAAAAGTAAAGACCCTTTTCTCCTACAGCGTAAAAACGCAGTTGGAGGCGGGCAAACGTCTTGCAATCTCCGCAGCAAGCCAGAGCGGTGCAAACGAATTGGTTGACGCAGCAGGCAACAAGCTTCCCTATTCGTTCTCCAAAACCAACGGCGGCGAAGCAATCGAGACCCTCAACTACACCACCGAATCCGAAGTTGTAAATACCAACAGAACTTTCAACATCGACATCGCTTCCACAGCATGGCAGGCAGTTCCGGTTAACGAATACACCGGTTATCTCACCTTTACAGTCGAAGTTGTTAACGCGTAAGTTTTTCCTTGTATTTTATGTTGAAAGGAGTTATTTAAAATGAAAAAGATCATTGCTCTTGCTTTAACAATTGTTATGATGTTCGCCGTTTGCGTACCCGCCGCGGCAAGTGTTATCATCAATGACAACCAGCCCGTACCCGTTGAGGGGAAACAGACCGGAGATTCCAGAGTGTATACTTCCACCGAAACCGATCCCGCTTTCGTTTCTTATCAGGTAACCATCCCCGCAGAAACCCAAATCAAATGGGGCGCAACCAAAACCCTGTTCTCCTACGGCGTAAAGACCCATCTTGATCTCGGCAAACGCCTTGCAATCACTTGTGTGGGTCAGAACGGCGAACAGGCACTGAGAAACGCAAACACCGACAAGTTCCTTCCGTACACTTTCTCCAAGACCAACGGCGGCGAAGCTTTGGACACCCTTAGCTACACCACCGAGAACGAGATTGTGGATATGAACAGAACCTTCAACATCGATATCGCTGACGCTGCTTGGCAGGCAGCCCCGGTTGCGGAATATCAGGACTACCTCACTTTCACCGTTGAAGTTGTTAACGCGTAAGCTTTCCCTTGTATTTCATTTTGAAAGGAGTTATTTAAAATGAAAAAGATTATTGCTCTTGCTTTGGCAATTGTTATGATGTTCGCCGTTTGCGTACCCGCATTCGCGGCAGACATTATCATCAATGACAACCAGCCCGTACCCGTTGAGGGGAAACAGACCGGCGATTCCAGAGTCTATACTTCCACCGAAACCGACCCCACTTTTGTTTCTTATCAGGTAACCATCCCTGCAGAAACCCCAATCAAATGGGGCGCGACCAAAACCCTGTTCTCCTATCACGTAAAAACTCAGCTTGAGCTCGGCAAACGCCTTGCGCTTTCCGCTACCAGCCAGAACGGTGAACAGGCACTGAAAAATGCAAGCACCGACAAGACTCTTCCTTACACCTTCTCTCAGACCAACGGCGGTGCTGTAATTGATACCCTCAATTACACCACTGACAACGAAATCGTTGATACCAACAGAACCTTCAACATCGACATTGCTGATACTGCTTGGCAGGCAGCTCCGATTGCGGAGTACGAGGACCACCTCACCTTCACCGTTGAAGTTGTTAACGCGTAAGGAAAACTGCAAAACACAAACGTGCCTTAATTTACATAAGGAGCGATTTTAATGAAAAAAATCCTTTCTGTCGTATTGGCGGTTGTGATGCTGTTTGCAGTTTGCGTTCCCGCATTCGCCGCCGGCACACAGGAAATCAATAAAGATACGCCTGTGCCGGTAGAGAATAAGCAGACAGCTACCGCAGATGTGTTTACCAAAACGACAAAAGATACCGGCGAAGATGCCTATACTTATACTGTAACCATCCCCGCCGACATTCAAATCGGTTGGGGCGATACCACTGCGCAGGATGCTTCCTACAAAGTAACCTCGCAGCTGCTCCTCGGTGCAAAGCTGGTTGTCGGTGTTGCCGCAAACAACGGCGGCAATATGACCAACCCCGGCACTGAGAAGTACCTGAACTTCTCCCTTGCAAACGGCGGCAACACTAATTTTGCCGAAGTCAACAATGATGCCGCTCCCGCAGCAGCACCGACTGTGACTGTCGCGAACTTCTCCGGCGTGCCGATTGCGGAGTATACAGGTACATTGGTTTACACCGTGACCTATGTTGCACCGTAACAGAATCCAAAAGGAACAAAGTAAGGAGGTGGTTTCATGAAGAAAATCAGCAGTGCGGTTTTGGCTGTACTTTTGTGCATTTGCCTTTCCTTTGGCGCATTTGCCGCAGATACACAGCTGACGACCGTTGTGCCGAGCACCCATGAAATTACCATAACGTATAACGAGGGCGGTTACATCCTGTATCAGGATACCATTCTCGCAAGCGAGAGTTCTGTCACTGTAGAACGCTTTGACGACGTGATTCTGTCCATTGTCGAAAAACCCGACAGCCATTTGAAATCGGTAACCGTAAACGGCGTAGACGTCACCGACGAAGTCCTGCACGGTCAGTTATCACTTTTGGATATCCATACCGATATGGACGTGGTCTTTACCTTTGAAAAGTGTGAAGATGTGCCGCCTGTCGACCCCGACGATCCGAAATATGATCCCGAGAACCCCGACAAGCCCGGCGATGACTGCGACCATATTGCAATGCGCGGCGGCGTCTTTAAAGATGACGATCCGTTCCCGGGTGCAAAGCTGGAAATAGATTTCGGCGAAACCGAAACGACTGCCGATGATGAAGGCAACTACAGAGTAGACGAAATCAAGGACGGCTACCATACTGTAACCATCTGCAATCCGGATGGCACCCCCGCAGGTGTGACGAGCTTTGTGCTGGAAGTCAGCGATGAAGTGACTGAGATTACTGTTGAGGTGCTTCCTGACGGAACACAGCTGATTACCGTTCCCGAGGGGACAACGGAAGTGCATTTGGACTTTGTTGTTCACGGCGACGGCGGCATCGATAAAGACGGCGACGGCAAACCGGACGTAAATATGCCTGATGATTGGACAGAAATCCGCATCGGCAAAGATCCTGAGCCTGTTCCCGACCACCCGATTTTCGACAATCCCGTCATTTCCAAAACGGGCGCCTTGATTCGTGAGTACCCGCTCGCGGCAGGTGCAGTGTTTGCGTTCACATTCTTCCTGTTGCTGTTTGTGATTGTTCGCAGACGCCGCGATGATGAAGAAGAGGAAACCGCATAACTCGAAATACGTTTAAGAAAAGAAATCCCCGATGCCTTTTAACGGCACTGGGGATTTTTCTTTGTACCCATCAATCCTTTATCAATTTTTCTTTGTACCCATCAATCCCTTTATCAATTATTCTTTGCGCCTGCCTATCTTTTACCCCTTGTAGGGGCGGGGTGCGGGTCTCCGGTGGAGACCTCTGCATACGGAAGTATGCAGAAGCACTGACCGAGCCGGCAGGCGAGACCTTCCGCGCCCGCCCGAAAGCGGACAGCGAGCCCGGGCTACCCCCACGATATGTAAAATCAGCGCACCAACCCGTAGGGGGCGACGTTCTCGCCTGCCGGCTCGGTCGGTGCTTCTAAGCTTCGCTTAGAGGTGTCCACTAGACACCCGCCCCCTCAGCGTCCCGAAAAGTTTTTTCAGAAGTTGACGGGCGAACACAGTTCGCCCCTACGGGGTGTCGAATTTCGCGGGCGGATGAAGTTACGGCTACGCCATTACCCTTTTGTTGCTTTGTGACATTTCCCCTAATAGGGGAATCTTCATCCGCCCCTACGAATTGTGATTTGCTGTTTGGGTTTATGCGAAATAAAAATTTATTTCCCGAATTTATTGACCGCAAGCGGAATTTGTTATAAAATTAGAAATATATATACTCGTGTTGTATGCCCTGATTGCAGAATTGTATAACAAATACCATACACACGGAAAGGCGGTGGTACGGCTGGCGCACAAGAAACTGAACCGAAAAAAGCTTTTGAATCTTTTGGGCGGAATACTGCTTATTTTGGCGGCTGTACTGCTGATTGTCGGTTGGCTGTTCCAGGACCCGACCTTTTTAGAGCATTACGCTGATTTGATGACCCGCTTAGCAGAATTTGAATATGCGGTTGCCGCTCTGCCGAATA
Source organism: Bacillota bacterium (assembly GCA_021769885.1). Taxonomy (GTDB): domain Bacteria; phylum Bacillota; class Clostridia; order Oscillospirales; family Acutalibacteraceae; genus Fimenecus. Next base: position 63,213 of record JAETSA010000009.1, on the reverse strand, counting down.
AATGGCTGGTCATTGTGGCGATTTTGCTCATTTATCTGTCAAAATCCATCATTCCCCTGCCCATTTCCGCCGTCTGCGTCATAGCGGGTATCGCATTTCCCACGCCCTATGCGATTTTAATCAATATTACGGGAATGCTTCTTCTGTTAGGCGTGAAATATTTTTGGGGCAAATACCTCGGCGGCGGCATCGTACACCGATTTTTAACGCGCAATAAGGATGTGGAGCGCATCCTCAACAAAGCCGACAACAAGGCAAAGGCGGGGCTTTTGTTTGCATTTCGCTTAGTGCCGAGCTTCCCCGTCAATACCATCAGTCAAGTGTACGGCGCGATGCGGTTTGATTTTCGGCAGTATCTGCTGTTTTCGCTGTTGGGCTTTATGCCGAAAATCGTATCCTACAGCTTCATTGGCCGCAACGTATTCAATCCGTTCTCTATGGCATTCATTTTGCCGTTCGTGATTTTGTTCACCATTTCGGGACTTTCCCTGTTCGGCATCAACAAGCTTATTGAATTTTACAATAACAATTTTAAAAACAAAGACACACCGCTCGAAAAGAGCTGAAAGGATGTTTCCATATGCCTACACAATCCGCTTTAAAAGAAGCCCTGTACGCAGGTGCTTATGATGACAGACTCCGCCGCGTATATGTCACAGACGAAGCCGTTCACGCGCAATATGACCGTTACGCCGCATTGGCGGATGAGTTTGCCCGCCTGTATGCGGGCGAGCGCGATATCCGTTTGTTTTCCGCCCCCGGCAGAACCGAGGTCGGCGGCAATCATACCGACCACAACCACGGCAAGGTATTGGCGGCAGGCATTGATTTGGATGCTGTCGCGGCGGCGGCAGTAAATTCCGAGAATATTGTCCGCGTGAAAAGCGCGGGCTATTCTATGGACGTCGTAGACCTGTCGGATTTGTCCGTGCAGGAAAGCGAAATCGGGCATTCCCCGGCCCTCGTGCGCGGAATGTGCCAGGGCTTCCTCAATTACGGCTACAAAATCGGCGGCTTCGATGCGGCAACCGCTTCGCGCGTGCTGTCGGGCTCGGGGCTTTCGTCCTCGGCGGCATACGAGGTATTGGTCGGCACGATGCTCAACTATCTTTATAACGACGGCAAAGTAGACGCAGTGACGATTGCAAAAATTGCGCAGTACGCCGAAAACGAATATTTCGGCAAGCCCTGCGGGCTGATGGATCAGACCGCCTGCTCTGTAGGTTCTTTCGTAACCATTGATTTTGAAGACCCCAAAGCACCGATTATCGAAGAAGTCAAATTCGACTTTGCCTCGTGCGGTCACGCGCTTTGCATTGTAGATACCAAAGGCAATCACGCCGATTTGACCGACGAATACGGTTTTATCCGTTCGGAAATGGAAAGCGTCGCGCAGTATTTCGGGAAATCCGTTCTGCGTGAGGTTTCCGAAGCGGAATTTTACAGCGAAATTTCGGAAATCCGTAAAAAAGTCGGCGACCGTGCGGTTTTGCGCGCGATGCATTTCTATGCCGACAACGCCCGCGTCGAAAAAGAGGTCGCGGCGCTCCGCGCAGGCGATTTCGAAAGCTTTAAGCAGTACATACTCGAAAGCGGCAGCTCTTCGTATATGTACAATCAAAACGTATTTTCCGTAAAAAAGCCCACCGAACAGCCTGTATCTTTGGCGTTGGCGGTTTCCGAGCGCGTGCTCAAGGGCAAGGGCGCGTGGCGTGTACACGGCGGCGGCTTTGCAGGCACGATTCAGGCGTTTGTGCCGCTGGAGCTTTTAGACACGTATAAATCCGAAATGGAACGCATTTTCGGCGAGGGCGCGTGCTATGTGCTGTCCATCCGTCCCGTCGGCGGCACGGAGATTTAATTGAGAAATGTAATGCGTAGGACGCGGGGCGCGGGTCTCCGGTGGAGACCTCTGCATACAGAAGTATGCAGAAGCGCCGACCGAGCCGGCAGGCGAGACTTTGCTCGCGCCGCAGGGATTCTGCGCCCGAAAAACGGACAGCCGCAGCCTTTGCCCTACGGTGTGTAAATCAGCACACGAACCGCGTAGGGGCGGACTTCCACGTCCGCCCGTAAAGTCTGATAAAACCTTACGGAACGACACAAAGGTCGTTCCCTACGAGCGTAGGGCGGGGGCTTGCTCCCGCCGTAGGTTTTTGCAAAATCCAACCATGCTCGGGCGGGCACGGAGACCCGCCCCTACAATTTTATCAGCCTTCTACGGGTCGTCGAGACGCCGTCCCCTACAATTTGTGAATCCATTTTACACGGTGTAAAATTTACGGAACAACACAGAGGTTGTTCCCTACACCCCTTTATCAAGGAGATTTTTATGGATACAATATCCGTTTTAAAAGCCCTGACCGCTGCGGCAGGCGTGTCGGGGGATGAACAGGAAATTGCCGACGTTGCCGCCGAATTGCTGACGCCGTTCGGCGAGGTCACACGCGACCGCATCGGCAATGTGGTCTGCCGCAAAAAGGGCAACGGTCGGCGCGTGCTTTTGGACGCGCATATGGATCAAATCGGGCTTGCGGTTTTGGAAATCACGCCCGAGGGCTTTTTGCGCTGTGCGCCGTGCGGCGGCGCGGACAAGCGCGTGCTGACGGGGGCGGAGGTCACCGTCTGCGGCAAAGAAAAGCTGTTCGGCGTGGTTACAAGCACGCCCCCGCATCTGCAAAAGGACGGCGACACGCCCACATTGCCCGAAACCATTTTAATCGATATCGGGCTTTCCAAAGAACGCGCGGAAACGCTTGTGCACTTAGGCGACCGTGTGCTTTTGCGTCCGCAGTTCCGCATTTTACAAAACAACTGCGTCAGCGCACCTGCACTCGATGACCGCGCGGGGCTTTGCGTACTTTTAGAAGCCTTGGAAATTCTACAGCAAAACGGCTGTCCCGATGACATCACCGTTGTATTCTCGACGCGCGAGGAAACCACCGAGGGCGGTGCAAAATCGGCGGCATACAATGCCAAAGCCGACCTGTGCATCGCGGTGGATGTAAGCTTTGCGATGACACCCGATGCAAAACCGCAGGACTGCGGCGTGCTCGGCAAAGGTGTGATGATTGGCTTTGCGCCGTCACTCACGCACGCGGTGTCCAAAGGACTTTGCGCTGCGGCAAAAGCCGAAAATATTCCCTATCAAACCGAAGTGATGGGCGGCAGAAGCGGCACAAACGCCGACGTCATCTCGATGGAGGCGGGCGGCTGTGCGACAGGGCTGTTGTCCATTCCCCAGCGTTATATGCACACAGGAATCGAAGTCGTTTCCGTAGAAGATGTGGAAAATACCGCACGTCTTTTGGCGGCATATCTTTTAGAGGAGGGCGCAGTATGCTGAAAACCTTATGCGAATTGAACGGCACCTCCGGCAGGGAAGAAGCTGTGCGCGAATTTCTGATTGCGCATCTGCCCAAGGACGCTTCCTATACCGTGGACGCGCTCGGCAATCTGATTGTCGAAAAACGGGGCGCAAACCGCGCAAAAAATAAAGTTATGCTGGCTTCGCATATGGATGAAGTCGGTTTAATCATTACCTATATTACCGAGGACGGCTTCCTGCGCTTTGCGTGCGTAGGGGGCATCGATTCCCGTGCGCTGTTCGGCAAGGCGGTCAAGGTCGGCGAACAGGGTGTTTCGGGTGTCATCGGCGGCAAAGCCGTACACCAGCTGACAAAGGATGAAAAAAATACCGTCCCCGAGGCGGAGGATTTGCTGATTGACATCGGCGCACGCACAAAAGCCGAAGCCGAAAGTCTTGTTTCTCTCGGTGACAACGCCTATTTTGATTCGGAATATATCGAGTTCGGTGACGGCTTTATAAAATCCAAGGCGATTGACGACCGTGCAGGCAATCTGATTATGCTCGAGATGCTGCAATCGGATTTACCCTATGATATGACCTTTTGCTTTACCGTGCAGGAGGAAATCGGCACGCGCGGCGCGGCGGCAGTCACCGACACGGTTGCGCCCGATTATGCAATTGTACTCGAAAGCACCACGGCGTCGGATTTGCCCGATGTTTCGGGTTACCGTCAGGTCTGCAAAACAGGCGGCGGTGCAGTGGTCGGCTTTATGGATCGCGGCACGGTTTATGACAAATCGCTTTATGATTTGGCTTTCCGCTTGGCAAAAGAAAACGACATCCCCTGTCAGACCAAAACGATGGTCGCAGGCGGCAACGACGCCTCCGCGATTCACAAGGCGGCGGGCGGCGTGAAAACGGTCGCGGTTTCCGTGCCGTGCCGCTATATTCACTCCGCTTCGTGCGTTGCCAAAAAAGAGGATATCGACAGCGTCGCGCGTCTTGCGCGCGTGCTCTCGGAAACCCTCGCCACACTGTAAGCTATGTTGAAATTATCGGAAAATCCGGCGCAGGACACGGCGGCAGAGCTGCTGTCCTGTTTTTCTGCCGATTTCTATACAGTCTATGCGCTTTTGCCGCTGTTAGACAGGCACAGCTTAGACGGCGTATGGATACAGACCGACGAAAAAGACCGCACAACAGCGATACTCACAAAGCCGCGGCGCGGATATCTGCGGATTGCCGCCAAAGAAAATGCAGATTTTGAGGAGCTTTGTGCATTCCTAAACAGCTTCGGGAATTGCCTTTTGCAGGCAAGCCATGCAATTCTCAAAGCACTCGGCATCCTGCCGCAGACGAAATGCAGTCTGATGGCACTCGAAACCGAAACCGAACCCACCCGCACGGCAGCCTATGTCTATGACGGCTTTCGGCCGCTTTACGATTTGGTTGTGCGCACGCTCCCGACACCGCCCGACACGTTCCCCGTGAGCGTGCAGGAAAATCTTTATAACGAATGGCTTTCGCGCACAGCGCGGGGCGTGTTCAACGGATTCACACGCGTGACGGCGGCATATACGGACGAACACATCTTAGCGGCAACCGCCTTTGCAGATGTTTTGGGGGATTTCGCCTATTTGCGCGAGGTCGCCTGCGCCCCGGAATACAGACGGCAAGGATATGCATCTTCTTGTGTGCGCACGCTGTGCAGAGATTTACGGGGCAGTGTTGCGCACATCTTTTTAAGCTGTGCACCAAACAACGAACTATTTTATCAAAAATCGGGCTTTCAAAAATGCGCCGATTTGGAAATGGGATTTTTAACACGATGAGTACATTCTTTCAATTTTCCGAAAACATTGAACAAGCCGCCGCAAAGGCACTGCAAACCGCAAGTGCGCAGTTTGCAAGCACTGACGCGCTGACGGAATACAATCAGCAAAAGGTGCTCGCCGCGTTTATCAGGCACCGTGTGAACGAAGCGGATTTCGGCACGACTACGGGCTACGGCTACAACGACTGCGGGCGCGAAAAGCTGGACGCGCTCACTGCCGATATTTTCGGCGCAGAAAGCGCCCTGATTCGCGCGGGCGCGCTTGCTTGCGGCACGCACACGCTGTCGGTCTGTCTGTACGGCGTTCTGCGCCCGAACGATGTGATGCTTTCTGTCACGGGGCTTCCCTACGATACCATTCATTCGACCATCGGCATCGATGGCGAAAAGAGCCGCGGCAAAGGTACGCTTATGGACTTCGGCGTCCTGTACCGCCAAGTCGATTTGACCGAAAGCGACGAATTGGATTACGAAAAAATCGAAACGGAAGCTGCAAAGTCCGATGTGCGGATGGTCTACATACAACGTTCGCGCGGGTATTCTTTGCGCCACAGCATTTCCGTTGCGGAAATCGGGCGTGTATGCGAAATCGTACACCGCGTCAATAAAAACGCCGTGGTGATGGTCGATAACTGCTACGGCGAGTTTACCGAAGAAAAAGAACCGACCGAGGTCGGCGCAGATTTGATGGCGGGTTCTCTGATTAAGAACGCAGGCGGCGGTGTCGCACCGTCAGGCGGCTATATTGCAGGACGCAAGGATTTAGTAGAGCTTTGCGCCTGCCGTTTGACCACACCGGGGCTCGGCGCAGAAGTCGGCGCAACTTTAGGGCAGAACCGCAGTCTGTTTATGGGACTGTTCCATGCACCCCACGTGGTGGGTGAGGCACTCAAAACCGCCGTTTTTGCCGCCGCGTTATTCGGGGACTTCGGCTATGCGGTCACACCTGCGCCCGACGAAACGCGGCACGACATTATTCAGGCGATTTGCCTGCGCGACGCAGAACGGCTGATCGCGTTCTGTCAGGGTCTGCAAAAGGGCGCACCCGTGGATGCCTATGTCACGCCCGAGCCGTGGGATATGCCCGGCTACGACAGCCAAGTGATTATGGCGGCGGGTACGTTTACGGCAGGGTCTTCGATAGAGCTTTCGGGCGACGCGCCGCTCCGAGAGCCGTTCGCCGTTTGGATGCAGGGCGGCTTAAACTTCCACAGCGGCAAATTGGGCGTTTTGCTCGCCGCACAGGAAATGGAAAACCGCGGGTTGTTATAATCTACAATCCGCTTAACGCCCCCTCCTCGAGGGGGCTGTCACGGCGAAGCCGTGACTGGGGGAGTTTGCGCCCATAGCAGAATGTGAATTGGATATATACGTAGGGAACGACCGAAGACGCGTTCCGTAAAATTTATACAATATAAAATTGACTCACGCGTAGTGGCGGGCTTCCACGCCCGCCATAGGGTTGTGCGAAAATCTAACCGTGCTCGGGCGATTCGTGAATCGCCCCTACGGGTTGTGCGCGAATTTCGCGGGCGAATGAGGGCATCCGCCCCTACGGTTTGCGTTTCGCCGTTAGGTTTATGCAAAATTCAATCTTGCTCGGGCGGGCGCAGAGACCCGCCCCTACAATTAAAATCCTTTTCCCTTTACAGGAGGCATTATGCAATTACAACATTTAAAAAGCGGCACGGATGTGCGCGGCACGGCTTTAAACCCTGAAAATCCCGCGCAGATTGACTTGACGGACGAGGTTGTCACCCGCATCGTCGGTGGATTCGTTCGGTTTTTAGCCGTCAAAACGGGAAAACCGCAAACGGAGCTCAAAATTTCGGTCGGGCACGATTCCCGCCTTTCCGCCGACCGCATTCAAGCGGCGGTGCTTCGGGAACTGACGGCAAACGGCATCTGCGCACTCGACTGCGCCCTTTGCTCCACCCCCGCGATGTTTATGACCACGCAGACCGAAAACTGCGACGGCGCAGTGCAAATCACCGCCAGCCATCACCCGTGGGACAGAAACGGCTTGAAATTCTTCACCCGCGCGGGCGGACTTTCGGGTAGCGAACTGCAATCGATTCTTGCCGACGCGGAAAATACCGCGCCGAAATCCACTGCGGATACAAAAATTTCTGCTGTTCCGCTCGACTATCTTTCGATTTATTGCGAACAATTAAAAACGATGATTCGCAAGTGTGTAAATGATGCGGATAACTTCGAAAAACCGCTGACGGGCTTGAAAATCATCGTTGACGCGGGCAACGGTGTCGGCGGCTTTTACGCCCAAAAGGTGCTTGCGCCCTTGGGTGCGGACACATCGGGCAGCCGTTACTTAGACCCCGACGGACGTTTTCCGAATCACGTACCGAATCCCGAAAATGCGGCGGCAATGGAAAGTGCGCGTGAAGCGACCTTGGAATCCGGCGCAGACCTCGGCGTTATCTTTGATACAGACGTGGATCGCGGCGGCGCAGTCACTGCCGACGGCGAAGAGCTGAACCGCAACCGATTGGTCGCTGTGGCGGCGGCAATTGCTTTGGAAGACAATGCGGGCGCATCCGTTGTCACAGACTCTGTCACCTCGGCAGGGCTGACCAAATTTATCAACAAAACGCTCGGCGGCAAGCACATTCGCTTTAAACGCGGCTACAAAAATGTCATTGATGAGGCGGCACGACGCTGTGCAGAGGGCGAAAATGCGCCGCTCGCCATCGAAACATCGGGGCACGCGGCATTCCGTGAGAATTATTTCCTCGATGACGGCGCCTATCTCGTCACGCGTATCATCATCAAGCTGTGCCTTTTGAAGCGCGCGGGCGGCGACCTCGGCGATTTGATTGCCGATTTGGAAGAGCCTGCCGAAGAAAAAGAGGTGCGCCTCGGGATTACCGCCCCCGATTTTAAAGCTTACGGTGCCGAGATGATTGCGCTTGTCGAATCCCGGGCGGCAGCGTGTGCAGGCGTGCAGATTGCGGATGACAGCTGTGAGGGAACGAAAATCATCTTTACAGACCCTGAAACAGACGGATTTTTCATCTTCCGCCTGAGCGTGCACGACCCGATTATCCCGATTAACTTTGAATCCGCCGTAAAAGGCGGCAACCGCAAAATGGCAAAGATGCTTTACAGCTGGCTTTCGGGCGCGGACGGGCTGAATCTTGCGCCGCTCCAACAATTTTCAGAAGATTTTGCAAAATAATATTGACAAATCGCTTTTATTTCATACAATAATGTAGTATATAGAATTTCTTTTTCACACGCGGAGGTGTGCATATGATTTTTGAAAAGGTCAGAAAAATTATTTGCGAACAGTTTGATTTAGACGAAGAAAATGTCACTGCCGACACGCTTTTAGAGGACGATTTGGAAGCGGACAGCTTGGATTTGGTCGATCTCGTGATGTCGTTTGAGGACGAATTTCAAATCGAAGTACCCGACGAAGAGATTGAGAACATCAAAACCGTCGGCGACATTGTAAAATATATCGAAGAACACTAAGTCCGATTTGCGGACGGCAAACACGCCTGCTTCTTCGGGAAGGAATGAAAAATGGCTGATCAGAAAAAAATGGTGGCGGAAATCACCTCTATGGAGGAGGATTTCGCAAAATGGTATACCGACGTCTGCCGCAAAGCGGAGCTGATTGAGTATACCAGCGTAAAAGGGTGTATGGTCATTCGCCCCTACGGCTACGCAATTTGGGAAAACATCCAGAAACAGCTGGACAAAATGTTTAAGGATTTGGGGCACGAAAACGTCTGTATGCCGATGTTTATCCCCGAAAGTCTTTTGAATAAGGAAAAGGATCACGTCGAAGGCTTTGCGCCGGAAGTCGCCTGGGTCACCCACGGCGGCAGTGAAAAATTAGAGGAGCGCCTTTGCGTGCGCCCGACCTCGGAAACCCTGTTCTGCGAGCATTATAAGGCAATCGTGCAGTCTTACCGTGATTTGCCGAAGCTCTATAACCAATGGGTATCTGTTGTGCGCTGGGAAAAGACCACGCGTCCTTTTCTTCGTTCCCGCGAATTTCTTTGGCAGGAGGGGCACACCATTCACGCCACTGCCGAGGAAGCACAGGCGGAAACCGTGCAGATGCTGAATGTGTATGCCGACTTCTGCGAAAACTATCTCGCGATGCCCGTTATCAAGGGCGTAAAGACCGCAAAAGAGCGTTTTGCAGGCGCAGAGGATACATACACCATCGAAGCACTGATGCACGACGGCAAGGCACTGCAAAGCGGCACATCGCATTATTTCGGCGACGGCTTTGCACGCGCGTTTGACATTCAGTTTACCGATAAGGACAATCAGCTGAAATACCCTTATCAGACCTCTTGGGGTGTAACGACCCGTTTGATTGGTGCAATCATTATGACCCACGGCGATGACAGCGGCTTGATTTTGCCGCCGAAAATCGCCCCGACACAGGTTATGGTGATTCCGATTGCGGCGCACAAGGCAGGTGTCATCGAAAAGGCAGAAGAAGTCTGCGCAAGACTGAAAGTATTCTGCCGTGCGGGCATCGACACGACCGACAACTCCCCCGGCTGGAAGTTCGCGCAGTATGAAATGAAGGGCGTACCGCTCCGTTTAGAAATCGGTCCGAAAGACATCGAAAAGAACCAGTGCGTCTTGGTACGCCGCGACAACCGCGAAAAGATTTTTGTTTCCTTAGACGATTTGGAGACTGAAATTCCGAAGGCTTTGGATGCGGTTCAGCAAGGCCTGTATGACGCCGCGCTCGCAAGACGTGCGAATATGACCTATGCCGCATCGACCTTTGACGAGCTGAAGGATATTGCCGACAATAAGCCCGGCTTTATTAAGGCGATGTGGTGCGGCGACCGCGCTTGCGAAGATAAGCTGAAAGAGGAAGCAGGCGTGACCTCGCGCTGTATCCCGTTCGAGCAGGAGCATATCGGCGATACGTGTGTCTGCTGCGGTAAACCCGCAACCAAAATGCTCTATTGGGGCAAAGCGTATTAAATTAGTAAAGACAAACGACCACCCCGCACAGGGAAAACCTGTGCGGGGTGGTTTTTGATGAATAAGGCGTAGGGGCAAACTGTAATGCCTCCCTTGTGAAAGGGAGGGGGACCGCGTCAGCGGTGGAGGGATTCCTCGCCCGCAGACGGACGGGGTTACGGCTTCGCCATTACCCTTTTGTCTGCTCTGCAGACATTTTTCCTACAAGGGAAATCCTCGTCCGTCCCTACGCGTGAATCAAATTTACACTATTCTGTGGGAACACACTCCCCCAGTCTTGCTTCGCTCGCCAGCCCCCTCGGGGAGGGGGCGTTAATAAGGATTATTATATATTATATGCTCTTGCCACCGCGCCCCCGTTTGTGCTACAATACTGTATATATCTTCCCTTCTAAAGGAGCGTGCGTATGAAAATTGTGATTTTGGACGGTTTTACGACCAATCCCGGCGACCTTTCGTGGGATTGGCTTCGGGAATACGGCGAGCTTACGGTCTATGACCGCACGAAAAAAGAGGAAATTATCCCGCGCTGTAAGGATGCGGAAATTGTAATTACCAACAAAACCCCATTGACGCGCACCGAAATTGACGGGATGCCGCACTTGCGCTTCGTCGCACTCCTGTCCACGGGCTACAATATTGCGGACGGGGCATATTTGCGCGAAAAGGGAATCCCGCTTTGCAATATCCCCGCATATTCCACAAACGCCGTGGCACAGCTGGTGTTTTCGTTTATTATGGCGTTTACAAATGCCGTGGCACTGCATTCTGACGCAGTACACGACGGCGAATGGGCAGCTTGTCCCGATTTCTGTTTTTGGAAAACCCCGCTTGCGGAGCTGCAGGGCAAAACGCTCGGCGTGGTAGGCTTCGGCAAAATCGGGCAAAAGGTCGCGGATATCGCCGCCGCCTTCGATATGCGCATTTTGGCGGTATCGGGGCACGAAACCGACCAAACCGCGCGCAAAAATTTCCGATGGGTCGATATGGATACCCTGGCGCGCGAATCCGACTTTATCACGCTCCACTGCCCGCTGACTGCGGCGACCGAGGGGCTTGTCAACGCCGAATTTCTGTCGAAATGCAAAAAAACGGCGGTTCTCATCAATACCTCGCGCGGTCCCGTGGTGGACGGGCAGGCACTTGCCGACGCACTGAACAGCGGGCAAATTGCAGGCGCGGGCTTGGACGTTTTGTGTGTCGAGCCGCCGCGTGCGGACGACCCGTTACTGCACGCGAAAAACTGCCTGATTACGCCGCACGTCGCGTGGGCGGGCTTTGAAACGCGCGCAAGGCTGATGTCAATTTTGAAAGAGAATTTTGCCGCCTTTTTCCGCGGCGAACCGATACACGTTGTAAATTAAGAGGTGACTGCTATGAAATTGACCGTAATCGGCGGGGGCGGTGTGCGCTCCCTGTTTTTGGCGCGGAGCATTGCCTCACGCGCAAAGCGACTGGGGATTTCCGAGCTTGTATTTATGGATAATGACCTCCGAAAACTGCGTATTTACGGCACACTCGCCAAAGAAACCGCAAAACGCATTGACCCCGACTTAAATTTCATTTTAACGGAAGATGCCGAAGCGGCAATCACCGATGCCGACTATGTGATTACGACCATCCGCGTCGGCGGCGATGATATGCGCGTGCGCGACGAGCGCATCGCCCTCTCCCACGGTGTTTTGGGGCAGGAGACTACAGGCGCGGCGGGGCTTTCGTTCGCGATGCGTTCCGTGTCGGCACTGCGCGAATACTGCGAGCTTGTGAAAGCCTATGCAAAGCCCGCCTGCAAAATCTTCAATTTCACCAATCCTGCGGGCGTGGTCAGCCAGACACTTCGCGATATGGGCTACGATTTCACCTACGGCATCTGCGATGCGCCGTCGGGTATGCTCCGCAGCTTCGAAAAGCTGTACGGTGCGCCTGAGGGCAGTGCGGCAGGTGAGGTCTACGGCTTAAATCACCTGTCCTATTTTTCGTCCGTCACCGTGAATGGCAAAGAAGTCCTCGAGGAACTGATGGACAATCCGCGCGCATACAAGGAAACCGATATGTGCTATTTTTCGCCCGACCTTTTAAAGAGCCGTCGCGCGATTTTGAATGAGTATCTCTATTATTTCTACTACCGCGAGCAGGCAGTGGAAAATATTTTGAAAGCACCGCAAACGCGCGGTGAGCAGATTGCCGATATCAACCGCCGTATGACCGATGCGTTGGATGCCGTTGACATTGAAAAGGATTTTGACCGTGCTTTAGAGATTTTCGAGCAGTATTACGGCGAACGCGAAAACAATTATATGGCGGCGGAAACGGGCGTGCGCCGCGAAACGCCGTGGCATTTTGACATCTTCGGCAAGGATGACGGCGGCTATGCGGGCGTGGCACTCCGATATATCGAATTGGAGCAGACCAAAACACGCGGCAGTATGATTCTCTGTGTGCCGAACGGCGATGCGATTGACGGTCTTTTACCGACCGATATTGTGGAAATCACCTGCGACATCACAGAAAACGGTGCGGTACCGCATCCTTTCGGCGCGGTGGATGCACAGAATTTGGAAATGATTCGCCGCGTGAAGATGTATGAGCGGCTGGCGTCTCAGGCGATTCGCGAAAAGAGCGTGCAGGCGGCGGTCGAGGCACTCACACTGCATCCGCTTGTGAACAGCTATTCTTTGGCGCAAAAGCTGATTGCGGAATATTTGGATTTGAATCAGGATTATACGAAAGGGTGGGCATAATGGTATTTTGTGCAGGCGCAGGCTCGACCAATGTGGATTTATTGTATAAGGGCTTCGAGAGACTGCCGAAATTGGGCGAGGAGCTGTACTGCGACGAATTTTCGTTACAGCTCGGCGGCGGACTGCCCGCCACGCTTATCAATCTCGGGCGGCTTGGCGTTTCGGCACGAATCGCAACGGAGCTGGGGCAGGATATGTTTTCGGAATTTGCAAAATCCAAGTTCCAAGAAAACGGCGTAGAGCCTGTCAATTTGTATGACGGTGACAAAATCCCGCTGAACATCACCTCGGCGATTATCCTGCCGGAGGACAGAACCTTTTTTACCTACGGCAAGGGAAGCATCGACCCGTCGGCGTCGGCAAAGGAAGCGTTTTACGAAATGGCAACAGGCGCAAAGGTCGTGCTGATGCATCCGGGCGGATTTCTGCCCGTGTACCGCCGATTGAAGGCGGAGGGCACAAAGCTCGTTCTCGATACGGGCTGGGATGAGGAGCTGTCTTTTTCGAAATACGGCGAATATTTGGAGCTCGCCGATTACTATACCCCGAACCGCAAGGAAGCGATGCAGATTACGGGCGCGTCCACGCCTGAAACGGCGGCGGAGCGGCTGCGCGTCTATTTTGACCAAGTGGTTGTGAAAGTCGATAAGGACGGCTGTATCGGTATGGACGGCAGTAAAATGTTTTTTGTGCCGAGCATAGACGAGTTTCAAAATGTCGATTCCACAGGCGCGGGCGACGCGTTCTTAGCGGGCTTCGTATACGGTTTAATGCACGATTGCGAGCTTCGGCAGTGCATCGCCTACGGCAACATCACAGGCGGTAAGGCCGTCACCGCCGTCGGCGCGCTTTCCGCCTACGTCACCGAACCCGAATTGCAAGCGTATTACGAAAAATATTACGGGTGAAGTAGGGGCGAACTGCGTTCGCCCGCAGAAATTTGCACAAACCAAATGGTGATGCGCACCCTGTAGGGGTCGGCGTCCTCGACGACCCGAGCATGGTTGGATTTTTCCACAAACCTAACGGTAGCGCACAATCCGTAGGGGGCGACGACTCGGCGTCCCGCCGAAGTTAGATAAAACTTTACGGAACGCGTCTTCGGTCGTTCCCTACGCATCTATCAAATTCACTTTGTGCGATGTGAGATTCTTCGCCTACGGCTCAGAATGACAAGTTTGTAGAAACTTGTAGGGCGCGCTCGCGCCGCAAATTCCGAAAACCTCACACAATCGCCGCCAACACCAGCATCTCTTCCACATCTTTATACAGCGCATCCAATTCCGCTGCAGAGGAAATACGCACCCTTTTGCCCGGTGCAATTTCATAGGCGGGTGCGCCGCAGCTTTCGGCGAACCACGCGGGGAATGTGCCGCACTGCAGCAGGGGTTCTTTTTCGGAAAGCGTGTAATTGCCTGCCGCCGCGAGAATCTTCGCGGTCATCGGCACGTCGTTGGCTTTCCCGTCACTTTGCGGCGGGGCGTTCCAAAATACGCGCCGCCCGAAGCCCGACAAAATAAGGCTGTGGCGAAACTGTTTTCGGGTGCAAAGCCTTCGTAGAGCGGCGGTTTCCGCTTCGCTTTCGGGCGCAGGACCTGCATACGAGAACGGTGACGGCTGTCCGTCAGCGTGCGTTTCGGCGTCTAACAGAATCGGGCGAAAACGGCAGTCAAAATTGTGCGCGACATTCACACCCCGCGCATTCGCACGCCAGTTTTTGAAATTCTGTCCCGCCGCGCGGGATACTAAGCCCGCGTAGCACCCCGCGCCGATTGCCCCGAACCGTCGGATTTCAAATGCGTCGGGCACAAGAGCCGGCACGACCGTAATGCGCCGTGTGCGTAAGGTGCGGCGGATTTTTACCCCCGCGAGCGTCCCGTCGGCTTCATAGCTTTCGCAAAGCCGCGCAAAAAAGCGGTATAATAAAAGCGGCAGGGGGTTTTCTTCTCCGCAAAGTCCCGACAAAAACAGGACGTTTTCCTCGCCTTCTCCCAAGGTGAGCGCAAAAATGCCCCGTTTCGTGACTGTCGTGCCGAGGACGGCGAGCTCTGCACAGGGGTGCGCTTCGGCGAGCCCACGCAAAAGAGTTTTTGTATATTGATATGTAAAGGGTGCATACGGAATCTCCATCGTGAGCGGATGCTCCTTTCGAAAAATATAAGCTTAAAATTCTTGTCCTATACTATACCTATGCAAAGGAGTGTGTTTTTAGTATGGATTTAACCGAAAAGCCTGTGAAGCAGGAATACATTTTTAAAGGGCGCATTGTCCGTCTGCGCGTGGACGAAGCGGAGCTGCCCAACGGCACGCACGCCGCGCGTGAGGTCGTGGAGCATCCCGGCGGAGTCTGCGTTGCGGCACTGACCGCGCAAAACGAGCTGCTGTTTGTGGAGCAATTCCGCTATCCGTATATGGAGCTCGTTTTGGAGCTGCCTGCGGGCAAGCTGGAGTTCGGCGAAGACCCGTTCGAAGCGGGCAAACGCGAATTGCAGGAGGAAACGGGCGCGGTGGCGGCGGAATATCAGGACCTCGGCAAATTCTATCCGACCCCCGGCTACTGCGGCGAAATTATCCATATGTATCTCGCCAAAAATTTGACCTTTACCGCGCAGAATTTAGATGCGGACGAATTTTTAGAGGTGCGGCGTATCCCCTTGGAGGAAGCCTTCGAAATGGTGATGCGCAACGAGATTCGCGACGGCAAAACGCAGGTCGGCATCTTAAAAGTGTATCAGTATGTAAAGGCGGCGGAGAAATGAAGCTGATTTTGGCATCCGGCTCGCCGCGCCGTGCGGAGATTCTCGCACAGGGCGGCTTTGCGTTCGAAAAGCGCGTATCCGAAGCCGATGAAACCCTGCCCGACGGCATTTCCCCTGCGGCGGCGGTCGAATATCTGGCAAAGCAAAAGGGCACAGCCGTGCCGATGCGTGCAGGGGAAGTGATTCTGTCCGCAGACACCGTAGTCGCCTTGGACGGTAAAATTTTAGGCAAGCCTGCTGACCGAGCCCACGCCGAGCGAATGCTTCGAATGCTGTCGGGGCGCACACACAGTGTGTATACAGGCGTTTTCCTCACAGACGGCACGCGTCAAAGTCTGTTCCACGAAAAGACGGATGTGACTTTTTTCCCGCTGACCGATGCGGAAATCCGACAATATATCGACAGCGGCGAACCGATGGATAAGGCAGGCGCATACGGCATTCAGGGGCGCGGCGCGCTGTTTGTGGAAAAAATCAGCGGCGATTATCTGAACGTGGTCGGTCTGCCGCTTGCAAAAACGGCAAGACAGTTAAAAGAGGTGTTCGGCATATGAAAACAGGCTTGGTTTTAGAGGGCGGCGGGATGCGCGGCATCTACACCGTGGGTGCGCTCGACGTGTTTATGGATGAAAATATCCGCTTTGATTATGTCATTGGTGTTTCTGCGGGCGCGGGCAACGGCGCGTCGTATATTTCGAATCAGCGCGGGCGCGGCTTCCGTGTGGATATAGCCTATGTGCACGACAAGCGGTATATCGGTTTAGACCCGATTCTGCATAAAAAATCCGTGTTCGGGCTGGATTTTATTTATGATATCATTCCGCAGGAATTAGACCCGTTTGATTACGACGCATTCCACGCGGACAAAAGCGAATTTGTGACCGTTGTGACCGACGCCGAAACGGGCGAAGCGGTCTATTTCGGCAAGGAAAAAATCGTCGGCAAGGATTTTACGGTGCTCAAAGCGTCGGCGGCACTGCCGATGTTTACCCCGCCCGTGGAATTTGAGGGCAGAAAATATTTTGACGGCGGCGCGGCGGATTCCATCCCCGTTGAACGCGCTTTGCAGGACGGCTGTGACCGTCTGGTGATTGTGCTGACCCGTCCGCACGGCTTCCGCAAAAAGCCCGAGGCCATGCGCGCCGCCTATACACGCGCGCTCAAAGCGTATCCGAATATGATTCGCACCTTAGACGAACGGCATATGCGCTACAACGCCTCGCTCGATTTGTGCTATCAGCTCGAAAAAGAGGGCAGAGCGGTTGTGATTGCGCCCGAATACCCGCTCCCAATAGACAAATTCGGCACGGATACCGAAAAATTAGAGCATTGCTATTACGAAGGAATGCGCGACTGCAAAAAAGTGCTCGAGCAGATTCAAAATTTAGTATAGATTAATCCGCAACCCGTAGGGGTCGGCGTCCTCGACGACCCGCCCACGGTTGGATTCTGCACAACCTAACGGCGGTGCACAACCCGTAGGGGCGCGCATTTCCTCCCTCTCGGAGGAAGGATTATATGGTTTGTAGATTATAGCGTCCCTACGCGCGAATCCAATTTACATTGTGCAAAATTTACGGAACAACACAGAGGTTGTTCCCTACACTCCGTCCCTACGGCTTTGCATCGCCCACTGAACCCCAACAGAGCACGGGGTTTTATTTGACTTTTTCTGCTGAGTTTGCTACACTGAAAAAAACAGACTTCCGTAATTTAAAGGGGGAATCCGTATGTCTAAAAAATGGATTGGCATTTTGATTGCCGCAGGAATCTTGCTGTTGGCGGCAGGGGTCACGCTTTGCCTTGTTTTGGGCAGCGGCGAACCGTATGTCGGCACGGTGACGAAAGCGTCCGACGGCACGCCGATGGCAAATGTCAGCGTTTCGGACGGCAGAAATGTTGTCAAGACCGATGAAAACGGTGCGTTTTCTTTGAAAGGCTACCGCAAAACGCGGTTCATCACCGTGACCGCGTCCGCAGGCTACACCACGGAGCAATACTACATCCGCACCGACAAAAAGACCGAAAGCTATGACTTTACTCTGTCCGAATCATCGGTTCCCGCAGGGGCGGCGCACAGCTTTTTGCAGATTTCCGACACCGAAATCGGCGAAAAAGGCACGGGCGAATGGCTGAATGCGGTCAAAGCGATTGCCGACGAGCAAAAGCCCGCGTTTTTGATTCACACGGGCGATATCTGCTACGAAGCGGGCTTAAAAGCGCACTACCCCGATATGAATACCGACACCATGGGTCTGCCTGTGCGTTACATCATCGGCAATCACGACTATGTGGACGGCAAATACGGCGAGGAGCTGTTTGAAAGCATTTACGGTCCGACGTGGTATTCCTTTGAAGTCGGCAATGTGCATTATGTTGTCACGCCGTTCGGCAGAGGCTCTGACAAAAAGTCAGGGTACAATCTCAATGACCGCTGGCGTTGGCTTGAGAACGATTTGAAAAATACCGACCCCGAAATGAAGGTCGTGATGTTCAATCATACCCTTTGCCCGTCGGAGAATTACGTGCTGTCCTTTGACCGCAAGGAACTGGATTTGAAACAGCACAACCTCATTGCGTGGGTATTCGGGCATTATCATTACAGCTATATTGAAGAGCAGGACGGCGTACTGAATATCAGCACCGCCCGCCCCGACTGCGGCGGTATTGATTCCTCCCCGAGCGGCACGCGTATGATTTCGGTAGCCGAGGACGGCAGTATCACGACAAAGCTGTTTTACTATGATTTCACCGAACCCACTGCATCGGCGCATACACGATGGACAGCGAAGCTTTCAGGCAACGTCCTGTTCTGCGACACGGTTGCGGACGGCAATCTCATTTATACCGCGACGGTGGATGACGACTACCCGCATAATTGCGGTGTGTATTGTCTGAACGCGGCGGACGGCGCAGTCGTTTGGACGTTCAAGACCAAAAACTCTGTAAAAAATAACGTTATACTTGCCGGTGATAAGCTGATTGCACAGGATTGCGCAGGCAATGTGTACTGTCTCAACAAAACGGACGGCTCTGTGATTTGGCAGACTTCCGTTTCCCTCGGCAATGCGCTGAGCACAAGCACTGCCCCGTGTGTTTCCGACGGCGTTGTGTTCGCGGGCGGCGCGGCAGGCGTAACCGCGCTCGACTTGCAGACAGGCAAGGTCCTTTGGGAGAATATCCGCAATCACGGCGAAGCCTCTGCCGCCGAATTTGTTGTGATGGGCGACAAGCTGCTTGTTTCTTCGCATTGGGACGCCCTCGTCGCGCTCGACAAATCCACGGGCAAACAGCTTTGGGAGAATAAGGACGGCGATATCCGTTTCCGCAGTTCCACACCGAAGCCCGTCGATGAAAACACGATTTTAGTTGCAGATGACGATGCAATTATGCTTGTAGACGCGAACACGGGCAAAATTACGCACAAAAGCGAACTTGCAGATTATAAATTCAACGTAAGCGCACAGCCTGTTGTGGACGGCGGCGTTGCGTACATCCCCACAGCAAATCGCGGTATCGTTGCCTTCAACCTCAATACAAAAGAAATTTTGTGGGAATGCGCGGTCGGCAAAGCACTTGTCTACACCGCACCGTATACAAACGGCGAGACGCAGACGGTGGAATCCACGCCTGTCGATTGCGGCGACACACTGTTGTTCGGTGCGTCCGACGGCAAGCTGTACCGTGTTTCGAAAGCGGACGGCAGTGTGCTCGGCAGTGTACCCTTAGGTGCACCGATTTTCGGCAAAACCGCCGTGACCGACTCGGCGTACTATACCGCCGATTTCGCAGGCAGAGTGCACTGTGTGGAAGTATTCTGAATTTCGCACAAACCTAACGGTGAACCGCAACCCGTAGGGGCGTGCACCCAGCACCCGCTGAAGTTTGATGCAACTTCACGGAACGCGTCATCGGTTGTTCCCTACGCATCGTATCCATTCAAACAATGAAAAATCCGCACAAAAACAACGGGCAGAACACAATTTTGTGTTCTGCCCGTTTTCGATTTTATCCCGTGCTGTTTTTGCGGTTATTCACTGACTTCCGTACACATTGTAAATGTTGTATCCAACACCAGCGCACCGCAGTCGCGTACATAATTGCAGTCTGCATATTTACAGCCGACAATCGGAAGCGTCGTCTGAAACAGCAATGTGGAATACAGGTAGTCCGCCATACGGTATGCCTCTACCGTACCGCTTTCGTACGGCACAAAAACACTCACCTTGAACACCGTTTCGACCTTGCGCCGATTAGACTGCGTTTGCGAACCGTCTGTGGCAATGTCGATTAAGCGGTCACTCACGGTTTCTGACTGCACGGCAAACGCCAAAATCGGATGGGTCACAGGGTAGGGCTTGATTTCATTTTCGTATGCCGCAACCAACTCTATATTTTCGAAGAGCGGATTTATCTTAAGCGTTTTTATGATGTTTTTTATGAAAATCGGTGCTGAGTTCATACTTTTTTCACCTCGCTCACTGCCTTTAAGATTCCCCAGAAATAAAACGGGACATCCCCCCGGCAGACCTTTTCGGTTCTCTGTAAAATGTATTCGCGCGCGTCGCTGTCCAACAGGCGGGCGTTTTTCGGAAGGCGTGTGATATCGTGTCCTTTCGGTCCGATATACAAATACAAATCGTTTTGGTCTTTGCCGATGGGCGTATATGTGCCCTCCAAATACATTTTATTTTTGTAGCGAAGCGGCTGTAAAAATGCCTTGTATTCCGAAGAAACCCAGCCCGCACCGTCCGTCAGACGCACGCTTCTGCCGTATTTTTGAAATCCGAGCTCCATACTTTACACCTGCCGAAATAAGAAATCTGTATCGTTAAAATACCGTGCCGCCGCTGCATAGGTTTCGTCGCGCAGACGCACGGCGGTTTCCAAAAGTGCCGCAGGACTGACCGCCAGGGAAACATCTCCTGCCTTAAAGGCGGTTGTGCCGTCACGCAAGGTATCACTGCGCAGCAGTAAACGGTAATTACACAGTGCCGCTGTCGCCTCTAACACGGCGGGGTTTTCCGCGAATGCCCCGTCACGCAGTTTTTCCGTGCATTCCGCACAGGTGACGGCGACCGTCGGCAGAGCGTCGGCCAAGGCACTTTCCTCCAGCATCGAAAATCGGCGCAGGAGTTCAGTAACCGCGATTACATCGATCATTTTCCAGCCTCCCTTTTTGACGGTCAGGCGAGCACCCGTGCGGCATCGGCATAAATCTTTGCAAAGCCCGAAATCTGCGAGATTGCGGCGCGTTCCAATTGACGGTCAATCAGCTTGTCGTATTCCGTCAGAATCCCGCCTGCCGAAACCTGTTCAAGCGCGCAGGTTTTGTCCAAACCGATGAGCTTGCCTGCGGGAACGGCACTGCTCTTTAAGAGCGTTGCACCGAGGGGCGTCACCTGTTTGCCGTCGCCGTGGAAGGTAAGACCTGCTGCCGCGTCGCGCATCTCCTGCAATTTCAGAATCGAAGCCGTCATATCGGGTGCGGCAATGAGTGTATTCATCGCATACGGGTCAAAGGTGTTCCAAAAATCGACAAGGCTCGCATAGGTAATCGCCTTGCCGCCGAGAGACACGGTCGGCGCGGCATTATCGTTCCCGTCACCGTTTATGAGCACATCCACTGCGTCTTTAAGCTGTGTGCGCGCAATGTACGCACCGATTTGGCGCAGGGTAACGGTGAACAAATCCAAACGCTGGAAACGCAGTGCCTCGTAAGACGCGACAAGCATTCTACCACGCTTTTTGAGCTTGACAAGATTTTCCTGCGTATGCACCGCAGTTTCGGGAATCGCTGTACCTTCGGCGGTGATTTTCAGTTCCTTTTCCGCCTCGGTCGGTACGGAAGTGATGGTGCGGTAATCCAAGCCGTTGATTTCCGTTTTGGTAGCGACAATAGAGGGCAGTAAATCCGCTTCCTCCAAGCCCTTGCGCACGGCACGGGCAATGTATTCGGGAAACAGTGCCGCGCTGTCGGTGGTTTGGAAGAATTTTTCCACACAGTCGCTCGCCGCGCCGTGCAGTTTAATGTCAAAACGCTTGAGCTGACGCTCAAATGCATCCAAGCCTTCCAATGCCGTGCCCTTGTAGTTTTCGGACGGGTCAACCGCTTCCAAAGAAGCCGTAAATCCCTCGCGGGCGGTGTAAAGCCCTTTATCCAGTTTGATGGTTTCAAAATTCGCCATAATTTTTTCTCTCCTTTTTATTTCGTGCTTTTTGATAAAACAAATCGTTTTGCTGCTTTGCCGTAATGGGTTTGCCCACCCCCGTAGGGGCGCTTGCGCGTTGCGCCCGAGCCACGGCTGGATTTCGCACAAACCCAACGGTGAATCGAAAACCCCGTAGGGGGCGACGTTCTCGCCTGCCGGCTCGGTCGGTGCTTCTAAGCTTCGCTTAGAGGTGTCCACTGGACACCCGCACCTCGGCGCCCCGAGCACTGCTGGATTTTACAAAAATCCAACGGCGAATCGCAACCTCCGTAGGGGCGGGCTTCCACGCCCGCCCGAGCAACCTTGCAAATTTGCGCAACCCCGATGGCGATGCACAAACCGTAGGGGCGAACTGTGTTCGCCCGCGGACGGACAAGGATGTCCGTCCCTACGCGTTACGCCGAAACTTGCTGAAACCCTAGGAAACGACACTTAAGGTCGTTCCCTACTCAGAATCACAGCTTCACGCAACCGCCTAAAACTTGAACGCCGTATTCGGCTGTGCGGTGCTCGCTCTTTCACCGTTTGCAAGCATCGGCACAGCGGGGAACGACTTCCCGGCGGTTTCGTCGAGCGCGGTAGTGAGCGATTTTAACTGTGCCGCAGAAAGTGTCGAGACGAGTGCCTCGGCAAGCGTATTGTCGAGCGCGGGCAGTGTTCTTGCAAAGCCTTTGACGGCGCGGGCGCGCAAAGTGTCACGGTACATCGCACCGTCTGCCGCCGATTTTTCCAAGGCGTCAAGCTTGTCGGCGAGTGCCGTCAGCTCCGCGCGGGAAAGGGTCAGGGCGTCCGATTGCTTTTCACGAATTGCCTTGCAAAGCGCGTCCGCATCACGGAAGGCTTTTGTCACGCCCGCGTTTTTCTGCGCAGGTACGGCGACAAACGACCATTCGTAAGCGTCGGTCGGTTCGTCCAGAATGTAATGGCAGGTTTTGCCGTCATACACCTTGCCACGGCGGTGACCGCAGGGGCTTTGACGCTCATCCGCACCGCAGACCGAACAAATGCGTTTCGCAACGGCACAGCCGACGGACACCTCTTTTTTGATGCCCGCGTCAATCTCGGCAATCAGCGTTTCGTTCTTTGCAATGCGCGGCAGGTAACTGCGCGCGAGCAAATAGGTATAATCCTCACCGCACGCGGTCTTGCGCGTAGAATCGACCACAACCTGTGTTTCAAAGGTACGCGCACTTTGGTCGGCGGCGTCCATACTGTGGTTCAGAATCGCGGTTTTGCCCTCGAACAGCGGTGCGAGCGCATACAGTGCCGCTACCGAAAAGCGTTCGCCGTCGCGGTCGATTTCGTTGTCGCAAAGCACAGCGGAAAATACATATACCTCGTCGGCAGACAGCTTTTTCTTTGTAAATCGGTTGATTTTCTCCAAGGTTTTGTCGGAAACCGTGCCGCATTCGGGTTGGGTTTTGAACTGTTTTTGCATTTTGTTTCCTCCTTTCGGGTGGAGTATAAGATTGAATGATTATAAATTTTCAAGAATCTCTTGCGTCTGTGCGTCCAAATGGCGGGCGGTCGCATCCTCAACCGTGTCGCGCAGGAGAATGTCGTCCCACACGATTTCGGTTTTGCCCGTATAGCCGTAGGCACGCAGATGCGTGCGGCAAATCGTTTCGAGTACAGGCGTCAGCACGCGGCGGTAATGCTCCAATTCCGTCGTTAAAATGTCCGCCTGCTCCGATGCCATACGCTCGGTTGTGGACCACGAAAGCCCAAGCATATACGGTGGGAGCGACAGCTTCGCAACAATTTGTTCGAGCATTTGGCGCACGGGCACTTCGCTGTCCAGGATTTGGTTGTCCGCACCGATGACCTTGATATCCACATCGCCTACCGCCACAAAATCGCGTACTTCGCGACTGCGCATCGCCTCGCTCCATTGAGAGGCAATCTGCATCGCACGTTCCTTGGCGTAGGCCTTGCCGCCCATATCGTCACCCGGCTTATAGGTTACGGCGAAGCGCACATTGCCCACGCGTTCCCAGTTTTGCCCGACGGCGTTGTAGATTTTTGTAAGCACCGAGCTTACAAACGGTAAGCCGCTGAGAAGCGAAGTCCCGTACACCTCGCCGGGCTGTGCACCCAAGGTGCACACAACCAGCCTATCCTGATGCGGCAGGGGCGTGTCCGTCAAATCGTCGGCGGGCAGTACCTCGGGACGGCGAAAGTCAGATTTACTGCGGCGCAGGCGGTATGCCGTGTGCGGCGCGTTGTATAGGTATCGGATTTTGCCCGTGCTGTCGGGCACCATTTCCGCAACCGCTGTGCCGTAGGTCAAAAGCTGTTCAAAAAAGCAGTCAATAAACCCTTGCAGGGACACACTGCCGCTGTCGGCGGGCACGTTTTGACAGAAGTCATCCAAAATCGGCTGAAAACGCTTGTCGGCGCAGACCGCCTGAAAGCCGCCTGTCAGGCGAATCAGCTTGTAAATGCCCGCGTTGATGACGGGAATCGCCTCGCGCAGGGTGCGGTATAAATCCCCGCAAAGCGCAGGCGGAACGCTGTATGTGCCGAGTGCGCCGAACGGCTCTCGAAACGGCGCGCCGCCGCTTGCCAATACGGGCGGATTTTCGGGGACTGCATCTTGTTTTTTTCGGGATTTTGCCATCATATCACCTCCCTTTTACAGGCGACGGCAAAGAAGCTGTCGGGCTCGTCGTGCAAGATACTGCTGACAAAGTAGCGCATATCGTCCATCGCGTGGTCGTTTTCCTTTTTGACGGCATCGTACCGCGCATTTTCATCCCAGCGGTATAAAGAAAATTCCCGAATGATGTCGGGACAGCACCTGCAAATGCGGATTTCCCGTTTTTTGAGTGCGTCCGAGGTCTTGCGAATCCCGCCGAGCACATCGTTATCTGCACGGCGGACGGCGAACTCTCCGTGACGGCGGATGCATTCGATAAACGACGCCGCCGACGGGTCTACCAAAACACAGTCTACGGTTCTGTCGCCGATGAGGGTGCAAAGCGAACGGTAATATTCCTCATCGGTCATCTGAAAGCCTTCTCGCTTGGAGCTGTGGTAGAACTCGTCAATGCGGTACCACGCGCCGTCGCTTTGCCCCCAAAGCCCCATCGAGGTGGGGTTGACTGTTCCGTAGTCACACGAGACAATAAAGCGCGTAAAGCTGCGCGGCACGTCGTAAAGATAACTGCCGTCAAAAAACGGATACACAAGACCGTCGCACGCGACCCATTTGCCCTCGACAAACCGCTCGTAAAACGCACCGCTGTAAAGCGAACGGTAGCGTTCGAGCATGGCGGGGGACAAAGAGGGGTTGTCCTGCATTCTAAAGTGGAGATACAGGCAGTTTTTTTCCGCCCGCTTCAAAATCCACTCCTTGTAAAACCAGTGCGCGGGATGCTCGGGATTGCAGTTGAACCACAGCCGCGAGCCCTCGACCGAACAGCGCGCAATCGCTTGTTCGCAAAAGGAGCGGGGCATCAGTGCCGCCTCATCGAGCATCACGCCCGCAAGCGTCATACCCTGAATGAGCGCGGCAGAGGATTCATCCTTGCCGCCGAAGAAATAGAATCGGTTCTTGCGCCCGCCCTTTTCAATTTCCAACAGATTTTTGGACGTCTGCTCGTGACAGGCAAAGCCCAGCTCCCGAAGAAGCGACAGAAGCGGCGTGACCACATTGCGCCGTAAGCCCGTTACGGTTTTGCCGCACAGCGCGAAGCTTTGGTCGGAGAATCGGTAAAACGCCCAAAATACAAAGGAAAGCGACATACAGACGGTTTTGCCGCTGCGCACTGCGCCGTCGCAGATGATGGCGTCAAAGTCGTGAAAGGGGCTTTCGTCACACCACCAGGTCAAAAGCTCTAATTGCTTTTGAGAAAACTGTTTAAAGGCAGAAGCTTTCATCCAATCGCGCCCCCGCTCTCGGTTATCGCCGCCGCAGAACGCTCCAATGCGCGGTAAAACGGCAGTGCGCCGTCCGCAGTTTCGCTCTCTAACATCGCAAGCCTGTCAAGGGCTTTTTGGCGGTCGAAAAATTTGATTTCAAGCCCGCCGCCTTTCGGACGCTTGATTTCCGAAACCGAGAATAAATCCAGCGTTTCGGGGTCGAGTGCTTCGCCCGTCTCAGCGGCGAGCAGTAAACGCACCGCATCGGCAACCGAGCCGAATGCCAATCGGCGATAGCCTGCGAGCAGCTCGGCACGCGTGGCATTTTCTTTTGTTTCCAGCGCGGCAATTTTTTCCTGCACCGCCGTCTGTGCAAGCATTTTTTGCGCCGCCTTTTCGGGAAACAGCAAAAATCCCGCCGATGCCGCCGCCTCGCGCCCGTTGCGGGTGCGGACAAACGCACGGCAAAACGCCGTTTCTTTTTGGGATAGCGTGGTTTTCATAAAAACATCTCCTTTTTGTTTCGTATCTGTTTTAAAAGAACAGATACCTTTGATGCACGGAATCGCACGACTCGGCACGACTCCGTTTCGAAAGCGCCTTTCACCAATAGTTTGAAGCGGCAGGGATTTCACGCAATATCGTGCAACACTTTGGAAGAAAATGTTGATTATCTCAAAATTTTTCAAAAAATCGGCACCGTAGGGGCGGATGAAGATTCCCCTAATAGGGGAAATGTCTGCGAAGCAGACAAAAGGGTAATGGCGAAGCCGTAACCTCATCCGCCCGAGCACAGTCGGATTTCGCACAAACCCAAACGGCGGTGCGCAAACTTCGTAGGGGCGGGTCTCCGTGCCCGCCCGAGCACGGCTGGATTTTGCAAAACCCTCGCGGAACGCGTCTTCGGTCGTTCCCTACACCTGTAGGGGCGATTCACGAATCGCCCGAGCGCAGTTGGATTTTGCACAAATCTGCGGCGAGAACAGCGACCCCTACAATTTGCGAATCAAATTTACATTGCTCTGATGGAGATTCTTCGCTTCGCTCAGAATGACAGGCTTATGCGCACCCCACCAGGGCACCACAAAATCCTCTAACAACATTCACAAAAATTTCACAACTTTTTTGTTGACAATAAAAAAATAATCGCGTAAAATTACTTCGTTAATCGGTTAAATATTTATTTTTAAGAATCAAGTGGAAAGGGGCGTTGGAATGACAGAGCAATATCATACGCTTTCGAAGCTTTTGCACGACCTGGAATGGGAACGGCACTTGACCGTGCACCGCGCGCTGCGCGACAGCGAGGTATATTTCGGACAGCCGCCGATTTTAGACGTACTGGCAGACCGTGGTGTCTGCACACAAAACGAGCTTGCCAAAACGCTGAATGTTTCGCCCGCTTCGGTTGCCGTATCCCTGCGGCGAATGCAGAAAAGCGGTTTGATTGAAAAAGAGGCGGACGCAGAGGATTTGCGGCGTAATTTTGTGCGGCTGACCGAAAAAGGCAAGGCACAGCGCGATTATATTCACCAATGCTTTGAAGAAATTGACCGTAAGCTCTATGCAGGCTTTACCACGGCAGAGCTTGAAACACTGCAAAGTATGCTTGCCCGCCTTTGCGGGAATCTCGCGGCGGATTTGCCGCAGGCGCAGGAGCTTACAGAAATGATGAAAGAAGAATTTTGTACAGGAGGTGACCCTTGTTATGGGAAAACTGATTAAATACGCAAAGCCCTATTGGATTCAGTCCGTGATTTGTCCGCTTTTAATGGTCGGCGAAGTCGTACTGGAACTGCTGATTCCGCTGTATATGGGAAAGATTGTTGACATCGGCATTTCGGGCGGCGATATGCACTATGTGCTCGTCACGGGCGGCAAAATGGTGATGTTCGCAGGGCTGTCGCTGTTGTGCGGCGCGCTGGCGGCACGCTTGGCGGCAGTCGCAAGTATGGGCTTGGGCGCGCGCGTGCGCGAGGCGATGTATAAAAATATACAAACCTTTTCCTTTGCCAATATTGACAAATTCAGCACCGCTTCGCTTGTCACACGTATGACGACCGACGTGACCACCGTGCAGAATATGTACCAAATGATGCTGCGGATGTTCTTCCGTGCACCGCTGCAATTTATTTGCGCGATGTTTATGAGCTTTTCTATCAGTGCACGCGTTTCCAAGGTGTTTTTGTACGTGATTCCGCTGATTCTTGTGACCTTGGTTATCTTTGGACCGATTGCGATGAAGCGTTTCAAGAAAATGTTTGAAATGTTTGACGGTTTAAATGCATCCGTGCAGGAAAATCTGATTGCCATTCGCGTGGTTAAGGCGTTTGTGCGCGGCGACCACGAGAAGAAAAAGTTTAAAGATGCCAACGACCGACTGATGCAGGCGGCGGTTTCCGCAGAAAAGCTGATGGTCACCGCACAGCCGCTGATGATGATTGCGATGTTCGGCACGATTCTTGCGATTTCTTATATTTCTTCCACCTACATTGTGGCAGGTGAAATGGAAATCGGCGCGTTCGCAACTATTTTGCAGTACATTATGCAGATTTTGATGTCCGTCGTTATGGTTGCGATGATGTTTGTGATGTACGTGATGTCGCGCGCGTCTGCTTCGCGTATTCAGGAAGTGCTGGATGAAACCCCTGACATCAACGACGACCTTGCCGACCCCGCATTAAAGGTCAAAAACGGCGAAATCGTATTCCGCGATGTTTCCTTTAAATATAATAAGGACGGCGAAAAGAATGTGGTGGATCACGCCGATTTCACTATTCGTTCGGGCGAAACGATCGGCATCATCGGCGGTACGGGCAGTGCGAAAACCACGCTTGTCAGTCTCATTCCGCGTCTTTACGACGTAACCGAGGGCGAAGTGCTCGTGAGCGGGCACAACGTCAAAAACTATACGATTGAAGAACTGCGCGAATCGGTGAGTATGGTTCTGCAAAATAACGTTCTGTTTTCGGGTACGATTGCCGAAAACCTGCGTTGGGGCGATGAAAACGCCACCGACGAGGAATTGGTTGCCGCGTGCAAATCCGCACAGGCGCACGATTTCATTTCCACCTTCCCTGACGGCTACAACACCGACCTCGGGCAGGGCGGCGTGAATGTTTCGGGCGGGCAAAAACAGCGTCTTTGCATTGCACGCGCACTTTTAAAGAAACCGAAAATCCTGATTTTGGACGATTCCACCAGCGCGGTGGATACCTTCACCGACAGCAAAATCCGCGAAGCGTTCAAGAACGACATCCCGAATACCACGAAAATTATTATTGCCCAGCGTATCAGTTCTGTGGAGGATGCAGATAAAATCATCGTGCTCGATAACGGCAAAATCGCCGATATGGGCACGCACGAGGAACTGCTCGAGCGCAGTCCGATTTACAGCGAGGTTTACTACTCCCAGCAAAAGGGATCTGTTTCAGAAGGAGGCGAGCACTGATGCCGGGACCGCATGCAAAAAATATGAAGTTCCAAAAGCCGAAAAACACAGGCAAGACCGTATCCCGCTTAATGGGGTATCTTGCGCGGCGTAAATGGCTTTTGATTTTGGTCGTTCTGTTGGTTCTCTTAAGTACGGCGGGTATGCTTTCCGCGTCCTACTTTATTAAGATTTTGACCGACGATTTCTTAACGCCGATGATTGCCGCAGGTGCAGAAAATGCGGATTTCGGTCCGCTGATTGTGATGCTTGCCAAAATGGGCGGTCTGTTTCTGGTCAGCGCACTGGCGTCTTACGGCTATGCGCGCATTATGCTGACGCTGTCGCAGTCCACGGTCAACACCATCCGCAAGGATTTGTTTGACGCGATGCAGGATTTGCCGATTTCGTATTTCGATACCCATACCCACGGCGAGCTGATGAGCCGCTACACAAACGATGTGGATACCGTCCGCAACTTTTTAAGCCAGGGCTTTGTGCAGACCATTTCCTCACTTGTATCCGTTGTCGGTACGTTTGCGATGATGTGTGTGCTGAGCCTCCGCCTAACGGCAATTATGCTTGTGTTCATCGCCGTGATGCTGTTGATTATTAAGAAAATGGGCTCGAAGAGCTCAAAATATTTCCGCCGTCAGCAAACCGCGCTCGGTGCGGCAAACGGGTATATTGAAGAAACCGTAGAGGGGCAGAAGGTTGTTAAGGTCTTTAATCACGAGCAAAAGGTTATGGAGGAATTTGCGGCGCTGAATGATGAATTACAGCATTCCGCAACACAGGCAAATACCTTTGCGAGTGCATTGATGCCGATTATGGGCAACTTCTCCCACGTGACCTATGCCGTGCTTGCGGCAGTCGGCGGCGCGTTCACTATCGGCGGCAGTATGTCCGTCGGTACGGTGCTTTCGTTCCTGCAGTACAGCCGTTCCTTCACGCAGCCGCTGACCAACCTTTCTCAGCAGTTTAACAATATTTTATCTGCACTCGCGGGTGCGGAACGCATTTTTGACGTTATTGACCAAAAGCCGGAAACCGATGCGGGCTATGTCAAGCTTGTCAACGCGAGGGAGAATGCAGACGGCACACTCACCGAATGCGCTGAGCATACAGGCGTTTGGGCTTGGAAGCACACCCACACCGCCGACGGGTCTGTCACCTATCAGCGGCTGCAGGGCGATGTGGAGTTTGAAAATGTGATTTTCAGCTACGACGGCAAAAAGACCGTGCTTAACGACATCTCCCTGTACGCAAAGCCCGGGCAGAAGATTGCGTTTGTCGGCTCTACGGGCGCAGGCAAAACCACGATTACCAATCTTTTGAACCGATTCTATGAGATTCAGTCGGGTAAAATCCGCTATGACGGCATTAATATTCAGAAAATCAAAAAAGCGGATTTGCGCCGTTCCCTCGCAATGGTTTTGCAGGATACGCACTTGTTTACAGGCACGGTCGCAGAAAATATTCGTTACGGCAATTTGGAGGCGACCGATGAACAAATCGTAGAGGCGGCAAAGCTTGCCAACGCGCACGAATTTATCACGCGGCTTCCGAACGGCTATGACACTGTCATTACCGGTGACGGCGCAAACCTGAGCCAGGGACAGCGCCAGCTGCTCGCGATTGCCCGTGCCGCCGTTGCCGACCCGCCCGTGCTGATTTTGGACGAAGCAACCAGCTCTATCGACACGCGCACGGAGCATTTGATTGAACAGGGTATGGATAAGCTGATGCAGGGCAGAACCACATTTGTCATTGCACACAGACTTTCCACCGTTCGCAATGCGGATGCGATTATGGTGCTGGAGCACGGTGAAATCATTGAACGCGGCGACCACGACGATTTGATTGCCCAAAAAGGCAAATATTATCAGCTGTATACAGGACAGTTTGAATTGTCGTAAGACGGAAAAGACACGAAAGGCGTAAAAAACACGAAAAAAGCATACAAAAACCCCGCTCCCTCAAAAAATGAGAGAGCGGGTTTTTACGTTGATTAAAAGTTTATTTTTTCTTTTCCTGAAAAAATTCGGGGGGCGTAATCCGTAGGGGCGCTTCACGAAGCGCCCGAGCGACCTTGCAAATTTACACAAACGAAACGGTGAACCGCAACCCGTAGGGGCGATTGCACGTAGCCCGCACTGTCATCCTGGGCAAAGCGAAGGATATCTGTCAGAACAAGCCTCTACAAAAGGAGATTCTTCGCCTGACGGCTCGGAATGACAAAATTTTGCACACCATTTGTAGGGCGATTCACAAATCGCCCAAAAAGTCTGCTCTTACGTGTCTTTCCCTCCGTCTGTATTCAATTCCCTGCAAGCCGGGCTTCAAATTTCGGCACCATCAGCTGTTTGTTGGTTTCAAAGACCACATACCCTTGCGCGGCAGTCAGCCCGTCATTACCGGTAAGGCCGCCTGTGCGGCAAATCTTGCTTCTGTCTGCTGTCACAGTGTAGACGTATTTCAAGGTGTCCGCATTGCGCACAAGCTTTCCGTTGGCATCGGTCGTGCCGTCAAACTCCCAAAAATAATTGCTGTCGCTTGCGGGGGACATATAAATTCCCGCCAACCGTGCAGGGTCAACATTATATTTCTGCACGATTGCCTGCATAAACGGGTCGTTCGCGTCCTCGGTGAATATCATATCGCCTTTTTTCTGCGGTGCGGCGGTCGTGGATTCCGTAGGCGCGGCAGGCGCAGCCGTTTGCGGGGCTGTACTTTCGGGCGCGGTCGTGCTTGGTGGTGTTTCTACCGTGAAGGGCGCTGCAGTGCTGCTCGGGTCATCTGTCTTTTCACCTCGGCAGCTGCACAGACATAAAAGCAACAGGCAGACCCCGATGCACAGCAAGCCTTTATTCAAAATTTTTTTCATATAGAGTCCTCTGTATAACCATAGCGCACGCGTCCGAACACGATTTTCGCGGCAGCCTTTCCGCCTCTGCTTTGTTAAAATCCTCGTCAATCCGAAAGGATTGACTGCGTTTTGTGCCGCGCAGAGTCAAAAATTCTGCACTCGAAAATTCTGCGACCCAAAAGGCACGGATTGCGGTGCAATTTTGGACGCAGAGCGCGAAGCAAGGCTGACGCCTTGCGAGGGCGATAAGTTTAAAAGTGCCCGCAAGGCAGGCCTTTTGGGCGTGTTCGTACGCGTGTGCTATGGTTAAAGAAAACGGCGGCGAAAATACGCCGCCGTCCGACTGACCAATTGATTAGCCGCCGATACCACCGATAATCGGCCCAAGGATTTCTGCAATCTTTGACATGAGACCGCCGAAAAATTCGGTAATTTGATCCATCGGCAGACCGAGGCTGGTTAACGCCTCCATCAACTGATTGATAACCTGACCTAACTGATCTAACATTCTTTTTCACTCCTTTCACAATATCTTTTTGTATCTTTACTATAGCACTTCCACCGGCATTTGTAAATAAAAATCAGTCGAAATGTTGCACGAAAACCAAAACGAATATTTGTGCAAATTGCCATTTACGCTTGAAAGTGTTGTATATCAAGCCCTATTATTCCCAGTTTTTGTACGTTTTCTTCCCGAAGCTCTGAAGCCGGTTTTAACCGCCCAAACAAATTGACAGATTTTGCGCCGCCGGGCTATCCGTCGGCACGGATTGTCAAAACAGCAAAAACGTGCTATGATACTGTTACATTGAAACGAATTTTATCTGAAAGGGGTATTTCCCGATGGCGCGATCCCGACACGGCTGTCCGTATGCTAAAAAATGCGGCGGTTGTCAACTGCAAAATCTGACCTACGCACAGCAGTTAAAGCATAAGCAGGTTTTGTGCATCCGCTTGCTCGGACGTTTCTGCCGCGTGGAAGAGATTATCGGGATGCAAAATCCCTATCATTACCGCAACAAGGTGCAGGCGGCGTTCGCGCTGGATGCGCATAAAAATATTATTTCGGGCGTGTATCAGGCGGCGTCGCATAAGGTAGTCGCCGTGGAACACTGCCGCACTGAGGACGAAAAAGCCGATGAAATTATCGTCACCGTGCGTAAGCTGCTAAAAAGCTTTAAGCTCCTGCCGTACGACCCCGATACAAAACGCGGATTTTTGCGGCACGTGCTTGTGAAACGCGGCTTTCGAAGCGGACAGATTATGGTTGTTTTGGTGACGGGCACGCGTGAGTTTCCGAAAAAGCGCTCGTTTGTAAACGCCCTTTTAAAAGCGCATCCCGAAATCACGACCGTGTTGCAAAATGTGAATCCGCGTCGGACGAGTATGGTGCTCGGCAAAGAGGAAATAGTCCTGTTCGGCGACGGCAAGATTGAGGAGCAGCTCGACGATATGACATTCCGTATTTCGGCACGTGCGTTTTACCAAATCAACCCCGTGCAAACGGAAGTTTTGTATCGCAAGGCGCTGGAGTTTGCCGACCTGCGCGGTACGGAAACTGTCATTGATGCCTATTGCGGAACGGGAACGATCGGCATTTTCGCCGCCCCGCACGCAAAGCAGGTCATCGGCGTGGAATTGAACGGCGACGCTGTCAAGGACGCAAAAGAAAACGCCAAAATCAATCAGATTCAAAATATTCGGTTTGTCGAAGCGGACGCGGGCGAATTTATGCTTGCGGCGGCAAATGCGGGCGAACACGCCGATGTGGTGTTGATGGACCCGCCCCGTGCGGGCAGTGACCGCACATTCCTTTCGTCGCTCGTCACGCTTGCCCCGCAAAGGATTGTCTATATCTCCTGCAACCCCGAAACCCAACAGCGCGATTTGCTCTATCTTTGCAAAAACGGTTACACCGTCAAAAAAATCCAACCCGTTGATATGTTCCCGCATACTGCCCATGTGGAAACGGTGTGTTTGTTGACGAGAGGAAAATAAAAAACCAAATGGTGGTACACAACTCGTAGGGGGCGACGACCTCGGCGCCCCGCGCACGGTCGAATTTCGCACAATCCCAACGGTGATGCGCCACCCGTAGGGACACGCATTGCGCGCCTGCGAAATTAGAACAAATCAACGGGGACACACCAACCTCGTAGGGGCGGGTTTCCACGCCCGCCCAAGCATGGTCGGATTTGCAAAAACCCTACGGAACGACACTTAAGGTCGTTCCCTACGCCTGTAGGGGCGATTCACGAATCGCCCGAGCACGGTCAGAGTTCACACAAACCCAACGGTAAACCGCAACCCGTAGGGGCGGATGCCCTCATCCGCCCGCCGAAATCTGTACAACAAGACGGTGATGCGCAAACCCCGTAGGGGCGCGCACAGTGTTCGCCCGCGGGTCGCTGAGAGTGCGGGTGTCCAGTGGACACCTCTAAGCGAAGCTTAGAAGCGCTGACCGAGCCGGCAGGCGAGAACAGCGACCCCTACGATTTGCGAATCCATTAAACCTTGTGCTGTGGGAAAAACGGACAGCCGCGAGGGCTGTCCCTACGATTTGCGGATTAAATTTATTTTGTGCAGATTTTGTGGAACGACACAGAGGTCGTTCCCTACAAATCATTAAATTTACCCTGTGCGGTGTGATATTCTGCGGCGCGGGCTTGCCCGCGCCGCAGAATGACAATTTTGTGTACATCCGCCCTCTCGCGACAAACTCCCGCATACTCCAAATACAGAAAAACAACAACCGAAAGGGCTGTATGCTCTCTCGGTTGTTGCTGTTTTTTTATAGACTTGCGTGTTGTAAGACTTACTGTTCCACATCAAACGGTGCTTCGGGAATGATTACGGCGCAGATGATGTAGAGCACAAGGCACGGGAATACCGCCGTAAACGCCGCAACTGCCGCATATATGATGCGCAGGAGGGTGGAATCGATGCCGATGTACTCTGCAAGACCGCCGAGCACGCCGCAAAGCATTTTGTCCTGATTGCTTCTATACAGTTTCTTTTTCATTGGAAAGACTCCTTTTTATAAAATATTGTAATAGGATTTTTAATCTGCTTCGTCAATTTTTAAATTGCCTAATTTTACAGTGACTGAAATGTGATATTGAACATCTTTTCCGACGTCATTTCGCAGGAAATACCCGTCGCCACCGGTTCCGGTACGTTGAATTTTCCCGTAGTGCAGACGTTCGGTTTCTTCATCAATCTGTATATTTCCCATGTCGACCTGAAATTCCAGCACATACGGTGCGGTTCTCGGGATGTCGAACTCAACATCGCCGCAATCGTTGGTTACGGTCAGGCTGTCTTCCATACGCACATCGCCGTCAATTTCAATTTCGCCGAGGTCTGTGTGTACGGTGGCGGTTTTTGCGGTGACACGCTCTAACGAGATATTCCCCGCATCCACATCGGCAGACAGCGTTGTTGCTGTAATATCCTCTATGTCTAAATTGCCCGCACTGACATGGATATCCAGTGTTGTGATGTTGTGCGGAATCGTAATGGTCAGCCGCGCCTGTATATGATTCCAGTCGTTCGGATAGGATACCGAAAGCGTATTCTCGTTGGTGATCGTCAAGACAAGATTTCGTGTTTCATGGATATCGCGGGAGAACTGCTCTAATTTGGTAATGATCTTATCCCCTGTACCGCGTTGTATGACAACCTCACCGCAGTCCATACGGACATACAGGTCGTCGCGCAAGGGCAATTCCGCGATTTGCTCGTTCGTCTTGGGCATATTTTCTGTATTTGCGTCGGCAAAATCATCCACAGCATCTAACGCATCGTCAATCGCTTTTATATTATGTGACCAATACGCAAGTTTCTGCTCCCAATCCTGCGACAGAATTGTTTGTACCCCCTGCGACCCGAGGGCAACGCTGAAGCAGACGGTGCAGAGCAAGGAAATCACGACAACGGTTGCGGTAATCCAAAGTGCTTTTTTCATTTTTTTCACCTCCCGTTAAAACCCCGCACGGCGGTAGCTCAGCTTCAAAAGCCAGGTGGTCAAAAGGAAGCCGAACAGACCGAGCGAGAACAAAAAGACCGACAGCGAAATCATCAGACCGACCATTATCCCCGTCGGCACGAAGGCGACCGCAACGATTGCCGCAATCAGAATGGCAATCGGGCACAGCATCAGAGCGATGCTTGCGGGGTATACGCCGATGGCGCAGAAAAGTACGATGAAAAACAGAATGCCCCAAAGCGTTTTGTTGCGTCGGTCATTCACCGACTGCGGTGTGCGGTTGCCGTACGGCGGCACAGGCGGTGCGGCGGGCGGTGCATTGTATTGCGGAGGCGGCGGGGGCGGGGTCTGCTGCGTATCGCTTGTGCGCAGAAATTGCAGTGCACACGTATACGGATTGCCCAATTCCGCACAGATTTGCTCCTCAGTTTTGCCGCGTTCGAGTCCTGCTCGGAAATGGTCCTCGAAATCCGCTATGATCTCACTGCGCTCCTCAGCGGACAGCGGCAGAAGATGATTGTAAAGCTCTTGTAAAAATTCGGTTTTGTTCATTCAGAATCACCTCCGATAAAAGTGGAAACGCTCGCAGTAAATTCGCGCCATTCGTTTTCAAGGTGGACTTGCATATCGGCACCCTTTTGCGTCAGACGGTAATACTTACGCGCGGGACCTGAGGGAGATTCCTTCAAGTAGACCTCAAAGAAGCCCTCGGCTCGCAGTCGCTTGAGCAGCGGATAAATCGAGCCCTCGGAAATATCAATTTGTTTCCCGACGGAATCCGCCAATTCGTAGCCGTATTTGTCGCCCTGTTTTAAAAGGGAGAGCACGCATAGCTCTAACACGCCTTTTTTGAATTGTGTGTTCATACCTGCGCTCCTTTCTTCTTGGGATTTGCAGGACGGATTCGGCGAAATCCGCCGCGTCTGTACCTGTCACTGCCTACAGTATAGCACGCACTACCTTGCAATGCAATATACTTTGTTATAATTAATATTTTCTTAATAATTATTGTATGTAGACGAAGCGGATACACGACAAACGCTCAAAACGCACAAAAAAATTCGGAAATTCCGTACAAAATCCACAATGGCAAAATGCACAAGAAAAAAACTTAGAATCTGACTACACGCCGCTCCAAACTGTATATTTTGTAAAGCGTCCGAAACAAATAGTATTTCAGCAAAACTTTCGCAAAGTTTATAAACATATGTTCAAAACTCGGGTTTGAGGGAGTATTTACGCCATTTCCAGCGCACTTTTTAACATTTTGAACAGGGTTTTGAACATTTTTGAACATTAAAAGATATACTATTTGTATAATCCTTTCCGTTTATAAGTTTGGTGAAAATCCCATATTGACAAAATTCGCCTAATTTTTTCGTCCCCGATTCCTCGTCTTTGACGCATAATTTTTGGAATTTTATCCACACTATAGCTGAAATCTTTCGTACACGTACGCTATGGTTAACAAATACGGAGGCGAAGATATGGTCAAGGGAATCAATCGGCAGGTGTTGGAAATTCGGGAAACCGGCTCGCCGTATTTTGAGCGGGCGTTCTTTTTTGTGAAGCCGGAGTTTGCCTTTGCGGATGAGGAAAAACTGCGAAAGGCGGCCGAAAAGGCATTGCAGACCCCCGACCGTCTGCCGAAAACACGCCGTCGGTATATAAAAAGTATTTTATATTGGGCACTCGGCAGCGGGGCGGTCGCCGCTGTCGGCACAGTCGCCACCGTGTTGCTGATGCGGTAATTCGCGCAGAATACTTAGGGACGATTGCGCGCACCGCTCGCGAAACGGACAGCCGCGAGGGCTGTCCCTACGAGTTGGTGATTCGTCGCTTGATTGTGCAGATTTTTCACTTGCTCGGGCGGGCGTAGGGAACGACCTTAGTGTCGTTCCGTAGGGCTTTTTGCAGACTTCTGCGGGTCGGATTTTGCACAAACCCAACGATGATGCGCCAACCTCGTAGGGGCGCGCATTGCGCGCCCGCGGACGGACAAGGAAAACTCCCCCAGTCACGCCTGCGGCGTGCCAGCCCCCTAGGGGAGGGGGCGTTAATCGGATTGTAGATTATAGCATCCCTACGCGCGAGTCAAATTCACTTCGTGCGATGTGCGACTCTTCTTCTACAGCAACGCTTAAAAAACAATCCCGTAAAAAGGGGACTGTCCCCTTTTTACGGGATTTCTATTATTTTTTTTACAGGATATTGGGAAATAACCAGAGCCATCTTTTGTTTTTTAATCTTTTCAATAGGATATCGTTTGCTGTATACAGACTCAACAACAAAGGGAATGTGAAACACCTTTTCTGTATTCGGACGCAGACGGAATGAATAGGAGCCGGCAAGCTGCGGGTACATTTTATCCCACAAATATTCATCCGCGCGCAGCATAAGTGCATCGCCGTTTACTAAAAGCGTATCAAACATATCGATGCCGCCGTCTTCGTTATCTGTATTTGCAAATTTCACCTCTATATCATAAACATATTCCGGTCTGTATACGGGATTCCCGAATTCGTCTGTCCCAACCTCAGGTAAATCAATATTGTATTTTTCTGCATATGCATCATAGGGGAGAATCTCCGAACCGAGAACGGTTGCGGTATAGCCTCTTAGGATATTGTCAGAACGCCTGAAATAATCCGATTCATAGGGAACAGGCTCGTTTATAGAATACGTTTTGACAACAGGTCTTTCTGCTCGAACATTGGTATAAATCACACCGAAAATCCAAGCGGCAAAACAAACAGAGCAAAGGGAAATCACGACTGCTTTCTTTTTCATATGTTCCCCCCCGTAATATGTCCGACCAAGCGTCCTTGCTCTAACAAAAAGGTTTCATCTGACAACCCTTTCAGAATTTCCGCATCATGACAGGAAATAATGACCAAGGCGCCTCTTTCTTTTTCATCCTGTACAATGCGTTTCACAAGATTTACACCGCCTTCATCCAGCGAGTTTGTCGGTTCATCCAAAATGACAATGTCGGGCTTTTCCATAACCGCCGCGGCTATACCTAACCGTTGTTTCATTCCGAGGGAATATTTTTTATAATTTTTTCGGCTGTCGGGG
The DNA here is from genome assembly GCA_021769885.1 of Bacillota bacterium. Lineage (GTDB taxonomy): Bacteria > Bacillota > Clostridia > Oscillospirales > Acutalibacteraceae > Fimenecus. The sequence continues at coordinate 24,145 of JAETSA010000009.1, read as the reverse complement.
TCCAAGCCCACGCGCAGAAGCGTGTTGCGAATGTCCGCATCTGATGCAACGGATTTTATGGAAGCTAACAATTTCAGGTTCTGAAAGCCTGAATATGCATCCAAAAATGCAGGATTTTCCAAAAATATGCCAATGCTTTCGGGAAAGGATATATCCTTTCCGAGGATTTTTCCGTTCATGGATATTTCACCCTGCGTTGGGCGGATAAGCCCGCATATCAGCCGCATCAGCATGGTTTTTCCCGAGCCGTTAATGCCCTTGAAGCCATATACGACGCCACTGTGCAGTTCCATGGAAATATCTCGGATAACAGGATTGTTTTTGATTGTTTTGGAAACATGGCTGACGATTATATGCATCATGCCTGCATCACTCCTCCTTATTTAAAATATCATAACGCATAAATATGCACAGACCGACAACACAGGACAGCGTAAGCAGAGCAAGTGAAAAGATAATGCCTGTTTGCATATGAACGCCGTTGTCAATCAATAAATCGCTTCTCTGCGACATCGCATAATTGCCGAGTAAAAACGGGCTTAGATAATATGCGGACAGCACAAGTATGCCTGCACTGATACAAAAGCTGAAAAACGGTTTTATAATCAAAGATATTGTCATCTGCATAACAGAAAGCGCCGAAACAATCAAAATAGGCATAAAAAGAATTTGAAACGCAAAATTCTCTCCCTGTAAAAAATCCCCTTCGGTGAAACAGAAGTCCTCGGATGGCATGGGAATCAGTCTGAAGATAAGCGACTTTGAAATATCCAAGGACAGCTTGCCGCCGCATACGCAGAAAAGAGTGATAACACCCCATAGCAGAAGGTAATATATAAAGACACAGCTTATTGCCCAAAAGCATTTGGAAAGCCACCAAGCAAGGCGGCTTTTTGCATTTATCAGCACATTTTTCCCGTATGCCGTCAAATCGTAAAAGGGATAGTAGAGCGTAATGTATAAGGGTGCCAAAATCATCAAGACCCAAAGTGCAGGAACCATAAAAATATTCCCCGGCATCGGAATATATTCCTCCATACCCGCAGTTATAAAAAACAGAAAATCTCCGAATGTGCGTGCCTCTAAGCCCTTTCCTTTTGTATATATAAATCCCACGCAAAAGCCTAAAAACAGGATGGCGCAAACAAGATACTTGACACTTTCTCTGCGCATACCGCTTTTTAAATCATATTTACATAGCTTAAAAAATGTCATTTTTCTTTCCTCTTACCAAAGTTACGGCAAAGCTTACGGCAAACAAAAGAACGACCTCAAGGCAGATAACGCTAAGCGAAACATATATCTTTCCTGTGTGTAAAAACTGAATCGGCGATATTTGCGGAAGGTTGTTTACGGTGTTTGAAAGATAATTGATAAAAAGCAACAAAAATAACGGTGTAAATACGGATACAAATTTATTTTTACTTAAAAAAGAAATGCAGATGCATATTTCAGAAATAAGGCCTGCAAAAATGAAAGTCGTAACGATTTTTAAAAGCATGTATACAACAGGATGCGCATAAAAAAGAGGTGTCAGTGTTGACCACGGATGTGCAGCGTAATACACATCATAAAATACATCCGGCTGTATTGCGGGAATAAAGACCGCAACAGCCATGATATTCAATAATATAGGAACGGTAACAACCGTACCGCCTGCTAAGAACACGGCAATATATTTTGAAAGGAAATAATTTGTTTTGGATGTTCTTGTGGTAACATTTTTAATGTAGCCGCTTTTACATTCTGAGCAATAGGACCAGCCGTAGCCTAAAGCCGCAATCAGCGGCAGTAAGAGATAGAATAAAGAGGCGGCAGGAGAAATATGATCCGCTCCAATCCAGCTTGTAAACAACGTGGTGCCGGGAAGCTCAGGGTTCAACGAAAATCCTGACACGGAAGCAGAAAGCAAATCCGCTTCCGTATATTTATAATAGGACAAAATACTGAATACCGCTGCATATAAGGCAATTGCCGCGGCAGTCAGAAGAGATAACAGGAATAGCTTGTTTGTAAACGCCTTTTTTATTTCCATGAACAGCACCGACCGCATAAAAGCACTTCCTTTATTGGGGATAGATATATTGTGTTTTTTCCGGATTGATTCCAAGTGAGAAGAACAAATTGCCGGTATCGCTTACAGTGTTTTTTGGTACAAAATAACCGACGCGGCAATCTATGGACGCTCCCGCTTCAAGATACACGCCTAAATACTCGTTGGGTAGCGTGGAACGTTTTGCATTATCGGATTCGGCAAATTGAAAATAATCCATTTCGCCTGCCGGCAGAATTGCCCCGTTTTCACTTTTATAAACCAATTTCAATACATTGACGAGCGTTGCTTCCTTTTCCACTTCGCCTTTTGCAGCTTTTTTTACGCGCATCTCCACAAGAACAAAGCTATAATCGGGATTCAAGACGCCGTCTTCGGAAACCCAAGCGTTTTCTATCGGATGTTCGGGAAAAGAAAAATTTTCGGACGCAAGAGAATTTAAAACCGTCATTTTACGGATGGTGTACTCCTCATTTCCCGTAACCGTTTCTAAGAGAACCGAATCTCCGAAAAAATGCGTGTTTTGTGCATTGGGCGGAGCGTCGGTAACAATACCGCCGGATTTTAAAGACGCACCATTGTTCTGACTGGCGCTCCCAATAATTTTCTGCATTTCACCCTGCACATCGTCTTTTGTGCATCCGAAACAGCAAAATACGAAAAGAGATACAGCAAGGCAGCATATGACAAATGACATGAATTTTTTTCGAGCCATTATAAAAATCTCCTTGTACGGCGGGGCTGTAAAAAGCGCATTTTTTTACAGCCCCTTTGCCTATTGCAGATTTTAACCTTACGGTGCGGTGACTTCAATAGCTTCCTTAGACGGAACTGAGGGGAACTCGGCGTTGCCGTCCAGCTCCGAAATGCTTTGGGACAGGAGCTCGGCGGTCACCGTGCCGTCTTTTTCCGTAAGCTCCACCTCTAAAAGGGTTCGGGAATTTTCCGTGTCGTTTTCGGCAACAATACCGTATGTCGCCGTACCGTCCTTCGGGCATCCCAAGCGAAAAACCCGTTCCACGGATTCAGAAACAGCCTCATCGGATTCCAAGGATTTTGAATAAATCATCATATGCCCGCTCGTTTTGAAGAGGTGGTTCGGGTCGGATTCCGTAATCTTCTGCGCCACATATACACCGGAATTGCCGTCCTCCATACCGAAAAACAGGCTTGCAGGCAATTCCTCCGTCGCCGTCGTGTGCCGCAAGCCGATGTATATGCGGTCATACGCGGACGTATTCAGGGCGCGGAAAGCATAGTAGGCAATGCGGTCGTCCGCAGATGTGTCTGCGGGCGCGGCTTGCTTTTCGCCCAAAACCATCGCTTGTGCAGGTCCGCCAGCACGGTAGGATTCCAAACGAAGCTCGATGCGGCTTTCCGTGCTTTCGGAAGAGCGCACAGGGAGCTTTTCTGTCGGCGTTTTATTTTCGGAAATGCCGACCGCGGCGACAACCGCCGTCAAAACAAGGCATGCCGCAACCGCGACCCACCGCACCGCGTGTTCTTTTCCGTGCCGCGTGTGCTGTGCTTTTTCGAGTGTATCTAAAAGCGCCGCTTTGCTTTCTTCGCTTTGGTGAATTTTTTGTACACTGTCAATCAGACGTTTCATCACATATCCTCCAAATCATACTTTTCTTTTAAAAGCTTTCTGCCTTTTTCCAGACGTTTTTTTACAGTAGAAAGGGAAAGATGCAAGACAGAGGCAATTTCAGCGGTTTTATAGCCCTCTATATAATACAGTTGTAAAACGGTTTTATAATTGCAGGGCAACGCCAGCAGTACGGTTAAGATTTCCCTGTCGGATTCCGTTTCCGAAAAGGGCTGAATTTCCTCTATGGATACAGACGGATGCGCATACCGAAACCGCAGTACGTTTTTGCAGTGGTTGGATGCCACACGAAGCAGCCATGCCTTTTCGTGTTCGCCGCTTTCGAAATGCGGCGCCTTGCTTAAATACCGCATAAAACAGTCCTGCACGGCATCCTCTGCGTCCTGACGGTTCCGAAGCAGAACGAAGCACAGCCGAAACAGCATATCTCCGTACCGCTCTACCGCTTCGCGCGCGTCCGCCGAAACGGGTTCTTTTTGCCTATCGTTTTCCTGCATGGTTTTCATCCCTTTCACTTGTAATACACCTGTAACAGCGGTTTGGTGAACGGATTTTGAAAAAGTTTTTTGCAAAAACCCCCGCCGCAGATGCGGTGGGGGTTTACAAAATCATATTGCACTTGCATTATATGATTTTCGGGTTCTCGTCTGCCCCGTCGGCAGGTGCCGCGCACGCCGCACAATTAGCACACGCCGCACAGCCAAATTCCGCTTTGCCCTCGGCGGTGTCGCGGTAATATTGGGTGTGTGTGTCACGGTGCGGGGTCGAGGTCCAAATGCGTTCGGCTTCGGGCGCCCAAGCGGCGGCAAAATCCACACATTTGTCACACAGCGTATCCACATCCTCTGTATACAGTAAGTCCGAGGAGTGTGCACCGCTCTGCTTGACCATTTCGCGTAAGTATTCGGGATTCTCCAGCATCGGGCAGGGACGCAGATGATTGTCGTTGAAAGGCTGATTTTTATAATACTGCATAAACAGCGGGCTTTTCAACGCCTCTTTGAGCGTATGCGTACGGATGTTCGTGTCGGAATAATGGATGAATACGCATGGCTCGATGTCGCCCGCAGAATTGATGTGGAAATAGTTTCTGCCGCCTGCAATACAGCCGCCGACGTATTCCGCATCGTTTTGGAAATCCATGACGAACAGCGGCTTGCCGGTTTTGGAGTTGCGCATCTTTCGAAGCCACTGATACATAAATTCGCGCTGTGCGGGGGTGGGAATCAGCTCCTTGTCCGCGCCGTGTCCGACAGGCATATAGTTAAAGCAAAGTGCGTATTTTGCACCTTTTTCGAGAATCATATCGATGAAATCGTCACTCGTGACGTACTCGAGATTTTTGCGCGTGTAGCAGACCGAAACACCGAACAGGCACTTGTTTTTCTGCAGAAGCTCCATCGCATCGAGCGTTTTGCGGTAAGCACCGTCGCCGCGCCGCCAGTCGTTGGATTCTTCCGTGCCCTCTAAGCTCAGCGCCAAACTGATGTTGCCGACCGCATTCATATCGTCGCAGAATTTTTGATCGACCAGCGTCGCGTTTGTATAAATGACAAATGCGCAGTCCTGATGCTTGTGCGCAAGCGAGACGATGTCCTCCTTGCGAATCAGCGGTTCGCCGCCTGTGAGCATATAAAAATGCGTGCCCATCTCCTTACCCTGTGTCACGATAGAATCCATTTCCTCGTTCGAAAGGCTTTGGCGGTGACCGTATTCCGCCGCCCAGCAGCCCTTGCACTTCAGGTTGCAGGCACTGGTCGGGTCAAACAGAATAATAAACGGCACGTTGCAGTGCAGTTCTTCACGAAGCGCACGGACGGTTTTCGTGCCGTACAGCCCCGCATCCACGCCGAGAGACATCAGCATTTGCTTGACGACACGCGGGTCTGTGTCCCGCAGAATATTTAAAGCGTATTGTGTCCAAACATTTTCGGGGTCGGCCGCCGCCGCTTGAAATTTCTTGAAATTTTCCGCAGGGAAAAGCCCGCCGAAGATTTTGCCGACGCTTGCCGCCATCTTTTGCAGATTCGGGTAAGGGTCTTTGTAGATGTATTTCAGGGTTTTGTCCAGTGCAACTTCAATCGCCGCACGCTGAAGCTTATATGATTTCGGCATTTGAGATCTCCTGTTCTCTTTCTTTTTAAGATATTATCATACCACGAATTTCGGCATTTGTAAATAAACACAATGTTGATTTTTGTATAAATTTTTACTTAAAACAGATGTTTTTTTCCGAAAGCCCAGTCATAGAATACTTTTCGCGAAAAATGGCAGAATTATTCTATAAGCTGAGGAGAGTTGAACACAATATGCCGAAAACTTGTTCTTACGGCGACTTTTCACGTTTTCACCGTCGGAAGGCGTCGGCCTTCCTTCCGCCTCAAACGCAAAAATTCATCCGCAACTCCTGCGTTTTCGGTGCTTCGCAGTTTAAAATAGACATATTTTTGTTGAAACAAGGCATAAAATCGACGGCATACTGCCGTATGCCGAGATTTTTAACGCAGTTTCAGCGAAAATAGGGCATTTTAAACCATATCGGGTTTAACTCCCCTCAGCTTCGGGAAAAATAAAGCACAAGTGTTTTTTGAGGTGAAAAAAATGATGCAGAACGCGGCAGTAAAAAAATGGAAGCGGGAGCTGCAGGCAGATTTAAAAACGGCGGAGCGCGCATATCGGCATTTGTCGGGGGTGCACGGCGAAGAATTTGCCGACACGCTGACGTCAGCCTATTTTCGCTTGGAAACGGAGGGGCGTGCGGCACTTGACGCGGTGCGGCATGCGCCGAATCTGCCGAGCGGCACGGATGGTTTTCCGCGTGCGTACAGCGTGCTCGCGGCGCTTTGTACGGACGGTACACTGCCGTCGTTTGCCGCGGTTTGTACGGCGTGTCAGGAGGCAAAATTCACCATCGCGGAGCTGACGCTCACAGAACTGCTTTTGAAAACGGTGTTTCTGTCGGCGGCGGCAAATGCGATTCATACGCGGTCGCAAACCTTGCTGTCAAACGCGGTACAGTCGCTTTTCACACTTTCGGATTTGCCGTTTCAGGAGCTGTTTTCCGTATGCAGTGAAACAGAAGCGTTGCTTTGCCGCGACAGGGGCTTTGCCTGCGCAGATGCCCCGACGCGCGCGCTGTACCGCAGTCGGCTGGCAAGCTATGCCCAAAAGGCAAATATCCCCGAAGAATCCGCAATCTATTTTCTGTTGGAGGAAGCACGGCGAAAAAACACCACTCTGTATGACTTGCTTTTGCCGTCCTATCGGGTGTGCGGACGCATCTTGCTTTGTTGTGAAATACTGCTGCCGCTTGTCGGTGCGGTCGCTTTGGGCTTCCTGCAAGGTGATTTTTTACCTGCGGTTTTGTCGTATTTCCCGTTGTGGGCGGTGTTCCGCAGTATTTTAGAACGCCTGTTCTTGTGCGGCGTACCGCCGTTTGTCCTGCCCGCCGCCGATTTGCGCGGCAAGATTCCCGCTTCGGCGCATACCGTCATTACAGTATCCGCCTTATTGCCGCGTGCAAAACAGCTGGCAGATACAAAAGCCCGTCTGCTCGACACCTATCTGCGCGCAGGCGAGGGGAGTATCTCGGTTTGCCTGTTGGCGGACCTCAAGGGCGCGAACAGCGTCGTCTGCCCGGAGGACAGTGCCGACCTCGCGGCGGCAAAGGCGATGATTGACGAGCTGAATGCAGAATGCCCGAATGTGTTTTCCTTGTTTGTGCGCGAACGCACGTGGTCGCCGACGGGGCGTATTTTTACAGGCAGGGAGCGGAAACGCGGTGCAATCAACGATTTTGTAAAGTATCTGCGTACGGGCGACACCGCGCCGTTTTCGGTACAGCACGGTGCGTGCACGCTTTTGCCGACGGCAAAATACCTGTTCTGCTTAGACAGCGATACGCGCTTAACGCTCGACTGTCTGTATACGCTTCTGTGCGTTGCCGAGCATCCCGAAAACGCCCCGCAAATCGACACCGAACGAGGCTGTGTTCAAAAAGGCTACGGCATTTTTGCGCCGCGCGTCGAAAACACGCTGGACTCCGTTTATAAAACGCGGTTTTCGCGCATTATGGCGGGTGCGGGCGGCGTGTCGGGCTATGATATGCGCGTGTCGGAGCGTTGGCAGGATTTGTTCGGCGCAGGGTTGTTCACGGGCAAGGGGCTTATCCATATCGATGCCTATTTGGAGCTGTTACCCGATGCATTCGAAGCAGAAACAGTTCTGAGCCATGACATTCCCGAGGGGGAGCTTTTGCGCACGGCATTTGTTTCCGATGTGCAGGTATCCGACGGTGTACCGTCAAGTGCGCGCGCCTATTTTGCCCGTCAGGGGCGCTGGGTGCGCGGGGATATGCAAAATGCGGCGTTGTTGGGAAGAAATTTGCACACGTCGCACGGCGTGCGCAAAAATCCGTTTTCCTTTACGGCAAAATATAAGCTGTTCGACAATTTGCGCCGCGCGGCAACCCCGATTTTTTCCTGGATACTGATTTTAAGCAGTCCGTTTTTTTCGCCTGAGGCCGCACGCAGTATGCTGTGTATCGCTGTTCTGTCGCTTGTGAGCGAGCAGCTGCTCTCGTTTTTATCCGTGCTGTTTCGGGGCGGAATTTCCGCACTGCAAACGCGGTTTTACGGCAAGACCGCACCCGATGCGGTGCGGCAGATTGCGGACGGTGCCGTGTCGGTACTGTTGCTGCCCGTGACGGCATATACAAATCTGCGTGCTCTTATATTGGGCTTTGTGCGCAGATTCCTGACACACCGCAATATGCTCGAATGGGTCACCGCCGCCGACAGCGAACGCGCGGGGACTGTACTCGGCAGAGTCCTTTCTGCTTTGCCGTCTTTGCTGTCTGCGGTTTGGCTTTTGCTGTTCGGCTCGGCGTTCCCGCGGCTTTTGGCGCTGTTCTTTCTTGCAGAGCCGATTTTTTCGTGGGTTTCCGAGCTTCCGTATTCGGACAAAAGCCGCGAAGTGCGCGGGGTACAGCGGGAAAAGCTGATTTCCTATGGTGCGTCGATGTGGAAATACTATGCCGAGCAGTGCAACGCACAAAATCATTTTTTGCCGCCCGACAATGTGCAGACTGCACCCGTCGGACGTGTGGCGCACCGCACTTCGCCGACCAACATCGGACTTTGCCTTTGTTCTGCACTTGCGGCGTGCGACCTTTACCTGATCACGCCGAAAATGCTGTGTGACTTTTTACTGCGCACGCTCTCGACGGTCGAAACGCTCCCGCATTGGCACGGCAATTTATACAATTGGTACGACACCGAATCCCTTTTGCCCCTTGCACCGCAATACGTGTCCTCCGTAGACAGCGGTAATTTCCTGTGCTGTCTGAGTGCATTACGCGAGGGTGTTTCGGAATATCTGCCCGAACGCCCCGATTTACAAAATGTGATTGAAAAAATCGACCGTGAGCTGAAAAATGCGGAGCTTTGTGCACTTTACGACCGCCGCCGCGACCTGTTTTATATCGGCTACGATTTGGAAAAGCAAGCGTTTACGCCCGCGCACTATGACCTGTTAATGAGCGAATCGCGTATGATGAGCTATTTCGCCTGTGCCGCGCGGCAAGTCCCGAAAAGCCATTGGAGCGCGCTTTCACGCGTGCTGTCGGGGTGCGACGGCTATGCGGGCGCACTTTCGTGGTCGGGTACGATGTTTGAATATTTTATGCCGTATCTGTTTTTGGAAAGCCGTGAAAACACGCTTACCTACGAGGCATTGCGCTATTGCGTGCACTGTCAGCGCGTGTTCGCGCATCGGCGCGGCGTGCCGTTCGGCGTGTCGGAAAGCGGCTACTACCGTTTTGATGCCGAGGGCAATTATCAATACCGTGCGCACGGTGTGCCGCGTCTGGCACTGCGCCGAAGCGTGTGGGATGAAACTGTGATTTCACCGTATTCCACATTTTTGGTATTGCCGTTCCTGCCGAAAACCGCCCTGCACAATTTAGAAGCGTTGGAAAGCCTGCACGCCACGGGCGAATACGGATTTTTTGAAGCACTGGATTTTCGGGACGGTAAAACGCCCCGCGTGGTGCGCAGCTTTATGGCGCATCATATCGGAATGAGCCTGCTGTCCGTGGACAATGTTTTGCTTGGAGGAATTATGCAAAAACGATTTTTGAGAAATGCGCGTATGCGTGCGGGCGCGTCCCTTTTGGAGGAGCGCGTGCCGACCGTTCCGATTGTATTCAAACGCAAAATGCAGGAGATTCTGCCTGACCGTCCCGAACAAATGCGGTGCGCGGCTGAAATCCCGCACGAGCCGAACCGCACTGCCCCGCAGGTACAGTTGTATTCAAACGGTACTTGGAGCACGGTGGTTTCGGACTGCGGCACTTCGCACAGCCTGTACGGCGGCGTGCATTTGACGCGGGAGAGCCGCGAACTCGGGACACATCCGTTGGGTGTGTTTGCCGTATTGCGTGCGAACGGAGCATACTTTCCCGGCTGTCGTGCTCTGCAAACGGATGCACACACATCATTTTCCTGCACATTTTCGGAAAACAGCGTGCATTTCGGGGCGCGCAGTGAAAACTATACGCTGTCGCAGACGGTGCTTGTGCACAATCAGCTCCCCGCCGAACTGCACCGCATTTCGGTGGAAAACCGAAGCGGGAAAAATACCCGCGCCGTGCTGACGGTCTATCTCGAGCCGTCGCTTGCGGACGCCCGTGCCGAAACGGCGCATAAAACCTATCAGAAGCTGTTCGTGACCGCCGAACGCACAAAATTCGGCGGCGCGGTGTTCACACGGCGCACGGCGGCGGGGGAAACACCTCTGCTTTTGGGATGCGGCGTTGCGGGCGAACAGCCGTATACCTGCGTGCTGTCGCGCACAAGGGCACTCCCGAGGCTTTCGGGCGTGTATGCGCTCGGGAAAACCGATTGCGGGGAAAGTGACCAAACCGCTGTTGCGGATACCTGCTTTTTGGCGGAAATTCCGTTGGATTTGCCGAAAGGCGGCACAAAGGACGTGACAGTTTACCTGTGCTGTGCGCGTGACCGCGATACCTTGGAAACACGAATGTCCCTGTTGCAAATGGATACGGCGGAGGTTTTGCCTGCGGGCGCACCGCGTCTGTTCTCGGATACGGAATTGCCGATTGCATCGGTACTGCCGCCGCTGTTCGGGCTGTTGCCGCTTACAAAGGAGCGGCTTTCGGCGCTGCGGGAAAACACAGCACCGCGCACGGCACTGTGGCAATTCGGGATTTCGGGTGACCGCCCCGTGTGGCTTGTTTCCGTCTGCGTGACTGCCGATTCTGATACGCTCCTGCCGATTTTGCGTTTTTACACGACGCTTCGTGCGGCGGGGATTGCCTGCGATTTGGTGCTTTTGTGCGCAGGCGGCGAAGCGGGGACTGCATCTATACGTGCGTCAGCGGAGGCTTTGCTTCAAAAAGAAAGCCGTCCGCAAAATGAATCGCACTTCGGCAGTATTTATTATCTTTGCGCCGATACACTTACAGATACAGCGCTTCGCACGCTTATGGCGAACGCCGAGGTGCAGACGCCGAGCGCGCCGCTCCCGCCTGAAAATGCGGCGGACGCTGTGTCGATTTTGCCTGTAAACGTACCGCAAAACGGCAGCAATCAAATTGAGTACGCCGACTATGTAATTCAGAAGAAACCCCGTGTGCCGTGGGTGTACGCCCTCGCAAACCCGTCGTTTTCGACGCTTGCGGGCGACAGCACCCTCGGCGTGAGCCACGCAATCAATTCGCGGCTCAATAAGCTGACGGTGTTTTCCAACGACACGGTTTTCGACAACGACGGCGAACGGCTGTTTCTGCGTTTAGACGGCAAAGTCTATGACGTCTTGAAAAATGCAACCGTTCGTTTCGGGGAAGAGCGCGCGCAATACACGGCGTCTGTAGAAGATATCGAAATCTCAGTCGCTGTGACCGTGCCCCGACGCGGCATGCAAAAGCAAATTGCCGTTTCGCTGTGTACGCAGTCACCCCGTCAGGCAGAGGTTTGCTGTTTTACCGTTCCCACACTTTCCGAGGACGGTAAGCCGTCTGTCTATTTGCATACGCAGTTTTTTGACGGCGGCATTGAAGTTCGAAATCCCTGCAATACCGCAATTCCCGGCGTTTTCCGATTGGAATCCGACAGCGGTGCACAGGTGTTTTATACGGTTTCGCGCGCAGATTTTCGGGCGGGGCTTTGGGACAGCGGCGGTGCGCTTCCGAACGGCAATCCCTGTGCCGCCCTGACCCGCCGTGTCTCGCTCTCCCCGCACGAAGCGCAAACCGTGCACTTTTTCCTGTCCTTCGGGCACACGGAACGAAGCGTGCGCGCCTTGCGCGGGCTCAGCTTGCCACCGTGCCGCTTCCCGACGGAAAACCGTATTGTATTAGAGTCTCCTGACAAGAATCTCAACACGCTGTTCAACGCATTTTTGCCCAATCAAATCATCAACGGCAGAATTTTTGCCCGAACGGGGTTTTACCAGTCGGGCGGGGCATACGGCTTCCGCGACCAATTACAAGATGCCGCCTGCTTGCTGGTTGCCGATTCCGAATTTCTGCGGCGGCAGATTTTCCGATGCTGTGCGGCGCAGTTTGAAGCGGGCGACGTCCTGCACTGGTGGCATCCGACCCTTGACCGAAACGGTACAATTAACGGTGTACGCACGCGGTACAGCGACGACCTGTTATGGCTGCCGTTTGCCCTCGCGAAATATGTGCTCGCAACGGGAGATACGGCGATTTTAAATGTGCAGATTGCATATCTCACTGCGGAGGAGCTCGGCGAACACGAAAAAGAGCGTTATTTTGACGTACCGCGCGGCAAGGAAAAGGGCAGTGTAGAAACGCACGCCGTACGTGCCGTGCACCGCGCACTTCGGTTCGGCGCGCACGGACTTCTGCTGATGGGCGCGGGCGATTGGAACGATAGCTTTACGGGCGTCGGTGCAAAGGGCAGGGGCGAAAGCGTTTGGCTCTCGCAATTTGCCGTGATGGTATTGGAGTCCTTCGGTGAAATGCTGCGGTTTATCGGCAAGGACAGCACCTTTTATTTTGAAACCGCCGCCCGTTTGCGCACTGCGGTGGAATCGTACGCGTGGGCAGGCGACCGCTATCTGCGCGCCTATTATGACGACGGGGAAGAAATGGGCTCGCCCGATTCGGAAGAATGCAAAATCGACAGTCTGACCCAAAGCTTCGCGGTGTTTTCGAATCTGAACCGCGAGCGGCGCACGCGCGCCCTGCAAACGGCGTACGGGGCACTTTTGGATACCGAAAGCGGCGTGGTTCGCCTGTTTGCACCTGCGTTTTCGGGTAAAAATAAAAAGGCGGGCTATGTGGCGGCGTACCCTGCGGGGATTCGTGAAAACGGCGGGCAGTACACGCACGCAGCGGTGTGGTTTTGCCGCGCGCTGTTTAGAAACGGTGAAAAGGATAAAGCTGCGGCGGTGCTTCGCCTGTTAAATCCTTTGGAAAAATATGAAAATGCAGATACTGCCGAAAAATATTTAACAGAACCCTACTACCTCTGCGGCGATGTGTACGCCGCAAAGGGCGCAGAGGGGCGCGGCGGCTGGAGTCTGTATTCCGGCTCGGCAGGGCATTTTTACGCGCTTGTCGCGGAGGAGATATTGGGCATCCGAAAGCAAAACGGAGCATATACCTTTTCCCCGAATCCGCCCGAAAGCTGGGGCGATTTTCGGTTTACGATGTATCTTTCGGGGGCAAAAATTCAAGTGGAAGTTCCCAAAGTCCGCACAGGCGGTATGGAAATTGACAAAAATCCCGCCGAACGCTTTACGCCCGACGGGAAAGACCACGTGATTCAGTTGCTGTAGTGCTTTACTTTTCACAGAAAGCAGTGTATAATACTTGCCGGGCACATTGTGCCCGGCAAGGAGTTATCCAGAAAAAACGGATAGGCGGTTCGCCCTCTTCATTTTCCGAGAGGGTAAATCCCTCTCGAGAGCAATCAAAGGAGGGATGTATTATGGAATATGCCACGATAATTACTTTGGTACTTATTATTGCACTCATTCTCATAATAAAAAATTAGCCGCCCTGCTAGCAACATGCGACTAATTTTTTAGTTCTATTGCGGGCTAACCGTCTATTCGGATAGCTTCTTGTTTGATTTCATTATATACGCAAGTGAGGATTTTGTCAATAGAAACGGAATGTGAGCAGGAATGATTTTTTCCTTGGTATATTATGGTATTTCCTTTTAAAATATGCTACAATAATAAAACACAAAAAATTTAGGCGGTTTTGCCTTTTTATAAAGGAGTTGTCAAAATGTCTGTGACCCCGCAGGTATATGAAATCGGCGACGCGGTGCGGCTGTTGCACGTGAAAACCGAAAACACAAAAACAACTTGTATTTCCTTAATCCTTTTAACGCCGCTTTGCGAAAACACGGCGGAAAACACGGTGCTCGCGTCGTTCTTGGCGCACAGTGCCAAAAAATATCCGACACTCGCCCGCGTAAACGAGCAGTTGGAGGAGCTGTACGGCGCGGCGTTTTCGAGCGATGTTTCGAAGCTCGGCGAGGGCTATCGCCTGCGCTTGTCGGTGACCTGCATCAATGATGCACTGTGTCTCGACGGCGAGCAAATCAGCGCGGACGCGCTTCGTCTGCTGCTCGATTTGCTGTTCGAGCCGCTTTGTGAAAACGGTGCATTTGACGCACATCAGCTGGAAACGGAAATTCGTCTTTGCGCACAAGATATTGAAAGCGAATTAAATGACAAGCGCGCCTATGCCCTTTCGCAAATGGTCGAGCATATGTGCGCGGAAGAGCCTTACGGTCTTTCCAAGGCAGAGCTGTTAGAGGGCGTAAAGTCCGTTACCCCCGAAAGCCTTTACGAGGCGTGGCAAACGCTTTTGTCTACGGCGGCAATTTCCGTGCAGGTGGTGGGCGATGTGGATTTCGCCCCGCTTGAGGGTATGCTTCGCACACGGTTCGGTGCACTTTCCCGTGCCCCGCGCGCGGTGGAAACCGTGTTTGTCGAAGCGGCGGAGGAGTTTTCTGAATATACCGAGGAAATGGAATTAAACCAAAGCAAGCTGGTTTTGGGCTTCCGCTGCGGTATGCAAAATGCCGATGACGATTTCTTCTCTATGCGCGTGATGGCGGATGTGTTCGGCGGCGGACCGTATTCGCGGCTGTTTATGCACGTGCGAGAAAAGCTGAGCCTTTGCTATTACTGCTCTGCGCGGCTCGACCGCCGCAAGGGTATTATGGTCGTGCAAAGCGGCATTGAAGCGAAAAACAAGCAGGCGGCACTCGATGAGATTTTAAAACAGCTGTCCGTGATGCAAAACGGCGAATTTACGGATGAGGAGCTTTCCGCCTCCAAAGCGGCGCTGTGCGACGCATACCGCGGTGTGAACGACACCCCCGAATCGGTGGATGCGTATTATGCGCAGTTTGTAGATACTAAGCCGCAAACGCCCGAAGAAATTGCAGAGGGCATCGGGGCGGTTGACCGCGCGGCAGTCGTGGCGGCGGCAAAGCGGCTGACGCTCGACACGGTATATTTCCTGAAAGGCGGCGAAGAAAATGCGTGAAATCAAAAATGAACGGCTCGGCGAGCGGTATTATGAAATCGACCACAAGTCGGGGCTGAAAATTCTTGTGTATCCGAAAGAAAACTATGCCTCGACCTACGCGATGTTCGGCACGCGCTACGGCTCGATTGATACGGACTTCCGCTTGCAGGGCGAGGAACACTTTACAAGCGTACCCGAAGGTATCGCCCACTTTTTGGAGCACAAGCTGTTCGAAAGTGAGGAGCTGGACGCCTTTGAGCGGTACGCGAAAACGGGCGCGAGTGCAAACGCCTACACCTCGTTTGACCGTACCTGCTATCTGTTCAGCTGTACCGACAATTTCGAGGCTTCCTTGGAAATCCTCTTAGATTTCGTGACGCACCCCTACTTTACCGAAGCCACCGTACAAAAAGAGCAGGGCATTATCGGGCAGGAAATTCAAATGTGCCGTGACGAAGCGGGCTGGGAATCACTGTTTGCGCTTTTGCGCGCGATGTATCATCTGCACCCCGTGCGTATTGATATTGCGGGCACGGTGGAGTCGATTGCCGACATCACCGCCGACCTTTTGTATACCTGCTACAACACGTTTTATAATCTTTCCAATATGGTGCTTTGCGTGGCGGGCAAAGTCAATCCCGACGAGGTTTTAGAGGTCGCCGACAAGGTATTGAAGGCACAGGCACCCGTCGAAATCGAGCGGAAATTCCACGAAGAGCCGCGCGAGGTGAAAGCGGCTTTCGTAGAGGAGCGTTTGGCAGTCGCCGCGCCGATTTTCAGCCTTGGCTTTAAAGAGGCGGTCGAAACGCCCGAGCGCAGTTTAAAGGAACTGATTATCAGCAATGTGATTTTGGAGGCAGTCTGCGGCAAAACCACGCCGTTTTATACGGAGCTTTTGGAGTCGGGACTTTCCAACACCTCATTTGACTGCGAATATTTTTACGGCTACGGTTACGCCGCGTGGATTTTCACAGGCGAAACGCCCGATGCCCGCAAAATGGAAGAAAAGCTTGTCGCGCGCATCCGCGATTTGCAAGAGTCGGGCATTGCCGAAAAGGATTTCCTGCGTATTCGCAAAAAGCTGTACGGCAGAACCGTGATGCAGTTTAACGATATCGAATCCATCGCGAACGGGATGGTCGCTTCGCATTTCCGCGGGGAGAGCATTTTTGACGATGCCGAGATTTTGGAAAACCTGACACTCGAAGAAGTCAATGCGCGCTTGCGTTCGGCTATCGACACAAATTGCCGCTCGCTTGCGGTCATTCGCGGAAAGGAGTAAGCGATGCGCTTTTTCACAGATTACACAGCGGTACGCTTTACGGGGCTTGACCACGTGTTCAACGTCTATTCCACCTTTTGCGAGTTTACGCTGTTCGGGCACGAGGTTTCGATTAAATTTTACGGCGTGATTATCGCGTTCGGCTTCCTTTTGGCGGTGCTGTTCGGCGGCAGAACGGCGTATAAATGGAAAATCGACCTCAACAAAATGCTGGATGTTCTGCTTTACGGCACGATCGGCGGCATCTTGGGCGCACGCCTTTACTATGTCGCGTTCGAGTGGCAGTATTACAGTGCGCACCCCGCCGAAATACTGCAAATCTGGCACGGCGGGCTCGCCATCTACGGTGGACTCATCGGCGGCATCATCGCCGCATACTTCACCTGCCGCCATAACGGATTGGACTTCCTCAAATTGCTCGATATGGCGGGGATGAGCTTCCTTATCGGGCAGGGCATCGGGCGTTGGGGCAACTACGCAAATCAAGAGGCGTTCGGGACGAATACCGATTTGCCGTGGGGGATGCAGAGTGCCAAAACGGCGGAATACATCCTGCGCGAACAGGCGACCTTCGCCGAAAAGGGCATTGCAATGGACCCGAATCTGCCTGTGCACCCGACCTTTTTATATGAATCCGTTTGGTGCATTTTAAGCTTTTTCGTGCTGTATCTCATCTGCCGAAAGGCTTATAAATTCAGCGGACAGCTGATTTTGGGCTACGGCATTTTGTACGGCGCGGAACGCACCATTGTAGAGGGCTTCCGCACGGACAGCCTCTACATAGGCTCGACCACCCTGCGCGTATCGCAGCTGCTTTCGGCGATTTTGGTCGTCGCGTGTTTGGCGATTCTGATTTATAAATTGGTGAAGCTGAAAAAGCACCCTGTGCCGTATTCGCCGGTGGAAACCCCGCCCGAAAAGACGGAATCCGCCAAAAACAAGGCGAAGCTCGGCAAGCGTGCAAAAGAAAAAATGATTGCAAAACAGCAAAAGGAGATGGAAGAGAATGGCAACGATTCTTGACGGTAAGGCGGTTTCCGCCGCAGTAAAACAGGAGGTTCGCGCGGAGGTCGAAGTCCTGCGCGAAAACGGCTTGCAGGTAGGACTCGCGGTCATTATTGTCGGCGACAATCCCGCGTCGCGTACCTATGTCAACAACAAAAAGAAAGCCTGCGCCGAAGCGGGTATTCATTCCGAAGAATACGCGCTCCCCGCAAGCACGACGATGGAGGAACTGCTCGCGCTCATTGACGAATTGAATCATAAGGACAGCATCCACGGTATTCTCTGTCAGCTGCCCCTGCCCGAGGGCTTGGACGAGAAAGCAGTAATTGCGGCAATCGCGCCCGAAAAAGATGTGGACGCATTCAGTGTCGGCAATGTTGGGCATATTATGATTGGCGATTACAGCTTTCTGCCCTGCACCCCTGCGGGGATTATGGAAATGCTCAAATATTACAACATCCCGATTGCGGGCAAGGAGTGCGTGGTGATTGGGCGCAGTAACATCGTCGGTAAGCCGATGGCGATGCTGCTGCTTCAGCAAAACGGCACGGTCACCATTTGCCATTCCAAGACCCAAAATCTCGCAGAGGTTACCCGACGCGCGGACATTTTGGTTGCGGCAGTCGGCATTCCGCATTTCGTCAAAGCCGATATGGTCAAAGACGGCGCAGTTGTCGTCGATGTCGGTATGGACCGCGACGAAAACGGCAAGCTTTGCGGTGACGTGGATTTTGCCGCCGTCGAGCCGAAAGCATCGTACATCACCCCCGTCCCCGGCGGCGTCGGCCCGATGACCATCGCCACCCTCTTGAAAAACACCGTCACCGCGGCAAAGCAGATGAAAAAATAAAAAAGTATTTGCAAACGAAACGGTGAACCGCAATCCGTAGGGGGCGACGACTCGGCGCCCCGAGCACGGCTCGAAATTGCACAAACCTAACGGTGATACACAATTCGTAGGGGCGCTTCACGAAGCACCCGAGCACGGTTGGATTTCGCACAATCCCAACGGCGAAACGCAACCCCGTAGGGGCGGATGCCCTCATCCGCCCGAGCACAGTCGGATTCTGCAAAAACCTAACGGCGAAACGCAACCCCGTAGGGGCGAACTGCGTTCGCCCGAAACGGACAGCCGCAAGGGCTGTCCTTACAGTGTGCATAACAACGCACCAATCGTGTAGGGGCGATTCACGAATCGCCCGAGCGCGGTTGCAAATTTGCGCAAACGAAACGGTGAACCGCAACCCGTAGGGGGGCGACGACTCGGCGCCCCGAGCACGGCTCGAAATTGCACAAACCGAACAGCGAAACGCAACCCCGTAGGGGCGAACTGTGTTCGCCCGCGGACGGACAAGGATGTCCGTCCCTACGCGTAAATCCAATTCGCATCGCATCAACTGTAGGGGCGGGTTTCCACGCCCGCCCGAGCAAGGTTAGATTTCACACAACCCCAACGATGATGCACCACCCCGTAGGGGCGTGCATTGCGCACCCGTTAAAATCAGATGAAATCCTGCGGAACGACACTAAGGTCGTTCCCTACGAAACAAAAAAGGAACACATTTTTCGTGTGCTCCTTTTTCTTTTATCTTTATATTGCGAACCGCTTATGCGTCGGCGGATTTTCGCAGGGCGGCGATTTCCTGCGCGTGCCCCGCGGTGTCGGTCGGGGTTTCCAACGTAAACGGCAATCCGCGAAGCGCGGGGTGGATGACGACGCGCGAAAGCGCATCAAAGCCGATTTCGCCCTGTCCAATCAAAGCGTGTCTGTCCTTGTGACTGCCGCTGGGGTTCAAGCTGTCGTTTAAATGGATGGCTTTAAGCCTATCCAGTCCGATAACATGGTCAAATTCCGTCAGAACGCCGTCCAAATCGTTTTGTATATCGTAGCCCGCATCCCATACGTGGCAGGTGTCGAGACACACGCCGACCTTTTCGGGCATTTTCACACGGTCTAAAATCGCGCGCAGCTCGTGAAAATCGCGCCCGACCTCACTGCCCTTGCCCGACATCGTTTCCAGCAGAATGGTTGTGTGCAGTTCAGGCGTAATCAGACGGTTCAGCATATCGGAAATCTCCGTGACCGCCGTTTCGAGCGGCTGTTTCAGCCGTGAACCGGGATGGAAATTATAGAGATTGTTAGGGATATGCTCCATTCTCTGCAAATCGTCCGCAAACATCTCTTCGGCAAGCGCGCGAATGCGTTCGTCGGGCGAACAGGGGTTGAGCGTATACGGTGCGTGTGCAATTACAGGCGCAAAGCCGTTGTCCCTGAGAAGCGCGTAAAACGCCGACATATCCTCGGGGTCAAGTGCTTTTGCCGCGGCACCCCGCGGATTGCGCAGAAAAAACTGCATCGTGTTCATCTGCGCCGCAAGTGCTTCCTCGCCCATTTTGTGAAAGCCTTTGGCACAGGATAGGTGCGCGCCTAAAAATAGCTTTTCGTTCATAGTCTATCCTCTGTCAAATCGATTAAATGGAAGCCTGCCGCGCGGATAAGGCGGTTATACACCGCCAAGCCTACGCCGTCGAGCGACGGACAGCGCGCATAGACGGTTTTTGCCCCTTGCTCGTCTAATTCCCGAAGCGCGTCGAACAGACGGTTCGCTTGTTCGCTGTCGTTTTCCGCCGCACCGTAGGTTACCGTGTGCGGGAAATATACTTCCTCGCCTGCAAAGCACAGCACAAATGCATCTTGCGCTTTTTTCGCAACAAAACTGCGGAATTGCGCCAATGTGCCGCGCACAATCGTAATGTCGGCACGCGGGGCATAATGCTTGTATTTCATCCCGGGGGAGGCGGCCTTTTCGCCCGCTTTCAGCTGATGCAAAACCGCGTCGTCCACCTCGACTTCGCCCAAAACGGCGCGAAGCTGTTCCACGGTTACCCCTCCCGGGCGCAGGACGCGCGGCACTTCGGTGCACAGCGTAATGACGGTGGATTCCACGCCGACTCGGCAGCTTCCGCCGTCCAAAATCAGCGGAATGCGCCCTTGCATATCGTCATATACATATTTTGCGTTTGTAGGGCTGGGACTGCCCGAAAGATTTGCACTCGGCGCGGCAAGCGGCACGCCCGCTTTTCGAATCACCGCCCGCGCCACAGGATGCGACGGCATCCGAACGGCGACGGACGGCAATCCCGCCGACACCGCATCAGGGATTTTGTCGCTTTTGGGTAATATCATCGTCAGCGGCCCCGGCCAAAATGCGTCTGCCAATTTTTTTGCCGCCTCGGGTACAGCGGATACCAACTCCCGAATTTCTTCGAAGGCGGAGATGTGCACAATCAGCGGATTGTCCTGCGGTCTGCCCTTGGCTTTGAAAATTTTTGCGACCGCCGTTGCGTCAAAGGCGTTCGCTGCCAATCCGTACACCGTTTCGGTCGGAATCCCAACCACCTCGCCCGCACGCAAAAGCGCCGCCGCGCGGTCGATAGATTCCGTATTCAGTTCATTGTTGCCCGAAAACGCGGGCAGAATTTCAGTTTGCATTTTGTTCCCTTATTTTATCTAAATAATATTTGGCTTCCTGTTCGTAAAATGTACCTTTGCCGTGTTCGGATACGTATGCATATGCGCGCTTTGCTTCCGAATAGTCACCCGACAGATACGCCACCCATCCGCGTAACCGTTCTATCACGATGCGCTTGAACGGGTCGTTTGCAGTTTCTGTCTGCGCCTGTTCTTTCAAAATCGCCGCCATCGGTGCGGGATTGCCGTTTCGGAGTTCTAATTTTGCACGTGTGCATGCATTCATATTTTCTTCAATAAGCTTCTGCTTTTTTCGGTTATGCCGAATGACCTTGTGTATCGCTTCGTCAATCTCGCGCATCGTATTGCGTGCGGCATCCGCATCGCCTTTTTCCGCGAAGCAATCTGCCAAATCGCCTAAAATCACGGGGCGCATACCTTTCGGAACCGCCTTTTTATACTTTGCGGACAGTAGATTTTGATACAGCTCGATTGCGCGGTCAAATTCGCCGATGAACATATACAGCGGTGCAACAGCAAGTACATAATTGCAGTATGCGTCAGCATAACGCCGTTTGGAAAAGTCGATGTCCGCATAGAGTGTTTCGTAAATTTGCAGACGCTCCCGCACAGGGGTTTCCTGCAAATCCAACTGCTTTAAGACCTTATTCACCTGCCATTCGAGGAAAAACTCCCCTGCGAATATAAGTGCGATGGGCACAAATACACAAATATTCAGAGCGGTTTTGTGAATGGTGTAGCCGAGTGTAAGCGGAACGACCCCGAATATAAAATAGGCCGCGAGCAGCAGACACAGAAGAACCCGATCCCAAATCGGATGCTGTAAAACCCATTTGTAACGCTTGAATTTTGCTTCATTTTGTGAATACATTGTATTCTTTCTCCTTCGAAATCCGGAAAACAGAGGCGCAGTGCACGCCCCCCCTACGTGTCGTGTATCGCCATTGGTTTTGGCAAAATCCAACCGTGCTCGGGCGATTCGTGAATCGCCCCTACAAAGTTGAGTAGGGGGCGACGACCTCGGCGCCCCGCAAAGTTTCAGTAAAATTCTGCGGGCGAACGCAGTTCGCCCCTACGGGATTGCACGCCGCCCCTACAGGCGTAGGGAACGACCTCTGTGTCGTTCCGTGGGGCTTCCCCCTACAAACTCATCGCCCCATTTGTATTTGTGAAAGCAACCGTTCTGCCTCTGCACGGCAATAGGTCATCCCGCCGTACTGCGCGGCGAACTGCAAACGCGGCAAAGCCTCCGGGAAATTGCCCATACGGAAGTACATTTCCCCAATCTCATAAGCGATTCCTGCTTTTTGCGCGGGTTGTAAACGCTTTTGACCTTGCATTTGTGCCTCAACCTGCCGATACAGCGGTTCTGCGCGGGCAAAATCCCCTTGTCTGCTCGCCAAATTGGCTTCCGTGTCCGCCAGCAACATCTGCACCCGGATTTTTCTTTGCTTTGAGATGGGATTCACGGTCTGCCACGCCGCACGCTCCTGTTCAAAATAATATTCCGCCAAAGAAAAATCGTTATATTGTGTATAGATAAACGCCAAATTATGATAAATAACTGCCATATGCATAGGCATCATATGCTTTGCGTTGTTTTGCAAAAACCGAAAAACAGAGAGCGCATCTTCAAACTGATGCAGGTCGCAAAAGGCTTTTACGCGATTGAGCATCAGTACACGGCAATATGTTCCGCCTGCGCCCGCACGCCCGAGCACGGCGGGCAAATCCATACCACTGAACAAAAAATCTGTTTGCTGTAAATACAGAATCGGATTGTTTTGCTCTGTCAGCGATTGATTCATTTGCTGTAATTGCCTGGCAATCGGCAGCTGCATTGCGCACAGGCCGATGCACAGAATCACATAGGAAAACACCTTTCGCAGCGCATCGGACGGCGGAAACAGAAAAATCGGCAGACAGCTTAGCACAATCAGCAGAACCGTCCAAAGCACATAATACAGCGTAGTGTGCTTTAAAAAGAATTTGAAGTATTTCATTTTCACGTCCCCCCAAAAAAATGGGCTTTTACGCCATCGCCGCGCGAATCGCGAAATAGGCAATGACGACCGCGCCCAAAACAATTCTGTACCAGCCGAATACCTTGAAATCGTGTTTTTTGATGTAATTCATCAGGAATTTGATAATCACGACCGACACCGCGAATGCCACGACCATACCGACCGCAAGAATCGCGATTTCCATACCGCTGTAATCCAAACCGTATTTCACGAGCTTCAGTGCACTCGCGCCGAACATCACGGGTACGGCGAGGAAGAAGGTGTACTCCGCCGCAACGGTGCGCGAAACGCCCAACAGCAGTGCGCCGAGAATGGTTGCACCCGAACGCGAGGTGCCGGGGAACACGGCGGCAATCAGCTGGAAAAGTCCGATATAAAACGCCACGGGGTAGGTGATTTCCGCAATCGAATGGATTTTCGGCGTTTTCTTTTTGTTGATGTTTTCAATCACAATAAAGCAAATACCGACAAGAATCAGCATAACAGAAACCGTCTGCCAGTTGTAGAACAGTTCCTCTAACTTGTCGTCAAACAAAAGCCCTACGATTGCCGCAGGCACGCAGGAAACAACGACCTTGAACCACATTGTAAAAATGGGCTTTTTAATGAGTAATTTCTTGTCCTGTATACCGAACGGCCACAGCTTTTTCCAAAACAGCAGGACAACCGCCAAAATCGCACCGAGCTGAATGACGACCAAAAACATACTTTTGAATTCGGGTTCGACATTCAGGTGCAGAAATTCGTCTACCAAAATCATATGCCCCGTACTGCTGATGGGCAGCCATTCCGTGATGCCCTCTACAATGCCTAAGATGATTGCTTTTAAAATTTCAAGCATACTCCGTATCCTCCAAGGAAAGCCTTTCTTCGCCGCAAAATGCCGAATGTGTGTTCGGCTCTCTTCAGCTTAAAATAAGTATAACAAAGTTTACGCGGAAAGGGAACCGAAATTGCAAATTTTTTGCATTTTTTATTCCGCCGTGCAAAACAAAACAGGCTTCCGATTTTCGTCGGAAGCCTCAGCGTGTCGAAAAAGTGGATTTTGCTCCCCTTGTCAGGGGAGCTGTCGCGCGTAGCGCGACTGAGGGGTAGTTAAAAAGCTTAGTTTATCAAGCTTTTCTCTCCCTCCGTCAC
>JAETSA010000025.1 GCA_021769885.1 Bacillota bacterium | reverse complement strand
TCCTCGGACGTTGTGTTCAAGAACATTGAAGTCACCGTCGTTATCAAAGAGGGCAAATTAGAGAGCCTGAGCTACAAATACGATATGGTCGTAAATAAGTTGGCGCTGAACGTTGCGACAGGTGTCGGCAACGGCTATGTAGACGCAAGCTACAGCAACTTTGTATATTAATCTGACAGAAAGGGAGACGAAACAATGGCAAAGACAAAGAAGTCCGAGCTTACACTCGAAGAGCTTCAGGCGAAAAAATCGAAAACACAGCGCGGCTGGGTTCGTTTTTGCGCGATTCTTTTGGCAGTCCTTTTGACTGTCGGTATCTACGGCGTCGCTTCTCGCGGTGAGCCGAATGTTGTAAAACTTCGTTCCGGCGTTGTCCGTACAAATACACAGACGGTTGTAAAACAAGAGCCGACTGTAACACCCGCAACCACTCCGGATACAAATACTTCCAACACCACCACACCGCCCGCAAGCGATGATGAAGGCGGCGGCATCCTGGAAACCATTATGAATCTGCTCGGTGGCATCGATTTCAGCAAGATTACAGGTATGCTTGATTTCAACGGCCTCGGCGTAAAAGTTGCGGACGGTATTGATAAGGCTGCAGATTCTCTGCTTACCTTGGTTGACAAGATTGAGGGCTCTATCACAAAGAAACCCGTGATTACACACGAAGCAGAAGAGGCTGAGTTCGCAGAAGGCACCAATGTCGGCGATGCAGCTGTCAGAGAAGCAGTTGTCGATTTGCTGAACAATGCAACTGCAAAAGCGGCAGGCGGTACATACACGCTGACCAGAAACTCTGCATATACAAATGCGAACGGCGACGCCCTCGCGGAAGGCGAGTACGGTGTTTCCATCGGCGAAGCCACCGAAACAGTGAACTCTGTTTTGGGCGCGGCGAACCAATCTTTGGATACCTTAGTCGGCGCATTTAACGGCGTGGGCGATGTACAGGCAAACGTTGTAAACGGTGCGGCAGAAGAGGTCAATGAAAATTACCTCTTGATGGCAACACAGCTCAAAGCGGATGATATCGCAGTGACTAAGGCTAACATAGTTACCGGCGAATATATGTTCGCACTGAAAAACGTTGCAAACCCGAACCGTATGGCAGATTGCGGTTTGACCAGAATGACCAATGACTATCTTGTGCAGAACGAGCTTGCACCGCTGGTTGCAGGTCTTGCAAGCACCAACAATAACGCATTTAGTATGGTGAAGCTTTCCGATTTGGAAATGAATTACACCAACATCTATGTAAGCTTTAAGGTGAACCCGATTACAGGTGATTTGGTTAACTTGAGCTATACGTATGCGTCCTACGGCAAATTCACCGTCAGAACCAACACCCTGCAGGTCGTTGGCGCGGCGAACACGACAACGACAGCTACTTACAGCGATTTCGTTTATTGATAGCTGATTGATTCCCTAAACATATGGCACTGCGTCTGCTGTGATTTTCACGGCAGGCGCAGTGCTTTTTGTGTTTGCACACTCCCAACAGTAATAACACCCCCGTAGGGGCGGGTTATTCCCCTGGCAGGGGAAATGTCTGCGAAGCAGACAAAAGGGTGCCCGTTTTCGGAGAAAATCCGTGCCCGCCCGAGCACGGTCGGAATTTTCACAAACCAAACGGCAGTGCACAATCCCGTAGGGGCGCTTGCGCGTTGCGCCCGCGAAAATCTGCACAACCAAACGGTGATGCACAAATCTCATAGGGGCGGGGTGCGGGTCTCCGTGCCCGCCCGAGCACGGTCGGAATTTTCACAAACCAAACGGTGATGCACAAACCACGTAGGGGCGATTCACGAATCGCCCGTCGGAATATGATGAAACTCTGCGGAACGACACTAAGGTCGTTCCCTACGCCTATAGGGGCGTACATCGCGCGCCCGTAAAATCGGATGAAATTTCACGAAACGGCACAGAGGTCTTCCCCTATACTCTTGTGGCGTGTATGCCCGCCCGCATTCGGTTTGGATTCTGCACAAAACGGATGACGCACCGCACGACTGCACGCATCCTCGACAGTATTCACGACTGTACATATCCCGCGCCGGCGTTCAATTTTGCCAAATTCAGCAAAGCCGGGCGATTTGTGATTATGCGCAACGTCCATTCTAAAAACATCCAAAAACATCCTAAAAATCCGGAAAAAACGGCGAGAACGGTCTATGTTTACAAATTTTGTAGAACGGTCTATGTTTACAAATTTTTAATTGAAAAACACGCGGTATTGTGGTAAAATACAAATATATATGCTGAGGAGATATATATTTTTCGGAGGCTTTCAAAATGAACGGAAATAAAAAACTGATTATCCTCGCACTTGTTTTGTTGGTGACGGTTTTCGGTGTGCTGACGGCCTGCAAAGGCTCAAAGGCGGGCGACGGTGAAACCGTTGTGGTAACCGATGAAAACGGCGTACCGATCACGGATGAGAACGGGGAAGCCATCACGGTTGTGTTGCAGACGAAAATCGTCGATGTGACCAACGAGAACGGCGAAAAAGTCTATGATGAAAACGGAAAAGTGAAAACCTCTGTTGTTTATATTGCACAGGAGGTCGGTATTCCCGTGACCGATGAGAACGGCAAGGCGGTTACGGATGCGAACGGCGATGTTTTGACAACTATGATTACCGTTCCCCCGACAACCAACGGCCCGACGACGAGTGTTGTCCCTGTGACGGATGAAAACGGCGAATACGTAACGAATGAAAACGGTGAAACAGAGACCACGATTGTCACCTCGCCCGGCACGCCTGCCATGCCCGGGAGCAACAACTCCGACTGGGGCGCAACCTTCGGCGGCAGCGGCAACGACCAGTTCGTAGACACGGCGGCGCTTTCTGACGGCGGGTTTGTCGCATTGATGCAGTCCAATTCCAAGGACGGCAGTATGTCTGCGTTGGCGGGCAATTCCGCAACGCCGATTCCGGTTTTGATTAAGTATAAAAAGAACGGTACGGTTGCTTGGCAAAAGGCAATATCTTCCGACAGCGGCATTGTCGTTTCGGGTCTTGCTGTGGATAAGGATGACAACATTGCCGTGAGCGGCTACACAAAATCCCGCAACCTCGGCTTTACCAACGGCGGCGACTATGACGCGGTGCTGTTTAAGTTTAATGACCGCGGCGATATGCAGTGGCAACAGAGCTTCGGCGGCTCGCTGACCGACGGCTACGAGGCGGTGGCGGCAACGCCCGACGGCGGTTTTGTGGCAATCGGCTATTCCAGCTCTGCGAACGGCACGGGCGCGTCTCTTGGACTTTCTGCCGCACACAGTGCTTCCATTATGGTAAAATACAGCGCAGACGGCCGTGTGCAGTTTATGAAATCATTCGGTTCGACGGGCGATTCCCTGATGGATGTGGATGTAGATGACAACGGTAACATTTACGCTGTCGGCAATGTTTCCTCGAAGGACGGATACAGATTGTTTGATAGCTTCGGCCGAACCGATGCGGCAATTTTGAAGCTTTCGGCAAACGGCGACACCTTGTGGGTCAAGCAGTACGGCGGCTCGGATGTTGAGAACTTCCCCGCAATTACTGTGGCGTCCGACGGCGGCTGTGTGATTGCCGGCCGCTCCAGATCCAAAGACCACAATCTGGCATCCCTTTCCAACCACGGCAATGCAGACGGCATTCTTGTGAAATTCAATGAAGACGGTACACAGGCGTGGGAGCGCGGCTTCCGCGGCTATGCGGACGACAGCTTTACTGACATCGTACGAACGGCGGACGGCGGTTACGCGGCGGTCGGGTATTCCGGCTCGTCCAACCGCGATTTGAAGCCCATCGGCAATCGCGGCGGCTCTGACGGCTTTGTGGTTACACTGTCCGCGTCGGGCAGAATCAATTCCGTACAGGGCTACGGCGGCAGTTTGGATGACCGCTTTAACGCGCTTTGCGTGCTGAAGAACGGGCAAATGATTGCCTGCGGGTCTACGCTTTCCGTGGATGGCGATTTGGTCGGCTCCGGTACACGCAGTGACGGAAAATCCACCGTCGGTATGATTGCAAGATTCAGTTAAATTCGGGTGACTGTAGAAAAACCTTTTTCCTCCCGTCTTCGGAGGGAGGTGGCACGCGCTTTGCGCGTGACGGAGGGAGAGAAAAGCTTGATAAACTAAGCTTTTTAACTACCCCTCAGTCGCGCTATGCGCGACAGCTCCCCTGACAAGGGGAGCAAAATCCACTTTTTCGACACGCTGGGACGCCCCCAAAAACGGGGGCGTCTTTTGCCTTAGCGAAACACACATTCGTTATAGGAAACTTTAAAGGGAGTATGTATGACAGATAACACTTTGCCGGGTTACGTCCCGAAGAGCCACCGGGTTTTGTGGCTGTTGCTGCGGGCGGGCATTATGCTTTGGGGCATATACGGCTTTTTCCACGGCTCTACCGTAGAATTTTTGGAGGCGATTTTTGCCATCCTCTTTACCCATATGTGGGATTATTTTCAGGTGTTCGGCGGCAATTCCTTCATCACGCGGGTGGATTACCTTTCGGGGACGATGCTCAATGCGTTTATTTTTATCGGCGTGGTAGTGGGCACGACCCTGAATAACCGCACGGATTTTGACAGCTTTGACTTGGTGACGCATTTTTGCGCGGGCTTTCTCGCGGCGTGGTTCGGCTATGAATTTGCGATGATTATACAGGGGCGCTACGGACGGCTTTCCCCTGCGCTTTCGGCGATGTTTGCTATTCTGTTTTCCCTCGGGATTTCGGTCGCGTGGGAAATTTACGAATTTACAATGGATCGCCTGTACGGAATGTCTCTGCAGTGCTCCGAGCCGACCAGCGAAATTGGTCTTTTGGACACGATGACGGATTTTATCGTCGCGGCGGCAGGCGGACTTGCGGGAATGTTCTTGGTGGCGTTTTATAAAAACGGGAAGATTGGCAAAAATAAAAAAGCGGTTCGTGCGCGCATTGCCCGTGAAAAACAGGAGGCGCAAATCAAAGAACAGCTTTTTGAAGACTATTTGCGGAATCAATAACAAGGGAAGGATGGTACACGTGTACAGACGGCTTTCGTTTCGCCGTGTGCGCGCGTATCAAACGGCGACTGCATATGCATAAGATTATCATTTCAACGGATAGCCCTGCGGATGTACCGCCGGAGATTCAAGCGCGGTACGGCATACGAATTGCGCCGCTACACATTATTTTGGACTCGAAAAGCTATGAGGACGGTGTGAACATCACGCCGTCGGAGCTGATTGCATTCTATAAAGAATCCGGCAAGCTGCCGAAGACCTCGGCGGTTTCCGTTGCAGAGTATATTGACTTTTTCGAGAGCCTGCGCGAAGAATGCGACGCAGTTGTGCATTTGAGTTTTTCCGCACAGCTTTCCTCAACCTATCAAAATGCGGTTTTGGCGGCGGAAGAGGTTGAAAATGTGTATGTGGTCGATTCCAAAAGTCTGACAACGGGCATCACGCTGTTGTGCATCAAGGCGGCGGAAATGGCAGAGTCGGGCTGTGACGCACAAACCATTGCGCACGAAATGGAATACAAGCGCGAAAAAGTGGTGACCACCTTTGTGCTTGACAAGCTAGAATTTCTGCATAAAGGCGGCAGATGCTCAGGCGTGGCGGCCTTCGGCGCAAACGTTCTCGGCATTAAGCCGTCGGTTGTGATGAAGGACGGCGCACTGATTGTCGGCAAAAAATACCGCGGAAAGACCGAGCAGTGCCAATTGCAGTATTTGCGCGACCTGTTGGCGCAGTACGCAGGGCAAATCGATACCGACCGCGTGATTTTGGAATACACCGAGGGTGTTTCCGAAGAACAGCTGAAGGCATTGCAAAAGGAAGTCAAAAAATCGCTGAAGTGTAAGGAATATATCATTTCCGAGGCAGGCTGTACCATCACCAGCCATTGCGGAGAAAAGACCTTTTCATTGGAGTTTATGTTAAAATGATTGGAACAATACGTCTGAAAAAATGCTTTGCGCTATTACTTTGCGTGAGCTTATGCCTGTGTGGGCTGACCGCGTGTACGCCGCGCGGCACGCTGACGGTAAACGGCACACAAATCGGAAAAGGCATTGTGCGCTATTTTACCGATGTTGTTCGGCAGGAGCAGCCCGAAGCGGACGAGGCGGCGCTTACAGCCGCAGTACATCAAAAGGTTGCCGCTTATGTGGCGGTCAATTCGGCGTTTGCCGAGCGTGGTCTGTCGCTTACGACGGGGCAAAAGTCCGAAATTTCGCAGGATGTGAATGCAAAGTGGCGGCTGTTCGGCGCGTACTACACGGAGCTTGGTGTCAGCAAGCAGGATTTGTTAAATATAGAAACCTCGCAGGGCTACAAGGATGCCGTGATGACGGATTATTATGCTGCCGACGGTAACGAGCCGATTGCCGAGGAAACCCTGCGCAACTATTTCTCTGAGAATTATATTGCATTTCAGTCCGTCACGGGATTTTTGACCACAGCCGATAACAACGGCAATTCCGTGCCGCTGTCGGACAGTGAAAAACAGCGGTTGGTTACAATTTTTGAAAACGCCGCCGCCGCAGTAAATGCGGGCGGCACAATAGCCGAGCAGGCGGCAAAGCTGGAGAATGTGACTTCAAACACCGAAACGGTCGTGCTTGCACGGGACAATACACAGTATCCGCAGGAATTTTTCACACAGGTTACCGCGATGGAAAACGGTACGGCAAAGGCGTTTGTAACGGGAGATTATATCTTCTTGGTACAGCGCGAAAACCTGACGGATGAAAGCCGAAATCTTTTTTCTGCCTACCGTTTAAATTGTCTAAAAACCTTAAAAGGTGAGGATTTTGAAAAAGTCCTTGCCGCGTGGGCAGAAAATTATACGGTGGAATAAAAAATCGAATGGCGGTGCGCGAATCCCGTAGCGAATGACCGAAGACGCGTTCCGCGAAATCCGCAGAGGCGTATGCTATGCAGTGTAACAGAACTTAGGAAGCGAGAACATATTGAACGGCGAAAAACGAAAACTACTGATAAACGACTACTGCGATGCAGTAGGGGATTTACTGGCGAGTGATATTGTTCAGCAAATGCGGCAATATCCGCACCACAGAACCGTCAGCACATTTTGGCACAGTGTGTATGTGTCCTATTTAACCTATCGGCTTTGCGGCCGTCTGCGTTTGTCACAGCGCGAAGCGGCGCGCGCGGCACTTTTGCACGATTTTTATTTATACAATTGGTATTTGGAAAAACACGCGGAATATCATATTTGGTATCATCCGAAGGAAGCAGTCAAAAATGCCGAGCTGTATTTTGAGCCGCTGACAGCAAAACAAAAAAATATGATTTTGAGCCATATGTGGCCGTTATTTGTTGAACCGCCGAAATCCAAGGAAGCCTATGTGCTCACCTTGGCGGATAAAATTGCTGCAACAAAGGATTTGATTGGCTTGAGCGGCACATTTACCGATATGTATGCGCAAATTGAAAAGGAGCTGAAGCGGCGTGGAGCTTTTGAGAACCGTAGCTGAATATTTTTTGTGGTTTCTTCTTTACAGCGTTTGCGGTTGGATAATGGAAACGACTTTATATGCCGTCCGAAAAAAGCAGGCGGTCAAGCGCGGCTTTTTATTCGGGCCGCTTTGCCCGATTTACGGCGTCGGTATGATTTTGTGTATGTTGCTTTTTTATCAACGTATTGAAAATATCTTTCTGCTGTTTTTGGCGGGCGCTTTTGTCTGTACGGTATTGGAATATGTTACACACTTCGTGCTGGAAAAGCTGTTTCATTCCACGTGGTGGGATTATTCCGGCAAAAAGTTCAACATTCGGGGGCGCGTCTGCCTGCAAAACACTTTGTTATTCGGCGTAGGAGTTGTGCTGATTGTGCGCGTATTTCAGCCGTTTTTGATTTTGTGGACGGCGAAAATACCGAACACCGTGCTGTATGCGGTTTCGTTTGTGCTGTATACCGTGTTGATTATCGACCTTACCACAACGATTGCCGGGTTAAAGAATACAGTAGAGGTGCTCAAACGCTTGCAGACGGACATCAACGAGCACCTGCAAAAGAATATTGATGAAACGGATGCATATATGACGGAATTATCGGAGCGAATCAAGGCTTCCGCACTCGTTTCCGAGGCTGTGGAGCGATTTCGGCACGGCAATTCCCCGTTGGTGCGGCTGCATAATGCATATCCCCATTTCAAGCTGGAACGCTATAAAGACGCCGTACAGCTTTTGTTTGATAAAATAGACGAGAAAAAAGACGAACACAAAAAAGATGCGCAGAAGTAAAGCCCGATGCTGTACCTTTGACGACCCGAGCACGGCTGGATTTTACGCAAACCAACGGCGAAGCAAAACCCCGTAGGGGCGCGCATTGCGCGCCCGCTGAAGTCTGCTGAAATTTTCGGAACGACACAGAGGTCGTTCCCTACACCCGTAGGGGCGATTCACGAATCGCCCGAGCAGACCGAGAAATCCGCACAAACAAACGACGGACGATAAATCCCTCCACCGCTGACGGCTGGCTGCTTACCCATTTGGCAAAGAGATATTTCAATCTCTTTGCCATTTTTCTTTTTCCGAACAGAATCCTGCGCAAAACGGCAAAACAACGCGAAAGCAAGCTTTTTCAACAGCGTGAAGTGACAGAACCTGCACCCCGATTTCGCTATAATTTTTTAGGGTAGGACAAGCCACCGCCCATGGGAATCCGGGGGTCTCCGTTTGTTTGCGCAGATTTTGCGGGCGAACGCAGTTCGCCCCTACGAGGTTTGCGTATCACCGTTTGATTCGCGTAAAAACCAACCGAGCTCGGGCGATTCGTGAATCGCCCCTACGGGGTTGGTGCACCGCCACTTGTTTGTGTAGATTTTTTCACTTGCACGGGCGCGCAATGCACGCCCCCTACGGATTCGCGCCTTGTAGTAAGTCTACACCCCGCCTGCGTGCAAAGTCGCACGTCAAGCATAAAACTTACCCCTCCCGCAAAAGGGTTTCGAATAAAAAGTACAAAATAAAAAGCACGAAATATAAAGAAAAAGGTGAGTATTTTGAAAATAGAAGTTACGCAAGCGGAAAATGCGCGGCAAGGGCTTTTGCCTGCGCCGGTGCGCGCTGTGATACAACATATTTTTGCGTTTCTTTGCGGATTGCTGTTTTCCTCTTTGGAGCTTTCGGGCAGTTTTTCACCGTTCGGCATTGCTTACTTAGCGGCAGTCCCCACCCAATACATATTTTCTGCAGGCACAGGCGCGGCGGCGGGCTATTTGCTGACGCAGGACAGTGTTTCCGCACTGCGGTATGTCGCAGCTCTCCTGTCGGCAGGCGTTTTGTCGCGCTTGGTGTGCGAGTTTGAGCGGCTGCGCAACTTCAGGCTCTTGCCGTCCTGCATAGCGTGTTTAATCACCTTTTTGACCGGTATGGCCGTGTTGATTTCGCAAAGCTTTCAACTCGAGGGCTTCCTTTTGTATCTCGGCGAGGCGGCGGCCGCCTTTATGCTGGCATACTTTTTTTCGTGCGCGATTTGCAGTGTGCGCGAGCTGATTCGAACGGACAAGCTGCCTGTGCGCGCGTTGCCGGGCGTTTGCATCACGGCATTCCTGTTGCTTTTATCGGTTGCAGATATCGCGTTATTCCGCATTTCGGGCGCACGCATTGCGGCACTGTACCTGATTTTGCTGTTCGCGTGGCTGTATCGGGAAACAGGCGGCGCAGTTGCGGGCGTATCGGCGGCGATTGCGTTTATGTGCGACCCCGCCGTCGGCTTTTCCGCTTTTGCCTATGCGGCGGCAGGCCTGCTGAGCGGTATGTTTGCACACAGCAAGAGAGTGTTTGCCGCGTTGGTGCTTGTCGGTACATTCACCGTGACATTTTTATTTTCGGGCGGCGATACGGCGGCAGTCTACCTGCCGATTGAGGCCTTCCTTGCCGCGCTTTTGTTTGTATTTACGCCGAAAGCCCTGCTTGCGCGGTTAGAGCGTGCGGCGGCACAGACGGTCACGGGGGATGCGGGAAATCCGCCTCGGGCGGCGTTTCTGGCACAGCTCGACAGCGCCACTGCGGCGGTTGAGGAGATATCTGAATCCGTAAAGGCCGTATCGGCGCATATGAAGAGTGCGGCGGGCGACACGGAAAACGCGTGGATCTTGCGCACAAAAGAAGAGGTTTGTGCCGATTGCGGACGGCGTACCATTTGTTGGGATCGGAACGCGCGGGATACCTTGTGCGCCTTTGGGCAGACGGCGGTCGGTATGCAGGGCGGCGCGGTTTTGCGCGAAGCAGGACTGCCGCCGACACTGCAAACGCGCTGTATTCGGCAGACAAGCTTAGTGGAAAGCCTGAATCGAAACGCCATCCGAATGACGGAGCGCGCCGCCGCGCAGTTGAAAATCGATGAAATCCGCGCCGTTTCCGCAGAGCAATTCTCCGCATTGGCGGACATCCTGCGTGAATTTACCGTAGAAGCAGGGCGGGTGGAGTGCTTTGACGAAACTGCGGCAGAGCGGATTCGTGCGGCACTCCGAAACGAATCTGTCTCGGAGCCGTCGAGCGTATTGTGCGCGTATAATGCGACGGGCAAGCTCCGCGTGGAGCTGGAATTTGAGAGAGCGTCCGCGCCGAACCGTGCCGTATTACAGCCGTGCCTGGAGCAGGCGTTGACACGTCGGTTCGAGCCGCCCGAAATCCGCGAGGACGGCAGTGTTCTGCACGTTTCGTTTTGTGAGCAAACGACATTCCGTGTGGAAACCGCCGCCGTGAGCATCACCGCCGCGCAGGAGCGGCTGTGCGGCGACAGCTACGAAAGCTTTTATGACGGGCGCGGTAATTATGTTGCGATTTTAAGCGACGGTATGGGGCAGGGCACGCGCGCGGCACTCGACAGCACAATGGCGGTCACACTGACGGCAAAGCTCCTAAAGGCGGGCATCGGGTATCAAAGCGCGCTGAAAATGGTAAACACGGCGTTGATGTTAAAATCGGGTGATGAGTCGCTCGCAACCTTAGATATTTTGCAAATTGATTTGTATACGGGCACGGCGACGTTTTATAAAGCGGGTGCGGCAAAATCGCTGATTCGTCGGCAAAACAAGTGTATCGAGATTAAAAAATCCTCTTTGCCGGCGGGCATTTTGCGTGAGGTGCGTTTTGCAAGCGCGCAGGGACAGCTTCAAACGGGCGATTTGGTGATTTTGGCGTCGGACGGCGTGTTCGATTGTGCCGAAGCACCGTTCAAGCGCGCACTCGGTACGATTCACAGCGAACCGTGCAGTATCGCCGCCAAACGCCTCGCCGAAGCCGCGAGAAAAAAGAACAGCGGCGCGCACGGCGACGATATTACCGTCCTGGCATTGCGGATAGAGCGAAATACAGACGAGTAGAAAGAAGGAAGATTCCTCCAAACCCAACGGCGGTGCACAAACCTGTAGGGGCGGATGCCCTCATCCGCCCGAGCAAGGTTGGATTTTACACAACCCAACGGCGGTGCGCCAACCGTAGGGGCGGATGCCCTCATCCGCCCGAGCAAGGTTGGATTTTGCATAAACCGAACGGTGAATCGCAATCCGTAGGGGCGCGCATTGCGCGCCCGCGGACGGACGGGACGTCCGTCCCTACGCGCTACGGCGGGGGCAAGCCCCCGCCCTACCATACGCAGATGACAGGATTTTGTAATCCCGTAGGGGCGAACTGCGTTCGCCCGCCTGCACTGTCATCCTGAGCGCAGCGAAGGATCTCCGTCAGAAGAAACTCGCACAAAAGGAGATTCCGAGCGAAGCTCAGAATGACAGGCTCGTATAGGCGCGCATTGCGCGCCCGCAGAAGTTCGCACAAATTCTGCGGAACGCGTCTTCGGTCGTTCCTGACGCGTGCATCCAATTTACTTGCAATTTGGATAAAAAGACTAACAAAATTAATAAAATTTAAAAAATACGTTGCTATTTTTAGGTATATATGCTACAATTTTTGTATACTTGCTGGAAAAACTATCTGTTTTACATAGAGGTTGGCAGGGATTCACTATTTTGGAGGCATACTTATGAAAGCTTACAGCGCAAACAATATCCGCAATATCGCGGTCGTCGGGCACGGCGGCAAGGGTAAGACCACGCTTTGCGAGGCAATGCTGTATCTCGCAGGCGCGACAGACCGCCTCGGCAAAGTTGCCGACGGCAACACGATGCTGGACTTTGACGCGGAAGAAAAACGTCGCAAATCCTCCGTTTCCTCTGCAATGGCGGCGATTGAATGGGACAATACCAAATTAAATATTTTAGACGCACCCGGTCTTTTCGATTTCGAGGGCGGCGCGGCGGAGGCAATCCGTGCGGCGGAGGCAGTCTTGATTGTCACCTCGGCAGGCTCAGGCGTAGACGTCGGCACGGAAAAAGCGTTTAAAGCGGCTGAAAAAAGCGGTGCGGCAAAGTTTTTTGCCATCACCAAAACCGATTCCGACCATCGCAGCTTTTACAAGACCTTTGATGCATTAAAAGAGGTCTACGGCAATAAGCTTTGCCCGACCATTATCCCGTATATGGAGGGGAATCTCGTCAAATGCTATGTGAACCTGATGACAGGTATGGCGTTCGCCTACACGGACGGCAAAGCGCAAAAGGTCGAGATGCCCGATGACCCCGTCATTGCGGAAATGACCTCCGCGTTTATGGAGGCGGTTGCCACC
Source organism: Bacillota bacterium (assembly GCA_021769885.1). GTDB lineage: Bacteria > Bacillota > Clostridia > Oscillospirales > Acutalibacteraceae > Fimenecus. The sequence continues at coordinate 1,981 of JAETSA010000025.1, read as the reverse complement.
ACGGATGACGCGCTGATGGAGAAATTCTTTGAGGGCGAACCGTTTACAAAGGAAGAAATCCTGAAAGGTCTTTGCATCGGGATTTTCGACGGCTCGATTTATCCCGTGTACGCTGTGGCGGGCTTGACTGCGGCGGCGGTTGACCAACTGCTGTACGGACTTGCGTGGTCCGCGCCCGGTGCATACGGCTATGCGGGTGAGGATGCCGAATACGAAAACGGCGAAACGAGCATTCTGCCCTGTAACGAGGCAGGACCGCTTGCGGCAATTTGCTTTAAGACCGTTGCCGACCCGTTTGTCGGGAAGATGTCTTTTGTAAAGGTCATTTCCGGCAAGCTTACCTCGGACAGCACCGTGTATAATCCGCGCACGGGCGAAAATGAGAAAATCGGCAAAATGATTACCGTCAAAGGCGCGAAGCAGGAGGATGCAAAGGAAATCCCGGCGGGTGATATCGGTGTGCTGACAAAGCTTGCGGGCGTGAAAACAGGCGACACGCTGTGCAGTGCGAAAAATATTTTGAAGCTGAAAGGGGTGGATTTCCCCGCGCCGTGTCTTTCTATGGCTGTGAAGGTCGCGAAAAAAGGCGAAGAGGAAAAGGTTGCCGCAGGGCTTTTGCGCCTGATGGAGGAGGACCCCACCGTTCGCTACACGAATAATACGGAAACCCGCGAGCAGGTGCTTTCGGGTATGGGCGAACAGCATCTGGATGTGATTGTTTCGAAGCTGAAAAACAAATTCGGCGTTGAGGTCACTTTAGAAGTGCCGAAGGTTGCCTACCGCGAAACCGTCCGCAAAACGGTGGAGGCACAGGGCAGACACAAAAAGCAGTCGGGCGGTCACGGGCAGTTCGGCGATGTTTGGATTAAATTTGAACCGTGCGACAGTGACAGCTTGGTCTTTGAAACCGCAGTCGTCGGCGGCTCTGTGCCGAAGAATTTCTTCCCCGCCGTCGAAAAGGGCTTGCGCGAATGCGTGGAAAAAGGCTTTGCCGCAGGCTATCCGATGGTCGGCTTGAAAGCGACGCTGTATGACGGCTCGTATCATCCCGTGGATTCTTCGGAAATGGCGTTCAAAACGGCGGCGTCCATCTGCTTTAAGAATGCAATGGCGAAAGCCGATGTTGCGATTTTAGAGCCGATTGGGACACTGACCGCGCGTATGCCCGATGACAATCTCGGCGATATTATGGGCGACATCACCAAACGGCGCGGCAGAGTGCTCGGTATGGGTCCTGCGGACGAACCGAAAACGCAGGAGCTGGTTGCGGAAGTGCCGATGGCGGAAATGGGCGATTTCTCCACCGTTCTGCGCTCTGTCACCGCAGGCAGAGGGTCATACACCTTCACGTTTGTACGCTATGAGCAAGCCCCGCGCGAGGTTGCAGATAAAGTCATCGCCGACCGCGCCGCACAGGCAGAATAATTTTGGTATAAAAAAGCAAAAGCAATGGGACGTTCGCGAGCGAACGTCCCATTTTCGTGTAGTAGGGGCGAACTGTACTGCCTCCCTTGTCAAAGGGAGGGAGACCGCGTCAGCGGTGGAGGGATTCCTCGCCCGAAAAATTTGCACAACCAAACGATGACGCACAGCCCGTAGGGGCGATTCACGAATCGCCCGAGCACGGTTGGGTTTTGCGCAAACCCAATGGTAAATCGCCAACCCCGTAGGGGCGAACTGCGTGTCCGAAAAACGGACAGCGAGCCCGGGCTGTCCCTACGATACGTGCAAAACAGTGCGCTAATCGTAGGGGCGGGTCTCCGTGCCCGCCCGAGCACGGTTGGATTTTGCATAAACCGAACGGCGAAACACATCCCCTTGTAGGGGCGAACTGTGTTCGCCCGCCAAAGTTCGCACAAATTCCACGGAACGACACTAAGGTCGTTCCCTACGCGCTCAATAATGATTTCACACCAATCGTAGGGGCGGATGCCTTCATCCGCCCGAGCAAGTGTAAAAATCTGCACAATCAAACGGCGGG
>JAETSA010000008.1 GCA_021769885.1 Bacillota bacterium | reverse complement strand
CTCGTCAGAGGGGGCAAGAGAACAGTGCGCACAGTTGAACTTTGCACAAACCCAACGGCGACGCGCAACCCTCGTAGGGGGCGACGTTCTCGCCTGCCGGCTCGGTCGGTGCTTCTGCATACTTCCGTATGCAGAGGTCTCCACCGGAGACCCGCACCCCCGCCCTACTGATGGCAAAATTCACTCTGTTTTGTAGGAGTAGGGGCGAACTGTGTTCGCCCGCGAAATTCGCACAACTCAACGGCGGTGCACACATCCCGTAGGGGTCGGCGTCCTCGACGACCCGAGAAAAGTTCGATTTTGCAAAAAAAGCCAACGGCGGTGCGCAACCCCGTAGGGGCGGATGCCTTCATCCGCCCGAGCACGGTTGGATTTCACACGAACCGAACGGCGGACGTGGAAGTCCGCCACTACACGTGCATCCAATTTATATTGTGAAAATTCTGCGGAACGACACAGGGGTCGTTCCCTACGTGCAATAATTTCACCGCATAGGAAAACGCCCTACGGCATAATTTGCCGTAGGGCGTTTTCCTATCGAATAGAATTTCCTTTAAAATCCGCTTAGCTTACAGCGTCGCGGCAAGCTTTTTGAGATATGCCTTGAAATCTTCGCCGATTTCGGGGTGGTTCAGCGCGACTTCGCAGTTTGCCTGCATAATGCCGAGCTTGTTGCCCATATCGTAGCGAATGCCGTCAAAGTCAACCGCATTTAAGAGTCCGCGATGTGCGAGGTCGAGCATCGCATCGGTGAAATAGACTTCGCCGCTCTTGGGGTCGGCAGGGGTCTTTTCAATCAGCTCGAAAATTTCGGGCGGCATAACCACTCTGCCCAAAATCGAATAGCAGGACATAATTTGCTCGGGGGTGGGCTTTTCGATGATGTTGTGCACCTTCATCGTTTTGTCCTCAAGCGGGGTGACGTCAAGCGTGCAGTACTTCGGCACATCCTTGCGCGGGACTTCCTTCACGCCGACCACGCCGCAGCCGTATTTGTCATAAGCGTCCATCAGCTGACCGACAACAGGCTTTTCGGAAATGATGACATCGTCGCCGTACATAACCGCAAACGGCTCGTTGCCGACAAAGCTTTTGGCGCACAGAACCGCGTGACCCAAGCCCTTGGTTTCTTTCTGACGGATGTAATAGATGTTTGCAAGATTCGAGCAAGCCTCAACCTGCTCCAAAATGTGCGCCTTAGAGGCGTTGCCCTGCAGTTTGGTTTCCAGCTCGAAGGAATGATCGAAATGATCTTCAATCACGCCTTTGCCGCGGTTGGTGATAATCAGAATATCGGTGATGCCTGCGGCGACCGCTTCCTCTACGATATACTGAATCGCGGGCTTATCCACGATATTCAGCATTTCCTTCGGAACAGATTTGGAGGCGGGCAGAACGCGCGTGCCAAGACCTGCGGCGGGGATAATTGCTTTTGTGACTTTCATACGAAACGCTCCTTAATATATAGAAGTTTTAAACGGAAGAAAACTTCCGAGTTTTACAGTAAAAATCCGGAAAAGATGTTAAACAGGATTTGTTCACCGGACATCAGAATCATAAATGAGGCGAACGCCATCAGAATGGATGTGCCGCCCCGACGGAACAGAAAGAATCGGTATTCCTGCGGCTTCGGATGCTGTGCGCGAAGCGCGGCGATATCCTTGCCCGTCTTTTTTTTATACAAATAATTGGCGGCAAGTGCGGAAAACAGATGTATCGGCACCGACGAGTAATATTGAATCTGCGCCTCGGGGAGCTGTCGCACCGCCCGATACGCGGGAGTCGCGGCGTCGACGGCTTCAAGAAAGGTTTTGCCGTCTTCTGCGGCTTGCAGAAAAGCTTCCTGAAACTCGATGTTTGCCTGCATATACCGCGGGGTCATTGTAGCGCCCGTCACCACAAGCATCAGCGCGAGCAAGATTCCGCCGACGGCATACAGCTTGCGGTAAAAGAACCAAAAGGGCGAAAAGAGGAACGCCGCCCAGTTCCAGGAAAGCTTTTTGCCCGATTTTTCGAGTGCGTAGAACTTCGGAATGTATCGGTCTGCGTGAAAACGCACATATTCGGCGGTATCGCCGACCGTGTTGCCGTCGAGGGTGTCCGTCGGTGCAATGACGGTGCCGTTCGCGTAAAACGGACGCGCGGACATATCGGGCAGCTGAATCGGCGGGGAAAACGGCTGATTCTGCATATTGTAAAGCCGTGCGCCGCACTCGGTGCAGACAGGCTCTTCCGCCGCGTTTTGCGCACCGCACTGCGGGCAAAAAACAATGTGATGCCCGTCGGACTGTGCGGATTTCGGCAGAGATTCCGCAGGGGGTGTCTCGGCGGGGGTATCTGCAACTGCCGGGTCAGCTTGCGCCGTTCTTGCTACGGCAGGCGTCCAAACGAAGTCCTCCGCGTGCCGTGCCGCGTTCGCGCAGTCTTTATTTTCTAAATAACATTTTCGATGATGCGGCGTACCGCATTCAGGACAGACAACGATGTCATCGTCATCTGTAAATACAGCGTGACAAACCGAACAGGTTTCGCCTGTATACCGCATAAACGACCTTCTTTCTTTTTTGTTTCGTGCCATATCTGATGAGATAGGGGGGGCAACCCGTAGGGGGCGGCGTCCTCGACGCCCCGAGCAAACGTAAAAATCCACATAAATTCTACGGAACAACACAGGGGTTGTTCCCTACCCCGTAGGGGCGCTTCACGAAGCGCCCGAGCACATTTGGATTTTTTCACAAACCCAACAGTGAATCACAATCTCGTAGGGGCGGTTGGATTTTGCATAAACCCACGGCGGGGGCAAGGTCTCGCCTACCGGCTCGGTCGGTGCTTCTGCATACTTCCGTATGCAGAGGTCTCCACCGGAGACCCGCACCCCCGCCCTACCGTGCTCAGAATGACAAAATTAGGTAAAAGGTTTGTCAAACGTTAATTTCGACCTCGAGACCCAGTAAATCCTTGTATTTGTCTAAAATCGGCTGTACCTCGTCCTGTAAAAATTCCGTGACCTGCTGCGGGGCGCGGCCGATGAAGTTCTGCGGCACCATTTCGGCGCGGATTTCTTCGAGCGTCATCCCGAATGCGGGGTCGGCGGCAATGCGCTCGGGCAAATCGTTCGGTTTGCCCTCGGCTTTCACGACCTGACCCGCCGCCATGGAATGCTGACGGATTTTTTCGTGCAGTTCCTGACGGTCGCCGCCCTTTTTGACCGCCGCCATCATAATATTTTCGGTTGCCATAAACGGCAGTTCTTCATTCAGGCGTTTTTCAATCATTTTCGGATACACGACCAACCCGCTGACTACGTTGATATACAGCTCCAAAATCGCATCGACCGCAAGGAAGCCCTCGGGGATGCTGATGCGCTTATTCGCGGAGTCATCCAAGGTGCGCTCGAACCACTGTGTAGATGCAGTGATGGCAGGATTGATGGTGTCGGCAATCACGTAACGCGCCAAAGAGCCGATACGCTCACTGCGCATCGGGTTGCGCTTGTATGCCATGGCGGAAGAACCGATTTGGTTTTTCTCAAACGGCTCTTCGATTTCTTTCAGATGCTGTAACAGACGTAAATCGTTGGAAAATTTGTATGCGGATTGTGCGATGCCCGCAAGGGTATAAAGCACCTGTGTGTCTAATTTTCGCGCATAGGTTTGTCCCGATACGGGGAATACACGGCTAAAGCCCATTTTTTCGGCGATTTTGCGGTCGAGCGCCTTGATTTTTTCATTGTCGCCCTCAAACAGCTCTACAAAGCTTGCCTGCGTGCCCGTTGTACCCTTCGAGCCGAGCAGACGCATTTGTGAAAGCTGAAATTCCAGTGCGGACATATCCATCACCAAATCCATCAGCCACAAGGAGGCGCGCTTGCCGACGGTGGTCGGCTGTGCGGGCTGGAAGTGGGTAAACGCAAGGCACGGCATATCCTTGTATTCGTCGGCGAACGCCGCAACCTTTGCAATTAAGTTGACAAGCTTTTTGCGAATGAGCTTTAACCCCTCGGTCATTACGATGACATCGGTGTTGTCGCCGACATAGCAGGAGGTCGCGCCCAAGTGGATAATGCCTTTCGCCTTGGGGCACTGCACGCCGTAGGCATACACGTGGCTCATAACGTCGTGGCGCACCTGCTTTTCGCGCGCCTCGGCAACCTCATAGTTGATGTCGTCCGCGTGTGCCTTCAACTCTGCAATCTGCTCGTCGGTGATGGGCAGACCCAGCTCCTTTTCGCTTTCGGCAAGCGCAATCCAAAGCTTGCGCCAGGTGCGGAATTTAAAGTCGGGCGAGAAGATGTATTTCATCTCCTTGCTCGAATATCTCGAATTTAAAGGACTTTCGTAAATGTCTTTCATTCTGTAATTACCTCCGTAGAGTTTTGGTCTGTTCGTGTTTTTTGCCCGTATTCTTTTAGGGCGTTGTATTCAATGTAGCCCTGTGCGCGTAAATATTCCGTTTCGTTACGGATAACGCGGTCGTAGAAGCCTTTTTGCCAAATGGAAAATCCGATTTGTTTGGTAATTTTCCCTTTAAACTGCTTGATAACGCGGGATAACGTAGGGCGAACTGTGTTCGCCCGCAAGCAAAGTCATCGAACAGCAATAACAGGTGGATATGATTCGGCATAATGATATAGGCTTCTACAAATACATTGGGGTAAACCGAATCTAAACGCTGTATTTCAGCTTCCACAATTTTACCGATTTGCGTGGGTATCGGGCGAACACAGTTCGCCCCTACAAAATCGGGTTTCTTTTGAATCTCTATCGGTATCTTGGAGAGAATCCTTTTTCTGTCTTGCACACACACCGTCACAAAATAACATCCGTTTTGGCTGTAATCGTAATTTTGCAGGCGTGTGGGTTTGCGGGTAGGGTGGGATTTATCATTCATAAATATATTAGAGGAAGAGCTTACAGGGCTTTCCGTCTTACTTCTCCGGCACGGGGCGGCGCAATTTGATGTGCACCTCGCGGAGCTGTTGCTCGGAAACGGTGTTGGGTGCGCCCAAAAGCATATCCTGTGCGTTGGAGTTCATCGGGAAGGCGATGACCTCACGGATGTTTTCCTCATCCTTCAACAGCATAATCATACGGTCTACGCCGGGTGCCATACCTGCGTGCGGCGGTGCGCCGTAATGGAACGCACGGAACAGTGCGCCGAACCGTTTTTCGACTTCCTCAGCGGAATAACCCGCAAGCTCGAACGCCTTAATCATCACGTCGGGGCGGTGGTTACGAACCGCGCCAGAGGAAAGCTCCACACCGTTGCAGACGATGTCGTACTGGTACGCCTTGATGGTCAGCGGGTCTTGATTTAAGAGCGCGTCCATTTCGCCCTGCGGCATCGAGAACGGGTTGTGCGTGAAGTCGAGCTTGCCCTCGTCGTTCTTTTCATACATCGGGAAATCGGTGATAAAGCACATATCGAAGCGGTCTTTATCGATAATGTTCATTCGCTCGCCGAGCGCGGTGCGAATCTGCCCCGCCAAGAGATTTACAACCTTCGGTGCATCGCAGATGAAGAACAGCGTATCGTCTGTCTTTAAAGCAAGGTCGTTTGTCAGCGTCGCTTTCTTTTCATCCGACAGGAATTTCGCAATCGGACCTTTAAAAGAACCGTCCTCTAAAACGGTTAGATATCCAAGTCCTTTCATCCCGATGGAGGTTGCATATTCGAGCATCTTTTCGAAGAAGGATTTGCTCATTTTGCCGCAGCCGGGCGCAACAATGCCGCGTACGGGTCTCCCTTGGAACGGCTTAAACTCCACATCACGGAAGAAATCGGTCAAATCGGTGATTTCCAACGGGTTGCGCAAATCGGGCTTATCTGTACCGTATTTGAGCATTGCCTCTTCAAACGGAATCCGCCGAAACGGTGCGGGGGAAACCGCTTTGCCGCCGCCGAACGCTTTGAACGTATCGTACAGCACTTCCTCGGCTACCGCGAACACATCTTCCTGTGTTGCGAACGCCATTTCAAAGTCCAGCTGATAAAATTCTCCGGGGGAACGGTCGGCGCGTGCGTCCTCGTCGCGGAAGCAGGGGGCAATCTGGAAGTATTTGTCAAAGCCCGACACCATCAGCAGCTGCTTGAACTGCTGGGGTGCTTGGGGGAGTGCGTAAAATTTGCCTTCGTGCTTGCGGGACGGAATGATATAGTCACGTGCGCCCTCGGGGGAGGAGCAGGTGAGAATCGGGGTGTTGATTTCGGGGAAGCCGAGCGATTCCATTTTCTTTCTGAGAAAGCTGACGACCTGCGAGCGGAACAGGATGTTGTCGTGCATCTTTTTGTTGCGCAAATCGAGGAAGCGGTAGGTCAGCCGCACATCCTCGCGCGTGTCGGTGGATTCACTCACATCAAAGGGAAGCGCGTTTTCACATTCGCCGAGCACTTGGACGTCGGTCACCTTTACTTCCAACTCGCCCGTCGGGAGCTTCGGGTTCACGGTTTCTGCGTCGCGCTTCACGACTTCGCCCGTGACGGATACCACGCATTCCTTGTGTATCCCCTTTAAAAGTGCATCGTCGTGCACAACGACCTGTGTTACGCCGTACTGGTCACGCAAATCGACAAACGCGACGCCACCGTGGTCGCGGACGGTATCGACCCAGCCCGCCAAAGAAACGGTTTTGCCGAGGTCGTTTAAGGTCAGTTCATTACAGGTGTGGGTTCTGTAAGCCATAATTTCCGTACATTCCTTTACTGAAATTTGTCAAATGCCTATTTTATATACAATTTATAAAGGACTTGACATATTTATACAATTAAGGATTATAGCATATAATCCTAAGAATTTCTACTCTATTTTTGAAAAAAACATTGTGTTTCGGGGCTCTTTCGTGTAAAATGAGGACGGAGGTGTCAAAATGGAGAAGAAAAACGGCAATTTTTTTGACAATGACGATTTTGAAGATATTTTCAGCTCTGCGCCGACAGACGAATTTGAAGACATATACAGCGACACAAAGACGGACGACGACTTTGAGGACGTGTTCAGCGGACGCGACGAGGAACAGGATACACCGCCGAAGAGCGACGACCCCTATGCGGACTTTTTCACGGATTTCCCCGAGGATTTACAGCCGCACAATGAACCGCCGCGCGCAAGGGTGAACACCGCGCCCGAACGAAAGCCGTATACTTATAATTACAATGACCGCGAAAGTACGCGTACGCGTGCTAGAAACGGCGATGAAATTTATTCGGGGCGCGAAGCCGACGACGAAAGACCGCACAGAAGACCGAAAAAGAAAAAGCATCTCGGATTGAAGATTTTTGCCGTCGTGCTGGTTTTGATTCTTCTGTTTGTCGGCGGAGCGGGGCTGTACGGCTATTCGAGCGTGAAAAAGATGGTCGGGAAGGTCGATTATGCGCCGTTGCAGGCGAATGCCTATATTGCCGACAGCGAATTACAGCACGCGGAGTATATTAAAAACATCCTGCTTATCGGTGTGGACGCACGCGAGGGCGAGGAGGCGGAAAAGACCCGTTCCGACACAATGATGCTCGTGACAATTGACACGCGCAACAACCAAATCAAGCTGACCTCCTTTTTGCGGGATATGTACTTAGAAATTCCCGATTACCGTGAGGACAAGCTCAATGCGGCGCAAAGGCACGGCGGCACACAACTCTTGGTGGATACGCTCGAATACAATTTTAAAATCCGTATCGATAACTATATGCTCGTCAGCTTCGAGATGTTCACGACCATTATCGACAAATTGGGCGGCGTAGATGTGGAAATCACCGAAAAAGAAGCGAAATACATCAACAGCAAAGATCATATGTCACGCGAGGACGGCTTTGCGTTTCCGGACAAGCTTTCGGGCGGGATGCAGCATTTTACGGGCGCGCAGGCGCTTTGGTACAGCCGCATCCGCTATCTCGACAGCGATTTTATGCGTACCGCGCGGCAAAGAAAGGTGATTTCGGCACTTGTCAAAAAGGCGACACAGCAACAGCCTGCCGCGCTTCTCTCTATGGCGGAGGAGATTATGCCGATGATTCGCACCGACCTTACGGAAGATGAAATTATGAATCTCGGTCTGCACGCGCTCACCTATTTGCAGTACGATATTGTGCAGCAGCAAATTCCTGCACAGGACGCCTATAAAAGCGGAAAACGGCGCAGTCAGGACGTGCTTTTGCCCGATATGGACAAAAACCGTTCCCTCTTGAAAACCTTTATTTTCGAAAAAGCGACGGTAGAAGAGCCTGAAACGAAAAAATAAGCGGCACGTGCAAGCACGGCTTTTGCCGTAACCGTCAGTTATCGGCAATCTGCCAAAAAATGCGGATTGATTTTTTACAACAAAATCCCGAAAACCTGTTGAAAAAATATGCGGATATGCTAAAATACTCATATTACAGTAGAATCGCAGATTTATGCGGATATGCAATCTCCGTAGGGGCGCGCATCGCGCGCCCGCGAAATCAGAACAGCCAAACGGCAATGCACAAATTGTAGGGGCGAACTGCGTTCGCCCGCGGACGGACGTGGACGTCCGTCCCTACGTGCGAATCCAATTTATATTGTGGAATTTTCGCGGAACGACACAGAGGTCGTTCCCTACAAGTTGTAGGGGGCGAACTGCGTTCGCCCGCAAAAACCAGAACAACCCAACGGCGAACCGCAAACCCCGTAGGGGCGGATGCCTTCATCCGCCCGAGCGAATTAAGATTCAGCACAAACAAACGGCGGTGCACCAAACCTGTAGGGGCGAATCCAATTTATATTGTGGAAATTTTCGGAACGACACAGAGGTCGTTCCCTACGGTGCATAAAATAATCATTCCCCCCACATACGTTAAATCCCAATTTCCCGGAGTGTCACAATCTATGAAACAAGCATTTTTACCCCTTTCCAAGAATTTTCAGGTCGGCAAAATCGACAAACGCATTTACGGCTCGTTTATTGAGCATCTCGGCAGAGCCGTGTACGGCGGCATTTATGAACCGACGCATCCCACGGCGGATGAGGACGGCTTCCGCAAGGACGTCCTCGACGAAGTACGCAAGCTGAATGTGCCCATTGTGCGCTATCCCGGCGGCAATTTTGTGTCGGGCTATAACTGGGAGGACGGTGTCGGACCTGTTTCGGAGCGTCCGAAGCGGCTGGAGCTTGCCTGGGGCGTGACCGAGCCGAATACGTTTGGCACAAATGAATTTTTAAAATGGTGCAAAAAGGCGAACAGCGAGTGTATGATGGCGGTGAATCTCGGTCTGCGCGGCGCAGAGGAAGCACGCAATCTGGTCGAGTACTGCAACCATCCGTCAGGCTCCTATTACAGCGACCTGCGCCGTAAGCACGGCGTGGAAGAACCGCACAACATCAAGCTTTGGTGCTTGGGCAATGAAATGGACGGCGATTGGCAGATTGGGCACAAGACCGCCTATGAATACGGCCGTGCCGCCGCTGAAGCGGCAAAGGTGATGCGTTGGGTTGACCCGTCGATTGAGCTTGTGCTTTGCGGCAGCTCCAACAGCCACACCAAGACCTTCGGCGATTGGGAAGCGCAAACGCTTGACCTTGCCTACGATAAGGTGGATTACGTTTCCCTGCATCAGTATTACGACAATAAAACGGACGACACGCCGAGCTTCCTTGCGAAAAGTATGGAAATGGACGATTTCATCCATACCGTGGTTTCCGTTTGCGATTATATCAAAGGCAAAAAGCATTCGAAGCACGACGTGAACCTGTCCTTTGACGAGTGGAATGTTTGGTATCACTCCTTTGATGCGGACAAGAAAATCGAACGTTGGTGCACCGCGCCCCATCAGTTAGAGGACATCTATAATTTCGAAGATGCACTGCTTGTGGGGTTGATGATGATTGTGCTCCTGCGCCACGCCGACCGCGTCAAGGTGGCGTGTCTCGCACAGCTGGTCAACGTGATTGCACCGATTATGACCGAAAACGGCGGCGGTGTGTTTGAACAGCCGATTTTCTATCCGTTTATGCATATGTCGAATTTCGGGCGCGGTACGGCGCTTGTTTCCGACATCCGCTGCGAGAAGCACGACACCAAGGAGTTTACCGATGTGCCCGATTTGGACGGCGTCGCGGTGCTTTCCGAGGACGAGACGGAATTGACCGTTTTCGCCGTGAACCGCAGCTTCGACGAGGAATATCTTTTAAATATCGATTTGCCCGACCTTGCGGATTTGAAGCCGGTCGCGCATATTGAAATGGCGGGCTATGGGCTGAAGGATACAAATTCCATCGTTTCCGCGCCTGTGCACCCGACAAATGCGGCGTCACTCCCCGAGACGGACGGCAGAACCGCCACCGCGCGTCTGCGCCCGCTTTCGTGGAACGTGCTTCGCTTTAAAAAATAAAATTTATAAACCTTATTAACGCCCCCTCCCCGAGGGGGCTGGCACGGCGTAGCCGTGACTGGGGGAGTTTTCCTTGTCCGTCCGCGGGCGATGAATCCCTCCACCGCTGACGGCGGCGGTCCCCCTTTGTCCGCTTCCACGGACATTTCCCCCACACTGTGGGGGAATCCTCCCTTTAACAAGGGAGACTACACAGTTCGCCCCTACAAATCTTGTTTATACACAAACAATTCCGAAAGGATGGATTCTTTATGGCAGCAAAATGTCCGAGTTGCGGTGAAAAACTGCATTGGTATGATTTCCGCGCCGAGTGCAAGCACTGCGGTGCAAACATCCCGAACTACGATTGGGAGAACCGTTTGGAGGCGGATGCCGACGCGGCGGAGGATTCCTTTGCACGTCTGCATTACCACGTGAACAACTTTAAAAGCGCGACCGTCGGCTCACCCCTGCGCATTGTCCGCTTGGTCTGTACGCTGTTGCCGCTTGTGGCACTTGTCGTACCGCTTTTGAACGCGACGTTTGCTTTCCCGTTCCGCGAGGGCACGGAATCTATATCGTTTTTGACCTTTGTGCTCAATTATCTGATAAAATATGACATCGGTTCGGTGTTCAAACTGCTGTCGGGTGAAATTCTCGGCGGTGCGTTCCAAAGCTTACTGCTGTCGATTCTGATGGCATTGATTGCCGTGGTTGCGGGCGTGCTCAATTTCTTTGTGGTGCTGATTGGCGCGATTAACCTGCGCTGGCTGTTCAATGTGATTTTGAACGCCGTCAGCCTTGTCACGTGGGGGCTTTCCGCACTGTTTCTGTCGCAGTTTACGTCGGCGACCGCTGACCTTTCCGTCGGTCTGTTCTCGGGAAGCGTTTCTCCGTTCTTCCTTGTGGGCATCGGTCTGTTCTTGCTTGACCTTGTGATAGATATTGTTGTCGGCGTTTCTCTGAAAAAGCAAAAAGCAACACAGCCGGGACTGGAAGAAGCCGTCGAAATCGAGCTCCGCGAGCTTCGCGAACAACAGCTCGCCGAAGCCACGCAGACAGCGTAAAATTTTGCATATACTGTTCCCCCCGAAGCATTTTCGCTTCGGGGGATTTATTTATAGAAAAGTCTGACAATTTACAATCGGCTTTCGATATGTTAAAATAACAGAAATATATCAGAATGTAGAAAGACCTTATTTTCCTCCCTCTGATGAGGGAGGTGGCACGCGCTTCGCGCGTGACGAAGGGAGAGAAAACATTGTGACTCCCCCTCAGTCTCGCTACGCTCGACAGCTTCCCTGACAAGGGGAGCAAAATTGGCTTTTTCGACAGGCTGATATATTTTACTTTCCGTGCGTGAAGGGTGGGAAAACAGATGAAAAGAATCGCAGTCGGCATTTTGGCGCACGTGGATTCGGGCAAAACGACGCTTTCCGAAGCGATGCTGTATCAGGCGGGCAGTATTCGCACGCTTGGGCGGGTAGACCATAAAAATGCCTTTTTAGACACCTTTTCACTGGAGCGCGCACGGGGTATTACCATTTTTTCAAAGCAGGCGATTTTGGATTTTGCCGACACGCAGTTCACCTTGCTGGATACCCCCGGTCACGTGGATTTTTCGGCAGAAACCGAGCGCACATTGCAGGTTTTGGACTACGCGATTTTGGTCGTCAGCGCGACGGACGGCGTGCAGAGCCATACGAAAACGCTGTGGAAGCTGCTCGGTAAATACAACGTGCCGTGTTTTATTTTTGTCAACAAAATGGATTTGGACGGTGCGGACAAAGAAACAGTTTTGCACACACTGAGAACCAAACTCGGCGACGGCTGTGTGGATTTCAGCGATACGGAAAGTGCGGATTTTTACGAGAATGCGGCACTTTGCGAAGAGGAAATGCTCGAAAGCTATACCGCGCACGGTGCTTTGCAAAAGTCGGAGCTCGCACGCGCCGTAAAGCACCGAAAAATCTTTCCCTGTATGTTCGGCTCGGCACTGAAGCTTGCGGGCGTGCAGGATTTTTTGCAGTGCTTATACGATTACACCGAAATGCCGCAATACGGGAACGAATTTGCGGGCAGTGTGTATAAAATCGCTGAGGATAAGGGTCAGCGGCTGACCTATTTAAAGGTGACGGGCGGAAACTTGCGCGTAAAAGAGGTTTTGCAGAGCGATAAAAATCAAAATGCGGAAAAAGTCAACCAAATCCGTATCTATTCGGGCGAAAAATTTACGACTGTAAACAGTGCACCTGCGGGGACAATATGCGCTGTCACGGGCATCACCTTTGCCCGCGCAGGGGATGGCTTGGGTACACAGGCGGACGCACCCCTGCCCATACTCGCGCCCGTTTTGACCTATAAGCTGATTTTGCCAAGCGGCACGGACGCGCACACCGCACTCGAAAAAATGCGGATTTTAGAAAGCGAAGACCCGCAGTTAAAGGTGGTTTGGCAGGCGCGCACAGGGGAAATACAGGTACAGCTGATGGGCGAGATGCAGTTGGAAATTCTCAGCGCAATTCTTGCCGACCGCTTCCGTCTGCAGGCATCGTTCGGCAAGGGCGAGATTATCTATAAGGAAACCATTACCGATACTGTGGAGGGTGTCGGGCATTTTGAACCGCTTCGCCACTATGCCGAGGTACATCTTGTATTAAAGCCGACCGAGCGAAACAGCGGTCTTACCTTTCAGACGCAGTGCAAAACGGATTTGCTCGACAAAAATTGGCAAAGACTGATTTTAACGCATCTGTATGAAAAAACACACGTCGGTGTGCTCGCGGGCGCACCGATTACGGATATGGAAATCACGTTAGTCTCGGGACGCGCGCACCCCAAGCATACCGAGGGCGGCGATTTTCGGCAGGCAACCTACCGCGCGGTGCGGCAGGGTTTGCGCACGGCGAACAGTCTGCTGTTAGAGCCGATTTATACCTTTACCTTGGAAGTCCCGCAGGAAAACATCGGCAGAGCGATTGCCGATGTTCAGCATATGTGCGGGGAGTTCCAGCCGCCCGAAACCGAGGGCGAATTTGCTGTGCTTCACGGCACTGCGCCTGTTTCGGAAATGCACGAATACCCGAAGGAAGTCCTGCAATATACGCACGGCAGGGGCAGACTGGTTTGCGGCTTGCAGGGATATGCGCCGTGCCACGATGCCGAGGCGGTGCTCGAGCGCATTGGGTACGATCCCGACAGTGATACGGAAAATCCCTGCGATTCCGTCTTTTGCGCGCACGGCGCGGGCAATACGGTGAAATGGGATGCGGTGTACACGCATATGCATCTGCCGAGTGTTCTGCATCCGCCGAAAGAGGCGTCTGCGCCGCAGGACAAAAAGCGGCAGTTTTCCGAATGGAAGGACAAACAGAATCTGTTTGCGCTCGATAAGGAGCTGATGCAGATTTTCGAGCAGACCTACGGCCCGATTCGAAAGCGGACAAATCCCGCATCGGAGCAGCATTTTACATTTACCGAGCGCACAGAGCCGAAAAAACCCAAAGAAAAAGCACCCGCAAAAACGTATGCGGGCGCGGAATATTTGCTGGTGGACGGCTACAATGTCATTTTTTCGTGGGATGCTCTGCGCGACCTTGCAAAAAGCAGTATGGAGGGCGCACGGCAGACGCTTGTCAATATTCTTTGCAATTATCAGGGCTACAAAAAATGTGAAGTTATTTTGGTTTTTGATGCTTACAAGGTAAAGGGCAGTACACGCGAGGTCGAAGCCGTGGACAACATCCACATCGTCTATACCAAAGAAGCGGAAACCGCCGATATGTATATCGAAAAAGTCACTCATCAGCTCGCAAAGCATCACCGCGTGCGGGTCGTGACCTCGGATGCTATGGAACAGTTGATTATTTTGGGGAACGGTGCCCTGCGTGTGCCGTCCAAAGAGTTTTACGACGAAATCACCCGCGCGCAAGACGAAATCCGCGACATCATCTCCCGCACATTTTGATTTTGCACGAACCCGCGGGGATATGCATTCCGTAGGGAACGACCTCTGTGTCGTTCCGCGAAATTCGAACAACCCAATGGCGATGCAAAAAACGTAGGGGCGACGTTCTCGCCTGCCGGCTCGGTCGGTGCTTCTAAGCTTCGCTTAGAGGTGTCCACTGGACACCCGCACCTCGGCGCCCCGAGCAAGTGTAAAAATCCACACAAACCAACGGCGGGAGCAAGCCCCCGCCCTACACGGTTGAATTATTGCACAACCCAACGGTGAATCGCAACCCGTAGGGGCGGGGTGCGGGTCTCCGGTGGAGACCTCTGCATACGGAAGTATGCAGAAGCACCGACCGAGCCGGCAGGCGAGACCTTCCGTGCCCGCCCGTAAAGTTTGATGAGAGCCTACGGAACGACACAGGGGTCGTTCCCTACACCCCCGTAGGGGCGAACTGCGTTCGCCCGCGGACGGACGAGGACGTCCGTCCCTACGCGCTCAGAATGACAGGCTGGGCAAAATCCGCCCCGAACCTAATGTAAAATCACTCTGCAAGCATTTCCTGCATTTCCGCTTGTGGGAATACGTACTGACGGTTGCAGAAGTTGCAGGTGACCTCGGTATTCTCGTCCTCTGCCATTTCCGAAAGGGCTTGCTTGCCTGTGGCACGCAGGGCGTTTTTCATCCGCTCGCGCGAACAGGTACAGCGGTAACCGACCTCGGCACTGTCCAAAACATTCAACTCAAATTCGGGCAGTACCGCACGGCAGATATCCTCGGGGGTCATCCCCTCGAACAGCATCGTTGTAACGGGCTTGATGTTTTCTAAGCCCCGTTCAACTTTTTCAATCGTATCTTCCATTGCCGTGGGCAAAAGCTGAATCAAAAATCCGCCTGCATGCAGGATGTTTTCCGTATCGGGGTCGACAAGCACCCCCAGTCCGCAAACGGACGGCGTCTGCTCGCTTGCCGCGTAATAGGCGGTCACATCCTCGGCAATTTCGCCCGAAACAAGCGGCACCTGCCCGACATACGGCTCACGCATCCCCAAATCTTTAATCACGGTCAGTG
Organism: Bacillota bacterium; assembly: GCA_021769885.1. GTDB lineage: Bacteria > Bacillota > Clostridia > Oscillospirales > Acutalibacteraceae > Fimenecus. Next base: position 157,097 of record JAETSA010000008.1, on the reverse strand, counting down.
TGCCGTTTTTGCCCACCGCACCCGAAACATCTAATTTGCCTTTTGCATTGAGCGGCAGAACCACGTCGTTGCGCCCCGCATAGCCGCGCACATTGCCGCTGCTGTCGGATACGGCGGTGATGGGACTCGCTTCGCCGTCGGTGCTGATTTTTAACGTGACACTGTCCTTTTCGCCCTTGAGCATACTGCCCATTAAGGACGCGGCGGTCAGCAGTCTGCCGAGAGCGGCGGAAACCACCTTTGCCGTACCGTGCAGGCGATGCATTTCGCGCACGGTTTCGGTTGTATCGGCGGCAATCACGCAAAGTGTGCCGTCTGTATCCATCATTCTTATAAGATTTTGCATATTATTTCGTTTCCTTTCCGACAACGTATACAATACGCTCGCTTGTTTCGTGTGGCGCATCCTCGGAGTAACCGTCGAAACGCTCCAGAATTTGCAGTCCCGCGTTCGTGAGCATTTCTTCCCATTCAGCTTCTCTGTATGCGCATTCCGTAAAATGCTCGCTTTCCCGTTCAAAGATGCCGTCTTCTCTGAGCGGGACAAAAAAGTCTAAATCGATATGGACCGTTGCGCTGTCGGCGTCCAATGTGTTTTGCCATACACAGTAAACGTCTTCGGTATCGTACACAAAGGTTTTGCTGCTGAGCACTTCACGGTGCTTATATAAGGTATTCACATCAAAAATAAATATGCCGTCCGGTTCTAAAAACAGGGAAACGCGCCCGAGCGCCGCTTCTACGGCTTCGCGGTTCGGCAAATGGTTGAGTGCATCCAGTGTGCAGACCGCCGCGTGCACCGTACCGTACAAATCGAGCTGTTCCATCGGTTGGCACAGGAAGAGAATCTGCTCGCCTGCTTCCACCGCCTTATTTTGCGCTTCCATCAGCATATCGGGCGAAGCGTCCGCGCCGATGACCTCGTAGCCTTGCTTTGCGAGCAGGAGAGACAGCGTGCCCGTGCCGCATCCCAAATCAAGCAAAAGCCCTCTGTTAATGCCGCGGCGGGTCAACAGAGAGCAAATTCGTTCGGCGATAGCGGAATAATGCACATTTTCGGTCAATGCATCATAGTATGCAGAGAACACATCATAACTCATTTTTTCTGCTCCGCTTTTTTTGCGGCGACGCGTTCGAACAGCTTTTCGTAGCCGTTACAGCCGAATTGCAGAGAACGGTTCACGCGGCTGATGGTCGCGGTGGATGCGCCCGTATCCTTCACAATGTCGGAATACACGCGCTTTTCCGAGAGCATACGCGCCACGACAATGCGCTGGGAAATGGCCTGCAGCTCGTTGACCGTGCAAAGGTCCTCAAAGAAGTCATAGCACTCTTCTTCGGATTGCAGTGCAAGGATGCAGTCAAACAAGAAATCCATATTTTCATTTTTAATTTTGCTGTTGCTCATAAACGACCCGCCTATCTTTATAGATACAAATAGTTTAGCACATTAAATCTAAAAAGTAAACAGCGAAAAGCAAAAAATACGCACAGCGGCGACGGAGTACACAAGATATTGTGGATTTGTCGGCGGCACAAAAAAATCTTAAAAAAATTCGAAAAAAATTTGAAATTCTTGTTGACAGAACCGTTTTTTTATGATATTCTTATTCAGCCGTCAGAACGACGGCGGCTGTTTTGGGAGCATAGCTCAGCTGGGAGAGCATCTGCCTTACAAGCAGAGGGTCACAGGTTCGAGCCCTGTTGTTCCCACCAAATGTGGCCCGGTAGTTCAGCTGGTTAGAACGCTAGCCTGTCACGCTAGAGGTCGACGGTTCGATCCCGTTCCGGGTCGCCACATTTGCCTCTGTAGCTCAGTCGGTAGAGCAGAGGACTGAAAATCCTCGTGTCATTGGTTCGATTCCGATCGGAGGCACCATATATGCGGATGTAGCTCATCCGGTAGAGCGCCACCTTGCCAAGGTGGAGGTAGCGAGTTCGAGCCTCGTCATCCGCTCCAAAGGACGCTTAAAAATATTTTTAAGCGTCCTTTTTCTTCCAATGACACAAACATTTTCTTCGGCGACATAGCCAAGTGGTAAGGCATGGGTCTGCAAAACCCTGATCCCCGGTTCAAATCCGGGTGTCGCCTCCAAACGCGCGGTGAGCAATTGCTCACCGCGTTTTTTTAGTCTTTGCGGGAGTAGGTGAAACTTTGCGGGACGCTGAAGGCAGCGTCCCCTACAATTTGCGAATCCAATTTATATTGTGCAAAATTTTTCGGAACGACACTTAAGGTCGTTCCCTACACCTGTAGGGGCGGGGTGCGGGTCTCCGGTGGAGACCTCTGCATACGGAAGTATGCAGAAGCACCGACCGAGCCGGCAGGCGAGACCTTCCGTGCCCGCCCGAGCACAGTTGGATTTCGAACAAACCCAACGGTGAAACGCAACTCGTAGGGGCGGATGAAGATTCCCCTATTAGGGGAAATGTCGCGAAGCGACAAAAGGGTAATGGCGAAGCCGTAACTTCATCCGCCCAAGCAAGTTGCACAACCAAACAGCGAACCGCAACCCGTAGGGGCGCTTCACGAAGCGCCCGTCAAAGTCTGATGAAACTTTGCGGGACGCTGAGGGCAGCGTCCCCTACAAATTGCGAATCCAATTTATATTGTGCAAAATTTTTCGGAACGACACTTAAGGTCGTTCCCTACGCGCTTACGCAATTTGTTTTGTAATTCGGTGTATAGAGGTGTTTTCTATTATATATAGTATACGGCAACACGGATTCCTGACGTTTTAGGCGCGGAAAATCCTGCAAAAGTTTCCGAAAACCGCGAAAGTGTGCGGAAAGCACGCGAAAAATGCGTACAAAACACACCATATCTTGTGGTGCGCTGCGCAAAAGGAACAATTTTTAGTGCGTGGAAAAATTTCAAAAAAATTTCGGCCTTTTTCACGAACTTTTTTAAGAAAAGTTGTTGCATTTTCATAAATAGTATGGTAAAATACCAAGGCACGTGTGGAAAAGGGTGTGCCATATCCTTTTTTACGCGACTTGATATGCGATGATGCGGTAGGTGGCTGCACGTTTGATGCAGGGAATTACCGCGGAGTATGTCCGATTACAAACCGGGCGACCCTATAGCAGATAACTTGTCGTCGGAAGCGTACCCCAACTGCGCTTTTGCGGCATCAAAGAGGAATCTGTGCGCTTTTTTCTGCCGTCCGAAAGACTTTTTGGCTTTCGGTTTTTTAATAAAAGGTGTGAAAACACCCGGCAGGGTTGCAGAAAAGCGAATTGCCCTAATTCAAAAGGAGGCAACAAACAATGGCAGCAGCAAAAGGCAAGAAAATCCGTATCAGACTGAAGGGCTATGACCACGACCTCGTGGACAGAGCGGCAATGAAAATCGTTGAAACCGCAAAGCGCACAGGCGCACAGGTTTCCGGTCCCGTTCCGCTCCCGACCGAAAAGGAAGTTGTCACCATTCTTCGCGCTGTTCATAAGTACAAAGACAGCCGCGAACAGTTTGAACAGAGAACGCACAAACGGCTCATCGACATTCTCAGACCTTCAAACAAGACCGTTGAAGCTTTGACGAACCTTGAGCTTCCCGCAGGCGTAGACATCGAAATTAAGCTGTAATTTCGGCGAAAACGCTTACAGGTCATGTTGGCGAAAGCCAACCAATAACCAAAGGAGGAATACAAAATGCAAAAAGGTCTTATCGGTAAGAAAATCGGCATGACACAGCTTTTTGACGAGAGCGGCAAGGTTATCCCCGTGACCGTCGTAGAAGCAGGTCCGTGCGTGGTTGTCCAGAAAAAGACAACCGAAAACGACGGCTATGAAGCTGTGCAGGTCGGCTTCGGTGACGTGAAAGTCCAGAGAGTGAACAAGCCCCAGGCAGGTCATTTCAAGAAAGCGGACGTCGCACCGAAGAAGGTACTCAAGGAGTTCAGACTGGCGGATACCTCCGCACTGAACGTCGGCGACATTCTCAAGGCAGACGTTTTCGCTGTCGGTGACAGAGTGGACGTTGTGGGTACAAGTAAAGGTAAAGGCACCGCGGGCGCAATCAAACGCTGGAACTTCTCCAGATTGAAGGAATCTCACGGTACCGGCCCTGTAGCACGTCACGCAGGTTCGTTGGGCGCTTGCTCCGACCCGTCCCGTGTTTACAAGGGGAAGAAGCTCGCAGGCCACTTGGGTGCTGAAAGAGTTACCGTTCAGAATCTCGACATCGTCAAGGTTGACGCAGAAAACAACCTCATCGCCATCAAGGGCGCGATTCCCGGTCCTAAAGGCGGCATCGTTGTTCTCGCAGATACGGTGAAAAAATAAGGAAGGAGTGATTTAAATGGCAAAACTTGCAGTTCTCGATAAAGCAGGTAAAAAGGTTTCCGACATCGAACTCGCAGACGGCATTTTCGCGATTGAACCCAATATGTCGGCAATGCATCTGATGGTTGTCAGCTATTTGGCAAATCAGCGTCAGGGCACACAGTCCACCCTCACTCGTTCCGAGGTGTCCGGCGGCGGCAAAAAGCCGTGGCGTCAAAAGGGCACAGGCAGAGCGCGTCAGGGTTCGACCAGAGCACCGCAGTGGACACACGGCGGTATCGCACTCGGTCCGAAGCCGCGTGAATATGGCTTTGATGTCAACAAAAAGGTCAAGAGATTGGCTATGAAGTCCGCACTTTCCGCAAAGGTTGCGGCAGACGAAATGATCGTGCTCGACGACTTCGGTCTCGACGCAATCAAAACCAAAGAGGTTGCAGACGTGCTTGCAGCCATCAAGGCAGGTAAGAAAACGCTCATCGTTCTCCCTGAAAAGAACGACGTCGTTTACAAGAGCGCACGCAACATCGCGGGTGCAAACGTCTCCCTCGTCAACACGCTGAATGTTTACGACATCCTCAACTGCAACACCATCGTTGTGCTGAAGGACGCCGTCGCAAAGATCGAGGAGGTTTACGCATAATGAAACTTGCACAGGATATTATCCTCCGCCCCGTGATTACCGAGGAAAGTATGATGGGTCAGGCACTGAAAAAGTACACCTTTAAGGTGGACAAAAAAGCGACCAAGCCCGAAATCAAAGCGGCTGTTGAAAAGCTCTTCGGCGTCAAGGTCGAAAAGGTCAACACCATCAATGTGAAAGGGCATCTCAGAAGATACGGCAGATACGAGGGTTACACCTCCGCTTGGAAAAAGGCTGTCGTCACCTTGACTGAGGATTCCAAGACCATCGAATTCTTTGACGGAATGATGTAAAACCCCAAACGATAATGTATGGAGTCCGACATACTCCGCTAAATCGTTTTAAGGAGAGTGAATGAAATGTCGATTAAAGTCTATAAGCCGACAACCAACGCAAGACGCAATATGTCGGTTACAGATTATTCCGAGCTTTCAAAGGTTGCTCCCGAAAGAAGCCTTTTAGCGCCTCTCAATAAGAAAGCAGGCCGCAACAGCTACGGAAGAATCACCGTTCGCCACAGAGGCGGCGGCAATCGCAGAAAATATCGTATCATCGACTTCAAGCGTGATAAGTTCGATATGCCTGCAACCGTGCTCACCCTCGAGTACGACCCCAACCGTTCCGCACACATCGCATTGGTGCAGTACGAGGACGGCGAAAAGAGATACATCCTCGCGCCTGTCGGCTTGAAGGTCGGCGACAAGATTGAAGCGGGCGCTTCCGCGGATATCAAAGTCGGCAACGCACTGCCTTTGAGCGCAATCCCGACCGGTACTATGGTGCACAACGTAGAGCTGTATCCCGGCCGCGGCGGTCAGTTGGCTCGTGCAGCAGGCAATGCCGCACAGCTGATGGCTAAAGAAGGCGTTTATGCACTGCTTAGACTTCCCTCGGGCGAGCTTCGCAATGTGTCCGCACAGTGTATGGCAACCGTCGGCACTGTCGGCAATGCAGATCACGAAAACGTGAAAATCGGTAAAGCAGGCCGCACCCGTCACTTGGGTGTCCGTCCGACCGTCCGCGGTTCTGTTATGAACCCGAACGACCACCCGCACGGCGGTGGTGAAGGTAAATCCCCTGTCGGCCGTCCCGGTCCCTGCACACCGTGGGGCAAACCCGCACTTGGCTATAAGACCAGAGCGAAGAAGAACCGTTCCGACAAATTTATCGTAAGACGCCGTAACGGCAAATAAGCCGAAAGGAGTGTAGAGTATGAGCAGAAGTATTAAAAAAGGACCTTACGTTGCACCGAAACTGCTCGCAAAGGTTCAGCAGATGAATCAGAACGGCGAAAAGATCGTTCTCAAAACATGGAGCCGCAGCTCGACTATATTCCCGGACTTTGTCGGTCATACGTTTGCCGTCCATGACGGACGCAAGCACGTTCCGGTTTACGTTACGGAGGATATGGTCGGTCACAAGCTCGGCGAATTTGCGCCGACAAGAACCTTCAAAGGTCACGCCGGTTCCAAAACATCCAACAACGGTAAATAAGCAGCAAAGGAGTGTAACGAATGGAAGCAACTGCAAAAGTGACCCACGTACGCATTGCACCGCGTAAGGTGCAGATCGTGCTGGATCTCATCAGAAACAAGCCTTGCGATGAAGCGGCAGCGATCCTTAAATACACGCCCAAAGCTGCGTGTGAGCCGCTCGGCAAGCTGTTGAAATCCGCAATGGCAAACGCCGAAATGAAAGATATGGACACAACGAGACTGTATGTCGCAGAGTGCCGTGTCGATCAAGGCCCGACCTTAAAGCGCATTCGTCCGAGAGCGCAGGGTCGCGCTTACAGAATCAACAAAAAGACTTCGCACATCACGCTTGTGCTCAAAGAAGCGGAATAAGCGAGGAGGAGGAAACACTATGGGACAGAAAGTAAATCCCACCGGTCTTCGTATCGGTGTCATTAAAGACTGGGATTCTCGTTGGTACGCCAGCAAAAAGGATTTCGGCGACACACTTGTCTCCGACAATCAGCTCCGTAACTATCTCCTCGAGACCCTCGCTCCGGCAGGCGTTCCGAAGGTAGAAATCGAGAGAGACGCAAAGCGCGTCCGTATCAACATCCACTGCGCAAAGCCCGGTATGGTTATCGGTAAGGGCGGCGCAGAAATCGAAAAGCTGAAAGCAACCTGCAAAAAGAAGCTCGGCGGCGAAAAGGATGTTTACATCAACATCGTGGAGATTAAACAGCCCGACTTAAACGCACAGCTCGTTGCAGAGAACATTGCTTCTCAGCTGGAGCGCAGAGTTTCGTTCCGCCGCGCACTCAAACAGTGCATCGGCAGAACTATGAAGCTTGGCGCAAAAGGTATTAAAACACAGGTCAGCGGTCGTTTGGGCGGCGCAGAAATCGCACGTTCCGAGCACTATCATGAAGGTACCATCCCGCTGCAGACCATCCGTGCAGACATCGACTACGGCTTTGCAGAGGCAAAGACAACCTACGGTCGTATCGGCGTTAAGGTTTGGATCTACAAAGGCGAAGTCCTTCACGACAACCGCAAGCCTCAGAAGGAAGGAGGCACAAAATAATGTTACTGCCTAAGAGAGTAAAATACCGCAGAGTCCACAGAGGACGTCTGACCGGTAAAGCAATGAGAGGCAATAAGGTCACTTACGGTGATTTCGGTCTTGTGTCTCTTGAACCGGCTTGGATTACATCCAACCAAATCGAAGCAGCCCGTATCGCTATGACACGTTACATCAAGCGTGGCGGTCAGGTCTGGATTAAAATTTTCCCGGATAAGCCGATCACCGAAAAACCGGCTGAAACCCGAATGGGTTCCGGTAAAGGTTCGCCCGAATATTGGGTAGCCGTTGTGAAGCCCGGCAGAGTGATGTTCGAAATTGCAGGTGTTCCCGAGGAGACCGCACGCGAGGCTATGCGTCTTGCTGCAAACAAGCTCCCCGTAAAATGCAAGTTCGTTTCCAAAGCACAGCAGGAAGAGGAAGGTGAGCAGGCATGAAAGCAAGTGAGTTGAAGAAACTTTCCCCCTCGGAGTTGGATGCTAAACTCTTAGAGCTGAAGGATGAGCTTTTCAAATTGCGTTTCCAGCAGGCCATCAACCAACTCGATAATCCGATGCGCATCAATGCCGTCAAGAAAGACATCGCACGCGTGAAAACCGTGCTGCGCGATGTTGAACTGCACGGCGCGCAGTCTTAAGGAAAGGGAGGGTATTCAAGGATGAGCGAAAGAAACCTCAGAAAAACACAGGTTGGCATCGTAACCAGCGATAAAATGGACAAGACCGTTGTCGTTTCCATTAAGGACAGAGTCCGTCACCCGCTGTATAAGAAAATCGTCAACCGTACCGTTAAAATCAAAGCCCATGACGAAGGCAACGTTTGTGGCGTAGGCGACAAGGTCCTCGTTATGGAAACCCGTCCTCTCTCTAAAGATAAGAGATGGCGTGTCGTCGAAATCATCGAGAAAGCGAAGTAATTTCTAAGGAGGCTATTACTGTGATTCAACAACAGACTTACCTCAAAGTAGCCGACAACACCGGCGCGAAGGAAATTATGTGCATTCGCGTTCTCGGCGGTTCCGGCAGAAGGTATGCAAATATCGGCGATGTCATTGTAGCTTCGGTCAAAAAGGCAGCACCCGGCGGCGTTGTCAAAAAGGGCGATGTGGTCAAGGCAGTCGTCGTACGTTCGGCAAGCGGCGTTCGCAGAGATGACGGTACTTACATCCGTTTCGATGAAAACGCAGCCGTATTGATTAAAGAAGACAAAAACCCCAGAGGCACCCGTATCTTTGGGCCGGTTGCAAGAGAGCTTCGTGATAAAGATTATATGAAGATTCTTTCTCTTGCTCCCGAAGTACTGTAAACGGAGGTGCAGTCAGAATGAATAAGGTTCATGTAAAAACCGGCGATACCGTTGTTGTCATCAACGGCAAAAATCGCGGCAAGCAGGGCAAAGTAATGCAGGTTGCACCCGCCGAGGGTAAAGTCATCGTGGAAGGTGTCAACATCGTTACAAAGCACGTCAAACCCCGCAAAATGGGCGAGGCAGGCGGCCTTGTAAAGGCGGAAAGCGCACTGTATGCAGATAAGGTTCAGCTTGTCTGCCCGAAGTGCGGCAAAGCGACCAGAGTCGGTCACGAAGGCACCGGCAAAGATAAGAAACGCGTTTGCAAAAAATGCGGCGCGAAGTTTGAATAAGGGAGGGACATAACATTATGGCAGCAAGAATGAAAGAGAAATACCTGGCTGATGTCGCTCCGGCGCTTCAGAAGAAGTTCGGCTACAAGAGCGTTATGCAAATCCCGAAGCTTGACAAGATTGTCATCAACGTCGGCTGCGGCGAAGCAAGAGACAACTCTAAGGTCATCGACGCCATCACGAAGGATCTTGCACAGATTACCGGTCAGAAGCCCGTTCCCTGCAAGGCGAAGAAGTCCGTTGCGAACTTCAAACTGCGTGAAGGTATGACCATCGGTGTGAAGGTGACACTGCGTGGCGAAAGAATGTATGAGTTCTTAGACCGTTTCTTCAACCTCGCACTTCCCCGCGTCCGTGACTTCCGCGGCATCAACCCCAACTCCTTCGACGGCAGAGGCAACTACTCTATGGGTATCAAAGAGCAGCTGATCTTCCCCGAAATCGAGTATGACAAGATTGACGCCGTCCGCGGTATGGACATTTGCTTTGTTACTACGGCGACCACAGACGAAGAAGCCCGCGAGCTTCTCACCCTGATGGGCGCACCGTTTGCGAAATAAGGAGGGATTGAAGTGGCCAAAACATCTATGAAGGTTAAGCAGGCAAGACCTGCGAAATATTCCACCAGAGCGTACAACAGATGCAAAATCTGCGGTCGCCCGCACGCTTATCTGCGCAAGTACGGCGTTTGCCGTATCTGCTTCAGAGAGCTGGCGCACAAAGGTCAGATCCCCGGCGTGAAGAAAGCAAGCTGGTAATAGAGCAATTGCAAAGGAGGCAAAAGAATGCAAATCACGGATTCCATCGGTGATATGCTCACCAGAATTCGCAACGCGAGTTCTGCGAAGCATGACACGGTCAAAGTCCCCGCGTCCAATATGAAGAAAGCAATTGCGCAGATTCTTTTGGATGAGGGTTATATCAAGAGCTTTAAAGTGGAAGAGGACGGCAAACAGGGTATGATTGAAATCACCCTGAAATACGGCGCGAACAAAGCCCCCGTCATCACCGGCCTGCGCAGAGTTTCCAAGCCGGGCTTGCGCATCTACACAAATTGTGAAGATATGCCCAAGGTTATGAGAGGTCTCGGTGTTGCGATCCTTTCCACATCTAAAGGCGTTATGACAGACAGAGAAGCACGCAAAGCCAATATCGGCGGCGAAATTCTCGCATATATTTGGTAAGGAGGTTACAGTATGTCCAGAATCGGCAGACAGCCCATCGCGGTTCCCGCGGGCGTTGAAGTCAAGATCGACGGCAGTACTGTTACCGTTAAGGGCCCCAAGGGCACACTTACCAGAACAGTACACAGCAATATGCAGGTTGCTATGGAGAACGGCGAAATCACCGTTTCCCGTCCGGACGACAGCAATCTGAACAAATCCCTGCACGGGCTTACCCGTACTTTGATTCACAATATGGTGATCGGTGTTACCGAAGGCTACAAAAAGGAGCTTGAGGTCAACGGTGTCGGTTACCGTGTTGCGAAGCAGGGCAAAGACCTTGTGATGAACCTCGGGTTCTCCCATCAGGTCACTATGTCCGAAACAGAGGACATCACCATTGATGTTCCCGCACCGAACAAGATCATCATTTCCGGTCCCGACAAGCAGAAGGTCGGTCAGTTCGCCGCAGAAGTGCGCGAGAAGCGCCCGCCGGAGCCTTACAAGGGCAAAGGCATCAAATACGCTGACGAGCACATCCGCCGCAAAGAAGGCAAGGCCGGTAAGGGTAAATAAAAGGAGTGAAATTCAATGGTTAACAGACCCGACAGCAAAAAAGCAAGACAGCGCCGTCACGCAAGAGTCCGCGCGAAGATTTCGGGTACTGCTGAGTGCCCCCGTCTTGATGTTTTCCGTTCACTCCAGCATATTTATGCACAGTTGATCGACGACGTTGCAGGTGTCACACTCGTTGCGGCATCCACAACCGAGAAAGACTTCACAGAGTACGGCGGAAACATCGAAGCCGCTAAGGCAGTCGGCAAATTGCTTGCAGAAAGAGCCGCCCAGAAGAACATCAAGGATGTTGTTTTCGACAGAGGCGGTTATGTATATCACGGCAGAGTAGCTGCTCTCGCCGAAGGTGCCCGTGAGGGCGGCCTGAACTTCTAAGAAAGGAGAAATGAAAATGGCTACAAAAATCGACGCATCTACAATGGAGCTTGAAGAAAGAGTCGTTGCGATCAACCGTGTTTCCAAAACCGTTAAGGGCGGCCGTATCATGAAATTCTCCGCTTTGGTAGTTGTGGGCAACGGAAACGGCATCGTGGGCTTCGGTCTCGGTAAATCGGGCGAAGTGCCGGATGCAATCCGCAAGGGCATCGAAAACGCGAAGAAAAACCTGATTCAGGTTGCGCTCAAAGGCACAACGATTCCGCACGAAATCGTCGGCAAATACGGCGCAGGCGTGGTTCTGATGAAACCCGCTGCTCCCGGTACCGGCGTTATCGCCGGCGGCCCCGTGCGTGCGGTTGTGGAAATGGTCGGCATCAAGGACATCCGTTCCAAGGCGCTGCGTTCCAACAATCCCTGCAACGTGGTTCGCGCAACTGTAGACGGGCTTTCTAAGCTTCGTAACGCTGACGAGGTTGCCGCTATCCGCGGTAAATCCGTTAAAGAGATTTTGGATTAAGGAGGGGCAAAAATGGCAAACGTAACAGTTACATTAAAGAAGAGCCTGATCGGCAGCAAAAAAGATCAGATTGCCACCGCCCATGCACTTGGTCTTAGAAAAATCGGGGATAAGGCTACACAGCCCGACAACCCGCAGACACAGGGTAAGATTAAGAAGATTTCTCATCTTATCGAGGTAACGAACGCTTAAGGAGGTGCCAATATGAAATTGCATGAACTCAGCAGCCCGGCGGGCTCTAAGAAGTCTGTGAAGCGTATCGGCCGCGGCGCTGCGTCCGGTCAGGGCAAAACGGCAGGCAAAGGCCACAAGGGTCAGAAAGCACGTGCCGGCAGAGGTATGCGTCCCGGTTTTGAGGGCGGTCAGATGCCTTTGCAAAGACGCGTTCCCAAGAGAGGCTTCAACAACATTTTCGCGAAAGAGATCGCGGCTGTGAATGTGTCGGCTCTCGACAAAGCATTCGACGACGGCGCAACGGTAACCGTTGACGCGCTCATCGAAAAAGGTCTTATTAAGAAAGCGCTTGACGGCGTAAAAATCTTAGGAAACGGCGAAATCAGCAAGAAGCTTACTGTGCAGGTTAACAGCTTTTCCGAAGCGGCGAAGCAGAAAATCGAAGCAGCCGGCGGGAAAGCCGAGGTGATCTAACAATGTTCCAAACCATTCTCAATGCTTGGAAAATTGCGGATCTCCGCAAAAAACTGCTTTACACAGGTCTTATCATTCTGATTTTCCGAATCGGTGCCGCACTTCCGGTTCCGTTCGTAAACATTGCCGAGGGCATCATCTCCGACCCGAATGCGAACAACTTTATGACATACTTAAGTATGATGACAGGTGACGCATTCAACTACGGTACTTTGTTTGCAATGTCCATCACCCCCTACATCAACGCATCCATTATCATTCAGTTGTTGGCGGTTGCCATCCCTGCGTTGGAGCGTTTGGCAAAAGAGGGCGAAGAAGGACGCAAAAAGATGTCCGAAATCACCCGTTACACCGCAGTCGGCTTGGCGCTTATGCAGAGCACCGCTTACTATTTCTACATCCGTTCGCAGAATTACCTTGCAGTGAGCGCGGACGGTACGAAATACACCGGCTTTGCGGCTGTATTCCAGGCAATTGTCATCATTCTCTGCTACACGGCGGGCGCGGCACTCATTATGTGGCTCGGCGAGCAGATCAATGACAAGGGCATCGGCAACGGTATTTCGATTATCCTCTTCGCAGGTATCGTTTCCCGTATGCCGGCTACACTGTATAATTTATACAATTATGTGGATCACGGCGGTGCGTACTTCGCGTTGGTTCCGATTGCGTTTGTATGTATGATTCTGATGATTGCATACATCGTTTGGATGGATAACGCCGAACGCCGCATTCCCGTGCAGTATGCAAAGCGTGTTGTCGGCCGTAAGATGTACGGCGGTCAGAGCACACACATTCCGATCAAGGTCAATATGTGCGGCGTTCTTCCCGTTATCTTTGCGTCCTCGATTCTGTCTTTGCCGCCGACGATTCAGATGTTTGTGACACTGAATCCGGAAGAGAGCAAGTGGGACGCTTTCTGGCAGGGCTTCTTTGACATCTTCCAGACCACCCACTGGGCGTATGCGATTATGTACTTCGTACTGATTATCTTCTTCGCATATTTCTATGCGGCGATTCAGTACAACCCCATTGAAATGGCAAATAACATCCGCAGAAACAGCGGCGCGATTCCGGGCATCCGTCCCGGCAAGCCGACCTCTGATTACATCGCAAAGATTTTGTCAAGAATTACATTGCTTGGCGCTTTGCTGATTTCAGTTGTTGCGCTGTTCCCGATTCTGTACTCTCAGATTTCCGGTGCGTTTGACAGACAGGTCAACCTGACCTTGGGCGGCACGTCCATTATCATTATGGTCGGTGTTGCGCTGGAAACCGTGAAACAGCTCGAGAGCCAGATGATGATGCGCCATTACAAGGGCTTCTTAGACTAAGCTAAAGGAGAGAACTTTATGAACCTGATACTTCTCGGCGCGCCGGGCGCAGGCAAAGGCACACAGGCTGAAAAAATCTGTGAAAAGCTGCAAATCCCTGCTATCTCGACGGGCAATATGCTCCGCGAAGCTATGGCAAACGGAACCGAAATGGGACTTAAAGCGAAATCCTTTATTGATGCAGGCAAGCTTGTTCCCGACGAGGTTGTCATCGGCATCATCAACGAGAGACTGAAACAGGATGATTGCAAAAACGGCTTCATTCTCGACGGTTTCCCGAGAACCATTCCGCAGGCAGAGGCACTCGACGAAATGGGCGTTCGCATTGATAAGGTTTTGGACATTGAAGTGCCGGACGAAAAAATTGCGGCAAGACTTTCGGGCAGACGTGTCTGCCTGAAATGCGGCGCGACCTATCACACTGAGTTTAAAAAGCCGAAGACAGACGGCGTCTGTGATGCTTGCGGCGAACCCCTCGTCCAAAGAAAGGACGATATGCCCGAAACCGTGCTCGACAGACTGAACACTTATCATGAGCAGACCGAGCCGTTAAAGGGCTTCTACGAGAAGAAAGGCATTCTTCGCGTAGTCGAAGGACAGGAAGAGGTTGCAGATACAACCGCTCTTACCTTCAAAGCATTGGAGGATTAAGCATGATCGTGCTGAAAACCGCCCGAGAAATCGAGCTGATTCGAAAAGCTTGCATCATTTCGGCGGAGGCATTAGAGCTGGCGGGTGAAGCGGTCAGACCCGGTGTCACCACCTACGAAATCGACAAGATTGCGTATGACTACATTAAGAAGCAAGGCGCTGAGCCGAACTTCTTAAACTTGTACGGATTCCCCGCCACTGCATGCATTTCCATAAATGACGAGGTCATTCATGGTATTCCGAGCAAAAAACGCGTCATCAAAGAAGGCGACATCGTCAGTATTGACCTTGGCGCTAAGGTAGATGGCTACAACGGCGATAATGCTGCCACTTTCGCCGCGGGGAAAATTTCCGACGCGGCGAAGCGGCTGTGCGACACGACCCGCGAAAGTCTTTATAAAGGCATTGAGCAGGCGGTCGCAGGCGGCAGAATCGGAGATGTAGCGTCTGCGGTGCAAGCGTATTGCGAGGCACGCGGCTACGGCGTTGTGCGTGAATATACAGGTCACGGCGTCGGCGCAAAGCTCCATGAAGACCCCAGCGTACCGAATTTCGGCACACCGGGACGCGGTGTGCGCCTGCTGCCGGGCATGGTCATTGCCATTGAGCCTATGATTACCGAGGGCGACAAGGCAATCCGACAGCTGCCCGACGGTTGGACCGTCAAGACCAGAGACGGCAAGCTGGCTGCGCATTTTGAGCATACCGTTGCCATCACGAAAAGCGGACCGCAAATCCTGACCCAAATCAGATAAGGCGGCGCGCTATGGAGTGGAAGCAAGGTATGGTGGTGCGCTCGCTTTGCGGGCGCGACAAAGACACCTTATTATGTGTGGTTGCCGCCGATGGGAAGTATGTGTTTGTATGTGACGGAAAAGAGCGTCCGCTCGAACGGGCAAAGCGCAAAAATCCAAAGCATATTTCGGTAACACCGTATGTACTCTCCCCGCAGGATTTGCAATCCAACCGAGCAGTCAAACAAGCGTTAAAGAAAATTCCGGAGGCTTAGTTATGTCCAAGCAAGACATGATTGAAATTGAAGGTACGGTCGTTGAAGCCCTGCCGAACGCACAGTTCCAGGTAGAGCTTGAAAACGGTCACCAAATCTTAGCCCATATTTCCGGTAAGCTGCGTATGAACTTCATCCGCATTCTTCCGGGCGATAAAGTGACGGTCGAAATGTCGCCATATGACCTCACACGCGGGCGCATTACATGGCGGTCAAAATAAGAAACAAGCAATAGGTTCTTTATTTTAAGAAGGAGGTATTCCGAATGAAAGTCAGACCTTCTGTCAAAAAGATTTGCGAAAAGTGCAAGATTATTAAGCGCAAGGGTAAAATCATGGTTATCTGTGAAAACCCGAAGCACAAACAGCGCCAGGGCTGATCCCCCGATGTGCGCCTGATCGTTGTTAAAGATCTAAACAACGATTCCTGTGCTTTCGTGAATTTCCGAATGTTCATCGGCAGGGCGTATCCCTGCCCCATCAAAATGGAGGTGCTAAAGTTATGGCACGTATTTCAGGTGTTGACTTACCGAGAGATAAGAGAGTCGAAATCGGCCTCACTTACATCTACGGTATCGGCAGAAAAACGGCAAGTGACATTATTGCCGCAACCGGCGTAAATCCTGACACTCGCGTTAAGGATTTGACCGAAGAAGATGTAGCAAAGCTTCGTGAGTACATCGAGCACAACGTCAAGGTCGAAGGTGACCTTCGCCGTGACATTGCGTTCGACATCAAACGTTTAATCGAAATCGGCAGCTATCGCGGAACCCGCCACAGAAAAGGCCTTCCCGTTCGCGGCCAGACTTCTAAAAACAATGCTCGTACCCGCAAAGGTCCGAAGAAGACCATCGCGAACAAGAAGAAATAAGGGAGGGTATGTTAAATGGCTACTGCAAAAAAAGGCACAGCGACTCGCCGTCGCCGTGAGCGCAAGAACATTGAAAAAGGTGCAGCGCATATTCAATCCACCTTCAATAACACCATCGTCACCATTACGGACGTGCAGGGCAACGCTGTTTCGTGGGCATCCGCCGGCGAAATGGGCTTCAGAGGCTCTAAAAAGTCCACCCCCTTCGCGGCACAGACCGCAGCGGAAACCGCAGCGAAAATTGCGATTGAGCATGGTATGAAGACGGTGGAAGTCTATGTTAAGGGTCCGGGTTCGGGTCGTGAAGCTGCGATCCGTGCACTGCAGACCGCAGGTCTTGACGTAACAATGATTAAAGACGTTACGCCGATTCCCCACAACGGCTGCCGCCCGCCCAAGAGAAGAAGAGTATAAGTTTTTGGAGGTGTAATTTATGGCAAGATATACAGGTGCGGTTTGCAAGCTTTGCCGCCGTGAGGGCAAGAAGCTCTTTTTGAAGGGCGAACGCTGCTACACAGGCAAATGCTCGGTTGAACGCCGCAGCTATGCACCCGGTCAGCACGGCCAGGGCCGCAAAAAGACTTCCGAATATGGTATGCAGCTTCGTGCGAAGCAGCAGGCTCGCCGTTTCTACGGTATTCAGGAAGGCCAGTTCCACAAATATTTCCTGATGGCGGAACGCAAACAGGGTATGACAGGTGAAAACCTTTTGAGAATCTGCGAAAGCAGACTCGACAACGTTGCGTATCTCTTAGGCTGGGCTTCTTCCCGTGCGGAAGCAAGACAGCTCACCACACACGGCCACTATATGGTCAACGGCAAAAAGGTTGACATTCCGTCTTACCTTTTGAAAGCCGGCGACGTTGTATCCGTGAACGAGAAGAGCCGCGACAGCGAAAAGATTAAAGCCGTTGTAGAAGCAAACGGCGCTCGCCCCGTGCCGGAATGGCTTGACAAGGACGCTGAAAACTTCAGCGCAAAGATTGTGAAGCTGCCCGACAGAGAGCAGATTGAAGTTCCTGTTGAAGAACATCTTATCGTCGAGTTCTATTCGAAATAATCGGTTCGGTTTTCTCGAAGAATTACTCGGATTTCTCAGGTACGAATATATGTATTTTAGGGCATTTTTGCCCGATCCCACGATAGGAGGGTTTTGAATGATAGGAATTGATAAGCCCAGCATTGAAGCACTCGATTTGTCCGCAGACGGTACCTACGGTAAGTTCACCATGGAGCCGCTGGAGAGAGGCTACGGCACGACGCTCGGCAATTCCCTGCGCCGTGTGCTGTTGTCCTCCCTGCCGGGATATGCGATTACTTCGGTCAAAATTGACGGCGTTCTTCACGAGTTTTCCACTGTTCCCGGTGTGAAAGAGGACGTTACGGAAATCGTTTTGAATTTGAAGGGCGTAATCCTGAAAATTCAGGGCGACGGTCCGAAAACGCTGTATGTAGAAGCGAGCGGCAAGGGCGTGGTTACGGCAGGCGACATCAAAACGGATTCCGAGGTTGAAATTCTCAATCCCGACCATTTGATTGCTACGCTTTCCGAAGATGCAACGCTCAATATGGAACTGACTGCAGACAGAGGTCGCGGTTATGTTTCCTCGGAGCGCAACAAGCAAATGATGCAGCCCGTAATCGGCGTGATTGCGGTCGATTCTATCTATACCCCCGTGCTGAAAGTGAACTATACGGTTGAAAACACCCGTGTAGGGCAGATTACCGACTACGACAAGCTGACTTTGGAAGCATGGACAGACGGAACCATTTCTGCAAAAGAAGCGGTTTCCCTCGGTGCCAAGATTCTCACTGAGCACCTCAACCTCTTTGTGGATCTGTCTGATGAGGCAGGCAACACTGAGGTTATGGTCGTGAAAGATGACGACGGCAAAGAAAAGGCTCTCGAGATGACCATTGAGGAGCTTGACCTGTCCGTACGTTCCTTCAACTGCTTGAAGAGAGCCGGCATCAACACGGTGGAAGACTTAATCAGCAAATCAGAGGAAGATATGATGAAGGTGCGCAACCTTGGCAGAAAGTCTTTGGAAGAAGTTATTGCCAAGCTTGAGTCCCTGAATTTCACTCTCCGCAAGGAAGACGAATAAGAAGGAGTGATTTAGATGCCCGGAACCAGAAAACTCGGCAGAACCACGGATCACCGTAAGGCAATGCTCAGAGGTATGGTTACTTATCTGTTGGAAAACGGCAAGGTGGAAACCACCGTTACCAGAGCGAAAGAAGTCCGCTCCATGGCAGAAAAGATGATTACCATCGCAAAGGACAACACACTGACCGCAAAGCGTCAGGTGTATGCATATGTCACGAAGGATGAGGTTGTGAAGAAGCTCTTTGACCAGATCGCGCCGAAATATGCCGATGTCAAAGGCGGCTACACCCGCATCATCAAAACCGGCACCCGCCGCGGCGACGCTGCCGAAATGTGCATCATCGAATTGGTGGAGCCGAAGAAAGCTGAATAAGCTTTTATCAAAAAAATCACCCCGTGCGAAGAACCCTTCGTACGGGGATTTTTTTGCGCATTTGCGAGGGGAGGAGAGAAAAATCCGCACAACCCAACGATGATGCACACCTCGTAGGGGCCGGCGTCCCCGACGACCCGAGCACAACACTTGTCATTCAGAACAAGGTGAATTTGTTGCATTGTAGGGGCGATTCACGAATCGCCCGCAACAGCATTCGATTTTTCCCAATCTAATGGTGAAATGCAACCCGTAGGGGTCGGCACCCCGAGCACGTTTGGATTCTGCCCAAACCCAACGGCAACGCACCACCCGTAGGGGCGGGTTATTCCCCTGACAGGGGAAATGTCTGCGAAGCAGACAAAAGGGTGCCCGTTTTCGGAGAAAATCCACGCCCGCCCGAGCAATCTTCCCCATAGAATAATTTCAAAATGATGCGCAACTTCGTAGGGGCGAACTGCGCGCCCGCCGAAATCCACACAAATCCAACGGAACGACACAGGGGTCGTTCCCTACACATTTATCAAATGCACTTTGCTCTGTAGGAAAAACGGACAGCCCCGAGGGCTGTCCCTACGCGCTCAGAATGACAAAACCGGAAAAACACCAGAAAAATAACATCAAAAAAACACTACGAAAAAAATATTGTATATACACACAACATATGGTATAATTATATAATAACTATACCTATATGCTTTTTTACGGAACGGAGAAGGTCGGAATGCAGACACAGCAGGAAAAACAGGATTTGATTATCGGCAGAAATGCCGTTGCCGAGGCACTCAAATCTTCGCGCACGGTCGATACGCTGTACATACTGCGCGGTGAAAAAAATCCTGCAATCACACGCCTTGCCGCCCTTTGCCGTGAGCGCGGCGGTGTGGTGAAAGAGGCAGACCGCCGTAAGCTTGATTCCCTTTGCGGCGGCGCGAATCATCAGGGCGTGGCGGCATTTGTTGCCGCGCACGAATACGCGACCTTAGAGGATATCCTCGAATATGCCCGTGAAAAAGACGAAGCCCCGTTTGTGATTGTCTGCGATGAATTGGAAGACCCGCATAATCTCGGCGCGATTATCCGCACGGCAGAGGCGGCGGGGGCACACGGTGTGGTGATTCCGAAACGCCGCAGTGCGTCCTTAAGCTATGCGGTCGGCAAAACCTCGGCAGGCGCACTTGAATATATGCGCGTGGCGCGTGTGCCGAATCTGCCTGCGGCATTGGATACGCTGAAAGCAGCAGGCTGTTGGGTCTACGGTGCGGATATGGACGGCGAAAATTACCGCACGGTCGATTTCACAGGCGCGGTCGCACTCGTTGTCGGCTCGGAGGGCAGGGGAATCGGCAGACTTGTGCGCGACAAATGCGATTTTATTGTTTCTCTGCCGATGAAAGGCAAAATCAATTCGCTCAATGCCTCTGTGGCGGCGGGCATTCTGATGTATGAAATTACCGCGCAGCGCTAAAGAAAGGAGATACCGTGCCAAGAGAAGCACTTTCGGCGGCACGGGTAAATGGATATGGCAAAAGATGATATTTTTTCCGGACTTTCGGTCGATAAAATCCTTTCAGAGGTAAAAGCAATGCAGGGGGAGGACGGACTGAAGCTGTGGTCGCTCGAGGATATCGATCAACTGCTTGCGGGCAATGCACCGTCGGCGGACGACCCGATTGCGCCTGTGCCTGAAACGCCCGCGCCTGCGCAGAAAGAACCGCAGCCAAAGCCGTCGGAAGCCGCAGAAGTACCTGCCGTGCAAAAACCGACGTCTGCACCGACTTCCTTAAAAGCGGCGGCAAAGCACATCCAAACCTTTGAGGAGGCGGAATTTGCCGCAGAGGGTGCGGAGGAAGCCATTCCCGCGCTTTTGACGGGCGTGACCCCAAAGACAGAAGAAAAAATAGCGGAAGAAGCGCCCGAAGCTTCGCCTGCGGATGCAGATCCGTCACCGCTCCCGGGGCAGATAGCGATTGAAAAGACCCGCATATTCAACGAAGTGGAAGCGCGCGCCGTGCAAAGCACGGAAATCGAGCATAAAATCGGCGCACAGGTCATACATACCGCTGTCGGCGAGCCGAAACCTGCGCCGAAAAAAAGTGTGATGGAAACGGATGCACAGCGTCGGCGGTTTTTGAATCGACCTGCGCAAAAAATCGAAAAAACGCAGGAACATAAGGAGCTTCTTTCCAAGCTCCCGCCGAAAACCATAGAAAAACCGGGCGTAATTGTGCGCAAACCGCAGGAACAGCCCGTCGATGCTGACGGCTTGCAGGCGATTCCGACGCTTGTGCTGCCCGAGGATGAGCTGCGTGAACAGCGGGAATCCGAAACGCGTATACAAGAGGGTTCTCTGAAAAATTATGCGGCAGAAGGACTTCTTTCTGCCGAAAATACACCGCTTGAGGATCAAATGGTGTTAGAGGGCTTTGACAATTCGGAAGAACCCGTCGAGCGCATTGATGACGAAGAAGCGGAAATGAAGCTGTTCGAGCGCCGACGGGAAAAAGCGAGAAAGTTCCGCCTGTTCCCGGGGTTGGATATCCCCGAGGAGGATGAATTTGAATCGGAATCCTCTGAAGAGACGGAAGAACCGACTGCATTCCAAACGGACGATGAAAAAACGAAACCGCGTATTGATTTACCCGACGAATCTGCGGAAATATCCGATGCAGAAGAGGCTTTTGAATCGGAGTCTTCTGCACCTGCAAAACGCCGTAAACGGCAAAAAGCGCGCAGATCCGCGCCGCCTGTTACCGTCTTGCGTGAATTTTACGGCCCGAAGGACGGGCAAGCGGTTTACGACATTTTCCTGTCGGAAAAACGCAGCTGTGCCTTGCGGCTCGTGTTGTATATCATTTTATTGCTTGCTTCGGCGGCATCTTCGTTTCTCCTGCGTTTAACCGGCAGCTTTGTGCTGTTTAATGACAGCGCATCTGTCTATTCAGCGGTGCATCTTGCATTCACCGTCGCGGCAATCCTGCTTGCGCTTAAGGAAGAAAAAATCGGTATACAGAATTTGGCGCACGGCAATTGGAGCGCGGAAACGGGTCTTTTGTGTGCGAGTGTGTTCGCGCTGATTCAATCGGCGTCGTCGTTTGCATTCCCCGAACGGCTGACTTCTGTGCCGTTGTATACGGCTGTGGCGATGCTCTCGTTCGTCCTGTATTTTGCGGGCAAAAAGCGAAAGCTGAAAAATGATATTGAAAATTTCAAGGTTGTTGCAAAGCAATACTACCGATTTTACACGCTCAGCAAGATTGAAGCACCCGAAACCGCATTTGAAATCGGGCGCGGCTTGCTGCTCGGTGACCCGGATGTGCGTTACAGCAAGCGCATTACATTCCCTGCAAAATTCGTGGAAACCGCCAAGCAAAATGACAGTGCTTTTGATGTATATGCCTTGGCACTGCCGGCGGTACTGATTGCCGCAGGCTTAATCGGCGCGGTGACCTGCTTTGTTTCGGGTGAGGTGTTCACGGGCGTTTCAGCAATGTGCGTTGTGGTATTGGCAGGTCTGCCGATGTCCGCAGTCGGCGCATCCGCATCCGCCTTGCGCAGTGTAAATAAGCCGCTCCTTCGCGAGGGCGCAATGATTGGGAGTTTTGATGCCGCCTTTGATGCAACGGCGGCGAATGCCTTGGTTTTAGATGCCGCCGATTTGTTTGACGCCACAAGCTGTCGTTTGCTCGGCGTAAAAATTTATCATAAAATGCGTGTGGACGAAGCAATGCTGTTTACCGCCGCTATGACCATTCAATCGGGCGGGACGCTTGCGGCCGCGTTCGACGGCGTGATTCAGTCCAAGGTGGAAATGCTGCCGGAGGTCGAGTCACTGACCTATGAGGAACGCTTGGGCTGTTCCGGTTGGATTTATAACCAGCGCGTGCTGGTCGGCAGTCGTGATTTGCTGTTGAAGCACAATGTGGACGCGCCGACTAAGGCGGAAGAAAAGGAATTTTGCAAGGACGGCTGTGAGGTGTTGTATTTGGCAGTGGAGGGCAAGACCGCCGCGATGTTTGTGGTGGAATATGCCGCCAACGCGCGCCTGACCTCCTATTTGCAACAGCTCGAAAAATGCGGCGTCGGCATTTTAGTGCGCACATCCGACCCGAACATCACCGAGGGTATGGTTGAGCAGTATTTCCATTTGCCGCACAACCTTGTAAAGGTCATCAATCCTGTCGCGGGCGAGATGTTCCGTGCATTGGCGGAAGAAAAGCCGACGGAAGCACCTTGCGGCATTCTGCACAACGGGCGGATGCCGTCTTTCCTGCGGGCAATGTTATCCGCATTCGTTTTAGAAGAAAAATGCCGTCTGTCGCAGATCCTTTTATATATCGGCGTGGGTCTGAGCGTGCTGTTGCTCGCGGTTTTGAGCTTCTTTACCCAGCTGACGCAGGCGGGCGTCCCGGAAATTTTGCTGTTCGAATTGCTTTGGGCGGCAATCGTCGTGGGCGTGCCGCAATTGAAAAAGATATAAACAGATATACATTATTTTACAGCGAAAGGAAGGATACTGCTTTTGCATACCGCGCACAAAGTGCGGTACGCAAAGGTGAATGTGTATGGAATGGATAAAAGAAACGGCTCTTACGGTTTGGAATATCGAAGCAGTGCGCTATACGCTGATTTCATTGCTTCGCTTGGGTCTTGCCGCTTTTTTGGGCGGCTTGATTGGATTCGAACGCGAGCATTCCCATCGCCCCGCAGGTTTCCGAACGCACATTTTGGTCGCTGTCGGCTCGGCACTTGTGATGCTGACCGCTGTTTTTATGACCGACAAATTTCCCGAGAACATTGATGTTTCCCGTATGCCTGCGCAGGTTATCAGCGGTGTGGGCTTCTTAGGTGCAGGTACGATTTTGCGGGAGGGATTTTCCGTTAAGGGACTGACCACTGCCGCAAGCCTTTGGGCGGTATCGTGTATAGGACTCGCTGTCGGCAGCGGATTCTACATCGGCGCGGTTGTCGGCACATTCATCATTTATATGACGCTCAATTCCTTAAAAAAGGTCATTGTCAGAGGGCACGCGGGCAAGGCGCTGTATGTCGAGGTTAAGGACCTTGCCGAGCAGGTGCCTGCACTCTCTAAGCTCATTAAACGCACCGGTACGGTACTGCATTCGATGGAGATTTTGTATGACAGCGATTCGAAGTTTCGTAAAAAGAAAGGGACTTCAACCATCAAAGCGCTGATTTTCCCCAAAACTGACGATGCCTTGAAGGTCATCATCTCTACACTGCAAGCCGACGAAAACGTCGTGGATGTGTATATGGATTAAAAGGAATCGCACAACCGAATATAACTGTAAAGAACAGCGGTAAGGATTTTTCTCACCGCTGTTTTTGATTTTTCAGTGCTTGCACAAGCCTGTCATTCTGAGCCGTAGGCGAAGAATCTCACCTCGCACAGCGTAAATTATACATTCGGTAGGGCGGGAGCTTGCTCCCGCCGCAAAATTTCACACGGCACAATGTGAATGGATTCGCGCGTAGC
This sequence comes from Bacillota bacterium, assembly GCA_021769885.1. GTDB lineage: Bacteria > Bacillota > Clostridia > Oscillospirales > Acutalibacteraceae > Fimenecus. Next base: position 132,869 of record JAETSA010000008.1, on the reverse strand, counting down.
GGCGGGGTGCGGGTCTCCGGTGGAGACCTCTGCATACGGAGTATGCAGAAGCACCGACCGAGCCGGTAGGCGAGACATTCCACGCCCGCCCGAGCACGGTTGGATTTTGCACAAATCCAATGGTGAAGTGCGAACCGTAGGGAACGACCTTTGTGTCGTTCCGTGGGGTTTTATCAGACTTTGGCGGGCGGATGATGGCATCCGCCCCTACAGAGAGCGCATCACCGTCAGGTTGTGTGAATTTTGTCGGGGCGCCGAGGTCGTCGCCCCCTACGGGTTGTGCACCGCCGTTAGGTTTATGTAAAATCCAACCTTGCCCGGGCGCTTCGTGAAGCGCCCCTACGGCGTACGCCCAATCCCGTCACATTCTATAAAAATACTTTTGCCACACGCCGTAAAATCCGTCAAAATGCCGTTTTCGCATTTTTGAAATAAAATATTAAAAAAATAACTTGCAAAAAATATGCTTTTATCATAAAATATGAAGCATATTTTTCAAAATTTGCAAGTTCTTATTTTTTTCTTGCAAATTCAAAAAACTGCTTTTGCAGGGCAAGGGTGTGAAGCTATGTTCAAACGAGAGGGAGAAGTCCGTATCCCGTCAGGGTGCGCCATCGCGGCGGTGACCGATAGAAGTGGCACGTGCTTCGGCGGTGCAGAAATCATCGACTGCATTGCGCTGATGCATGACCGTTCCAACGGTCTGGGCGGCGGCTTTGCTGCATACGGTATCTATCCGGAATACAAGGATTTATACGCGTTTCATATTTTTTATGACAACAACGATGCGCGCGTGCAGACCGAGGCGTTTTTGTTCCGTCATTTTGACATTGAAACCTTTGAGCAGATTCCGACACGAAAGGTAAAGTCTATCACGGGTTCGCCGTTGATTTGGCGGTATTTCGGTGTCGTGCCGCAAAGCAAAATCAAAAAGAATGACTTTGATGAGGACGAATATACCGCGCGCTGTGTCATTCGCATCAACAATACCGTGCCCGGAGCGTTTGTGTTTTCCAGCGGCAAAAATATGGGCGCGTTTAAGGCGGTCGGCTACCCCGAGGATGTCGGCGAATATTATATGCTCGATACATACAAAGCGCATACCTGGACGGCGCACGGGCGTTTTCCGACCAATACGCCCGGTTGGTGGGGCGGTGCGCATCCGTTCACGCTCTTAGATTGGTCGATTGTGCACAACGGTGAAATTTCGAGCTACGACGCGAACCGCCGCTATGTGGAGCAGTTCGGCTACAAATGCAATTTGCAGACCGACACCGAGGTCATCACTTATTTGTTTGATTTGCTTGTCCGTCGGCAGGGGCTGACGCTCGAAACCGCAGCAAAGGTGCTCGCCGCACCGGAATGGGACGTGATTGACCGTATGCCGCCCGCCGAACGCGAAATCTGCACTGCACTGCGCACCGTCTATTCGGGGGCACTGATTAACGGGCCGTTTTCCATTTTGGTCGGCTCAAAATACGGGCTGTTGGCACTGAATGATCGTTTGAAGCTGCGTTCTCTGATTACGGCACAGAAGGGGAGCAAGACCTTTTTTGCTTCCGCGCTGTGTATCCTGCGGCGCTTGCGTGGAACAGTGCTCCTACGGTGTGCACTACTTCGCCAAAGACGGCAAAACCGTCTTAGCGGACGACGACAAATGCATTGCGTGCCATCGCTGTGCGGTAATCTGCCCGACGCACGCCATTAAAATCAAAGCGTGCGAAATGGCATATCAGCCGCATCACAACTGGACGCCGCAGGCGCAAAAGGAGATTTTAAAGCAGGCAAGAACGGGCGGCGTACTCCTGTCGGGGATGTCCAACAACAAGCCGTACCCGATTTATTGGGATAAAATGCTCTTGAATGCAAGCCAAGTCACCAATCCGTCGATAGACCCCCTGCGGGAACCGATGGAGATTCGCACCTACCTCGGCAGAAAGCCCGCAAAACTGGAGTTCCACGCGGACGGCAGTCTGAAAACCAAGCTTGAACCGCAGGTACAGCTTGAAACGCCGATTCTGTTTTCTGCAATGTCGTTCGGCTCGATTTCCCTGAATGCGCAAAAATCCCTTGCCATGGCGGCAAAAAAACTCGGCACGCTGTTTAACACGGGCGAGGGCGGCTTGCATCCCGCATTGGCGGAATATAAGGACTGCGCCGTCGTGCAGGTGGCGTCGGGACGCTTCGGCGTGCATAAAGAATATTTGGAAAACAGCCGATTTATCGAAATTAAAATCGGGCAGGGCGCAAAGCCCGGCATCGGCGGACATCTGCCCGGGGAAAAGGTCACGGTTGAGGTCAGTCACGCGCGTATGATTCCCGAAGGCTCAGACGCCATTTCCCCCGCGCCGCACCACGATATTTACTCGATTGAAGATTTGCGTCAGCTGATTTGGTCGCTCAAAGAGGTCACACAGTATAAGAAACCCGTTGCCGTAAAGATTGCGGCGGTGCATAACTGCTCGGCAATTGTGTCGGGCGTGGCAAGAGCGGGTGCGGATATTATTGTGATGGACGGCTTTCGCGGCGGTACAGGTGCGGCACCGACCCGCATCCGCGACAATGTGGGTATTCCGATTGAGTTGGCACTTGCGGCGGTTGACCAAAGGCTTCGCGAGGAGTGCATCCGCAATTCCGTCTCGTTGGTGGTGTCGGGCTCGTTCCGCAATTCCGCGGATATTGTCAAGGCAATCGCGCTTGGTGCGGATGCGGTCAGTATCGCCACCGCACCTCTGATTGCAATGGGCTGTCATATGTGTCAGCAGTGCCATACAGGCAAATGCAACTGGGGTATCGCGACACAGCGCCCCGAATTGGTATCCCGCTTAGACCCCGAGAAAATGCATTTGCGCGTGGTGAATCTCGTGCAGGCGTGGAATCACGAAATCAAAGAAATGCTCGGCGGAATGGGCCTTAATTCCATTGATTCCTTGCGCGGCAACCGTTTGATGCTGCGCGGTGTAGGGCTTCGTGAGCGTGAGCTTGAGATTCTCGGCATTGCGCACGCAGGGCAGTAAGGGGGAACGAAATATGACTTTGATAGCAGGCAAGAGGACATTCCGAGAGCTGAATGCGGACATCCGCACAGCACTCGAAACACAGAACACCGTATGCGTGGAAAGCGTAAACGGGCAAAGATACATCGGCTCAGGGTTAGATGCGGGCAAATCCATAGTATTGCACGGCACGCCGGGCAACGATATGGGCGCGTATTTGAACGGCGGCAAAATCGAAGTGTTCGGCAACGGACAAGAGGCAATCGGCAACACAATGAACGGCGGCGAAATCGTTGTGCACGGGCACGTGGGCGATACGCTCGGCTACGCGATGCGTGACGGCGCGGTGTTCGTTGAAAAGCGTGCAGGCTCGCGCGCGGGCATTCATATGAAGGAATTTCGGCAGATGCAGCCCGTTGTCGTCATCGGCGGCGTGGTCGGCGCGTTCCTGGGCGAATATATGGCGGGCGGCACGCTTGTGGTGTTGGGACTCGGGAATCCGCAGAATCTGCCTTTAGTCGGCGCGCATTGCGCCACGGGTATGCACGGCGGACGCATTTTCCTGCGCGGTGCGTTTTCGCAGGAAAACATCAGTGAAAATATCGCTGTACGCGAGCTGACCGTGGACGACCGCGCAGAATTAGAACGGCACGTTAAAACCTATTGCGCATATTTCGGCGCAGACGAAGCGGAAATTTTAGACGTGCCGTTTCATAAGCTCGAACCGCTGACCGCAAGACCGTACGCGAATTTGTATACACCAAATTAAAAATAATTTTGCATAAACCCAATGGCGATGCGCAACCCCCGTAGGGGCGGATGCCCTCATCCGCCCGCCGAAGTCTGATAAAATTTACGGAACGACACAGAGGTCGTTCCGTACAGGTCGTAGGGGCGCGCATTGCGCGCCCGCGGAATGGACAATGACATTCCCTACGCAAATTCAATGTACATCGTTCTGTATGTGCAAACTCCCTCCGTCACGGCTTCGCCGTGCCACCTCCCTCACGGAGGGAGGGTTATATGGTTGGTTGATTGTGAAGGGGGCGAACTGCGTTCGCCCGCAGGTCGCTGGGGTTTATGGTTTCACTCTTACCCCAACTTATGCTGCTTCCCTGTGCTGTCGATGCGGTAATTGTCCCAATACAGCAGCTCTTCTACCGTGACGAACTGATAGCCTTTTTGCGACAGACTTTTCAAAATTTGCCGCAGGGCTTCGGGTGTGTTCTTTACGTCGTTGTGGAACAGCAAAATCGAGCCGTTTTCCACAGCACCCGTTACACGGGTGACCATTTCCTCGACCGACAGTCCCTGCCAGTCCAAGCTGTCTACCGACCATTGCACGGTCTGCATAGAAAGCCCCTCGGCGGCGGTTAGGGTATCATTCGAATAATCCCCCGACGGCGCACGCAGCAGTCGGGGCTTTTCTCCTATGATTTTCTCGATTTCGGCGTTGCACGCCTGCACATCTGCCTGAATTTCTGCGAGGGACAGCTTGCTGTAGGCTTTGTGCGAATCGGAATGATTGCCGATGGTGTGCCCTGCGTCAAAAAATGCCCGCACGGCGTCGGGATATTTGCGCGCCCAGTCCCCGACAACAAAAACTGTCGCCTTGGCGTTGTATTCCTGTAAAATAGACAGCAGTTCGTCCGTGTCTTCCGCGCCCCACGCCGCGTCGAAGGTAACGGCGATTTTCTTTTCGTTTGTGTTCACACAGTAGACGGGGATTTTCCGTTCCTGCGTTTTGGCGGTCTGCGCCGCCGTATAGCGGTTGGAAACCCCCGAAATCACCAATGCCGCCGAAAGCAACAGCGTCAGCACCACAAAAATCGTCCGTTTGGTCAGCAAGACATATCGCATAATGCACACCCTCTCCCATTTTTCCATATCATATATATGGCGAAAGCACGAAAAAAAGACGGTCGAAACCGCAGCCGTCTAAAAAAACGCACCGTGGCAGTACGGTGCGTTTGTGCATTTTTATCTTTACTTCCCGAAGAAATACCCGATTACGGTGAACCATTCGCGGACGATGAAGGTCGGCAGGGAGAATGTCCCCGAACGGGCGCAGATCTTATAGGTCGAAAGCCCGTATTTTTCGGCGAGCAGTCCCGCGCGGAACTGGTGAAAATCGGTGGTAATCAGCACCACCGTGCCGCCCAAATCCGTTGATTCCAAAATAGTTTTGGAATATTGAATATTTTCGGCGGTTGTGGTGGATTTATCCTCTTTGCAGAGGCGTTCTGGCGAGATGCCTTTCTCCACAAGCGATTGATACATTGCTTCGGCTTCGGACAGGTTTTCGCCGTCGCCCTTGCCGCCCGACAGAATGCACGTTGCCTGCGGATTTTCGGTCAGATATTCGAATGCCGCGTCAATGCGCTTTTGCAGCATTCTGCTCGGCTTGTCGCCGTCCACCGCACAGCCGAGCACAATCGCGGGTGTATTTTCGGGGATGCTCTGCGAAGCGGAGAAGCCGTGCACCACAAGCGCGGTTACCGCAGTCACATAAACCAAAACCGCAAGCAAAAGCACCGAAACCGCCGAAAGCAGGATTTTGCCGCGCTTTTGTGTGCGCAGGCGCGCGATATGCGCTTTTACACGCGGGAAAAACAGGGAGAGCAAAAAGACAAGCACGCCCAGTGCCATACCGACCGCCGAACCGCTGTTGAACACGAACGAGGCAATCGGGGAGAACAACAGAAGAATTGCCGCTCCGAGGAGCATACCGAGAATTTGCCCGACAGACGGGCGTTTTTTTGTGGTTGTCATTTGTGTGCCTCCTTTTCGGCGGATTATATGTAATCGTTCTTCCGGTTATACAAGCTTGTCATTCTGAGCCGTAGGCGAAGAATCTCACACAGAGCAAAGTGCATTGGATTCACGCGTAGTGGCGGACTTCCACGTCCGCCGTTAGGTTTGTTTAACTCCAACTTCGCGCGGGTCGCCGAGGTCGTCGACCCCTACGGGATTTGTGCATACCCGTTAGGTTTTTACAAAATCCGACCGTGCTCGGGGCGCCGAGGTGCGGGTGTCCAGTGGACACCTCTAAGCGAAGCTTAGAAGCACCGACCGAGCCGGCAGGCGAGAACGTCGCCCCCTACGGGTTGTGATTCGCCGTTGCTTTTTGCAAAATTCGACCTTGCGCGGGCGATTCGTGAATCGCCCCTACAGGCGTAGGGAACGACCGAAGACGCGTTCCGCGGGGAGGTATTCGGGTTTCGCGGGCGAACACAGTTCGCCCCTACGGTTGTGAATTTGTAAATTTCTGAAAATCACAGCAATTTTTCCACATCCTCTAAACGGATGCGCTTGGAAATGATATAGGTTTTGCGCACTTGCTTTCCCTTGTCGGTTTTGTATGTGCCGTCACCCTTTTTTTCTGTGGAGAAAATGCCGTAGGACGCGGTCACGACTGTACCGTCGGAGAGCACAACATTGCCGCAGTAGCCTGTATCTGCATTTGCGGTCACGCTCGGTGCATCCTGAAAATCCAAATATGTATGCGCGATTTTGATGCGGTACTGCCCTTCTCTACCGTTTTTCAAATCGTCATATGTGCCGACCCAGGCAATCCAACCCTCGGAAAACCACTTCATAGACTTTTTCTCGAAATGCTTTTCCCATCTTGCTTTATCGCGCTCAATGGAACGGAAGGTGATAAACAGCCGTCCGTCGGGCAGCCACTCTGCGTGATGCCGCTCGCCGTTTAAGGCGGCGGGAGCTTCCACGGGGGCGGACCAGGTTTTGCCCTCATCACGCGAAAAGCTCAGAAGAGAATTGATTTTTTTCGTATTGCTGCGGGTAATGAGCATCAGTTCATCGCCCTTGCCGCCGTCCGAACGCACACATTCTACCTCACACATATTGGAATGCTTTTCCATTCCGCGATAGGCAGAAAAATACGGTTCGGGTTTTGACCAATGCATTTTGCCTGCATCATCAAAGGTCAGAATCGTTTTATAATTTATAAATTTGCGGTTATGGAACAGTCCCATCCATTTGTCCACAAATTTCCCGTTTTCTTTTAAACGGGTCAGTGAGCTCATCGGCACAATCGGCAAGCAGGAGAAAACAGGGTCGTTTTTGCCGTAGAACAATTCGTACTCGCTCCACGTTTTGCCCTCATCGGAGGAAACGGAGCAATTGAAGCCGCCGGGTGTCGGCAAATTCGGCCATTTCGGGTTGCCGCAGATGAGAATCAGCTTGTCATCCCAATCGTGCTCAGAGAACTCCAAACGGTACACCGTCGGAGTTTCGAGAGAGGTTTCCCAGCTTTTCGGCGGATTTTTTATGGTATCGGGATAGCTTCTGCCGCCGTCGTGGCTGATGCGTGACAGCGTTTTGCCCTTGCCGTGTCCCTCGGGGAAGAAGGTCAGAATGGAGCCGTCCTTTAAAAGCACAGAATCGGGATGCCCTAAATAGCCTTCTCCTGCATCCACTGTTGTTTGTGTGAAAAGTGCCGCAACAGAATCGTCCGCGCCCTCGGGGCACACACTCAAATCAATTTGCGGTATGGTATACGCTTTGCCGGGGGTGTGATATTTGCTGTTCCAAAACATAGCTGTTGCCTCCGTTTGTATTTGAATAGAAAAAATTTATTTGTATGTATCGTAGGGGCGCGCATTGTGCGCCCGCAAAAGTATGATGTAAATCCGCGGAACGCGCTACGTATATATCGAATTTACTTTGTGCGATGTGAGATTCTTCGCCTACGGCTCAGAATGACAGGTTATTTCTGCCAAAACCAACGCCGCTTTTTCGGTTTGTCAAGCTTCGGGGTATCGGTAATCACCACGGCACTGCGGTCAGTGCCCTCCTGCTCGAAAATAACAATTTCATTTTCGGCTTTCAGCACCCCTTTGGGAACATACAGTGTGACCTGCGGGCCTGCCTCCCAATACCGTCCGAGGTTAAAGCCGTTTATGAACACACAGCCCTTTTTAAAGCCGCTCATATCCACAAAGCAGTCCGCATCCGTCGCGGCTTTAAAAGTACCCTTGAAGAATTTCGGGAATTTTTCGACCGATGTGCCGTATTGCAGTTTTTCAAGATTATCCATCGGAATGGTGTGTACCGTGAAATCAAACAACAGCTGATTGCCGAGCATCACGCGGGAAATACCCTTGCGGTCATACAGGTGCTTGCCGTAGTTGACACGCCCCATAGCATCGACCAAAATATCGATGCGCTTTTCGTCCTTGAAGCCGCCGAGCGAAACCGAAAAGCCGTCGCCGTTCTCCATTTTCGGATTTTTATGACGGTAATAGGTCTTTTTCAGCTTGCCGTCTACAAACAGATAGGCGTTGTCGTGCACACCTTCAATTTGCAGTTTGGCAGGCTCATATTTGCCGCGAATTACCGTGGAATACAGAATATAGCCGAAATTCTGCCCGAAATATTCCATACTCTCGGGTGCGGGTGCATAATGCTTTTCTGCAATATTCGGCAGATTTTCAAAAAGACCTGCGGATTGCGTCAACTGCACTTCGCCGACATACTGTAATTTCGGCTCGGGCGGCAAAACGCCTTTTTCAATGCCTTGCTTTTCGCAAAGCAAATCCCGAATCGCGTGATAGGTCGGGGTGTACGCGCCCCATTCCGTCAGCGGTGCACTGTAATCGTAGCTTGTGACGGTCGGCTCGTACTGCTTATGGCAGTTTGCGCCTGCCGTAAAGCCGAAGTTCGTGCCGCCGTGGAACATATATAGATTAAAGCTGGCATCCATATCGAGGAAATCCTTAATTTCCTTTTGAATCTCAGACGCAGGGCGCGTGTGATGCTTGACGCCCCAATGGTCAAACCAGCCGTCCCAAAATTCGCCGCACATATAGGGCATATTTTTTTGATATTTATCCAGCTTTTTTAGAAGCATTTTTGCGCGTGAGCCGAAGTTCATTACCTTAAATACATCAGGCAGTCCGCCGCCCGACAGCATCCAGTCGCAATCCCCGTCCGAGGTGAATAAAAACGAATCCATACCCGCCTCCGCCATAATTTCGCGGATTGCCTGCAAGTATTGCTTATCATTGCCGTAGCTGCCGTATTCGTTTTCGACCTGCATAGCAATGATATTGCCGCCGTTTTTATCTAACAGCCCGTTGATTTGTGCACCGAGTGCCGTATAGTAGCGGCGTACGCAGTCCAAATACGGCTTGTAGTTACAGCGCAGACGCATATTTTTGTCTTTCAAAAGCCATGCGGGGAAGCCGCCGAAATCCCATTCGGCGCATATGTAAGGACCGGGACGCACCACAGCATACAGCCCGACCTTTTGCGCGGTGCGCAGAAATTCTGCGATGTCGAGCATGCCCGTGAAATCAAATTCACCCTCGCGCGGCTCGTGCAGGTTCCAGCACGTATAGGTTTCAACCGTATTGAAGCCTGCCGCTTTCATCTTTAAAAGTCGGTCCTCCCAGTATTCGCGCGGCACGCGGAAATAGTGTATTGCGCCCGAATAAATGGCGAACGGCTTGCCGTCCAAGAAAAATTTTCCGCCTTTGGTTGTCAGCATAAATGATACTCCTGTTTGGGTTATTTTGATTGGATTTATTGCAACTGTGTAGGGAATGCACACGCCTGCGGGCGGCTGCACGCCCCTACGGTCTATCTTGTCATTCTGAGCGTAGCGAAGAATCTCACGTTGCACAATGTAAATTTGATTCGCGCGTAGGGACGTCCGTCCGCAGGCGAACACAGTTCGCCCCTACAAATTGTTACCGCAAGATGTGCTGGATTTTACGATAACGGGCGCTTCGTGAAGCGCCCCTACGGGGTTTGTGCAAAAACATAAAATTGTTTAAAACCTTTACGCCAGCCCCAGATATTCCTCTAAGCACTGCCCGCTTTGCTGCATCTCTTTCGCCGCTTTTTCGCCGACATACCGCCAATGCCACGGCTCATACATCACGCCTGTAATCTGCGTTTTATTTTCAGGATAACGCAAAATGAAGCCGTATTCGTGCGCGTGGGCGACAAGCCATGAATATTCCTTGGTGGATACGAAATCCGCACTTGCGCTCACCACATCCATCGCAAAGCCCATATTGTGCTCGGAATGGCCTGCGGGCAAAATGCGTTCACGCGTTTTCACAATCGCATCCGCCTCTGAAAAGCCTTGCTTTTTATAATAGTCCACCTTGCGGTCAAAGTTGTTTTTCTGCCGTGCGTAGGAGCGGTAGCCCGAATACGGCGTCAGCGTACAGCCGTCCGCCTTTGCCGCCGCATACATTGCCGCGTACTGCGGCGCGACGCGCTCATCGAGCTGTACGGAGCTGCCCTCAACCGCCGCCGCCAATTTCGGCTCGTACCCTTCGGGCAGGCAGTAAGAAAGATTGACGACCGTCAGCTCCCATTTATCGCCCGTCGGCGAAACAATGACGGGATTGTCCGCACTCGCCGCAGGCAGAGAGACAGGCGGGGCTTTCGCCGTTGTCGGCTCTGTGGTTGTCGGCTCTGTGGTTGTCGGCACAGTCGTGCCCTCTGTCGGCGCTTCGGTCGGTTCAGCCGTTGCCGATTCGGATTCGGCTTCCGTCGGCACGGAGGTTTCTGCCTCTTTTGCGATTTTGTGCTTTTGCGTAACGGCAAAGCCTGTACACAGCGCGGTCAGAATCACGACCAACAACAGTGCCAAAGCGCCCTTTGCCTTTACGGATTTTTTGATTCTTCGTTTTGCCATATTTTAAAGTCCTTTTTTATCGGATTCCTATGCCTATTGTAAAATTTTTCACGCATTCTGTCAACAGAAATCCCCGTTTTCGCGGACGGAAATCCCGAAATTTATCGGATACAACTTGCGGTCGCTCGCGCAGTATGCTATGATAAACAATTAGGAGTGATGTTGTATGTGGGCTGTATTTGCAGTACTTTCCGCCGTGTTCGCGGCACTGACCTCTATCCTTGCAAAAGTGGGTATCGACGGCGTAAATTCCAATCTTGCAACTGCCGTTCGCACCGTGGTGGTCGTGCTGATGTCGTGGGGAATGGTCTTTTTGACACACGCACAAAGCGGGCTTTCGGAAATCAGCAGAAAAAGCTGGATATTTTTAATCCTTTCCGGGCTTGCTACGGGCGCGTCGTGGCTTTGCTACTACCGCGCACTGCAATTGGGTGAGGCTTCGAAGGTCGTGCCGATTGATAAGCTGAGCGTTGTGCTGACGATGATTCTCGCCTTTGTGTTTCTGCACGAGGAATGCACTTGGAAGTCCTTGATTGGCTGTGCGCTGATCGGGGCAGGCACATTGCTGATGGTTTTGTGAAAATTCCCTATCGACTTTTTTTCTTATATATGGTAAAATAAAAATCAACTCTTATGATTATACGCCTCTCCGGCTCTGCTCTCGGGCAAGCCGCCAAAGGCGGGCGGAAAACGAATTTTATTATTGCATTTTGGAGTGATTCTATGCTGGCGCGTGAAAGTAACGCGAATTACCCCTCCCGTCGCAGGGAAATGACCAATTACACACTGCGTGAGGTCAAAAAGGTTTGCTCGCAAATCGGTCCGCGCGAATCGGGCGAAGAAAGCGAGCGCAAGGCGCAGGCGTATATCGCCGAATCGATGAAAAACGTCGCCGATTCCGTTGAAACCGAGGATTTTGAACTGCACCCGAAAGCGTTTATGGGTTGGGTGCTTGTGGACGTCGTACTGATGATGATTTCCGCTGTCCTGCTCATTTTGAGCCGCTTTGACGCAGTTCCCGCTTTGAGCACGGCATTTAATATCGGTGCACTTGCACTTTCCGCACTCTCGCTTGTGTTTTTGGTGGTTGAATTTTTGCTTTATAAGCCGATTTTAGACCCGTTTTTCCCGAAGCGGCGGTCCTGCAATGTCGTGTGCACGCGTAAGTCGGCAGGCGAAACCAAACGCCGCATCATTTTCAGCGGGCATATCGATTCCGCATACGAATGGACATACACGCACCTCGGCGGCGGAAAGCTGCTTGTCGCCGTAATCGCATTGGCGTTCGGTTCGGTGTTCGTGCAGTTCGTTTTGGATATTCTTTCCTTGTGCCCCGTGCCCGAATGGCTTTCCACCGTGATTCTGGTGCTTGCATTCGTCACGGCAGTGCCGATTTTGCTCGGCGCGTTCTTTGTCAACTGGAAATTGGTCGTGCCCGGTGCAAATGACAATCTGACAGGCGTGTTCGCCTCCTTAGCGGTGCTTCGCTATATGGCGGCAAACGACATCCGTTTTGAAAATACCGAGGTTGTCGCCGTTTCGATGGGCTGTGAGGAAGCAGGCCTGCGCGGCGCAAAGGCATTCGCGAAAAAGCACGCGAATGAGGATAACGTGGAAACCGTATTCGTTGCCACCGACACGCTTCGCGACTTTGATTTTATGGGTGTGTACAATAAGGATATGAGCGGTACGGTGAAGCTGGACGCACGCGCCGCCGCAATGGTGAAAAAAGCAAGTGAAATTGCAGGCTACAATTTGGACTATGCAAGCGTCACCTTCGGTTCTTCCGATGCCGCCGCGATTCAGCAGGGCGGGATGAATGCCGTCGCCCTCGCGGCAATGGACCCCACGCCCGCGCGCTACTACCATACCCGCGGTGACACTGCCCAAAACCTCGACCCGAAAACTGTGGAAGCGGGTATCGACATTCTTTTGGAAACCGCCTTTCTGTTCGACAGCGAAGGCTTAAAAGAAGTTTATTAACATCCTGAAAGGGGTATTGATTATGCAAAGCAAAGTTATGAAAACCGTTTGTGTGCTGCTTGCCGTTTTGCTCTCGGTTGCGGCACTGACCTCGTGCGACCTCAGCTTCTCGAAACAAGAGGAAACGCCTGAGCCCGTCGCCGTTACACTGAAAACCGATTTGCACGATGCGATGTTCACGTTCACTTACGGCGAACTCAAAGAGGTTTTGCCGGCGGATTTGCTTGCAAATCTGTTTGAGGATTTCCAAGAGAAAACCGACGACACCGAAATTCAGCTGAATTACAACGATATCAAAGCGCGCTATTCGGGCAACAAAAACGACCCGGAACTGTTCAATAAGGTGCTCGCGCTTTTGGACGACAGTGAGCAGGCCGCTTTGGCGGCAAACCGCGCAGAGGTGCTCGAGTACTACACGCGCATTGCAAATGCCGTAAAAACGCAGAAGCCCCAAACCGAATACAAAGAGGATTTTTGGGTTTCGGACAGCACCATCAAATTCACGGATGCAAACGGCGCGGAAGCCGATGAAAACTCCGCGCTTGCGAAATCCGCCCGCCTGTATAAAGACTTTATTATGGACGGACTGAAAGGTGCTCTGCCGAACGGCGCGACCGAGGCAGAGGAAAACCTGAATGACATTGTATATCTGAAGGGCAGTGACCTGGTTTCTTCGATTACACTTGCGGATATCGACGCAATTTATTCTTCCGTCACCGCCACGACCGAGAAAAATTCCGCAGAGCAGGATGTGGTTACCGAGCTTACGCGCACGGTGGAAATCCATTTGAAAAATGACGAAGCCGCGATTCGCAAAGCGTATTCGTTCCGCGACCCCGCAGATGTGCTCTCGAAGCTGAACCGTCCCGAGAACTCCTTTACAATCACCAAGGCGGACGTTACACCGTTCGACTGCGTGATTACCGCGACGTTCAATGCCGCGACCGACGAGCTGCTTTCTCTTTCTTATGATAAGAATATGAAGGTTACCGCAACGCTCACAGGCGAAGGCTCTTTAGAGTCGCTCGGCACGCAGACTGTAAACTTCGACTGCGGCGGCAATATGTATTACCGCTTTGGCTGGGCATCGGAAGCGAAATAAAAAATATATGCATCCGCCAATTCGTAGGGGCGAACTGCGTTTGCCCGCAAAATCCGCACAAACCTAACGATAAAACGCAATTCCGTAGGGGCGCTTCACGAAGCGCCCGAGCAAGGTTGGTTTTCGCATAAAGCCAACGGTGATGCACAAGTCGTAGGGGCCGACGTTCTCGCCTGCCGGCTCGGTCGGTGCTTCTAAGCTTCGCTTAGAGGTGTCCACCGGACACCCGCACCTCGGCGACCCGAGCACATTTCAATTCTGCAAAAACCAACGAGAAAATACAACCCCGTAGGGGCACATTGCGCGCCCGCCGAACAAACTTTGTGCATCCTCGCAATTTGATTTTAACACGCAACGCCCTGTACTTTTCTACAGGGCGTTTTTTAAGGAGTGAAAACGCATTGACAGAACAGGAACGCATTGACCTGTATACAAGCATCGTGCCGAATGCGCGGCAGCTTCGCATTCAGGAAATGAAATATTATGCCTTTGTGCATTATACCGTCAATACCTTTACGGGACGCGAATGGGGAAGCGGCAAGGAATCCCCGCAGATTTTCAATCCCAAGGCGCAGGACGCGGACGGCTGGTGCCGCGCCATTAAGGATGCAGGTATGAAAGGTCTGATTTTGACCTGCAAGCATCACGACGGCTTTTGCCTTTGGCAGACGGAAACGACCGAGCATTCCATAAAAAACAGTCCCTACAAAAACGGCAAGGGCGATGTGGTGCGCGAAACGGCGGATGCCTGCCGCAAATACGGGCTGAAATTCGGCGTGTATCTTTCGCCGTGGGACAGAAACTGTCCGCTGTACGGTACGCCCGCCTACAACGATTTTTATATTGCACAGCTGACGGAGCTTTTGACAAATTACGGCGAAATTTTTATGCTGTGGCTTGACGGCGCGTGTGGTGCCAAGGCAGACGGTCAGCCTGCGCAGAAATACGATTTTGAACGCATTTGGAAAACGGCTGTCGAATTACAGCCGAATATCGTGATGTCGGGCTGTGCGCCCGATGTGCGCTGGATTGGCAACGAGAGCGGAAAAACGCGCGAAAGCGAATGGAACGTTGTGCCGAAATTCCAATACGATCAGCAGAATTTCGCCGCCAACTGTCAGGATACCGACGATATGCGCGCTTTTCAGAAACGCTGTCAGGATGTGATGCTCCCCGATATGGGCTCGCGCAAATTCCTGGCGGATTTCGACGAGTTTATGTGGTATCCCGCCGAAGTGGATGTATCCATTCGGCTCGGGTGGTTTTATCATCCAATGCAATTTTTCACGCGCAAAAGTCTTGATCATTTGATGCGGATTTATTACAATTCCGTCGGCAATAACAGTTTATTTTTGCTAAACATCCCGCCGAACCGCAAAGGGCAGTTCGCCAAAGGTGATGTGAAACGCTTGCGGGAGATGGGCGAATGGCTCAAAAAAGAGGAAGCCTGCCGCCTGCAAAGCGAAAAAACGGTTTCCAACGACGGTCGCGAGATTACCTTGCGCTTTCCGCGCGAATCGGTTGACCGTGTGTATCTAACCGAGGATACAACCAAATCCCAACGCGTAGAAGCGTTCGAGATTTACGACGGCAAAAACAACTGCGTGTTCAAGGGTACAATCATCGGATTTTCACGTATTGCGATTTTTGACGCCCCCGTCACGACCGACGCCGATTTCGCACAATCCGATGGCGGGCGTGGAATGTCTCGCCTACCGGCTCGGTCGGTGCTTCTGCATACTCCGTATGCAGAGGTCTCCACCGGAGACCCGCACCCCGCCACTACGCGTGAATCCAACTTATTTTGTGCAAAATTTTCGGAACGCGTCATCGGTCGTTCCCTACAAATCGTAGGGGCGAACTGTGTTCGCCCGAAAACGGACAGCCGCGAGGGCTGGTTTTTCTATATGTTGTTTTTCACTCAGCAAGATTAATAACAGTCAGACCCCTTCTTTTTGCGTATGCAACAGTGTAAGCCGTACCGCCTGTGTGCTTTGTCAGATAACAAATGCAATAATTACTGTAATTGACTAAATGGCGGTTTCGTTTGTGCATACAATCGTATGTGTACTCTTTTGAGATGTAAACGTATTTATCACACTCGGTTTTTATCTTTTCATATATTTCTGTATCTGTTTTCTGCCAACCGTGTGTTTGCGTTTCGCACGGGAACACAAGAATCAGTTTGATTTGCGGATAAATCTCTTTTAATGCAAGTACGGTTTGCGCCGCCGTTGTGTCGAAACCCAAAGCACCGCCAACGCCAAAATAGATAACACCCTGATGAATCAACGCTGTAATTTCTGATTTAAGCCGTTCGGCAATACGACTGTATTGCTCGGGCGGTATTTTTCTGTGTCCCGTAAAGCAGCAGGTTTGTCTCTTCATATTTCATCACCTTTGTATTCTTATTTGTATTCGCTAAACGATTCTATATTTAGAATACAATAAAGCATATACTGATTGCAAGAGGTGTATGATAAAATGTCTGATTTTGTTCCGAAGCAATACAAAAAAGACCCGATTACCATTCGTATAGATTTTGACAAGTTGGAAAAAGTTGACAGGCTCGCGGCGGAATATGATTTGAGCAGAAGCGAATTTATCAATCAGTGCATCGACTACGCTCTCAATCATATGCCGCATTCCGAAGCCAAATCGGGCAAAAAATAGTACTTCAGCGTGTCGAAAAAGTGGATTTTGCTCCCCTTGTCAGGGGAGCTGTCGCGCGTAGCGCGACTGAGGGGTAGTTAAAAAGCTTAGTTATCAAGCTTTTCTCTCCCTCCGTCACGCGCAAAGCGCGTGCCACCTCCCTCGTCAGAGGGAGGAAAAAGGTTTTTCTACAGTCTGAAATAGTACTTTTATTTTTCCTTTTCAAAATAATCCTTGACAAACGGCGAAAAATATTGTATTCTATTTGGGCAATAAAGAAGAACCGTTCCGTTCTCACCTGTGCGTTCCGTACAAAACAGGTCAATACCGTTTGAATTTCGTGATTTTACGGGATTTGTGTGTATTCGCGTGAACGTGTCTTCGTTCACGCTTTTTTAAATTTTTAAGGAGTGATCGCTATCAGTACCAGAGAAATGCAGATCAATGAGCAGATCCGCGACCGTGAAGTCCGCGTCGTCAGCGATTCGGGCGAACAGCTGGGCATTATGTCGGCAAGAGATGCGCGCCGTTTGGCGGAGGAGAAAAATCTCGACCTCGTAAAAATCGCGCCGAACGCAAAGCCGCCCGTCTGCAAGGTTATGGATTACGGCAAATACCGTTTTGAACAGGCAAAGCGCGAAAAAGAAGCACGCAAAAATCAAAAAACGGTGGAAATCAAAGAGATTCGTCTGTCTTTGAACATTGATACGCATGACTTTGAAACAAAAGCGCGGCATGCCGAGAAATTTTTAAAGGCGGGCAACAAGGTTAAGGTTTCCATCCGCTTCCGCGGACGCGAAATGGCGCATACGAATTTGGGGATTGACTCTATGGCGAAGTTCGCCGAAGCCTGCAAGGACTTTTCCTCGGTGGAAAAGCCTGCGAAGCTTGAGGGCAGACAGATGCTGATGTTCTTAGCGCCGTTAAAATAAGTTATTATTATTCAGGAGGAATTTGAAATGCCTAAAATCAAAACCCATTCCGGAGCTAAAAAACGCTTCAAGCTGTCGAAAAACGGCAAGCCGATTCGCGCACACGCAAACAAATCGCACATCTTGACGAAAAAAAGCACCAAGAGAAAAAGAAATCTCCGCAAGACAGCTGTTGCGGATACAACCAACCAGAAGCAAATCAAACGCTTGGTTCCTTATAAATAAACCGCAGACTGTTGCTGTAAAAGAAATATCGGAGGTAACGCAATATGGCACGTGTTAAAGGCGCAATGATGACGCGCAAAAGAAGAAATAAAACCCTGAAGCTCGCAAAGGGCTACTACGGCTCCAAGAGCAGACTTTTCAAGACCGCAAAGCAGGCGGTTATGAAATCCGGTCAGTACGCATATATCGGCAGAAAGCAGAAGAAGAGAGATTTCAGAAGACTCTGGATTACAAGAATCTCTGCGGCTTGCAAAATGAACGGTATGAATTATTCTTCGTTCATTAACGGTCTGAAAAAGGCAGGCATTGACCTCAACCGCAAAATGCTTTCCGAAATCGCGATTGCAGACCCCGCCGCTTTCACCGCGCTTACCGAGCAGGCAAAAGCAGCACTGAAATAAGAAAAAACCACGTCCTGCACAAGCCGGGGCGTGGTTTGTGTTTTCTCTCGTTGTGACGACGTACACACCGTAGGGGTCGCTGCCTACAGCGACCCGCGGACGGACGGGACGTCCGTCCCTACTTTCTCCCTACGACTCAAAATAACCGCTTTATGGATAAAATTATGAATCACACCTTGATTTCCGCATATACAAATGAAAAAATCAAAGAATACCGAAAGCTGCTCGCTTCCCGCAAGGCGCGCCGCGAAAGCGGTCTGTTCCCGTTGGAGGGCTTGCGGCTTTGCGCCGATGCGGCGGCAAGCGGATTCCCGATAGAAACGCTGTTTTTGACCGAGGCGGCTGAAGAAAAAGGCGGCGAACGGTTGGAATTGCTACTGAAAGCTGCCCGCCGTATCTACACCGTCTCGTCCGCCGTTGCCGAAAAAATGGCGGATACCGTATCGCCGCAAGGCGTCTTTTGCACCGTGCGGATGGAAACGGAAAAACCGTTCGAGGTGCACACGGGCGGTCGGTACGTGGTGCTTGACCGCGTGCAGAATCCGCAGAATCTTGGGGCAATCGCCCGCACGGCGGAAGCCCTGGGCGTGGATGCACTGTTGGCTTTCGGAGGCTGTGACCGGTACAATCCGAAAGCTCTGCGCGCGTCGATGGGCTCGCTTTTGCGTCTGCCCGTGTTTGAGACGGAGGACATTGCCGAAACCCTGCGGACTTTGGGAAAAACGGTTCTAACCTTTGCCGCAGTGCCCGATGTGTCTGCGCAGTCCGTTTCGGATGTGAATTTTTTACGCGGTGCGGCGGCAGTCATCGGCAATGAGGGCGAGGGTGTATCCGAAGAGGTACTGCAAGCCGTGCAATGCCGTGTCACGATTCCGATGCGCGGCAACGCAGAGTCCTTAAACGCGGCGGCTGCGGCAATTATTCTGATGTGGGAAATGACAAAATGAACGACGATATTTATTGGATTTGGCTGTTAAAATGTTTCGGCTCTGCGGCGGCAATTGACGATATTATACGGTATTTCGGTTCGGCGCGCGGACTGTACGAGGCGGGCAGTACCGAATGGCGGCTGTCGGGACTGCTTACGGCAAAGCAGATTGCCGCGCTCTCCAAATGGTCGCCGTCACAGTCGGGCGATGTTTTAAAAGCCTGCCGCGAAAACGGCTGGGAAATTCTCACGCCGCAAAGCATATACTATCCGCAGAGATTGCGCGAGATTCGCAACTTCCCGCCCGTACTGTTTTTAAAGGGCGAAAGGGATGTGCTTCTGCGCGACGTTAAATTATCCATCGTCGGTACACGCCGCGCCTCCAATTACGGACTGCGCGTCGCGCGGCTTTTGGCGGAGGCGTTGAGTGAGGCGGGTGCAGTTGTGGTTTCGGGCGGCGCGCTCGGCGTGGACAGTGCCGCGCACGCAGGTGCTTTGCACGCACACGGCAAAACGATTGCTGTACTCGGCTGTGGCTTGGGTACGGATTATTTGCGTGAAAATGCAGGCTTGCGCCAGGAAATTTCCCAAAACGGCGCGCTGATTTCCGAATTTCTGCCGTTTTCCCCTGCATCCAGAACGACCTTTCCGTTGCGCAACCGAATTATTTCGGCGCTGTCGCTCGGTACGGTCGTTGTGGAGGCGGGTGAAAAAAGCGGTTCCCTCATTACGGCGCGTTTGGCACTGGAACAGGGGCGCGATGTATTTGCCGTGCCGGGCGATATCGTCTCCTCGGCATTTACGGGCGCGAATAAATTGATTCGTGACGGCGCAAAACCTGTATTTACCCCTCTTGATATTTTGGAAGAATATGTATATACTTACCCCGAAGAGATAAATACCGCGCACGCAGGTCGTACGCTCGGTGAAATGCTGCGGCACGGGGAAGCTTCGATGCGTCCCGCCGTAGACAGCCCCTCGGCAAACACGGCTGTACCGAACACGGCTTTGCCGTCCGTACCTTTACCGGAATCGGCAACAGGCACGGCAAAAACGGTGTATGCATCCCTCGACGCAGAACGGCACATCGATGAAATCAGCGATAAAACAGGCTTGCCCGTTTCTGCCTGCCTCAGTGCACTGACCGAGCTGGAACTGTACGGCTGTGTACAGCTTACAGAGGGTAAAAAATATAAAAAGGTTTAATACCTTCGGATTTAGGAAAGGAAAACAAATGTCGAATTTGGTGATTGTGGAGTCCCCCTCCAAAGCAAAAACGATTCAAAAATATTTAGGCAAAGCGTATAAGGTGACTGCGTCTGTCGGGCATATCCGTGATTTGCCCGCCGCGCGCCTGAGCGTGGATGTCAAAAACGATTTCGCACCGAAATATGCGATTGTCAAAGGCAAGGAAAAGCTCGTCAAAGAGCTGAAAGCAATGGTTAAGGAAGCGGATAAGGTTTATCTTGCAACCGACCCGGACCGCGAGGGCGAAGCGATTTCGTGGCACTTGGCGACGGTGCTCGATTTGGATTTGAATGACGAAAACCGCGTAAAATTTAACGAAATCAACAAAACGAGCGTGCAAAAGGGCATTGCGAATCCCGAAAAAATCGATTTGGATTTGGTGGACGCACAGCAGGCACGCCGCATCTTAGACCGTTTGGTCGGCTATAAATTAAGTCCGTTTGTCTCGCAGAAAATCCGCCGCGGACTGTCTGCAGGACGCGTGCAGTCGGTTGCTTTGCGCCTGATTGTAGACCGCGAGCAGGAAATCCGCGCTTTCAAGCCCGAAGAGTATTGGACGCTCGACGCAAAATTCATTGCGCCGTCCTCCAAACGCGCATTCTCGGCAAGCTTTGCAGGGGATGAAACAGGCAAAGTAAAAATTACAGATAAAGAACAGTCCGATGCGATTCTCCGGCGTTTAGAGGGCGCATCCTATGCCGTCACGAATGTGAAAAAAGGCACACGCCGCCGTCAGCCCGCGCCGCCGTTTACCACCTCCACCTTACAGCAGGAGGGCTCGCGCAAGCTGGGCTTCCAGGGCAAGCGTACGATGAAGGTCGCGCAGGAGCTGTATGAAGGTATGGACATCAAGGGATACGGCACGATGGGTTTGATTACCTATATGCGTACCGACTCCCTGCGTATTTCTGAGGAAGCACGCGCCGAGGGCAACGCCTACATTGCGGAGAATTTCGGTAAAGAATACCTGCCCGAAAAGCCGCGTTATTATAAAACCAAAGCTTCCGCGCAGGACGGGCACGAGGCAATTCGCCCGACCGTGCCGTCTCTGTCGCCCGATAAGGTCAAGGACAGCCTCAGCTCCGACCAGTTCAAGCTGTATTCGCTTATCTGGAAACGCTTTATGGCAAGCCTGATGGCAAACTGCGTGCAGGATACCGTCAAAGTGGAAATCCACGGTGCAAATGCCGAGGATGCGGCGGAAGAGAAGTACTGTCTGTTTACCGCAAGCGGCTATACCGTGCGGTTTGACGGCTACACAAAGCTCTATGTTGCAGGCACGGATGAAGAGGAAGAGGATGCGTCCAAACTGCCTGTCATCAAAGAGGGTGACGCGCTGAAGGTGAAGGAATTGTTCGGCAACCAGCACTTTACACAGCCGCCCGCGCGCTATACCGAAGCGTCGCTTGTCAAGACGCTTGAGGAAACGGGCGTCGGCAGACCGAGCACATATGTATCCATCGTATCGACCATTACAGGGCGCGAGTATGTCACGCGCGAGCAGAAGCAGTTAAAGCCTACGGAATTGGGCGAAGCAGTTATCGGGCTTTTGAAAGAGCAGTTCCCGAAAATCGTCAACGTCAAATTCACCGCGAATATGGAAAACGACCTCGACGAGGTCGAGCACGGCAAGGTGGATTATATTGCGATGCTCCATTCGTTCTATGACGGCTTTGACGAGGATCTCAAAAAGGCAAAAGAAAAAACCGAGGGTATGAAAATCAAGCTGAAAGAGGATGAAACCGATATCCCCTGCGAAAAGTGCGGCAGAATGATGGTTATCAAAACCGGGCGGTTCGGCAAATTCTTGGCGTGCCCCGGCTACCCCGACTGTAAAAATACAAAGCCGCTGGTGGTCGAAACCACCGCAACCTGCCCCGTCTGCGGCGGCAAGGTCATTCAGAAAAAGAGCAAGCGCGGCTACACGTTCTTCGGCTGTGACAATTACCCCGAATGCAACTTTATGACTTGGGATAAGCCCACCGATGAGAAATGCCCCAAATGCGGAAAATCCCTGTTTAAGGGCAAGGGCGGTATGCTCAAATGCCTCGATGAAAAGTGCGGATTTGAAAAGAAAGCCGAGCGCAAACGCAAAAAGGCAGATGCGGCAGAGGAAACCGTATGAAAGCAGCGGTCATCGGCGCAGGGCTTGCGGGTGCGGAAGCCGCGTGGCAGTTAAAACAGCACGGCATTTCGGTGGATTTGTACGAGATGAAGCCCGAAAAGCGTTCTCCTGCGCATAAAAGCGATAATTTTGCGGAATTGGTCTGCTCCAATTCTTTAAAGGCGGAACGCCGCAATTCCGCCGCAGGGCTTTTAAAAGCGGAAATGGCGCGGTTCGGCTCGATTTGTATGGAAAGCGCTATGCAGTCACGCGTGCCTGCGGGCGGCGCGTTGGCGGTGGACAGAGATTTATTTTCGGGCTACATCACCGAAAAGCTCAAAAACGATGCGGATATTCATATTATTTATAAAGAAGTGACGGCATTGCCGACGGACGCGGATGCGGTGATTCTCGCGGCAGGGCCGTTGGCGAGCGACGGCATATCGGAAACGATTCGCACACTCTGCGGCGAGGGGCTGTCGTTTTACGACGCGGCGGCGCCGATTGTTACGGCGGAAAGCGTAGATATGTCCTTGGCATTCACGCAGTCGCGCTATGACCGCGGCGGTGCGGACGATTATATCAACTGCCCGATGAATAAGGCGGAATACGAAGCGTTTTACGAGGCAATTACCACTGCCGAAAGTGCAGAGGTACACACCTTTGACAAACGCAAGGATGTGTATGAGGGCTGTATGCCGATAGAGGTTTTGGCGTCACGCGGGAAAGATACTATGCGCTACGGTCCCCTAAAGCCTGTGGGGCTTCAAGACCCGCGCACGGGTCATCGCCCGTGGGCAAATTTACAGCTGCGCCGTGAAAATTCTGCGGGCACGCTTTACAATTTGGTCGGGTTTCAGACCAATTTAAAATTCGGCGAGCAAAAGCGCGTGTTTTCGATGTTTCCGGCGCTTCACAATGCGGAATTTGTACGCTACGGCGTGATGCACCGCAATACCTTTATCGATTCGCCGCGCCTGTTAAACAGCGATTTCAGCCTGCGAAGCGACCCGAACATTTTCTTCGCGGGGCAGATAACGGGTGTAGAGGGCTATATGGAATCCGCCGCCTCGGGCATTTTGGCGGGGCTGAATGCCGCACGTCGCCTTTTAGGGGAGGCTACCGTAACCCTGCCCGAAACCACGATGATGGGCGCACTCGCGCGCTACATCAGCGACGAAAGTGTCAAGCATTTTCAGCCGATGGGCGCGAATTTCGGCGTACTGCCGCCGCTTTCGGAAAAGATACGCGACAAAGCCGCTCGCTACACGGCAATTGCAGACCGCGCAGAAGCGGATTTGACAGTATATAAGGAGGCACAGGGCTTATGAATATTTTGATTGACGCATTCGGCGGCGACAACGCGCCTTTGGAAATCCTGAAGGGTGCGCGCCGCGCGAAAGACAAATACAATACGGATATTACCCTTGTCGGCGATACGGCAAAAATTCGTGCCTGCGCCGAAAAAAACAGCATACATATTGCCGATTTGGGGCTTTTGCAGGCGGACGGCGTATTCCAAATGGAAACCCAGCCGACTGAAATCCTCAAATCGGGCAAAAATACTTCTATGGCGGTCGGTCTTCAGGCCCTTTCGGACGGCAAAGGCGACGCGTTCGTCTCCGCAGGCAGTACGGGCGCGTTATTGGTCGGTGCAACCTTTATTGTCAAGCGCATCAAGGGCGTGAAGCGTCCCGTCATCGGCGGCGTGATGCCCTCGGCGAAATCCCCGTTTATTTTGGTGGATACAGGCGCGAACGTAGAGTGCTCCGTGCCTATGCTTTGTCAGTTTGCGAATCTCGGCAGTATTTATATGCAAAAGATTCTTGGTGTTAAAAATCCGCGTGTGGCACTCGCCAATATCGGCACGGAAGAAACCAAAGGCACAAAATTACAGGTCGAAGCCTACAAGGCGCTTTCCGAAATGGATAACATCCACTTTACGGGCAATATAGAGGTACGTGACATCGCGTTCGGCGCGGCGGATGTCATCGTCGCCGACGGCTTTACGGGCAACGTGATTCTCAAAATGTATGAGGGCGTTGCCAAAATGATTACCAATGAGCTGAAAGCGATGTTTAAGAAAAATCCGATTTCAATGCTGTCTTACCTCGGCGTAAAATCGGGTATGGATGACTTTAAAGGGAAAATGAACTATAAGAAGTACGGCGGCGCACCGATTATCGGCGTGCAGAAAACCGTCATTAAAGCGCATGGCTCGTCAGACGCGTATGCCATTGAAAATGCCGTGCGGCAGGCGATAGACTGTGTAAACGGCGATGTGGCAGGCGAAATTGCCGCCGCGCTCAGAAAGGGGGAGGTAGCAAATGGATGCGTTACAGAATAGTATTGGGTATCATTTCAAAAATACGGCGTTGCTCTCCCGTGCGCTGACGCATTCCTCTTACGCCAATGAATACAATCTTTCGGCAGGCGACAACGAACGTCTGGAATTTTTGGGCGACTCGGTGCTCGGCTTCATCACGGCGGAATATCTGTTCTCGAATCATCGCGATTTTCCCGAGGGGGAACTGACAAAGCTTCGCGCCTATGCCGTGTGCGAAAAAAGTCTGTTCGCCTACGCGCAGGAAATCGAGCTCGGCAAATATTTGAAATTGGGCAAGGGCGAGGAGCGCACAGGCGGCAGAGAACGCCCCTCGGTGCTGTCTGATGCTTTCGAAGCGGTAATTGCCGCGATTTACCTCGACGGCGGTATGGACGAGGCGAAAAAATTCGTTTTGCGCTTTGTCGTGCCGTATGTTGAAGCAAAACCGACCTTTAAGGACTACAAAACCGCGCTTCAGGAGGTCGTACAGCAAAACCACGGCGAGGCACTCGAATATGTGCTGGTGTCGGAGTCAGGTCCTGACCACAACAAGCGTTTTGAAATCGAAGTGCATTTAAACAGCAATGTTTTGGGACGCGGCGTGGGCGGCAGTAAAAAGAAAGCCGAGCAAAACGCCGCCAAAGAAGCACTGGAGCTGATGGGGCTTTGAAGCACGCCAATGTTTCGATTTTTGTGCCGCACATCGGCTGCCCGCACGCGTGCAGCTTTTGCGACCAAAAAACCATCACAGGCACTGCCGCCGCACCGACTGCCGAGGATGTGCGCCGCGCTTGTGACATTGCCGTAAAATCGAAAAAATGCAATGCCGAAAACAGCGAAATTGCGTTTTTCGGCGGGAGCTTTACCGCAATCGAAAGGGAATATATGGTTTCCCTTTTGACTGCGGCATTGCCGTATATAGAGGGCGGTTTCTTTTGCGGCGTGCGTATCTCTACACGTCCCGACTGCATTGACGAAGAAATTCTCTCCGTTCTGAAAAAATACCGCGTCACAACCATAGAATTAGGCGCGCAAAGTATGTCGGACGAGGTGCTTTTGCAAAACCGCCGCGGGCATACGGCGGCGGATGTCCGCACGGCGGCGCAGAAAATTCAAGAGGCAGGCTTTTCTTTAGGGCTGCAAATGATGACGGGGCTTTACGGCAGTACCCCTGACCTTGACCGCAAAACGGCGCAGGCATTTATAAGCCTGCATCCCGACTGCGTGCGCATTTACCCCACTGTGGTGTTGGAGCATACTGCGCTCGGCGCGCTTTACAAAAGCGGCAAATACACCCCGCAAACGCTCCGAGAAGCTGTACCGCTTTGCGCGGAATTGTTGGAAATGTTCTCGAAAAACCATATCCCCGTTATTCGTTTAGGACTGCACAGCGTCGGCAATGTGGAAGACGGGTATCTTGCAGGTGCCTATCATCCTGCCTTTCGGGAGCTGTGCGAGGGCGAGATTTATCTTCGCAAAATGCTGTCGGCATTCGAAGATTTGCCGAAATCACAGGCATACACCGTCGAAGTGCCGAAAAAATCCCTTTCCAAAGCCAAAGGACAGCAGAAAAGAAATGAAAAAGCATTGCGAAATATCGGGATTCAGTGTACAATAAAGGGTAACGAATTTTTGAAGGATTACGAAATCCATATAAAGGAAACAGAAGTATGATTTTAAAGTCTTTGGAAATGCAGGGGTTCAAGTCTTTCCCGGACAAAACCGTACTGGAATTTAATAGCGGTATCACCGCGGTTGTCGGTCCGAACGGCAGCGGCAAAAGCAACATTTCCGATGCTGTGCGCTGGGTGCTGGGCGAGCAGTCCACAAAAAATCTGCGCGGCGCGAAAATGGAAGACGTTGTGTTTATGGGTACGAGTCTCCGCAAAGCCAAAGGCTATGCCGAGGTAACTCTGCGCTTTGACAATCAAGACCGTTCTCTCTCGAAGGATACGGACGAGGTGTCTATCACCCGCCGGTATTACCGTTCGGGCGAAAGCGAGTATCTTATTAACGGTGAAAGCTCCCGCCTGCGCGACATCAACGAGCTGTTTATGGATACGGGTCTCGGGCGCGACGGCTATTCCATCGTCGGGCAGGGCAAAATTGCCGAAATGGTATCCTCAAAAGCGGGCGAACGCCGTGAAATGCTGGAAGAAGCCTCGGGCATTTCTCACTTCCGTTACCGCCGAAACGACGCGAACAAACGCCTTGCGGCGGCGGAAGAAAATCTGTTGCGCCTGCGCGATATTTTAACCGAATTAGAGGGGCGCGTCGGGCCTTTAAAGACGCAAAGCGAAAAAGCGCAGAAATTTTTAGTCCTTGCCGAGGAGAAAAAGCAACTCGAAATCGGCACGTGGCTGCATACCATTGACCGCACCAACGACCGCCTGCGCGAGCAGGAGCATAAAATCGCGACCGCCGAAGCGGGACACCAAGCGGCGGCACGGGAATTGGAAATCATCGGCGAAAAAATCGACAAAGCAGTCGAAGATACACAAAATATCAACGTACAAATCGAAGATGTCCGCAACGCTTCCGCAAAGTCTGAGGAACAGGCGGCGGCGCTGGACGCGCAAATCCGCGTAGAGGAAAACTCCGTTCAGCATAACAAAGATGCGATTGAACGCCTGAAGAAGGACAAGCTTTCCGAGAATGAAACGGAACAGCATCTCGACGCGCGTATTGCCGAGGCAAAGAAAAATGCCGAGGCAAGCACAGCGCAGTGCGAGAGCTTGAAAGCCGAGCTCTCAGCACTTTCCACACAGCAGGAAAGCACGCTTTCGGATGCCGCACGGTATTCCGAAGAAGCGGCGGCGCTTTCAAACGAGGTGTCCGCGCTGTCCGTGACCATCGCCGACAACCGCGTGACCGCCGAAACCGCAAATTCTTCGGTAGAGGAAATCCGCACCCGCATTGCCGCGATTGACGCGCAATTGGGCGGGCGGCAGGATACATATGAAGCCTACAAGGCAAACGAGCAGAAAGCACAATCTGCCTTAGATACCTGTTTGGAAACGATAAAAAGCGTGCAAAATGCCATGGACGGCTATTCTATGCGCTTTGAGAGCCGCGCCAAAAAAGCGGAAGTCATCAAAGCGAATATGGAGGAAAAAGCGCGCGAAGTCCACAAAATGCAGGACAGAATCCGTTTGCTTCAAGACCTCGAAAAAAATATGGAGGGCTATCAGGGTGCCGTCAAAGCCGTGATGCGTGAGGCAGGGCGCGGCGCACTGCGCGGCATTCACGGACCGCTTTCCCAGCTCATTTCCGTAAAACCGAAATATTCCGTCGCGATTGAAACCGCACTCGGCGCGGCGATTCAGAACATTGTTACCGATAACGAAAACGACGCCAAGCGTGGCATCCAATTTTTGAAGGAATCCCGCGCGGGGCGTGCCACCTTTTTGCCGATTTCGGCAATCCGCGCCCGTGCGCTCCAGGAGAGCGGACTCGATGACCAATACGGCTTTGTCAGCATCGCGTCCGATTTGGTCTCCTGCGACAGGCAGTATGCGGAAATTATCCGCGCACAGTTAGGGCGCACCGTCGTTGCGGAGGATATGGATGCCGCCATCGCGATTGCGAAGCGCTACAACCACCGCTTCCGTATTGTGACCCTGGACGGGCAGATTATGAATGCGGGCGGCTCTATGACGGGCGGTTCGCGCACGCAGAATGCGGGCATTTTGAGCCGCGGCAATGAGATTGAAAAGCTGAAAACCGCTTTGCAGGCGGCAGAAACCGAACTGCGCGGTATGGAATCCGACCACAAGCTGTTTACCGAGGATTTAGCCGCCGCCCGTGCCGATTTAGAGGGTGCGCAGGGTGATCTTTTACGCGCGAATGAAGAAAAAATCCGCTGTGAGGGCGAATTGAAATTGGCGCGTGAGCAATTGGCGTCCGTGTCGGGTACAGTACGCGAATTGGCAGAGGAAAAAGAAACCCTGTCTGCGCGTGCCGAAACCATTCTCGAAAATGCCGCCGCCGCGCGCACCGCACTCGAAACGCTTTCAAAAGATTTGCAGGCAAAAGAGGAATTGCTCGAAAAACTGACGGGCGACCGTGCCGCACTTGCCGCCGAGCGGGAAGCACTTTCGCAAAAAGCGGCGGATTTGAAGCTGCAAATTATGGCACTCGAAAAGGATGCGCAAGCGTCGACCGACGAGGTACAGCATTTAGAAAACCGAAAGCTGAGCCATACCGATAAGCAGGGCGCGCTCGACAGCGAAATTGCCGATTACGAGCAAAAGAACGCACAACTGCTTTTGAATATTGAAAATCTGCGGGCAAACGCCGCACAGCTTCGCGAGAACACGGGCGACGCGCGGCAGAAAATCGACGAACTGATTGCCGCAAGGGACGCAATTGTCAAAGAGCAAAACGATTTGCGCACCTTGGAGCGCGCGAAATCCGTGGAGCGTGAGAATTTAAGCGGCGAATTGGCGCGCTTGGAAGAACGCAAAATCGCCATGCGCAAGGAGTATGACGACCTCACCGCCAAGCTGTATGAGGAGTATCAGCTGACCCGCCGTGAGGCGGCGGCATTGGAAATTATCATTGAGGACTACGCCGCCGCAGGCAAACGCCTGAACGAGTTAAAAGGACAAATCCGCGCGCTCGGTTCGGTCAATGTTTCCGCAATCGAAGAATACAAAGAGGTCTCCGAACGCTACGAGTTTATGTCGGAACAGATTTCCGACGTCGAGCGCTCGCGCGACGAATTAAACAAACTGATTAACGAATTAACCGATAAAATGGCGGAGCAGTTCCGCGAAAAATTCCGCCAAATCAACACCGCATTCGGCGAAACCTTCTCCGAATTGTTCGGCGGCGGCAGAGCGGAATTACTGCTCTCCGATGAGCGCAATATTCTCGAAAGCGATATCGAAATCAAGGTACAGCCGCCCGGCAAAAACCTCAAAAGCATCGAACCGCTTTCGGGCGGCGAAAAGGGCTTAGCGGCAATCTCGCTGCTGTTTGCGATTCTCAAGGTGACCCCCGCGCCGTTCTGTATCTTCGATGAGGTCGAAGCGGCGCTTGACGATGTCAACGTGTCGCGTTACGCACAGTATCTCCGCC
Source organism: Bacillota bacterium (assembly GCA_021769885.1). Taxonomy (GTDB): domain Bacteria; phylum Bacillota; class Clostridia; order Oscillospirales; family Acutalibacteraceae; genus Fimenecus. The sequence goes on along the minus strand of JAETSA010000008.1, from coordinate 103,212 downwards.
GTATGACGGGCAACACGCAGTTTATTGTCATCACCCACCGCCGCGGCACGATGGAAGAAGCCGACGTGCTTTACGGCGTGACTATGCAGGAGAGCGGCGTATCAAAACTGCTCGAACTTAAAACCGCCGAAATGGCAAAGCAGTTGGGGCTCGCTTGATTTTGCCCGTCTTGCACATTTTTGCGGTAACTTGCGTACCTTTGTACGCGGCGTCACCTTAAAAATGCACAATACGAACAAACTCAAGCTACGCCTGCGGCTCGCGTAATCTTTTGCCGTATTGCACCTTTTTCCTATGGCTCGTGTACCCTCGTACGCGTCGCCGTCGGAGAAAAGGCACACTACAACAAAATCTTACGCTACGCCGAGTGTATGCAAACCGTGTAGGGGTCGGCGTCCTCGACGACCCGTATTATGTTGCATGATGTATTACAGCAATCCCGTAGGGGCGCTTCACGAAGCGCCCGCCGAAATCTGCAAAGACTTTACGGAACGACACTAAGGTCGTTCCCTACGCCGCATAAAATAATCCGGCACAACCCGTAGGGGCGTGCATTGCGCGCCCGACATCATAAATCCACGGCGGTATTCCCGACCGCACGGAAAGGACAAAATTATGGGCATTTTCAGTAAAATCAACTTCGGACTCACCAAAACCCGTAACAAAATGGCGGGCGCAATCGACGATTTGTTCGACGATGTAGACGAAATCACCGATGACCTCTATGCGGAACTCGAAGAGGTTCTCGTGATGGGCGACGTCGGTATGGTTACGGCGGTCGAGATTACCGAGCGGCTGCGCAAGCGCGTATCCGAAAAACGCCTGCGCGGCTCGGAAAAGGTCAAGGAAGAAATCAAGGAAATCGTTGCTGAGCTGTTGGACGGCGGCGAGGATATGGGCTTGGTCACCGTGCCGTCGGTGGTGCTCGTCATCGGCGTGAACGGCGTGGGCAAGACCACGACCATCGGCAAATTGGCGGCGATGTATAAGGCAGAGGGCAAGCGCGTCCTTTTGGGCGCGGCGGACACCTTCCGTGCGGCGGCAATCGACCAGCTGGATATTTGGGCGAAACGCTCCGATGTCGAAATCGTCAAGCATTCCGAGGGTGCAGACCCTGCGGCGGTGGTATTCGATACCGTTTCTGCCGCCAAGGCGCGCGACTGTGACATTGTGATTATCGATACCGCGGGCAGACTCCACAACAAAAAGAATCTGATGGAGGAGCTTGCCAAAATCTATCGCGTAATTGACCGAGAACTGCCGTATTCCGACCGTGAGGTTTTGCTTGTTTTGGATGCGACCACGGGGCAGAACGCCGTCAATCAGGCACGCGAGTTTAAAAATGTTGCCGAAATCACGGGCATCGTGCTGACAAAGTTGGACGGCACGGCGCGCGGCGGCGTGGTACTTGCCATTAAAAACGAGTTGGGCATTCCCGTCAAATTCGTCGGCGTCGGCGAGCAGATTGACGATTTACAGCCGTTTAAGCCCCGCGCTTTTGCCGACGGACTGTTCCAAAAGATAGATTATCAAGAGGAGGACGCCGAAAATGCAGAAAACAACGAGAAAGACGCTGTGGAAGCTGTCTCTGAAGACCTTTCAGATGCTGGACAGCGCCCCGCGTCACGAGTTGACGCCGAAAACGAATCCGCTCGCGACCAAGCGGACTTGGCGGCATCCGAGGAAACGGCAGCCCCTGCCGATTCTACAGCAGATGAAGCTGGAATTCCGGAATTGGAATCGGATTCGGGCGAAATAGAAGAGAAACCGAAGAAAAAGGAGAAAAGACGTTTTGGATTTTTTAATCGCCACGCATAATTTGAAAAAACGCGATGAATTACAGCGTATTTTGTCGCCTTTGGGTATCCACGTGCTGACCGCAGACGAGGCGGGCGTGGATTTGACCGATGTAGAAGAAACGGGCACAACCTTTGAGGAAAATGCCCTTTTGAAAGCTCGCTCGGGCGCAAAAGAGGGAAATATGCCCTGTATTGCCGACGATTCGGGACTTTGTGTGGACGCTTTGGGCGGTGCACCCGGTGTGTATTCCGCGCGTTATGCGGGGGAGCACGGCAACGACGCGAAAAACAATGCAAAGCTGTTGGATGCACTTTCCGATGTGCCGACAGAGAAGCGCACGGCACAGTTTGTCAGCTGTGTGGCGTGCGTATTCCCCGACGGTCGGGAATTGACGGTACAGGGCGAGGTGAAAGGCATCATCGGCTATCAGCCGAAAGGCGAAAACGGCTTCGGCTATGACCCGCTGTTCTATGTCGGCGAGCGAAGCTTTGCAGAGTTTACCTCTGCCGAAAAAGACGCCGTTTCCCACCGCGGCAACGCCCTGCGCAAATTGGCAAAAGAATTGCCGAAATATTTATAATTCGTATAATTCTGTCATTCTGAGCGAAGCGAAGAATCTCACTCAGCGCAATGTAATCGACGTACGCGTAGGGACGGACGTCTCGTCCGTCCGCGGGCGGATGAAGTTACGGCTTCGCCATTACCCTTTTGTCGCTTCGCGACATTTTCCCTAAAAGGGGAATCTACATCCGCCCCTACTACGCGCAATCGCCCCTACAAACGGTGCGGTTTTTGTGTACCGTAGGGAACAACCTCTGTGTTGTTCCGTGGAATTTCATCAGACTTTGGCGGGGCGCCGAGTTACGGCTTCGCCATTACCCTTTTGTCGCTTCGCGACATTTCCCCTAATAGGGGAATCCACATCGCCCCCTACGGGTTGCGAATCACCGAAAATTTATGCAGAGCCGCACGGCGTGCGCAATGCACCCTCACAAATTATACATTATCTTCAAGGAGAATTTTATGACATCCAAAGAACGTGCTGCGCTGCGTGCGCAGGCAAACACATATGAACCGCTGTTTCAGGTCGGCAAAGGCGGCATTTCCGATGCGCTGATTAAACAGACTAATGATGCGTTAGAGGCACGAGAGCTGATTAAGCTCAAGGTGCTTTTGGAAAGTGCGCCCGAAAAGCCGAAAGAGATTGCGGCAAAATTGGCGGCGGCGACCAATTCCGAAGTTGTGTCGGTCGTCGGCGGCAGTATGATTTTTTACCGTTACAGCAAAAAACTGCACGAAAAGAAAAAGAAATAAGGGCTTGCAATATGAAAATCGGCTTATTCGGCGGTACATTTAATCCGCCGCATTTGGGGCACGTGCGCTTATTGGAGCATTTTTCCGAGCAAATCGGGTTCGACAAAATTTTTATAGTGCCCGACAAGCGTCCCGTCCACAAAATCTGTGAGGATTTGGCGCTCGACAGCGAGAGGCTTGCGATGTGCCGCTTGGCGTTTTGTGACCCGAAATATACCGTAAGCTCGATGGAAATCGACCGCCCGACGGACAGCTACACGGTTTTGACGGTGCGTGCGCTTTTGGAGCAGTACCAAGGCGCGGAAATTTATTTGATAATCGGGTCGGATATGTTTTTGTCGTTTCACAAATGGTATAAATGCCGCGAAATTTTGGAAAAATGCACACTGTGCGTCGCTTCGCGTGAAAACGCGGTGGAAATCAATGACCTGCGCCGTTACGCTTTTTCACAATTCCGCATCTATATTGACGGGTTACAAGGCAAAAACGTGATTTTATCGCCGATGGAGCCGTTTGAGATAAGCTCCACCGCATTGCGGCAAGCGATTGCGGCGGGTGCAGATACGAGCGCATATCTTGCGCCCGACGTCGAAAACTATATTCACGGGAAAGGCTTATATGGATACCGAGAGAAACGCTGAATTTTTGGAAGAACTCAAAAAACACCTGCAGCCCGCGCGGCTGTATCATTCGATAAATGTCGCCGAGGAAGCCAAAAAATTGGCACTCTGTTACGGTGCAGACCCCGAAAAAGCCTATACGGCGGGCCTTTTGCACGATATTATGAAAAACACGCCTGACGAGGTGCTGTTGAAATTTTTTCGGGAGAATGGTATAATCCTAACGGCGACCGAGCGCGTCAGCCGCAAAACCTGGCACGCGGTAGCGGGTGAAGCGTATTGCAGGCTTGTGCTCTCGGTGACGGACTGTGAAATCCTTTCCGCAATCCGCTGGCATACCACGGCACGCGCGGGGATGACCCTTTTAGACAAGGTCATCTTCATTGCGGATTTTATTTCCGTTGACCGCGACTATGACGGCGTGGAACGGATGCGTGAAAAGGCGTACGTTTCTTTAGAGGACGCGATGTGGGAGGGCTTGCAGTTCACTTTGGCAGAATTGATAGCAAACGGTTGGGCGGTACACGAAGACAGCCTTGCCGCATATAACGAATTGGCAGTCAGTGCCGCAGAGAAAGGATGCACGATATGACACCGCAGGAAATTATGGAAAACGCTGTTCGGATTTTGGACAGTAAAAAGGGTATGGATTTAAAGGTTCTGCACATTACCGAGGTTTCAAGCGTGGCGGATTATTTCGTCATCGCGACGGGTACTTCGTCTACGCACATCCGTGCGCTTTCAGAAGAAGTTGAGGACGGGCTTTCTGCACTCGGTGTACAGCCCGACCATACGGAGGGCAAATCTACGGGCTGGATTCTGCTCGACTACAAAAGCGTAGTGGTGCACGTGTTCACAAAATCGGAGCGCGAGCTGTTCAATTTGGAACGGCTATGGGGCGACGCCGAGGTTACGGATATCAGCGCACTAATTACAGAATAGATAATAACTAACTGTGCTGAATTTTTTGCGATTTGAGCAAGAAATCAAAACAGATAAATTTTAACTATCACAGCAAAAGGGTGATTTGAATGGAATATAATTTTAAACAGGCAGAAGAAAAATGGCAGAAAAAGTGGGAAGAAGAGGGCGTGTTCCACGCGCAGGACGATTCCGATAAGCCGAAGTTTTACGGACTTGTAGAGTTTCCGTATCCCTCGGGTGCGGGTATGCACGTCGGGCACATCAAAGCGTACAGCGGCTTAGAGGTCGTCTCCCGCAAACGCCGCTTAGAGGGGTACAACGTGCTGTTCCCCATCGGCTTTGACGCCTACGGTCTGCCGACTGAAAACTACGCCATCAAAACAGGCATTCATCCGCGCAAGGTCACGGATATGAACATAGCCAAATTCACAAGCCAGTTAAAGAAAGTCGGCTTTTCCTTTGACTGGACGCGTGTCATTGATACCACCGAAGAGGGGTATTACAAATGGACACAGTGGATTTTCCTCAAAATGTTTGAAAAGGGCTTGGCATTCCGCGACAAGACCTTGGTCAACTACTGCCCGTCCTGCAAGGTCGTGCTGTCGAATGAGGATTCCCAGGGCGGCAAGTGCGACATCTGCCACAGCGACGTGGTGCAGAAGTCCAAGGATGTTTGGTATCTGCGCATTACCGAATATGCCGACAAATTGCTCGAGGGCTTAGAGGGACTGGACTTCCCCGAAAACATTAAGCAACAGCAAGTGAACTGGATTGGCAAATCCCGCGGTGCGTTTGTGAATTTCGCACTCAAAGATATCCCTGAAACCCTGCGCATCTACACCACGCGCCCCGACACGCTCTACGGTGTAACGTTTATGGTAATGGCACCCGAGCATCCGATTATCGACCAATATAAAGACAAAATTGCCAATATGGACGCCGTCGAAACTTACCGCGCTGAGTGTGCGAAAAAGACGGAGTTTGAGCGCACACAGCTCGTGAAAGACAAAACGGGCGTGCGTCTCGACGGTATGGTTGCCGTGAACCCCACGAGCGGCAAGGAGATTCCGATTTATATTTCCGATTATGTTATGATGGGCTACGGCACGGGCGCGATTATGGCTGTGCCTGCGCACGATCAGCGCGACTATGACTTTGCAAAGAAGTTCGGCATCGACATCATCGAGGTCATCAAAGGCGGCGACATTTCCAAAGAAGCCTATACCGGCGACGGTGAAATGGTCAACTCCGATTTCTTAAACGGGATGACCAATAAAAAGGATTCTATCGCGAAAATGATTGCATTCCTCTCCGAAAAAGGCATCGGCGAGGGCGGCGTGCAGTATAAAATGAAGGACTGGGCGTTTAACCGTCAGCGCTACTGGGGCGAGCCGATTCCGATTGTGCACTGCCCGCACTGCGGTATGGTCGCTTTGCCGTATGAGGAACTGCCTTTAAAACTGCCGCAGGTCGAGAATTTCGAGCCCGGTTCGGACGGCGAAAGCCCGCTTGCCAAGATTGACAGCTTTGTAAACTGCAAGTGCCCGAAGTGTGGCGGCGATGCGCGCCGTGAAACCGATACGATGCCCCAATGGGCGGGTTCATCGTGGTACTTCCTGCGCTATGTCGATCCGCACAACTGCGAAAGCTTTGCGGATTACGAAAAACTGAAATATTGGATGCCCGTCGATTGGTATAACGGCGGTATGGAGCACGTCACGCGCCACTTAATCTATTCGCGCTTCTGGCACGAATTTCTCTATGATTTGGGCGTAGTGCCCTGCCGTGAACCGTATCAGAAGCGCACTGCACAGGGCTTGATTTTGGGTCCCGACGGCGTGAAAATGTCGAAATCCCGCGGCAATGTCATCGACCCCAACGAGGTTGTGGATGCTTTCGGCGCAGACGTTCTGCGCACCTACGTGCTGTTTATGGGTGACTATGAAAAGGCGGCGCCGTGGTCGGAAAGCTCCGTTAAGGGCTGTAAACGTTTTGTAGACCGTATTTGGAACCTGCAGGAGATTTTGGCGGACGGTGACAGCTACTCCGCAAAATTGGAAACGCCGTTCCACAAAACAATTAAAAAGGTCACAGAGGATATTGAATCGCTCAAATACAACACGGCAATTGCCGCACTGATGACGCTTCTCAACAACATATACGAGGTTGGGCAGATTAACCGCGCCGAATTGCGCACTTTGCTCGTGCTCCTCAATCCGTTCGCACCGCATATTACCGAAGAAATGTGGGAAACCCTGGGCTTTGGCGAAATGCTCGCAAAGGACGGCAAATGGCCGACCTTTGACGCGGCGAAATGCGTGGACGCATCTGTAGAAATCGTGGTGCAGATTTGCGGTAAGATTCGCGCGAAGCTGCAAGTCCCGACCGACATTTCCGCCGAGGATGCCATTGCGCTCGCGAAAGCAGAGCCGCGCATTCAGGAAGAACTCGCAGGCAAAACTATCGTGAAAGAGCTGTATGTCAAGGGCAAGCTTGTCAATATCGTGGCAAAATAAGCGCGTGGGGAACTCGTTATGAAAGCACATATCAACCGAATCATAAGTCTTTTGTTGGTTGCGGTGCTGACCGTGCCGATTTGCACAAACACCTTACAAACCGCTGAGCGGTTTGAAGTCGTGCAGACCCTGAAAGCGCAGGGCAATTATTATCCCGACGATTTTACCGAACAGCGGTTTACCGCCCGCAGTGCAGAGGTTGAAAAGCTGATTGGCGACGCAGGGATGGCGGCGGATGCGAATTTTACGCAAAAGGTCACGTCTTTGTTCACACAGCTGTATCGCCTGATGGCGGATTTGCTGACGGGGCGGCTCAGCCTTTCCGATGCGGAAGCTACCCGCCGCGCCGAAGAGATTTTCAGCGGTCTGTTCGAATTGGATACACAGGTGCAGGCACAAAAAGCGCGTCCCGACGAGACCGCAAAGGACGGTTTTGTGGCTATGGCGGTATCCATTCTTTGGGACTTTATGGATTATTACGACGCCAAGCGTTTGGAAGAGCAGGAAATGAGCGAGGGTGTGCGCGTAGTGCGCGATTTGCCATATACGGAAAACGCCAACGAGTATCAGACCTTGGATATCTATTATCCGCCCAATGCAGAAGCGGGCGCAAAATACCCTGTGATTGTGGATATCCACGGCGGCGGACTGATGTACGGAAAAAAAGAACTCAACCGTGTGTATGCCTCGCGCCTTGCCGCGAGAGGATATATCGTGGTTGCCATCAACTATCGTCTTTGCCCCGATGTGCTGTATTCGGAGCAGGTGCGCGATGTGATGGCGTCCTATAAATGGGTTGCCGAGAACAGCGAACGCTACGGCTTTGATACCGACAATGCCTATGTCGTCGGGGATTCCGCCGGCGGGCAGTTGGCTTTCTATACAAGCATTGTAAATACAAGTGCAGAGCTTCGGGCTTTGTATAATGTGCCCGACAGCGGACTGCATTTCAATGCGGCGGGCTTAATTTCGGGAATGTACGATATGAAAAGCGGCGTCAACAGCCTGCTGATTTCCTGTATGCTCGGCTATACCTATTATGACTCGCCGTATTATCCGTATCTACAGCCCGAAGAGGTAATTGACAAAGGCACTTTGCCGCCGTCTTATATCGTGACGAGCGCCAAGGACTTCCTGCGTCCCGCGTCCTTGCAGTTGGATAAGCTGTTGACCGAAAAGGGGCTGCCGCATCAGCTGCACGATTGGGAAATCACCTTCAACCGCTCCTCAGGGCATATCACGAGTGTCGCCTACCCTGATTTAGAGGAAAGCGTCACGACGATTGACGAAATGCTGGCATTTTTTGAAACATATAAAAACGAAGCATAACGAAATACCGCCTTAAACAAAAGCAGACTGCCTGTCGGACAGTCTGCTTTTTGTATCGAAAGTAAGCTTAGCTCCCCTTGTGTTTCGCTACAAATTACCCTTGCTACGGAGCGTTGCCTTTATGAAAACGCGCGTTGCTTGCAATGGAGCGTTTTGAGAAGTATCTTTAAGGCAGCGGCGAAAAGCTGACTTAATTTTCGGAGGATTAGAAAATGATAAAAAAGGATGAAGTAAGCATAACATTCGGCGAAAAATTAAAGTCCGCACGAAAGCGCGCAGGACTTACGCAGGAACAGCCGGCAGAACAGCTTTTGGTATCACGGCAGGCGATTACAAAATGGGAAAGTGACAAAGGAATGCCCGATATAGAAAACCTCAAACAGCTTTCAAAGCGCTTGGATGTCCGTATAGATTATCTTCTGGACAAGAGTATTACGGACAAGAAATTTTCAATCGGAAATTTTTCCTTCGTGGACTGCGGCATCCTTCCAAGGTTAGAGAACAGCAAAAAATAACAGCGAAGCTCTCCGTAGGGGCGGCGTTCTCGCCTGCCGGCTCGGTCGGTGCTTCTAAGCTTCGCTTAGAGGTGTCCACTGGACACCCGCACCTTCATCCGCCCGAGAAAACGTAAAAATCCACACAACCCAACGGCGATGCACAAACTCTGTAGGGGCGATTCACGAATCGCCCGAGCACGGTTGGATTTCGCACAACCTAACGGTGAGTACAACCCTCGTAGGGGCGCGCAAATCAAATTAATGTTGTGCAAAATTTACGGAACAACACAGAGGTTGTTCCCTACGCCGTAGGGGCGAACTGCGTTCGCCCGCAGACAGCCACGAGGGCTGTGCGGGGATTCCAAAGCGTAAAAAGGGCGGGCTGTCAAACAGTCCGCCCTTTTTGTTATGTTTAAATGATTCCTCTACTATCTAAAATTTGAATGGATACAAACATAAGTATCCCTACGAAAATAAGCCCTAATCCAAAAATTAAAAGATTTCTCTGCGCCGGTGCAATATTCCCCTGAATCAAATGTATAATTCCTAAAACAACAATACCAATGACAAAAACAGAACCCATTATAACAGGAAATATCTCCGCAATGTTTTGTGCAGAACCCGGTATAAGTCCAAGCGCATTACAACGGTTCACAATCATACCAAGTATGAATATAGGAAACAATACAATCATAAACAGAAAAAACATTTTAAATGATTTATTACATTGCGCTTTACACTTCATATAGCCATAAATCATTCCAGTTTCGCAACCAATCAGTAAAACGATCCAACCCCAAATCGGGATAGAATATAACATAGAATCACCTCGTTATCTTAAGTCCTTGGTTTTCATAATACAGTGTACATTCGATGCGCCGTAGGGAACGACCTTTGTGTCGTTCCGTGAATTTTGCACAAAATAAATTTAATTTGCGCGTAGGGGCAGGGAAGATTTCCCTATTAGGGAAAATGTCGCGAAGCTGTACCCCGTCCGCGGGCGATTCGTGAATCGCCCCTACGAGTTGCGTTTCACCGTCGGGTTTTTGCAAAAATCCAACCGTGCTTACAGATTGCGATTCGCCGTTGGATTTGTGTGAAATTCGACCTTGTTTAGGCGGGCGTGGAAGCCCGCCCCTACTCGCAAATCGCAAGACAGGGGACGATTCTCTGTTTTTATCGTCCCCTGTCTTTTTTTGATGTTTTATTCCTGCACCCCGGGGATTTTCGGGAGCTTGTCAAAGCCGTACTGCAAATCCTCGTCAGACGGGATGTAATCGGTCATCGTGCCGTTCATATACGCCGTGTACGCGGTCATATCGAAATAGCCCGTGCCCGTAAGACCGAACAAAATGGTCTTTTCTTCGCCTGTTTCCTTGCACTTGAGTGCTTCGTCAATTGCGCCGCGAATGGCGTGTGCGCTCTCAGGCGCGGGGAGAATGGTTTCGAGCTTCGAGAACATAGTTGCCGCCTCAAATACCTTGGTCTGCTCTACGCTGACCGCTTCCATATACCCGTCGTGATATAATTTGGAAAGAATCGGCGACATCCCGTGATAGCGGAGCCCGCCTGCGTGGTTGGGCGAGGGCTTGAACTCACAGCCGAGCGTATACATTTTCGCCATCGGTGTGATTTTGCCCGTGTCGCAGAAGTCATAGGCGTACTTGCCGCGCGTCAAAGACGGGCAGGAGGCAGGCTCTACAGCGATGATACGCGGGTCTGCCTTGCCTGTCAGCTTATCCTGCATAAACGGCGCGATAAGACCGCCGAGATTCGAACCGCCGCCTGCACAGCCAATCACGATATCGGGATATTCGTCGAGCATTTCCATTGCGGTTTTGGTTTCCAACCCGATAATGGACTGATGCAGAAGCACCTGATTGAGCACAGAGCCGAGTACATAGCGACAGCCGTCGGAGGAAACCGCCTTTTCGACTGCTTCCGAAATCGCCGTACCGAGAGAGCCTGTGTTGTCGGGGTCAGCGGCAAGAATCTTGCGTCCTGCCTCGGTGGTGTTCGAGGGGCTGGGGATGATATCTGCGCCAAACGTGCGGATGATTGCCTGACGGAACGGCTTTTGCTCGTAGGAGCATTTCACCATAAAGACCGTCAGCGGCAGGTGAAAATAGGCGCACGCTTCCGCAAGTGCCGTACCCCATTGGCCGGCACCCGTTTCCGTGGTCAGCGAGGTCAGTCCCTGTTTCTTTGCGTAGTACGCCTGCGCGATTGCAGAATTTAACTTGTGACTGCCCGAGGTGTTGTTGCCCTCGAATTTATAATAAATCTTCGCGGGTGTGCCGAGTGCTTTTTCGAGATTATACGCGCGCACCAAGGGCGACGGACGATAGATTTTGTACATCTCCTGCACTTCTTCGGGAATGTCGAAATAACGCGTTTCGCTGTCCATTTCCTGATGTGCCAGTTCCTTGCAGAAAACAGGGTAAAGGTCGGATTCCACGGCAGGCTTGCCGGTCGCGGAATTGATGAGCGGGTCGGGCTGCTCTTTCATATCCGCGCGCAGGTTGTACCATTGCTTCGGCAGTTGGTCTTCGGTCAAATATAATCTATGCGGTACTTTTTTCATTGTAAAAACTCCTTTATTCAGCGTTTGAATAACGCGTTGATTTTTTGATAATATGCTGTATCGATATTTTGAATCATTTCCTCCGTTGTGCGGAATTGCCAGTTGCCGTGCGCCCTGCCGGGGACGTTCATTCGCGCATCCGAGCCGAAGCCGCAAAGATCTTGGTAGGCAATGACCGCGAGCTTTGCCGAGCTTCGCCAAACGGTTTCGATAATTTTGCGGCACGAGGGGCTGTAAAAGCCGCCTTCGCCCCAGTTGTCGCCTGTAAAGCCGCAGTAGTCGAGGGCGAAGCGGCGGTCGCGTTCAGAGGCTTCCCACAGCCACGCAAGCAAGGTGGTGTTGTCGTGTGTGCCGACGTAAGCGACGCAGTTCTGCGGATAGTTGTGCGGCAGATGCGTGCTGTCGCCGTCAGGGTCAAAGCCGAACTGAATCACGCGCATACCGGGGAACTCCGTATCTTCCAAAAGCTGTATGACGTCCTCCCCGAACGTACCGAGGTCTTCTGCCACAATCGGTACTTCGCCGAAGGCATCGGATACTGCGTCGAACAGCTTTTTGCCGGGGCCTTTTTCCCAAGTGCCGTTTTTCGCGGTTTCGCTGTCGGCAGGCACTGCCCAGTACGAGGCAAACGCGCGGAAATGGTCGATGCGCACTGTGTCATACAGCTCCCGTGACGTGCGGATACGGTCACACCACCATCGGTAGTTGTCCTTTTCCATAGCGACCCAATCGTAGAGGGGGTTGCCCCAAAGCTGACCGTCCTCTGAAAAATAATCGGGCGGCACGCCTGAAACGCGCTTTCGGATAAAGGTGCGGTCATCAATTTCAAACAAATGGCGGTTACTCCAAACATCCGCACTGTCAAACGAAACGTAAATCGGCATATCGCCGAGAATTTTCACACCGTGGTCGTTGGCGAATTGCTTGATTTCACGCCACTGCGTGTAGGCGATATACTGTTCGAACCGATAATACGCCGCCGCTTCCTGCAATTCGTCTGCGTGCGTGCGGGCGGATTCAAATCGGGCGAACTTTTCGTCCCATTCGTACCACGGCTTGTCGCCAAAGCGTTCCTTTGCGGCGGCATACAGCGCGTAGCCTTCGCACCATCGGTTTTCCTCGCAAAATATACGGATTTCCTTTCGCAAATCCGAAGAAATATTCGAAAATGCCTCTTTCAAAAGCTCGGTGCGTGCCGTGCGGGCAAATTCATAATCTGCGGTATACGGCGACCCGTAATAGACATTGCGCCCAAGCGTTTCCTCGGAAATCAGCCCCATTTTAAACAGCGCGTCGGGGTTAATATACATATGCGATACGGCGAATGCCGCCTGTGAAGCATACGGGGAGCCGTAGCTGTCGGGCGGATTGAGCGGCAGAACCTGCCAGTAGGAAAATCCCATTTCTTTGATTTTTAAAATAAAGCGTTTGGTTTCTTCCCCCATTACGCCGATGCCGTAGCGCGACGGCAGGGAAGAGAGCGCCATTAACACGCCGCTTGCTCTTGTGTGCAGCATAAGTTCTCACCTCGGAAAACACAAATAGAAAAACAAAAAGCCTGCCCTTGCGTAAACAAGGACAGGCTGAAAATACAATACCTGCGGTACCACCTTGATTGACGGCAAACGCCGCCCACCTTTCACGGAATACAAACATATTCCTCTTTCTGTAACGGGAAAGCACCGTCGCATCTTTTCAATGCGCCCTCAACGGACCATTTATCTGCTGCGTTTGCTGTGGGATTTTCACCGCCGCCCACTCTCTGAAAGCGCGTCTAACAGTTTTACTTCCGTTTCATCGGTTTAGCATATTAAACCACAAATATATCTGCTTGTCAATCCCCAATTTCAGAAAAATCAGGATGACAGCGTTCGAATACCGGAGGCGGCTTGCAGAATCCACCGCGCATCCACGGCGGTCACACGATTATCGAGATTGGCGTCGGCGGCGAGAGCTTGGGTGTCGTCCAACGCTCTTACGCCGGAGGCGGCTTGCAGTGTCCAACGCGCGTCAACGGCGTTGATCATACCGTCCCCGTTCACATCGCCCAAAATGTATCGGGGCTGTAGTGCGGCGATGGCTTGCAGGATGGCTTGTGTCTGCGCATCGACTGTATCCTGCTCTGCGAGGGAGAGTCCTTGCACATCTACGGCGAGTGCGGCGTCCAGCACGGCGAGCGATGCGTCGGAATGCTGACTGCGGTCTACGGCGTTTGCCTGCTCGACTGCTGCCGTATATGCGGTAAAGTCCGCATCCCGCAGCTCGGGCGCATTCTCAATCGCGTGTGTGGTCACCGAGGCGGTATTTGTGCCGTCGTTGCTTTCAATCACGCAATAGTAGTAAGCGGTGTTATCTTCGCGCACAGGCGTATACCAGAAATCATCCGCACCGTCAATCGGTGCGCCCACCGTTTCGGGAGAATCGGATTTATACCATTGGTATTTGCAGTGGAATCCGACTGCATAAACCGCGAGAATCTTGTCCTCGGGCGTATATTTCTCAGGTGCGTTGAACACAATTACGGGAACTTCCTTGAATGTGGCTTTTGCATCTGCGGCAAATTTCTGTGCGTAGGTATTGGGATTTCCGTAAACGGTGAAGTCGGTTTGCGGTAACGTACAGGAAATTTGCGTGAAGGATGTGGGCAGAACGAGGTGCTCGACCGTAGCGGGCAGACTTTCGATTTCACAAACAGAATCCAACTGTAAGAATTTTATGCCGAGAGTTGTGTCGGAGAAAGCACCTGCATTTACGGTTTCCACTGCGGGCAGACTCAGGAATGTAAGCGAGCGACAGCCGTCAAACACCGAACGCTTCAGCGTCGTGAGCTTCGGCAGATATACAAGACTCAGCTGGGTACAGTTTTCAAAGGCAGAAGTGTTGACATCCACAGCTTCAGGGAGCAATACGGCTTCAAGTGCCGTACTGCCTGAGAATGCGGCGCGGTCAACGGTTTGGAGCTTCGGCAGGTAGGCGAGCCGCAAGCCCGTATTTTTAAAGCTGTTTAAAGCAACTGAAACGACCTCGGGCAGCTTTGCCGTTTGCAAGGCGATGCAGTTTTCAAAGGCACTGATGCTGACAGTAGCCAAACGCGGCGCAGAAAATGAACGCAGAGAAGCACAATTTGCAAATGCCGATGCGCTCAGTGTGGTAAGCCGCGGCAGGCTGACGGTTTCGATTGCTGAACCGCGGAATGCAAACATTCCGATGCGTTGCAAGGTGTCTGAGGAAAAGTCACGTACAGCGGTGTTTTCGAAAGCATAGGCATCGACCGTGTCAATTTTCGGAAAATCCACTTCCGCAAGGTTTCGACAGCCGGAGAATACCTTTGTGCCGATGGAGGTGACATTTGGGAATGCACAGGCAGAAACAGCACTGTTTTGAAATGCGGCACTTGAAATCTGACGCACGCCTGCGCCCTTAACGGATTGCAGTGCAGTGCAGTCGGCAAAGGCGGATGTGCCAATGGTGGTGACTGTGTCAGGCAGTGTTACCGAGCGCAGGAAGGTGTTGCCCCTAAAGGCTCTTGCGGCGATGCCGCGTACAGCTGTGCCGTGCACCGTGTCGGGAATCACAATATCCGTCTGCGTGCCCAAATAGGCGGTGATGTTGCCGCTTTTGTTGATGTCATATAAATCCTCTTCGCTGTCCTTTGCACGCGTGTATGTTTTAGTGACCACGGCGCTCGGCAGCTTACCTTTGGAAATGGCAATTGCGGAGACCTTTGTGTCGATTGAAACGGTAAAAGGCGTTTTATAAACCGTACCGTTTTGAAATCCGATTTGCGGAAGAGCTTCGGAGCTGTTAAGCACATATAGAATTGTTGCATCCGCCTCAGGGCAGGAAAGACTTAAATCGAAGGACTCCGCGAACACGCCTTCCTCTGCGCTGAATACGGGATCGGCTGTTTTCGGCTGAGATTGTAAAATGTATTTTAAAAACAGAATGCCGCTGCCAAATTCATTTATTTTTTCGTTCCGCGGCACTTGAATGGCAAATTTTTTGATGGTTGCCTCTGCGTCGGCGGCAGTTTTCCCGGGAAACGCCGTGCGCAGAATGGCAAGACCTGCCGAAACCAACGGTGCCGCCATGGAGGTGCCGCTCATTAAGGTGTAGCTATTGTTCAGATAACTGCTTTTGACATTATCACCGGGGGCGGCAATATCAATGGTGTTGTTATAGTTTGAATATGCGGAAAGTCGATTGCTCTGTGTGGTGGCACTCACGGTAATGGCAGATTCCACACAGGCAGGGGAGTAGTAGGTTTTTTCGAGGTCAGCGCAGTCGTTTCCTGCCGCTACAACGACATTAATATTCTTCGCCACGGCATTGTTCACCGAATCGGTCATTGTTTGGCTTTCGCCTTTGCTCGAAAGGCTCATATTGATGATCGAAGCACCGTCCTCGACGGCTTTATCGACTGCGAGCGCAATGAGGCTCATCGGACCTTTTCCGTCACGGTTCAGAACCTTGTACGGACGGATTTTCACATTGCTTGAGCTGTTATCGGCGAGGATGCCTGCCACGTGTGTGCCGTGCCCGTAGTCATCTTCACAGCTGTCCGGTTCGCCGGTGCCGCTGAAATTCACATTGTTTGGGAGCAGACGGTCTTTTAACAGCTCGTGATCCAAATCCACGCCGCTGTCTAACTGTGCAACAACGATTTGCGAAAGCTGCATACCTGCAAGTGTATCCTTAATGCTTTCAAAGCCGATTTGGTCAGATACATACGAAAGCGCTTGGTCGTGTACCGTCAGCCGCGTGTCGTTGCTTTGCGCAGATGGGATGTTCCAATCGCCCTCGGCGGAACAGATGTAGTCCGGTTCTGCATAAATTACATCCGGACAGGATTTGTAATAAGCAAGCGCGTTTCGGGCAGCATTTTCGGTTTCGTATTGCAGAATGTGTAAATCACGGTAGCCGCTGATGCATTCCACTGCGCCTTGTGTAGGAATCTTTTTTTTCGGACTTTACAATCAGACGCTTGGATGCAAAGGTCGAATCCGGCATCTCCTCGTCCCCATCGTTTGCCACGGCGTCATAGTGCGAAGCGGCAAACTCGTGCGGAGAGAAGAAGTCCTTATCATAGGTCATGGGCAGCTTTTGTTTGAGTTCTGTTTCTGCTGCGGCTTCGCCTTGTTCGGGAGCATATGCCGGCGCGTCATAAGTACGCACCAGTTCTAACAATGCGTCGGTGAAGTTTCCGAGCTCGTTTGTGCCTCCGATTTCGGCGGCAAAGGCTGAAAAGCACACGCCGACAGTAGAAAATGCAAGAAGCAAGGCAACAAAAAATGCAAGAAAACGTTTCATAGGTCTGTTTTCCTCCTACACGGTAACAACAAATTTTACCGAAAAGGTGTTCCTAAACAGTATAGCACAAAGTGTGCAACAATTCAACAAAATCCACAGTTTATTTGCAAAGCAATTTAAAAATTTCAACAGAAAATATAGGATAAAAACAGATTTTTTCAAAACAGGTCTGTTATTTTGCATCGCAGGCAAAAAAATTTTTCACACCGCGCCAAAGAACTTAGATATAATCATAGCGGACACCTTTTCACCACCCGTAGGGGCGATTCACGAATCGCCCGCGAAAATCAGAACAATCCAACGGGGATGTATAAATCTCGTAGGGAACGACCGATGACGCGTTCCGCGAAATCTGTGCGCCCCAATGGCAAATTTCCACCCGCCTGAGCACAGTCGGATTTTGCGTAAATCCAACCGTGATACGCGAACCTCGTAGGGGTCGGCGACCCGAGGCGATTCCAAAATCTGCGTAACCAGAAACGGCGAGAGCAAGCCCCCGACCTACGGGGATGGCGCGTAGGGGCGGGTCTCCGTGCCCGCCCGCAGAAGTCTAATGAAATTCGCAGAGCAACACAGAAGTCGTTCTTTACACTCGTAGGGGCGATTCACGAATCGCCCGAGGTCGATCGGATTTTGTATAAATTCAACGGCAATACGCAGGGGCGTGCATTGCGCGTCCGTCGAAGCCGGATAAAAATCTGCGGTGCGAGCAAGCCCGCACCCGACCACCCGCTGGATGACGATTTTGTGCAATCCTGTAGGGGTCGGACGTGGAAAACTCCCTCAGTCTCGCTACGCTCGACAGCCGCTGACAGCGGCGAGCCCTTTTGTCGTGCTTTGGCACGACATTTCCCCGCACTGCGGGGAATCACCCTCCCCGAGGGTGCGATATGCGGTTTATAGATGATAGTACTACTATGCGTGAATCCAATTCACGCTGCTTTGTGTGGAATTCTTCGCCTGCGGCTCAGAATGACAGATTTGCACAAATCCGTAGGGGCATTTTACAATGCTTTCCTTGTCAAAGTAAGCGGTCTGACTTTTTCAATATGCGCCGTAATTCGGTACAAAATTTGTGCTGAATTATCACTAATTTCCGAGAAAATATTGCATTTAGACAAGAAATCATTGCATTTAGACAAAAATCCACATTTTTACAATGGGTTGTGCTATACTATAGTTGTCGTTCGAAAGGAATAATTTCTAACAAACGGCACCGCAAATTGAGGGCGGAAATATAGGCGGGCAAGGGTTCTTGTCCGCCGCATTTTTTATGCCGCATCCTTTTTCGCAGGATTCCCTCAGGTTCTGCGGGAATCCGCAAAAAAGACTTGACATCACGGGAAAATATTTATATAATAAATAGGCAACTTCGATATGGGCCATTAGCTCAGTTGGTTAGAGCATCCGGCTCATAACCGGACGGTCCGGGGTTCGAGTCCCTGATGGCCCACCATTCTTTAGGCTGTCCGATTCGGTGCAGATGCAGAATACAGAGCGAGGAGTTTCTGACGCCGCACAGTCGCTGTCTTCCCGCGTGAAAGCACTGCTCCGCTTAGATGCATTTCAAAACAGAATATATAGGGGTATAGCTCAGTTGGTAGAGCAGCGGTCTCCAAAACCGCGTGCCGAGGGTTCAAGTCCTTCTGCCCCTGCCACACCAAAAGCCTTGAAACAGCGTGGTTTCAAGGCTTTTCACTTGCCCGTTTCAGGTCGGCGCACGGTCTAAAATTACGCATTTTGATGCTCAATTTAAGCGTCAATTTTGTATCTGTTGCCACCTGTTTTCAACAATTCCGTCTGTTACATCATCAATATAGCATCAAAAATTGCAAAAAATTTTATATTTTTCTTCGACTGCAATCACGGCATAAGCCCTCATTGCCATCTAAATATACCATTTCATCTTCTCTTTTTATTTCTCCACATGATGTGCAAGTTAGCCATCTAAAGCCAAAACTGTCCACAGCATTTTCCTTTCTTGATAAACTGTCATTAAACATTATTTCTTCTAAACCAGAATTGTATTTTAATTGTTTCGACTTCTCTTTTTGCTCTTTCATAATATTGCTTATATCATCAATCCTTTTATTTGTTAAATTAGAAGCATTTTTACCAATACTATCATGGCTAAAAATATATTCATTAGGATTCAGCATAACATAAATCTCCTCAGTAACACTCCACGAATACTGATTAACTGAATTTATTATTGCTTTTAATTCTGCCGCCTTTTCCTTATTAGGCGGAGTTAGATTATGAGCAGACAAAACTTCATAATAAATCTTTGAAAGAAACCCTATTAGGGATAGATACTCTATATACTCTTTTATACACATCTGAAGTAAGCTTCTCTCATAACAAGAATTTTTCAATGCAATAAATGCTTTTGAAACCAAATCCCAATTCAGTTTAAATTCCTGCTGATACGAAGTTACCCATTTTGAAATTTTTTTAATATTGACAACAGGCTTCCCGTCTAATCTTCTATTGTATATAAACACATCAAATATAGCTGATTGCCAAATTCTTCTATCACAGTCAAAAACAACTTCTCCTGTAATTGGAATGTCCATATAGAATGGAACTGCCATTCCATCTTTATAAAAAGACCTGTGCTTAAATAAATTCATAAATGCGACATCGTTTCTCAAACGCTTAATTTCATTTTCATAATTGTTGCCAATTTGCAATTGTTCTATTTTTTCTTTAGCAATCTTTCTTTTTTCCACTCTTCTTTGGCGTTTTTCTCGTTCAGTCCGTTCTATTTCTTCTTGAATATGACGAATCTCTTTGTCCTTCTTTTCATATTCATTTGTTGCCCAAATTATCGCCTCTTCTTTTTTGGGATTATGAATCCAATATTTTAAATCACTCTCTTCAAGTAAAATCTTTTTTACATTATCTCTGCTAAGTTCTACCCCAGATAGCATACTTAAATCGATTTCTATTACAGGCAATCCTAATTTCTTTATTTTTTCAGTTTTAGTTTCATCAACAAAATGGGTAACCGCAATCTCAATTAGGCAATATCTTTCACCAATTTTTACTATAATATCTGGGACAATGTCAGAAATCTTTTTTTCTAATACTACCTGCTCACATGCTACAGTCTGTGCTGACTTATAAATCATTTCATCAGATAGTTTATAATACCAAGATTTCATATTATTTTTAGAAATTTCATCAAAATTAACCTTAAGTGCTGGTAATCCTATTTTTTTCTCTTCTTGAATAATCTCTTTAGCAAGAATATGTAAAGCGCTTTGGTGTGCAACAACAATGTCACAAGCTTCGTTATTATGAGCAAAATGTGGTTGCCTTTTTCCGTTGCCTATTCTTGCTTGAAGCCTCATGCCACATCCTGTGCAACGGCAATTACATTTAAGCCCTTTTTGCTCTTTTGGAATATCTTGTATAGATATTAATTTATTATCTCTTAATCCATACTGCAGTTTAATATATGATTGAGCTTTTTGATTAGACAAATATTCTTTAATTTCATCACTATCAATATGTGATAAATGCTTGAGTGCTGTAAAAAAAGAAATAAGCTTGCCTGAATACACTTTATCATTATAAGGCATTGTGACCACTATAAAGTCACTATATGTATGGTCTATATTAATTTCAGAAGTCATAATTTCAAATTCTTCATCTAACCATTTAATGATATTTTCCTTTGAAACTATTCCACTGTACTCTAATATAATGCCACAATCACTATTGCCATATGAAGAAAATATTTTATTTCCAACCTGTAATATAATATGCATAAAAGCTCCTGCTAAAATAATATATTATAAATATTATATCACATATTTATAATAATAGAACAATTCTTTTTCTTTGTTTACAGCAACGCAAATTTTGACCGCCCAATTTTTTGTTTGGACGGTCGTTTTGGTTACATTTCAAAGCCCTCTGTAATTCCGTTAAGTCTTGATGTATCTTTTTTCACATAATACAATTCGGTAATCTGTGATGTGCTGTGACCGAGCAGGTCGGCGACTTGGCGAGGAGTTAAGGATTTTATAGAGCCGTCTGCCTGTTTAATACCGTTTACAAGATTCGTTGCAAATGTGTGGCGGAGACTGTGCAAACCTTTCTGCTCAATCCCTGCGGATTTGAGAATTCGGTAGTATCTTTTTCGAAAGTTTACGGGTCTTGTATAACCGCCGTTCTCGTCGGCCACAAGGGGCGTATTTTCGCCGAAGTAGGCTTTCTTGATTTGTTTTTGAATCCACAACTTGAATTCATCTTTCGGTACAACAATTCTTGTGCCGATTTTTATTTTTGGAAAACCTTTTTCATTGACAAGCTCGTACGACCTTGTGCGAGAAATTCCAAGCACCTTTGCAACCTGCGACACCGATAACATCATCGGTAGCTCATCAAAACTTTTGTAGCTTTCTTTCATTGCGCTGCCTCCTTTCGTATTATTCGAGAGATACTTTTTCAAAAAGAAAAAAGCATAAGTAAACTTGAAAACAAAAATTCACCTATAAAAAAATCCCTCTACTATACAGAGAAAAATTTCCATTTTGTTCGGGTGTTTTTCAAAAATCTTTACACCTTGTTTACATTTGATTTCACGATACCAAAAAATACCCCTCTATAACACGGAGAAAAATTCAAGTTTTGTTGATGTGTTTTCAGAAAAAATTATCGTTTATAGTAAAAGGAGAAACCATATGAGTGTTTCCGATTGGATAAGTATTATTAGTGCCGTAGTTGCCCTAACAGCAACAATAATTATTGCTATCCTGCAAATTAAGCAAAGTAATCGTATGGAAAAGTTTGAAAAAAGGCAGGATATGCGTGATGAACAGCGTCATCAAGAATGTGTGAAATCACAAGCGGTATCATTTATTTCTAAATATTATAAGGACAGAGGGCTTATTCCGCTATGTGCAATAGCCACGATGTATAATGATTTGTTTTATTACAATAGAGAGATGTATAGAGAATTTTGCTGTTGTACTAAAGAGGTTCAAAATAGAATTTTGGAATATTGTGATTTGGATTTACGAGTCAGTGAGTACAATATTTATGAAAAGTGTTTGGTTGCAATAGAAAGTGTGCTAAATAAACACTTCCCTGATGATAAAAGTGTTTTTTACGATGGAGGAGAAAGTATTTTGCTCGTAGCTTAGAATACTATGCTGATAAACCAATACCACGTCGAGAGTTTGAATATCAAAATCATATTACAGATGTTTTGGCTAATGCGTTTAATAGTAATGACAAAAAGGCTACACCGATTCAGCAGTTGTTGATAGAATATAATTTTGAAAGTTGCGAAGAAATAGAAGTATGCCAGTTGGTTACTGTTATTGCAGAGTTTTCAGCAATCTATGGGAATAAAAATAAAAACATTGATAAATCATACGGTTCTCCGGGAGGATACGATGGAGAAGTTATAGAAACAATGGAAGATTTGTTCCTTTTAGCCTTATTTTAAATATATGTTAATTTACTAATTAATAAGTTATAATCATTTGTTTTGTTAATTTGAGTTTACTTCTTGTGAAGAGAGACTTGATTAATAACAGTTTTTGTCAGTATATTTATTCGAGAACGAGGTTCGATTGAATGGACGATAATGAAATTAAAAGGCGGCTTGCCGGTCGCGCTGCCGAATATATGATGTTCAATGACGATGAAGAATATATCGAAGTTCCGGCAGAAATTTCATCATCCGATAGTGTTATCGATTTTCTAGATCTTGAAGAGTCAAAAAACAAAATTCAAAGTGACATTCAAAGTGACAAATAAGATGTCACTTTTGGGAGCTAAAATAAAAATGCTTTTAGGTTTATTCCTAATTCATTTAACACATAAGGTGAGCGTATATACTAATCGTTAAGTTGAATTATAATCAAAAAATGTTATAATAAACACATAAATCTTACGAGAAATTTTAGTTTTTAGAGGTGCAATATGGCACTTGAAATTAAATTAGGGCTTACCGATTCTGCCGAACTCGCACGAGAAGAACGAATCAGTAAAAAGAAAGCTGTTAATTTATTTGACTTTGCCATTCTCAAGCTACTTTCTGACGGAACATATAAGACATTAGCCGCTATTCACAAATATCTGTTTGAAGATATTTATTACTTTGCCGGAGAGCTGCGTACGGTGAATTTGGCTAAAGGTAATTTCAGATTTGCACCGCTTATGTATCTTGAAACAGCACTTTATATGGTTGTTAAGATATGATATATTTGTAATGTGTAAGGGCAATGAAATCATAAAAAATAATAATAATGCATTAATTGAATATCGTGTATATACAAGCCGTGATTATAATTTCTGGTTTAAGCATTATGCACGCAATATGGATAAAAATGCAGTGTGGGGTTATCCTGATTTCGGCAGACCATTACTAAAACGTGTTGATGGTAAGTATCCTGATGGCAGTTTCTATTATAAAATGAGCAGTGCATATGTTTGTGAAGAAAATGCAGAGATAAAGGTTTTTGTAAATCTCAAATGTGAAAGTGCTGTATGTGAAAAGGCAGGTGCTCCAAGGGATGTTCAGATTATTTATACATTAAATTGTTACGGACTTAAATTTGATGTTATTTGGAGCGGCAAGGATGCAAATAGGCTGACAGAAGCAATTTTTCTTCATTTATATCCAAATACTGTTGATTTTAGTATGGTGAAGATTGACAGCCGGATTGATTATAACAGTACGGTGTCTATGGGAGGCAGAAATATGCACGCAGTTGAAAAGTGCATTATAAAAAATGATTTCGGCAATTTTGATATTATCAATCATCATTCACCGCTTATATCCATTGGCAACGGCAAAATTCTTGAATATGACAATAAAATTGAAAGTATCAAAAAAGACGGTATTTCATATGTTCTTTATAACAATGTGTGGGGTACAAATTTTCCACTTTGGTATGAGGATAATGCCCGCTTTGAATTTGAAATCAAAATGAATAATAAGGATTAACTTATGAAAATGATATACAAAAAACCAAGAATATTCCCTTTATGGACTAAGTTTAAAGGAACTGAATCAAAAGGAAAATATTATTCCTGCAATGATAATGCAATTTACTTT
Source organism: Bacillota bacterium (assembly GCA_021769885.1). Classification (GTDB taxonomy): domain Bacteria; phylum Bacillota; class Clostridia; order Oscillospirales; family Acutalibacteraceae; genus Fimenecus. Next base: position 79,237 of record JAETSA010000008.1, on the reverse strand, counting down.
TCTGCTAATAGTGATAAATTGCCACACGCAAATCATATTGAAATGGCAGGCTTTGAGACATCATCAATTATCAGTTATAAAATTGACTCTGATAAAAAGTTGAAGATTTATCGCTTTTGCGTTTTTCCGCAAATAAGGGTTATTCCAAATGAAACAAGGGGTAGTCTATCTTACAGATTTAACGGCGTAGATTTGGTCTTTAATTCATCTTTGAAAACAGAAAAGGTTGAATTTGACGGCGTTCTTACATTTTGTCAGCGTGCTGATGAAATTGAGGTAAAGCATACAATCTGCCCATCTTTTGATAAAAAGGCATTGCTTGAAAAAATAGTGTTAAAAAATACAAGCAATAAACAACAGTCCTTTACGCTTCAAAATAAAAATCCGTATAAAAAAATCAGCAAACTTTTCCTTGTGGAAGATAAGGCACAGGAATTGTTTACTGATGTGTATTTGAATGATACATATTCCGATTGTAAATCGCAAATCGTCTTTCTTGAACCTTTTGAAGAAAAGATTATTCTTGTTTGCAATGGTGCTGAAAGACTGAATGCTAAGCAGATTGAAGAACAACTGAATTTAAGGCGACAGTTTATCAGTCAAATTCAAAATTGTATGCAGATTATCACACCTAACAGCACAATTAATACTATGACAGAGTTTTGTAAAATCAGAGCAAGCGAAAGTATTTTTAATACTAAAAACGGGTTGATGCATGCACCCGGCGGCGGTAATTATTATGCTGCCTTGTGGACAAATGACCAATGTGAATATGCAAATCCATTGTTTGCATATTTGGGTTATGCTCCTGCAAAGAAGCAAAGTATAAACTGTTATAAACTGTTTTCAAAATTTGCAAAGGCGGATAAAGCCATTCCTACAAGTATTGTTGCCTGCGGTGATGATATATGGAATGGAGCAGGAGACCGTGGCGACAGTTCTATGTTTTTGTATGGTTTATGCCGTTATCTTTTATCCACAGGCGATAAGAAAAAGGCAATCGGTTTTTTACCTGCCATCGAAACGGCACAAAAATATGTTCAAAGTCAGATTACTGATGATGGTATTGTGAAAAGTGACAGTGATGAGCTTGAAAATCGTTTTAAAAGCGGAAAAGCAAATCTTTCTACTGCTTGTATTACATATGATGCGTTCGTTTCTCTGCATTATTTATACAGTGAGTTAGGTTATGATGAAAAATCAGAGAATGTTTTGAAAAATGCACAAATGATAAAAGAAGGTATTGAAAATTATTTCGTTGCTGATGTTGAGGGTTATCAAACTTATCGCTACTGCAAAGAAGAAAGCAATCTTCGTTCGTGGATATGTCTGCCTCTTGTTATGGGAATTGACGAGAGAAAATCGGCAACTGTAAGTGCTCTTTTAAGTGATAAACTGTGTAGAGATAACGGTATGCTTACAAGAAGCGGAGAAAAAACCTATTGGGACCGTTCTTTGCTTTATGCACTCCGAGGTTTGTTTTATGTAGGCGAAACGGAAAAAGCATTCGATTTGCTTAGTAAATATACAAATGAACGATTGCTCGGCTTTCATCCTCCTTATCCTATTGAAGCGTTTCCTGAGGGTAATTCAGCACAACTTTCAGCTGAAAGTGCTTTGTATCTCAGGATTTTCACTGAAGGTATTTTAGGCTACAGACCAACGGGATTTAACAAATTTGAAATTAAACCCAACTTGCCTGATTCTTGGAACAGTTTTATAGTAAAAAATATTGAATTGTGTGGTAAACACTTCAATATATTTATAAACAATGGTGACAAATATACTGTTAAAATAAATGACAAAGAAATCAAAATTAATAAAATGGATAAATATATATTTATTTGTTAATAAGGAGATTTTATGAAAAAGAAAATTATTATTTCAGCAGTTGCAATAATAATGTGCCTTGCCTTGATTATTGGCACAACTGCTTTTGCCGGCGATGGTTTTTCAGATTTGCCAAGTCCTGTAGATTCTGAAAATTTAGCTGTTACACAACTTGAAAATATTGAAGACGCTAAAGGTAAAGCAAATGTCAAAAAAGCCGTGGATTCAGATACAAATACTGCGTGGAAATCTTCAGGCACAACTGATTCCTTTGTGCTGACATTTAAAGAAGAACAAACATTTAATACAATCATTCTGCGTGAAAAGGGCTGGAATGTTAAGAAATTCAGACTGTCATATTATATTGATACTCCCGGAAATGAACATTGGGAAAGATTTTATGAGCAGGAAGCAATCAATGATTATCGTTATTGTGCTTTTGATGATATTACAGCAAAACAAATTAAATTTGAAGTGCTTGAATCTGACAGTAAATTTAAAATCAGAGAAATAGAAATATATAATACCGAAAAAAAAGAACGCAATTCTTTTAGAGTTTCCGATTATGTTGTAACACCACAGCTTGCCAAAGGCGAATTATTTGACCCGGAATCAAGTAATTATCTTCCCGCTGAATACTGCGATGTTGTAAACCAGATTCACATTATCGCTGCTGCAAAGTGGAACGATAACGGCGAACTTATCATTCCTGATGGACTTACAGGGAATGACCTGAAAGCATCAGTGCAAAAAATTAGAGATTTTTACGGTGAAAAGGATGTCGAAATTTTTGCAACCGTATTTTTCAATGCCTGCAATCCGGATGTAGTTTTCGCCGAGCATGGTGATGAAGTGATTAAAAACACGGTTGATTTTTTGATTGAATATGGCTTTGACGGTGTCAGCTACGACTGGGAATATCCAAACCAAAAGCAATGGGCTGTTTTCAGTGAACATCTTATTAATTTGAAAAATGAACTCTCAAAGCATAATCTGAAATTATCTTGTGCAGTATCATCATGGAATTTTTATATGAGTAAGGATGCCATTGATTGTCTTGACCAAATTGAAGTTATGGCTTACGATTTATTTGACGAAAACGGACACAACAGTTCTTTTTCAAGTGGTGCAGTTCAGCCGGTTGAATATTTCCTTGCCAAAGGCTTTAAGCCTGAGCAAATAAATCTTGGTCTGCCGTTTTATGCAAGACCTTATGACGGCGGTGGAATATGGATTAATTTTGATGATCCGAATTACACACCTCACGACAGATTCCAAAATTGTGTTGACGGTATGTGGTTTTCAGGCACGCAGATGACGATGGATAAAACTGCATACGCAATTGAAAAAAATCTTGGCGGTATGATGATTTTTACTGCTACAGAGGATTTGCCGTACAATCACGATTTAAGTCTGCTCAAGTCAATTCAAACAACGATAGACAGTCGAGCAGAAATCAAGAATGATATGAAGGGAGAATAGAAAATGAAACAAAATACAAAAAATGATTTTATGCAATTATTATCTTCCTTTTTAACATCTGTTGTTTTATCATCCGTTTGTGTTGTTGCTGTAAAATATTATATATCCTTTGCCGAGCAAACAGCAGGCTCTTATTCAATTGCAACGCTTATGGGTGACTCTTTAAGAGATTTTCTGATTAAGGCTTTACTTCTTGTGGCAGGCATACTTGCGTTTGTCACCTTTGCAGTTAAAGTGAAAAAATGCAAAGCACCTAAAAAGATATATCCGTTTTATATGATTGGAATGGGCGTATTGTGGATTGTTCTTCCATTTTTGTCAGCTTATACAATCAGCAGATTTACAGGCGATTTGATAGTGCAGACCGTATCAGGTATCGCAATTATTGCCAATGTTGTTTTTATGATGATTAGTGTTTGCTGTGGCATTATAGCAGTAATAGATATTATCCGTGATTTGCTTTCATCTTGTGATAATAACAGCAAGGCCAACAGGTGTGCAGTACTTTTAACAGGTATTCCAACAGGCTTTGCATCAGCACTTTTGCTCACATCTGCTTTGCAATCATCAATAGGTCTAAGCGGTATATTCATTGCTTTAGGCGTATTAACAGTGATTATTGGAATTATTGATGTTGCGATTAAAAAATAGATAAAATATTATTTGTCACCAAAATAAGAGGTAGGGGTGGTGTAAATTAAGCAACGCCCCTATCTTTAGTTTTGTATTTATTCTTTGACTGCTTTTTGATATTTTTGATTAGCATATTCGGCTAATCGTTTTATGTTTTGCTCAAATACTTCATCAACCATATGAGTATAAATTTTGGCAGTTACCGAAATATCCGAGTGTCCCATCAATTCTTTTGTAATATTCGGTGGTACTCCTGCAGTTTGGCATTCTGTGTAGAATGTGTGCATTTGATAATAGAAATGTATTTGAAAAGGTATGTGCTGAATTATTAAAGTCTTCTGAATTTCGTAAAAAACTATACGCTTCTTGTTACTACTTATTGAAATCAGAGTAATGTTATTGTTACTGTATGTGAAATAGGTATGGAGTTATAAAATGAAAAAAGGGGCTATATCCTGAACCTAAAATCAAAATTTTCAGGGAACATCTTTTTCGTACCCAGCAGACAAAAATAGAAACGGATGCCGTAAGGTGTCCGTTTTTATTTTTTGTTTGTGTAAAAAGCCTTGTAGCCGAGGCACGCGGAGCGTGTCGAGGGGTGCGGGTCTCCGGTGGAGACCTCTGAATACCGCAGGTATTCAGAAGCACCGACCGAGCCGGCAGGCGAGAACAAGTCCTTCTGCCCCTGCCACACCAAAAGCCTTGAAACAGCGTGGTTTCAAGGCTTTTTCTTTGTCTTTCTGTGGTCGGCACGAGGTCTCGAAAGCCGCATTTTGATGCTCAATTTGAGCGTCAATTTCGCATCTGTTGCCAACCGCTTCCATCAATTCCGTCTGCTACATCATCAATATAGCATCAGTATTTTGCTTTCTAACGCTTGTTTTTCTTTTAAAATCAAATTATAATATCTGTAAAGCAAGATGTACTTGAATTTCAAATCATACTAATAACAAGGAGAAATAACTATGTTTACGCAAACGAATGCTGTAAACGGAGCACCTGATGTTGAGGCTGTATTTCAATTCAACGGTACAAGAAAAACGGCGGTTTGGGACGGCTACCGACCTGCACACTTGGTAACGGATAATTATTTGACTACTGGAATACATCATTATTGCGAAACTGATTTTATTCTGCCCGATGGAACTGCAAAGGGAACGATTACATTTATTAGTCCCGAAGCATATCCGCATTGCCTGTGGGTTGGTAAAAAAATCAATATTCAAGAGGGTGCACGCATTGGGGGCACTGACACAATAACCAAGATACTCAATTCACTGTTATGCTCAGATAACAAATATTAACGAACGAAATCATATTGCATTTTCCCTTTTCTTTGTTTACTGCGTCGCAAATTTTGACCGCCGAGGTTGAACTCCGGCGGTCTGTCTGCTGTGTTTAATTTTGAGATATGCAATCGGGTTACATCTCAAAGCCTTCGGTGATACCGTTGAGCCTAGATGTGTCTTTTCTGACATAATAGAGTTCAGTAATTTGCGAGGTGCTGTGTCCGAGCAGGTCGGCAACTTGGCGAGGTGTTAAGGATTTTATTGAGCCGTCCGGTTGCTTAATACCGTTGACGAGATTTGTCGCAAATGTATGGCGCAGTGAATGTAGACCTTTTGTTTCAATTCCTGCGGCTTTCAGTATTCTGTAATATCTTTTTCGGAAATTTACAGGTTTTGTATAACCGCCGTTCTCGTCGGCAACAAGGGGTGTGTTTTCGCCGAAGTAGGCTTCCTTGCGTAATTCCTCTATCATCTCGATTGCCGTCTTATTGAGGGGCACAGTGCGTTTACTGGCGGTGCTTTTCGGCTTGCCGATTTTGATTTCCCGTCCGCTTGTAAATTCTGTACCGTTTCGCCTTGACACCTCTTTTACACCTTGCCGAACGGTTAGTGTCTTGTTCTCAAGGTCAATATCACTATTCAGCAATCCAAGCAGTTCGCCTGTTCTCAGTCCCGTATTCAGCATCAGAATGTATGCCGCTGACTGCTGATACAGTCTTTTGCCGTTTCCCCAGCATTTAAAGCATTCCTCTTTAAATTTCTCAATTTCTTCCGCAGTGAAAATTGTTACGGCTTCATTGGTCGGGAGATTTTCTTTATTCTGTGCCGATAGGAAATTTGATTTCTTTATCATCTCAACATTCGCCATAGGATTTTTAGGGATTAGCTCCTCACGGTAAAGATATCGGAAATATTCATTCAGCACTACATACGCTTTTTTCACGGTGGTGTAAGCGTACCCCTCATTCATCCAATGATTGAGAAAGTTTTTTATGTCCGCCGAAGTAATGTCACCGACTGCCTTGTCCCCTAACAACGGATAAATCTGATTTTTCGCACTGCATTCGCAGCGGTCATAGGTGGTTGGTTCAACGGAAGGGAACTTAAATACCTGTAACCAATTCTGCATACTGTTTTTCAGCTTTTTCTTAGACTCGTCCGAATCGATTATCTGATTTTCAAATTCGGAAACATATTCTGTCATTTTCCGATTGACCGCCTGTTTAGTTGTTCCCGAAAATGATTTTCTTTTCCGTTCTCCGTGCTCGTCCATATACCAAACCACACCGCACCACCGTCCGTCTGTACGCTTAAAAGCATTGCCGTTAGTTAATAGTTTTCGTTGCATAATCTTCACCTCGATATATGATTTTGAATTTATACATACTGTTTCTCGTTACCATTACAAGCTCATCATCGGTTATTGTGTATTCGCCGAAACCTGTGCTTAGGCAGTTACCGGAAAAATCATTAAACACAATAAATCTTTTGCCTTTGAAATTCTGCGTGCTTTCATAAATTGTCAGTGTGGATTGAAATCCGAGAAACCCCTCACGCCATTTCCACTCTGAATATTCCATATCGGAAAGTTTTTCGACCGACACAAGTTCTGCGATCAAAAATCTTTCTACAATAATCGGCATAAAATCACTTCCTCTCAAGCACCATACAATACCACAATACCTTTCTAATATCCAGCGAAACAAAAAAGTTTATCAAAGAATTCACATAATAATTTCCCTTATTTCCGATATAATATCAAGGGAATTTGCCCTTAATGTCTTGACTATTCCCTTAAATCGTGTTAATATTTAAGGGAAATACACGGAGGATAAGGAAATGAGAGCATTTAATTATTCTGCAATCAAAGACCAAAAGTGGGATTCGGAGATCTTAAGTTTGATTGCCGCCATATACAAGGAAGCCGGCAAACAGGAGCAGTATTTAAAGCAACGTCCAGAGGAACTTGAAAAGCTGGTGGAGATCGCAAAAGTACAGAGTACAGAAGCATCTAATGCCATTGAAGGCATCGTTACCACAAGCACCCGTATTAAGCAGCTCGTGGAAGAAAAAACCACGCCAAAGAATCGGGATGAACAGGAAATCGCAGGCTACCGTGATGTGCTGAACATCATACACGAGAGCTTTGACGCTATCCCTATTACGCAAAACTATATTCTGCAGCTTCATAAAATTTTGTACAGCCATATGAACAATCCGTTAGCAGGTAAAACGAAGAGCGTGCAGAATTATATCAGCGCCACATATCCTGACGGTTCTGTTAAAATTTTGTTCACTCCGCTTGCCCCTTTTGAAACACCAGAGGCTTTAGACAGAATTTGCGAAGAATACAACCGTGTAATCGGTAACATGGAATTAGAGCCGCTGATTGCCATTCCAGTATTTATCCATGACTTTCTGTGCATCCATCCTTTCAATGACGGAAACGGCAGAATGAGCCGACTGCTGACAACACTGCTTCTGTACAGAAACGGATTTTATGTCGGCAAGTACATCTCCCTCGAAGCTAAGATAGCAAAAAACAAAGACCTTTACTATGACGCACTTGCCAAATCCCAAACAGGCTGGCATGAAGGTACGGAAGATGTTGTCCCCTTTATTAAATACATTCTCGGAACAGTTCTTGCGGCATACAAGGATTTTGAGGAGCGGTTTGCCCTTGTAGAGACAAAACTGTCCGCACTTGAAACCGTACGGCTTGCAACACAAAATAAGATTGGGCGATTCACTAAGCAGGACATACGTGAGCTTTGTCCCTCACTCAGCATCAGTTCCATTGAAGGCGCTTTGCGCAAAATGGTCGCCTGCGGTGAACTCAAGCGAGAAGGCAACGGTAAAAGCACTTGCTATTTCAGACTCAAATAATTTTTCTCAGCTATATAGTATTTAGAAAGCATCTGCTCTATACGAGCAGGTGCTTTTCTTATGCCGATTTATATAATCAAAGAATTCACATACGCATTTCAAAGCCTTGTTCCTCTTCGCTGTATTCGGGAATACTGCGGTCGGTTTTTAAGCCGTGCGCCTGCTTTTTCTGTTCGATTTTAGATTTCAGTTTGGAATCCATTTGTGCACTGAGTTTAGCTCTGCGTTTATGACAGTCTGATGCTATCGCTTTGGCAAGCTGAAGGATAAGATTTCCGACAGAAGAATTGACCGATATCGGCTGTCCCTGCTGTTCGGCTTTCATTATAAGAATGGCAGAGCGGATAACGACGTTTTTGATATCTCTGAATTCTTTGTTTTCTTTCAACGGTACATCCGGCGTTTTCTTGTCATAATACACAGACAGCTTTTCACGGTTCGCTTTGTTCCATTCAGAATATAACTCTGCTATTCGCTCATCCTTTGCAAGCTCGGCAACGACAGCATCTACCGTCTGCTTAATATTTTTCGGCAGATATCCGTATACCTTTTTGCCTTTGTAATTTGTAAGCTGACCGATTAGTTTGACATACAGATTTTGAATTTCTTTCGATGCAGATGTCGGTGTTTCCGCACCTCTCAGCAGTTCGTCTATCTGCTTTTTCGCTTCTGCCCGAACTTCATCTCGCATCTGTGTTTCCAATGTGAATGCAAGATACATTTCATTTCGGAAAATATCATTTGCAAACAGCGAACGCATATCCTCGATTGCTTTGTTTGTAAGATAACCTTGCTTTGTATCTTTTGAATACACAAGAGGGTGTAGCTACAAATTATTCAATTTTTTCAGAAATATTTTCTTGAAGATTTATAATATCGCTTTTTATGCTTGTGGGAACCGTTATTGTAAAACAATAATAGCCATCGCTCCATCTAAGTGCACATCCATATTCATCTTCCGATAAATATGCTTTAAGCCCGTTGATTTCGAGTTCACGATATCCATACTCATTATCTATCGTGAAATCGGAGTCCAACAATTCTTGCGAAAATACAATTTCTTCTCCGCTTTCATTTGTCCAAATAATAAATACACTATTTACACTCTTTTGATAATTGCTTATTTCATATCCTTCCGGTAAATTTGTTAATGTGTATTCTGTTTGTATCGTTTCAACAGGCGGATCTAAATTTTCACTCAGAGTTATTTCATTAAACTGCGAAAAAACTTTTTTCACGAATTCAATAATCGGTTTTCTAGTAGCGGATACACTCATTAAAGTAGTAAATATAACAAGAATTGTTATGATTGCCGCTAACAAGCTTTGGTTATTTGACTTTTTTCATTGATTCTTTTTACATCTCAAATCCTTCGATGATACCGTTGAGCCTTGATGTGTCTTTTTTGACATAATAGAGTTCTGTAATTTGCGAGGTGCTGTGACCGGGCAGGTCGGCAACTTGGTGAGGAGTTAAAGATTTTATTGAGCCGTCTGCTTGTTTAATACCGTTCACAAGATTGCTTTTTCATCCGCCTGCTGACAGGCAACTCTCTGCAACTCCTGTTCCAAATACAAGTTCTTTGCCTGCTCAATAGGCAGAATTGTATAGAGCAAGTTTCCGTTGCGCTTCACTCCGTTTGCTGTTCGGATCTCTGTCGGCTCAGTGCGTATCAGCTGTTTTTGCTCAAGCCGTTTTACATATTTGCTCACCGTATTGCGTGACATTTTCAGCGATTGACCGATGGTTTTGTAGCTCGGATGGCATTGGAATGTTTTTCTGTCCTCACAGTAGAGCAGATATGCATAGACAGCGATTTCACCATAGGAAAGATTTAAGCAGAAGATTTCATTCGGCAGAGGAAAATAATTTTTGACGGCGTCCCGTTTCAAACATTGCTGATACTTCAATCTATCGCTTGCTCCTTTCCGACTGCTTGTTCGCCCATTCAATAAACTTTTCTTTGGACACGATAAGACGGTTGCCGATTTTTATGCTCGGGAAATCTTCTCGGTGCATCAGTTCGTGTGCGGTGGTTGATGATATTCCAAGCACCTTGCCAATAAGCTCCGCATTGAAAAACAACGGCAGCTCGTCATAAGACTTGTAAAATCTTTTTTGTTTTTTCCTGATTATATCTTCCGTTTATATGTAACTTATGGTGAATCAATCCTTCCCACATTGTAGCAAGGCAGGCTATGGTAAGTGCATATTCTCCTCTTAGATGAGCTCTACTGCTTGTCCTAAAATCTTCTTAATATGTGATTCTAAATCGGAGTTTTGCCATGAGCGCTTGATGTTTTTAATTTCCTGTTGCGTGTAGTATTTTAAAATGACTTTATCTACTCTTTGTTCTCTGCGTTTGCTTTTTCCTCGGCTTGTATCAATAATATCTAACACTTCAGTCATTAAAGATATATCAGTTGTCCAGCCTGCATATGGAAACCATTTACATTCATACATCGTCACTAAGTAAACTTGCTTTAGTTCTCTGTATCTTTTAAGAACATCACTATCAAAATTCAAGTTCTTTAAGACGGTAATCATCGGAGAGAAATCTATACTTCGAATCCACTCCAATGCTGGTGAACTAACGGCATCAAGTAATAAAGAGCTCATGTTGTCAATAATATTTCTAACGGAATCTGACAATAATCTTCTAGCACTTTCATTAACTGCTTGAAGCATTGCTGATATTGATCCGTTTATTTTATCTAGGAATTGATTGACGAAAGTGTAATTTGAAATGAGCGTAGAAGTTAATTCTTTTAATTCATTTTCTCTTTCATTTATTATATTAACCGCTGGGTTTTCCTGCAAAAAAGAATAATTTTCTAATTTTCTATCCCAAAATTCGGCAATAAAATATTAGGTATATTTACTTGTGTAGCATTAATTATCTTTTGCATTTGTTCTTGATACTTTAACAAAGGTTTATTGCTCATTTCAATACTTTTTTTCAAAGATTTTTGTATCATATCATAATCATTATGAATAGCTATCACCTCATTCGCATTCATTTTGTTAATCTTTTAAACTATTTCAAATTTATTTTCATATATAATCCCACTTTGGTTATAGATTATTATCCAATTATTCATCTATCAAACCGCCGTCAATGATTTTTTGTAATGCACCGATTACGGTTTCATAAGGAATTTTTTCAAATAATAAGCCTTTCGTGATAGTTTCATAATCATTTTTATAAGCGTTTTCATCAATGATTTTCTGTAACAAGTCTTTAAATCTTACTCCTTCTTGTGCAGAAAGGCAAGCAGCATGTCCACTGCGTTCTTTTCTGACAATTTCAAATAATTCTCTTAAAGGCTCATCAATTTCAATTACTCCCAACAGCTTATATAAATCATATAGATGTCTTGAATGCTCGGTAATTTTATTATCAAGATAATAATCTCCAATAGCAAATATCTTATCAATAAATGTTCGCTCAATTCCTTGAACATTTAATTCAAAAGGTTCTAATGAGAACTGTTTTATCAAATCATCTCTGTCTATCTGCTTTAGATAATCATAGATAAAACTTGTTGCCTCCATTTTCCTGCTCGGATACGCACGGAGAAAAACAGACGTTTCAACTATTAAATACTGCTTAAGAGAGGTATAATCAAATACAGACGGAAAATTAACAATATATTTATTGTAATCACGTCTGCTTCTCACATTATCCTGATTAATCAATTCAAAACCGAATTCGTCAATAGTGGAAATAATATTTTCTTTTAGATGTTTACGCTGACCTTCGGTGGGTCTTGTTTCACATTCCAAATTCAAATCAATATCTTCAGAGAAACGTTTGATAATCTTATGACATTTAGAAAGAGATGTACCGCCTTTAAATATTATTTGAGGTTGCTTTTCCACAAGCAATTTTAAAAACATTGTGACATAATAATCTTTTTCAATTATCCCTGAATCAATTCCGGCATTTTCTGAAGTTAAAAGAATTATCTGCTTAAACAATTCTTTTTCATCATGTAACATCATAAATAACCTCGCTCTCTACAAGTGTTCGCATAGTTTTATCGGGAAAATACGGCGAATATTTGGAAATTGACTTTCGGGTAATTCCATTTTCTTTTATAAAATTTTTAACAATTTTTTTCTTATCATCATCATAAAATGTAGCGTCGGTAAAATTCATCAATTCAAGAAAACTCATTACAGCAGAGTTCTCGTTGTTAATTTGGGTTCTTGAACGGCGAAGTAACACCTTTTGATTTCCTACAGGAACTTCTCTCACTCTTGACGGTTCGTTGTTCGTGTATATCTCCAATGTGTTCGGCATTTGGGTCGAAAGCCCTAACATATTTATAAATGCCATACCCGAAAAATAACCGATTTTTTCATTGCCGTCATCGACATATTTTTTTACAATGACTTTTTTAGGGTCAAGCTTGCTTTTTCCGAGTAATGTGTCGGTAGGGATATAATACACGCCTTTTTCAAAGCGAACTATTTTACCGTATTTACAAAGCTGACCCAAAGATTTCTTAATCCAAGAAAGAGAATAATCAGCAAAGGAAATTTCATCTAACATAATCGCTTCATTATATCCGTAAGTTTTTACAAGATAATCGAAAAATTCCATACAAACACCTCCAAACCATAATATATTATCTCTAATTGAAATTATACTGTTTTTTACTCAATATGTCAATGTAAAAATATTATGCCATTTTATATTTTCATTTCAAGATATTATGCAACATCTTCCTCTTCTTTGTTTACTGCGTCACAAATTTTGACCGCCGAGGTTTAAATTTTTGGCGGTCTGCTTGTTGTATGCAGTTTGGAATGTACAATTTAAGTTATATATCAAATGTCAATTGTTCACCATCTGGTTCATTTAACATATCAAGCAGTTCACCGGCTATATCTGCATTTTCGAAGCGCAGTGCGTAGCTGTCTCTTTTTCCAAATGCTAAGAAATCTACGTTTCCGTACCACACTGTACTTTCGTCAATCACCGCAAATTTTTGCCTAAGATCTTGACGTTTTACCACAGTTACTCCGCCCTCTTCCAGTGCAGAAATCGCTTTGTTTATATCCGATTTATATTTTGCCGCAAATGTGTCCGCATCATTTATGTAAACAGTGATTTTTATTTCCGAAAGCAATAGTTCTCGAAAAGTAGGCAACAGCATATCAATCCTATCTTTTTGTATATACGGGCTGACAATAACAACACTTTTCACGGCATTAGACAAATCTCGTGCGAACGGCATCATAGACGCATATCCGTCATAGATGGAGCTTGCGGTTTCGTTGGGTTCTCCGAATTTCACCTGATAACCTAATTCGGCATATCCTTTCAGACGCTTATGATACATTCGTTCCAGTGTCGGAATATGAATGTCCACATAGTCATAAACACGAACCTCATTTTTTCCATCATAATTTCTGTGCAGTCTGCCTACATACTGCGCCAATGTGCCTTTCCAAGAGATAGGCATTGCCAAAAGCAATGTATCAAGCCGCGGAAAATCAAATCCCTCTCCGATGTACTTGCCTGTTGCAATGATTACGACCTGCTCATTTGCCGGTAAGCTCTTCAAGGCATCGAGCTTTTCACGCTTATCCTTTTGCCTATCACTTCCTATGAGTAAAAAGATATTGTCCACCTTTCCCTCTAATAAAGCGGCAAGCCGCATGGCATGTTCTTTTCGCTCCGTTAGTAAAATCGGAGTTCTGCCATCCAGAACAAGTTTCAAAGCATCTGTCGTCAAAAGTTCATTCCGTTGTATATTTTCTGTAATACCGGCATATATCTCTTGAATATTTTCCGCATTCGGTAATCTTGTTTTCGTAAATCTCGGAACAACAAAATGATCAAACTCCCGTTTCTCCGCTTGGCTCTTTGCATCAACCAAATATCTGATCGGCCCGCACTGCATAAAAATAATCGGCTGATGCCCGTCTTTGCGCGTAGGCGTTGCGGACAGCCCGTACACATATTTCGCTTCAACCGATTTCAGTATGCTTTCAAAGGTAAAAGCCGCTACATGGTGACATTCATCTACAATAACCATTCCGTATTCAGACACAAAGGATTTTACAGTCTTTTCTTCTCCTTCGAACAAAGACTGCATAATCGCAATATCAACGATTCCGCCGCGTGCATTTTTGCCCGAACCGATTTGACCGATTAAACTTTGTTTCCTTTTTCTGCCGCGTTTTTTCGTAGGTTCCGGCAATATTTCATGAATATCCAAAAACTGCTCTAAGGATGATTTCCATTGCTCAAGCAGGGCGGCAGAATGCACCAATATCAAGGTATTGACTTTTCTTTGCCCTATAAGATATGCGCCGATTACTGTTTTTCCGAATGCGGTTGTTGCAGATAAAACACCCATATCTTCGGAGAGCAGTGCCTCAGCCGCAGGTAACTGTTCCTCGCGAAGTGTTCCGTTAAAATCAACGTCAACAGAATGTCCGGCACATCTTTTATCGTCAAAGAAAAAGGATACTTCATATTGCTCCAAAAGTTCTGTCAGTGCATCTGTGCATCCTCGCGGTATACCAATATAAGGATCATCTTCATAACTGCAGTCTATCACGCGCGGGACATTATACAACGGTAGGCGCATAGCTTGTTTTTTACAAAATTCAGGATTTAGAAATGCCGCAAGTCTTTTAATTGCGTTTAAAGCGGCTTGCGAAAATCCGTGTTTATTAATATATATCAAATTGGAAAGCACAAGCCTTGTCTGCACAGGAAAGTCTTTATTTGTAAGCTTACTCCGCGTGCGTTTATGCTGCCACGGCGCTTGTTTTTCCTCGGTGTCAGCCAATTCACCTAACTCGCCGTTACAACATAATTTTTGCAGATATCCTTGTAATTGTTCAGGCGTAATTTTCGGTAGAGAGGATAAGAAAGCCCACTGATCCTGATACGGTGTAAATTGTTCATCCACAAACAAAGAATTCCCATCTTTTTGAGCCTGTCCTTGAAACGGTAACGCAATTAAATTGCCGAATCCGCCTTTAGGGACAGCATCTTGAGATGGGAACAATCGGTCATATGAATTAAAGGACAATTCGTGACGACGGGTCATCGTCTGCGTGAGCAATCCGCTTCCCAAACGCCGTGCGTCTGCTGCCGAAACGGGATCGGAAAAGAAAAACCACACATGAGCACCGTTGCCCGAACGCGAGCGCTCTACTGCGGGAGTAATGCCAAACTCCTTACAGCATTTACAAAAAGCAGACACATCCGCCTGCCAATTTTTCTCGTCAAAATCCGCAACCAACAAATATGTTGTATTGTCCTCTAACATAGGATAAATCGCCGCGACATCTCGGAAAAAAACATCCTGTCCAATCAAATGTGCTTTAACCGCCTCCGCACTTAAAGGTGTGAATTCACGGTTGGGACAGTCCGCACATTTATATTTTCTTTTGTCACACAAAACGTAAGACCATTCATTTTTACACACAGGCGTATATCCGCTTTTTCCTGTCTTTTCGCTGTAATAGCGCTTGGCATACAAGTCCGGCCGTCCCTTAAACACGGAAAGGAAAAAGTCGATTTTCTCTTTGGCGGAGCTATGCGTATGAATCGGAGCAGTTTGCTCTATTTTAGGCGCACTGTTCTGCCAAAATACTTCAGAACAAGTATATTTTCCCCCGCGTTCATCTGCACAGATAATAACCGACTGTCCATTCTCTAATGAGAAAAGCTTTTCCACAGCTGTATATTCTTGACCACCAATAAAAGCCTTTTTATTCATCTGCGCACACTCCTCAATATGGACTTCGGAAAAATATTAAATCGCTAACTTCAAGCGAAAAGCTTTATGCTAAATCATTTCCCCAAAACCTTTCGGCAGTAATCAATTTCATATTGTTCAAACAAATCTTTGTACTATACTTAAATTGATGGGGAGCGGTTATATCAATCACAACTCCGTCCCCTGATTTTCTTTTTGGCACTTTTATTACTTTTTTATATCATTTCGCGAAATATATATCCGAAAGCAGGATAGGCGTTTCCTCCTCATCTGTTTCGCCTTTCCAGGCAACAATGAAACGAATCTCAGCCGATGTGGGGGTATAGCCCTTCGCTTTTACCCTTCGTTTTTTAATATTTCAAACGAGAACCGGGCGTTATCCGCATACCATAACGGGAAATTTGTGCCCCATACATTATCGTAAAGGACATAGGAAATGCCGTCTTCTATGGGCTCGATTTTATTGTCGTATTCGAGGATTTTCCCTTTGCCTATGGATATCAGGGGAGAATGATGATTCACAAAGTCAAAACTGCCCGCGTGATTTTTCATAATGCACTTTTCAACTGCGTGGAGATTTTTCCCGCCCATGGAAGCGACATTTTTGTAGTCAATCCGACTGCCGAGCTTTACTAAGCTGAAATCGTCGGCATTCGGATACATATGCAGAAAAACGGCTTCTGTCAATCGGTTGGCATCCTTGCCGTACCACAAAACGTCAAATTTGAGTCCGCCGCTGTGTAAGGTGTAAAGAATTTGCACCGTCCTCGGTGCACCGGCGTTCTCGCAAAGCGGTTTATCGCATTCGAGATTTGCCAATATTTTTACGGAAGCGGCCTCTTTTAACACAAAGGCATCGGTCAGTTTGTAATAAAAACTGCCTTGCGGATATTTCCCGTCCGCATATTTTAAAAGCGGTCTGCCGAAGTCAGGATATGCCCAAACTGCGTTTTCTTTCATATTCCTTGCGTAATTGTGAAACCAAAAATCGTAATCCTTGCTTGTGTAAACGCGGTATTCCAAAAACGGTTTTGAATTGTTTTTCAGAATTTCCTGACCGTGATAGGTAAAACTGCCGATGCCGCCGAAGTCGTTGAGCACAAGCTCGAAGCCGAACGCACTTACGGCGCCGTTCAGCTTTTCGGCATTTTCAAAGACGATAGGTTCTTGGGGCAGGAGAGAAGCCAGTGCTTTTTTTGCCTGCATTTTATGCGCGTCATCCAAAAAGCTTACAGCCTGATTCAAGTATTCTCTTTGCTCCTGCCAGCTTTTTTCAATCGTACGGTATGAACTGTGAAACCGTATTTTGTTTATAATATTGAGGATATTGTAGGGGAAATCCCGAAACGGGTGCTTGACAATGATTTTATCTTTTTTTCTGGCACGCGGAAAATCCGCTTTTAAGTAGTTTTCGTAATCCGCAAAATAGGGCTTTGTATCCATCCCGCAGGTGTGCTCGGCAACGCAAAGCAGGTTGTCGGTAAAGCCGATATATTCCTTTGTGCCTCTTTGCATCGTCCCGTCGGCAAGCCATTCGCGTTTCAACTGCATCAGCTGACGCAGGGCGGCGGATTTATACGGGTCAGAGGCACTGCCGTGTATCCAGGTGTCGCCGATTTCCGCCTCCACAACAGGCAGCTTATCTCTGACCTGCCACAAGGCTTCTGCATAATCGTCAAGAGAAGATGCTTCTACCTCGTAGTCGGGAAAATCCTTTTGGATTTTTTCTAATTTTTCCGAAACCTTTTCAGGCGACGGCGCACCGTGATTGTCGAGGGTGTGGTCAAAATACAGCACCTCTTCGAGGAGGTCGCACTGAAAAGCACCGCCGTAATCGCCGGAATAGACAACCACCACTTCACAGTCATCCTGTTTCCACAAAAAGCATTCCGGCACGTCCGGTACGGCAGATGCACCGTTGACGCCGATATGTAAAAGTTTAATGCCGTGCTTTGCGAGCAACGGAACGATTGCCTTTGTGTGCCCGGGCACATCGGTCATTTTTGCGGCGACGGTTTTTCTGCCTCGGATTTTATCAAGCGCATCCACAATGGAAAGTCCGTAGAGGAAGGTATCCTCGTCGAGTAGCTCCGTATGCGTTGTAAAGGGCAGTGCGTGCGGCACAATATACCCGTTTTGCAAAGCCTTCAGCAAATCGGCTTTTTGCGTTTCGTTTGCATACGCAAGTGCTTCCTTGAGTATCCAAGAGCCGGTGGTCCAGATAAAGCTTTTGCGTTCCGCTGTATTCACGGTATTGGCAAGGCTGATCGCCTGCGGAATAAATTCTTCGATATATTTGCGCCGAATATTTTCTGCGTAATCCGTAAAACCCAAATCTAAGTGTGTTTTGGATACAACAAATACTTTTTTCATCAGCCGTTCTCCTTTGCAATTCCGTAAAGTATGAAATCCAAGATTCTTTCCAGGCTTTTTTCGTGATGCTCCATCATCGGAACGAATCCTTTTGCGGATGGGGTGTCCATTCGCATATAATTGTTCAGCATATTCTGCAGTAATGTGTAGTATTGCAAAGCATCCTCCTCGGCGATTCCGTCGCGGAGTGTTAAGCTGTTCAAGGCGTGTATATAAATGTTTCTGTTAAATGCATCGAATTTGTTTTGGATTTCTTGAATCCTTTCGGATAATTCGTTGTTTTCACACAGGATGAAGCCGAAAATCAAGCGGCTGTAATAGGGATGCATTTCAAAAAAGGCACATCTTTTCAGCATATAGAATTTGAAGTCGGATGCAAATTCATATTTTTGCATATACGAAATAAATTCTGTTACCGCTTTATCCACACAGCATACATAAAGTGCATCCTTATTTTCAAAATTATGATAAACTAAGCCTTTCGAAATGTTGTGCTTTTGGCAGATTTGATTCACGGTTGCGCCTTCATATCCATACGTTCCGAACTCTTCGACAGCTGCTTTTAATATCTTTTCTTTTGTGATTTCTGTTTTCAAAGATTTTTTCATATCTGCACCTTTCAATTATTGACAAGTCGGTCTATAATGTATATAATCAACTTGTTGACCAAACAGTCAATAACATTATATCTTGCGCAAACCTTCTTGTCAATGCGAAGCTGTTTAGGAACAACGGATATTCGCAGTGCTTGCCGTTAGGAATATAAGCTGTTATTTTCAGACGGATTTGAAAGGGGATTGAGTTTATAAAATGAAAAAGGCGATCATCATCATTCTTTGCATCTTCGTTGCGGCAGGTGTTGCATTTTCCGCTTTTGCCGGCTATGAATATACAAATTTAATTGACGAAACAGAGATGCAGACGTTTGAAATCGAAAAGGATGCTTTTATGGTTGCAGTGATTTCCGATACACAGCTGGCACCCGCTGCAAAGGATTTGGAAAAAGAACCGGAAAAGGCTTCCGAAGATTATACTGCACATATCAAAAATTTGAAAACGACCCTGCGCGTTTTGAAAAACAATGATGTGGATATGATTTTGTTTGCGGGCGACATAGGCGATTGCGGCACGCGCTTTGCATTTCAGACCTATGCGGATGCTATGGACGAGGTGTTCGGCGCGGATAAGCCGATTGTGCAGACAATTATGGGCAACCACGACTATTGGAATCCGAATGCCTTTGCGGCTATTCGCCATATCGAAGCCTTTGAGGATATTATGGGGCAATCGCCGTGGACGCATTATGTTGTAAACGGGTATCATTTCATCGGTGCGTCGCCGAATTACGGCAGTATGACAAGCGCATACAATATAACGGCTGACTGGCTGGATAAAGAGCTTGAAAAGGCAAGTGCCGATTCGGACGGGAAGCCGGTTTTTGTGATGACACACAATCAGCCAAAGCATACAAGCTACGGCAGTGAGGATTGGGGCGATACCACGCTGAACAAGGTTTTGGAAAAATATCCGAATGTCATCAACTTCAGCGGGCACGTGCACTATTCGCTTCTCGATGAACGCTCCATATGGCAGGGCGCGTATACGGTTATCAATACGCAGTCGCTTTCTTATACGGAGCTGGAACAGGGGAAGGAGAACGGCACGATTCCGCCGAATGCCACTGCCACCCCTATGGGGTATATTTTGACGTTTTCGGCGGATAAAATCGATGTGCACCGCATCAATTTTGCGGACGGCACTGTGGGATATGAAGAGAAAAAGGATATGCTTTGGAGCTTTCCTCTCCCGTATGTGAATGACGGCAGGTATGCTTTTGACAAGAGAAAAGCGAATAATCAAGCGCCTGTTCTCAAGAATACAACAGGTAGCATAGCTGCAAAGGACGGCAAAGTGATTTTATCGTTCGCGGCAGGTGCGGATGACGATTTTGTGCATTCCTATAAAGTGGTCATAGACGATAAGGAAACCGAATATTTCTTCAGCGATTTTTACAACGGCATTGACCGTATGAAAAATACAGTAGAGCTCGAGCTACAGGATGACGGGCAGGCGCACAGCTACAAAATCTATGCGATAGACAGCTGGGGCGCGGAAAGCGCGACTTATGTAACGGTGCAAAATTAGGAGAGCGGCAGTATGGATATATCATTTCAGCTGAAATATACGGCAGACGGAAAGCCGTTTACGGCAAGCTCCGATTGCACGGAGCACTTTTCACTGCGGGTGGAGAATGCGGACGAAAAACTACATATAAGCATTCAACCCAAAACAGATATTCAAATCACGGAATTTACGGTTCGGTATCCGTATCGGTTCACAGCGGACGACAGAATTTTTGTGAACGGGTATCAGAGCTGGACGGACAGCTTAGAATATGCCGCTGACGGGCAGATGCAGGAGCTGTCAAAGCTTACGGAATTTTTGGTGACCAAATCACCGCTGAAATACATCGGTCACAGCAAATCGGGCGACACGCTTTTTCACAAATTTCCGAGACAGAGCGGCATTTTTTACGGCTGGTCCTATGCCTATGTTCGACGCGGAAATAAAGTGGATATTTTCGGTTCCTTAAACGAAAGATGCGGATATACAATCATCACTTTTGACACAAAACAGGATTGTATATTGGTCAGCAAGGATTTGGAAGGCGTAACCTTTCACAATGAAACGGAACTGTTGTCTTTTGCCGTGGTCAGTGACGAATATGATAAAGCCTTTGATTCGTATTTTGAGAAAATGGGCGTGCAGTGCCGTACAAACAAGCGAAGAACAGGCTATACCACTTGGTATAACTACTACGGCAATATCAACGAGAAGGTTGTTTTACGTGATTTAAACAGCATTGCAAAGTTAGATACCAAAATTGACTGCTTCCAAATTGATGACGGCTATCAAAATGCAATCGGCGACTGGCTGGATACGGACAGAAAGAAATTCCCGAACGGGATGAAACATATTGCGGACAGTATTCATCAAAACGGTATGCTTGCAGGCTTGTGGTTTGCTCCCTTTGCAGGCACGAAATCCTCCAAGCTTTATAAGGAGCATAAGGACTGGTTTATCAAGGATAAAAACGGCAAGCCCTATAAAACAGGTCACAACTGGGGCGGCTTTTACTCGCTGGATATTTACAATCCCGATGTGCGCGCCTATTTGAAGCGCGTTTTTGACGTGGTGCTGAATGACTGGGGCTATGATTTGGTGAAGCTCGATTTTCTCTACGGCGCGTGCGTTCTGCCTATGCACAATAAATCGCGCGGCGAAATTATGTGCGATGCTATGGAGCTTCTTCGGGAATGCTGTGGGGATAAGCTGATTTTGGGCTGCGGCGTTCCGTTGATGCCTGCCTTCGGCAAGGTGGATTATTGTCGCATCGGCTCGGATATTTCCCTTGGCTGGAAACCGAGAAAGCACGCCATCCGCGAAGAGGTTTCTACTGCGCACGCGGTTTGCAATACGATATTCAGACGCCATTTGGACGGCAGAGTCTGGATGAATGATCCGGATGTATTTCTTCTGCGTGATAAGAATGTGCAAACGGATTTTGACCAAAGAAAGCTGCTTGCAAAAATCAATTCTGTTTTCGGCAGTCTGCTGTTTATTTCAGACAATATTGAGGAGTATAACCGCGCACAGCTTGCGGTTTTAAATGAAACCTTTGAACCGAAGGACATTCGAATCCACCGTGCCGCGTTTGTACAAAAGGATGTTATGGAAGTGGAATATACAGAAAACGGAACGGCGCATCAATTAAAATTCAATGTGCAGAACGGTCAGCTTTATTGATTGTTCATCTGACAGAACCAAAACCCCCGCAGGATGTATCCTGTGGGGGTTTGCTGTAAGCGCGGTTACTTTGTTTCCGTGCGTGTTTCTTTTGCCTTTCGCTTTTTCTCCTCGTGCAATTCCGTGACGAACAGGGCAAAGACGGAGAAAATCAGCGAGATAATCAGCTTGATGGCGGCGATGTGGTACAGGGCGTCTTTCAGGAACTCGTAAAAGCTTTGGTAATTTTCAGGACCTGCTTTTATCGGGAAGAAATAGAAGCTCAAAAGCAGCCAGGAAAGCGCCATCACGCCGCAAAACACAGCGGATTTATATACGGTAGCTTTCATTCTATCACCACATTCCCCGAAGCATCGCGATTGTACGTGATTTCCGACAAAATTTCACCTGTCGCTTTGTCGAAAGCCGTCAGCGTATTTTCGGACAGTGTAAAGACCGTTTCGCCCGCATAAGTGACGCGCGTAAGCTCAGTGCCGTCTGCTTTCGGGGTATAGGTGCCGGTGATTTGCAGCTTGCCGTCCTGCACACAAAGCATACTCGCATACCATCTGAAAGCCGATGTGCTGTAGGAAATCTCCTGCACGGGAATGGCAAATTCACCGCTCTCGCGCACAGTCAGAAATGCTTTGTGCGTATTTTGCACGGGGCTTGTTGAAACGGAGCTGCCGCTGTAAACGGCTTTGGAAATTTCTTTCGGATTTTGCTTATCGCTGACGTCAAACAGCGAGATTTTCAAGTGCCCGTTTGCGCCCGCGGCGGTGCCGTCCTGCCCGACGCCGATGAGCAGATTTTCCGAATACGGGTGCAGATAATTCGAAAAACCGGGAATCTTCAATTCGCCTGTGACCTTCGGTGCGGTCGGGTCGGAGAGGTCAATCACGAACAGCGGGTCGGTTTGATAGAAGGTAACCAAATACGCCGTGTCGCCCATAAACCGTGCCGCATAAATGGATTCGCCCTTTGCAATGCCGCCGAGCTCGCCGACGGTTTTAAGGTCTTTGCTGAGCACGGTCACGATACTGCCGCTGTCCGCTGTGGTCGCGATGCGGTAGCAGTTCCCGAAGCTGTCCATAGAGAACTGGTTGAGCGTTCTGCCCTGGATTTGCGTCGAGCCCTTGTAGGCAATACCGCCTTTTAAATCAAAGGCATACAGACGCGTATGCAGCTCTGTCAGGCGGGCAATGTCATTTTGGACTGTTTCGGATTCTTTTTGCAGCTCGGAAAAATCCGTCTGTGCGACCAGCAGGCTTTCGCCGTCGCAATAAAGCTCCTCGCCGCCGCCGAGCACGGCTTTGGTCTGCGGCGCGGCGGTATCCGCCGAGATATCCAAACGGCTGACGGTCAGATATTCGGTGCTGTCTGCGTCCGATACGATGCGGATGTCGCTTTCCGAAAAACGTGTCTTTTCCTCAGCCTGATAAGTGCAGGGCACGCACGCATTTTTCATATCGTCCTCGTTTTTATAAATCGGCACGCTGTATGTGGTTGTGAGCAGCAGTGTACTGCCGTCCAAACGAGAGGATATCTGACCGCCGTCCACGGCATAATCAAAGCACAGACGCGGCGCGGTACGGTCGGAAATATCATAGACCTCTACAGCTGTTTTTAAATTCTCAACCGTATAGGCATAGCAGGCGCGGTACATATCTATTGCACCTTCCCCGTTAGAGGGACGCGCGCTGTAGAGTACGACCAGCCGATTGCCGTATACATACAGCTCTTCTGCGCTCCGCATTTCGGACTCGGATGCGCAGGAAACGGTTGCCGCTGTGTGCATCTGCTTCGGGTCGCGGATATCTACGATTTCTATCGCGTTTTTTGCACGCCGCACGATGTATAAATAGTTGCCGTCGTTTTTGAGGATGTCTGCTTCGTCCACACCCTCGACCTGCGTGTTTGTCTCGCCGTGGGCGCGGACTTCGCCGCTGATGTCCCCTGCGGCAGGTGCAGAACCGGAGTTCGCGGTGCCTTCAGCCATATTCGGCGCGGCGCCCGTACCGTATGCGGTCTCCGGCACGGCATCTTTGGGTGCGTTGAAGTTGAACGCGAACATATCATCGGCATAGCTTTTGGCTTTATACGTCTTTTGCTTTTCCAAAAAGAAATTTTCAATTTCCGCATAGCTTGCCGTGCGCAGATAGGCATCCTCTGCTTCTGCGGACGTCTGTGCGCTTTGCGGCAGGCGCGGCGCGGAAATGACGCTGTCGGATCTCGGCACACCCGAAAGTCGCAGACCGACCGCCGCCGCAATCACGACCACGGCGACCGCCGCCGCGATGGAGGCGTAGCGTGCCGCACGGTGCTTTTTCGGCTGCGGCTGTACGCTTTCGAGCGATTGCACGATTGCCGCAGGCGACAGCGATTGGGGGAGTGCCTGTGCTGTTTCGGCTTGTAAGGCCTTATAAATATCGTCAAAATTCTTGGATTTTTTCATTTTGGCAGCTCCTTTCAAGAAAGATATGTACGAAGTTTTTGAAGGGACCTTGAAAGCTTGGATCGCACCGCACCCGCCGTCAAACCGACGGTGTCCGCGATTTCTTTGGAAGAAAGACCCGCCACCGCCGACAGCAGGACAATTTGCCGTTCTTCGTCGGTCAGCTTATAGAGCGCGGCGGCAAGATCCGTGCGCAGCTCCGCCGTTTGCGCGGTATTTTCAGGTGCAGGGGCAGAATCCGTAATTTCCTCGCCCACTGTGCAGAATGTACTGCGGCGCAGTGCGGTTTTTGCCGTATTGGAAAGGGTTTTGAAAAAATAGGCTTTAAAAGCGTCCGCATTTCGAATGTTGCGCACACTTTTGTACACCTTGATGCAGGTTTCCTGTACCGCATCCTCTGCGGCGTGCGTATTTTTTAAAATTGCGCAGGCGTAAGCGTATGCCTGTTCGGCATACAGCGCATACAGCGTGCCGAATGCCGCGGCGTTTTCCTCTTTTGCCTGTTTCAGCAGTGCAGCAGTATTGTCCACAGCAGTGCCCCCTTTGTCTTTCAAAATCCCTTTCATATAAACAGACTACCATAAAGCTAGAAGTGTTGCAAGAATTTTTAAATTCCTGCAAAATTTTCCAAGGCAATGCGCTAACCCCGTAGGGGCGGCGTTCTCGCCTGCCGGCTCGGTCGGTGCTTCTAAGCTTCGCTTAGAGGTGTCCACTGGACACCCGCACCCTCATCCGCCCGAGAAAATGTAAAATCTGCACAACCCGACGGCGGTGCACAAACCTTGTAGGGGCGCTTCACGAAGCGCCCGTCAAAGTCGCTGAAAATTTCGCGGAACGACACTAAGGTCGTTCCCTACCCTCGTAGGGGCGGATGTAGATTCCCCTTTTAGGGGAAATGGCGCGAAGCGACAAAAGGGTAATGGCGAAGCCGTAACCTCATCCGCCCGAGCACGGTTGGATTTTGCACAAATCTGTGGCGGTGCGCAAACCCTGTAGGGGCGCTTCACGAAGCGCCCGAGCACGGTTGGTTCCCGCGTAACCCCAACGGCGCGAGCAAGCCCGCGCCCTACACGCGAATCAAATTAATGTTGTGCAAAATTTACGGAACAACACAGAGGTTGTTCCCTACATCGTAGGGGCGAACTGCGTTCGCCCGCGGACAGCGAGCCCGGGCTGTCCCTACGGTGCGCGGAACAACGTATCACTCCGTAGGGGCGCGCAAAAATCGGAACACCCCCAAGCAACGCACAAAAAACCTGCCCGCATGGTGAGAAACCGAACGGACAGGTTTTATATACAATATAATAGTATGTAATATATGTGTTGTGCTCCGCAAAAAGCTTTCGAACCTCAAATGCTCTTCATCGGGTGCACGGTGGAAATCGCTTCACCGATATTGAGAATGTGGTCGCCGATACGCTCAAAGTCGGTGAGCAGCTCGGAATAAATCACACACGCCTGGTCGGAACAGCTGCCCTTGTGCATACGGCGCATCTGATTTTTGCGGTACAAATCCACCATATCGTCAATCTGCTGTTCGACGGCGGCGATTTTGGCGAAACGCGATTCGTCGATTTTGTCCAAATGATGAATCAGCGACAGCGCATAGCTGCCCACGCGGCGCATTTCGCGAATCTCCTCCTGTGCACTTTCCGAGAAGTGCATACGGTTGTCTTCCATCATTTTGGTGTATTCGCAGATGTTCATCGCGTGGTCGCCGATACGCTCCAAATTGCCGGCAATCTTAAAGAATGCACTGACCTGAACGGAGTCGGATTCGTTGACCTCGTAAGCAATCATATCCGAGATATAGCGGGAGATTTCTTTGTTTAAGAAATCGATGTATTCCTCCCGCTCCTCTACATCGGGCAGGCGTTTTTTGTTGCCGTCCAAGACGGCTAAGAAGCTGCGGTCTACGTTTTCACGCGTCATATCTGCCATACGCTCCAATTCGCGGCGCACGCCGTTTAAAGCAATCGCCGACAGACCGATGGAAAGCTCGCGCGTGGTGTCGAGCGGCTGTAAATACAGAAGATGCTGGGTCTTGTCCTCATCCTGTGCCTTGTCGGGCAGAATTTTCTTGGCAAGCTGTGCCAAAAGATTGCCGAACGGGAACAGGACCAATGTGGTCGCTACATTAAATAAGGTATGCATATTGGCAATCTGTGCGGCAGGGTTGTCAGGCGTCCAGGATTCTACAAAGGACGCGAGCGGCGTCGTCATACAAACGACTGTGAAAATCACCGTGCCGATGACGTTGAAAAACAGGTGCAAAAGCGTGGCGCGCTTCGCGTTGCGGTTGGAGCCGGCGGACGCGAGCATTGCCGTCACACACGTACCGATGTTTTGCCCGAACAGGACGTACACTGCACTCGGCAGTCCGATAACGCCGCTGACGGCGAGCGCCTGCAAAACGCCGACCGTTGCCGACGAGGACTGCACAATTGCGGTAAAGACCATACCGGCGAGAATCCCGACCAACGGATTTTGGAAGGTGGAAAGCAGATGCACAAAGGTTTCGGACTGCTGTAAGGGTGCCATAGAACTGCTCATCATATTTAAACCGATGAACAGGATGCCGAGCCCCGCAATAATCTGCCCGTAGTGATGCACCGACGGTTTCTTTAAGAACACGATTAAAACCACGCCGGCAAACGCAAAAATCGGGGCGAGTGCGCCGACGTCCAACGCGACGAGCTGACCGGTGATGGTTGTGCCGATGTTCGCACCCATAATAATGCCGACCGCTTGCTTTAAGGTCATCATCCCGGAGTTCACAAAGCCGACAACCATCATGGTCGTTGCTGCCGAGGATTGAATCACTGCCGTGATGCCCGCGCCCACAAGCACACCTAAAAATCGGTTTGCCGTTAAACGCTCCAAAATGCGCTTCATTCGGTTGCCCGCCGCCGCTTCCAAGCCGCTGCTCATCATCTGCATACCGTAAAGAAACAGCGCGATGCCGCCGAATAAGCCTAAAAGATCCGTAAATTTCATAATTTCCTCCAATAGGGTAGAGCCGTTTGGCTTTGTCCCGAACACGGGACGGAAAAAGATTCCAAAAAATTGCGAATCAAAACAATTATAAATAGACGCCCGCCGAAAGTCAACCGTAAAACGCACAATTCTGAGAATTTATCGATAATCCGTACAAAATCGGGAAAAAACGGGATTTTAACAAATTGTTTACAAATAAATTGTTGACAAAAAGGCAACCTAACTGTATAGTATAAATTGTAGTTAGCACTCATACACTTAGAGTGCTAACAGTGCAAATTTCGGAAAGGCGGGCGGCGGATATGGAGCTTTCGGAACGTAAAAAGAAGCTCTTGGCGGCGATTGTGGAACGCTACATCGCTACAGGCGAGCCTGTCGGGTCGAAAACGCTTGTGGAATCGCTCGATATGGCGGTTTCCTCGGCGACGGTACGCAACGAGATGGCGGAGCTTTCCAATATGGGGCTGCTGGAACAGCCGCACACATCGGCAGGGCGCATCCCCTCGGAGCTTGGGTATCGGTATTATGTGGATCGCCTGATGGGGCAATATGAGCTTTCGCCGAATGAAAAACGGCTGATGGAAGCAAAATTGGCAACAAGCGCGGGCGATGTGCAAAAGGTGCTGGAAACTGCGGGCAGTCTGCTTTCGGAAATGACGCGGTGCGCGGCGGTTTCAACCACACCCGCAGATGAGGCGGCGGTGGTGCGGCGCGTGGAATTGGTGCCCATCGGTACACGCACAGCGATGATTGTGATGCTCACTTCCTCGGGGATTCTCAAAA
This sequence comes from Bacillota bacterium, assembly GCA_021769885.1. GTDB lineage: Bacteria > Bacillota > Clostridia > Oscillospirales > Acutalibacteraceae > Fimenecus. The sequence goes on along the minus strand of JAETSA010000008.1, from coordinate 50,972 downwards.
GCCGCGTGTGCAAGACCTTCGGTGAAATCACCGTAGATATGGCGGAAAGCTTTTACAATATCGTCAATGCGAATTTTATCGGCAAGCCTGCGGCGGCAATGCACATCGCAAAAATCCAAACGCTTGCGGTTTCGCTCGGCGAGAAATCTCTCGATATGACCCCGCTTTTGGTTGCACTCGCAGACGTGGCCGCCATGACAGAACACACGGAGCTGTTACTGGAAGGACAGAGCAATCTGCTTAGCTACAAGGAATACGCCGGAAACGCCTTTGAACTGATTGAGTTTTTGCGGCACAGCGAATTGCTCGGGCAGATTTTTTCAGGTTATGCGAACAGCGGCAAACACGCGCCGCAGGTTTTAATCGGGCAGGAAAATCGCTTCCGCGAGCTGCAAAATTCCAGTATGATTTTTGACAATTATGAAATTGCGGGGCGCGAAAGCGGCACTTTGGGGCTGATCGGCCCGACACGTATGGACTACGCACGGCTCATTCCGAGTCTGCGGTACTTAACAGAAATCGTCGGAAAGATGCTTTCCGATACGGTGGAGGAGTAAAGCTATGGCAAAAAAGGATACGGCGAAAAAGCCGGCAGAGGAAGCGGCAGAAACGACCGCACAGGCAGTGGAAACGGAAGAAACCGCCGCGGCAGAGGACAGAACCGCCGAGCTTGAAAAAGCCCTGCAAGACGCAAACGACAAGCACCTGCGCACCTTGGCGGAATATGATAACTACCGCAAGCGTTCCGTCCGCGAAAAGGAGCAGGCATATGCCGACAGTAAAGCGGCGGTGCTCACGGAGCTTTTGCCCGTCTTAGACAATTTCGAACGCGCGGCAGACAATAAGGATGCGGCTCTTGCGGATTACCAAAAGGGCGTGGATATGATTTTTAATCAGTTTACGGAAATCTTTAAAAAGCTCGGTGTGGAAGCCTACGGCGAAGCGGGCGATACCTTTGACCCGAACATTCACAGCGCGGTAATGCACACCGAAGAGGACGGCGCACCCGAAAACAGCGTGACAGACGTGTTTTCAAAGGGCTATCGGCTCGGTGAAAAAATTCTCCGTCCCGCCGTTGTAAAAGTTGTAAATTAAGGCTGAACCCCGAAAGCGTACAACCTGAATTTGACATATAACAGTACATTTTATCTATTTTGGAGGTCATTATTATGGCAAAAGTAATCGGTATTGATTTAGGTACAACCAATTCCTGCGTAGCGGTTATCGAAGGCGGCGAGCCTGTAGTTATCGCGAATGCAGAGGGCGCAAGAACCACCCCGTCTGTGGTCGCTTTCTCCAAGGACGGCGAAAGAATGGTCGGTCAGGTCGCTAAAAGACAGGCAATCACCAATCCCGACCGTACAGTCGCTTCCATCAAGCGCCATATGGGCACGGATTACAAGGTCGCCATCGGCGATAAAAATTACACCCCGCAGGAAATTTCCGCAATGATTCTGCAGAAGCTGAAAGCGGACGCGGAAAGCTATCTCGGCGGCAAGGTCACCGAAGCGGTCATCACCGTGCCTGCATACTTCACCGACGCACAGCGTCAGGCAACCAAGGATGCGGGTAAAATCGCAGGCTTGGACGTAAAGCGTATCATCAACGAGCCGACAGCGGCGGCGCTGGCTTACGGTATTGATAAAGAGGACGATCAGAAGGTTATGGTTTACGACCTCGGCGGCGGTACATTCGACGTGTCCATCATCGAAATGGGCGACGGCGTGCAGGAAGTGCTTGCAACTGCCGGTAACAACCGTTTGGGCGGCGACGACTTCGACCAGCGCATCATTGATTGGCTGGCAGACGAGTTTAAGAAAGAGCAGGGCGTGGATTTGCGTGCTGACAAAATGGCAATGCAGCGCTTGAAGGAAGCGGCGGAAAAAGCAAAAATCGAGCTTTCGGGTATGACCACCTCGCAAATCAGCCTGCCCTTCATCACCGCAGACGCAACAGGTCCGAAGCACTTGGAAACCACGCTGACCCGCGCAAAATTCAATGAAATGACCGCAGATTTGGTAGAAGCGACCATGGGGCCTGTCCGTCAGGCACTCAAGGATTCCGGCCTTTCCGCAAGCGAGATTCACAAGGTCTTGATGGTTGGCGGTTCTTCGAGAATCCCCGCCGTACAGGAAGCCATTAAGTCCTTTATGGGCAAAGAGCCGTTCAAGGGCATCAACCCCGATGAATGCGTTGCAGTCGGTGCGGCGATTCAGGGCGGCGTGCTCGGCGGCGATGTCGAGGGCATTCTTCTGTTGGATGTCACACCGCTTTCACTCGGTATTGAAACGATGGGCGGCGTTTCCACCAAAATCATCGAGAGGAACACCACCATCCCGACCAAGAAGAGCCAGGTATTCTCCACTGCGGCAGACAATCAGACTTCCGTAGAGGTTCACGTTCTGCAGGGCGAGCGCGAATTTGCAAAGGATAACAAAACCCTCGGCGTGTTCCATCTCGACGGTATTATGCCCGCACCCCGCGGCGTGCCGCAGATTGAAGTCACCTTTGATATTGACGCAAACGGCATTGTGCACGTTTCCGCAAAAGACCTCGGCACACAGAAGGAGCAGTCCATTTCCATCACTTCTTCGACCAATATGTCGAAAGACGATGTAGAAAAGGCTGTCCGCGAGGCAGAGCAGTATGCGGCAGAGGATAAGAAGCGCAAGGAAAGCATCGATACCCGCAACGAAGCGGATCAGATGGTCTATCAGTGCGAAAAGATTCTCAATGAAAACGGCGACAAGCTGCCCGAAAACGACAAGAACGAAATTCAGGGCAAGATTGATGCACTCAAAGAAGCGCTTAAGGGCGACAATATTGACGACATCAAAGCCAAGAAGGATGCGCTGACCGAAAAATTCAATCAGGTCGCACAGACGATTTATCAGGCGGCGGCACAGGCGCAGCAGCAGGCGAATCCGACGGACGCAGGCGCGGCGCAGGGCGGCGCACAGAATAAAGGCGACGACGGCTACTACGAAGCAGACTATACAGACGTAGAGTAATTCGGCGATACACGTATACCGTAGGGGCGGCGTTCTCGCCTGCCGGCTCGGTTGGTGCTTCTAAGCTTCGCTTAGAGGTGTCCGCCGGACACCCGCACCCTCAGCCGCCCGCGAAACGGGCATTGCCCGTTTCCTACGCACATCCCCCTCGTCGGTAGGGGGCGGCGTCCTCGACGCCCCAAAAAGGTCAGAACAGACCAACGGAGATATACGTAGGGCGGGAGCTTGCTCCCGCCGTTACGTAAGAGAAACACAACGGCTCTACCCCGTAGGGGCGTGCATTGTGCGCCCGCGAAAACCAATAAACTTGCATAGGGCGGAACAACTCCCCCAGTCACGCCTACGGCGTGCCAGCCCCCTCCCTGAGGGGGCATTAAACGGATTGTAGATTATACCGTCCCTACGCGATATACCCGATTTAAGGGAGTACTTACATGGCAGAAAAACGCGATTATTACGAAGTCCTCGGCGTGGACAAAAGTGCCTCTGAGGATGAAATTAAAAAAGCATACCGCAAAGCCGCAAAGCAGTATCACCCCGACCTGCATCCCGGTGACAAGGAAGCCGAAGAAAAGTTCAAAGAGGCGAATGAGGCTTACGAGGTATTGTCTGACGCAGAAAAAAAGGCGAAATATGACCGATTCGGTCACGCGGGCGTTGATCCGAGCTACGGCGCGGGGCAGGGCGGCTACGGCGGCTTTAACGGGCAGGGCTTCGACTTTGACCTCGGCGACATTTTCAGCAATATTTTCGGCGGCGGCTTCGGTGGCGGCGGTGCTTCCAATCCGAATGCGCCCCAGCGCGGCAGTGACACGCAGACAAGCGTGACGATTTCGTTTGAAGAAGCGGCAAAGGGCTGTGAACGCGAGGTCGAATCCAACCGTATTGAGGTTTGCGATGAATGCCACGGCAGCGGTGCGGCAGCGGGCTCCTCTCCGAAAACCTGTCCTGAATGTAACGGACGCGGGCAGGTCACCACCTCCCAAAGAACCCCGTTCGGAATGTTTCAAACGCAGAAAGCGTGCTCGCGGTGCGGCGGCAAGGGTACGATTATCGACAATCCCTGTAAAAAGTGCCGAGGCGCAGGACGTGTGCGCAGACCTGCGAAAATCACCGTTAAAATTCCTGCGGGTATTGACGACCGTCAAATCATCAATGCACGCGGGCAGGGCAATAAGGGCATAAACGGCGGCCCGGCAGGCGATTTGCGCGTGGCGGTCAATGTGCGTCCGCACCCGATTTTTGAGCGCGACGGCTACAATGTTTGGGTGGAGATGCACGTAAGCTATGCGGCGGCGGCGCTCGGTTGTGAATTGCAGGTGCCCACCCTCGACGGCAAGGTGAAATACAATATCCCCGCAGGCACACAGTCGGGCGATGTGTTTAAGCTCAAAGGGCGCGGCATACAGAGTCTCAACAACCGCGGACGCGGCGATCAGCTTGTGCGTGTAATCGTGGACGTACCGCGTACCCTGAATGCGGAGCAGAAACGCCTGCTTTTGGAGCTTGACAAAGCCCTCGGCAACGAAACCGCGCATCTCGGCCACGGCGAAGAAGAGAAAAAAGGCTTTTTCGGCAAAAAGAAGAAATAAATACTGTAAAAAAAACTGCTTTTGTGTTATGATAGGCACGAAAGCAGTTTTTAATTTTAAAAGCCTTGTGCGAATCGATTTACTTCGTTCTGATGGAGATTCTTCGCTTCGCTCAGAATGACAGGTTTTTGCAACCCCGTAGGGGCGATTTACAATGCCTCCCTTGTGAAAGGGAGGGGGACCGCGTTAGCGGTGGAGGGATTCGCCGCTCGCGGAAGACTGACGAAATTTTACGGAACGACACTAAGGTCGTTCCCTACGAATAGAAATAAACGTTTTTCAGGTGACGATATGTACGGATTATTAGGTGAAAAATTGGGGCACAGCTTCTCACCGCAGATTCACGCGCGGTTGGGGGATTACGAATACGGCTTATTTGAGGTTGCCCCTGCGGATTTGGAATCCTTTTTAAAGGCGCGGGGATTTGACGGCTTGAATGTAACCATCCCCTATAAAAAAGCGGTGCTGCCCTATCTTTCGGAAATTTCCGAAAATGCAAAGGCAATCGGCTCGGTTAATACAATTACCGTTTTGCCGGACGGGGGCTTGCGCGGCGACAATACGGATTATGACGGCTTTTTGTATCTTGTACGGAAAAGCGGTATCGCCGTTTCGGGCAAAAAGACGTTGGTTTTGGGCTCGGGCGGGGCATCTTTGCCGATTATCAAGGTGCTTCGTGACCTCGGCGCGCGGGAAATTGTGAATATCTCCCGCGGCGGCGAAAACAACTATCAAAATATCAGCCGCCATTTCGATGCGGATTTGATTGTGAATACGACCCCTGTCGGGATGTATCCGAAGAATTTGGAAACACCTCTGCCTTTAGACGGCTTCAAAAAGCTTTCGGGCGTTTTGGATATTGTCTACAACCCGCAGAAAACGAAGCTGATTTTAGACGCCGAGCGTCGGGGGATTCCCGCCTGTTCGGGGCTTTCAATGCTGGTGGCGCAGGCGAAACGCGCGGCGGAGCTGTTCACAGGCGAACCGATTGCAGACGGCGTTATCGGCGAAATCCATCGCGATTTGGCACGGCAAATGCAGAACCTTGTGCTCGTTGGTATGCCCGGGTGCGGCAAATCCACGCTCGGCAGGCGGATTGCCGAAAAAACCGACAGACCGTTTTTTGACGCGGACGAAGTGCTGGTGCAAAAGGCGGGGCGCACGATTCCCGAAATTTTCAAAACGGACGGCGAAGCGGGCTTCCGTGCTTTAGAAACCCAGGTGCTGTCTGATTTATGCCGGCAGAGCGGCGCAGTCATCGCCACGGGCGGCGGCGCGGTCACACGCCCCGAGAATTTTGATATTCTGCGGCAAAACAGTACGGTATTGTTTATCAATCGCGATATTTCGGTGCTGCCGACGGACGGCAGACCGCTTTCACAGCAAAATAATCTGTCCGATATGTACGCACAGCGTCTGCCGCTGTACCGCGCGGTGAGCGACTTCGAAATCGATGGCAACGGGGATATCCCGACGGTGGAACGCCGTATTACGGAGGTATTATAAATGAAAAAGCTTTTGATTATCAACGGACCGAATCTCAATATGCTCGGCATTCGCGAGCCTGCCATTTACGGCGCGCAAAATTATGAAACTCTGCTTTCAATGATTCGGACTTGGGCAGAGGAGTTGGGCGCGGAGGTTGAGTGCTTCCAGTCCAATCACGAAGGCGACATTGTGGATAAAATTCAGGCAGCGTACGGCGCGTTTGACGGCATCGTCATCAATCCTGCCGCGTATACGCATACGAGTGTTGCCATTTTAGACGCATTGAAGGCGGTCGGGATTCCTGCCGCAGAGGTGCATATTTCCGATGTAAACACACGTGAGGAATTTCGGAAGCTTTCCTATGCGGGAATGGCGTGCGAAGCGCATTTCATCGGACTTGGGTTTGACGGCTATAAAAAAGCAATGGAGTATCTTGTAAGCAGAAAATAAACAGAGAAAAGGGAAAACACTATGTCCGTACTTTATAAAATCCTTGCCGTTGTTTTGGCAGTCTTTGTATTTTCGCCGTCGGGGGAGGTTGCGTCTTACGCACCGCCCGCACAAGAGGAGATGCAGTTCAGCTTTACCGTGCTTTCCGACGGACATATGGAGGGCAACAGTGCGGAGAAGCACACGCTGTACGGCGAGGGCTTTCGGGATATGGCGAGTGCCGAGGTGCAGAGCCGTGCGCTGGTAATGCTCGGCGACAACACGATGAACGGGCAGGTATTCGAAAACGCGATTCTGTACGGGCTTTTGCGAAAATACAATACCGTAGATACCGTGCTTATGGCGGTGGGCAATCACGACATTTGCCCGGGAAAACACAACAGGGGCGATTATGACAAGTTGCGCGAACGTTTCATCCGCTTCAACAATACGTTTTTGGAGAATCAAATTGATGAGCTGTATTACGCGCGTGTGATAGAGGGGTGCTATTTTATTGTGTTGGCATCCGACTGCGACGCAGGCGTGGCGCAGTATATATCCCCCGAGCAGTTCGAATGGCTCAACGGCGTTTTGAAAGAGGCAGAAACAAGCGGAAAGCCCGTATTTCTGTTCAGCCATTGGCCTTTGAATCACGTGTTTTCAGAGGTTTGGCAAGAGGGGCACGTCGGTGAACAGAGCGACGAACTGCACGCGCTTTTGCAAAAATACGACAACCGTATTTTCTTTTTTACGGGACATTTGCATATGGGTCTGCGCGAGGACGGGTACGGTGTTTTCGAGGAAGGGCAGATTACCTATATCAATGTGCCTTCGTTCGGCTCTGAAAACACCAACGGCAACGCCGATGTGCAGGATACGGGTATGGGACTGCAAACCGAAGTATACGCGGATAAAGTCGTTGTGCGCGTGCGGAACTTTGCGGCGCATACATGGACGGCATATACATACAGCTTCTCTTATTAAGTGTGCTTCCGATTTGCGTCTGCTGCAGAGCCGGCGGCGAACGGGAAAAAAACGTCCTTAAAAAACGAATTATCTATTGCGCATATAAAATTTGTTTGGTATAATAAATTGAGATTTAGCCGTTTTGGCTGGGTTGCCTTAGCCTATGAAAGGGAAGTTTTGAAATATTATGGATTATAATTCTGTTTCCAAAAATGAGCAGGACGGGATCAATATTGAAATCCTGCTTCTTTATATCCGAAAGATTTTGAAAAAATGGTGGGTTGTACTGCTTGCGGCAATCGTTTTGGCAACGTCGGGCTTTGCGGCGGCGAAGCTTACGTATGTACCGCAGTATTCCTCTCAAATTATGTTTGTGGCGTACAACCGTAATTCTTCGCTCGTTTCTTCAGGGCAGAGCAGCTCCGACCTGAATGCATCTGTCACCTTGGCGGGCAGCTACAAATATATTTTCACCACAACTGAGCTTTGCACCAAGGTTGCCAATAACTGCGGCTTTAAAGATATTTCGGCGGACGATATCAAAAGCTTTATTTCCGTGCAGTCCATTGAAGAAACAATGATTGTGTATCTGACAGTCACCACGCCGAATGCGGAGCTTTCCGAGGGCATTGCAAATGCGTATATGAATTACTATGAGGAAGCCATCAGCAACGCATTCCCCAGCACACAGCTGAATGTGATTGACCCGCCGATGCTGGCGACTCGGCCGAACGCCAATAACAATACCAAGATTTATACGGCAGTCGGCTTTTTGGCAGGCGCGTTGCTTGCCGTGCTTGTTATGGTTGTGGTCATTATTATGAAGGACGCAGTCCTGGTTTCCGATGATATCCGCAACAAATTGGGGCTCAAGATTATCGGCAACGTCAATCACGTGCCGGTCAAAAACAAAAAGGGCGAAAAGAACAGTATTCTGCTGACGGACCGCCGTTCGGGCTTCGCGTTCATTGAGTCCTTTAAGCTGATTCGTACAAAGCTCAATCATATGCTGTTCCGCAAGGGGCAAAAGGCGCTCGTGGTGACCAGCACCCTTGAAAATGAAGGCAAGACCACAACGGCAATCAATATTGCGCTCGCGCTTGCGAAAAACGGCAAGGAAGTTTTGCTGATTGACGGCGATTTGCGCAAACCTGCCGTTGCAAAAGCACTGAGCATCAATGCAACGGAGGACACGGGCATTCTCGGCGTCGTAAACGGCAGTAAGTCGCTTGCAGATTCCATTAAATACTCCGAAAAATATAATTTGTATCTGTTGCTCAACGGCAAAGGCATTTTAGACCCGTCCGAAATGCTTTCCACCACCCAAATGGAGGAAATTATCTCCTCGGCAAAACGGGAATTTGATTATGTCGTGATTGATACTGCGCCTTGCGGTGTTGTGGCGGATGCCTCGATTTTGGCGGCATTCTCCGATGCAATCGTGTTGGTTGTGCGTCAGGACTGCGCGCCGATGCGCCGCATCAAGCGTGCGATTGAAAATCTCGACAATTCGGGTACGGAAATTATCGGCTGCATTTACAACGATGTAAAATCCGATTCCGTCGGACGCCGCGCCGGTTCTAAATACGGCTACGGCTATGGCTACGGCAGTTACGGGTACGGCTACGGCAGTGACAAGCACCATAAGCAAGAAAGCTGAAAATAAAAAGCAAAACTAAAGGATATCCCCGCCGACAGCAGTCAGAGATTGCCGTCGGCGGTTTTTTTGGCAGGATGCACCCTCGTAGGGACGATTCACGAATCGCCCGAGCACGGTTGGATTTCGCATAAACTCAACGGCGGTGCACTGACCTCGTAGGGGCGGGGTGCGGGTCTCTGGTGGAGACCTCTGCATACGGAAGTATGCAGAAGCACCGACCGAGCCGGCAGGCGAGACCTTCCACGCCCGCCCGCACTGTCATCCTGTGCGATAGCGAAGGATCTCCGTCAGAAGAAGCTCGCACAAAAGGAGATTCTTCGCCTGCGGCTCAGAATGACAAACTTTTGCATACCATTTGTAGGGGACTTCACAACGCCTCCCTTGTGAAAGGGAGGTGGCACGGCGAAGCCGTGACGGAGGGATTCTTCGCCCGCAAAATTTCCCGAACCCCTGCGGAACACATCATCGTTCGTTTCCTGAAACGCTTTACTTAAAGCACTATTTTTCACAAAATCTGTTTTCGCCCACTTAAAAATTCCGTTCGATTTGACAAATCCTGCAAAACGTGCTATCATAATTTGCAGTTATATTTTTTGCCGTTTGGCAACGACTGCCGTAACAGGGGGCGCACCTCTGCTTACGGTTTTTTTGTGCTTTGGCTATATCCTATTTATATGCGGCAGAGAAAGAGGAAAAACAAATGAAACAGGATGTATTGATTATCGGCGCAGGTCCTTCGGGTATTTTTACTGCACTGGAAATGCTCAAAAACGGCTCAAAAAAATCCATCACCATTGTGGAAAAGGGGTTGCCTGTCGAAAAGCGGCACTGCCCGAAGGCGCAGACGGGGCGTTGCGTGAACTGCAAGCCCGACTGCAACATCACCACGGGCTTTTCAGGCGCGGGTGCGTTTTCCGACGGCAAGCTGTCGCTTTGCTATGAGGTCGGCGGCAATCTGCCCGATTTAATCGGGGCGGATTTTGCGCAGAAAATGATTGAATATACCGATAAAATCTATCTCGACTTCGGTGCTGACCCACACGTAGAGGGCGTGGAGCATCCTGAAGAGGTCAAGCAGATTCGTCTGCGTGCCATTCAGGCAGGGCTGAAGCTGGTGGATTGTCCGATTCGCCACCTCGGCACAGAAATGGCACAGCAGCTGTACGGAAAAATTGAAAAATTTTTACTGGATAACGGCGTAACCGTTCACTTCCGTACGGAGTGTGTGGATTTGCTGATTGAAAACGGCGAAGCGAAGGGCGCAATCGTACAGCCTTGCGGCACACAGGAGATTCGCACGGAATATGCCGACACCGTTGTGATTGCCACGGGGCGCAAGGGCGCGGATTGGCTCGAGGAGATGTGCCGTAAGCACGGCATCGACCATTTGCCGGGCACGGTGGATATCGGCGTGCGCGTCGAGGTGCGCAACGAGGTGATGGATGAGGTCAATAAGGTATTGTATGAGTCCAAGCTGATTGGCTACCCCGAACCGTTTGCCAACAAGGTGCGCACCTTCTGTCAAAATCCGGGCGGCTTTGTGAGCCAAGAGAATTACGATAACAACTCCTTAGCAGTCGTGAACGGGCACAGCTATAAAAATACAAAAAGCGACAACACGAATTTGGCGATTCTTTGCAGTCACAATTTCCGTGCGCCGTTTGACGAGCCGATTCCGTATGCGAAAAAGGTAGGGGAACTCGTCAATATGCTCGCGGACGGGCACATTCTCGTGCAGCGGTACGGTGATATTTTAGCAGGCAAGCGCACGTGGCCGCAAGAGCTGGCACGCAGTAACGTGCGCCCGACTCTGCCCGACGCCGTGGCGGGCGACCTCACGGCGGCGATGCCCTACAGGACGCTTATGAACATTATCAAATTCATTGAAGCGGTCGATAAGGTTGTGCCGGGCTTTGCCAGCGGCGAGACGCTGTTGTACGGCCCCGAAATCAAATTTTATTCCAACCGTGTCAAAATGGATGAAAAATTCAACACCAATGTAAAAGGACTGCACTGTCTCGGTGATTCCAGCGGTTGGACGCACGGACTGATGATGTCCAGCGTGATGGGCGTTTTGATGGGCAGAGAATTAGAAAAATAAAGGAACGGCATATGCTAAAAAAGCTATCTCCTGCACAAAAATTAAACCTTTCCCCGACGGAATGGAAATTAACCTTCGAGGACAATTTTGAGTTGTTGGATTTAACCAAGTGGAAATACAATACCGCTATTGATGCGAAGCATCCCGAGAAAAACGGCATCCGCCGCGCGGCGTTCAACGTCTGTGACCCCGATGTGGTGTTCGTCGAGAACGGCAAACTGCACATCCGCACGCTGTGGAAAAACGGCAGTCGCGGCGAGGGGTGGTATACGGCAATGCTCGAAACGAGCCACGTACATCCCGAATATGAAACACGCGCGGATTACGTCGGATTTTCACAGACCGAGGGCTATTTTGAAGTCCGTTGCAAGCCGTCGAGCGCCGTCGGGATTTGGTCGGCGTTTTGGCTGATGCCCGACAACGATATCGCATTTTCCGATGACGATGTGCAGTGGAGCGGTGCGGACGGCGTGGAAATCGATGTGATGGAATCGCCGCACGCGTTTCATTTACTCGAGAAAGCCAAAAATCAAAATATCCACGTGATTCACGCGGACGGCTACGACGAACGGCTGAAAACGGTTTCGTCGCCCGCATTCTACGTGCCGAATATGTATACAGAATTTCACACCTACGGTCTGCTGTGGGAAAAGGATAAGTATACCTTTTTTGTGGACGGCTGTAAAACGTGGGAAACCGCACATATCTATAACGGACGGGAAATGGGCATCTGCAAAGTCCCCGAATATCTGCTTTTGTCTACCGAGGTGGCGGGGAGTATCGAAAACGGCGTATACCGCCCGGGACTTGTACGCAACAAGGAAACGGGAAAGCTCGAAAAATTCTGGTGCGGCGACCCTGAGAAAAACGACAAATCCAAAGCTTATGATTTCGTCGTGGATTACGTGCGGTGCTATCAAAAGACAACGAACCCGTGAAGTGCACACAACCCAACGGCGGGGCACAAATCCTGTAGGGGCGATTCGCGAATCGCCCGAGCAAGGTCAGATTTTACGCAAACCCAACGGTGATGCACAACCGGCGTGCATTGTGCGCCGGCGAAGTCCGATGAAATTTGCGGAACAACACAGAGGTAGTTCCCTACGCTATGTACAATAACGCACAAACTGCGTAGGGGCGAACTGCGTTCGCCCGCGGACGGACAGGGATGTCCGTTCCTACACATACACCAAATTCACCGTGCATGTAAAAAAACGGACAGCGAGCCCGGGCTGTCCCTACGGGTTTGCAAATCAAATTATTGTGTATAGATTATGTCACTTCAAAATTTTTATAAGGAAATTTAAATATGCAACAAGACTTTTTTATAGATATATGCAAAACACTGTCCTTAGGCGAACTGCAAACGCCTGTGGCCGCTGTTTCGGGCGGATATATGCATAAAATGTACAGAATGGAAACCGCACAGGGTACATATGCCGTGAAGCTTTTGAATCCGAGCGTGATGCAACGCCCCGATGTGTTCCGTAATCTGCATTTGGCGGAAACTCTGGAACAGGAATTGCAAAATGCACATATCCCGATTGTACCTGCAAACATATATAACGGCGAAAAAATGCAGTGCCTGCAAAATCAGTATTTTTATGTTTTTGATTGGCTGGACGGCAAAGCACTGCACGACGGCGCAATCAAACCGAAGCACTGTGAGATAATGGGCGGTATTTTGGCGCGGATTCACGGAATCCCCTGTGATGCGTCCGTTCCGCCGTCGGAGACCCCGACCGTAGATTGGGATTTTTATATCCGAAAAAGCGAAATGGATTGCCCGAAAATCGCCAAAAAATTATACGCGTATCGGGATTTGCTGTACCGCAGAACGGAAAACGGTGCACGTGCGCTTCAAAATTTGCCGCAGGAAGCTTGTATCAGCAACGGCGATATGGACAGCAAAAACGTGCTGTGGCAGGCAGGGAAACCGTATTTGATTGATTTGGAATCTCTGTCTTACGGGAATCCGCATACGGAGCTGTTTCAGCTGGCGCTGTGCTGGGCAGGGTATGAGTCCTGCCACCTGCGCTATCGCCGTTTAGAAGCATTTTTGCGGGGATATCAATCGGTCTGCGGTGAAATTCAAACGGATTGGGAACTGCTGTACGACAGCAATATCGGCAGTCTTTTATGGTTAGAATATAATCTGAAGCGCGCTTTAAAAATCGAATGCGCGGACGAAGCGGAGCAGGCTCTCGGCATTGGACAGGTAAAGGAATCCTTACAGCACGTCCGTTACTATCAAAAAATCCGAGAACCGTTGCTGCGGCATTTGAATGCATCGTTTAAGTAGAGGCGAACTGTGTTCGCCCGAAATGTACGACCGCAAGGATTGTACGGAACAAACAACATCGCCCCCGAGGGATTCCTCGGGGGCGGCGATTACCTGTAAATCTACAGGCACAATTACTGCTTTTGAATCGGGGTACGTATATCTGACAATTTGGCTATGTAGTCAATGGAAACCCCATAATATTCAGCAAATTTTTTCACTATATCTAACGGTGGAATACGCTCTCCCTTTTCATATCGAATATAGGAATTTTTAGAAATAAACGCGATTCTCGCACACTCGTCTTGTGTTAAATCGTTATCTTCGCGTAATTCACGTAATCTAGTTTCCATATTCATCACCGAATCTATTTTAACAGAATACCCCATACAGAGTTGACAAAATGCTCCATACGGGGTATAATTATTGTGTTCTAAGGACAGATTGCCACACACACCCAAGAAATTTGCATGGCTCCGATTGTCTGCGACACCCGTAGGGGCGGATGACTCATCCGCCCGCAAACGGACAGCCACAAGGGCTGTCCCTACGGTATACAAAACAACGTACTACCCCGTAGGGGCGATTCACGAATCGCCCGAGCAAGGTCAGATTTTACGCAAACCCAACGGTGATGCACAACCCCCGTAGGGGCGGGTTTCCACGCCCGCCCGAGCCGACCGAAAAATTTGTACAAACAAAAACGGCGCGAGCAAGGTCTCGCCTGCCGGCTCGGTTACGCTTCTGCATACTTGGCGTGCATTGTGCGCCGGCGAAGTCCGATGAAATTTGCGGAACAACACAGAGGTAGTTCCCTACGCTATGTACAATAACGCACAAACTGCGTAGGGGCGAACTGCGTTCGCCCGCAAAAAAGTCGCCCAATGCAACGGACGGACGAGGTAACTCCCCCCCAGTCACACCTGTGGCGTGCCAGCCCCCTCGAAGAGGGGGCGTTAAGCGGTTTGTTAATTATAACGCCGCTGTGCGTGCATTAAAAGCATTCGTGCGGCGTGAGATTTTTCACTGTACGCAGAATGACAAAGCTTTAGGAGATATATTATGAACAAGATCTTTGCAAAAGCAAACGGTACGATGCGTCAATACGATCATCAGCAAGATTTTTTACAAATTTATTTCGGCAAAATAAAGCGGAAACGCATATATTATAAAGATATTCAAACCGTCGTTATATCCAACGCCGTACACACCGTAAAAGGTGGTTCAATCAGCGCACAGATCCCCTTGTATAAGACAACCGATTCAAACGATAAAACACAATATGCATATATAACGCTTTTCGGTTCTGATAAAATTCGAGAATATCTACAGCCCGAAATGACGAGTTTAGAAGTCCTATGGACAAACGATATGACAAATGTGTTATATGGAACGGTGTGTCAGAATGCATTTTTCTTGCAGCTCCTTGAACATTGCACACCGAAAATTTATATTTTAGAAGATGTGTATCTTCGCTTTTCAGAGGAATACAAAGCACTTTTCCCGCTGTACGGCGCAGAAAACGGGAAAAGGACGTTTATTGTGACGGCAAAGAAAACATTTATACCGCTTTACGAATACAGCAATACATCTTTCCAATACAGCAATACATCTTTCCAATAAAATCCTTGACAAATCCACCGACTTCGGTATATAATACATAGGCTGATTCGGTATGCACGGATTGCGGCGCAGACCTGATTTTTTACATCGGGTGTTCACCTAACCGTCTTCTGTGCTGCGCGACAGGCAAAATTTTAAAGAGGTGAAGCAAAATGACCAAAGAAGAAAAACAGGCTATCATGGCAGAATATGCCACACACGAAGGCGACACAGGTTCGCCCGAAGTACAGGTCGCAGTGCTGACAAAGCGCATCAACGATTTGACTGAGCACTTGAAGACCCACAAGAAGGATCATCACTCCAGACGCGGCCTTTTGATGATGGTCGGCCACAGACGTAACCTGCTTGCATATTTGCAGAAGGTTGACATTGAAAGATACCGTTCGCTTATCGCGAGACTCGGCATCCGTAAATAAGTTCTTTTTAAGGCAAGTAGCGATTTCGCTGCTTGCCTTGAATTGCTTTTTTAAGCGCCGAAAATATTGTTCCAATCGGGGCGGTTCGGCAGTTTTAGCGGTAAATGGAGCTTTTCAAGGAAATTTTGAACAGCCGCATTTATTGCTAAAAACCGAATGCCTCGTAAAATAAAAAGAAAAAGAGGTAAAGGTATGTTTTTTAAGGATTTCAAACTGTTTGAAACCGAGCTTGCAGGCAGACCCTTAAAGGTCGAGGTCGGCAAGATGGCACAGCTTGCGGGCGGTTCGTGCCTGGTTCGCTACGGCGAGACCGAGGTGCTTTGCACCGCAACGATGTCCGCAAAACCGCGCGAGGGCGTGGATTTCTTCCCGCTTTCCGTGGATTTCGAAGAAAAATTGTATTCCGTGGGCAGAATCCCCGGTTCGTTCCTGCGCCGTGAGGGCAGAGCCTCCGAAAAGGCAACGCTTGCGTCACGCGTGATTGACCGTCCGATTCGTCCGCTGTTCCCGAAGGATATGCGCAACGATGTCGGCGTGGTCGCAACCGTGATGTCCGTTGACCCCGACTGCTCCCCCGAAATCACCGCGATGATCGGTGTTTCCATCGCTATCAGCGTATCCGAAATCCCGTGGGACGGCCCGATCAGCGGTGTTTCCGTTGGTTTGGTGGACGGCGAATATGTCATCAACCCCACTGCCGCACAGCGTGAAAAATCACAGATGGCAGTGACCGTTGCGTCTACCGATTCCTTGGTTGCGATGATTGAAGCAGGCGCAAACGAAGTCACCAATGATGAGATGTTTGACGGCATTATGTTCGGTCACAAAACCAATCAGAAAATCGTGGAGTTCATCAAAGGCATCCGCGACGAGGTCGGCAAGGAGAAAATTGACTTCCCGTCGAACGATCCCGACCCCGCAATGTATGAAGCGATTAAGGAATTTGCAATCGAGGATGTCCGCGCGGCACTCGATACCGACGACAAACGCGTCCGTGATGAAAGACTCAAGCCCGTTTATGAAGCGGTACATGCAAAATTCGATGAAGTTTATCCCGACGATATTGCCAAAATCGAAGATTGCCTTTATAAATTGCAGAAGTTCGTGGTGCGCCGCTGGTTGCTCGACGACGGCAAGCGCGTAGACGGCAGAGGTATTGATGAAATCCGCCCCTTGAATGCGGAAGTCGATTTGCTCTCCCGCGTGCATGGCTCGGGTATGTTCACCCGCGGGCAGACACAGTGCCTTTCCATCACCACGCTCGGCGCAATGAGCAATGCACAGCTCTTAGACGGCATTGACAACGAAACCGAAAAACGCTATATGCATCACTATAACTTCCCGTCCTACTCCGTTGGCGAAACAAGACCTTCCAGAGGCCCCGGCAGACGTGAAATCGGTCACGGCGCATTGGCAGAGCGCGCTTTGCTTCCCGTGATTCCGTCGGTCGAGGAGTTCCCGTACTGCATCCGCGTCGTTTCCGAGGTGCTTTCCTCCAACGGCTCGACCTCGCAGGGCTCCATCTGCGGTTCTACGCTGTCTCTGATGGCGGCAGGCGTGCCGATTAAAGCACCCGTTGCGGGTATTTCCTGCGGCTTGGTGACCGAGGGCGACCGCTTTATGACGATGGTTGATATTCAGGGCTTGGAAGATTTCTTCGGCGATATGGACTTCAAGGTTGCAGGTACAAAGAAGGGCATCACCGCCATTCAGATGGACTTGAAGGTGCACGGCTTGACCCCCGAAATCATCCGCGAAGCACTCGACAAGACCTATGCCGCAAGATGCTATATCTTAGATGAAATTATGCTGCCTGTCATTTCCGAGCCGCGCAAGGAGCTTTCCAAGTGGGCGCCGAAGATGCTGACCACCAAGATTGACCCCGAAAAGATCGGTGATGTCATCGGTAAGCAGGGCAAGGTTATTCAGAAGATTTGTGCAGAGTGCGACTGCAAAATCGACGTCAACGAGGACGGTCAGGTATTTGTTTCCGCATTGGATCTCGACAATGCGCAGAAAGCGGTATTCATTGTGGATACCATTGCGAACGGTCCTGAGGTCGGCGCAGTATACAAGGGTATCGTTACCCGCCTGATGAGCTTCGGCGTGTTCGTCGAAATCGTGCCCGGTGTGGAGGGTATGGTACACATCAGCCACCTCGATGTAAAACGCACCGAAAAGGTCGAGGATGTTGTCAACGTCGGTGATGAAATCATCGTCAAGGTTCTGCCGAAGGATGAGCAGGGCAGACTGAACCTCTCCCGCCGCGAGGCACTGATTGAGGTCGAGGGTCTGACCCCCGAAAATGAAATTTCGGAGCGCCGTCCCGCACCGCGCCGCGATTTCCGCCGCCCCCGCCGCGATAAGTAAGCTTCTATAAAAATTCGGTTATAAAATGCAGTCCCCGCCGATTCAGTCGGCGGGGACTTTGGCTTTGGAATGCCGGCAAGATTTATTTGTCTTTCTGCGCGTGGTAGGGCGGGAGTGCGGGCGAACACAGTTCGCCCCTACGGTGTAGGGCGCGGGCTTGCTCGCGCCGTTGGCGCGCTCGGGCGGATGAGGGTGCGGGTGTCCAGTGGACACCTCTAAGCGAAGCTTAGAAGCAACAGGCGTAGGGAACGACCTTAAGTGTCTTTCCGCAAAATTTGCACAAAAAATGAATTTGCGCGTAGGGACGGACATCCTTGTCCGTCCGCGGGTCGTCGAGACGCCGACCCCTACGGGTTTGCGCATCGCCGTTTTGTTGTGCAGATGTCGGCGGGCGATTCGTGAATCGCCCCTACGGTCAGTGTGATATTTCACACACAGTAGGGACAGCCCGGGCTCGCTGTCCGTTTGGAAAAATCAACCACGACACAAGGTTTCTGTCGTTTCTCTTGTTATTTTATTTCTTCCGTTAATTTGTTTTCACGCGGCAAAAGGATTTCTATCATCATTTTTGCACCCAATCGAAAGGCATAGAGGAATAATTCTTCGTGTTCGCGGCAGTTCAGCTCACCTTGCATATTACAGTAGGTGCGAAACTGTGTCAGTTCCTGTTCACTTAATACCGACTCCAGTTGTTCCTCGAGTTGCACTTGTGCGTGATGCAGTTGCCTGAAATCTTTTGCTTTTTTTGTGTTCGCCAGCGCGCGGTCGGCAGGATGGATGTTGCCGTAATATAGTTCTTCCAAAACGGATGGCATATTTTTCCCTTCTATCATATATATTTTTTGATTACGTTAATGTAACGTAATTTTACATTGCTTTTATGATATTGTCAATACGTTAATATAACGTGAGTGGTGATCGCATGAAGCAAATACTATTTCAAGGTCAAAAAAATGTAATTGGTAAAAAATTGCAGACAATTCGAAAAGAAAAAGGCTTGTCACAGAACGATTTGGCGGCAAAAATGCAAACGATGAATGTGAATATAGATCAACAGATGATTAGCAAGATTGAAAAGAACCAAAGACAAGTTACGGATTTTGAATTTGCTTGTTTTTGCAAATGCTTGCAAGTAACAGCTGAAGAACTTCTTCGCGATTTTGATGCATTGCTCAAATAATACACGGCTTACAGCTTGTATCTTCACAGTCCTGCGGGTGCTTTACAGGCGTAGGGAACGACCTTAAGTGTCTTTCCGCAAAATTTGCACAAAAAATGAATTTGCGCGTAGGGACGGACATCCTTGTCCGTCCGCGGGTCGTCGAGACGCCGACCCCTACAGTCGGTGCGTTTCCGTTGGCTTGTGCAAATTTCGGTGGGCGGATTGTGTATGCAACCACTGTTTCCTATCTTTGCAACCGATAGTTGCGGCTTTTTTGCGTTGCAAACCAAAGATGGTGGTAGAAACGCAGAAAAAAGCGTATGCTTTAAGTTGAGGGCAGTCGAACACAATATGCCGAAAACTTGTTCTTGCGGCGACTTTTTACGTTTTCACCGTCGGAAGGCGTCAGCCTTCCTTCCGTCTCAAACGCAAAAATTCATCCGCAACTCCTGCGTTTTCGGTGCTTCGCAGTTTCAGTGGAAATAGGACATTTTAAACCATATCGGGTTCGACTGTCCTCAACTTATACGTAAAAATTACTGTGCCGTGTGCAGAATCATCCCGTTGTCACGGCGAAAAGGAGCATGTATTATGGGTTACTTAGACAAAATCAAGCTGGCAAATTATTCGCGTGCGGAGGACTGGCTCAACTCCATCTCGCATATGGTCGGCGGCGGGCTGTCCGTATTGGCACTGCTTTTGTGCCTGATTCGCGCCATTGTTGTGCGCCGTTGGGATTATGCTGTATTGAGCCTCATTTACGGGTTTACGATGATTGCAATGTATTCCTGTTCCTCCGTATATCACGCCCTGCGTCCGAACCGCGGGAAAAAGGCGATGCGTATGGTTGACCACGCGATGATTTACCCGATGATTGCAGGCACAATTACACCGTTTGCCGTATTGGTCATTGTGCCGCAAAACGCGGTGCTCGGCTGGGTGCTTGTGGCGGTCGCGTGGGTGACGGTCGCGGCGGCAGTGCCCATTACGCTGACACTGTTCAACAAAACCAAGGTGATACAAATGATTTTGTATTTGGCACTCGGCTGGATGATTATTGTCGCCGTCAAAACGCTTTGGGAGTGCTTTGACCGCACGGGTACGATTTTGATGATTGCAGGCGGTGTGGCATACACTCTCGGCGCGGTGATATACGGCATCGGCGCGAAGAAAAAGTATTTTCACAGCGTGTTCCATTTCTTCGTTTTAATCGGTTCGATTCTGCATTTCTTCTCCTTGTATTTATATGTATTTGTAAAATAAGACAACGTAGATTTGTAAAATAAGAAAACGCTTGACAAGACTTGACAAATCTGTTAAAATACCATTTGCCGCATATTGGGGGCGTGCCGAAAGGCACACAAAGCGTATGCGCCCCGCAGTAGCGAGTCTATATAAGGTAGGTAAAAAAATGTACGCAGTAATCGAAACCGGCGGCAAGCAGTACAAGGTTCAGCCCGGCGATGTTATTTACATCGAAAAGCTTGCAGTCGAAGAAAACACAGACGTCACCTTTGACAAGGTCATCGCAGTCGGTGCAGACGACGGCATCAAGGTCGGCACACCCTATGTGGAGGGCGCAACCGTCAGTGCCAAGGCACTGAAAAACGGCAAAGGCAAAAAGGTCGTTGTGTTCACTTACAAAGCAAAGAAGAACGAGAAACGCAAAAAAGGTCATCGTCAGCCCTACACAAAGGTTGAGATTGCCGCTATCAACGCGTAAATGATTTTTGCAGTTTGCAGTTTCGGCGAACACGGCGCGGCGGGATTTACCGTGCAAGGGCATTCGGGAAGTGCCGAAGCGGGCGAGGATATCGTCTGTGCGGCCGTTTCCTCGGCAGTCTATATGGCGGCAAATATGTTGACCGATGTGCTGATGCTCACCCCCGCGATAGAAGTACGCGACGGATTTTTATCCGTGCGGCTCGCGGCAGGCGACACCGAAACCGCGCTCCCGATTTTAAAAGGGCTTGCCCTGCATCTTCGGGGGCTTCAGGAAGAATATCCCGATTATATCCAATTTGAAAGAGGTGCACTGTAATGCTTAAGATTAACATTCAGCTTTTCGCGCATAAAAAAGGTATGGGCTCGACCAAGAACGGTCGTGACTCCGAATCCAAAAGACTCGGCGTAAAGCGTGCGGACGGTCAGTTCGTTTTGGCGGGCAACATTCTCGTCAAACAGCGCGGCACGCATATTCATCCCGGCGAGAATGTCGGCAGAGGCTCTGATGACACTCTGTTCGCAAAAATCGACGGTAAAGTGAAGTTCGAGAGAATGGGCAAAGACCGCAAAAAGGTCAGTGTCTATGCTGTCGAGCAGTAATTGCGAATACCCACAAAATGAGAGAACAGAGAACGCGTTTCTCTGTTCTTTTTTTGTGGGAAAGGAAGGAATCTCATACAGCAGAAAGTGAATTTGATTTGCAAATTGTAGGGGACGCTGTTCTCGCCTGCCGGCTTGGTCGGTGCTTCTAAGCTTCGCTTAGAGGTGTCCACCGGACACCCGCACCCTCAGCGTCCCGCGGGCGAACACAGTTCGCCCCTACAGGAGTAGGGAACGACCTTAGTGTCGTTCCGTAAATTTTGCACAATGTGAATTTGATTTACAAATTGTAGGGGTCGCTGCCTTCAGCGTCCCGCGGGCGAACAAGAACATCCGCCCCTACGGGGCTTGTGCAAAATCCAACCGTTCTCGGGCGCTTCGTGAAGCGCCCCTACGGGGTTGGTGTTCGCTGTTTGGTTGTTCTGATTTTGCGGGCGATTCGTGAATCGCCCCTACGGGTTGCGTTTCGCCGCAGGCTTGTGCAAAATTCGACGGTACTCGGGTCGCTGAAGGCAGCGACCCCTACGGCGCAGTACGAAAGAAAAATATAACAAAGAAACAGGAAAACCAACAAAAAGGTTGATTTTTAGAGAAAATCTATATATACTTATTTTTGATAACAATTTAGGAACGGTAAAACGAATGCATTTGAATTTTTCTGCACCGTGTTTGTTTGGCTTGGAAAGCCTTGTGGCACAGGAACTGCGCGATATGGGCGCAGAAGAGGTGACAGCTGAAAACGGACGCGTATTTTTTTCAGGTGACGAAGCACTTTTGGCGCGCGCCAATATCTGCTCCCGATTTTCGGAGCGCATCCTTTTGGTGCTCGGGCGGTTTACGGCGCATACCTTTGAAGATTTGTTTCAGGGTGTAAAGAAGCTGTCGCTCGAAAGCTACATCGGCGAGTATGATGAGTTTCCCGTCAAGGGCTATTCTTTGAAGTCTGATTTACACAGCGTCAGCGACTGCCAGGCAATCATCAAAAAAGCGGCGGTCGAACGGCTGAAAACGGTATATCATAAGGATTGGTTCGAGGAAACAGGCGCACGGTGCCGATTGGATTTCTCGATTCTGAAAAATGAGGTCTGTATTTGTATAGACACTACGGGCGTACCGCTCCATAAGCGCGGATACCGCCCGACGGCAAATGACGCGCCGATGCGTGAAACTCTGGCGGCGGCACTTTGTGCGCTTTCGCACCTGCGCCCATACCATACACTGTATGACCCGATGTGCGGCTCGGGTACGATTCTGATTGAGGGCGCGATGCTCGCCTTAAATATCGCTCCCGGTGTGCGCCGCCATTTCGCGGCGGAGCGCTTTTCGTGGTTGCCCGCCGAGGTTTGGGAGACTGAGCGCGAACGCGCACGTGCACAGAAGCGCGAAGCACCCGATTTTACGGCATACGGTTCGGATATCGACCGCGAAGCGTTGAAAATCGCGCGGGAGAATGCCCTGCGCGCAGGTGTTTCAGACTTTATTGTATTGGAACACGGCGATGTACGGCACTTTACGCCCAAAACCGAGCGCGGTACGCTGGTCACGAATCCCCCGTACGGCGAACGTTTACAAACGGCGCAGGCGGCGGCACGGCTCGTGCAGGATATGGGAACGGTATTCGAACGGCGGCATGGCTTCAGCTACAGCATCATCAGTCCCGAGGCGGAATTTGAAACGCTGTTCGGCAGAAAAGCCGACAAACGGCGAAAACTGTATAACGGAATGATTCCGTGCCAGTTATATATGTATTTTAAATAATTTATGCAAAACAGGTGAGCGCAATGAAGCATATTTTTATTGTAAATCCCGCGGCGGGAAAGGGGCAGGCGGCAACCCGCATTGTGCCGCAGATTGAAGCGTATTTCAAAGCGCATCCGGAGCTGTCTTATGAAGTTTATACCACGAAAGCGCAGGGCGACGGCAAAACATACGTGGAAAACGCGGCGAAAACCGGCGAACCGATTCGCTTTTACGCCTGCGGCGGCGACGGCACGCTTTACGAGGTCGTAAACGGGGCTTACAAATATCCGAATGCGGCAGTCGGCATTTTACCGCTCGGCTCGGGCAACGATTTTGCCCGTATTTTCGGCAAAAGCGATAAGCTGTTGGATATTGATGCGCAGGTAAACGCCGAAACGCGAAAATTCGATTTGATTGACGCAGGCGGGCACGTGGCAATCAACCAATGCTCTATGGGCTTGGACGCCGAGGTTTGCGCGAAACAGGCATATTTCAAAAAGCTTCCCGGCGTGGGCGGTGAATTTGCGTATACAATGTCCCTTTTCTATTGTCTGTTCCGTCGGCTCAAAAGCGATTTCAAAATCGTGATAGATGACGACAAAGTGATTGAAGGCAGAATGCTATTTGCCCTCTGCGCCAACTCCCGCTGGTACGGCGGCGGCTATAAGGGTGCGCCGAAGGCCGTGCCCGATGACGGTCTTTTAGATTTCATTCTGGTGCGCAAAACTGTCGGCAGACTGAAGCTGGCGGGACTTGTCGGCAAATACAAGCGCGGCGAGCATCTCGCTTGGGATTTCACGAATTTTGTGCGTGGGAAAAAGCTGCAAATCTTCAGCAAAAATCCCGCCGCAGTCAACGTAGACGGCGAGTGTGAATACGTGACGGAAAGCACCTTCCAAATCCTGCCTGCGGCGTTGGATGTCATTATGCCCGACATAGAAAGCTATACACAGGTGATTGAGAACATATGATTCGTGAATGTGTCATAATTTGCGCCTGAATTTTGTGAAAAACGCGAATTGCACATTTTCGGCGCGAGGCATATAATATTTGTTAATGTTAGGATAGAAAAGAGCGTTTGTGGGCGCTCTTTTCTGTTTATCACTTCCCGATGTGTCGGGGAAAGGAGATTTTCATGAAAAAATATATGAAAAAGTCCGAGATTTGGACCTTCGGCATCGGGCTGTTCGGCGTCGCACTAATGACAGGATGGATGCCCGATTACACCGCAACCTTCTTTGCGGACTTTGCCTTTAAGGGCAAGGGCTTTGATTCCGATGTGATGGCGAATATGATTTCGCTTGTGTTCTTGGTCGCGGGCATTGTCGGTGCGGTCTGCGAATTGGTGATTGGGTACTTGGTGGACAATACGCGCACCAAATTCGGTAAGGTGAAGCCGTGGGTCGGCTTCGGTGTTGTGCCGCTGGCACTGGTTGCGATGCTTGTATTCGTAGCGCCTAACACAAACAGCCAAACCGCCGCAATCATTTGGATGTTTGTCATTTATTCGCTGTATACTGCCTTTAGCTGTGCGGTGGAAAGCCCCGCGAACTGCTTTGGTTCGCTTTGCTCACCGAACCCGTCAGAGCGTTCGAGCGCGATTTCCATTGCCTCGTTCCTGCGCTCGGTTGGGCAGTCGGGCGGTATGGTGGTCGTTTTGGTTGTCGGCTTGATTATGAAAGCGGTCATGGGCGAACAGCAATACAGAAACGCCGAGGGCAGAGGTCTTGACCTTGTGATTTCCACTGCCGTGTGCGCACTGGGTCTCATTCTGTTTACGATGATTTTCTTTACCAACAACAAAGAAAATGTGCCTTTTACACAGGAAAAGGTCAGCTTAAAGGACGCAATCAAGGTCGTTTTCACCTATAAAAACCTGCTGATGGTGTCGTTAACGAAGCTTTGCGGCTTCGGGCGCGGCGTGTATGGCACGGTTTCTCTGTACATAGCTATCTACCTGCTCGGTTCCAAGGATTTGAAGCTGGCACTGCTTTTGCCGATGGGTATCGGCACGGCGGTCGGCACACTGCTTGTCAACCTTGTGTTAAAGAAATTTTCTACCAAGCAGACGTTTATTCTGTTCTGCGTATACGGCGCGTCCTCTATGGGTATTCTGTTCCTCGTGTCGCGCGGTATCGGCTTCAACGACGGATTGATTATCCCGTTCCTGATTCTCAACTTCTTCTGTGGTCTGCAACACGGTAACACCAACGTGACGCCGAACATTATGATTGCGGACTGTGTGGATGAAATCGAATACAAAACAGGTAAACGCCAGGACGGTCTTGCCTATGCGGGCTACGGTCTGTTCTCCAAGGTTGCTTCTGCTTTCACAAAGGGTCTCGGTCCTTGGCTTCTGTATACGTGGTCGGGCTATATGGTATCGACCGATGCGAACATCGCATATGCTGCGCAGACCGATGCAACGCTCAATAAGCTGTTGATGATTTACACCATCATTCCTGCGGTATTCGTGATTTTGCAGGGTGTGCCGATTTTGTTCTATGATATGGTCGGAGAAAAGAAAGAAATGATTACCAAGGCGCTCGAGGAACGCCGCGCGGCGGCAAAGCTCGCGGAGCCGAGCGATGCGGAGAATGCGTAAGGAGGGCACAAAAATGGAGAAAAAAGAAAAAAGCTTTAACTTAAAACTGTATGCTGCGGTTGCGTTTTTTGCCGTTCTTGCCCTTCTGATTTTGATTACCGCGCTGACCTTTAAGGCGAAATATACCGCATATCACCCCGAGGAGGTCGCACGCAACTATGTCGATACCATTGCACAGACGGGTGACGGCTACAACGCATACAAAACCGCGTTAGTCAGTAAAAGCCAAAAATACGGCGATTTCATTCGCGAATACTATATGAATCCCGTGATTTACCGCGATACCGCCTACAAGCCCGGCGACGATATTAAGAAATGCGGCTACAAGGGCTACAACGAAGAATCCTGCCAAGGCGAAAAGACCAAAAATGACGACGGCTCTTTGCAGGGGCAGGTCATCGACACGATGTATGACTATTATGTCGAGTTGGTCTCGAACGGTTGGGACGATTACGACACGATTTTCGCAAAATACTTTGCGAAGCTTGTTGAAGTGCGCAAAGAAGTGTTTGGCGACGATTATATCACCGATGAAATTATGTTCACCGCACTCGAGGGGAATGTCGCGACTTACGGCGAATCCCTGACCGGTACAGAGGACGAATTTGATAAGAATACGGGCAAGCAGACGAGCTTCAAGTCCATCGGCGCGTATCAAACCGCATACGGCGAGGATTACAAGCTCACAACAACCGTAAAGACAGAAAAGGATATGGATTTGTCCGCTTACAAAGCGGGGCTTTCCGCGGAAACCCTTGCCACCTACGGCGTGCAGGCGGACGATATTCGTGCGGTGAAGTGCTATACCGTTGCGGTAAGCACTGCGGACGGCAAAGCCGTCACCGAAGCGGATGTTGTCGTGGCACAAATCAAAAATTCGTGGTATGTGGACAATACCGCAACGGACACATCTTCACTTTACGGCTTCTGTAAATAATGTAAAAATGCAAGAAAGACGCAGACAGTCAGGAGCCGTTCTGCGTCTTTCTTTATGAAGTGCAAAATTCTGTCATTCCGCGTGCGGTAGGGCGTAGGGAACGACCTTAAGTGTCGTTCCGCAAAATATTGCACAATGTAAGTTGGATTCGCAAATTGTAGGGGATGCTGTTCTCGCCTGCCGGCTCGGTCGGTGCTTCTAAGCTTCGCTTAGAGGTGTCCGCCGGACACCCGCACCCTCGGCGTCCCGCGGGCGAACGCAGTTCGCCCCTACGGGTTAGCGTAAGTTTGATTCTCGCGTAGGGACGGACGTAACGCCTCCCTTGTTAAAGGGAGGGGGACCGCGTTAGCGGTGGAGGGATTCATCGTCCACCGTTTGGGTCGTGCAAACTCCAACCGTGCTCGGGCGGGTGCGGAGTTACGGCTACGCCATTACCCTTTTGTCGCTTCGCGACATTTCCCCTATTAGGGGAATAATCCGCCCCTACGGGTGTAGGGAACAACCTCTGTGTTGTTCCGTGGGATCCCGGCAGATTGTTGTGGGTCGCCGAGTCGTCGACCCCTACGAAGTCCGCAAATAAAAAAGGAGTTTTCCTATGAAATTTAAAAATATGACGTTCTGCGACTTGCGCGGCTACAATTCCGTGGAGGCGGCAAGTGAAATTGAATCCATTCAAAATGTGGTACTGGTGGTTTTTCCGAAGGATTCCGATGCACAAACCCGCGCGGCGTTCGCCAAGATAGAAATGCACAATGTGGCGTCTACCATTTATTGCGATGCGGACGCCAAGCTCAATATTTACAACGGCGACGTGACTTTGAGCAACGCAAATGTGTCCGACGGCGAAAATGTGTATGTGGTGAACGGCAAAGCGCGTATTTTGCCGATTTCGCCGCAAAAGCATTTGTCTTTGGTTGTAAACGGCAAAGCACTGTATGACAGAAACAGTGAAAACATAGAATTGCTGGTTGTGAACGGTAAAGCGATGCCGTTTGATTTTCAGGGCACGGAAATTTTGGAAAATAATGCGTTTTTATCCGCAGAAAAATTCACAGGCGACGGGGAACATAAATATTATGCCGCTGATTTTGCGGCTGTGACAGCCGTCCCCGCGACCGCGCGCGGAAAAGTGCAATCGCATTTGATTGTTGCACACCCGAGTGTGCGTGAAAGCGGTATTCAGTTGGAGGCGGAAACCGTTCTCTATGCGCCGATTAACGAAGATGTTTTAATCAAAGCGGATTTATCAGATTTCTATTTGACAGAATCCCTTCTGGAAAGCCTGCCGGGAAGGTTAATTTTAAAGGATATCGGCACGGTGCGTATACACAAAAAGGTGAGCCCTGCGCTGCTGCGGGAAAAGGTGTTGTGGATGTGCGACATCGGGACGGTGCGTGCAACAAAAGCTACCTTTGACACCGTGCAGTTGCTTTGCCAAGATGTCGGCACGATTACACGGAAATGAGCGCGGGGGAAAAAGAAGCGGCGTTTGACCGTGTATATGCAGAGCTGTTCCGCGACGTGTATGCGTATTTCAATGTGTGTTTTGGCGCCCAGACGGCTGAGGATTTGGCGCAGGAGGCTTTTTTGCGCGTTTGGAAGGCAATAGACAGCGACAGAATCCCTGACAATTGGCGCGCGTGGGTATTCCGCTGTGCGGTGAATCTGAAAAACGATTTTCTGCGGCAGAAATACGCAGGGGAGAAATCCCAAACCGCCGCCGAGCAAATTTTTTCGGCACAGGATGCGGCAGCCGTACCGGACGGTGCACAGCTGAGCATTCAGAGTGCGCTCGCGGGTCTGCCCGCCGATGACCGTGAATTGCTGACGCTCAAAAGCTTCGGCTTTACGAGCGAGGAAATTGGTGAGTTTTTAAAAATCAGCGCGTCCGCCGTGCGCACGCGCCTGCAAAAGGCAAAGCAAAGCTTTAAAATGAATTTGGAGAAAGAGGGCGTTACCGATGTTTGATTCTGAAAATGCACTAAAACAAGCCGTATCTGCTTTTCACCCGAGCGACGCCGTATTCGCCCGTGTGAAAAACCGAATTTATAATACAGTAAAGCAGACAAGAAGCAGTGTAACCTTAATCAGCGTCAACAAAGACAGCCGCAAAATTTTTGAGACGGTTTTCAAAAAGTATGATAAGCTGATGCAAAAAAATTGCGTGATGCACGGTACAGGGTGAATTGTATCATCCGTAGGGAACGACCTCTGTGTCGTTCCGTAATTTTCTTCGACTTCATCGGGTGCGCAATGCACGCCCTTACGGTCGGCATAGGTGTAGGGCGCGGGCTTGCTCGCGCCGCAGGTCTGTGCGAAATTCGACCGTGCTCGGGCGATTCGTGAATCGCCCCTACACAGATTGTGCGTATCCGTTGGCTTTTTGTAAATTCGGGCTTTGCTCGGGCGGGCACGGAGTTACGGCTACGCCATTACCCTTTTGTCGCTTCGCGACATTTCCCCTATTAGGGGAATAACCCGCCCCTACGGGCGTAGGGAACGACCTCAGTGTCGTTCCGTAAGGTTTTATCAGACTTCGGCGGGCGAACACAGTTCGCCCCTACGGGCTTATGCATCGCCATTTGTCTATGCAATTTTTTTAGGTGGGTTTTCCCACCCGAAACGAACCATAACAAAAGAAATCCCCACCGAGGACTGCTCGGTGGGGATTTTTGCCCGCTTTTAGATTATTTGCTTTCGCCTTTCGCTTTTGCCTGCAATTCGAGGATTGCATTTTGCACTTCCTCGGTCAATTCGGCAACGTCTTTGCCGTCTGAAGAAATTACTTCGCCGAAGGTTACATCTATGGGGAACTTTCGCATATGCTTCCAGTCAAAGAATCGCATCATCTTGCGACCGCGCGGGAACACTTCATACGCACCGTTCACATAGGCGGGCACAATCGGTACGCCCGCATCAATCGCAAGCACTGCCGCGCCGCTCTTCATCTCGCGGAAAATACCGTCCGCACTGCGCGTGCCCTCGGGGTGAATCACCACGCCCCAATTTTCGTGCAGCTTTGCTTTCAGGCTATCCATCGTTTTCATATTGATACCGCTGCGGTCCACGGGCACCATTCCTGCCGCTTTAATCAGCTTGCGGCTGAACGGGTCGTTGCGGAACAGCTCCTTTTTTGCCATACAGCACATAGTTTTATACCGTTCCTTGGAGAACGCAGAAGTTATATACAAGTAATCGATTTTCGACACGTGGTTCGCGCAGATAATAAATCCCTTATCGGTCGGGATGTTTTCTTTGCCGTGCACGGAGAGCTTATACACAAACCGCGCCGCATTGCGGAAGAAGGCGTAGGTGTAGTAGTCGCCGTTGGACTTTGTTTGCGGGTAGGATACATTTTCCTGCCCGATTGCCTTTTGCGGCGTGCCTTTGTTTTGCAGGGCATCTAAGATATCCTGCACGGTCATATCGTCATAATAGAACCGCTCAATGTTGACCTTGTAAAGGTCTTCCAATTCGAGCGCAAGATTGATAGAGCTTAAAGAATCCACCGAAAGCTCTGCAAAAATCTTGGTTTCGGGTCGGATTGCCTCCACCGTCGTATTTGCGATTTTTGCCACTACGCGCATCACCTGCGCAAGCATATCCTGCGGTGAAGCCTCAGCGGGCGTCAAATCCTGTTCGCCTTCGGTACGTTCGCGCAGAGCCTGCTGTTTTAACAAATAGCGTTTCGGCTTTTGCAGGGAGGTGCGCGGAATCTCCGACACAAAGTGCGTAGTGCCGATACGCATATTTTGAATCAGCTGTGCGCCCTTTTCGCGGATTTCGTCTTTGATGGCATCCTTGTCCGCCTGGGTGATGCCCTCGGGGACAACGAACGCGTGAATTTCGTCATAATCCGTATTTTCGTGCGGTACGCCGCAGATGACAAATTCCTTTACACCGCGCAAATCACTGTATTTTTCTTCCAAATCATCGGGCGTGATTTTCTTGCCGCTTGCAAGGACAATGTTTTCTTTGGAACGTCCCGTAATGCGGATGTTGCCGTATTCATCCTGCTCGCCGAGATCGCCGGTTTTAAAGTAGCCGTCCTCGGTGAACGCCGCCGCAGTGGATTCGCTGTCGCGGAAATAGCCCTTCATCATATACGGGGACTTGATTAAAATCTCCCCCGAATCGCTGAATTTTACGGAAACGGGCGGATACGGCTTGCCGCAGGAATCGGTGTGCAGATTTTCGGGCACATTGCCAATCGTTGGGATGTTCGTTTCGGACGCGCCGTAGGTGATGATGATGTTAAACCCCGTGCCGTAGTAAAATTCGGCGACGTCTTTATTTAAAGGCGCACCTGCCGAGCACAGGAACTGTAAGTTCCCGCCGAAGCCCTCGTGAATGGATTTGAACAGCGTTTTGCCTAACAGACTGCCGTTTTTGCGGCGCAGACGCAAACAAATCGGGAAGAAAATCTTAAACATTGCCGCCGTGATGGGGCTTTTTTTGATTTTGCGCATCACTGCGGTCATAAACAGCTCATAGACCTTCGGCACAGCGGGCAACACCGTCGGGTGGTATTCCGCAAATGCGCCTAAAATGGCGTCGGCACTGATGGATTCAATATAATGCACGTCCGCACCGATGAGCGCAGGCCCGAGCACCAAACAAATCACACCGTAAATGTGGCTGTTCGGAATGATGGCAAGAAAGCGGTCCTCATTGGTAAGGCCCTGCACATCCAGCGTCATACGGGTAGTGTTGATGAGATTGTCGTGATTGTGCATAATGCCCGCCGCTTTGCGGGTCGTGCCCGAAGAAAAAATGATGCAGGCGATGTCCTCGTCGGGGTCGGGGGTGGCAGGAAGCTCCGCCGAAACTGTATCGGGATACCCTGAAAGCACCGTGCAGTCCAGCACATTGAATACAGGGAATCGGTAAGGCGGCAGGTCTTCAAATTTTTCCGCCGTTTTCGGGGAGAAGAACGCCGCGCGCACATCGGATTGCGTAATGAAATCATCCAGTTCCGCTGCCGTTAAGGAGGCGTCCAGCAGTGCCGCTGTGCAGTGCAATTTGCACACCGCCAAAAAAGCAATCGTCCATTCGGGACAGCCCTCCGATACAAACGCGATGCGGTCACCCGCTTGCACGCCCGCCTCCGCAAGCCGCTTACTGTAAAGCTCCGCTTTTTGGAACACTTCGCCGTAGGTATATATGCGGCGGTCGCCGTTGTTCATTGTCACGGAAAGCGCGCGTTTATTCGGATGGGAAATATTTTGTTTATAAACAGATTCATAAATATTCATAATTCGCTCCGAAAATCGTATTTTTACAAAATAAACGAGAATGATGAAATTGTATCACAAATACAAATCCGTGTCAACAAATCGACTGTTTTTACAACATTTGCACAATCGGCAAATGCGCACCGTCCGGCTAATCGATATCAAACAGCGCATTCGGCGTAATCTGAAAGGTTCTGCATAGTGCGAGAATTTCCACATCCGTTATAAACCGCTGTCCCGATTCCATACGCTGTACGGCATTTTTGTCTACATCCATGCCGATAAGCTGTAATTTTTCCGCCAGCATCCGCTGACTCATATAGGGCGTTTGCGCCTTGCGGATTTCGGCAAGCTTGATGCCGCAGATGTTGTTTCTGCCGTTCACGGCTTTATTTTTAAACATAAAATCCCTCTTTTTGACATTTGGTGCTTGTCAACAAGGATATTTTATGCTATAATTTCATCCATATTGACATTCACTGAATGTCAATATGGAATGCAAACCAAAAGCGGGACGAAATTTCGCCCCGCTGTGCACTGTAGATGTATATTACCGAATATGAATCACTTCGCCTGAGGTAATGACCTTTTCGCCCTCGGCACAGCTGACTAAGAGCCCGCCGTTTTCCGCGAAGTCGAGCGCGCGTGCGTCATATTCGCTGTCGGGCGTTATCACGCGCACCATTTGCCCGAGAGTTGCCGAGCAAGCCTTTAAGCGTGCAATCGCATCGCGGCTGTCCTCTGTAAGCGCGTGACTGCGGATGATGTATCTGTCCATATTGTGCACAAGCTCTACGCAAAGCTCGTTGCGGTCAATTTCATCGGTGCAGTATTCCCCCACAGCGCCTGCAATGCAGTCTACATCGTCGGGAAAGTCGCCGCGCTGTATATTCAGCCCTACGCCGACTGCCACATATTTCGGTCGGTTGCCGACATTCACCGCCTCACAAAGAATGCCGCAGAGCTTTCTGCCCTCGTACAGCACATCGTTCGGCCATTTGATAACGGTCTCGAGACCGAACATATTGTAAAGCGTATCGCGCACGGCAAGCCCTGCGAGTGCGGGCAAAAGCTCAAAATTCTTTTCCTGCCCTGTCAGCTCATATACTGCCGTCAGATACAGCCCTGTGCCCGCAGGCGAGGCAAAGCTGCGCCCGAGCCGCCCCTTGCCCGCCGTCTGGCAATCGGCAACCACCAACGCGCCGCCGCCCTTGTTTTCATTGCAGAGCTTTTTTGCGGCATTGTTGGTGGAATCAATTTCGGGATAAAAATACACACGGCGTTTCATTTTGTATTGGCGAATCTGATAAATCAGATTTTTTTCGGTTAAATCACGTATCATATTTAGCACATTCTTTCCTATATGTTGATTATTTTTCTGCTCGGGAGTATAATCAAAAACAAAAACAGTGTTTTCAATATTTTATCATATTCCAAAACCGCAATCAAGTGGAGGTAAACGGATTTATGCGATTACAAACGGAAAATTTAACCAAAAGCTTCGGCGAGAAGCAAGTGCTGAAGGGCGTATCCTTTTCAGTGGAAAGCGGACGCGCGCTCGGTCTTTTGGGGCGCAACGGCGCGGGCAAGACCACCACCATCCGCATCATTATGCAGGTGTTTTCACCCGACAGCGGCAGGGTGCTTTTGGACGGACAGCCCTTGCGCACGGACCGCGTAAAAATCGGCTATCTGCCGGAGGAACGCGGACTGTATCCGAAAAAACCGATTTTGGAACAGCTTTTGTATTTCGGAAAGCTGGGCGGTCTTTCGAAAAAGCAGGCGGCAGAGCAAGCCGACCGTCTGCTCAAAAGACTCGGAATGGCGGAATACCGCGATAAGCGGCTGGATACGCTTTCCAAAGGCAATCAGCAGAAAATACAGCTGGTGGCGACCTTGATTACCGACCCCGATATTGTGATTCTAGACGAGCCGTTTTCGGGCTTAGACCCCGTCAACGCGAAATTGCTCAAGGAGCTTGTGCAGGAGATGATTGCCAACGGCAAGCTTGTGCTGTTTTCCAGTCATCAAATGAATTACATTGAAGAATTTTGCAATGACATTGTGATTCTCCGTGACGGAAAAGCGGTGCTTTCGGGCGACATCGGCGAAATCAAACGCGGCTTTGACCGCCGTACCGTGGAAATTGTCACAACAGACAGCGCGGCAGTCGCAGCGTTCCTGCAGGAACACAAAACCGATGCGGTACAGCGCGCAGAGTGCTCGGAAAATCTTGTAACGGTCACGCTCGCCCGCGCCGAAGACAAAGCGGCACTGTACGCACTTTTGGCGGACTGCGCAGATAAAATCGATGCATTCCGTGTGAAAGAACCGACGCTGAACGAAATTTTTGTGCACTATACGGAGGGGTCGATATGAAACAGTTTCGTACCATCTTTTGTTTTGAATATTTAAGCTACGCCAAAAACAAGGTGTTTGTCGGATTGACGGCATTGCTGATTGCTGTAATGGCGGTTGTGCTGTTTTACCCGCGGTTTACCGAGGGAAAATCGAAAACGGAGAATACGCCGTTCGCGGGTGCTTCCAAGAATATCGCGGTTGCAAGTACTGAATCGGCGGGGATTGCCGAGGAAACTGCCGCATTTCTGCAAAACGGGCTTGCACAGCATCAGTTTACCGCAACCGAGGCTGACGAGGAAGCGTTAAAAAGTCAGGTCTCAGACGGCACATACGATGCGGCAATTTTTCTGACAGGCGATGCGGCGTATAAATACATCGTAGAAACGGCGGCGATGACGGATATGACCGAAATGACCGTACAGGAAATCCTGACGGTAAAATATCAGTATGCCCGTATGGCGGCATTGGGACTTTCCGCAGAGGAAGCCGCCGATATAATGCAGGCAACGGTGACGTCGGAAACGGTAATTTTAGGCAACGACCAAAGCCAAAATTTCTTTTACACCTACATTTTAATGTTCCTTTTGTATATGGCGGTGCTTTTGTACGGGCAGTTTGTGGCGCAGAGCGTCGCCGTAGAGAAAAGCTCGCGTGCGATGGAGCTGTTGATTACCTCGGCAAAGCCCGTGAATCTGATGTTCGGCAAGGTGCTCGGTGCGGGCGCGGCAGGGTTTACGCAGCTAGTGCTTCTGCTCGGCAGTGCATTCGTGTTCTACGGGGTCAACAAAAGCTATTGGGCAGGGAATATGGTGGTGGAAAGCATTTTCGCTATGCCGCTTTCTATGCTCTTATATACAATTTTGTTCTTCGTGCTGGGCTATTTGCTGTATTCGTTCCTGTACGGCGCACTTGCCTCTCTAGCGAGCCGCTTGGAGGACATCAATACTTTGGTAATGCCCGTCACCTTTTTGATGATTGTCTCTTTTATGATTACCGTGTTTTCTATGATCAATAATGTGGACAACGGTGTGATGAAAGCGGCGTCCTTCATTCCGTTCACTTCGCCGATGGCGATGTTTACCCGCATTGCACTGGGACACGTGGAGCCGTATGAAATTGTGATTTCTGTTGCAATTTTGCTGGTTTCCACCGTTCTGATTGGGTATTTGGCGGCGGCGATTTACAAAATCGGCGTTCTGATGTACGGCAAGCCGCCGAAGCCCAAGGAACTGATACACGCCCTGCGCGGCAACCGTTCCAAGTGAATAAAAATAATTGGTTTTCCGAACACAGCAAGGCGCAGGAACCCGTGCGGTATCCTGCGCCCTTTTTACATACAGCGGGATTTGTTAGACGATAACTGCTGTGCCTGCGGCGGTGACCATCAGCATATTGCCTCCCTGCCCGAGCACCTCATAGTCAATGTCAATGCCAACAACGGCATTGGCGCCCATTTGCTCGGCACGCTGTGCCATTTCCCGAATCGCGGATTCGCGTGCTTCAATCAGCTCATCCTCATAGGAATTGGAACGTCCGCCGAAAAAGTTTGTAAGCCCCGCCGCGAAATCCTTGACGAAATTTACGCCCGCGACAACCTCGCCGCAAACCAGCCCCAAATAATTCTTGACGGGATACCCCTCTACATTAGGCGTTGTTGTTAAAATCATACAGATTCTCCTTTTTGATAGAATTGTCAGGCGAACAGAGCGTTGTACTCTGTGTCTGCCTGTTTTTTGATTTCGGATGCGATAAAGCCCAGCACCATACAAAGCACGGCACGTCGCAGCTTTTCGCCTGCCTGTGCGTTCGGAACGCGGTAGTTCGCCATACGGCTGTCGATGATGGACGCAATCACCTCGCGGTCGGTAGAGTGCATACGATCCGCTTCAAAAATGACCGAACAAAGCAGACTGAACAGCTCGCGGTCAGGCAAAATATCGTCGCTTCGGTCGTCCACGCGGCCGTTTATGTACGCCATCAGTGCAATAATTTTTTCCAGCTGCATAGAATTGCGCAGCATATTGATGATGACAATGCGCACAATTTGTGTTTCACCGTAGCGCTTGCCTGCCGGGTTTTCCACCCAGCCCCGCTTGACCCAATTCTGAATGGTTGAGCCCTCAAGCCCGGTCAATTCCTTTAGCTGGCTCAGGGTTAAGCCCTTGGTTACCGCCAAGACGGGGGACAGCACCGCGAACGCATTTTGCTGTAGACCTTCGGTCCACGGCAGAACCGTACCCGGAACGGTTTGTAACATAGTTCTTTCTCCTCCTTTCATCGTGTAATGATTATAACATAGGGTCAAAAGAACCGCAACGGCGGATTTTGACAGGATTGCACGGATTTTTCCCGATTTTCGCCGATTTTTGATTGTGCGGATATTTTTTCATAGGCGCAATTCTGTTTTTGGAATTTTATGGGCGGTTATATAAAAATTGTCTTGCATTGTGTGCGATACTTCGGAACGGACAGCCGCAAGGGCTGTCCCTACGGCGTGCAAACCAACGCACAACCCCGTAGGGGCGATTCACGAATCGCCCGAAAGAATTAGAACCACCAAACGGCAATGCGCAAACCCCGTAGGGGGCGGCGTTCTCGCCTGCCGGCTCGGTTGCGCTTCTAAGCTTCGCTTAGAGGTGTCCACTGGACACCCGCACCTCGGCGCCCCGAGCACAGTTGGGTCTTACACAAACTCAACCGTGATGCACAACCCGTAGGGGCGGATGCCCTCATCCGCCCGAGCACGGTTGGATTTTGCGCAACCCAATGGCGAACCGCAAGCCGTAGGGGCGTGCATTGCGCGCCCGCTCAAGTCTGCCAACCCCTGCGGTACAACACAGAGGTTGTTTCCTACAAGTCGTAGGGGCGAACTGCGTTCGCCCGCGGGTCGTCGGGACGCCGACCCCTACAATTTGCAAATCCAATTTACATTGTGCTGATTTCGCGGAACGACACTTAAGGTCGTTCCCTACGCATATATCAAATTCACATTGTTCTGTATGAGATTCTTCGCCTGACAGCGCAGAATGACAGGTGGCGGAACGCGCATTTTTCACAATCTTGGCGTGCAAATCTCGCAAAATGCGGTGTATACGGGCGAAAGGCTGTCTGCGAGCCAGTCGGTGAAATCAGTTTCAACTATGCAGGGGAGCGTATACGCTTTGCGCGGGAGGGTTACGGATACCGTGTTGTGTGCGGGGGTTTGCGCAAGAAGCAGCTGACCGCCGTGCAGTTCGGCGGTTTCGGCGGCATACCAAAGCCCGCCGCCCGTGTGCGCCAGCGCACTTTGAAATGCGGATATAGGGAAATTCCCCTCGCAGGAAACAAAAACCCGCACGTGCTGTTCCGTTTCCGATGTACCGATAAAAATATACCGCCCGTCGGTGTGCTGTACCGCGTTGGTTAGCAGATTGAGTACAGCCCACAGCACGGCACGCGGACGGCAGACAGAGAATACAGCCTCGGCATCTGTACAGTAAATGCGCCGATTCCGTCTGTCGCACAGCAAATCGCAGGCAAAGGCGAGGTCTTCGCACATAGCGGTCAAATCCACGGTAACTGCGGCTTCTTCGGCGTTCGGCGGCTGTGCGTTTCGGAATTTTCGCAGAAGCGAAAGTGCCGCACGGGTCAATTCGCCGACGGGCGGCTGTAGATTTTCCTGCGCACACACGCGCAAATCGTCAAAATAATCCTGCAACGCGCTGCGTAAGTACGCATTGTGCGGGTCGGCGGCGAATGCCGCCTGCATCGTTTGCAGGCGGTGTGAAAAATCCTGTTTCATAGATAACCTCTTCTAAAAAGCAAGTGGAATACACGCGTAGGGGAGAATTGCGTTCGCCCGCTCGAGTTTGGATTCGAACCAACTTAGCGGCGGACGTGGAAAACTCCCTCAGTCTCGCTACGCTCGACAGATCCCTCAAAGAGGGAGCAATAAGCGGTTTATAGATTATAGCGCCACTACGCGTGAATCCAATTTATATTGTGCAAAATTTTACGGAACGACACTTAAGGTCGTCCCCTACGTCTATCTTTAGTATGGGAAAAAAATCCGAAAATGTGCATAGAAAATCCGTGAAAATGCAATACTATTGACTGTATTATCCTTTGTGCGGGTGCAATCGGGGATTATTTTAGGCAGTCTGACAAACTTTTCACAACATGACAGATTTTTCCCGAAAGTTCTTGCAAATTTGCCCGTTTCGGTATAGAATAATATCGCAAAAAATAAATTATTATTTTTGGAGGTAATCCC
This sequence comes from Bacillota bacterium, assembly GCA_021769885.1. Lineage (GTDB taxonomy): Bacteria > Bacillota > Clostridia > Oscillospirales > Acutalibacteraceae > Fimenecus. The sequence goes on along the minus strand of JAETSA010000008.1, from coordinate 12,419 downwards.
AATGGCAGTTAAAGTTGCAATCAATGGTTTCGGCCGCATCGGCCGTCTCGCATTCAGACAGATGTTCGGCGCAGAAGGCTATGATGTCGTTGCTATCAACGACCTTACCAAGCCCTCTATGCTTGCACATCTTCTGAAGTATGATACCGCACAGGGCGGTTACTGCGGCAAAATCGGCGAAGGCGCACACACCGTTTCCGCTGACGACGAAGCAGGCACCATCACTGTTGACGGCAAGACCCTGAAAATTTACGCAGTTGCAAACGCAGCTGAGCTCCCCTGGGGCGAAATCGGCGTAGACGTTGTGCTTGAGTGCACAGGCTTCTACTGCTCCAAAGACAAGGCACAGGCACACATCACTGCCGGTGCGAAGAAGGTTGTTATTTCTGCACCCGCAGGCAATGACCTCAAGACCATCGTTTACAGCGTAAACGAAAAGACCCTGACTGCGGATGATCAGATTATTTCTGCTGCATCCTGCACCACCAACTGCTTGGCACCTATGGCAAAAGCACTCAACGATTATGCACCCATCCAGAGCGGTATTATGAGCACCATCCACGCTTACACAGGCGATCAGATGATTCTCGACGGCCCGCACAGAAAGGGTGACCTTCGCCGTGCACGCGCAGGCGCTGCAAACATCGTTCCCAACTCCACCGGTGCCGCAAAAGCAATCGGCTTGGTTATTCCCGAGCTCAACGGCAAACTCATCGGTTCTGCACAGCGCGTGCCCGTTCCGACCGGTTCTACCACCATCCTGACCGCTGTTGTCAAGGGTGCTGACGTGACCAAAGAGGGCATCAACGCGGCTATGAAAGCGGCGGCTTCCGAGAGCTTCGGCTACAATGAGGATCCGATCGTTTCCTCCGATGTTATCGGTATGCGTTACGGTTCTCTGTTCGATGCAACCCAGACCATGGTTGCGAAGATTGCTGACGACCTCTATGAGGTACAGGTTGTTTCTTGGTATGACAACGAGAACTCCTACACCAGCCAGATGGTTCGCACCATTAAATACTTCGCAGAGCTTGCGTAAGTAAAAACCTGATTTTCGCAGAGGTACGGCAAAAGCCGTGCCTCTGTTTTTTTGTATTTTTACTTCGGAATTTTAATATTTTTCCGAGAATTTTGATATATTTTTTTGGAATTTGGCAGTACAATCCAAAATAGAAACAGAAAATTCTATTTCGGGAGGTTCCTTTATGGTCAGCCGTACAAAATATTTGTTAGACGACAAAACCGTCACGCGTTTGTTTGAAAATGCAGGCATCACGGGAATTACAAGCATCGCGCCGCTCGGCGCAGGCGAGTATAATGCCGTTTATGCGGTCGAAGCCGATAAAGCGTATGTCTTAAAGGTCGCGCCTGCCGCCGATACGCCGATTCTTACCTATGAAAAAGAGATGATGCAAAGCGAAGTGTATTGGTATTCACTCCTGCGGACGCAAACGGACATCCGTGTGCCCGAGGTGTACTTTGCGGATGATTCCAAAACCTTGATACCGACCGCATATTTCATTATGGAAAAACTTGAGGGCACGCAAATGGACGAGTTCCAAATGACTGCCGACGAAAAAACGGAATGCAGCCGTAAGGTGGCACAAATGGTTGCACAGCTGCACCAAATTCAGAATACCGAATTTGGTTATCTGCAAAACGGATTGCACGGCAATTGGTATGATGCGCTCACAAGTATGCTCGAAAATTTGATTTGCGATGCCGAGCGCGTCGGCAAGAAGTCCCCGAAAGGCAAAAAACTGCTTACCTATGCTAAGAAGTACGAAGGCATCTTAAAAGAAGTGCCCTGCACGATGGTGAATTACGACGCGTGGATGCCGAATATGCTTTGCCACCGACTGGAAAACGGCGAAATCGAGATTGCGTGGATTGACCCCGAACGCAGCTTTTGGGGCGATAGAATTTTTGATTTTATTTGTTTGGAATTTCCGAAGCCGCTCTCGAAGAAAACACTGTCTGTTCGCGCCTACAATGAGGTAAGCGAAAGACCGATTGTGTGCAGCCGCGAGGAATGCATCCGCTTTGCGTTTGCTGAGGGGGTTATGGCACTGATTCAGGAGGTCGAAAAATACTATCGCTATACGCCGCATCATTTCGGCTGGTGGCGGAATGTACTCAGTGCCGCAATGCTGTATAAGCAAGCGTTCCGCACCTTGGAACGTCCGCAATGACGCCGAAGAAGAAAACCGCACTTTCTATGCAGGATACGCCGCTCCCGAGGTTACTGGTCGGTTATGCGCTGACGACCTTTTGTGCATTGTTTTTTGATGCGCTGTATAATCTTGCGGATACGCTGTTTGTCGGGTACGGCGTTGGGGATGACGCTATGGGCGGCGTGTCTGTTGTGTTTCCGTTTATGATGTTTCAGGGGGCGGTTGCACAAATGATCGGCGGCGGTGCGGCGTCGATTGTATCCCGCAGATTGGGACAATCGGATTACGAGGGCGCGGGGAATGCCACGGCAAATGCGATGTTCCTTTTTTATACGGTTTCTGCCGCTGTTGCTGTTGTCGGTCTGTTGTTTCGCGTGCCGCTGCTGCGCTTTTTCGGGGCGACTGAGGAGATTCTGCCCTATGCGAAAGCTTATTTTACAGTCATTTTGCTCGGCAATGTATTTTCTACGGGATTTTCTTCCATCATCCGCGCAGAGGGCAAAATGCGCTACGCACTGTGTATTTGGCTTGTGCCCACGGCGATAAATGTACTTTTGGATTATGTATTCATATATATCTTAAAGCTCGGCGTAACAGGGGCGGCACTTGCGACAGTGTGTTGCTGGATTTCCAGTTTTTCGATGAGCGTATTCTTTTTCAGAAAACGCTCGGTGCAAAGCTTCCGCACGGTGCAGCTGAACCGCAAAACGATGGCGGAAATTCTCACGGTCGGCGTGCCGACACTGTTGCAGATGTCGGGCATATCTATTATGACATTGCTGATGAATCGGGCGTTGGCGGGAAATATCGGTACGCTTGGCGTAAATGCGTTCGCTTATATGTCCAAAATCATTGCGTTTGCGCTGGTGCCCTTTCAGGCGCTTGCGCAGGCATCCGCACCGATTCTTGGCTTTAATTTCGGCGCAAAAAACAGCCGCCGTGTAAACGGTACACTGCGGCTGACTCTGCTTTACAGCGAAATTTATGCGATTTTGGGCGTGATGCTCACGATTTTATTCGCGGAGCAAATGCTTTGCATTTTTACCGATAATACACAGATTTCAGCATTCGGGGCGCAGGGACTGCGCATACTTTGCGGGAGCCTGCCGTTTGTGCCTGTGATTCTGATTGCGGGCACATATTTCCAAGCCGTCGGTGAAAAATTGCGGGCGGCGTTTTCTCCGTGCGTTCTGCTTGTGCTGTCGGCGGTTTTCATTGCGATTCTGCCGAAGCGGAATGCGGAAATGGGCGTGTGGATTTCGGTTCTGCTTGCCTGTGTGCTTGCGGCGGGGGCAAATGCATTCGTGTGGATAGCGTACAAACGGCGTATGTGCTGACCGCGGCAATGCGTCAATCGTAGGGGCGGGGTGCGGGTCTCCGGTGGAGACCTCTGCATACGAAAGTATGCAGAAGCACCGGCCGAGCCGGTAGGCGAGACCTTCCGTGCCCGCCCGAGCACGGTCGGCTTTTTGCAAAAACCCAACGGTGAAACACAACCCGTAGGGGCGGATGCCTTCATCCGCCCGAGCACGGTCGGCTTTTTGCAAAAACCCAACGGTGAAACACAACCCGTAGGGGCGATTCACGAATCGCCCGAGAACGGTTGGATTTTCCACAAACCCAACGGTGAATTGCAATCCGTAGGGGTCGCCGACCTCGGCGACCCGCGGAATGGGCAATGCCCATTCCCTACGCACAAATTCAATTTGGTTTGTGCGAATTTTACGGAACGACACAGGGGTCGCTCCCTACACCTGTAGGGGCGAACTGTGTTCGCCCACGGGTCGCTGAGGGTGCGGGTGTCCGGTGGACACCTCTAAGCGAAGCTTAGAAGCACCGACCAAGCCGGCAGGCGAGAACAGCGACCCCTACAATTTGTAAATCAAAGTCACTTCGTGCAGATTTCCCGGAACAACACAGAGGTTGTTCCCTACACCCTATCCAAATCACATTTGATACTTGACAGAAGTATATCGCAGTGCTATACTATATATCGAAGTACGATACATTGCAGTGCATAGAAAGGCGACAGAATGGACAGTCATATCAGAAAAGTATATGTGCCGATGACGGAAACCGGCTTTTATATTCTTTTATGCCTGCGCGAAGAAGCGCACGGCTACAGCATTGTGAAAAAAACCGAGCAGTTGACGCACGGGGAAATCAAAATCAGCCCGGGCACGCTGTACGGGAGTTTGTCCAAAATGGAAAAGGACGGCTTGATTCGGTTTGTGCGGGAAGAGGACAAACGGAAAATTTATTGCATTACAGACCTCGGAACGCAGGTTTTAAATTTGGAAATGCAAAGAATTGCGCGTTTATATCAAAGTATGGAGGCGGCAAAATAATATGGGCAACACAAAAACACAGCTCCGATTTTTTTCGGTTCCCGAATGGCAGAAAGAAGAAAAGTATCTCAGAGAACAGCATAAAAACGGCTGGGCATTTGTCCGCGTCAGCGGGCTTGGCGTATATCATTTTGAAAAGTGCGTGCCGCAGGATGTCGTCTATCAGTTGGACTACAATGCGGACAGCACCAAACAGCCAAACGAATACATTCAGCTATTCCGCGATTGCGGCTGGGAATACTTGCAGAATTACGCAGGGTACAGCTATTTTCGCAAGGCGGCTTGTGAAATGGGCGAAACCGAGGAGGGCATTTTCTGCGACGACGCGTCCCGACTGGATATGATGAAGCGTGTTTTTGTCGGGCGGATGACGCCGCTTTTGATAATCTTCTTGTCGCTGATTATTCCGCAAATGTTCATACAGAGCCACAGTCAATTCCCCGAGAGCAGAGCGGTTTTTATATTTTACTGTGTGCTGTTTGCGGTTTATGTAATTGCATTTATACAGTTCGGTGTGCGGTATTGGAAATTTTACAGGTCCGTGCATAAGTGAGGAGCGTTTGGGATGATCAGTGAGTTTGCAAATGCCGCGTTCCCATGGATTTTATTGGGCTTGTTTTTGGCAATCAGCTGTTCGTATATGGGGATTCGGCAAAAAAAGAAATAACGGCAAAGGAGGATACATTCTTTTGCATATTCGAAAAATGGAAGCACGGGATATTCCCGCAGCAGAGCGGATTTGTCTGCTGACTGCAAGTGCAAATTTAAGAAAAGATGCGGCGGCAAGGGAAAATACGCTGTTGCTTTACAATCGGTATTATACGCGCGCGTGCTTGGACGATTGCTTTGTGGCGGTAAACGAAGCGGATGAAGCGGTCGGCTATATTCTTTGCGCGCCCGATTATAAAACCTATTGTGAAAGCTTTCGAAAAAACGAATGCAAGGATATCCGAAACCTTGGATTTTTGCGCGGCGTACGTGCGTATTTTGAGCCCAAGCTTCAAAAGAAATATGCGAAGCGGTATCCCGCGCATTTGCACATTGATTTATTGCCCGAAGCACAAGGGCAGGGGATGGGTACAGCTTTAATGGATGCGCTCAAAGCCCATTTGCGCGCGAAAAACGTGTCGGGCGTTTTTCTTTGCGTCGGCAGTAACAACAAAAAAGCCCTGCGTTTTTACAAAAAGCAGGGCTTTCAGGTGCTGAATATTGTCGGCGGTGCGGTTTTAATGGGGTATGCGTTGTAAATCGCATTTCGTGTAAAATCTTGTCATTATGAGCGAATCGAAGAATCCACTCATTGCACAAAGCGGATTATACAATCGGTAGGGCGGGAGCTTGCTCCCGCCGCAGGTTTGTTCGAAATCCACCCGTGCTCGGGCGCTTCGTGAAGCGCCCCTACGGAGTCGGCGTATCATTTTACGTATCGTAGGGACAGCCCCGGCTCGCTGTCCGTATTTTTTACACAAGGGTTGTCGGGACGCTGACCCCTACAGGCGTAGGGAACGACCTTAAGTGTCGTTCCGCGAAGCCCTATCTGATTTTTGCGGGCGCGCAATGCGCGCCCCTACGGGAAGTGCGCGAAAATCTGTTTTAATCCTTCAAAACATCCTTATACAGCTTAATATACGCATTGGCGGATTTGCCCCAGCTGTTGTCGCACTCCATTGCGCGCTTCATCAGGATTTTCCAGCCGTCGGGCTGTCTGTAGCCCTCGAGCGCACGGCGAATGGTATACAGCATATCGTGTGCGTTGTAGCTTGCAAAGGTGAAGCCGTTGCCTTGCCCGTCGCCGCTGTCCTGAATGCTGTCGCGCAGTCCGCCTGTTTCGCGGACAATCGGAATTGAGCCGTAGCGAAGCGCAATCATCTGCGACAGTCCGCAGGGTTCGCTCTTCGAGGGCATCAAGAACAAATCCGTGCCCGCATAAATCTTACGCGAGAGCGACGGCACGAAGCCAAGCTTCAGCGCGAATTTGTCGGGATGCTTTGCCGCCATCGCTTTGAAGAACTCTTCATACTGCCATTCGCCCGAGCCGAGCACGACCATTTGAATATCCTCGGTCGAGAGCAGTTCATCGAGCACCGCTTTCACAAGGTCAAGCCCTTTGTGCCCGACCAAGCGCGTGACCATACCCATCAGCGGCACATCCGCACGCTGCGGCAAGCCCATCAGCTCCTGCAAGGCGCGTTTATTTTCGGCTTTTGCGGAGAAGTCCGCCGCCGAGTAATGCTCAAAAATATCGGGGTCGGTTTCGGGGTCGTAGCTGACGGTATCAATGCCGTTGAGAATGCCCGACAGCTTAAAGCTGCGCTCACGGAGAATTGTATCCAAGCCGTGGGAATACCACGGGTCGAGAATTTCGTTGGCGTAAGAGGGACTGACGGTCGTCACACGGTTGGCGGTTTCAATCGCGCCCTTCATAAAGTTGACGTCACCGTCATACTCGATTAGCCCTGTGTCCTGCGGACGCAGGCCGAGCACTTCGCCAATCAGTTCCTTGCCGTATGTACCCTGATACTGAATGTTGTGAATCGTGAAAATGGTTTTGATATTCTCATAGCCTTCACGGGTTGCATACATCGTGCTGTAGTAAAGCGGTGTGAGCGCGGACTGCCAGTCGTTGCAGTGGATGATGTCGGGCTTGAAGCCGATATGCGGCAGCATTTCAAGCACCGCGCGTGCAAAAAATGCAAACCGCTCTGCATCATCGTAATAGCCGTAAATGCCGTCCCGCTTGAAATAATACTGATTGTCAAGCAGATAGTAGATAACGCCGTTTGCCTTGGCCTCGAAAATACCGCAGTACTGTCTGCGCCATGCCACGGGCACGGAAATACTCGTGAGGAAGGTCATGGTGTCCTTTAATTCCTGCCGAATGCCGTCATACATCGGCATCACCACGCGGCAGCCGATTAACCGCTTGCGCAGTGCCTGCGGCAAAGAGCCTGCCACATCAGCAAGCCCGCCAGACGCCATAAAGGGCAGTGCTTCACTGGAAACATATAAAACTTTCATAGGTTTTTCCTTTCATTAGTGCAAATTGTCATTCTGAGCGCAGCAAAGAATCTCACACGGCACAGGATGCGTCTGCACGAAATCAAGCCTTGCTCGGGCGGCTGAGGTAGCCGCCCCTACAAATTATCTTTTTATCTTGCGGAAATTTGCGGACGGACAAGGATGTCCGTCCCTACGCGGTTTGCACAAAATCCGCTTAAATTACAATACCCTTACCGACGAATACGGGATAATTCTCCGCACCGGAGAGGGTTTTGTTCGGCGTAATTGCGACGCTCTTGTCGGCGATGGTGTAATTGAGTGTGGAGCCGGTGGCAACAAAGCTGCCCTGCATCAGGATAGAGTTTTTCACAACCGCGCCTTTTTCGACACGAACGCCGCGGAAGAGAATGGAGTTTTCCACCTCGCCGTCGATGATGCATCCGTCGGCAATCAGCGAATTTTTGACCTTAGAGCCAAGACCGTAAATGGCAGGCATATCGTCACGCACCTTGGTGTATACGGGACGGTCGGGGTCGAACAGCTGTGCGCAGTTCTGCGGTTCTAACAAATCCATACTGACCTTAAAATAGCTTGCGAGCGAATCGATAGTGCGGGTGAAGCCCTTTGCCGCGAAACCGAAAATGCGAAGTTTTGAGACATTTCCCTGAATGATATCGCGTTCAAAGGATTCGTGGTTCAGGCTGACCGCTTCATTGATGAGCCGCTGTAAAAGCGAGCGCTTCATCAAAATCATATTTAAAGAATAATCTACCGCACCTGACGTGTTCGGCGAAAGCGCGACCTGTGTAATGCGCCCGCCCTCCTGCATTTGCAGTTCCATAATATTGTCCAGCTTCGGCAAGTCGCCGTGCTGGTAGACAATCGAAATATCCGCATTGTTGTCTGTATGGAAATCCATCAGCTCGTCAATGTCGATATTCATAACCTCGTTGCAGTCGGACAGCAAAATGTATTCCTCTGTGGAACGGGAAATGAAGCCCATCACACCGCGCAGCATTTCCACACGGTTTGTATAGCCGCCCATATTGCTTGCGGACGAGAATGGCGGCAGAATGAACATACCTTCCGTTTTACGCGAGAGATCCCACGGCTTGCCCGTGCCCAAATGATCCATCAGGGACTGGTAATTGCTTTTGGTAATGACGCCGACCTTTTCAATGCCGCTGTTTACCATATTGGACAGCGCAAAGTCAATCAGTCTGTAGCGGCCTGCAAACGGCACCGAGCCCATGGTGCGCAGGCCTGTAATTTCGTTTAAGCATTCGTCGTATTTATTGGAATAAATAATGCCCAAAATGTTATTGCCGGTCATTATTCCGCCTCCTTTACATCTGCGTCAACCATCGCTTTCGGTGCGACGTGCGCACCTTTCCCGACGCTGACACCCGCGCCGACCACGGCAACGCCCCAATCCTCAAGGTTCTGCATATCCTCGGGACGTTCGCCGACCACGGCATTCTCTTCAATGACTGCATTTTCCGCGACGATGGCATACTGTACCACCGCGCCCGATTTGATAACCGTGCCCGGCATCACAATAGAGTCACGCACGACCGCGCCCTCCTCTACGGTGACGTTGTGGAACAAAATGGAGAAATCCAATTCACCGTAGACCTGCGAGCCTTCGCCGATCATTGAATTTTCCACGGTTGCACTCGCGGCGATATAGTGCGGCGGTGCGGTCGGGGTCTTGGAATAGATTTTCCACGTCGGGTCGGACAAATCCAAATCCACCTTCGGATTCAAAAGGTCAAGATTTGCTTCCCACAGGCTGTCAATCGTGCCGACATCCTTCCAATAGCCGTCAAACAGATAGGCGTACATCTTTTCGCCCGCGTTGTGCATGGCGGGAATGACATCGTGCCCGAAGTCGTTGGAAGAATCGGGATTGGCTTCGTCGTCAATCAGGTACTGGCGAAGCTTGCTCCACGTGAATATGTATACGCCCATAGACGCTTTGTTGCTGCGCGGATTTTTGGGCTTTTCTTCAAATTCCGTAATCTTATTGTCGTCATCCGTCAGCATCAAACCGAAGCGGGGGGCTTCCTCCCACGGCACTTCGAGCATCGCGATGGTGCAGGCGGCGTCCTTTTCCTTGTGATATTCGAGCATTTTGGAGTAATCCATTTTATAAATGTGGTCGCCCGAAAGCACCGCCACATATTCGGGGTTGTAGCGGTCAATAAACGTGATGTTCTGATAAATTGCATTTGCCGTGCCCTTATACCACTCCGAGCCTTTGATTTGCTGATAGGGCGAGAGTACGTGCACACCGCCGTTGGCGCGGTCTAAATCCCACGGCTGACCGTTGCCGATGTAATCATTCAGTTCCAAGGGCTGATACTGCGTCAGCACACCGACCGTGGAAATGCCCGAGTTCACACAGTTGGAAAGCGGGAAGTCGATGATGCGGTATTTGCCGCCGTAGGGGACGGCAGGTTTTGCGATGTTTTTGGTGAGTATCCCGAGGCGTGAGCCTTGCCCGCCCGCGAGCAGCATCGCAATACACTCCATTTTACGTGCCATAAAATAATTCCTCCTTCAAGGAAAATAATTTGTAAAATACTATGGAAAGTACAGTTTATCTTGTTTTCTTTAAATAAATCGTCGAAAGCGGCGGTAAATCCAAAACAATGCTTTGCTCGAAGCCGTGCATATTGACGCTCTCTGCGCGGAGCTTTTCACGGTCACCGCGCCCCTCGCCGCCGAATTTCTCGTCATCGGAATTAAAGAATACCTTATAGTTGCCCTTTTTCGGTACGCCGATGCGGTATCCCGTCCGTTCCACATTCGTGAAGTTGCAAACCGCAATGATCTCCTTGCCGCTTTCGTCTATACGGCGGAATGCAATGACGGAATTGTCCTTATCATCCGAGGAAATCCAGGAAAAGCCCTCCCACGAATCGTCCACTTCCCAAAACGGCTTGGTCTTTTTATAAAGCCGGTTGATTTCGCGGAAATACGTTTGCAGTGCGCGGTGCGCGGGGTAATCGAGCAGCAGCCAGTCAAGACCCTGTGCAAAATTCCACTCGATAAACTGCCCGAACTCCTGCCCCATAAACATCAGCTTTTTGCCGGGGTGTGCCATCATATAGCCGACAAATGCACGCACGCCCGCGAATTTTTCTTCATATGTGCCGGGCATTTTGTCAATCAGCGATTTTTTGCCGTGTACGACCTCATCGTGGGAAATCGGCAATACAAAGTTCTCGGAGAATGCATAGAACAGCGAGAACGTAATGCAGTCGTGGTTGTATTTTCGGAAAAAGCCGTCTAAAGAGAAGTAGCGCAGGATGTCGTTCATCCAGCCCATATTCCATTTAAAGTTAAAGCCTAAGCCACCCATATACACGGGACGCGAAACCATCGGCCAAGAGGTGCTTTCCTCCGCAATCATCAGCGCGTGCGGGTGCTCGCGGAATACGGTTTCGTTGAGCTTTTGCAGAAATTCCACGGCTTCCAAATTTTCACGGCCGCCGTTTTTATTCGGAATCCACTGCCCTTCGTCACGGTCGTAATCGAGATACAGCATAGAAGCTACCGCATCAATACGCAGACCGTCAATGTGGTATTCACGCAGCCAAAAATCCGCACTGGACATCAAGAACGAGCGAACCTCCGGTCGGCCGTAGTCAAATACGCGCGTACCCCAGGAATAATGCTCGCCCTTTTTGGGGTCGGTGTACTCATACAGCGGTGCGCCGTCAAATTCGTAAAGCCCGTTGGCGTCCTTCGGGAAATGCGCGGGCACCCAATCGAGAATCACGCCCAAGCCCGCGTTATGGCAGGTGTCAATCAGATATTTCAAATCCGCAGGCGTACCGTAGCGCGAGGTTGCGGCAAAATAGCCTGTGACCTGATAGCCCCACGAGCCGTCGAACGGGTATTCCGTCAGCGGCATAAACTCAATGTGCGTGTAGCCCATATCCTTAATGTACGGTACAAGCTCATCGGCAAGCGCACGGTAGGAATAGAAGTTTCCGTCCTCGTATTGTTTCCAAGAGCCTGCGTGCATTTCGTAAATATTGACGGGGGATTTGTAAATGTTTTTCTTTCCCCGTGCAGTAATCCACGCATCGTCCGACCATTCGTAGCAATCCGCGACCTCGTAATATTTGGTCGCCGTGCCCGGACGGGTTTCCATATGCACACCGTAGGGGTCGCTTTTCATAAAGGACTTGCCCGCCTGCGATACAATATTGTATTTATAGGCGTCATACTGCTGAATATTCGGAAGCGTCAGTTCCCAGACACCGCCGCTTTGGGGCACAGGCTGCATCGGTGCGGCAAGCGCATCCCAATCGTTAAAATCTCCGACCACGCTGACGGCTTTGGCACGCGGTGCCCAAACACGGAAGCATACGCCGTCCGCTGTTTTGTGCGCACCGAAATAGTCGTACGCGCGCGCATTGCTGCCCTCGTGGAACAGATACAGCGGTACTTCGTGCGGAGAAACTGCTGCTTTTGCTTTTTTCGGCATAAGAATAACCTCTCTATATGTTTCGGTAGGAACGCCTGTTTCTGTAGGAGTTGCAAACGGCACTTTCTCACCTTATATGGATTATTTTAGCAAACCATTTTCTTTTTTTCAAGGGCTTTTTGACGATTTTATCAAAAACTTAAATTATTCTCTTACAGCCATTTGTGCATTTTGTTACAAAATTCGCGTTCGGATTGTGCAACATTCAAAATAACGCTTTTGAAACACTACAATTCCGCGCGGATTTGTCTTCCTGCAATCCGTAGGGGCGCGCATTGCGCGCCCGCCCGAGCACGGTTGGATTTTGCACCAACCCAATGGCAAATCACCACCCCGTAGGGGCGGATGCCTTCATCCGCCCGCAAAATTCACACAAATCTAACGGCGATGCACAAA
>JAETSA010000024.1 GCA_021769885.1 Bacillota bacterium | reverse complement strand
GTTTCGGTATGTAGAAAAAAGATAATTAATATTTTCCAAATATTCTACAGGGATAGTCGATTCCTTCATTAACATTTTTGTGCGTTCTGTAACCATAATTTTACACGTTCCTTTCAGATTTCAATTTGTTTGGTAATGATATATACACACGTTTGTTTTTTATTGTTGAGCCACAAACAAAATGAAATCATTGATGAATTGATTAAATTTTACGTTCGAAGATGCGTGGAGTGTTGCAACTGCTATTTGGCTAAGTCCTGTATAGTCACATATTGCCTGTAAATCTTTATCGTTTGTTTTTGCGTTAGAAAGACCGAGTAAATAATCGGCTGAAACGTTAAAAAATTCGGAAAACTTTTTAATAGCTTCAACTGTAAGTTTCCTATCTCCATTACAATATTTCGTAACTGTTGAAGCAGCGACGCCAATACTGCCTCCGATTTCTTCTCTTGTCTTCTGAGACATGTCAATCAATTCTCGAACTCGAACATTCGAAATACATTTGTTTTCTATCATAGCTTTACGCTTTCCTTTCACTTGACATTTTTCGAAAAAGCGTATACACTAAGTACGTGGGACTTGTGTGTATACACGTTTCTTTGCCGTGTTCGGTGGCAGCCGTCACGGCTTTTTTATTTGTGCTGCGCATCGTATGCCTCCAATTTCCCGCATTCATCCACACGGTGGAATTTGTTGACAACCGCAATCATATCTGGATTCGATACGGATTTTTTCAGTTCCGAAGATGTGTTTTTGCTGAACAAAATGTTTGCAACCGCGTGGTACAACATCTGTATACCAATTCTGTCATCCGCGTGCATATGTAACCCACCGCACCATAACGGTAACACGGCATAATCCATATTGGCATAGCGCAGGTCGGCACCGCTCAGGTCGGCACCGCTCAGGTTGGCATAGCGCAGGTCGGCACCGCTCAGGTTGGCATAGCGCAGGTCGGCACCGCTCAGGTCGGCACCGCTCAGGTTGGCATAGCGCAGGTCGGCACCGCTCAGGTCGGCACCGCTCAGGTTGGCACGCGCGCCTTCTTCCCCGTTGCTGTCTAACCATTTTTTGTGTGCTTGCAAAATTTCGTTTAATTTTTCTTGTTCCATTACTTTCACCTCATCAATATGTTAAATACAAAACAGTCTAAGACCGCATAGCCTGTGACTGCCGCAACAGCCGTCCACGAGAAAAATTCTGTGCGGCATCTGCGAAGTGCAGGGCGAATCTCTGCACGTGTTTTACGTACCGTATGCCCCGTAGGAATCGTTTCGGGCGCGAGGGCATATCTTTTCTCCAATCCCTGCAAAGTCCGCCATACGGCGCGCACACGAAGAATTAGGACACATAACGCCCCAAGCAGCAACAGCTCGTACACTGACCAGAAGATTGTTTTTAAAATCGGTTGCATCGGTTCACCTTCTTTCTGCAGACAGAATCCGTGCAAGCTGCATCTTGTTGACTCCGCGTTTGTCAATACCGTACCATTTCCGCACGGTCTTTGTGCAAAGCCCCAAAAAATTCGCACATTCTGTTTGTGATATGATTTCTTTGTCGGGAAATTTCTCATCCAGCCGTTCTAAGTACGGACGGAATAAAGCGTTTTCTCGCGGCATAGCAGTCACCTCCTTAGCGTATTTTAAATATGAACTTGACAAGTCACAAAGAAGTTAAAAAAATACGCTCTGGATTTTTAATTTTTAAAAACTCAATCATCTTTTCGCTATCATCTGTACCAAATGCCCCTTTTTTCATGTGGCGAATAAACGTACCTTCAGACATGCCAATAAAATTAGCTACTTCTTTTTGAGTTTTTCCTGACCGCGCGATTTCTCCCCGCAACAAATCCACTCGCATTCAATCACCTCTTTTCGCAACTGATAAGTTACAAATATATTAGCACGCTATGTGCAACTTGTCAAGTTCTATTTTTGAAATTATAAAAAAAACTTGTAAATTTGCAAGTTACTTGTTATAATTCATTTGGTGATTATAAATGACAGTTGGAGAAAGAATCAAAATTGCTCGCAAAGAGGCTGGTCTAACACAGGATGAAGTCGCTAAAAGAATCGGCACAACAAGACAAGCAATTTACAAATACGAAAACGGAATTGTTACAAATATTCCGCTTGACAGATTACAACTAATTGCAAATGGTCTTAATTGTTCTTCCGCTTGGCTTATGGGCTGGACTGACAAACAAAACGGACAGTCTATTGATAGCAATAAACTGTCCGACGCTGATGCAAAAATTCTTGAATTATTCCATAAAGTCCCACTGGATAAACGTGAAGTGGTTATTCAGATGATTGAGGCTGCTCTAAAAATGCAGTTATAACTGTTATAGCAATTTTAAACGCTTTGTAAGTGTCATTTGAAGTATGTAATAAATTTAATAATCGGTTATCCAGTTCCGTTTCAGATATGCCGATTTTCCCCTGTGATACTTCTGTTTGAAGCGCAGACTTTTCTTCCATTTTTATACTCTCCTCTCAATATTTAGCAGTCCCTCAATGCCCATTATACACATATTTTTTCGTTTGACAAGGGCACTTGACGAAAGGTGTCGTAAGTTGTACTTTTGGCACTATATACCGATATTGACAATGGTTTCTCTTTTGTATTTCATCTGCTCACCTCCTGCACAAATAAGTTGATTTAAAATCACTATTCAAGCGAAAAAAATTTTGGTTCTCTCTTTTTCCGATAATTCAAGAAGCTCATATAACTTTTTAATTTCGCTTGCTTTGAACTCGGTATCATTTTCAATTTTTTTCTGCAATCCATAGGGCGAAATCCCTAAACGGCTTGCTACATAGGTGTATTTAAGTCCCTTATCTTGGATTCTTTCTTTGAGCCTTTTGGTATCCGTCAAATTTATTCCTTCTTTCTGTTGATTTTAAATCACGTAATTACTATACAACAGCCGTGACTATTTGTCAACATTATTTTGCAAAAAAACGAAAAAATGTTGACTTTAAATCTCTTTTGCAGTATGATTACGATATAAGAGGTGATAAAATTGAATTGTCTTTATATAAATATTAAAAACCGAAGAATAGAATTGGGAATGTCACAGGAAGAACTGGCAGAAAAAATGGGGTATACCTCTCGTTCAACAATAGCAAAAATCGAATCCGGGAAAAATGATATACCACAATCTAAAATTCAGGCTTTTGCAAAAGCACTCAAAACTACACCCGGTATTTTGATGGGGTGGGAGAGCGATAATTTAAAATCCCCCGAAATCACCACCGACACCGTTACTTTCCCCGTAATCGGCTCTATTGCCGCAGGATATGACGAAATCGCGGTTGAGGATTGGAGCGGAGAAACTGTTGAGATTCCCGTCTCCTATTTAAAAGGCAGAAGCAAAGAGGATTTTTTTGTGTTGTCTGTGCACGGCAATTCTATGTATCCGATGTATTTGGATGGCGATAAAGTTCTGATTCTGAAACAGTCTACACTGAACCGCAGCGGTGATGTCGGCGCAATCTTGTATGATAGTGAAAATGCTACCTTAAAAAAGGTTGAATATGTCAAAGGGGAAGATTGGCTACGCTTAATTCCAATCAATCCCGAATATCAACCCAAAACCATAGAGGGTGCCAATTTGGAAGAATGCCGTGTGCTCGGTGTGCCGCGCTTGCTGATTCGGGAATTTTTCGGATAAAGATTTGTGTTGAAAATTGTTGGGGCATAGGTTAAAATGATATTAAATATCACATATAAAATAGGGGTAATAATATGGGGATTGCCGATAAAATAAAAGAAATCCTTGGGATTCAAAAATATGATTTAACGACTATAGAGGGGATTCGTGCAATTCCGATTCCGAAGAAAAAGAAGAAATATCAAAACCACGATATTCGGAAAGATATAGAATATATTTTGCAAAGAAAAGCCACAGAGTACAAGCGAGCGGGACAAATGGATTTGGCGATTGAGTGTTTGAAAAAGTCAAATGAAATTATGCCTTATTCCGCATATATGTATATGGCATCCGATTATTACAGACTGGTTGACTTTCTGAAAAAAGCGCGGCGTTTTGATGAAGCAAGAGTAGAAAAAGCTAAGCTTGATTTAATGTTTAATGCAAACGGATTGAGAAATGATGATGCAAATAGAATACGCAAGACCCCGCAGCAGCTGGCACGTGAGTTCGGAACGGATTTGGTCGAAATGGACGAGCATCCCTGTACCTGCGGAGAATGTGCAAAGTATCAAGGTCGTGTATTTTCGTTATCGGGGAAAAGCACGAAATTTCCCAAAATTCCGGATGCATTTTTTATTTACGGTGGTATACACGAGGGTTGCAGTCATTCCTTTTTTCCTTATTTTGACGGTGAATCTAAGCCCACATATCATAGAAATATAGTTGAATACAGTAATAGACCGTTTGTTGATAACAGGACGAAGGCACAAAAGGCGGAATATGAACAAGCGGTTGAAGCGGCGGCAGAAGAAACAAAGGATAGAGAAAATTATGAATGGTGCTGGGAGTATTTAGGAGATATAGCTCCGAAGTCTTTCTCGGGATACAGACGAATGAAAAACAGCAATTCCGCCAATTTTCAGAAGCTGTGTAAAGCGGCATTAGAAAAAGGCAGAGATATTCAGTAGGAGGTTTAATTATGGCAAACTTCTGTTCAAACTGCGGTGCACCGCTGAACGGCGGGAAATTCTGCTCGGAGTGTGGAACGCCTGCGGCGGAGACATCACAAGCGAATACAGTACAGCCTGTATCTGTAACGCCTGATTGCGGTGCAGACAATGCGCTTTTAGAATCTCTTTTTGCGGAAACAGGCGCAAGCAAGATTGTAATGTGTAAACGGTATGCGCACGAAAAGGGGATAGACCTTGCAACTGCAAAATCTATTGTGGATTCGTTTATGGCGACAAAGACATTTTCGCAGAAAATGTCTGCGAGTCAAACGATGATGCAATCTACAAAAATGCCGCCTATTACGAAGCGCGGACAGGCGAAACAACGCATTGCAGAGAATAAGGCGAATGGTGTAGCCTGTTGCCCCAAATGCGGTTCTACAAGCCTTACAGCCAATAAAAAAGGGTTTGGAATCGGCAAGGCGGTTGTCGGTGCGGCACTGACAGGCGGTATCGGTCTTGTTGCCGGTAATATTGGTGCGAAAAAAGTTCGTGTTACTTGTTTGAATTGCGGACATCAATTTATGGCAGGAAAATGATTTTTCAGCTGAATACATAAAAACAAAAAACGCCCCACACAGAGCGGGGAGTAAATTTGGAAAGTGAATTGAAATGTAAATATAAAATACGCTAAATATAGAAAAAATTTAATAATATGCCTATATCTTGTTGTTGATTTTTAGTTGGTTTCCGTCTATAATATAAGTGTGGAGAGAAGTTCTTCACACTTAAAGAGAATAAAGATCATCTTTATTTTCCTTTCGTTCAAGCGGAAAGTCCGAGCCGTAAATCGGAACTCAAAAAAGCGGAAAGTCTGTGCCGAAAGTCAGAACTCAAAAAAGCGGAAATCCCTTGCCGAAAGTAGGGACTCAAAAAGACGGAATGGGCAATTTGTTCATTCCGTTTTTTCGTTTGATGGAGGATTATGGAAAATTTAAGATTATATCGTATTGATGACAAATACATATACTACCTTAAAGGCAGCGACAGCCGTGTACAAAATAATAAAAACAAAAAACGTCCGTATGTCGGTATTGTTTTAATTGTCAGCAACTATCGTTATTTCGTTCCAATGGAATCACCGAAGCCGAATCATACAAATATAAAAACCGGCAGTCATATAATGAAATTGGATAACGGTAAGCTTGGACTGCTCGGATTTAATAATATGATTCCTGTTCACGATTCAGCTCTAATCCCGTTTGACATAGATGACGAGACGGATAAAAAATACGCCGAGTTGTTAAGACGTCAGATTTCATATATAAATCGTCGGAAAGCCGATGTTTTGAATAGCGCGTCAAAGACTTACTTCAAAGCAACTGCGGGGAACAATGATTTTTTGTCTAAAATATGCTGTGACTTCAAAAAGCTTGAAAATGCCTGTGGTCACTATAATCCGAATTTCAAAAAATCAACTACCAAGAAACCATCGGTAACTAAAAAATAAAAAAACCGCCCATCTGTTGGCACAGGTGAACGGTTAAACAGCTCGAGTGATACACCCGAACCGACTCGCTAAAGCGGTTCTATTGTATCACGCTCGGGCTTAAAAATCAAGTCCGGGTATTTTTATGCCCAAAACGAGGTGATATAGGATGGCAAAACGCAAAGACGGCTATTACGAAAAGAAGAAAACGTATATTATCAATGGGGAAAAGGTCGTAAAGCATTTTTATTATACCGATGCGTTTGACTTGGTTGAGAAAATCAAAGCGTTTGAAAATGAAGCCGCAGAGGCGGAAAAGGTGTATTTCAAGCGGGTTGCTGAGGAATGGCAGGACGAGCATTTTTCTGCCATCGAGGGCGGCACACGTATCTCCTATACGCCTGCATATAATCGTGCTGTGGAAGCGTTTGGGGCGCAGGAGATTAAAGATATACAGCCGTTAGACATAAAGCGTATGTTAGAACGCCTTGCGAAGCAAAAGTATTCCGCGCAGACGGTACGTGTGCAAAGAATCGTGCTGAATTTGATTTTCAAATATGCCGTCCTGAATGGCTATACAGACATCAATCCTGTTTCGGCCGTATCTGTTCCGCGCAGTCTGCCGAAAGCAAAGCGGGAACTGCCCGATGAATCGGACATACAAACTGTAATGGAATCCGCAGACTGTACATTCGGTATGTTCGCCTATTTGATATTGTTTACCGGGTGCAGACGGGGAGAGGCGTTAGCGCTCCAATGGCAGGATATTGATTTTCAGAATAAAGTCATACACATTTACAAATCCGTCAATTACAGCGGAGACAATCAAAACATGCCTGTGCTGTCCCTGCACCCGAAAACGGATGCAGGTATTCGGGATGTTGCTATGCTTGCCTGTGTGGAAGAACGGCTGTCGGTTATGGCGAAAGGCAAATCAGATACAGATTTTCTCTTTGGAGGGAATAAGCCGCTGACAAAGTCCGCATTCCGCAGGAAGTGGCAGGCGTATCAAAAAGAAACGGGAATCGACTTTACGCCACATCAGCTTCGCCACGCCTATGCGACACTGCTGTATGATGCAGGAATTGATGAAAAGGTTGCCCAAGGATTGATGGGGCATTCTACCATTGCCCTAACACGGGATATTTATACACACGTCCGCCAAAGCCGATTGGACTCTGCGGCAAACTCTCTGAATCAGTATGTCGGGTATATGCGGTCGGAAAGTGAAAAGAAAAAGCCGTAATTGTATACGACTTTTCCACGACTTATAAACTCTATTTTTTATACGACTTTTTATACGACTTTTCCGTGCATTTTGGGTCGTATTTGTTCCTTTTCATTCCTTATATTCACAACGTAGAAAAACAAAAAAGAACCCCGAAAGGCTTGAATTATCAAGCTTTTCGGGGTTTTCTTCGTGGTGAGCCATCGGAGATTCGAACTCCGGACACCTTGATTAAAAGTCAAGTGCTCTGCCAACTGAGCTAATGGCTCATAGAAAAGCGGCTTTTATAAAAACCGCTTACTTGTGCATTCTAAAGAAAGCTTATTTCAGGAACAACAGAAGCAGTGTTGCGGCGAAGCAAAGCACGAAAAATACGATTGCGATGTATTTTGTAACTCTCGCCAAGATTGCTTCCTTGGTTCTGCTTTTATTTTTACCGAAGAAGGTGTCGGAACCGCCTGTAATCGCGCCGGAAAGACCGCCCTCACGGCTCTTCTGCATCAATACAATCACAATGATTGCCAATGAAGCAAAAATCAGTAAAATGCCGAGAACAATTTCAAGAGCGCCCATATCTCAACCTCCGTTCGATATTGATAGTTTTTCTAGTGCTTTGGTATTTTATCACAGTGCTCCCAAAAAAGCAAGACTTTTTTTATCTTTTTTCAAAAAGGATGCATTTTTTTTGCTTTTTCGCATAGAATATGACCAGCAAAAGCTCCTTTTGATCCTTATGCGTTTGCAAGGTCGGCTTTTGCGCCGCCTGTGTGTTTTGCACAGGCGGTTTTATTTTTTGAAAATTTCCTCGCCTGTATCATAGGCATACGCCTGCAAAAACAGCTGTGAAATCAGTCCGCCGACAAATACGAGCCCGAAGCAGTCTTTGCCGCATTCGAGCAGCTCTGCGCTCACGCGTAAAAGGCGGTCTGCGTCTCCCGCATAATTTACGAGCATACGGCAGACGCCCGCCGCCGCATAAATACCGAATACCGTTGGCACGCCGAACCGAAAGATATGTTTTGAGAGCGGGTGAAATCCGCAAAAAAATTTGTGAATTTGTGTAAATAACGCTTGCATTTCTGTGTGCCTCCCGATTACAATAGTAACAGGCAGCGCACTTTTTGGCAACGCACAATTTTTGGCAGGTGACAGTGTATGGCAATCGGAATTTCGACCGCGTGCTTTTATCCGCGCACGACCGAGGAATCCTTAATCGAAACGGGCAAGCTCGGCGCGGAATGCGTGGAGATTTTCATTAATTCTCCGCGCGAGTTGGATGCGGACTACATCGGGCAGTTCAGAAACATACAAAAGACCTACGGTATGCGGGTTAAGAGTTTTCATACCTATGCGTCGTTTACGGAGTCATATTATTTCTTCAGCTCCTACGAGCGCCGTTTTACGGACAGCTTAGAGGACTACAAACGCTATTTTTACGGGATGGCGACATTAGGCGCACAGCTGCTTGTGATGCACGGTGCGAAAATCCCGGGCAGTATTCCCGACGAGCAGGTGTTTGAACGTTATCACACCTTGTATACACTCGGCGCGCGGGAGGGAATTTCACTTTGTCAGGAGAACGTGGTGCACTACCGTTCAGAAAGCCCTGATTATCTCGCACGGATGCGTGACGCACTCGGTGCGGATTTTAAAATGGTTTTAGATATCAAGCAGGCGCGCCGCACGGGGATAGACCCGTATGTATTTGTTGCGCGGTTTTCGGATTCGATTGTGCACGTGCATATCAGTGATTATACCGATACGCGCGATTGTGTTGTGCCGCTGTGCGACGGTGCGAAGTTTGATTTTCAACACTTTTTCAGCGTGATGCGGGAAAAAGGCTATTCGGGTGATTATATGCTTGAGCTGTATGAGAACGGTTACGACTCCCCCGAGCAGATTGCCGCCGCCCGCGATGCGCTGACCAAGTGGCTGTAAAACGCGGGATTTTACAGGATTTGATACTTTACAAGGCAGGGTGGATTTGCTATAATATTGACAACAGTTAATTTGTATACACGGAGGGATGTCTTGTGAAATGCCCGTTTTGCGGCTATGAAGAGAGTAAAGTCATTGATTCACGCCCGACTGACGAAGGGGAACGAATCCGCCGCCGCCGCGAGTGCCTGCAGTGCAACAAACGCTTTACAACATATGAAATCATTGAAAGCGTGCCGATTTTGGTCGTGAAAAAGGATAAGTCCCGTGAAGTGTTTGACCGCAATAAGCTGCTGCGCGGATTGATGCGCGCGTGCGAAAAGCGTCCGGTCACGATGGATACGCTCGAGCGTGCCGTGAATGATATTGAGGCGAATTTGCAGAACTCACTGGATCGCGAGGTTACCTCGTTACATATCGGTGAACTGGCAATGGATAAATTAAAGGACATCGACGAGGTTGCCTATGTCCGTTTTGCATCGGTATACCGCCATTTCCGCGACATTAACGCGTTTATGGAGGAACTGTCGGCGCTGTTGCAGAATCGGTAATTTTTACAGAAAATCTGCAATTTACACCGTTGTGCTCGGCGATGTAAATTGTATATTATATTTTTCAGGGGATAGTTATGAAAAAAGCTATCAGTATTTTAATGGCGCTGATTATGATTTTCAGCGTTCTGTCCGTCGGGGCGTCGGCGTTAAATGCGCCCGTCGAAATTAAGTTTGCGCCGTCGAGCGACATAAGCGTTATCCGCTATGCACCTGATACGGAGCTGCCGACCCATACGTCCGCACCGCAGGCAAACCGCTTTGAAAAGCTGAAGAGCATTCACGACTGGATTGCAAAGCGTGTTTCCTACGACAACAGCTTCGGTCCGACCTGCTTTGAAGCGACCAGCGTATTTTTAGCACCCTATAAGACGGTTTGCGAGGGCTATTCCGAAGCGTTCAAAATGCTTTGCGACCGCGCGGGCATTCCGTGCATTGTGGTTGTCGGCGATGCAGGCGAGCCGCACGCTTGGAACTATGTCAAGATGGAAGACGGCAACTGGTATGCTGTTGACGTGACTTGGGACGACCAAAATGACGAAAACGGCGATGACCTCATTTTCTATGATTTCTTCCTCAGAGGTGCAAATTCCACGGAAATCTTCTTCCACGATGAAAACGAAGCACCGACTGCGTTTAAAACAAGTCACAAGCCGCAGGGTGACCGCTATACCGATGCAAACGGGAATGCGGTTTACGCATTAACATACCCCGCGTTGGCAGAAGAGGGCTACACGCGTATGCTGTTAGCTCCGAACTCCACAGCAACAGTAGATAAGGCTTCTATGACGGTTTCGCTTCCCGAGGGGACGGATATCGTGGATGCGTTCCTCGTGCCGGACGGCTATAACGGATATGCACCGGAGGATGAGCCGATTTTGCAGATTATGCAAATTGTCGGCGGCAGAGAAACCTTAGTCGAAGAATATACCATTCGTTATCTGAAGGCAGGCAGACTCGGCGATGTCAACGGTGATGGCACAATCAATGCAGTCGATGCACGCTGGGTGTTGCAGGCGGCTTCCGGTGCCAGAGCACTGACCGAAGCCCAGAAAGCGGCGGCAAATGTGAACGGCGACGGCGTAATCAACGCGGTTGATGCGCGCTGGATTTTGCAAATCGCTTCCGGCACAAGACCCGAACCCGCTGCGTAAAAGCGCAAAGAAAAACGCATAACCTACAAAAACAAGGCAAGGAATCAAATTCCCTGCCTTGTTTTTTGATTTTGTATGTAGAGGCGGGCTGCGCGCAAAAAATCCACGCAACCCAACGACGAAAAACAATCTCTGTAGGGGCGGATGCCTTCATCCGCCCGAGCGCAGGTAAATTTTTGCACAAACCAAACGGCGGCACACAATTCGTAGGGGTCGACGACCTCGGCGCCCCGAGCAAGTCCGGATTCTGCACAAACCTAACGGCGGGGGCAAGTTACGGCTTCGCCATTACCCTTTTGTCGCTTCGCGACATTTTCCCTAATAGGGAAATCTTCCCCGCCCTACCCCGTAGGGGCGAACTGCGTTCGCCCGCGGGTCGCCGAGTCGGCGACCCCTACAATTTGTAAATCAAATCTATCTTGTGTGGCGTGAGAATCTTTCAAACGGACAGCGAGCCTGAGCTGTCTCTACGATGTGT
>JAETSA010000023.1 GCA_021769885.1 Bacillota bacterium | reverse complement strand
TTTTCCCTGAATAAGGAAAAAAGCACAGCAATCCTGTCGGATTGCGAGCATTTTTGACGCCGTGCAGGGGGAAATATATCCTGCAAAACCGGGTTCAAATTTGCGCCGTCTGGCTAGGGATATAGAAGCGACCATTTCACTTCTATATCCCTGTTTGCTTACGAAACCTTTTGCATCAATGCAGATTCAACCTCATCGGCATTTTGGAGCATCGTTTCGGCGAATATACCGTAGCCCTGCAATGCGTTGTTGACAAAAACGTGGGTGACCGCACCGACAAGCATACCGTTTTGTACGATGGGACTGCCGCTCATACCCTGTATAATACCGCCCGTTTTCGCAATCAAAGTGCTGTCCGTGACTTCCACAATCATATTTTTACCGTTCTCATCAGAATTTGGGTAAATCTTTGTGATCTGCACATCGTAATAGTGCGGTCCTGTTTCATCAACCGTTGAAATAATTTGTGCGTAACCGGTTTTCACCTCGTTTTTGGTTGCCACAGGCAACGGGGAAGCGGATTTGTCGAAGCTTGCAAGTGTGCCATACACACCGGTTTGCTTGTTATCATACAGCTCACCGATGTTTTTATCTTGGAACACACCGCAAAGCTCGCCCGTGATGCCGGGACTGCCTTTATAGCATCCGTTGATTTCGGTCTGCACGGCAACACCGCTTTGAAACGGCATAATCTCGCCCGTGTCAATATCGCAGATTGCGTGACCCAGTCCGCCGAACACACCTGTTTCGGGATCGTAAAAGGTCATAGTTCCAACGCCTGCTGTACTGTCGCGCACCCAAAGACCCGCTTTTTTAATATGCTCGTTTTGCGAATATGCAAGCTTGAGCTGCACGGCAAACTCTTTCCCGTTTCGGCGCGCACGAATTGTTACGGTATCTTCTGCAGTTTGCAGAGCCTGTGTCAGTTGGGCGGTTTTGGAAATCGGTGCATCATTCACAGATAAAATCACGTCGCCGACCTTTAAGCCTGCCTCTTTCGCAGGATTGACTGCGCCGTTGTCCGTAAATACATCGTCCATACCGACAATCAAAACACCGTCCGTAAAAATTTTAACGCCGAAAATGTCACCGCTCGGCACAACATACTGCCGCTTACTGACCGTCACCGTTGAGGACTTGACAGGAATCGTGTGCAGGACGGAAATATTCACCGTATAGCACTCTTCTTGCTCGGATGCTTGCAGAACCTTGGAATTTGCAAACCGTACCGCGTTCGCATCCTGCGCGTCTGACAAGGAATAAATTGTACTCCCGCACAATTCTTCGTTTTCAATCAGATGAATGCTGTCCGGATACTGCTTTTCGCCCAAAAACACAAACACAAAAATCACAGAGGCGATTCCCAGACCCAAAAGGCTGAAAAATTTGAAAAGCTTCTTCATTTTTCACCTCCGCACGCGGTTGTCACCGCCTTACTACTCTATGTCGTTTTTCAATTTTTATTTGCGGAAAAAATAAGACTTTACGGCTGTTTTCTCCGAGAATATAATTCCCAAAACCGTAAAGTCTATTTATACTTTTTTATTTGTTTTTTAAAGCGAAAATAATCTTACCGACGGCATCCTCAGAAGAGCAGTCATCGAGCTTCAACACGATGTCGGCATATTTTTGATAATACGGCAAACGCTCTCGGAAGATGTCCTCTATGCTTTTGTCCTTTGCCGCCGCCACACCGCGCGTTTTAATGTTGTTCAAACGCTGTTTGACGGTTGGAAGCGAAACGTCCAAAAATACGATTGTGCCGTTTTGTTTTAGCTTTTGCATAGATTCCGAACGGAACACAACACTGCCGCCCGTGGCAATGACTGTATTTCGGCAGTCCAAAGCCAAAACCGCGTCGCGCTCCGCATCCAAAAAGCGCTCGATGCCGTCAGAATCAATAATTTCCTGCAACAGACGTTTTTCCCGCTGTTGAATCAGCAAATCCGTATCCACAAAACCGACACCGAGTGTTTTTGCCAAAATCACACCAACGGTGCTCTTGCCGGAAGCAGGCATACCAATCAATACAATATTTCTGTCCATCAAATGGAAATCTCGTGTGCAACTCTGTAAAGGTCCAAATCCAAGGACTTCTTCATATTGAGCGCTTCAAAAATATCGTAATCTACAATTTCGTCTTTCTGCATAGCAACTACGCGATTGCCGATACCCTGCTTCAGAAGCTCAACCGCTCTGTAGCCCATCTGACTGCCGACAACTCTGTCGCGCACGGTAGGTGAGCCGCCGCGCTGTACGTGACCGAGAATCGTTGCACGGGATTCCACGCCGGTTTCCTCTTCAATGCGTTTTGCCATATCCTGCACGCCGCCGATTCCCTCAGCTACAACGATAATGAAATGACGCTTGCCCGCCTTTTGGGTGCGCTGCATACGCTCAATCACATCTTTTTCGAAATCAAACTCCACTTCGGGAATCAAAATCGTCGTTGCACCGCAAGCGATGCCTGCATGCAAAGCAAGATAACCTGCGCGTCTGCCCATAACCTCAACCACAGAGCAACGGTCGTGCGATTCGGAAGTGTCACGCAGACGGTCAACCATTTCCATAACCGTATTCATAGCGGTATCGTAGCCGACAGTATAGTCACAGCAGGCAATATCGTTGTCAATCGTGCCGGGAATGCCGACGCACGGGATGCCGTGCATAGACAAATCACGTGCACCGCGGAAAGAACCGTCACCGCCGATGACAACAATGCCCTCCATACCGACTTCTTTGCACACGTCCATGGCTTTCTGCATACCCGTTTCGGTTTTAAATTCAGGACTTCTTGCAGAATACAGAATTGTGCCGCCGCGATTGATGATATTGGACACGCTGCGCAAATTCATTTCATACATATCGCCGTACATTAAACCGTTATATCCACGGCGAATACCCATAACGCGGAAACCGTTTTCGCAACCGGAACGTACCACGGCGCGAATCGCCGCATTCATCCCCGGCGCGTCGCCGCCGCTTGTTAAAACACCGATGGTTTTCATACTTTTTCACCTCAAAAAATTTACTCAGATTATAATGATACACATTTCTGCCGTAATGTCAAGAAAAACCAACAAAAAAACCGCATTATTTTAAGAGTACGCCTTTTTCGCCGAGCAACAGCCTAAGTTCAGACAGCATTGGCATATTGACGTCCACACCGCGTGCGGATACGTATTTTGCGTGCGTATCATTATAATACAAATAGACAGGTATATTGCCCTCAAATATAGACAACAAATTCCGAACTTTTTTATCCTGCGCACTGCCGACTGTATCGATTAGGAGCAATAACCCCTGCCGAATTTCCTGCGGAATCTCGAGCCGTTTCTTAGGCGCAGGCGGTAAGGATGCGGTCTGTGAGGCACTGTCCTCCACCGCATCTTTATTCGGGCACGGGGAAATGCGGTCGGGAACGACCCGGATCTCCTCTTCATCACGCAAAGATACACGCCCTTCAATCAACAGGATGTTTCCCGGCAACAGCAAATGAGAGAACTGCGCATAAACTTTCGGAAACACCAACAGCTCCGTACTGCCGTAAATATCCTCGACCGTCACAAACGCCATGGTGGTGTCGTTTTTGGTCGTTTTCTTTTTTATGCTTGTAACAATCGCCAACAATTTGACGGTCATTCCGTCGTGCAGTCGGCTCATTTCGTCATTTTCCGCTTCCGCAAGGTCTGAAATTCTCGTAACACGCAATTTTTCAGACAGCGGAAGATATTCTGTCATCGGGTGTCCCGACAAATACAGCCCCGTCGCTTCTTTTTCCAATTGCAGTCGCTCTGCAATCAGGAAATCCTGACAGTGCTTGTATTCGGGTGCATACGCCTGTACTTCGGACGTGCCGATTGAAAAAATATCCATCTGCCCATCCACATTGCGGCGCATTTCGGTATCCAGTCCCGATACAATCTCGGGAAGGTTTTGCAGCATTTCGCGCCGATTCAAGCCCAAATCGTCCAAAGCACCGCTTTTGATTAAGCCCTCAACGGCACGCTTGTTAAAATCTTTGCCGTGCATACGCTTGCAAAAATCGTAAAAATCGGTAAAAGCACCGTTTGTTTCCCGTTCAGTTGTAATTTCTTTTATGAATCCCCTGCCGAGATTTTTAATTGCCAAAAGTCCGAAGCGAATGGTCTTTTTATCCTTCGGAGAAAAAGAATGCAGACTTTCATTGACACTCGGCGGCAATACGCGAATATGCATTCGGGTGCAATCTGCAATATATGTGGAAATTTTTGAAGTATCGTCAATCACGCTTGTTAAAAGTGCAGACATAAACGCCGCAGGGTAATGACATTTCAGATATGCGGTTCTGTAAGCCACGACCGCATAGGCGGCGGAATGGGATTTGTTGAACGCATACGACGCAAAGGATGTCATATCGTCAAAAATGCTGTTGGCAACGTCCTCGGGGATGCCGTTTGCCACACAACCGCAGCACGCCACGGTTCCGTCGGGATTTTTCATACCGTGTATGAAGAATTCCCGCTCTTCTTCCATCACCTTATGCTTCTTTTTGGACATAGCACGGCGAACAACGTCCGCTCTGCCGAACGAGTACCCTGCCAGTGTGCGGAAAATCTGCATCACCTGTTCCTGGTACACCATACAGCCGTTGGTCACATCCAAGATTTCTTTTAACTGCGGTGTCTTATACCGAATGGCATCGGGATGATGACGGTTTTCGATGTAGGCATCAATCGAATCCATAGGACCCGGTCTGTAAAGGGAGATGACTGCAATAATATCTTCTAAATTGCGCGGCTTCAGGCGCATTAAAACGCTGCGCAGTCCTGCGGATTCACACTGAAATACACCGTAAGTCAAGCCCTTTGAAAACATTTGATAGGTCGCCGCATCGTCGAGCGGGATGCTTTCAATCTCAAAATCAGGCTGTGTTTTTTGAATCGTTTTCACTGTATCACTGATTACGGTCAACGTGCGCAGTCCCAGGAAATCCATTTTCAAAAGCCCGAGCTCTTCAATCGTTGTCATCGTAAATTGCGTAACAACGGATTCGTCATTCCTTGCAAGCGGCACATACTCGTGCACGGGACGGTCTGTAATCACCACGCCTGCGGCGTGGGTAGAGGCGTGGCGCGGCATCCCCTCTACGCGTTTTGCAGTGTCAATCAGCTCGTGAATTTTCTCATTTTCGGTATACAGCTTTTTAAGCTCCGGGTTCTTTTTGAGCGCTTTTTCAATCGTGATGCCGAGCTCACGCGGGATTTGTTTGGATACGGCATCCACCGTATTGTATGGAATGCCCAACACACGCCCGACATCGCGCACAGCGGCACGCGCCGCCATTGTACCGAAGGTCACGATTTGTGCGACGTGATCTGCACCGTATTTTTGAATGACGTAATCAATGACCTCTTCGCGGCGTTCGTAGCAAAAATCTACATCAATATCAGGCATACTGACACGCTCGGGATTTAAAAACCGTTCAAAAATCAAATTGTAACGCATCGGGTCAATGCCCGTGATACCCATACAATACGCCGCAATACTGCCCGCACCCGAGCCTCTGCCCGGACCTACGGGAATACCGTGTGCCTTTGCATAGGAAATGAAATCCGCAACAATCAGGAAATAATCTACATACCCCATTTCCCGAATCACTGACAATTCATATTCCAAGCGATCCTTGTAATCTTCAGATACCCCGTCGCCGTAATTGCGATACAGCCCCGCATAGCACTTCTCGCGGAAATATGCAAAATGGTCTTGCCCATTCGGCACTTCAAAATGCGGCAGCTTTGTTTTGCCGAATTCAAACTCTAAATTGCACATCTGCGCAATTTTTTCCGTATTTTCGATTGCTTCGGGACAAAAATCGAAAATCTCGCGCATTTCGGCTTCGGATTTCAAGTAAAATTCATCCGTACCGAATTCCAGCCCTGTATCCTCATCGATTGTATGGTTGGTTTGGATGCAAATTAAGACCTTTTGTATTTTCGCATCTGCTTTCTCAATATAATGCACATCATTGGTCGCGACCAACGGAATCCCTGTTTCGCGGGAAAGACGGAGCAAGTCAGGCAGAATTTCCTTCTGCTCCTTCATACCGTGATCCTGCAGTTCCAAATAGTAATTCCCCTGCCCAAACACGCGGTTATACCAAAGTGCGATTTCTTTCGCGCCGTCATAATCCTTGGCGGATAATTTTCTCGGAATCTCCCCCGCAAGGCAGGCGGAAAGCGCAATCAAGCCCTCGCTGTGCGCTTCCAGTAATTCTTTATCGACGCGCGGGCGCACATAAAAGCCGTCCACCCATGATTTGGATACCATATAAATGAGATTTTTATAGCCTATCTCATTTTTGCAAAGCAAAACAAGATGGTAACGGGTCGAATCCAAACCGTGTACCTTATCTGAAAGTCCCCGTTCGGCGACATACACTTCACAGCCGATAATCGGTTTGACGCCGTTTGCCTTTGCCGACTTATAAAAATCGACTGCGCCGAACATATTGCCGTGATCGGTAATGGCAAGAGAGGTCTGCCCCAAGGCTTTCGCGGCGGCGCAAAGCGAATCCAAACGGCAGGCGCCGTCCAGAAGGCTAAACTCCGTATGCAGATGCAAATGCGTAAAAGCCATGGTAAAGACCTCTCAAAAAGCAGTTTATTTCAGAACGTTTTCATAAAAATCAAAGCAATCGAAGGTGCGGAAATAATCGGCAGGTGTTTCCGCGCGGCGAATCAGCTCGAAGCTGCCGTCGGACTTTAAAAGAATCTCCGCTGATTTCAGCTTGCCGTTATAATTATAACCCATCGCGAAGCCGTGCGCGCCTGTATCGTGAATATAAATTAAATCACCCATTTCGATTTCGGGCAGCATTCTGTCAATTGCAAATTTGTCGTTATTTTCGCAAAGTGAGCCTGTTACATCATATTTATGGTCACAGGGCGCATTCTCCTTGCCCATAACCGTAATGTGATGATATGCGCCGTACATAGCAGGGCGCATCAAGTTTACAGCGCAAGCGTCTACGCCGATGTATTCCTTATGCGTGTGCTTTTTGTTGATGGCTCTTGTGACCAGAGCACCGTAAGGACCCATCATAAATCTGCCGAGCTCCGTGCAAAGGGCAACATCGCCCATACCTGCAGGCACAAGGACTTCGTCATAGACCGCCTTTACGCCTTTGCCGATTTCCAAAATGTCATTCGGCTCTTGGTCAGGCTTATACGGAATGCCGACGCCGCCCGAAAGATTGATAAATTTGATGTTCGCGCCCGTTTCGTTTTTCAAGCGTACCGCAACTTCGAACAGTACCTTCGCTAAGGTCGGGTAATACTCATTCGTTACGGTATTGCTCGCAAGGAATGCGTGAATACCGAACTCCTCTACGCCCTTTTCTTTCAAAATACGAAATGCTTCAAACAGTTGCTCGGTCGTCATACCGTATTTGGCATCGCCGGGGTTGTCCATAATACTGTTGGAAATTTTAAACAGCCCGCCGGGATTGTAACGACAGGAAAGCTTTTTCGGAAGCTTACCGAGCGTTTTTTCCAAGACCTCAATATGGGTAATATCATCCAAATTGATAATCGCCCCCATATCGTTTGCATATTTAAACTCGGAAGCGGGCGTGTCGTTGGAAGAGAACATTACATCGTCCCCGACCGCACCGATTGCTTTGGAAAGCATCAGCTCTGTCACAGAGGAGCAATCACAGCCGCAGCCGTATTCCCGCAAAATGGAAATCAAAAACGGATTGGGGGTAGCTTTCACCGCGAAATACTCTTTAAATCCTTTGTTCCACGAAAACGCCTGCTTTAAAAGCTCAGCATTTTTGCGGATACCTGCCTCATCATAAATATGAAACGGTGTCGGATATACCGCCGCAATTTCTTCGAGCTTTTCTTTGGTTGTAAATGGGGTTTTATTCATAAACGCACATCCTTCGTTTGATTTTCACTATATTACAATATATATTGCGCCATAATTTCCTTTAACCGCTCCGCGCCCTCGCCGTTCGTCGCAGAAAAAGGCAAAATACGCTCCGACGGCACAAAGGGCAATTCTGTCAGAATCTTTGCTTTTCGCGCGGCATATTCGCTTTTATTGAGCTTGTCGCTTTTGGTCATCACCACAACAAAATTATATTGCTGTGCTTGCAAAAACTCCAGCATCATCAGGTCGTCCCTCGTCGGCGGATGCCGCATATCTATTAACTGCACGACCAGCTTGATATTGCGGTCGGAGTTAAAATAGCCCTCCATCATTTCCGCCCAACGCTGTTTTTCGGAACGTGCGACTTTCGCGTAGCCGTAACCGGGCAAATCCACCAGGCGCACGCCGTCCGCAGAATAGAAATTGATTGTAACCGTTTTCCCCGGAACAGAGCTGACACGTGCTAAAGACTTGCGGTTAAACAATCGGTTTAAAAGCGAGGACTTTCCGACATTGGAACGCCCCGAAAAAGCAATTTCGGGTAAATCCGACGGCGGCAGCTGAGAGAATGTACCGAATGCCGCTTCAAAATCGGCTTTTTGTAAATTCATTTTTCCACCCCTCAATTTCTGCGGCAAACTTCCGTATTATGTAAAGACGGTTGTTTTTGCACCACGGGGATATTTTTTACCGACTTTGCTTTCCCTGCTTTTTCTGCATTTTTCGTCAGCAGAACTGCCGCGGCAATAATTTGAGAAACTTCGGACACGGGCACAAATTCCACGGTGTCCGCCACAACGGCATCAATCTCCGCAAGGTCGGATACGTTATCTTCGGGAATGAAAATCTTTCGAATCCCCGCTTTATACGCCGCCATACTTTTTTCACGCAGACCGCCAATCGGCAGTACGTGCCCGAGCAGAGAGACTTCCCCCGTCATAGCAATATCCGCACGCACAGGACAGCCGGAAAGTGCAGAAACAAGCGCGGTGGTTACGGTTACACCCGCAGAGGGGCCGTCCTTCGGCACTGCGCCCTCGGGAAAGTGAATGTGAATATCTTTCGTTTTATAAAAATCCGTCTCCACATTCCAAAGCGCGGCATTTGCACGGATATAACTGCACGCCGCCTTGGCGGATTCTTTCATCACATCGCCGAGCGAACCCGTGA
The DNA here is from genome assembly GCA_021769885.1 of Bacillota bacterium. Lineage (GTDB taxonomy): Bacteria > Bacillota > Clostridia > Oscillospirales > Acutalibacteraceae > Fimenecus. The sequence continues at coordinate 3,082 of JAETSA010000023.1, read as the reverse complement.
GTTCAAGCTTGCCCGTGCCGTCCATCACAGCAACCTCAACCTTCAGCAGTTCGCCGCCGACGGATGTCCACGCAAGTCCGTTCACCACACCGATTTCGTTTGCTTTGGACACAGCAGTCGGCTTATATTTGCGCGGTCCTAACAGTGTTTCCAGGTCAGTAGCACGTACCGTGATTTTTTCTGTTTCACCGTTCGCAATGCGTACCGCCGCTTTTCGAAGCACTTTTGCAATCGTGCGCTCCAATTTTCGAACGCCCGCTTCCCGTGTATAGCTGTCAATCATGGCACGCACTGCACCGTCGGTAATGTGCAGTTGTGATGACTTGATGCCGTGCGCCTGCATTTGCTTTTTAATCAAATGCTTTTTCGCAATTTGGAACTTTTCCTCTGCCGTGTAGCTGTAAAGCTCAATGACCTCCATACGGTCTAAAAGCGGCGCGGGAATCTGCGACACATCGTTTGCCGTTGTCACAAACAGGACTTTGCTCAAGTCAAACGGAATTTCAATATAATGGTCACGGAAGGTATTATTTTGCTCGGGGTCAAGTGCTTCCAACAGCGCAGAGGACGGGTCGCCCTTATAATCGCTCGCCAGCTTGTCAATCTCATCCAAAAGAATCAGCGGATTGCAGACGCCTGTGCGCGTAACGGCAGTAATAATACTGCCGGGCATAGAACCGATATAGGTTTTTCTGTGCCCGCGAATCTCCGCTTCATCGTGCACACCGCCCAAAGAGATGCGCGTATATTTCCGATGCATTGCGCTTGCCAACGATTTGGCAACAGAAGTCTTGCCGACACCGGGCGGGCCTGCAAGGCAAATAATCTGCCCCTTGATATCGGGAGAAAGCTTTCGAACGGCAAGCAACTCAATAATGCGTTCCTTGACCTTCTGCAATCCAAAATGGTCTTTATCCAATACCTTTTGTGCGGCATCCAGGTTTAAAACGTCCGTAGATTCTTTCCCCCACGGCAGTGCAAGTACAGCATCCAAATAACTGCGGGACACCGCGCTTTCGGGGCTTGTGGGCTGCATATGTGCAAGACGGCTGCATTCCTGTAAAAGCTTTTCTTCGCTTTCTGCATCCAAGTGAAGGTCTAAAATCCGCGCGCGGTATTTCTCGGCCTCGCCCGCTGCCGATTCACCGTCGCCAAGCTCCTCCGAAATCGCGCGCATTTGCTCGCGCAGATAATACTCCCGCTGATTTTCATCCATTTGTTTCTGCACACGGTCATCTATGGTTTCCATCGCATCGAGCATTTCGATTTCACGGCGTAAAACCGCACACAGCCTTTCGATGCGCTTTGTCGCGTGCAGCTCATCCAAAATAAACTGCTTATCTATAAACTCCAACGGCAGATTTCCCGCAAGATAATCTGTCAACCCGCCGACATAGTATTGCTCGTCAATACCGAGTGCAATATCCGCAGAGAGTTTTTGATTTAAATCTGCATATTCCTCAAACAGCATTTTTGTATAGCGTACAATGGCTTCGGTATCCAAAGAGGAAGTAACGGGAACATCATTCGCCGTAAGCGGTTTTATCTCAGATATAAAATGCGGGCGCATTTGCTGAAGCTCTTCGAGCCGTGCACGGAATTTTCCCTCCACCACAACACGGTAGCAAGACCCGGCAGGCAGGCGAACCAATTGCTTAATTTCACACACGACGCCCATATCAAATAAAGCTTCGCGTTCTTTGACCTCTTCCGCCATATCGATTTGTGTAATCAAAAACAGATTTTGATGGTTGAGCATCGCGCTTTTCACGGCAGAAACAGACTGCTTTCTGCCGATATCAAAATGCAACGTCATTCCCGGAAAAACGACCAGTCCGCGCAGTGCTACGGTCGGTAAAACTAAGTTGTCTTTCGCTGCAGGACGCATCTTATTATCAACTCCAAACGTGGGTAAAACAAAATTTGAATATCTATTAAAAATTCGAATACTAATTATATATTATTTTTTCGAATCCTGCAACCGTAAGATGAAAAAGGCAGAAAAGTTTTGAAAATGCGCGGATGCATTGCCGTATCCGCTTGAAAGTTTGTTATTTTTTTAAACAACTTTCAAGTTTTTTTGAAAAAAATCGCAAAAAGATTGTTAATTTGTTGTCAATTTATTGACTTTCTGTATCTATCTTTGATATAATTCGAAACGAACGCAAAATCCCAAGAATTTTTGGAGGTATCTATAATGTCCAGAGTTTACAATTTTTCCGCAGGTCCTTCTATGCTCCCCGAATCGGTGCTGAAAAAAGCAGCTGCCGAAATGCTTGACTATGAAGGCAGCGGTCAGTCCGTTATGGAAATGAGCCATCGTTCGAAAATCTATGACTCTATCATCAAGGGTGCAGAAGCACTGCTTCGTGAATTGATGAATATTCCTGACAACTACAAGGTTCTGTTTTTACAGGGCGGCGCTTCCACACAGTTTGCGGCAATCCCGCTGAACTTTATGAACGGCAGCGGCAAGGCGGATTATGTCATCACCGGTCAGTGGGCAAAGAAAGCCTTTGCCGAGGCGCAGAAATACGGCGAAGTGAAAGCAGTTGCTTCTTCTGCCGACAAGACCTTCTCTTATATTCCGAAGCTTGATAAATCGGAATTTACGCCCGATGCAGATTATTTCTATATTTGTATGAACAACACCATTTACGGCACTGTGTATCACGAACTGCCCGACACCGGCGACGTACCACTGATTGCAGATATTTCTTCCTGCTTCCTGTCGGAGCCGATTGACGTCAGCCGTTTCGGTATGGTTTACGGCGGTGCACAAAAGAATGTTGCACCTGCAGGCTTGACCATTTGCATCATCCGTGAGGATTTGCTCGGCAAAGCGCGCGACATCACTCCGACCATGCTTGATTATCAGATTCATGCAAAAAACGATTCTCTTTACAACACCCCTCCCTGCTACACCATTTACATCTGCAAGTTGGTGCTTGAGTGGCTGAAAGAAAACGGCGGCTTGGAAGCAATGAAAGAGAGAAATGAAAAGAAAGCAAAGCTGCTTTACGATTTTCTGGACAACAGCAAAATGTTCCGCGGCACTGTCGTGCCCGAGGACCGTTCTCTG
>JAETSA010000007.1 GCA_021769885.1 Bacillota bacterium | reverse complement strand
CGTCGAGGTTACGGCTTCGCCATCACCCTTTTGTCGCTTCGCGACATTTCCCCTATCAGGGGAATCTTCGCCGACCCCGACCGATGACGCGTTCCGCGAAATTTTGCACGATGTAAATTGGATTTGCGCGTAGGGACGTACGTCCCGTCCGTCCACGGGTCGCCGAGTCGGCGACCCCTACAAGTTTCCGTAAAATCCAACCTTGCTCGGGCGCTTCGTGAAGCGCCCCTACGGGTTGGTGCGCTGATTTCACATAAGCCCGGGCACGCTGTCCGTTTTCGAGCGGATTTCCACGTCCGCCCTCCTACAATGGAACTACCCCGAATGCAATCTGCATTCGGGGTGGTGTTGTATGCGCTTGTTTCGCTTTACTGTTTTGCGTTTTCCGAATTTTTGCTGTCTGATACAGTCGATTGCGTACTTTCTGTTGTCGGCTCGGTTTCCGACGGCTCTGTCGATTCGTCGGTTGTGGATTCGGTCGGCTCTTCCTTTTTCGGCTGAATCACGACCGCCTGCATCCCAAGTGCGCTGTAAGCTGTCAGCACGCTGGATTTCGAATAACGGTAGTTTTTCTCACGCTGGGGGTCGTTGAAATAATAGCTGTTATCGTCATAGCCGACGAGCACCAAGCAGTGCATCGGGGATTTCCATGTAAAGGTCTCCGAAGTGCCGATAATATTCCAAGTATGCGACGCCTTGTGCGGGCGCAGGGGGAGCATATCGGTGGTTGCCCACACAATTACGGGAATTTCATTGTCGATATAGGTTTTGCACAGCGTGTCAAAGGCGGTTCCCGTTATGTTTTTGACCTCGAATTTTTTGCGGTCAATGCATTTGTTCGCCGCCGTTACGATAACGGGCGCATAGCATCCCCAACCGGATTTGCTGTAGGGACTGCCCAAAAAGACCTTGCGCGGGTCATCGCCGAACCGTTCGCCTGTTTCATCCCGAAACGGCGCCCTGCCTTTTGGCAGATAGTTGTCAATAAAATTCTCTACCGTTATGGACATCCCGAAATACCGCATGACCATGACGGTGGATACGCTTTCACAGCCTGTCGGGTATTTGTTGACCTGATAGATATACGGCACATCCAAAAGCTTTTTGTGCTTTGCCGCAGGTGGTTGCGGCGGTGGTGCAGGCGGTAAGGTTTCTTCTTCATCCTTTTCCACCGGCTTTGTCGTGCCGACGGGCTTTTTCGGCGGCGTTTTTGTTGTCGATTCGGTTTCGGATTCCGATGTCGATACGGTTGCCGGTTCTGTTTGGCTGTCAGACTCCGTGACTGTTTCGGTGACAGATTCTGTTTCTACAGGCACAACCGAAATCTGTTTTGCACGGTGATGCCGTACGGCGAATACCGTGGCAACCGTGCACACCGTCACCAAAATAACGCTTGCCGTAAGAATTGCCCATACCTTTTTCGGTATTTTTCGAAAATGCGTCCGCAATGCTTCTCCTCGCTTCATATCCCTATCTCCTATTTATAAAGATGCAACCAGCGCACCGCAAAGCGCGTCAATTTGTGCGAAAGAATCTTCCTTTACCGTAGAACGGACGGTTACCGTTTCGGGTAATACCGTCATATTCTGCATAGATTCTAAAATTTCCTGCATCTTTTTGCCGCTCTGCGGTGCCCACGAGCCGTTTTGTATCAACCCGACTGTGCGGTTCTTTAGCGCGTGTGCTTTTAAATCCGTCAGCAAGCTTTCTACAGGTGTAAATATATCATTGTTGTAGGTGGCGGCGGCAAAAACAAGGTGGCTGTAGCGGAATGCCTCGCTGACCAAATAGGAGGCGTGCGTGACAGACGCATCGTAAAGGTTAGTCGGGACGCCTTTTTCCGCGAGCTTCGCGGCGAGGATTTCTGCCGCATTTTGCGTGCCGCCGTAAATAGAGCCGTATACAATTAAAACACCGTTTTCTTCCGGCGCATATGCACCCCAGGCTTGATATTTTTCAACGAATGCGGCAATATCCTTGCGCCACACAGGACCGTGCAGGGGGCAGAGCATTTGTATATCCAAAGCCGCCGCTTTTTTGAGCAGTGCAAGGGTCTGCGCGCCGTATTTGCCGACAATATTGGTATAATAGCGGCGTGCCTCTTGAAGCTCCGCCGCGCCGAACGGCAGTTCGTCTGCAAAAATATGCCCGTTCAGCGCACCGAAAGTACCGAATGCATCTGCCGAGAACAAAATCTTTTCGGTTTGGTCATAGGTGACCGTCACCTCAGGCCAGTGCACCATCGGTGCCATATAAAAGGAAAGCGTGTGTGCGCCCAAAGTGAGCGTATCGCCCTCTTTCACAGGTAGGGTGTATGCATCCGCGTCAAATGTGAAAAATTGCTTCATCATAGCAATCGCTTTCGCACTGCATACGATTTTTACCTGCGGATAGCGTAGAACCAGCTCCTCTAAGGTTGCGGCGTGGTCAGGCTCCATATGGTTGACGATGACATAGTCTAAATGCCGACCACCGAGCATATGTGCCAAATTTTCAAAAAACAGCGCAGAAACGGACTTGTCCACCGTATCCACGACAGCGGTTTTTTCATCGTTTATAAAATAAGCGTTATAAGAAATACCGTTCGGAATCGGATACATATTTTCAAACAGTGCAAGTCTGCGGTCACTGCCGCCGATGTAGGTGATATCTTCGGTTATTTTTTGTGTGCAATACATAGTACGTTCCTCCAATGATTTTCTATTTTAGCACAACTTCGCGCAAAATTCTATATTATCTTTCCGAAAAATTCGGAGAATACAAAAAAGCGACGAAAATTCGCCGCTTTTTACGAGAAATTTTTTATTCCGTTTTGTCTTTATAAAAACACGCGACCAGCCAGTAGTAAAGGGGAATGAGCAAGAACAAAACCCATGTCGGATGCCAAATTCTGCAAATGAACCCGAAGAATAAGTAAATCAGAACCACAATTTCGGGTACGGGCATTGTAAGGAGTCTTGCTTTCGGCTTGCGCACGGTCAGTGCGGCGGCAAGCTGATAATAAATCGGAATCAGCAAAAATACGAGCCAGCCGGGATGCCACGCGTGCAAAAAATAGCCGATTGCTAAGTAGAGAATGACAGCGATAATCGGAAAGGGGAATTTTAAAAGTGCTGCACCTTTTTTTTGCAGTTCGGTTTTGGGCAAAGGCTTCGGTGCGGATGTCGGTTGCTCGGATTCTTCCGGCGTGCCGTTTAAAATATACATATCATTTTTAGTATTTAACAGAGTATCGAGCGTCATGCCGTACAGTGACGCCAAAGCCATTAAATTGTCTGTATCGGGCGAGGATTCGGCGCGTTCCCACTTGGAGATAGCCTGACGGCTGACGCCTAATTTTTCGGCAAGTGCTTCCTGAGAGAGTCCGTTTGCTTTGCGCAGCTGCGCAAGGCGTGTTGCGATTTCAAGATTCATAGTTTTATCACCTCGGGTTTTTCGTGAGGCTATTTTATCAAAAAAAGGAGCACTTTGCAAGATATTTCCGGTTTGCAGATGCAAAAAAATGCCGCAACCAAAGTTGACAAACAACGGTTGCGGCGCGAGTTGCGGCTTTTTAATAGCCCATATCCTTACAATTCTTTTGGTGCTCCTCGTAGGAGGCGGCAAAGCGCGATTCATACGGCGGCTCGGTGTCAATCACGAAATACAGATAATCTGTTTTGTCGGGATTCAGCGCCGCATTGATAGAAGACAACCCGGGATTGCAAATCGGTCCTGCGGGGAGTGCCGCACAGCGATAGGTATTGTAATAGTATTTGAAATGGTCAATTTTGTCGGGGTATTGCAGTTGAATGACACCCGTGCAGTACTTTTTGGTGACATCGCATTGCAGCTTCATACCGATTTTTAAGCGGTTGTACAGCGTAGAAGCAATCAGTGTACGCTGTTCGGGGGTATATGCCTCTTTTTCAATAATGGACGCGACAGTCAGGATATCGTGCACGGAATAACCCATAGACTTCGCCTTGTCCCGCATTTCCTGTGTGATGCGCGAAGCGGACGTAGAGACCATTTTATCTAAAACCGCTTTCGGGTCGGTGTTCTTTTTAAATTCATAGGTTGCAGGGAACAGATACCCCTCTAACGGAAAGCAGACATTCTGCGCCTTTTGCACATCGGTGAGCAACGGATTTTTAGAGAGGTCATAGCTTTGCGCCGCGTCGATAAACGCCTGCCCTGTGCAAATGCCTTTTTCCTCCAAAAGCCAGGAAATACGCACCAAGGTGTAGCCCTCGGGCACGGTTACGGTAATCATATCCGACTTCGCGGCGGAAAAGGTTTCGGCGGCGTCTGTGCCGTCCGCGTAAATCCCGCCCGACGGCTTTGTGGTCAACCCGTTTTGCAGACTGTCGGTCGCGTCGGCAGGCTCTTTTTGCCCGCACGCGGAGAAACCGAGCAAAAATATAAAAATTAAAAGGATAGAAATACTGCGTTTCATTTTCAAACTCCTATGCAAGGACGAATTTTCGACAATTTATTCTATCATTTTTTTGCGGATATTGCAAGAAATATGTATCGCCTGTGAAAACCGATACGAACACCCGTAGGGGCGGGGTTCCACGCCGGCCCGCAAAAAGCCTCCCTTGTCAAAGGGAGGTGTCACACGCTTTGCGCGTGACGGAGGGATTCATCGCCCGAAAACGGACAGCCGCGAGGGCGGCCCCTACGATGTGCGTGAAATGACGCACAACCCGTAGGGGGGGTCAAATTTTGTTCCAATGGAGATTCTTCGCTTCGCTCAGAATGACAAGATAGAGCGTAGGGGCGTACATTGCGCGCCCGTGGAATCAGCACAAACCAGCGGTAACGCACAAACCTGTCGGCGCGGTCTTCCCACGGTTTGCGGCGAAGAGGTACAAGCTTCACCCCACAATATTTTTAATCCACTTTCCCTTGCGGTAGCGAAGCAGTCCGAGGAAGGCTTTGTAAATTTCCTCGAAGAGAACCATAGCGTATACAATATAGATGGGCTGCTTCACAATCAGTCCGCCGAGCACCGCCATCGGCACACCGATTGCCCATACACCTGAAAAGTCGAGAAACAAGGTGTATTTTGTATCGCCGCCGCTGCGCAGAATACCGACGATATTCACATAGTTGTGGGTCTTAAACGGCAAATAACAGGCGAAAATGAACAGGCACATTGCCGCCGCAGAAAAGACTTCTGCGGACAAATCGAACAAAGATAAAATTTGTTTTCGAAGCAGGATTAAAAGCACAGCGAGTGATGACGAAAAAACGACATTGGACAAAAGCAGAACCTTGGAGTGCCGTTTGGCGTCCTCCAAACGGTTTGCACCCATTTCATTGCCCAAAACCACACCTGTGGCAGAGCCGAGCCCCGCAAAGGCGGCGACAAACATTTCCTCGACCACCTGTGTTGCGGTAATTGCCGCCATAGGCACAACGCCCATTCTGCCGTACACAAGGGCATACATTGTCACGCCGAGTCCCCAAACGGATTCGTTGAAGATAACGGGCGTGGCAATTTTAAAGAATTGACGGATAAACGCCTTGTCAAAATGCAGTAATTCACGGAGCTTTGCCGCACCTGCACCTTTCGTAGCGTAAACGTAAATGAGAATCGCGGCACATTCATAAATTCTTGCGACCAGTGTGCCGACCGCCGCACCGCGCAGTCCCATTTGCGGAAAGCCGAATTTGCCGAAAATCAGCGTGTAATTGATAAACGCGTTGACGGCAATCGCGGAAGCCGTAATCACAACGGTAAAGGCAACCTTGTTGACCGCGCGGTAAAAATAGGTGTAGCACTGGGAAATGGCCTGAAACGGATAAGAAAACGCGACCAATGCGAGATATCCCGCACCGAGTGAAATCGTGCTTCCGTCAGGGGTGAAAATCCGCATCACACTTTTGGGGAACGCCGCACTGCAAACGGTAAAGATAAGTGCGGCAGAAACGCCGATGCACAAAGAGAGCCCCAATACGCGGCGTACATTCGGGATATCCTTTTTGCCCCAATATTGTGCGGTCAGCACGGTAGAACCGCCCGCCACGCCGAACAGCACCAAGGACAGCACAAAAAACACCTTGTTGGCAAGCCCCACAGCGGCAAGGGATTCTTCGCCCAGCGAGCCAATCATTACGGTGTCAATGACATTCAAAAAGTTATTCAGCAGTGCCTGCAGTGCTACGGGCACGGCAATGGCAATGGTTTTTTTATAAAATCGTTTGTCGTAACTCGAAAGGGATGCCATAGGGTTTACAGTTTCTCCTTCTTTTTTCATTCTTTTGATTTTAACAAGTAGGGAAGACCGATGACGTGTTCCGTAAATTCTATACAAAATGGATTCGCAATCGTAGGGGACGCTGCCTTCAGCGTCCCGCAGAGTTTCAGCAGATTTCGGCGGGCGGATGAGGGTGCGGGTGTCCAGTGGACACCTCTAAGCGAAGCTTAGAAGCACCGACCGAGCCGGCAGGCGAGAACGCCGCCCCTACGTGTTGTGCTTCGCCGTTTGGTTCGTGCAAAGGCATATATTTTTATTAGGATTGCACGACCGTAAAAAGCACCCCGCGCAAATGTACGCACGGGGTGCTTTCGCAGTTTCCGTTGAGTTTTCCGAAAGCTTACGCGGGATAGAAGGCTCTGTGTACAGCCGATACCGCGCGGTCTGCATCCTTAATGTCAATCAGCACCGAAATCTTGATTTCGCTTGTGGAAATCATATCAATGTTGATATCGTTCTCATACAGTGCTTCGAACATTTTGGAAGCCGTACCGGGGTGAGATTCCATACCTGCGCCGACCACAGAGATTTTTGCAACCTCTTTGTCGCAGACAATATTGCTTTCTTCGATGTCAAAGGTATCCAAGACTGCTTTGACTGCTTCATCGGCATTCTCTTTGGAAACGGTAAAGGTGATATCCTTTGTGTCATCTCTGCCGACCGACTGCAAAATGATGTCTACATTGATTTTCTTCTGTGCAAGCTTCGCGAACATCTTAAATGCAACACCGGGGTTGTTCGGGATTTTTTTAATCGATATACGGGCGACATCTGTATCCTTTGTGACGCCTCTGACGAGCATTTTTTCCATTTTAGCGACCTCCTTAACGATTGTACCGGGAACTCTTTTTAAGCTGGAAAGTACTTCGACTTCCACATTGTATTTTTTAGCCATTTCCACCGAACGGTTGTTGAGCACCTGCGCACCGAGGGTGGCAAGCTCCAACATTTCGTCGTAAGTGATTTCCTGTAATTTCTTGGCGTTTTCCACCTTGCGCGGGTCGGCGGTGAATACGCCTTCCACGTCGGTGAAAATCTGACAGCGGTCTGCGTGCATCGCGGCGGCAATGGCAACCGCACTTGTGTCTGAGCCGCCTCTGCCGAGGGTGGTCAAATCATCGTATTTGTTTAAGCCTTGAAAGCCTGCCACAACCACGATGTTGTGGCGGTCAACCTCTGCACGCAAACGGTCCGTTTTAATGGATTTGATGCGCGCTGTGCCGTAGGCGGAGCTTGTGTTGAAGCCTGCCTGCCAGCCAAGGAGCGAAACCACGGGGAAGCCGAGCTTTTCAATCGCCATAGACAGCAGCGCAATCGAAATCTGCTCACCTGAGGTCAAGAGCATATCCATTTCGCGCTTCGAAGCGGCGGGGTTGATTTCCTTTGCTTTTTCAATCAAATCGTCGGTGGTGTCGCCCTGCGCGGAAACCACAACAATCACGTCGTTCCCTTGACGGTACGTGTCCGTGATGATGTTTGCAACATTCATCACTCTTTCGGCGTTGGCAACCGAACTGCCGCCGAATTTCTGAACAATCAGTCCCATAAAAACCTCCAAAAACAGATAGCACGAGGCTTATCTTAATAATCTGTCACACGAATGCAGGAAAGCACGGAAATACCTGTTTTTTCGAGCTTTTCTGTAAGTGCCTGCTCCGTATCTGTACCGGTCACGAATGCCAGTTCATTTTCAGGGGCATCCTCACGCGCAAGAACCTTGACCTTGCCGAGCTGTGCCTCCACTGCTGCAAGTGCGGCGGCCTTGTCGGAAACCTCGGCACGGACATACAGCGCGGTTTCGAGCGTCTTGTAATCCACAACATAATTTTCTTCGCTTGCGCCCCAGCCGAACGCTTTTTTGCGGTCTGCGTGCTTTGCGCAGTCAATGACATCGGCAACCACGGCGCTGGCCGTCGGGAGCTTGCCCGCGCCCTTGCCGTAAAATACGACGTCGCCTATTGCGTCACCGCGTACCAAAATCGCATTGAATACATCCGTAACCGATGCCAGCTGACTGCCGTGCATCACCACAGCAGGGCTGACCAAAGCGGAAATTTTACCGTTTTCCATCCGTTTTGCACGGCCGAGCAGTTTGATTACGCCGCCGTAATTCTGCACATATGCAACATCTTCCAAGGTGATTTTGGTAATGCCTTCGGTGTAAACCGCATCGGGATACACGTGCTTGCCGAAGCACAAAGACGCGAGAATGCAAATCTTACGGCAGGCATCGTGCCCTTCAATATCGGCAGTCGGGTCTTTTTCCGCATAGCCGTTGTCCTGCGCGAGCTTCAATGCGTCCGCAAAGGTCATATTTTTCTCAATCATCATCGTGAGAATAAAGTTGGTTGTGCCGTTTAAAATACCTGCGATTTCGTCAATCTCATTCGCGGCAAGGCACTGGGTAATCGGGCGGATAATCGGAATACCGCCGCCGACCGATGCCTCAAACAGGAAGTTTACGTTATTTTCCTCTGCCAACGTCAAAAGCTCATAGCCTTTTGACGCGACCAACTCTTTATTGGAGGTGACAACGCTTTTGCCCGCCTTTAAAAGCGAAGAAACAAATTCAAAAGCGGGGTGCAGACCGCCCATGGTCTCCACAACGATTTTGACGTCTGTATCATTTAAAATAATGTTGAAATCTTTAATAAATTTATCCGCATTCGGGTCGCCGGGGAAGTCCCGAAGATCCAAAATGTATTTCAAATCCAAACTGTCACGTGTGCTGCGGCGAACAATGCTGTCGTGATTTTTGTTGAAAACCTCGACCACGCCGGAGCCGACCGTGCCGTAACCCATAACGGCTACATACATATTCTCACTTCCCAATTATATTGATACGCATAATAGTTTAGCATAAAATTTCGGGAGAATAAAGAAAAAAATGAAAAATCGCCGCAGGAAAGCAAAATTTCTATAAAAGTTTCTATTATTGATTGTAACTTGCAAAAAAATAGTATAAAATGTATATATTCCCATCAGATTTAATTCTGAAATTTTGGAGGCAAAAGAGGGAACTTATGGACAAGGTAGAAAAACGAAGAGCGTTTCTGATTAACACGGCATATGCGGTCTTGCTTGTTGGATTGTTTTATTTGGCGGTGAAATATGCACTCGGCGTGATTTGGCCTTTTGTGGTTGCATTCTTCCTGGCGATGGTGCTGCAAAAGCCTGTCAATTTTCTTTCAAAAAAGACCTTTTTAAAGCGCGGCGCGGCGTCGGTGATTATGGTATTGTTTATGCTGGTGATTATCGGTTCACTGCTCGGCGGCGTGATTGCCCGTATTGTGATTGAATTGCGTGATTTCTTCAGCTTTTTGATGATGAAATTAGAGGACGCACCCGCCTTTGCCGACCAGATTATTGTTTGGATGCAGAATACGCTGTCTTTTTTGCCGGATTCTATGGAGAACTCCATTGTTTCCTCGGCGGCGGATTTGTTAAATAAGCTTTTGGGTGTAGAGGCGCAGGCGGCGGCAAATCTGCCGCGGCCGGCAACAGAGGGCGGTTTTGATTTGTCCGTGCTGTCCTCGCCGCTCGGGATGGTTTGGGGCACGGCAAAGCAGATTCCGATGATTGCGGTGGGTGTGCTTGTGTGTATTGTTTCCTGCTGCTTTATGACTTCGGATTATCACAATATGCGCGATATGATTCTGCGGCAGATGGGATCGAAAAAGCAAAGCGCAATTGTGCGCACCAAGCAGGTGATTTTTTCTACGCTCGGAAAAATGGGTAAATCCTATTCCATTATTATTTTGGTTACTTTTGCGGAACTGACCGTTGGTCTGCTCCTGCTAAAGGCAATCGGGCTGTATACGGGCGGTTATATTTTTGCAATCGCTTTACTGACCGCGATTGTCGATATCCTTCCTGTGCTCGGTACGGGCACGATTTTGATTCCGTGGGCAGTATATTCGTTCTGCACGGGCAAAATCGGCTTCGGCATCGGCATTTTGGTGATTTATGCCATCATCGGCGTGGTGCGCCAGGTCATTGAGCCGAAGCTCGTCGCTTCCCAATTAGGGTTGCCGCCGTATTTAATGCTGATGGCGATGTTTGTCGGCACACAGCTGTTCGGCTTTATCGGCTTGTTCCTGCTGCCGATTACCTTTACCTTAATCAAAGTGCTTAACGACGAGGGCATTGTGCATCTTTTCAAAAAAGAAAACGCAGTTGAAAAGACTGAGCCGTCGGCGGAACAGGCGGAAGCTCTGCCTGCACACACAGAAGAAGGTGAACAGAAACAATGATCGATTTGCACTGCCATCTTTTATGGGATATGGACGATGGCGCAGAGTCCATGGAAAAGACCATTGCATTGTGCCGCAGTGCTGTAAAAAACGGCATTCGCATCATTGCCGCCACGCCGCATTTGACGGATCTTGAGTTAATAGAAGATTTCTTATATGAACGCAATCAACGTATTGCGGAGCTGAACGGCTATTTGGAGATGGAAAAAATGCCGTTAAAGGTATGCGGCGGCGCGGAAGTGTATTTGGATCATCACATTTTCGAAGCGGAGTCGCTTGACGAGGTGACCATTAACCGTTCGAAATATTTGCTGTGCGAATACAGTCTACAGCCGTTCCAGCCGGAACGGGCCGCCCTGTTTGCAGAGGAGATTTTTGAGCGCGGCTGTACGCCGATTATCGCACACCCGGAGCGTTACCCGACCTTCCGCCGATATCCTTCCATCCCGCGGGAACTGCGGGATATGGGCGCGTTACTGCAGGTCAATGCGGACTCGCTGGCGGGACTGCTCGGCAAAGAAATTCAGGCGTTTGCCAAGAAGCTTTTGCTGGACGGTACGGCAGACCTGATTGCGACGGATGCGCACGACCCGCAGTTTCGCGGCAACGCAATCGAGCGTCTGCAAAAACAGTTTCCGCCCGAAATTTCAAAGGAGCTTATCTATTGGGCAACGTGGATTGCCCCGCAATATGTACTGCGCAATGCCGATTTGCCCGAACGTCCAAAAGGAATTTAAGGCTCAAGACGTCTCAGTTTACAATTCGTTTACAGGACTGTGTTTATTTGTTCACGTCTGCGGCATATACTTCTTAGCAAAGAAGTAAGAACGGAGAGAATATATTTTGTACGGATTTCGCAATAAATTGAATCGCTTTTTAGAGGGACGCTACGGACTGCGCGGCATCAGTGACAGCGTGCAAATTGTGATTTGCTGTGTATACCTGTTGCTGGTGGTCGTTAATGTGTTTGCCCGCTCGCGCATCATCAGTGCGATATTGCTTGTGCTGTTGGGCCTGACGCTGTTCCGTGTGCTGTCTAAAAATATTCTCAGACGTGAAAATGAAGACCGTGCGGTGCGTGAATGGCTGTTCCGCCTGCGCGACGCGTTTCAAAACGGAAGCCGACAAGCGGAAATTCGTAAAGGCGAGCGTGCCGCGAAAAAGGAAAAACGCGCAGTTGAGAAAGAACGGCGTAAGGATAAGGAACACATCTACCGCGAATGTCCCGAATGCGGCGCAACCCTGCGCCTGCCCCGCAAAAAAGGTAAGCACAGCGTTCTTTGCCCGCGTTGCGGCAGTAAGTTCGGCGTGAAATGCTGAAAAGACAGAATAAGAATATCAAAAATGCGAAAACCGCCCCGCGCACAAGCGTAAAACGCTTGTGCGCGGGGCATAGCTTTGTAGGGGAAAAATTGGATTGCACATAAACCCAACGGTGAGCCACAACCCGTAGGGGCTAACTGTGTTCGCCCGCGGACAGCGAGCCCGGGCTGTCCCTACGATGTGCAAAACAACGTACACCCCGTAGGGGTCGGCGTTCTCGCCTGCCGGCTCGGTCGGTGCTTCTAAGCTTCGCTTAGAGGTGTCCACTGGACACCCGCACCCTCATCCGCCCGCCGAAATCTGCTGAAACCTCACGGAACGACACAGAGGTCGTTCCCTACGAATTATCAAATTCACATTGTTCTGATTGAGATTCTTCGCCTGCGGCTCAGAATGACAGATTTGCACAAACCCGTAGGGGCGATTCACGAATCGCCCGTGAAAAACAGATAAAGACTCACGGAACGACACTAAGGTCGTTCCCTACGCATAATCAAATTTACTTTGTTCTGATTGAGATTCTTCGCTCCGCTCAGAATGACGCGGCTGTACGAAAAATGAAAATGAAAATGCCCCCGCTGAAGGTTTTACACGTTCAGCGGGGGCATTCATTTTATTTTACCGTGCCGAATCAATAAGAGAAGCTGTCTGCAGGGGCATTCTTTGCAATGCCTTCCTTTGCCGATTCGGGTATTTTATCTGCGTGGACATACGTTTTTACGTATGTGCCGTCTGCGTAGGCAAATACCACAATGTAATCTGTGGGGGAAAGCATCGCGCGGGTAACTGTGTTTTTTCGAATTTCCTCCAGAAGTGCTTTGTCGGTGGAGCTGAACACATGCGGTCTGTCGCTTTCATCGTAGTAGGAACCTGCCGCTGTAATTTCATCATAACGGTTTCCAGTACTGCTTTCCGACAGAAATTCACAGGCGAAATCTGTACGGTTGTAAATCCAGTCGTCCAGATAAGAACGGGTAAACATTTGCGCAACCTGCATTCCGTAAACGGCTTTCAGTTCCTTGTCGCCAACCATATCGTCATAATATCCGATAGATTTGAGAAACGCTACTGTGTTTGTCATATCCGATGTGATGAAGAAATCGGGCTGACTGTAGTATATGGATTTTCCGGAGAAGACCTCTTCTTGCCCGGGCATGACAGAATCTGCATATTCCTCGGTGACAAAACCGTTTTGTACAGTCACGGTCTGTGTGCTGTCCGTTTCTGCAATTTCCGTATTTACGAAACTGATGACGCCAAGCGTTTCGGCAGGATTGTAGCGGTTTTCTGCAGTTTGAGCCGACAGGTCTTGATACAGGCAGTCGAGCAGCTTTGCACGCTGTTCGGCGGTCAGTTTCATCTGCGTTTCTGTGCTCAAGGTCTTGTTATACAGACGCACATCCCCATCCTCGCGCACTTGACGGATGTAGAGATACTCTTCATATGCCTGCCAGGTTGCGGCGGGCACGCCTTCGATGTCTTTCGGTTTTTCCACAACCTTGACTTCGTCTTTGAAGATTTTTTTGTAAACAGATTGCTGATAATCGGTCGCATCCGATTTTTGCAGTTCCTTGAGAATTTCTTCGGAAACGCCGTAATAGCAGCGCAAAATTTCTTTGCCGTTTTTCAGCTTGTAAACAATTTTCACAGAGATGGGATACGTACCGTTAAATTCACTGTCGAGCTTTGCGGCTTCCGTTTTGCCCGTCTCGACCAGTTTTTCGTGCACACTGCGTACAAAGTTAATATCTTTTTCGCTGGTGTATTCGCCGTAGGGCTGGGTGTTTGCCGAGGGCATACCCATCATAAAGTAGCCACCGCCGCCGTTGCTTACAGTCGTGTAATTGGAGTTGGGCATTGTGATTTGTGCAGACTGAATGTCCGCTGTATCGGGAATCTTATTTGCCGCGCCGAAGTAGCCCGTTGCGAAGAATACAAAGATTAAAGCGACAATTGCCAGCTGTACGGGTAGTGCGGGCAGTTCCTTTACAAATTGGCGCACATTGCGAAGCAAAAGGAAGCTCAAGCCCACATAAATGACCGTGAATACAACTGCACCGACCGCAATGGCGACAGCCATACCCTTTGCACGGAGTATGTCAAACGTGAGGACAAAGCCGAAAATGCCGACTAAGAAAATGCCGATGAAGTTCATCACGCGGTTTTTGCCGATGAAGCCGCCGATTTCCGCTTTGCGGCGTTTGTAGAAGAACATACCGCCGAGGAATAGCACTGCGGCGACAACCAGCCACAGCACAACGGGCAGGAAGTTCGGCGCGCTCCAGGCAACCGCCCCGCCGTTGTCATAGCTGACGACCTGTCCCTTTGCATCTGCCAAGGAATAGGTGAACAGACCTTTTGAGAGATAGCGCAGGGGATTAAAGTTTTCAAAGGTTTTTGCGAGGGAAGCGGTAGTTTCTCCGACATAGATACTGCTTGTAGAAAAATTCGTACCCAAAGGTGTGCCGAATACGAGCTTTTGAATCAGAACTTCTAAACATTGGAACAGGATTTCAGGGAACAGAATCAGAATCCCCGAGAACAGCGCACCCTCAAATACCGTACCCACAAGTGTGAATACCACTGCCGTAATTGTATAGGAAACAGCGGCAACCGAGAACATACCGAGGGTCAGATAGGCGAATGCGGGGAACATAAATTTGTTTGTGCCGAGCACGGAAATGTTGGCAATCAAAGAAACGAGCATCGGCAGTAATACGGAAAGTGCAATTAAGGTAAGCCCCGAAAGATACTTTGCGGCAAACAGCTTTTGACGCTTAATGCCAAGACTGTAATATACATTAACAGTCTTTTTGCCCGTGATGAATTTAAAGGTGGTAATGCCAACTAAAAGTCCGACACCAATCAGTCCCGCAATCACAATATAGCGGAACATTTCCATAGATTGTGTGAACAGAAACGAGAATTGCTCTTTGAAATTGACAACGGAAACCTCGCCCGTTTCGCGGTTTGTTGAGGTATTATTGCGGAATGTCATAATCGGCATAATCACGAAGAAAAGGCTTAAAAATACCGTGTTCAGAATCGCGAACAGAGAATTGTCGCGCAGACCTGAACGGTAAGCATAGCCGAAATTATTTTGCAAAGATTTGCGTGAAGTCATAATCTGTTCCCTCCATTTCGTCTAAGAATACTTCCTCTAAGGAAAGCGGCAGGCTCTCGATTATAGCGGGGGAGAGAGCCTGCAATTTTGCGGCGGTTTCCTGTTCGTCGCCTTTGACGGTAATCACGAGCATTTTGCCGTCCTTTTTAAAGGATTTTACATCCACACCGAGCTTGCGTATCTGCGCTTCGGATACATCCTCCGAAAACACCAAACGGAATTTCGCGCGGTTACGGCTCAGGTCGGAAATCGATGCGTCGAGTACCAGCTTTTTACCGTTAATCAATCCGAAGTGGTCGCAAAGTCCCTCCAATTCGTGCAAATCGTGCGAGGATACAATAATAGAGGCATTTTTCTCCTCCATATATTCGTGAATCATATTTTTAATCAGTGCACGCTTTGCAGGGTCAAGTCCGTCAAAGGTTTCGTCGAACAGCATAAACGACGGCTGTGTGGCAAAGCCCAAAACAATTTCCGCCTGCCGCTGCATACCCTTTGAAAAGCCGTTCAAACGCGCCTTGGTGTCTAACCCGAACACCTCCGCCAGCTTGTGGAACGTATCAAAGCTGAAATCGGGATAATAGCCGTTGTAAAACTTTGCCATTTTTTCCATACTGGAATACGCCTGAAAGTAGATGTCGTCGGGCACGTAGAACATATGCTGTTTCATACGCTCGTTGTCGAACGCATCCTCACCGTCTAAAAGCACGCGTCCTGCCTCCGCCTTATAGACGCCCGTAATGGTTTTTAAAAGTGTTGTTTTGCCCGCGCCGTTGTAGCCAATCAAGCCGTAAAGCGAGCCGTTGCCGACTTGGAAGCTGATGTCGCTGATCGCGGTAAAGTCACCGAAGCGTTTGGTTACGCCCTGCACTTCAATCATTGGAAAACCTCCTTTGGTTTTTACAAGTCCATTATGCCGAATCCGTTTCGGAAAGTCAATAAAATGCGCCGCATTGTTACTTTTCTGTAAGAATGCGGCGCAAAGTGTATGCTTTATGTTAATTTTTTTGTAAGATTTTTTATAAGACTTTTCCCATAGCGTTTTCGCCGTCCGTTTCGGTGATTTTGACGCGGACAAGCTCGCCCGCGCGGCAGTTTTCGGCGGCAAACAAAACAGGGGTATAGTTCGCTGTATAGCCGAACTGCTGTCCGTTTTCGGTTTTGTGTTCGCAAAGCACCTCAACGGTTTTGCCGATCTGCTGCTGCAAAAACGCAGTGCGCAAACGTTTTGCTGTATCCAAAAGTACAGCGGCACGCTCTTCTTTGATGTGCTTTTCAATTTGCCCGTCAAATCCTGCGGCACGTGTACCCTGCCGCACGGAGTAGGGGAACACGTGAATTTTTTCAAAGCCGACGGTTTCTGCGAATTGAACGCTCTCTTTGAAATCCTCGTCGGTTTCTCCTGCGAAGCCGACCATCATATCCGTCGTCAGCGTGCAGTCGGGAAATGCCGCGCGAAGCTTCTCGGCAAGCCTTAGGTATTCCGCGGCGGTGTAGTGGCGGTTCATCCGCTTTAAAGTGCGGTCGCATCCGCTTTGTAAGGAGATATGAAACTGCCCGCACAGCTTCGGCAGCTTTGCAAGTGCTTCAATCACGTCATCTGTCATATGGTCGGGCTCTAAAGAGCCTAAGCGCACGCGTAAAATCCCTTCGGGACTGCACGCCGCTTTTACGGCGTCTGCGAAGCGTTTGCCGCTGTCCTTGCCGTAGGCGGAAAGATTGATGCCCACAAGCACCAACTCACGAAAGCCATTGTCACTTAAGGTTTGCGCTTCCTTTCGGATGTCCGCAATCGGCTTGGAGCGGACTCTGCCGCGCGCCGTGGGAATGATGCAGTACGCGCAAAAGCGGTCACAGCCGTCCTCAATTTTCAAATTGGCGCGGGTGCGCTCGTTGAAATCGGTAATCAAATCCCCTAAAAACGGCTCGCCGCTTTGGTGTTGGGATACTTCGAATACACGTTCACGGGCGGAAAAAAACGCGGAAAGCTTTTGGGGCAGTAGAATATTGTTTTTGTTGCCGATGACAATATCCGCCGCGTCGAGCGACTGTGCGGCGTCAGGGAACGCCTGCGGCATACAGCCCGTCAAAACCACGGTGCTTTGCGGGAAATTTCGCTTGAGCCGCCGCACGGTCTGCCGCGTTTTGCGGTCACTTTCGGCGGTAACCGTACAGGAATTGACCACAAATATGTCGGCAATTTCATCCTGCACCGTCACGGTATAGCCGTTTTTTTGCAGCAGCTCTGTCAGCTCCTGTGTTTCATATTGATTGACCTTACAGCCAAGGGTGTAGAATTTTACATACATTTGGATTTCCTCTGTTGTTGTCGGTAAAATCAGGTATAGGGATGCTTCTGTGCGGGTACACTAAAAGCGGTGATACAATGAAAAAAATTCGGGAATGTTTTTGCGTTTATTCGCTCGGCGCGATTGTCTATTGCCTTATTGAAGTGCTGTTTCGCGGCTTTACGCATTGGACGATGGGTTTAACGGGCGGCGCGGCACTGCTAGGGATTTACGGCGTCAACGAAAAATATAAGGATGTGCCGCTGTATAAACGCTGTGTTATGGGATGCGGAATTATCACGTTTTTAGAGCTGCTTGTCGGACTGCTCGTCAACAAGGTGTTCCGCCTGCACGTGTGGGATTACAGCACACGCCCCTTGAATTTGTTCGGACAAATCTGCCCGCTGTTTTCCTTTTTTTGGTTTTTGCTGTGCTTTCCCGCCTGCATGCTGTGCAAATTATTGAAGAAACAATTTACAAGTCGGTAAAGTTATTTAGCTTTACTTTTCAAAAACGGTTTGCAAAAATGCAAACGCCGAATCGAACCAGCCTTCGGCAGAAGTTCCCTCGGCAAGACCGATGCCGTGCCCGCCGCTCGGGAATAATTTCAGTTCGTGGCGCACGCCGTTTTTCTCCAGCGCATCTGCCAAAAGCTCGCTGTTCTGGTACGGAACGGATTGGTCATCCTTGTTGTGCCACAAAAATGTCGGTGGGTATTCCGAGGTGACGCGCCGCTCGACAGATGCGGCATTTTGCTCGGGTTTTCCCGAAAACAGTCCCAAAAGACGGCGGCGGGAGACCTTGTGCGTCAGCGCGCCCATCGTAACAACCGGGTAGCAGAGCAGCAAGGCATTTGGCTTTACACCGTAAACAATGCCGTTGTAGCTTTCATCAAAGCGTTTGTGCTCTGCGGCGAAGAATGCAGCCAAGTGTCCGCCCGCAGACGAGCCCATCAGCGCCAAACGAGACGTGTCAATTTGCCACTCTTTAGCGTGGCTTTTGATGAATTGGATAGCACGCGCCGTATCCTCCATCGGCGCGGGGTAGCGTGCCGCCGCTTTGACGCGATACCATAGTACAAACGCATTGTAGCCGCGCTTGTTAAATTCTTCGGCATAGGGCTTGCCCTCATTATGGTCGGAAACAATGGTATATGCCCCGCCCGGCAGAATCAGCACACACGGCGCGTGATTGCCGACAAGGTATGCGTCCAGCTTCACCTGCTTTTTTGACGGGGTTACCTTGATTTCACGTTTCGTATATAACGGATAGGATTCCATATTTTCAGCCCCTTTTCGATTTTTGTAGGGGCGCTTCACGAAGCGCCCGCGGGCGGGCGTGGAAGCCCGCCCCTACGCAATTACATTACAATCCGGCAAAATCGCTTGCCGAAAGCTTTTCAAATGTATACATAGCTTCTGTGCTGCTTGACAGACAGTGTACCACCGTCAGTGTGCAGGACGGTGCGTGGTTATCTGAACCGACTGCGCCGTATCCGCCAAGACTGCTTAACTGATACCAACGGTTGTTGTAAAGATACGCGAGATTGTCACTGTGCACGTGTCCTGCCGAAAGCAACGAGATATATGGGTTGTCCGCTGTTCGTTCGTCAAACAGCTGATTGCCTTGGATATCGCCGACAGGGTACTCGTCGCAAAACGGAAATCCCTCGTAGGCTTTTCCATCTTTGTAAGCCGCCTCAAACGTGGGGGTGGGCATATGGAAAAATACGCTGGCAGGCACTTTCCGCGCGTTTACACCCTGTAAAAGCCATTCGATTTGATTCTCTTTTATGGAATCGTACGGCCCAACGGACTTGATTTTGCGCGAAAGCGAATCCAAAATCGCCACGGTATGGATTAAAGTTCCGTCGGCAGATTCCACATCGATAAAGAACTGCATTGCCCCGCGAATCCCCTCGGTGTTGCCTGCAAGGAAATGCGGATACTGCAACAGATATGCAATCAAATCCTCGTTCGAGCCGTCCTTTTCACCGTCATTGTTGCCTGGCGCAAACGTCCAAGGAATTTCATAAGCTTCAATCAGTGCCGCAAATTTCGCGGCGGCTTGGTATTTGTCATACGTTTTGTCCGAGGTTGTGCCTTCGACAAGGTCGCCGTCCATCACAATCAAGTCACAAGGCGTGTTGTCCAAAATGATTTTTAACTCTGCAAGTGTTTTTTCGTCATTCTCGCACACGCCGTTGCGAAAATGCGTGTCGTTGATTTTTAAAATGCGGAATGTGCCGTCTGCGTCCGCCGTAAGGGGTGCGGTTTCTCTTGTATACACTTCTTGGTAACTGTGCCCGCTGTTTGCAGGCTTTGCCCCGCAGCCGAACAGGGAGACAGCCAACAGTAATGCGAGGAACAGCGCGGTATATTTTTTAAAACGGTACATAACGATGCTCCTTATTATTTTTATCTATTATATAGCAGAACCCGAAAAAATACAATTCCTAAAGGCGAAAACAGCCGAAAAAGAAAATCTTGTCGCAAAGCGCATCTGGGTATATAATGTATCTGTATAAACTCTGCAATAAAGGGGTCATTTTATGCCGGAAACCAAATACGAACGCAAAACCAAAGCGGACAAGCCCGTATTGGCGATTTGCTATGATTTTGACAAAACGCTTTCACCTGACGATATGCAGGCGCAGGGCTATATTCAGTCGGTCGGGTATGATATCGGGAGCTTTTGGTCGGAGTCGAACGCTTTGGCGGAGCAGAACGATATGGACGGCAACCTTGCGTATATGTATA
Source organism: Bacillota bacterium (assembly GCA_021769885.1). GTDB lineage: Bacteria > Bacillota > Clostridia > Oscillospirales > Acutalibacteraceae > Fimenecus. Next base: position 132,021 of record JAETSA010000007.1, on the reverse strand, counting down.
AAATGATTGAAGAAGCAGAGGGGCACTTCGTTTTTAACAAGGATACGCTTGCACGCTACGGTGCACAGGTGGCACTGTTCCCCGGTGTCAACGAATGGTTTGAACGGATTCGGTCGTTTGGCGCGGAGCACGGTGTGATTGTCGAGCATTATATCATTTCCTCGGGTCTTAAGGAGATGATTGAGGGCACAGAGGTCGCGAAAAACCACGCGTTTGAGAAAATCTATGCAAGCTCCTTTTATTTCAATGAACGCGGTGTTGCGAAGTGGCCTGCACAGGTGGTGAACTATACCAACAAAACGCAGTTTTTGTTCCGCATATCCAAAGGCGTTTTGGATATCAACGACCCCGGTGTAAACGATTATTTTTCGCCCGATGAAATGCGCGTGCCGTTTCGAAATATGGTCTATATCGGCGACAGCGATACGGATATCCCCTGTATGAAGCTGGTAAATTCTTACGGCGGACATTCTATCGGCGTGTATAATCCCGATACGGAGGATAAATCCAAGGTCTATAAAATGATGCGCGACCGCAGAATCAAATTCTTTGCGCCTGCCGATTATTCCGAAGGCAAGGAGCTGGACAGCCTTTTAAAGGCGATTATTTTGAAAACCGCCGAAAATGAGAAGTTAGAGGATATGTATTACCGCTATCAAAAGGAAGCCCGCGAGGTGGATAAGCCCGCAGACGCCGCCTTGGAGCGTCAAAAAAAGCAGGAGCTGTTGGACAGCTTGGCGGTCAGCAAAAGCTTTGTGCGTACGCATATGCTTATAAAACAGCTGTCAGCGTTCGACAGCTTTGACCGAGATTTGTGCGCGGATTTGTGCCGCATTGCAGTCGAAAACATTCAGGTCAAGCTGATTTTAGGTGATAAGGATATCAAAGGCTTTTATAAGCGGATTTTGGAGCAGGCAGACGCGACCGCAGCGTACGCACAGACAGTCGCGGAGCTGTTGGGCGGCACGCAGTAAGGTGAATACATATGTCTTCCTACAACGAGCTGATTAAGAATTTTGAAAGAATCCGCAGTTATATGCGGGAGTTTTATGTGTACGGCTTTAAAAGCCGTGAGGAATACAACCGCAAAAGCGTCCGCTCTTATGACGATGAGCGCCGCCGAATGGAAAGCTGGCTCGGTGACCATATGGGCTTTGTGCAAACGGCGGACGGCAAAAATATGTTCATCTCCATTGACAGCCGCCGCACGCGCCACAATCCGTTATATAAAGCACTCAAGGCAAAAAGCTTTACCGACGGCGACATCACGCTCCACTTTATTTTGTTCGATATTTTGTCCGAGCCCGAAACCGTACTCTCTTTGCCGGAGATTTTAGAGAAAATTGACGGATATGTATCGGGATTTTCGGAACCGATGCTGTTTGAGGAGTCTACGGTCCGCAAAAAGCTGCAGGAATACATCCGCGAGGGGGTGCTCGTCGGCGAAAAGCAAGGCAGAAAAATGCTGTATCACCGCAGTGCCGACGCAGAACTGCCGCCGCTTACCGATGTACTGCATTTTTATTCGGAAGTTGCGCCCTGCGGCGCAATCGGCTCTTTTTTACTGGATAAAGAACCGCCATCGGATGGCGTATTTACCTTTAAGCATCATTACATCACGCACGCCATAGACAGCGATGTTTTGGCGGTACTGTTTGCGGCAATGCAGGCGAAAAGTGCCGTGACGGTTTCCAATCTGAGCCGCCGCAAGGATGAACCGAGCCGCGAACGCGTGGTGCCTTTGCGTATTTTCATCAGCGTGCAAAACGGCAGACAGCATTTGCTTTGTTACCAGCCGTCACGCAATACGATGCGTTCGCTTCGCATCGATTATTTGTCTAATGTAAAAATTGAAGAACCGACGCCCCGCTTTGATGAACTGCGTGCGGAGTTAGATGCCATGCAACCCAAAATGTGGGGCGTGACCGCACAGAAGAACCGTTACGGGGAAGAGCATTTGGAAAGTGTGGAATTTACGGTTAAGGTTGGCGCGGACGAAGCGCATATTGCAAAGCGTTTAGAGCGCGAAAAGCGCGTCGGGCAGGTGGAACAGCTCGATGACCGTACATATAAGTTTTCCTGCACGGTGTACGATACCGCTGAAATGCTGCCGTGGATTCGAACCTTTATTTGCAGAATTTCGAGCATTCATTTTTCAAATCCGACAGTGGAAGCCCGCTTCAAACGGGATTTGGAAGCGATGTACCGCATCTACGGCGTGGGGGAGGAGGCGCAATGATTTTCAGTGAACTCTATTCCGCTTATTACAATGCGGTGGCAAAAATCATTTCGGAAATTTTACGTGGCAATACGAATGAAAAAGAATTGAACCGCATCGTCTGCGAAACTGCCTTCGGTGAAAGCGTGCTGACCGTTTTGCCTGCGTTAAAAAGCGGAAAATGGCAGTTGTTGTATCCGAATATGACTACGCCGCTCAAAAAAGCACCGACAATGCCGCGCACACTGCTTCAAAAACGGTGGTTAAAAGCGATTTCCCTCGACCCGCGCATACAGCTGTTCGATATCTGCTTTGAGGGGCTAGAAGATGTCGAACCGTTATTTACGCCTGCGGATTACGTTTTATATGACCGCTACAGTGACGGTGACCCGTACAACGATGAAGCCTATATTGCGCATTTTCGAATCGCTTTGCGTGCGGTCAAAAATCATCAGCCTCTGCGTATAGAAATGTGCAACCGCAAAGGGAATCTCGTGGAAATGACCGTGATGCCGCAAGCGCTGGAGTATTCCGAAAAGGATGATAAATTTCGCTTGCTCAGTACGGGCTGTCGCTACGGCGGTACGGTGAACCTTGCCAGAATGGTCACCTGCGAGCCCCAAGAAGCCAATTGGTATGTGCCGTACAAAACGCCCGCGCCGATGCAAAAGTGCGTGACCTTGTGTATTTTGGACGAGCGCAATGCATTGGAACGCTGTATGCTCCATTTCGCTCATTTCAAAAAACGTGCGGAACGGGTAGACAAAAAGCATTATCTTGTGCGTATTTGGTACGATCGGGACGATGAAACCGAAATGGTGATTCGTGTTTTGAGCTTCGGACCTTTGATAGAGGTAACCGAGCCGAACAGCTTCCGCCAACTGATTATAAAACGCCTGCAAAGGCAAAAAGGCTGTGAACTTTTTTGAGTTCGCAGCTTTAATCTGTTGAAAACCTTATTTTCCTCCCTCTGACGAGGGAGGTGGCACGCGCAAAGCGCGTGACGGAGGGAGAGAAATCCGAATAAATCAAGCTTTCTGACTACCCCTCAGTCTCGCTTCGCGACATCTTCCCACACCGTGGGGAGTCACCCCTGACAAGGGGAGCAAAACTTACTTTTTCGACACACTCAAGCTGTGAACTTTTTTGAGTTCGCAGCTTTTTTTCCGTGTTTTGCATTCGGGAGATTGGTAAAATATGCTTGCAAGGTTACTTCAAGCGGGTGTTTGAATGCAAGTGTTTGGATGCAACATACTTTCACTGCGGTGCACAAGGCTCTGCCGAAGTGTATGCCGAAGAGACCTTGCGTGATGTGCAGAGAATCACGCTCTGCTTTTAGGACCTGTCCAGTCCCGTCCCCCGTGACCGAGGTCGGTCACTCTATCGCGGGTTCGAATCCCGCCGTGTGCCGATTCAGTCGGCATATCGCCAGTGGTTTGGTTTTTGCCCGCAGGGCAAGCAAAACGAGCACAGCTGTGCCGCCGCCGTAAAAACAGTTCGACTGTCACGGCGGCAGTAGGATGCAAGCCTTGCCCGTGTACGGATACCGTGCGTCAAGTTCTAAGACCAAAAGGCTATCTTTCCGCCTTAGAACGCGCGCACTGAAATACGCGGCCGCTTATATTCTATGCACAGCTGTCTTAGCTGTCTAACTATGAAAATTCACCTTTGGAGGTACAATAGAATGCGTAAAGTGATTATCAATGAAAATCAAAAGGGCTTTCTCTTTAAAAACGGGAAATATGTGAAGCTGTTGTCGGCCGGGAAATATTATGCTTTCGGCGGACAGCAAATCGAAATCGCGGAATTGGAATTACCGATTGACTCTCTGCGTGCCACGCTTGACACACTGCTCCGCGACCCTGCGGTGGCGAAGCTTGCTTCTGTTGTGGAGGTCGGCGATCGGGAATTGGCACTGCATTTTGAAGACGGCAAATTTCAATCCGTACTGCGCCGCGGGAAATATGCTTTTTGGGCGGTAGATAAGGTGCACACCTTTGAAATCGTGGATATCTCCACACCCGAGGTTTCTCCCGACGTGCCGACCTACATCTTTTCTAAAATCCCCACGACCTATTACACCAAAATCGAGGTATCGGAATTTCAAAAGGCGCGTCTGTATTTTGACCGAAAGTTCATTCGTATTTTAGATGCGGGTACATATTACTTCTGGAAAAACGGTACGAGGGTGGAAGCGGGTTTTGTGGATATGCGTCTGACGCAGATGGATATTACAGGACAGGAAATCCTTACCCAGGATAAGGTCTCCCTGCGCATCAATTTTGTGTGCAGTTACCGCGTGACGGACTGCGTGCAGATTTTAACCGAAATCGACGATTTTTCCGAGCAGCTGCACGTGGCGGCACAGCTGGCATTGCGCACCTATGTAGGTAAGTATAAGCTCGATGAAATTTTAGAAAATAAAGAGCAGATGTCGCAGTATGTGTTAGAAGCACTCAAGGCGAAGGAAGCGTCTCTGTTTATAGAAATTGCCGACGCGGGTGTAAAGGATATCATCCTGCCGGGCGAGATTCGCGAGATTATGAACACCGTGCTCGTCGCGGAAAAACGTGCGCAGGCGAACGTCATTACCCGCCGCGAGGAGGTCGCCTCGACACGCTCTCTGCTCAATACCGCGAAGCTGATGGACGAAAATCAGACACTTTACAGGCTCAAAGAATTGGAGTACATCGAGCGAATTTGCGAGAATGTCGGCAATATCAACCTGAACGGCGGCGATATTCTCTCCCAGCTGGCGGGGCTCGTACAAAAAAGATAGAAAGGAAATTTTTATGATAGAGATTGTTGGAAAGTATAACACCGCTGTTTGCTATACAGATGCGTTAGAGGAGAATGCCTATGCGCAGATTGCGGCGGTGTGCAACGAGTCGGCGTTTGCCGATTCCAAAATCCGCATTATGCCCGATGTGCACGCAGGTAAGGGCTGTACCATCGGCACAACCATGACGATTACCGACAAGGTCGTGCCCAATATGGTGGGCGTAGATATCGGCTGCGGGATGTACACCGTGGCGCTCGGGCAGGTCGAAATCGACTTCGAAGCGTTGGATGCGGCGGCGCATTTTATCCCGAGCGGCAGAAACGTGTGGGAGGGCAGACAGGAGCGTTTTGACCTCACGGTGTTGCGCTGTTATCGGAATCTGAAGGAGTCGAAGCGGCTGGAAAGAAGCCTCGGCACGCTCGGCGGCGGCAATCATTTTATTGAGGTCGATTCGGATAAAGACGGCAATAAATATTTGATTATCCACTCCGGAAGCCGCAACCTCGGTACACAGGTCGCGCGGCATTATCAAAGCATTGCCGTGGATTTGAACTGCGGCAAGGAAGAGTATTTCAACCGGCGTGAGGAGATTATTCGCACCTACAAGGCGGACGGGCGCAGAAGCGAGATTCAGTCCACACTCAAGGCACTTGAAAAGAGCTGGGCGGCAAAAGAGCCGACTATGCCTGCCGAGCTTTGCTATCTGTACGGTACATTTATGGAGGATTATCTGCACGATATTGATATTTGTCAGGCGTTTGCCCGCCGCAACCGCGAAAAAATGGCGGAAATACTGCTGGAAAAAACGGGATTCGAAGCGAAAGAAACGTTCCATACCGTGCACAATTATATCGATGTGGAGGAGCGGGTACTGCGCAAAGGCTCAGTTTCTGCAAAACGGGGCGAAAAACTGCTGATTCCGATCAATATGCGCGACGGCAGCTTACTCTGCCGCGGCAAAGGCAACGCAGAGTGGAACCACTCCGCGCCGCACGGCGCGGGACGGTTGCTGTCCCGTTCCGCCGCATTCGAAAAGCTGACCTTGGCGGAGTATGAGGCACAAATGCAGGGCATTTACACCACGTGTGTCAACGCCGCCACCCTTGACGAGTCCCCGATGGCGTATAAAAATATGGACGAGATTGTCGAAAATATCCAATCCACCGCCGAAATTCTCACACACTTAAAGCCCATTTATAACTTTAAAGCCGCAGAGTAGGGGCAGGTTGCGCACTTTATCCGTTGTGCAGTTCGAAAAGAACCTGCAGAAGGATTCGCGTACTGCCCATTTTTTGTATTTTTTTAAAATTCTCTTGACTCTGACGTTGTGTCATAGTTTACTATTGTTACACGGGAGGCGAACGGAATGAGAACCGTAAAAGAAGTCAGCAAATTCACAGGGGTCAGTGTGCGCACACTGCACCATTACGATGCAATCGGACTGCTGAAGCCGACGGCAGTTACAGAGGCAGGGTACAGACTGTATGACGATACAGCACTGGAACGTTTGCAGCAGATTTTACTGTTCCGTGAATTGAAATTCCCGTTAAAGGAAATAAAAGCGATTCTCGAAAGCCCTGATTTTGACCGTAACAAGGCACTGGAACAGCAGATTGCTCTGTTGACGCTCAAAAAAGAGCATTTGGAAAATCTAATCCTTTTTGCCCGTGGAATCAAAGCGATAGGAGTGAAAGAAATGGATTTTACAGCATTTGATACAAGCAAACTCGATGAATACGCCGCAGAAGCCAAAGCCACTTGGGGGCAAACGGCGGCGTACAAGGAATTTGCGGAGAAATCAAAAGGACGCACAGCGGCAGAAACAAAAACACTGTCCGAACGGATGATGGCACTGTTCACGGAATTTGGTGCCATGCAGGCCTTGCCGCCCGCATCCGACCTTGTGCAGAAGCAAGTGAAAAAATTGCAGGATTTTATCACAGTGCACTTTTATGCCTGTTCCGACGAAATGTTGCAAAACCTCGGAAAAATGTACGCCGGGGGCGGCGATTTTACTGAAACGATTGACAAAGCCGGCGGCAAAGGCACGGCAGATTTTGTTTGCCGCGCGATTGAAGCATTTTGCAGTACCTAAACCGTCAGTATATAAAAAGACAGCAGTAGGGGCGAACTGTGTTTGCCCGCAAAATTCGTACAAACCAATGGCGATGCACAATTCGTAGGGGCGGCGTTCTCGCCTGCCGGCTCGGTCGGTGCTTCTAAGCTTCGCTTAGAGGTGTCCACTGGACACCCGCACCCTCATCCGCCCGCGGACGGACAAGATGTCCGTCCCTACGCGCGCAGAATGACAAGCTTGCATAAATTGTAGGGGCGCTTCACGAAGCGCCCGAGCAAGTGAAAAATCAGAACAACCAAACGTCGAAACACAAACCCGTAGGGGCGGATGAAGATTCCCCTATTAGGGGAAATGTCTGCGAAGCAGACAAAAGGGTAATGGCGAAGCCGTAACTTCATCCGCCCGCAAAATCTGCACACCCCGTAGGAGCGAACTGCGTTCGCCCGCGGGTCGCTGAGAACAGCGACCCCTACAATTTGTAAATCAAATTTACATCACGCTGAATTTGCGGAACGCGTCATCGGTCGTTCCCTACACCCGTAGGGGCGATTCACGAATCGCCCGCGGACGGACGGGACGTCCGTCCCTACGCGCGAATCAAATGTATGCAGAGATCTCCACCGAAGACCTGCACCCCCACGCCCTGCCGATTGTGAAATTTACTTTGTTCTATGTGAGATTCTTCGCCTGCGGCTCAGAATGACAGAACAGCGCAACCCAATGACGGGCGTGAAAGCCTGCCGTTTTGAAAAAATATTAAATATAGACACCCCGCGCAAAACACAAAATCGTTTTGCGCGGGGTGATTTTCGCGTCATTCGGTTATGTTGCCGATTTTAGTTTTTCGGCAGTATCTGCCGTAATCAGTGCGTCAATAATTTCGTCAAGGTCGCCGTTCAGAATCTGCTCAATCTTGTAAAGCGTCAGTCCGATGCGGTGGTCGGACACGCGTCCCTGCGGGTAATTGTAGGTGCGGATGCGTTCACTGCGGTCACCCGTGCCGACCTGACTGCGGCGCTCGCCTGCGATTTCGGCGTCGTGCTTGGCGCGTTCGATTTCATAAAGGCGGGAACGCAGAACCTTAAGTGCCTTGTCCTTGTTTTTGTGCTGACTGCGTTCGTCCTGACACTCCACAACCATACCCGTGGGCAAATGCGTCACACGGATGGCAGACGAGGTTTTGTTGACCTTTTGCCCACCCGCACCGCTGGAACGGAACACATCGATTTGCAAATCGGCGGGATTCAGCTCAAATTCCACTTCTTCCGCCTCGGGGAGTACCGCTACCGTCGCGGTAGAGGTATGCACACGCCCCTGACTTTCGGTTTCGGGTACGCGCTGGACGCGGTGCACGCCGCTTTCGAATTTCAGCCGTGAATATGCGCCGTCGCCTTCCACGGTAAAGCTGATTTCCTTAAATCCGCCGAGCTCGGTTTCGTTTGCGTTAATCAACTCAATTTTAAAGCCCTTTGCTTCGGCGTACATCGAATACATACGATAAAGCGACGCGGCAAACAGCGCCGCTTCTTCACCGCCTGCACCGCCGCGGATTTCCACAATCACGTTTTTGTCATCGTTCGGGTCGCGCGGGAGCAGCAGAATCTTTAATTCTTCGTGTAAGGTCTCCAGCTTTGCTGCGGTTTCTTCAAATTCTTCCTGTGCCATTTGCCGAAGCTCGCGGTCCGTGCCGCTTTCATTCAGCAATTCGCGCGCTTGCTCGTTTGCGGATTTTATCTTTTTGTAAGCGGCAAAGGTTTCGACGATCGGTGTCAAATGCTTTGCCTCTTTCATCAGCGAGGCGTACAACTTTTGGTCGGACACAACCGACGGATCGCAAAGCTGTTCGTTGATTGCAGACAAACGCTCTTCAATGCCCTCTAATTTTTCAATCATTCTGTTTCTTCATCTTTCCGTATTATTTTTTTAATGCTTTTTTCAATCTTGACGCGCGGCACCATCACCTCGCGTCCGCACGCCGTACAGCGCAGACGAAAGTCCATACCGACACGCAAAACGGCAAATTGCTTGCTGCCGCAGGGGTGCGGTTTTTTCATTTCCAAAAGGTCTCCGACACGAACGTCCATTACAGTCACTCCTGTATATCGCAGTTTACATTTTGGCAGGCGGTGATGGCGCACACGTTGCCTGTTTCACTCGATTCACGAATGATTCTGTTGTTTTGAATCGTCAGATTTTCCACGCTTTCCACTACAAATGCGCGGTCGTGGAACAAGTGAACGGTATTGTTTTCAATCGTGATATTTTTATGCACAGGTGTTTCGGGCAGCTTGCCGCCCTTGACAACGGGATGCACATATACCGCAGGGGCGTCGTTCCACTCGGTCTGCCCCGTTTCGCGGATGAAAAATTCGTTGTTTCGAATCGTCATATCGCGTACAGGTCCCGATTCATACCACTCGTTGGAGTCATTCGAAATGAAAATACACGCCATTGCCATATGGTCGAAGCGATTGTTTTCAATCAAGACCTTTTTGCGGGTGGTGCAGAGAATGCCGCGCGTCGGAATGGAATCAAAGGTACATCCGCGCACTGTGACTTCGGGCGTATAGGTGACGTTTTCGGCAACATATTTCGGTTCGGCGGCAATTTTGTCGCAGATTTCCGACGGCAGGGGCTTGTCAAAGGCAACCGTCATCGTTTTCATATCGTTTCCGTCCGCGCCGGGTGCGCCTGCTTTGGTTACGGTAAAGATTTCTTCCGTGCCGCCGAGCGGGGCGAGGGTATCCCGCGCACAAAAAACAACCTCGTCTCCGATGTGGAACTGCGGAAATCCGCCCTGCTGCTTGTGCACGTAACGCAGACGAAGGGTGTTTGTATCCACACGGCTTTCTACGCGGGTGAATGTGCCGTGAATATTAATCGGGTCGTCATGCGCGTGGGAAAAGGTGCAGTTTTCAATCTCTACCTTGCCGCCTGCGCCCGAAACGTGAATCAAATCGGCATAGCTTGTGCAAAGCCGACCGTCCGCATTCGGTACAAACCGACAGTTTTTGAACGCCACGTTTTTGCACATCTGCGTCAGCCAGCCGAAGCCGTGCAGATAATGCGGTGTAATACCGTCGGCAGTAATGTTTTCGCTTTCCCAAAAGAATGCACCTGCTGTCGGGCGCTGACGGGAAGCACACATTTGCGCAACCATACCGATTTTTTGCCATACTTTGGGCGCATCGCCGAAATAGCGCACCCGAATTTCGGCGGTACCCGTCTTTTTGCAAAACAGCGCACGTGAAAATGGGGACTGCGTGATACGGTATCTTCTCTGTATTTTGGTTTCGGGGTCAAATCCCACAACGCAATAGCTTTTGTGTGCGTTATACTGTGTGTAATAAGGCTTGCCTGTGTAAGGACTTTTACTGCAAATCCATTGGACTTTACCGTGTCGGATTTCGAAATCACAGCCCTTTGCCGCTTCAAAAACGGCGTACCCTTTGCCGGATTCTTTTACAGTAACCTGTGAGGTTGTCGGGCTTTCAAAGTCCCAGGAAAAATTGCGGAGCGTGATGTTTTTACAGCGCACGACGCCCAAGGCGGACATATCACCGTGAAACACAAACCGACAGCCGTTCCCCTCGACGGTTAAATTTTCCATATCCTCCAGGAGAATCCCGAAGGTCTTATTCGGGAACCGTACACTGTCCGTATTCGAGGTGTGGTACTCCCGAACCGGGCAAAAATCCTTATAGATATGGATTTCACCGTCTTCGGGCAGTTCTAAAACGCACGGTTCGCCGAGTGCCTGAATCTGCGCCAGCACATTTTGCATCACCACGGCACAGTCGCCGTTTTTTGCATTTTGATCACTGCCGATAAAATCAGAAAAAGAAACGGTTTTCATATGCATATGCTCCTTTGAAAAAGGCGTATCAAAAATCAACTTTGATACGCCGACGTATATTCAATTTCTTAAGCCATAGAGAAAATGCCATAAGTGAAGAAAGACATAATTAAGCCCGCAATGAATACGCCCAACGCAATAATCGGGAGCGAGCGTTTCATATCGATATCCAAAAGCGCCGCCATTAAAGCACCCGTCCAGCCGCCTGTACCGGGCAGGGGAATCGCCACAAAAATCAAAAGCCCCCAGGATTTATAGCGCAGAACCTTATCTTTATTGCGCTCGGTTTTGGCTTCCAGCCGCGTAATGATTTTTTCAAAGAATTTAAACCGCCGCAGAAATTCGAATATCTTTTTGATAAACAAAATGATAAACGGAATCGGAAGCATATTGCCGATGTAGCAAATGGCGAACGCCTCCAGAAAATTCATTTCCAAAAGGCGGGCGGCAATCATACCGCCGCGCAGCTCCAAAATCGGGAGCAACGAAATCAAAAAGGCGGTAAGCTCGGGCGGAATTTTATCCTGAAACAGCTCAACAAGCGTTTGTGCAAGCGTCTCTGCCATACAGTTCTCCTTTGTTTACATCAGGTTGTGCTTATCCATATAGGCTTTTGCACGTTCCAAAATACTTTTGTCGTTTTCGTAATTGAGGGTGCGAAGGCACGCATCGTAGCCGAGCCAGATATAGTCCTCAATTTCGCTTTGCTGAATGACGGTTTGCGTGTCCTTTGTGGTGGCTAAAAAAATCAGCACGGTTTTGTCGATTCGCCCTTGAATGGTATAAGCGGATTTCGCTTTGAACTCGGGCAGAATTTCAATGTGCAAGCCCGTTTCCTCCAAAACCTCGCGCCGTGCAGTGTCCTCATCGGTTTCATTCGCCTCTACGTGCCCTTTCGGGAAGCCCCAATGGGCACTGCGTTTATTTTTAATCAGCAAAAAGCGTTTTTCGCCGCCGATATCGCGGAACACAACTGCGCCGCAGGACCGTTCATAAAAGCATTCTATGGTGACGCCCTGCCCTTTATGCAAGAAGGCAACGGCAGGTTTTATATCGTTGATAATAAACCGCTTGGATTTCGGTGAGACGACAAGATATACCGCATGGCGGCGTTTGTCCTTAATGACTGCTGTAACACGGCCGTCAAAATTGCGCACGGGGTGGTCAACGCCCATAATGTACGCGCCCGCAACAGGGGAGTGCGGCAAAAGTCCGCTTTCAACGACGCCGTAATTCAGCAGATATTTTACGTTGGTCTCACGGTCAAAGCGGCCGAGGGGTTTGGTGACCCGAACTTTGACAAATTTACCCAACATCTGTGGTGCGACTCCTTAGGTGGTCGGAATGTACCGACTGTAAACAATATCTATTGCTTATTATACAGAAAATTACAGACAGTTGCAAGCCTTAATTTGGGATTCTGATTTTGGATTTCCGAAAAACAGTAAAAGCACCTGCCTTTCCACGGAAAAGCAGGTGCTTTTTATGCTGTAAAGAGCTTTCAGATTCTTGCTACGCCCGATTTTCTGGCGGCTTCCATAACCGCAGCGGCGACGGTTTTGCCGACGCGCTCGTCAAAGGCTTTCGGCAGAATGTACTCCGCCGTCAGTTCTTCGTCGGACACAAGGGACGCAATCGCCTTTGCGGCGGCAATTTTCATTTCCTCGTTAATATCGCCGGCTCTGCAATCCAATGTGCCTCGGAAAATGCCGGGGAACGCAAGCACGTTGTTGATTTGGTTCGGGAAGTCGCTTCTGCCCGTGCCGACAACCGCCGCGCCTGCCGCCAATGCTTTGTCAGGCATAATTTCGGGAACGGGGTTTGCCATCGGCAGAACGATTGCGCCGGCGTTCATAGAGCGCACCATATCTTCCGTTACAATCCCGGGGGCGGAAACACCGATGAAAATATCCGCGCCGCGCATTGCGTCTGCAAGTGACCCTGTTTTGTGTTCGGGATTGGTAAATTCCGCAATTGCCTTTTTCGCGGCATTGAGTGTTTCATCACCTTTGCAAATAATTCCCTTGCTGTCGCACATAATGACGCTTTTAATGCCTTGACTTATCAGGAGCTTTGCAATGGCGATGCCTGCCGCACCTGCGCCTGAAAATACGGCGGTGCAGTCCTCAATTTTTTTGTTGACCACGCGCAGTGCATTGAGTACGGCGGCGGCAACCACGACCGCTGTGCCGTGCTGGTCGTCGTGGAAAATCGGAATATCGGTTTTCTCTTTGAGCTTCTGTTCGATTTCAAAACAACGCGGTGCGGCGATGTCCTCTAAGTTCACGCCGCCGAACGAGCCTGCCAAGAGCGCGATGCAGTTGACAATTTCGTCCACATCCTTGGAGCGCACGCAAAGCGGAATCGCATCGACGCCGCCAAATTCCTTGAACAGCACGCATTTACCCTCCATAACGGGCATACCTGCTTCGGGACCGATGTCACCGAGCCCTAAAACGGCAGTGCCGTCCGTCACCACCGCAACGGTGTTCCAGCGGCGGGTCAATTCATAGGATTTCGAAATATCCTTTTGAATTTCCAGGCACGGCTGGGCAACGCCGGGGGTATAGGCAAGCGACAGTGCTTCCTTATCGTTTGCTTTTGCTCGTGTTTTGATTTCAATTTTGCCCTGCCACTCGTAGTGCAGGCGCAGACTTTCCTTTGCGTAATCCATTTGGGGTTTTGCTTCTCCTTTTAAATATTCTTTTCGACGGGCATATACCGGTAGGAATGTATCCCGTGTAATGATGTTATAATTTACAAACCTCTTTTCGCTCCCTCTATGAGGGAGCTGGCACGGCGAAGCCGTGACTGAGGGCGTTTTTCACGTTCATCCGCGGGCAAACACAGTTCGCCCCTACGGGTTGCGGTTCACCGCTCGGTTTGTGCAAAATCCAACCGTGCTCGGGCGGGCATGGAAACCCGCCCCTACGGGCGTAGGGAACGACCTCTGTGTCGTTCCGTAAGATCTTTTTTGCGGGGCGCCGCCGTTGATTTATGCATACCGTAGGCAGTTCGCTCCTGCTTTGTAGATGAGCTTTATTGCAGAAATTCCTTTTTGGACAAATACGTTGTTGGTTTTCACATAATGTAGGGAACTATTATATCATATGGAAAGTAAATTACCAGTGTATGTCGAACCAAAGAATTTTACCATCGTAGTTTTGAATGGTATACCATTCATCAGTAACAATAAGCCTTGAACTAAAGAGAGATTTGTATTCGCATTTTGGCAATCTTACTACATCATAGGCACTTTGTATTTCTAAGGAATAATTATTAAAACCTTCTTTTGATAAAGCTTTATCTAACAACTCCTTGATATTTTGATAAAACAATTCGCATGAAGAAAATTCTATCATTACTCCAGAAGTTTTAAATTTGCTGTCATCTTCATCAGGTTTCCACAGCGGAAATGGAGACATGAAAATATGATCTTTGTATTTATAAACAGCACTGTATTCAGACGGGAAACGTTTTGCTCTCCATTTTAGTGGATGTATAGAACCCTCATAATTACCACTAATGGGACCCTTAGGAACCCGAAAAGAAAGTTCAATAATGTCATCATCTGTGCGGTTGGTTTCGAATTTATTAGAGACGACCCAATCGTAATATTGATGAGGCCCTCCCCAAAGAGTCCCATTAAAGTTTTCTATGAATTTTTCTCGTGTGTCATGCCAGTCATCAGGTATTTTAGACCATATGTATCCATAAACATGTTGAGATTTATATTTTTCTAAAATTAAATCAAAAAGTTGCTTTTTTAACGAAGAAAAAATAGTGTTAATTACAATTTCGCTGTTGCAATTAACTAAATCATTATCTCGTTTATTTAGCTCATTGATTTGCTCTAATAAAGACATTAGCTATCTCCTTCTACGAATCTTTGAATAATGAGAACTATCTTAATGCTCAATCCAGCCTCTCGAGCAGTCCACCGCGCGCAGCCAGCCTTTATACAGGCGGTCGCGCTCTTCAAGCACCATTTTCGGCTCGAATACCTTGTCAACCTTGCGGATGTTTTCGAGTTCTTTTAAATCTGTCCAGAATCCGACGGCAAGACCTGCTAAGAATGCCGCGCCGAGTGCTGTGGTTTCCACCATTTTCGGGCGGTTTACTTTGGTGCGGATGAGATTTGCCTGAATCTGCATCATCACGTCGCTGACAGATGCGCCGCCGTCTACGCGCAGTTCCGAAAGGGCAATCCCTGAATCGGCACGCATCGCTTCCAAGAGGTCAGTCATTTGGAATGCGATTGCTTCCAAAACCGCGCGTGCCACGTGCTCGCGCTTTACGCCGCGCGTAAGTCCCACAATCGTGCCGCGCGCATACATATCCCAATACGGTGCACCGAGCCCCGTGAATGCAGGCACGAAATAGATGCCGTTTGCATTGTCTACGCTTTCGGCAAGCTCATCACAACGGCGAGCCGAGTCAATCAGCCGTAAATCGTCGCGCAGCCATTTAATGACCGACCCTGCATTGAACGCAGAGCCTTCAATGGCGTACTCGACCTTGCCGTTCAAGCCCCAGGCAACGCCCGTGACTAGGTTGTTCTTCGACCGCACGCGCGTTTCGCCTGTGTTCATCAGCAGGAAACAGCCTGTGCCGTAGGTGTTCTTCGCTTGCCCCGCTTCAAAACAGCCCTGCCCGAACAGTGCCGCAGGCTGGTCGCCAATCGCACCCGCAATCGGTACGCCGACGATATCCTCAAAGCCCAAAAGACCGGGGGCTACCTCGCCGTAGACTTCACTCGAGGGTACGGGCTTCGGCAGAATGTTCATCGGGATATTCAGCTTTTTACAGATGTATTCATCCCAGCACAGCTTATCTACGTCAAAGAGCATCGTGCGTGACGCATTGGAATAATCGGTAATATGTACCTCGCCGCCCGTGAGATTCCAAATCAGCCAGGTTTCCACCGTGCCGAACAGAAGCTGCCCTGCATCCGCGAGGATGCGTGCGCCCGGTACGTGGTCTAAAATCCACTTGATTTTTGTTGCGGAGAAGTACGCATCCACCACAAGCCCCGTATGCGCCTTGATGTATGCGGTCAGCTCTTCGTCTTTTTTGATTTCTTCGCACATATCCGCGGTGCGGCGGCACTGCCAAACAATGGCGTTGTAAATCGGCTTGCCTGTGCCTTTGTCCCATAAAATGGTGGTTTCACGCTGATTGGTGATGCCGATAGAGGCAATGTCCGAGGTGTAAATGCGGTTTGCATTGATGACCTCGGTGACCGCCTGGAACTGCGAGTAGAGAATTTCCATCGCATTATGCTCTACCCAGCCCGGCTGCGGATAAATCTGATTAAATTCGTGCTGGGATTTGGCAACGATATTGCCGCGCTTGTCAAAAAGAATTGCTCTGGAACTGGTTGTGCCCTGGTCAAGGGCGAGAACATACTTTGCTTTTGCCAAAACGAACACCCCTATATAGAATAATTTTATTGTAAACCTTTGGTAGAGGGCGTGCACTCGGCGCCACGCCTCTACGCCTACTTTGCTTCCTTTTTTGCTCTGGCTTCTATCCGTGCGTCGTCAATCAGGTTATGAAGTCCCTGCCAGTGCAGTACGCGGCGGTTGAACCAAAGGGACTGCATCTTGCCGCGAAATAAAGAAGGCATAGCCTGCTTCATCGTGGCGTAGCGCACGTCATAGGCATTTAACAAATCAAAATACTCGGGAAGTCCTTCCTCGAATCGGGCATAGCTTCTGTCCTCGGGGGCAGACCACGCCGTTTCCGAAATTGCACCGAGACGCGGGAATGTGCAGTAATCCGCTTTCTTTTGCGTCGGCACGTATTCCGTCCATAACGGTGCTTCCACGCCGAACAGATTTTCCCCCATATCAGGTTCAAATTCATAGGCGAATTTGAGGTTTGCCCATGCGTAAGGGAAATCCAAGTAATACGGATATGCGGAAGAGTGAAACATTTTTCTGCCGTTCTGCATCTCGCGTTCCAACATATCGTTCTGCTTGTTTACGCCGCAGATTTGCCAAATGATATCACGGTCTAAAAATTCCGTGCTCTCTACGCCGTCATAATTCCACATCATCGGGATTTTGCCTTTTTCTTTTACATAGGCGGCAACGCGGCTCATAAAATAATGCTGTAATTGTTCTTCGTTCGGAATATTTTCCGCCTGCATTTTCTTTTGGCAGTGCGGGCAGAGCTTCCAACGCATTTTGAAAGCTTCGTCGCCGCCGAGATGAAAATACTCGTCGGGGAACAGCGCGCACAGCTCGTCGATAATGTCAAACACGAAGGTATATGTATTGTCTTTGCCTGCGCAAAGAATATCGTGCTTTACGCCCCAGTGCGTGGCAACCTCCAATTTTCGGGGAAAACAGGCAAGCTCGGGGTAGCAGGCAATCGCCGCCACACAATGCCCCGGGATGTCAAACTCGGGCACGACCTTAATGAAGCGGCGGTGGCAATACTCCACAACCTCGCGGATGTCCGCCTGCGTGTAAAATCCGCTTTCGGGCTTCACACCGAAATTTGTATGACTGCGCTTGGAGCCCTTTTCAGTGAGCAGGGGATATTTTTTGATTTCTACCCGCCAGCCCTGGTCTTCGGTCAAATGCCAGTGAAAGATATTGATTTTGTGGAGCGCCAATAAATCAATGTAACGCTTGATTTCCTTGACGGACTGAAAATACCGACCCGAATCCAACATAAATCCGCGGTATTTGTAGCGCGGTTTGTCCTCAATAAACAGATGCGGAATTTTGCCGTTGCTTTGCAGCAAGATTTGCTTTAAGGTCTGCAAGCCGTAAAAAATGCCGTTGTCCGCGCCGCCGTAAATGTAAATACAGCCGTCGCGGGAAACAAGACGATAGCCCTCGATGTCCGTAATTTCGTCTGTGCGCATCAAAATAATCGAATTTTCCGTCGCTTCGGAATCACGGTGCAGGCGAATGTCGAACTCCCTTTTGACAAAATCGCGAAATTCGTCAATATAAGGCACTTTTGTAATGGTGGTGTCCTCATTTAATTCGAAGCCGACCTTACCGCTTGTAATCAGAATTTCATTTGGATGCGGGACAATGTTGAACATATAAAAGACCTCCGATATGGGGGTGGAAAAATCCAATGTATATATTATAGCAAATTCTGCACAAAATAACAATAAAAATTAAACGATTTTTCTCTTGCATTTAGAGATTTTTCATAGTATAATAATTCTACCTTAATTGGGTCGTGTGCCGTGTGGGTCCTGTGCGACAGCGCTCCGTGAACCATGTCAGGCGGGGAACCGAGCAGCATTAAGCGGTCAGCCTGTGCGCCGCAGCTCACCTGCACGGTGCATGACCGAGTTAAGGTATTTTTTTGCAAAATTTTAGAAAAGAAAAAAGGAGGATTCCCGATGTATCAGGTGCTTTACCGCAAATGGCGTCCGCAGACCTTTGCGGATGTTGTAGGCCAGCCGCACGTGACGGCGTCGCTGACAGGTGCTGTCAAAAGCGGTCGGCTGTCGCACGCGTATTTGTTTACCGGCTCGCGCGGTACGGGCAAAACCTCCTGTGCGAAGATTCTTGCAAAAGCGGTTAACTGTGAGCATCCCGTGGACGGCAACCCTTGTAATACCTGCGATACCTGCCGCGGAATCGACAACGGCTCGATTTTAGATGTGATTGAGATTGACGCCGCCTCCAACAACGGTGTGGATAATATCCGCGATTTGCGTGAAGAGGCGAATTACACGCCCACGCACGCGAAATACCGTGTGTATATTATCGACGAAGTGCATATGCTTTCCACAGGTGCGTTTAATGCGCTTTTAAAGACGCTGGAAGAGCCGCCCGCACACGTCAAATTCATTTTGGCAACCACCGAAGTGCACAAATTGCCCTCGACAATTCTTTCGCGCTGTCAGCGATTCGACTTTAAACGCATTGAACCGCAGGATATCGCCGCGAGACTGCAATATGTCGCCGAGCAGGAGCATATTGCCTTAACGGACGACGGCGCGATGCTGATTGCCCGTGTTTCGGACGGCGCGATGCGTGATGCGCTGTCGCTTTTAGACCGTTGTGCGGCATACGGCGGGGAGATTACGGAATCCGTCGTCGGCGATGCCGCAGGGCTTGCAGGGCGTGAGCATTTATTCTCGCTTGCGGAATCGATTGCCGCGCGTGACAGCGAAAAGACGCTGACGGTTTTAAACGACTTATATAATAACGCCTGCAATATGGAACGTCTTGTAGCGGACTTGATTTCACACTTCCGTGCGCTGATGCTTGCACGCAGTGTGCCGAATTATCAGGATTTGATTGTTTGTCCGCAGGCAGAGCTTCAGAAAATACGTGTACAGGCACAAAGCTTTACACTTGCGCGTATCCTTTCCGCACTGGATATTTTGAACGATACCGCCGTCCGCTTGAAGAGCGGCGCACACCGCAGAACCGCAGTAGAGATGGCTTTGCTGCGTATGTCGGACGAGCGGTTGGATACAAATACCGACGCGCTCATCGCCCGCATTTCGGAGCTGGAACGCCGCTTGGAAACAGGCGCATTCCAAATACCATCCGAGCCTGTAAAGCAGAACAGCATTACAGAAAACGCGCCGCAGACTGCGGCAAATACGGAGAAAATGCCGTCCGAAGCGCCGAAAAAATCCGAACTGTCCGAAGCACCGTTCGCAGCACATACGGCGGAAACACCGAAGGCATCCGCCGCACCGCAGGCAAGTCCTGCCGCTGTGCCGACCGACACCGAATTTACCAAATGGAGCGAAGCACTCGAGCGGTTGGCAACGATTGACCGTCCGCTTGTGCCGCATATGGCAAATTCCACCGCAGTCATTCGCGGGGAGCTTTTACTGATTAAATCGGATAATCCGCTGCTGGGGCAGTTTTTGCAGACGGGTTCGCATGCCAACTGTATTGCCCGCGCGGTTTATGATGTTACGGGCGTGAAATACAAGCTTGGCATATTTAATACAGCACCGTCTGCCGCACCGCAGACAGCACCGCAAAAGAAAGACCCCCTTGCCGATTTGCTAAACCGTGCACGCACACTCGGCGTGAATGTGATTGACCAATAGGAAATTTTGCACATGACGATTCGTAGGGGCGGGTTTCCACGCCCGCCCGAGCAAGGTTGGATTGCCCGCAAAACCAACGGCTTCACATCAACCTCGTAGGGGACGACGTGGATTCCCCTTTTAGGGGAAATGTCTGCGAAGCAGACAAAAGGGTAATGGCGAAGCCGTAACTCGGTGCCCCGCCAAAATTCAAATGAATAATTATACATAAAGAGGAGATAAAAAATGAAAGCAAGAATCCCCAACCAAGGCCCGACAGGCGGCAATATGATGAAAAAATTGCAGGAAATGCAGGCGAATATGGAGGCCACGCAGGCAGAGCTTGCAGTAGCAGAGTATTCCGCAACGGCAGGCGGCGGGGCTGTGGATGTGACAGTCAACGGCTCGCACGAAATCAAAGCAATTCATATTAAACCCGAGGTAATGGATCCTGAAGAGCCCGATATGCTTGAGGATTTGCTCTTAGCGGCACTCAATGAAGCGATGCGTAAGGCAGACGAAACCGCTGAGCGCGAAATGGGCAAAATCACCGGCGGATTACAAGGCATCCCCGGTATGGGCGGGTTGTTTTAATGGCTTATACCATTCCGATTTTAGAAACACTGATTGATGAATTTCGCAAAATGCCCTCTGTCGGCACAAAGTCGGCGGAGCGTATGGCATTCTATGTTTTGGGTCTTTCGGAGGAAGAAGCGCGCAGATTCGCGGGCGCAATCATCGGCGCGCACGAGAAAATCCACCAGTGCGCCGTGTGCCGCAATCTGACGGAAGACGAAGTCTGCCCGATTTGCCAAAGTCCCGCGCGTGATAAAAGCACGATTTGCGTGGTGGAAAACCCGCGCGACGTCATCGCCTTTGAGCGCACGCACGAATACAAGGGGATGTACCACGTTCTGCATGGGGCAATTTCCCCGATGAACTCCGTCGGTCCTGACGATTTGACGGTGAAGGAATTATTGGCACGCTTAAATGACGATACCGTAAACGAAGTGATTATGGCGACCAATCCGACCGTCGAGGGCGAAGCGACCGCGATGTACATCGGCAGACTGTTAAAGCCGTTGGGTCTGAAGGTTACGCGCCTTGCCTACGGTGTTCCCGTCGGTGCGGATTTGGAATACGCCGACGAAGTCACCTTAACTAGAGCCCTCGCAGGCAGGAGCTTATTATAATATTGTCATTCTGAACGCAGTGAAGAATCTCAAACAGAACAAAGTAAATTCGTTTTATTCGTAGGGGACGATGCCCTCATCGTCCCGCATGATGAGGAAATAGTCATGGCAGAGAAATCACAAAACACAACAATCGCACAAAACAAAAAAGCTCTGCACGACTACTTCGTGCTGGAGTCTTACGAAGCGGGCATTGAACTGCACGGTACAGAGGTGAAATCTCTGCGGCAGGGCAAATGCAATCTGAAAGATGCGTGGTGCAGTATTGTAGACGGCGAAATGTTCGTCAACGGAATGCACATCAGCCCCTACGACCACGGCAACATTTTCAACCGCGACCCTTTACGCGTACGCAAGCTTTTGATGCACAAAAAAGAGATTATGCGCCTGTTGGGCACAACCAAACAGCAGGGTTTGACGCTTATACCGCTGTCCGTTTACTTTAAAAAGGGCAGGGCAAAAGTGCAGGTCGGGCTTTGCAAAGGTAAAAAGCTTTACGACAAACGCGATGTCGCCGCCAAAAAGGAAGCCACCCGCCACATCGAACGCGAAATGAAAGAACGGATGCGGTAAAAAGCATTATGGAGATAGATGGAGTGCTGTTATGCGAAAAAAAGCGTCAGATATTATTCGCCAAAAACTTATAGACAATGGTGGTTCGGTGCAAATATCCTCTTTGCGCGGTAATCCGATTTACGTAAAACTTTCGGAAGATGGTGAGCATTTTGATTCTCCGCAACTGCCACCGAGAAAAAACGAGAGTTTGGCAATTTTTGATTGTGTGACAGAGTTGCTTGATCAAAATAATGGCAAGGCGCGAAAAGGAAACGGAAGAAATTACAAGCTTGGCAAGACAGGCTGTGAAACGGATACGGTTGTCGGCTATATCGGTATGGTATATGATGGACATAAAATTGGAGAGTCCGTTCTTGACCCTGTCTTTGCGATAGCGGCGATTATGGACTGGGTTGGAATTGTGCACAATAACAGGGGGTATATCGAGTATACGCCTGCCTACAGAGATGCGTAATCTTACTGTACAACGCCCATTAGGTGGCGGCTCGGTACTCCGTGTTCTTTTCCAAAGAGGTTTTTAAATGGAAAAACAAATTACAACCCGAAACGGTGTGGATATTTTTTCCTATTCCAATCCGCATATGCACCAAACGTGCCTGTGGCTGTATTTGCGCTACGGTTCGATGTATGAGCCGAAGGATTACAATGGACTTGCGCATTTTTTCGAACACATTCTGTTCCGTAATCTCAATAAATTATATAACGGCGAGTTTTACCGCTTGTTAGACCGCAATTATGTGGATTTTAATGCGACGACATACAACGAAATGATGATTTTTCAAATCCGTTTTCCAACCTGTAAAACGGATTTTGTGCTGGAATTTTTTGAAAAAATCTTTTCTCCGATTGTATTAGATGCGAAAGAAATTTCGATAGAACGCGGCAGAATCCGTGCCGAAATCCGCGATGAACGGGAGCTTGGTGCAGATATGCGCCAACTCACGCAAAATGCGATTTGGGCGGGGACACAGCTTTCTAAACCCACGCCCGGGACATTCAGTTCTGTTGCGAAAATTCATAAAAAGCAGTTGGACGAAGCGCGGCAGGAGATTTTTTCCGCACACAATCTGTTTGTGTATCTGACGGGCAATGTGCCCGATGATTTGCCAAATAAAATCGGTAGTATATTGGAAAAACAAAATTTTTCAAAGGATGTCCCGTTCCGTGACAATCTTGCACCGATTCCGCAGAGCTTTCAGCATAGAAACTGTACGGTTTTAACGCGTAAAGCAGAGTATTCCTATATGAAGCTTTGCTTTGACGTTGATTGCGTACAAACGACAAAGGCAGAGCGAGATTTGCTGTACAACGTCTTATTTTCGGGCGATTTTTGCAAATTCTATCAGCACCTTTCCGAAGAAACAGGCTTGATTTACGGCCATGATGCCGTTATGGAGGAGTACCGCAATATCGGTAATCTCCGTGTGCGTTTGGATTATGATGAAAAGGATTTTTTACAGCTTCTGCGTGAAGTCGTTGCAATTTTCAAGGAAGTAAAGCGCGGCGATTTTGATTTGGAATGTGCAAGAACGTCGTACACACTCGGGGCAGAGCTGTTGCTGGATAATGCGTCCGGCTTGAATTGGTCGCTTGCCTATGAATCTAAAATTTTACAGGTTCCCTATACTTTGGAGGAATCTGTACAGGTATATGATTCCGTGACGCCGCAAAGAATCGCGCAACTCGCCGCTGAGATTTTCACAACGGAAAATCTTGTTTTCGCCGTCAAAGGGAATGTTTCCGCGAAGCAGCTGCACACCGCACGCGAGATTTTAGAGGAATTAGATGTAAAATAATCCCTTGTTATTCTGAGCGAAGCGAAGAATCTTCCGCGACGCAAAGTGAGTTGCACAATCGGTAGGGCGGGTGCTTGCTCCCGCCGCAGAATCTTACCGTTACGCAAAGTAAATTTGGTTCACGCGTAGTGGCGCTATAATCTATAAACCGCTTATCGCTCCCTCTCCGAGGGAGCTGTCGAGCGTAGCGAGACTGAGGGAGTTTTCCACGTCCGCTATTGGACTTGTTCCAATCCAATTGTGCTCGGGCGATTCGTGTCTACTCCCTCAGTCACACACTTCGTGTGTGCCAGCCGCTGACGGCGGCGGTCCCCTTTGTCCGCTTTCGCGGACATTTCCCCGCACTGCGGGGAATCACCCTCAAGGAGGGAGCGTTATAAGGTTTTTTGATTATAGCGCCCCTACGAGGGTTGTGTAACCTATTATTCTAAACCGTAAGGACAGCTTCGTCCCTTTTCTCAAAGAGGTCATTTATGGAAAAACAGAATCTTCATAAAAACCGATTTTTAATCGCAGGGCTGTTGCTCTGCCTTGTTCTGCTTGCGCAGATGTTTGGCTGGCAGTATCTTCCCTATGCTTTGTTGCGCATTCCGTATTTGATGCCGTGTCTGTTTGCGTGCTTTTATTTTATCGTCGGATGGATTGCGGCATTTTATGGGGTACTTTCCTCAAAAAAGCTGTTGCTCCGAAGTATCGGTGCACTGGGTATTTTTATTCTTGTATACGTATTTTTCAATTTTTGCATTGAATCTGCGACGAAAACTTTTTACGATTCGGCGATTTTTGAAAACAAGCTGTTTTTTACACTGGGGGAAACGCTGTCCGATTTGCTTACCGCGTGCATCCCGCCGATTTTGGCGGGGATTCCGTTCGTCCGTTTGCGTCCCGTTGCCAAACGTGCGAAGCGGTGTGCCGTCGGCGCCGTTGCGGCATATATTATCCTATGCTTTTTGCTGAATCTATTGGTTTCGCACGACCTTTTTTCGGATTTCGATTCCGACTCGGTTCTTTCTTATTTCTCCTTGCTTACACCGCCGACATCCTACCAAATTTGGCAAAAACTGCATCAATTGCTGTCGGCTGTTTTTCCGTTTGTTTATGCGCTGATTTTGGCGAGCGGGCAGAAAAAAGCGGCACAACAGACAGAAGCTTAAGAGGAGGATTTTTATGAATTTAGACGGCTTCGGTATCTTTGTAGAAGATATGCCGACAATGGTAAAATTTTACCGCGAAGTATTGGGGTTTTCTATCCGAGAGGCGGAAGACGCATCCAATGTCTATCTCGAAAAAGACGGCACATTATTTTTGCTGTATCGCCGAACCGATTTTGAAGCGATGACCGACCATAAATTTCATTACGCAAAGCCTGTAAACGGGCATTTCGAAATTGCGCTTTCCGTCGAGAATTTTGATGCGGTGGATAAAGCTTTTCGGGAAGTGACCGCAAAAGGTGCAACACCGATTTTAGCACCGACCACCGAGCCGTGGGGGCAGAGAACCTGCTATATCGCCGACCCTGAGGGGAATTTAATTGAAATCGGTTCGTTTCAGGCATAATTTTTAAAAGGGGAAGGATACCGTTTGATAGAGGAAATCATTTTATCCCGTTTGCATTCTCTCGGGATTCCCGAGCTTTTAGAAATCAAGACGCTTAACAAATTGGATGGCGCTTACATCAATCTTTTATGTGAATTGCCGAACGGGGAATTTGGTAAGATTTTAAATGATGCATACACATATTACGCTGCGCAAATGGATAAAAAGCAAGATGACCGCTGTTACGGAATTGCTTCCGACGGTAAGCAGTTGGCGGTATATGAATACGGCTGCGGCGGGAAAGATGCCAAGCTGAAAGTCTGGGTCGCGTTGTAAATAAATTCCTGTTGCATAAGCGGAAAAATGTGATACAATACTATATACAAATACGGGGATGAAAGGATTTCGACGGGGATATTGAACCGTGATAAGCGAGCAGCGGTGTGGTACCGCTTTAAACAGCCACAGTTTATGAAAATAAACGACAAAGATCAAAAAGTACTTCTTGCTGCTTAATTAGCGGCGAGCGTTCCCCCGAGAGTACCGCGGCTCGGTACGGAGCGTCATCAGCGGTAAATGTGCACGGGTACACTGCCCTGTAACCCGTCACACAAAACAGGGCTACCGAAACGAAAAGCCTGCCGTGCGGCGTTTCGCGACGGGAATTAAAAAAGAACGGCTACGCTCGTAGAAATTTGCGGGAATGTGTTTTCGGACGCGGTTTCGATTACCGCCATCTCCACCAAAGGAAAAATCCTGTCGGTTTACGACGGGATTTTTCCTTTGTATTCTTCATTATTCATTATTCACTTTTCATTATTCATTGTTCATCGACAGGATTTTTAATGAAGAATGAAAAATGAATAATGAATAATGAAGAATGGGATAGTCCCTTTTTACGAATGGATTTCCCTGCGGCATACCAATCGGTCCAACCTTGACCGTATACAGGGATGCTGATATAATTTATACAGATATTCGTGATTTATTGGGGTACTGCTATGAACTTATTCTCTTTCAGCATTCTATTTTCGGCGTTTATTCTGCCGCTGAACTTTCTTTGTATCCGTTGGATGCACAAAAGGGCGTTCGACCTTACGGGTATGACACGTTGGGAATATTTAAAACGCACCGCGCAAAGAGAAACAGAAGAAGCGCTTGAATTTACCGACGAACCCCCGCGGTACACCGACCCCGAGGAGCTCGAGCTTTCAAAAAAGACGGCGCATATGAAAATAAGTCAACGAAAGCTTGTATTTTTCATTCACGAACACAGCACGAATCCAAAAGAGTCCTTTCGCCTTTTAAAGCTTGCCAATTACTGTGCGTTTTTCGGCTTTGCGGGGATATTGCTTGCAACTTACGCGAAACTATCCCACAGTCCGTACAAAATAACCGTAACTTTACTCTGCGATGCGGTGCTTTTGCTTATCAATTTAGGCATTTTTACAGCGGGCAGGATTTATAACGCCCGCCATCCTTTGGACGGCAGGCTTGCCGAGACGCTTCGTGTCAAGCTCGAAGCGGAAAAGTCGGAGAGGAACAAAGCCTATATAAAATCTGTCACCTTTTTTGTTGCGTTTCTTTGTTTTATGGGCGGAATTTTGTATTTTATCGGCACAAAGCCCGCACAAACCTCTGTAAAAAGCGTTCCGCCTGCATTTTATATCAGCGTAGGGACGGTAGAAACTGCGTTGAAACAAAAGGATTATGAAACCTATGAAATCCCTGTAACCTATTGGGAATACGACGAAGAAAAGCTGGTGGATGTGCGCGCAGGGATAAAGGACGGCAGTAAATTTGAGTTTTACGATTATTCCAACGGTGACACCGTAGACGGCGTGTATAATCGGATTGTATACAATTTAACCGCGGACTGGGAATCCGCTGACCGTGATGCGCACCAAATGGATATGCCCGGCGGTGGGAAAAGATTTCACGCAATTATCGACGGTGTGCATCAGTTGTGCGTGTACAGAGAAGATGTGCTGATTTATGCTTACTCTGCCGACGGGTTAAAGGAAATCAACGAAATCCTTCTTGAAATCGGATTTACGGTAGCTGAATAAGGGGGGCATACATATGAAATGGAAATCTGTTTTGAAGCAGGGGCTTTTGGTTATTCTCAGCGTTGCATTTATCGGCTATGGAATCTATTGCTTCGGCTATGGCGTAAAGGCTTACGCCCAACAGCTGGAGCAACAGGACTGGACGCGCACCACGGCAGAGGTGATCGCCGTAAAGAGCAAAAGGGATGGACGCACCAAGTTTTATGATATAGCATATGAATATGCGGTGGACGGGGATGTCTTTTCGGGCATCGCCGACGGGGAGCTTCACTCCAAGGAACCGGGGGATAGCATAGAAATCAAATATAACCCCGATTCCCCAAAGGATTCCACAAGCCTTTTGGAGCCGCGAATTTCGGTGGTAATTATGAATTTCCTCGGAATGGTCGTTTTTTGCCTTATGGGAACATTCCCCTTGCGCAGTGTTTTTCCGAAAAAGAAAAAGAATGTGAAGGAAAAAATATCATAATCGATTCAAAAATTGCCACAAGCATGGATGCGTTATACGGTTTAGATAAACTATTTTAAAATTATCAAGTTTTCATTTGTTTTCAAATAGAAAAATGATAGCATTATGTAATTGGAAATCGATAAACGGGTTTACAACGGAGAAAAATAATGGCTGAATTTATAAAAGGATTAGAACTGTGTGAAAGATTTTTCGCGGAATGTGCAAAGCCGATTTTGGATAAATACTTTTCGGATTTGCAGTATTCGGCGGGCTTGATTGGGTATGGCTCGGACGTGCTCGGGTATGATGACGAAATCTCCCGCGACCATATGTGGGGACCTCGTTTCTATATGTTCCTGCGGGAAAATGATATAAATAAAAAAGACGAAATCTCCAATGAATTTGCAGAAAATCTGCCGTATACGTTTATGGGCTACAGCGTGAATTTTACCGCGCCTGACCCGAATGACTGCGGTGTTCAACATCCGCAGTTTGTTGACAGCGGTAAAGTCAATCCTCTGATATTTATTCAAACCTTTCGCGAATTTCTTGTGGATGAAATCGGAACGGCGGATTTGGAATATATTCAGCCGATGGACTGGCTTGCGTTCTCGGAGCACAGACTGTTGTCTTTGACATCGGGCAAATTCTTTGCAGACAAGCTGAATCTCAGAGCACAGATAAATAAAATTAAGTTTTATCCCGATGCGGTTAAGCTTTATCTTATTGCATCCCAATGGGAAATCATCGCATCCGAGCAAGCTTTTGTGAAGCGTTGCGGGGAAGTCGGCGATGAAATCGGCTCGCAAATCATTTGTGCAAGAATTGCTGAAAGATTGATGCGATTGTGCTTTCTGTATACAGACACCTATGCGCCGTACAGCAAATGGTTCGGTACGGCTTTCACTCGATTGGATATTGGTGAAGCAATCAAAATGAAAATCAGTGCTGCACTAAGTGCTAAGGACTTGACAGAGCGGGAAAACAGCCTTGTCGAAGCCCAAGCTCTCGTAGCGGATTTGCACAATGCAAGCGGACTTACAGATAAGGTGAATTACCGTATAGAATCCTATTTCGGCAGAGATATAAAGGTTATTTTTGCAGACAAGTTTGCGGAAGCAACCGTTGCAAAATTAAGGGGCACAGTGTTTGAAAATGTACCGCGCATCGGAACGATGAGCCAACTCGGCGGATTGTCCGATTTTGCGGATGATAAAGTCTGTTATAAACAGATTCAGCGTATTTACGGAGTGAATGATGATAAAAATTTGTAAAAAGAGGACAGACCCTTTTTCTCAATACAGCTGTAAAATTGCAACGGTTGACGAGCTGGAAACAAAGTGGGATGCACAAATCAAACGGCAGAAAAGTCCGAATTGGAAAATTTGGAAACGAGAAGCCGTGGAGCGTGTCTCGGCATACGGCAGTATGCCGTCGATTTTGTGCCTTGTTTCAACAAAAATATGACTATTTTAAACTGCGAAGCACCGAAAACGCAGGAGTTGCGGATGAATTTTTGCGTTTGAGGCGGAAGGAAGGCTGACGCCTTCCGACGGTGAAAACGTGAAAAGTCGCCGCAAGAACAAGTTTTCGGCATATTGTGTTCGACTCCCCTCAGCTTAACTTTGTGCCTTCCGCACGGAGAAAAAATATCAGGGCAGGGGTTATTTTTCAGAACTGTTCCGATTTATGCTGTCGGATTTAAAAAATCGGGGCTATGCGCGTGTGACCTTAGGTGTTGAGCCGACGGAAACAGAAAATCTGAAAATCTATCAGCATTTGGGGTTTCACACGTTTATAAAATCCGCGCGGGAAACCTATCCTGACGGTACGGTAATCGATGTGGATTATTATGCAAAGGACTGTTAAGAACGATGGAATTTTGGGACGGATACAACAAAGACGGTACGCCGACAGGGACAACGCTGATTCGGGGAGAACGGATTCCGCAGGGGCTGTATCATCTTGTCTGTGAGGTGCTGGTGCGGCACACGGACGGTGATTATTTGCTGATGCGGCGGGCGGCAACCAAACCGAATTACGGCGGCTATTGGGAAGCCACGGCGGGCGGCTCTGCACTGAAAGGCGAGGATAAGCTTACCTGTGTTAAACGGGAACTGCTTGAAGAAACGGGGATTTCCGCAAATGATTTTACGGAGCTTGGACGCTTTGTATTTGACGACAGTCAATGTATTTTTTACACCTTTTTGTGCGTGACGAATTGCGACAAAGCCTCCGTCCGCTTGTAGGACGGCGAAACAGACGCCTACAAATGGGTGACGGAACAAGAGTTTATTGCATTCGTCAATTCCGATAAAATGATAGAACGGCAGAAAAAACGGTATTCTAAATATTTCACGGAAAAAGGGTATATTGTAACGTCGAAGTAGGGGCGAACTGTGTTCGCCCGCAAAAATCTGCACAACCTAACGGCGAAGCACAACCTCGTAGGGGCGCTTCACGAATCGCCCGAGCACGGTTGAATTTTGCACAAGACTGCGGCGGGAGCAAGGTCTCGCCTGCCGGCTCGGTCGGTGCTTCTGCATACTCACGTATGCAGAGGTCTCCACCGGAGACCCGCACCCCCGCCCTACCGAAGGTATAATTCACGCTGTACTGTGAAAGATTCATACAAATCGTAGGGGCGGATGCCTTCATCCGCCCGCAAAACCCACACCAACCCGTAGGGGCGAACTGTGTTCGCCCGTGGACGGACGGGTTACGGCTACGCCATTACCCTTTTGTCGCTTCGCGACATTTTCCCTACTAGGGAAATCTTCGCCCGTCCCTACGCGCAAATCGAAAAACCGCGCAATCCGTTTAGCTTAGAGGACGTTTTCTGTTATTCCTTATTAAAAAATGAAATGAAATAAAAAAACATCTTGAAAAATCGCGCATAAACGCATAAAATAGAAACAGTATTGCGCGTTTTCCGAAATCAATGAAATGTTTCGGAAATGCGGCAACAGGAATCCACAAAAAGAGGAGAAATACATATGCATACACGCAGTGAAAATGTATTGCACGGTGTGGAACGCGCACCGAACCGCAGCCTGTTTTATGCAATGGGCTATACAAAAGAGGAATTGGAAAGACCTTTAATCGGCATTATTTCCGCGCACAGCGAAATTGTGCCGGGGCATTTCCATTTGGATAAGCTCACCGAAGCCGTAAAGGCAGGCGTCCGTATGGCGGGCGGCACACCGATTATGGTGCCGGCTATCGGCGTGTGCGACGGGATTGCGATGGGGCATATCGGGATGAAATACTCTCTGCCCTCGCGCGAGCTGATTGCCGACAGCGTAGAAACGATGGCGATGGCACACGGCTTTGACGGACTTGTGCTTGTGCCGAACTGTGATAAAATTGTACCCGGTATGCTGCTCGGTGCACTGCGCATCAACATTCCGACGGTTGTCTGCTCGGGCGGTCCGATGATGTCGGGTCTTGTGGACGGCGTGGAAACCTCGCTTTCCAAAATGTTTGAGGCGGTCGGCGCACGCAAAGCGAATATGATTGACGACGCGAAGCTTTGCGAATTTGAAAACAACACCTGCCCTGGGTGCGGCTCTTGCTCGGGTATGTACACCGCAAACAGTATGAACTGTCTTTGCGAATCCTTGGGCATCGCACTGCCCGGCAACGGCACGATTCCCGCCGTGCACGCGGGCAGAACCCAGCTCGCGAAGCACGCGGGTATGGCGATTATGCATTTGGTGGAAAAGGACATCAAAGCACGCGACATCGTGAATGAGAAATCCCTTCGGAATGCGCTTGCGTGCGATATGGCTTTGGGCTGTTCGTCCAACTCCGTTCTGCATTTGCTTGCAATTGCGAAAGAGGCGGGTTGCCCGATTGATTTGCATACATTTAATGAAATGAGCGCAAAAGTGCCGAATCTCTGCCACCTTGCGCCCGCAGGTCCGACACATATGCACGACCTGAATAATGCAGGCGGCGTGCCTGCCGTACAGGCGGAGCTTGCCAAGAAAGGGCTTTTGGATTTGTCCCTGCTTACCGTAACGGGCAAAACCGTCGGAGAAAACATTGAGGGCGCTTACATTAAGAATGAAAATGCGATTCGTCCGATTGACAATCCGTACAGCGAAACCGGCGGATTGGCGATTCTGTGGGGCAATATCGCAAAAGACGGCTGTGTTGTTAAGCGGAGTGCCGTTGCACCCGAGATGCTTACACACACAGGCTCTGCCCGCGTATTCGACAGCGAGGATGAAGCGATTGACGCAATTTACAACGGTAAGATTAAAGACGGCGACGTAGTTGTGATTCGCTATGAGGGTCCTGTGGGCGGCCCGGGTATGCGCGAAATGCTCAACCCGACCTCTGCTTTGGCAGGGATGAAGCTCGACAAAACCGTGGCGCTGATTACAGACGGCAGATTCAGCGGTGCTTCCCGCGGCGCATCTATCGGACACGTTGCGCCCGAAGCGGCTTGCGGCGGCGAAATCGGACTGATTGAAGAGGGCGATATCATTGACATCGATATCCCGAATGCGTCCGTAAATGTGCGCGTATCCGATGAAGACTTGGAAGCGCGCCGCGCGGCATATGTGCCGCACGAGCCGAAAATCAAGAGCGGCTGGCTCGCACGCTACACGCAAATGGTTTCCTCCGCCAAAGACGGCGCAGTAATGAAAATCTAAATCTTTCACTTGGAAAATCTTCCCTCTCACGGTTTATGCGTGAGGGGGACTTTCTTTAGAAAAAATGTATGCGAAATAAGTTTAATTCAAAATACATAAAAAATAATATAAAATTTTTTACTTTTTTAATCATATTGACATATTTGGTGAGACGTGTTACAATCAACCACGAGAAAGGGGAGGAGTCCAATGTGGCAGTATATGGTGGATAATGTCAACAATCAGTCCAATTGGAGTTATGTTGCTGATGTTTGCGTGGATCAAGCGACAAGTTATACGACGATTGTACTTTACAAAATTTTACGTGTCAGAGGATTTATTTAAGGGGTGTTGTTATGCGCATATGCTCTATTTTGCTTCTCTTAAGCGGATTGGTGGCTTCCGCCGATTCGTGGATTTTGTTCTTGGATGCTTTGACATACGGTGTATCGGTCGAGTTTCCGCAGTTCTTTACGGCATTTGCGAATGCTTTTGCCCAAGCCTTTCTAACGGAATACGGGATGCTTTTCTCCGTACCTTTGATCATTTTGGCTGTGGTGCTGACGGTGATCAATTTTTGGAACGCGGCGGCGCCGCGGGCGGTACGCGTTTTGTTGCCGATAAGTATGGTGTGCACGGGATTTTGCCTTGTGCTCAGCGCACGGTTGGATGTCTATTCTTCAAATATCGGTGCGTCGGAGAGAGTCCTGTTTATCGCAGGGATGCTTTTCGCTACAGTGTATGCGGTTTTGCTGATGATAAATACCGTGTATACTTTTAAAAAGAACTGAATGAAATATATAGAACGGAGATCGTTTTTTCGGTCTCCGTTTTGCTTGGTGTATATAGATTTATTTTCTGCAGAAATTGTATTCTTTAATGACGATGCGCTGACCCGTAGGGGCGGGGTGCGGGTCTCCGGTGGAGACCTCTGCATACGGAAGTATGCAGAAGCACCGACCGAGCCGGCAGGCGAGACCTTCCACGCCCGCCCGAGCACGGTTGGATTTTTACGCAAACCCAACGGCGATGCGCAAACCCCGTAGGGGCGAACTGCGTTCGCCCGCAAAAATCAATACAATCCAACGGCGATGCGCAAACCCCGTAGGGGCGAACTGCGTTCGCCCGCAAAAATCAATACAATCCAACGGCAGTGCGCAATCCCGTAGGGGCGGATGTTCTCGCCTGCCGGCTCGGTCGGTGCTTCTAAGCTTCGCTTAGAGGTGTCCACTGGACACCCGCACCCTCATCCGCCCGCCGAAATCAGATGAAAATTTGCGGAACAACACAGAGGTTGTTCCCTACGGTGACGCACGGACGTACAGGTCGTTCCCCACACAATGGGTGTTCGCTGTTGATTTGTACATACTATAAAAACGGAGTCTGCGAAAAAGCGAAAAGATTTCACACGAAAATTGTCGTTTTCCATTGCAAGAAATGCGTTTGCGTGCTATCATATATAGCTACACAACAAGAAACGATACCATACAACGGTAATGCAGTAAACAGTACGGGGGATACAGTTGAGATGAATATTGTAATTGTCGGCGACGGCAAGGTCGGCGCGGCATTGACCGAGCATTTATCGCACGAAGGGCACGATGTGGTCGTCATTGATAAAGACCCGCAGGTTGTAGAAGAAATGGTCAACGCCTATGATGTTATCGGGCTTTGCGGAAACGGCGCAAGCTATGATGTGCAAATCGAGGCAGGTGTGGACAAAGCCCGTCTGCTGATTGCCGCGACTTCTTCAGACGAATTGAATATTTTTTGCTGTCTGGTGGCAAAAAAAATCGGTGCGCACCACACGATTGCACGTGTGCGTAACCCCGAATATGCCAAACAGCTGCATTTCTTTAAAGAGGAGCTGGGCTTGAGCTTAGTCGTCAATCCTGAATTTGCCGCCGCCAATGAAATTGCACGTGTATTGCGGTTCCCGACGGCAATCAATGTGGAAAGCTTTGTAGGTGACCGGGTAGATATGGCGGAAATTAAGCTGAAATCGGATAATCCGCTCAGTGGGATGTGCGTGTATGAAATTTCTAAGCGTTTTAAATCCCGCGTGCTGATTTGCGCGGTACAGCGCGGCGAAGCGGTGTATATTCCGAACGGCGGCTTTCGGCTGGAAATCGGCGACCGCATTCATATCTCCTCTAAACGCAGTGATATGGTTGCATTTATGAAGGAACTTGGGATATACCGCCACCGCACCAAAAATGTGCTGATTTCGGGCGGCGGCAAGATGGGATATTATTTGGCGCGCCAGCTTTCCGAAACCGGACACAAGGTAAAGGTTATTGAGATTGACCCTGCGCGTGCCGAACAGCTGGCAACGCTTTTGCCGCGTGCAACCGTGATTTTGGGCGACGGCAGTGACCGCTCTATCCTGCTGGAACAGGGGCTGGACAATCAGGATGCATTCGTATCCTTAACCACAATCGATGAAGAAAATATCATTACTACGATGTATGCTTCGTCTATCGGCGTGGGCAAAACCGTAGCGAAGGTCAACCGTGTTTCTTATGATATTCTCAGAAGCATCGGCATTGAAACAACTATCTCCTCCAAAACCGTGGCGGCGAATCAAATTATCGGTTATGTCCGCGCGTTGGAAAATTCGGGCAGCAGCAGTGTGCAAACGCTGTATAAACTGGTGAATGATCGCGTAGAGGCGTTGGAATTTCGTATTGCCGCTGAGGAGGATGCGTTCTATCTCGGCAGAATGCTCAAAGAGCTGCAGCTGCGCGACAATGTGATTATCGGCTGTATTTTGCGCAAGGGCAAAATTATTTATCCGTGCGGTGACGATACGATTGAAAACGGGGACAGTGTAACGGTAATCACCTCGCACCACGGATTTAAAAATTTTGAAGAAATCTTTTGTTGATTGAAAGGTATTCCTTATGAATTACAGAATGGTCTGTACAACGGTCGGCAAAATGCTGATTGCCGAAGCTCTTTTGCTTTTACTGCCGCTCGGCGTTGCATTTTACTACCGCGAATCGGACACACCGTTGGCGTTTTTGCTCACCGCCGCCCTGCTTTTGGGGCTGGGATTTTTGATGGGCGTCAAAAAACCGCGCCACCGCCGCATTTATGCACGGGAAGGCTTTGTGATTGTAGCGGTTTCGTGGATTTTGATTTCCGCCTTCGGTGCACTGCCGTTTGTGTTTACGGGTGCGATTCCGAATCCGATTGACGCCTTTTTTGAAACGGTCTCGGGATTCACAACGACGGGCGCAAGTATTTTAACCGAAATTGAATCCTTGCCGCACAGTTTGCTGTTTTGGCGCAGCTTTACCCACTGGATCGGCGGTATGGGCATTTTGATGTTTGTGCTTGCATTTTTGCCGCAGCATGAAAATCAATCCGCGTTTATTATGCGTGCGGAAGTGCCCGGTCCCTCGAAAGGAAAGCTTGTATCCAAAACCATGATTACGGCACGCATCCTTTACGGCATTTACTTTTTCCTGACCATGCTCGAAATCATCTTTTTATGGGCAGGCGGAATGCCGTTCTTTGACAGTGTCACAACGTCATTCGCTACGGCGGGTACAGGCGGCTTCTCCGTGCGCAACGCAAGCATCGGGGCGTACGGCAGTTTGTATGCGGAGGTTGTGATTTCCATATTTATGCTCGCCTTCGGCGTTAACTTCAACCTGTATTTTCTGCTTTTGATGCGGCAGTTCGGCCGTGTGCTGAAAAGCGAGGAGCTGCGTTGGTACATCGGTACTGTCGTATTTTCCGTCGCAGTGATTACCGTGAATATTCTGCCGCTTTACGACAATTTTGCTACGGCACTTCGGTATGCGGGCTTTCAGGTTTCTTCGATTATCACCACAACGGGCTTCGGTACTGCGGATTATACGCAGTGGCCGATTCTTTCGCAAATGGTGTTGCTTGCTCTGTTTTGCATCGGTGCATGTGCGGGCTCTACGGGCGGCGGCTTTAAAATTGAGCGTATGCTGGTACTGTGCAAGGCGGCGCGCGCTCAGCTCAAACGTGCGATTAACGGACGCGAAGTGGTTGCGATTAAGGTGGATGGCAAAACTCTCGACGGAAAATATGTGCAGGGCGTGCTTGCTTATTTGGGCTTTTACGTGATTATTGTTTTTGTCGGACTGTTTTTGGTTTGCTTTGATCATGTGGATATGCCCGAAGCCATCGGTGCGGTGCTGACTTGCTTTAACAATATCGGACCGGCGTTCGGCAGACTCAGTCCCTCGGGCAATTTCAGCATCCTTTCGCCGTTTTCAAAGCTGGTGCTGAGCTTCTTAATGCTCGCAGGCCGTTTGGAAATTTACCCGATGTTCATCGTGTTCTACTATAAAACGTGGAAACGGAAGAATTAAAATGAAAATAGGGCTGTAGGGGCGATTCACGAATCGCCCGAGCACGGTTGGATTTCGCGCGAACCGAACGGCGAATCACAATCCGTAGGGGCGGATGCCTTCATCCGCCCGCGGGACGCTGAGGGTGCGGGTGTCCAGTGGACACCTCTAAGCGAGGCTTAGAAGCACCGACCGAGCCGGCAGGCGAGAACAGCGTCCCCTACAATTCGCAAAACCAATTACCTTGTACAAAATCTATCGGAACAACACAAAGATTGTTCCCTACCGCACATTTTAAAGAGTCATATTGTACGACTCTTTTCGACTGTAGAAAAACCTTTTTCCTCCCGTCTTCGGAGGGAGAGACAAGTTTAATAAACTAAGCTTTTTAACTACCCCTCAGTCGCGCTATGCGCGACAGCCGCTGACGGCGGCGAGTCCCCTCTGTCGCTTCGCGACATCTCCCCACACCGTGGGGAGTCACCCCTGACAAGGGGAGCAAAATCCACTTTTTCGACACGCTGTAAAGAGTCGTATCTGCGGCTCTTTTTTTGTTGCCTTTTTTTCTACACGTCTATATATTGTGCTTTTTTCTGAGATTTGCGCGCACGGCTTAAAAACAAACCGCACAGACAGTGAAAACGGTCTGTGCGGCGAAAAACCAAAATAGTTATTTTTTAATCGACGGATTATCGGTGAGCCCCGCAATATAATCAATGCTGACTTGATATAGCTTTGCCAGCTTGATAATTAACTCAAACGGCGGCTCGCGCTTACCTTGCTCATAATTTGTATACGTTGTTTTGTGCATATGAAGCTTTTGCACCAACTGCTCCTGCGTTAAATCCATATCTTCCCGTAAATCCCGTAGGCGCGGATAATATTGCATCAAATCACCTCGGATTTATTATTACACAATACAATGAATGTTGTTTTTCAAATACAACATATGTTGTTGACAAAATACATCGTTTGTTGTATTATCGTGTAGAAAGAAATATTCTATATGATTAGAATGCTTTGACGTTAGGAACAAAGAAAGCTTTGATTTATAATATAGGAAAGGATGTTGTTTATGGCTTTGATTAAATGTCCGGAATGTAAAAGGGATATATCAAGCAATGCACAAACGTGTATTCATTGCGGGTTTCCGATTCAGGAACAAATCTCAAAAGGAAAAGTGATTTTTCGAACGTCCAATGATTTTATAGGACAGTTGGGGAGATATACTGTAAAAGACGAAAACGGGTTAGTTATAGCCACTCTAAAAGCGAATGATTCTATTGAAATTGGAATCGATACGGATACGTCATTTTACGTTTGCTACAGTGGTGGCTTTACGCCGCTTAAAGAAGCATTCGCACCTGCCGACAGTGTCAGTCAGTTTTCAATTGGGCTGGCGAATGGTGATAACGGTATCTATATTGTAAAGGTATAATCGGAGGGATTTCCATGGCGTTGATAAATTGCCCGGAATGCGGTAAAAGTATATCTGATCAAGCGAAAAAGTGTATCCACTGCGGATGCCCGTTAGAAAAATCAACTGCTGTAAATAGTGTTGAAGCATTTTTATCGTCATCAGCTCATGATACGGACAGCAACCGACAGGATGCTAATGTTAAAATTTCCCATAATCTAAAAAATAAACGGAAAAAAGAAATAACATTTGCCGTAATAGGTGTGCTTTCCATTATTTTGGTTGCAATGATAGCCGTGCTTTTACACATCTTATCAGGGAATGGATATTTATTAAGTGATAAAAGCAAAGAAGATAACACGGTTGCTATGGGCGCTATTGGTAACAAAATTACTGTAGATGGAACGGTTGCTTATGTTGCCGGCGAAAATAAAATATTAGTTCCGTATGATTTCAGCGGAAATTTTAGCGAATGCAATAGTGCGGCACGTGGTAAACATCTTAACGGATGTGCAAATCCACGATTGCCAACGAACGAAACGGATGAATTACCGGAAGAGGTTGCAAGAGAAATTATATCTTTTTATGGAGATATAGGCGGTTTTTGGACGTCTGTGGAAGCCGACCATGCGAGTATTGAGATTGTCGGGGCTAAACCTGCATCACGCCACTATGCCGGGATAATGGATGATTATTTTAGTATAGGCAGAGATGGCGTAGCGGATGCTGTATGGGGTTATTGTTTGGATGCCACTAATGATACAACCACTATGGGATTGCTTGTGCTCTATGATGTTATTATTGATGAATTTGAGTTTACAGATGTGGAAGATACTGCGGATTCTAATTACAGTGTGAAGCGTCCGGAGACATCTCCGGAAAAAACGAATGCTCAATCGCCGGACCACTCAAGACCGACGGATGCATTAAATATAGTAGATAATGATGTTGATAGCAATACAAGCGCGCCTGAAGAATATGACTTCCCCGATTTTCCCATTTTTCCCTCTCGTGGAGATGGAAAATCGAATAACGCAGTATCCGTAGGAGACGCAATTTCCCTTGGAGACTACGATTGGAAGGTATTGGACATCCAAGGAGAGAACGCGCTAATTATAACGGAAGATATAATCGGTCAACTACCGTATCATAACAATTCAGAAGATATCACGTGGGAAAATTGCTCTCTTCGTAAGTATTTGAATAACGAATTTTATAATCGCTTTTCGGAAGAGGATAGAAACAGGATTGTTGAAGTGACAAATTCCAATCCCAATAATCCGCAATTTGAGACGCCGGGCGGCAATCCGACAAGGGACAAAGTGTTTTTATTAAGCATTGATGAAGCAAACCGTTATGATATAACGATACCGAAATATGTAATGCTGGATACAGTGTGGTGGCTACGTTCGCCGGGAGGCGACAAGACGTGTGCTGCCGGTGTATATAATGGCGGTAGTGTCAATACAGAAGGGTATTATGTCGATGGATACGGAGGCGTTCGACCGGCGTTGTGGTTGAAATTGAACGGTTGAGAACGGAATTGTATACATTACGGAAAAGAAATTTATAACGAAGGAGTATGCAGTATGGCTTTAATCAGATGTCCGGAATGCTCGGCAGAAATATCCGACAGGGCAAAATGCTGTCCCAAATGCGGTGCACCTGTTGCAGTACATAAGTGGAGATGCGCAAAATGCGGAAATACGATTAGTGAGACACCTTGTCCGTATTGCAACAATACGCAGACGGTTGCAGATACAAATGCTGGTGTTGCAATGAAAAATAACACACAACCTGTTGCACGAAGAAAAAAGACGAAAGGCGGTTTGATGAGTGGGGTTGGTACAATTATTGCAATTATTCTTATTTTGAGCACTTATAGTGATTGGTTTGGTGCTCTTTTCGATTCTTCGTATTATGTAGCAAAATTTTCATCTTTTAATGCGGCTACCTTACAAGTGGACGGATATATGCATAAAAACAAATCTTGTTGTCAAAAAGTTGCAGATGCTTTTAATGCTGAGGTAATCCGTGTAAAACCCAATCAAAGTGCAGGAACAAATAGTTATGGTCAAACGGTACGATATAAAGATTGTTTCTACTACTGCCCATTATGCTGTACTTGATAATTTTTCGCGGATAAGACTTATAAGCCTTGCATTTATTTATAATATTTACGAAATAATTTTAAGAGGGATTTTATGTCAATTATAACTCGATTAGAAAGACACAGCAGTCTTGCAGAAACGACATTAAATGGTGTGACTGATAGCACTGCAACATATGAGATTGTAGATAATATATTAATAATACGAACAACAACGCATGACACAATACATATAACGAAAGAAATCGGCAGAAAACTCGTCACTATTATGAATAATGAGTTTTTTTAAGGGCTGTTTTGCTTAAGGTGACCGCATCGGTTTGGATGCGGGCAATTATTTTGTGCGCTTTTCTTTGTTTCGCCTATGCGCATATTCTAAAGAGTCGTTTTGCACGGCTCTTTTTTTGTTGCCTTTTTTTCTGCACGTCTATATATTGTGCTTTTTTTCGAAATATGCGCGCGTGGGCGGAAGATATACTTTTTGTGCGCGAATTCCACAGTAAAATCGCAGGAAGAATATGGAAATCGCATAAAAATTTCTCGGATTTTTTTCTGAAAAACTATTGCAAAAAGGAAAAGCCTTTTGTATAATGGTGGTACAAAGTGGTGGCAGAATCAACTTCAAAGTCAAAAAGTGGTGCAACTTTGAATTTCAGTGGAACGAAAGGGGGATAAACTATGAGCGAACTTGCCGAAAATCGGGAATTTGACTTTTCGAGATTTTCCAATACCTATGAGCATACGCTGGACGCGAAAAACCGTCTGTTTATCCCGGCGAAGGTGCGCGAAACCGTGGGCACCTCCTTTTATCTGTTCCATCCCCTGCGGGAGAAGTGCCTGTATATTTACAGCCCCGAACGTTGGGAGGAGGTTGCACAGCAAATTATTTCCAAAAACGATCGAAATTACGAACGTGTGATGTTCGGCAATGTAGTTCCTGTCGAAACGGACAAGCAGGGGCGCATTACCATCCGCGCGGATTTCTGCAAAAAAATCGGCTTAAAAAAGTCGGTGACCATTGCGGGTACCGGTAAGCGTTTGGAAATTTGGGACACCGACACACGCAATGCGGAGCTGGAACGTCAGTCGGAAATGATCGAAATGTATTCGGATGTCGAGTTCTAACGGGAGTGCAAGTCTATGGAGTTTACACATATTCCCGTTTTATTTCACGAAACGATAGAATCTCTTGAAATCAACCCTAACGGGCTGTATGTGGACTGTACCGCAGGCGGCGGCGGGCATTCGAGCGCGATTCTTTCCCATCTGTCGGCGCGCGGACGGCTGATTGCCATTGACCGCGACCCCGAAGCGATGGAGATTCTAAGAGAACGCATCGGTAAAGACGCACGTGTGCGCCTGGTGCAGGATACCTTTGACAATATAACACAGATTTTGGACGGTGCGCGCGCCGACGGCATTCTTGCCGATCTCGGCGTCAGTTCGCATCAGTTGGATACCGCTGAACGCGGATTTTCTTTTCATAAGGACGCACCGCTGGATATGCGTATGAGCAAAACAGGACTTTCCGCACGGGATGTCGTGAATACATACAGTGAAGCGGAGCTGGCGCGTATTTTGCGCGAATACGGCGAAGAGAAATTCGCAAAAAGCATTGCACATAACATCTGCGCACAGCGCGAGACGCAGCCGATTGAAACGACCTTTGAGCTGATTGACGTGATTAAACGCTCTATGCCGCAAAAGGCAATGCGCGACACGCACCCTGCACGCCGCACCTTTCAGGCGATACGCATTGAAGTCAACGGCGAGCTTCGGC
This sequence comes from Bacillota bacterium, assembly GCA_021769885.1. GTDB lineage: Bacteria > Bacillota > Clostridia > Oscillospirales > Acutalibacteraceae > Fimenecus. The sequence goes on along the minus strand of JAETSA010000007.1, from coordinate 90,152 downwards.
AGTTGGATTCGGCATTGGATGATATGTTCGGCGCACTTCGGGTCGGCGGCATTTTATCAATCATCACATTCCATTCTTTAGAGGACAGAATGGTCAAACAGCGGTTTCGTACCTTCTCGCAGGGCTGCACCTGCCCGAAGGAATTTCCCGTCTGCGTTTGCGGCAATACGCCGCGCGGCGAAATAACCGAAAAGGGCACAGCCCCCACCGCCGCGGAGTTGCAGGAAAATCCGCGCTCCCGCAGTGCAAGACTGCGCAGTGTGCGCAAATTAAAAGACTGATTATACCTTTACGACTGATTACACCTTTACATAGATATAGATTGGAGAAAGGATTATGGCGAACTATTCAAAATATTCGGATGTGGATTTTGCGCGTTTCGAGCCGAAACCCTCGGCTTACAGCCAAACCGCCGCGCGCAAAATTGTGGAAATGCCGCCGTTTGAGGGGCAGAATCCGCAAAAGCCGAAAATGGAATTGGTGCGGCGCAAAAAGAAAAGCGTTCGACAGGCACGCGAAGAAATGCGGGAAAACGCGTTTCGTGCAACGGCGATTTTGTGTATATCCTTGGTGTTCTTAGGGATGTTCGCATGGCTTTTATACAGCCGCTTGCGTGTGGACGAGCTGACACGGGAGGTTGACACCGCCACAGCAGAGCTTTCGCTTGCACAGGCGGAAACCGTGCGGCTGAACGCGGCACTGGATTCTATGATTTCCCTTGAAAAAGTGGAGAATTACGCCAAGAACGATTTGGGTATGACCAAGGTGGAGGGGTACCAAATCGAATATATCGATTTGTCGGGGGCGGACAGTGTTTCCGTGTCCGGGCAAAAAAGTGTGAAACCGACAGGGGAAACGACCCTTACGGAAAAACTGCTGGAATATCTGAAGGCGGAATAAAATACGTATAGAACGAGGGTTCGGGCTTATGGGGAAACTGTAGGTCTTAGCTCTCGTTTGATGTGTTTTTAGGCAGTTTCGGTTTTTGAAAGAAAGGAGTGCGGATATGCAGTCAAGACCGTCAAAAGAAACGGCACGGCGCGCAAGATGGGCGCTGATATTTATTTCCATCGCGTTTGTATACGGCATTTGCGCGCTCGGCAAGGCGGCGATTGTCGACGGGGAAGAAAACCGTCTGAAGGCGGAGCGCAATCAGCTTTCGGACACCAAGATTTCCGCACAGCGCGGCACGATTTACGATTCAAATATGAAAGTGCTTGCCAAAAGTGCTTCGGCGTGGCTGATTTATATCAATCCCTCTAAAGTGGCGGACGATACGCAAAAGGAGCTGATTGTGCGCGGACTTTGCGAAATTGTCGGCGCAGACGAAGAGGATGTGCGCAAGAAGCTTGAAAAAACCAATACGAATTATCAAAAAATCGCGGGCGAGGTCGAAACAGATGTAAAAGACGCGCTAAAGGCGTATATCAACGAAAACAAGGATGCAAAGCTGTCTACGGTTATTGGTATTGACCCGGATACCAAGCGGTATTACCCGTATTCTTCCTTTGCTTCGACTATAATCGGTTTTACCGATTCGGATGACAAAGGCGTGGGCGGTATCGAAATGCAATATGACGAAACGCTGACAGGCGTTTCGGGACGCGTGATTACCGCGAAAAATGCACGGCAGGGCTCTATGTCCAGCGATTACGCCACGACTTATGATGCAAAGCCCGGCGAAAGTTTAGTCCTGACGATTGACGAAGTCATTCAGTATTATTTGGAGCAGAGTCTGACGCAGGCAATGGTGGATACGGGCGCAAAATACGCCTACGGCATCATTATGGATGTGGATACGGGTGCTGTGCTCGGAATGTCCAGCAAGCCGGATTTTGACCTCAACAATCCGCGCCGCATTTCCAACCAAACGCTTGCCGATACCATTGCGGCAATTGTCGATGAAAAACAACGTGCGCAGGATACCAGCAATGCCCTGTTTGCACAATGGCGAAACCGCTCCATCAGCGATACCTACGAGCCGGGTTCGGTATTTAAAACCGTAGTTGCCGCAGGGGCTTTGGAAGAGGGCGTCGTCGATTTGAACACGACTTTCACCTGCACGGGCGGTATTCAGGTCGCAAATAACTATCAGAAATGCTGGAAGCACGGCGGACACGGCCACGAGGATTTGACCCAAGGCTTAATGAACTCCTGCAACCCGTTCTTCATTACCATCGGTCAAAAACTCGGCAAGGATAACTTCTACAAATATTTTGATGCGTTCGGGTTCACCGAAAAAACAGGCATTGATTTGCCTGCCGAAGCCAATCCCGTTGCGGGAAAGACTTATCACGCATTGGAAAAAATGGGCATTTCCGAGCTTTCGTCAAGCTCTTTCGGGCAGACCTTTCAGGTGAGTCCCATTCAAATGATTACCGCCATCAATACGATTGCCAACGGCGGCAAGCTGATGCAGCCGTATGTTGTGGATGCGCATTTGGATGCCGACGGCAATGTTGTGCAAAAGACCGAGCCCACAATGAAACGCCAGGTCGTTTCCGAAAAAACCGCCTCGACGGTGGCGGGTATGATGGAGCAGGTTGTTTCTGTCGGTACGGGTAAAAATGCGTATGTCGCAGGCTATCACGTTGCAGGCAAAACCGGTACAAGTGAAAAAATCGGTATTGAGGGGGCTTACATTGCGTCCTTTGCAGGCTTTGCTCCCGCGGACAATCCGCAGATTTCCATTTTGATTGCGATTGATGAGCCGGTCGGCGAACACGGCGGCGGTAAGGTCGCGGCGCCGATTGCAGGCATTTTGCTTGAAAAGGTACTGACCTATTTGAACATCGAGCCGCAATATGAGGACGACGAAATTTCCAACATCTCGTCCGTTGCACCGTCGCTTGTCGGGCGCACGGTCAGCGAGGCGAAGAATGAAGCCGCAAAGTTCACACTGCGTGTGATCGGGAACGGCGACAAGGTCGTAGCGCAGACACCTGCCGCAGGGCAGCAGATGCGCAACGGCGGCGTAATTGTAATTTACACGGACGGCGAAACGCCGAAAGAAACGGCAGTTGTGCCGGATCTTTGCAATCTGTCCATTGCCGAAGCGAACCGCATTGCAATAAGCGCAGGCTTTAACATTCGCATTGCGGGCAATACCAACTCGGGCGAAGTGCTTTCTTACAAGCAAAGCTTAGACGCGGGAAGCGAAGCGGAAAAGGGCAGTGTAATCACAGTGTACTTTAAATCTAATGTGAATGTAGAGGACGGCTGATGAAAAACAGCCGTTTGGGGTGAGAAGTGAAGCGCTTTTTTAGGAGGAAATATTTTGCTGATTTCTGAACTGTTACAAGAACTGAAAACATCGGGCGCTTACACGGACTGTGCGGTGTCGGACATTACGGACAATACCAAGGCCGTTTCGGCGGGTGCGGTGTTTGTCTGTATCAAAGGTGCGCACTTTGACGGGCATACAGCGGCGCTCGAAATGGAAAAGCAGGGCGCGGTGCTGATTGTTGCCGAGCAAGACACAGGCGCAAAAAACCAGGTGCTGGTGGAAAACACAAGAAGTGCCTATGCGCTTTTGTGCGCGGCGTTTTACGGGTATCCCGCGCGGAAATTGCGCTTAATCGGCGTAACGGGCACCAACGGTAAAACCACCACGACAATGCTTTTACACGGGCTGTTTTGCCGTGCGGGTATTTCGGCGGGTCTTATCGGCACGGTAGAAAACCGCATCGGCGAAAAAGTCTACCCTGCCTCTCTGACGACGCCGGACTGCAAGGATTTACAGCGGCTGTTTGCAGAAATGGTTGCGTCGGGTTGTACGCACTGCATTATGGAGGTCTCCTCACAGGCACTTGCACAGCACCGTGTGGACGGCTGTCATTTTGCGCTGGCACTGTTTACGAACCTGACGCAGGATCACTTAGACTACCACGGCACGTTCGAAAACTATATGCAGGCAAAGCGGATGCTGTTCGCAATGGCGGATACCGCAATTTTAAATACCGATGACGCATACGCATTTGAAATGGTAAAGGGTATAGATGTAAAGGTCATTACCTTTTCGGCAAATCGAGATGACAGCGACTATACCGCTAAAAATATCATCTGCACGGCAGGCGGTGTGCAATATGAACTGTTGGGCTGCGGCGACATCGGGCGTGTGCAGGTAAAGATTCCGGGGCATTTTACGGTTTACAATTCTATGGGCGCGGCGGTGTGCGCTATGGAAGCAGGGCTTCCGTTTGAGCAGGTGCTTACATTGCTCAAACAGTCTGAGGGTGTGCCCGGGCGCGTCGAGGTCGTGCCGACCGATACAGATTATACGGTTGTCATTGATTATGCGCATTCACCTGACGGGCTCCAAAACGTCATTTCTTCTCTGCGGGAGGTCACGGAAAAGCGAATCCTCACCGTGTTCGGCTGCGGCGGCGACCGTGACCGCGGCAAGCGGCCGAAAATGGGCAAAATCGTCGGCGACCTTTCCGATGTTGCCGTTGTGACTTCGGATAATCCGCGTTCGGAGAATCCCGAAAAAATTATCGAGGATATTCTCGCGGGAATGGCTGCGTGCAAAGCGCGGATTCAAACGATTCCCGACCGCACATCAGCAATTCGCTGGGCACTGAAGCACGCCAAAGCGGGCGATGTGGTATTGCTTGCAGGCAAGGGGCACGAAACTTATCAAATTCTCAATACAGGCAAAATTCATTACGACGAACGCGAAATCGTCGCGGAAATATTGAAAGGCAAAGCTTAAATGCAAATGAACTTACGTGAAATTGAAGAGGCAACAAGCGGCAAGCTGTTTGGAAAAAATCTGACGGTGTCCGCCGTGACCATAGACAGCCGCGAAGCATCGGCGGGTGCACTGTATGTTGCGATTCGCGGGGAACGCTTTGACGGACACGATTTTTGTGCGTCCGCTGTCGAAAACGGCGCGTCCGCAGTGGTGTGCGAACGACCGCCCGAGGTGGAGATTCCTTATATTTTGGTGGAGAGCACGCGTCAGGCACTTTTGGATATTGCGAAGTTTCACCGCGCACATTGCGCCGATGTAAAGATTGTCGGCTTGACAGGCAGTGTCGGAAAGACAACCACAAAAGAGATGGTCTATGCCGTTCTCTCCGAGCAATTTCGCGCAATCAAGACTGAGGGAAACCTGAATAATGAAATCGGAATGCCCAAAACCCTGTTCCGCCTGACGGAATCGACCGAAGCGGCCGTGATTGAAATGGGTATGAGCGACTTCGGCGAAATTGAACGTATGACGCTTGCGTGCCGTCCGAATCTTGCGATTATCACCAACATCGGCGTGTCGCATATTGAGTTTTTAGGCTCGCGCGACGGTATTTTGCAGGCGAAAACCGAAATTTTAAAAGGTATGCCGCACGGTGCACCGTTGATTTTAAACGGGGATGACGATAAGCTTTGGGGCTACAAAAATACAGATTATAAACAAATTTATTTCGGTATTGAGAATCCGCAGGCGGAAATTCGCGCCGAACATATGGAAACGGCAAACGGTGAAACCGCATTTGTGGTATGCTTTGACGGCGGAAAAACACAGCGCGTAACTATACCGACCGTCGGTAAGCACAATGTATACGATGCTTTGGCGGCGTTTGCCGCAGGACTTTGCTTCGGAATACCGCCGCAAAAAATCGCCGACGGACTTCGGAAATATGTCCCGACAGGGATGCGTCAGCGTATTAAAAATGTGGCAGGGGTCACCGTGATTGAGGACTGCTACAACGCAAGCCCCGATTCGCAGAAAGCGGCACTTAACGTATTGTCGTCCTTACCCGCCGCGCGTAAAATTGCGGTGCTCGGCGATATGCTGGAGCTGGGCGCATTTTCCGAAGAAGCCCACCGTGCCGTCGGTACTTATGCGGCGCAAAGCCACGTGGATATCCTGTTTTGCTTCGGTAAGGCATCCGTATGGATTGCCGATGCGGCAAAGGATTCTGTAAGGACGATGCACTTTACAGATAAATCCGCATTAACAGAAGCACTGATATCTACAGTGCAGGCGGGGGACGCAGTGTTGTTCAAAGCAAGCCGCGGAATGGCACTCGAAGAAGTTATACAAAAACTCTATGGGGAGTGGAATGCAGAATGAATACAACAGCAGCAATCCTTTTGGCAGTCGTTTTGAGCTTTTTAATTGCCTTTTTACTCGGCTTTGCCGTGATTCCGTGGCTAAGACGGTTAAAATTCGGGCAAACTATATTGGATATCGGACCTGCATGGCATAAGGCAAAGCAGGGTCTGCCCACCATGGGCGGTGTGCTGTTTATTTTCAGCACGCTGTTGTCCTTTGCCGCAGTCTGTATAACGGATTATTTGCTCGGCGGTAGCTTGTTCACAAGCGGCTCAGCAGTAACCGACAGCGTCAAAATCAAGCTGATCGGCGGCATTTTAATGGCGGTCGGATTCGGCTTGGTCGGATTTGCGGACGATTACATCAAGGTCGTTAAAAAACGGAATCTCGGACTGACAATTATGCAGAAATCCGTTGCGCAGATTCTGTTGATGCTGGCGTATCTCGGTGCGCTGTATATGTCAGGCAATACCTATATGTCCATTCCGTTTGTCGGCAATGTGGATATGGGCTTTTTCTTCTGGATTTTCGGTATGGCAGTTATCTACGCAACTGTAAACGCCGTAAACTTTACAGATGGTGTGGACGGACTTTGCGGTTCTGTAACGGCGATTGCCGCTATCGCGTTTATCGTTGCTTCTGCCTTGAAGGGGATGTTCGGCGTGAGCCTGCTTGCGGGCGCACTGCTGGGCGGACTTTTGGGGTATTTGATTTGGAACTGGTATCCTGCCAAAGTGATGATGGGCGATACAGGTTCTATGTTTTTGGGCGGCTTGGTGGTGGCACTTGCGTATGCCATTGACTGTCCGCTGATTATTCTTTTCTTCGGTATTGTGTATGTGATGGAATTTTTGTCCGATATTATCCAAATCGGGTATTTCAAAGCCACACACGGCAAACGTATTTTCAAAATGGCGCCGATTCACCATCACTTTGAAATGTGCGGCTGGAAAGAGAAAAAAATTGTCGTCGTATTTTCTTTCATCAATCTTTTAGGCAGTGCTGTCGGCGTGGCACTTCTGTATTACGGCGTAATTCGCATTTGATAACCGAACAGACTTGATTTTCAAAAGGAGGAGAGCATCTTGGCACAGGCGACGGCACATTCGAAACGGACGGCAAAGCAACAGGGAAGAAAACGATCGGATTTTTGGGCGGTCGGCAAAATAGATGTTCCGTTTTTTCTGCTGGTTATTATTATTTTAACCATCGGTTTGGTGATGCTGTTCTCCGCGAGCTATACCTATGCGTATTACAACTACAACGGCGACAGCGCATATTTCTTTAAGCGTCAGCTGGTTTGGAGCGTAATCGGCGTTGTGGCGATGCTTTTGGTTTCAAAGGTTCGCTATGACTATTTTAAGCTGTTTGCGATTCCCGCTCTTCTGCTTTCAACGGCTCTTTTGGTGCTTGTTCTCATTTTGCCGCCGATGGTGGCCTCAAAACCCGACTTCCACCGCTGGATTGTAATCGGTCCTTTACAGTTCCAGCCATCCGAAATCGCCAAGCTTGCGATTATTTTATTCTGTGCGTGGAGTATGGAGAAAAACCATAAGAAGATTACGGGCAAAATGCTGAACCAAGGGAAGCTGTCCCGATGGGTCAAATCCATTTCCAACGGCAAAATCGTAGTTTACGAATCCTTTTTAATGCTTTGCCTGTACGCGGGTGTCATCGCGGCAACCGCACTTCTTGTATATAAAGAAAATCATCTGTCCGGTGCAGTTTTGATTTTGGCAATCGGCGTGGTGATGCTGTTTTTAGGTGAGGTAAAACAGCATTGGTTTATCTTGATCGGCATTTTGGCCGTAGCCGCGGCAATTTTCTTTATACTGAATCCCGAAATTCTGGAAAAGTATGCGGGCGAACGCATTACGGCGTGGCTTGATAAAAGCTTTGAACCGCGCGGCGCACGCTGGCAGACCAACAATTCGCTGTATGCAATCGGTTCGGGCGGACTGTTCGGAACGGGTCTCGGCAATTCCAAGCAAAAGCATCTGTATGTTTCCGAACCGCAGAATGACTTCATTTTCGCAATCGTGTGCGAAGAGCTCGGATTTATCCGTGCGGTGGGCATCATTCTTTTGTATGTGCTTTTGGTTCTGCGCGGCGTAGTCATCGGCTTGCGCGCGAAGGATCGTTTCGGTGCACTACTTTCTATGGGTATCGTGTTTCAGGTCGGCTTGCAGACCGCGTTGAACCTTGCGGTCGTGACGGACGCTATGCCCAATACAGGCATCAGCTTGCCATTCTTCAGCTACGGCGGTACGTCTCTGGTTATGCTGTTGTTTGAAATGGGCGTGGTGCTGTCGGTTTCACGGTATTCAAGATTAGAAAAAAGTTAAAAGGAGTCCATCCTATGAAAATCATATTTGCAGCGGGCGGCACAGGCGGGCATATCAATCCCGCACTTGCCGCGGCGGGAGAGGTGCGTCGGCGCGACCCGAATGCGGAGATTCTGTTTATCGGTACGGCCGACCATATGGAAGCGCGCTTGGTGCCTGCGGCGGGTTACGCCTTCAAAACGATTGAAATTGCAGGATTTCAAAGAAAACCCACACCGAAAAATATCGTGAAAAACATCAAGACTGTCGGCTTGCTTTTAAAATCTACGGGGGCAGTCAAAAAGATATTGGCGGAATTTCAGCCCGATGTTGTGGTGGGCTTCGGCGGCTATGTCAGCGGCCCGGTGGTGCGCACAGCGGCAAAAATGGGCATAAAGACCGCCATTCACGAGCAAAATGCATACCCGGGTGTGACCAATAAAGCACTCGCCAAAAAAGCGGACAAGGTTATGCTGACGGTCGAGGCGGCACGGGAGCATCTCGAATGTAAAAATCCGCCGATTTTAACGGGCTTGCCCGTGCGGCACGAAATTATCGATGCCGACCGCGATTTTGCCCGCGCACAGCTGCACATTCCCCAAAACGCGGTGATGATTTTATCGATGGGCGGCAGTCTCGGCGCAAAAGCCATCAACGAAGCGATGACGGCACTGATTGCCGCACGGTATACCGATAAAAATTTGTTTTTCCTGCACGCGACGGGCAAATACGGCAAGTGGGTGCCCGAAAAACTGCGCGAAAGCGGCGTGGATTTGGAAAAAGCGGAAAATGTCGTGATTCGGGAATACATAGACGATATGGATGTTTGCCTTGCGGCGGCGGATTTGGTCATCGGCAGAGCGGGCGCGTCCTCGCTTTCCGAAATTGAAGCAACGGGAAAAGCCTCTGTGCTGATTCCCTCGCCGAACGTCGCGGAAAATCATCAGTATCACAATGCCATGGCACTCGTAAATAACAACGCCGCGAAAATTTTGGAGGAGAAAGACCTCACACCCGAAAGCCTGATTGCGACAGTAGACGCGCTGACAAGCGACCCCGCCGCTTTGCGGACGCTCGGCGCAAATGCAAAAAAAATGGCGGTTATGGATTCGGCAAAGGAAATCTGCAATATCTTAATGGAATTGGCAGAGAACTGAAGAGTCAATTGCGAATGCACCCTTATGCGACCGCCTGCATAGTATGAAGCGCATAGGTAAACGTATAAGGGGTGCTGAAATTGGAAAAAATCATCATTCAAGGGCAAAAGCGCCTGAGCGGTGAAATCGAGGTGCACGGCTCAAAAAACAGCGCGTTGCCTATTTTGGCTGCGACGGCACTGGTAAACGGCGTTTCGGAAATACATAATTGCCCGCGCCTTTCCGATGTTGACGCGGCAATCAATATTTTGACTCACCTCGGCTGTAAGGTTACGCGGGAGGGGCACACCGTCACGGTGGATTCCACGGGAATGAACGGCTGTGAAATCCCCGATGATTTGATGCGCGAAATGCGCTCCTCTGTGGTGTTTCTCGGTGCAATTTTGGGGCGCGCGGGGGAAGCAAAGCTTTCCACACCGGGTGGCTGTGAAATCGGGCTTCGTCCGATTGATTTGCATATTTCCGCAATGGAACAGCTCGGCGCACAGCTGACGGAAGATGCGGGAAAGCTGATGTTTCAAGTGCCGCAGGGGCTTTGCGGTGCACGCATTACACTGACCTTCCCGAGCGTAGGTGCAACCGAGAATATTATTATTGCCGCCGCAACGGCGAAGGGCAGAACCGTGCTTACCAACGCGGCGCGGGAGCCCGAAATCAGCGACTTGGCGGATTTTCTAAATGCCTGCGGTGCACGCATCCACGGTGCGGGCGACAGCACGGTTGTCATTGACGGCGTAGAAGCCTTGCACGGCACGGGGCATACCGTGATTCCCGACCGCATTGCCGCATCCACCTATTTGTTGGCGGGGGCGATGACGCAGGGAAAAATTTGCGTAAAAGATATCATTCCCGCGCATTTGGGCGCGTTACTACCCGTTATGAAAGAAGCGGGCTGTGATTTGACCGTCAGCGGACGGTGGATTTGTATGAGCGCGCCGCCGAGACTGCGCCGCGTGAAAATGACCAGAACGATGCCGTATCCCGGCTTTCCAACCGATGTGCAGGCACCGCTTTCGGCAATGCTGACGATTGCGGACGGTACGTCGGTGATTGTGGAAAATATTTTTGAAAGCCGCTATAAACACGCGGGTGAGCTTGTGCGTTTCGGTGCGAAAATCAGTGTGGAGGGACGCACAGAAGTTATTGAGGGCGTGCCGTATTTGACGGGCGTGCACACGGTAGCACCCGACCTGCGCGGCGGCTTTGCACTGATTTTGGCAGGACTTGCGGCACACGGCGAAACCACCGTGTGCGGTGTGGAACATATAGACAGAGGCTACGAAGCGCCTGAATGTGTTTTGCAGGCACTCGGAGCGGACATAAAAAGGATACAGGAAGATGGCACAGGAGAGAAAAAATCAACAAAGGAGTTCGCGGCAGAGCCCACGCAGAACAGCTCCGCCGCGGTCGAACCCGCCCGAAGCACGGCGCAGACCGACGAATCCGACACAGCAGACCGCGCGAAATAGAAACGGGCGCGAGCCGCTGTCCAACGATGAACGCCGCCGTATGCGGGCGGAAGCGGCGCGGAAAAAGCGCAGACGGCGCAATATTATTCTTTGCACTGTGTTGGCGTTTGCACTTGTGGTTGTTGTGGTGCTTTTGTGCCTGAATGTGTTTTTCAAGGTGTCCAATATACAGACGGCAGGCGACGAGATATATAACACCGAACAGGTGACGGAAGCGTCCGGCATTACCGTCGGTGCGAAATTATTCCTGTTTTCCGAAAAGGATGCAGCTGCCGCAATTGAAAAAACACTGCCCTATGTTGAGAAAGCGGAAATCAAACGCAGTCTTTCGGGCACGGTAACCATCACCGTAACGGCGGCAAAAGCGGTCGCCGCGATTGACAACGGCGACGCCTTTATCCTTTTGAATCTCTCAGGCAAGGTGTTGGAGGACGGCGTGATGACCGTCAATGATGACATTGTGATTTTGGAGGCGGGCGAGGTCGCTTCGGCAGTGCCCGGTGAAACACTTGTACTTGCCGACACTGCCGCACTTGCGGATTACACTGCGGTTATGCAGGTGTTTACCGAGCAGGAAATTGTCGGTGTGACACAATTGGATATTCGCGACCGCGCCAACATAAAAGCGCAGTATAAGGATAGAATACTCTTAAAGCTCGGTGCGGCGAACACGGTTGCCGACAAAGCGGATTTTATCAAAGCGACTTTGGAGCGCAACGAAAAAAGTACACCGGAATTTAAAGGCAGCATAGATTTTTCGATTGAGAAAAAGGCATATCAAAACGCGGAGGGACAGTCTGCGACAGCGGCGGCACTGACCGATGCCTCTGGGGCAGATACAACTGCTGAAAGCTCAACAGCTTCACAGGCAGGTTCGCCCGAAACGAGTGCCGCATAAATTTTGAGGTGTAAAGATAAAAACCTTGCCGTGACAGGGAATTTTGCTTTGCACATTTGAAAAAAGCGGTTGAAATCTAAAAGAAACTGTGTTACAATAACAAAAATAGGTTTCGTGGGCAATTTTGCCCTAAAAATAAAATTGTGTGAAAGTAGAAATCTACATAGGAGGATGTTCAAATTATGGCATACGAAATTGATAATGAACAGCAAAACGTAACCAATATTAAAGTTATCGGCACAGGCGGCGGCGGCGGAAACGCAGTCAACCGTATGGCAGAGGCGGGCTTTTCGGGGATTGAACTGATTGCAGTCAACACAGACCGTCAGGCACTGAATTTCTCGAAAGCGACGCAGAAAATCCAAATCGGCGAAAAGCTGACAAACGGCCGCGGCGCAGGTGCAAAGCCTGAAATCGGGCAGAAAGCGGCGGAGGAAAGCCGCGACGCAATCATCGACGCGCTGAACGATACACAAATGGTATTCATCACCGCAGGTATGGGCGGCGGCACAGGTACAGGTGCGGCACCCGTGATTGCGGAAATCGCAAAAGAAAAAGGTATTTTGACAGTCGGTATTGTCACAAAGCCTTTCGCATTTGAAGGCACTCGCCGTATGGAGCAGGCGGAAGCAGGTATTGCGGAGCTTGCCGGGCACGTGGACTCCTTGGTGGTTATCCCCAACGAGCGTTTAAAACAGGTAACCGATCAGAAAATCACGCTGAAGAACGCTTTTGAAATTGCAGACGATGTGCTCCGTTCGGGCGTGAAGAGCATTTCCGATTTGATTATTACACCCGCACTTATCAATCTTGACTTTGCCGATGTGACTGCAGTTATGAAAGATGCAGGCCACGCGCATATGGGCGTCGGCTCGGCAACAGGTAAGGATAAGGCGGAACAGGCGGCGCAGAAGGCAATCTCCAGCCCGCTTTTGGAATCCACCATCGACGGTGCAAAGGGTATCATCATCAGCATCGCCGCTTCTGAGGACATCGGCTTGGAAGAAATCGATACAGCGGCAGGCATTGTTCGCGCGGCTGCGGATGAAGATGCAAACATCATCTTCGGCGTGGACTTGAAGCCCGAGCTTGAGGACACAATGAATGTCACCGTTATCGCAACGGGCTTCGGCAATGACGAAAACGGTATGCCGAAAAAGCCGAACGGCGGTTTCGCATTTGAAGAGGAAAAACCGCTTGATGACATTTCGAGCACAAGCGCCGGTTTCGACCCGAACGACGGTTATATCGATGTGTTGGACATCTTCAACGGCAGAAAATAATCTTCCGATACAAAATCACGGCATCCGAAGCTTTCGGGTGCCGTTTTTTAAAAACCGTTGATTTACAATGGGTGCAACTGCAAATTTACACGAAAATCTTCAAACGCAACACAAAATTGGTGGCGGTTGCGCGCACGTTTTGATAGAATCAAAGGCGAAAAGAGGCAAAACCGATATGCGGGTTTGCCCTCGAAAGAAGCGAAAGGAAGATGTACTATGCAATTCGGAGAAAATATGCAGTTTTTACGCAAACAAAAGGGGATGACCCAAGAGGAGCTGGCGGAGCAGATGGCGGTTTCGCGTCAGACCGTATCCAAATGGGAATCTGACCAAAGCTTTCCCGAAACCGACAAGCTTATCGCACTTTGCGATTTGTTCGGCTGTTCTATGGATGTGCTCCTGCGCGGCAATGTGCGCGAAAGCTTTTTAGAGGATACCGCCGGTTATGATAAGCATTATAATCAATTTACCAATCGAATCTGCGGCGGTGTTGCCTGCGTGCTGTTCGGGCTGTTTGCTTTGCTTTTCTCTTACGGTATATATTGGAGTGAAACCGTCAGCGTATTGCTCTTTTTTGCACTGCTGGTGATTGCTGTGGCGGTGTTTATTATTGCGGGGCTGTCGCACGGCGATTTTGTGAAAGCACATCCGAAGGTTCAGCCGTTTTACACAGAAGAAAAGATTGCCGCTTTTAACCGCCGTTTCCCGCTGTTTATTGTGTTGCCGACAGTATTGATTTTACTCGGCGTAATGTGGCTGATTGCAGCAGATGCCCTTGCGCCGTCCGCCTTGGCAAAAGAGAAGTGGGAATATCTGTATGCATCTGTATTTTTCCTGTTTTTAACGGCGGCAGTGCCGATGTTTGTGTACGGCGGGATGCAAAAATCGAAATATGATATTGAAGCCTATAATAAGGAAAACAGCCAAGACCCCGAAACCCTGCGCAGAAAAAACCTCGTCGGACGCATCACCGCAACCATTATGCTGATTTCAACCGTGGTATATCTGCTTTGCGGCTTTGTGGGCAATTACTGGCACGTTGCGTGGGTGGTGTACCCCGTTGCGGGCATTTGCTGTGCCATCGTCTCCGTCATTGCCGAAAAATCAGCGTGACCAAGCCCACAAAATCCGCACGACTCAACGGTGACGTGCATCCAATGTAGGGGCGATTCACGAATCGCCCGCAAAATCACGAACTCAACGGCGGAAGCAAGCCCCCGCCCTACACCCCGTAGGGGCGTGCACCAAGTTTGCTAAAACCCTGCGGAACAACACAGAGGTTGTTCCCTACAAGTCGTAGGGGCGAACTGTGTTCGCCCGCGGACGGACGAGGAAAACTCCCTCAGTCTCGCTACGCTCGACAGCCCCTCAAGGAGGGGGCATTAAACGGTTTGTAGAGTATAGCGTCCCTACGCGTGAACCCATTTGCTTTGCGAGGATTTCGCGGAACGACACAGAGGTCGTTCCCTACGCATCTATCCAATTTACAATGCCAAAGAATGCGCTCCCGATTTTTCGGGAGCGCATTCTTTACATCTATTTCCGAATTAACTCGTATTCTTTTTTTCGCAACACGGATAACAACATATCGTTGGATTCGATTTTCTGTGCAGTAACAATGCCACCGCGTGCGGTGTCCTCGGTTTGGTGATAGTCTGACCCCGAAGTGCCTGCCTTTTTGTGCAGCCGCGCCCATTTTTCGGCGATACCGTTTCTCGAATTGTGGCGGACGCAGGCGTTGTAGATTTCATAGCCGTCCAAATACTCGGGCTTGACTACGGTCATTCCGTTTCGAAAGGGATGCGCCTGAAATATCAGCAAGCCGTTTTTGTGCGCCAATTCCGAGAATGCAGACAGGCGTATTTCCAATAAATCCCCGTTTTTTCGAAGAAATTCTTCCGTCACACCGTAAACCAAATAATCATTGATATTGTTTTTTCGACTGAACCGCAGTTCCATACCGAGCAAAACCGTTAAATCGGTATGCTCTGCCGCCATTTTGGCGGCGCGGTGTCCTTTTAAGAAAATATCAACCTTGTCATTCCACGAAAGGGAATCTGCCTTGTAAGCTTCAAAGGTGCTCGGACTGAAGTGGTCGGTTGTGACCAAGGTCGAATATCCTGCCTGCAAATAGTTTTCAACCGCAATTTTCGCACTGTCTTTTGCACAACGGCTGGTCTCACGAGTGTGTGCGTGCAGTTCCGTTAAATATCTTTCCATTTTTTGCATCTCCTACTGAATAGTATACAATATTTATTGAATTTTGTCGAGAATCCTGCCGTATTTCTGTATATTATACAACATTTTCAATTTGATTTTTTGCATACTTTATATTATTATATTAAGGTGACCGCATTCGAAACCGATGCGGTCAGAAATGGCTGATTTCCGTCTGAACTGCGTTAAAAATCCTCGGAATACGACAGTATTCCTGCGGTTTTCGCCTTGTTCAGCCAAAAATCCGCTCGTTTCTGACTGCTGCGCACCGAAAGCGCAGGAATTGCGGATGGATTTTTGCATTTGAGACCGCAGTCGGGCTGACGCCCGACAAGGGTGAAAACGTGAAAAGCCGCCGCAAGGTCAAGATTTCGGCGTATCGGTTTCGAATGCGGTCACCTTGTACGAATAATTTTAATGGATATTGGGAGGAAAACCAATGGAATGCAGCTGCAAAAACGTGCACAGCGATTTGTCGCTTTTAGACACGGTGCTTGATACATATGCAAATGTTGACGGCAGCTTGATTACGATTTTACAAAAAGCACAGGAGATATATGGCTATTTGCCGCAGGACGTGATTCGTCATATTTCGGAAAAAACAGGGGTAAAACCCGCCAAAATTATGGGCGTTGCGACCTTTTACACGCAATTCCGTTTAAAGCCTGTCGGCAAATATTTAATTATGCTTTGCAAAGGCACGGCGTGCCACGTAAACGGCTCGGACTTGATTGAAAAAACGATTACGGAGACCTTAGGCATTCACGACGGCGAAACCACCGAGGACGGTTTGTTTACCCTGAAAAATGTGGCGTGCCTCGGCTGCTGCAGTCTGTCGCCCGTGATGATGATTAACGAGGAAACCTACGGCAGTTTAACGCCTGATAAAGCGAAAAAAATCTTAGCAGAATTGACCGCACAGGCGAAGGAGGGCGCGAACGTATGATGAAAGTGGTTGTGGGCGCGGGCAGCTGCGGCATTGCCGCAGGCGCGCAGAAGGTATATGATGCACTGGAAGCACTGAACACGGAAAACACAGCGTTCGAACTGCGCATTACAGGCTGTAACGGCATGTGCTTTTTAGAGCCGATTGTCGATATTTATGACGAATCGGGCGATTTGACCCGTCTTGTGAAAGTGACTGCGGCGGATGCCGAAAAAATCGTTGTCGCCGTACAGAATCAGGATTTGTCCGCCTTGGATAACCTTAAAATTTCTAACGAGGATGCGGAATTTTTAAGCAAGCAAACCCGTATTGCCCTGCGGCACTGCGGTGTGATTGACCCCGAAAGCATTGAAGATTATGAAAACACCGACGGCTACAAGGCAATCCGCAAGGTGCTTTCAGAGATGACGCCGGAACAGGTGATTGAAGAAATCAAAATCTCAGGCCTTGCGGGGCGCGGCGGCGCAGGCTTCCCGACGTGGTTTAAATGGAACGCCGCAAGAAGCTCGGACGGCGAAGAAAAATATCTCATTTGCAATGCCGATGAGGGTGACCCCGGCGCGTTTATGGACAGAGCCGTTATAGAGGGCGACCCGCATTCTCTGATTGAGGGTATGCTCATCGGTGCCTATGCCATCGGCGCAAAAGAAATGATTGTCTATGTTCGCGCGGAATATCCGCTCGCGATTAAACGTTTGGAAAATGCCATTCATCAGGCGGAGGAAAAAGGCTACCTCGGGGAAAATATTCTCGGCAGCGGCTTCTCCTGCAAAATGCGCATTAAGGCGGGCGCAGGTGCGTTCGTCTGCGGCGAAGAAACCGCACTGATTGAATCCTTGGAGGGCAGTCGCGGTATGCCGCGTCTAAAACCGCCGTTCCCTGCACAGGCAGGCTATTGGCACAAGCCGTCCAACATCAATAACGTAGAAACCTTTGCAAATGTCGCTTGGATCCTTTTAAACGGCGGCGAGAAGTTTGCCGCCATGGGCACAGAGGGCAGTAAGGGCACAAAGGTGTTTGCGCTGACAGGTAAGGTGCGGCGCGGCGGACTTGTGGAAATCCCGATGGGCAAAACTTTGCGCGACGTCATTTTTGATATCGGCGGCGGGATTCGCGGCGGCAAGCAGTTCAAAGCTGTGCAGATGGGCGGTCCTTCGGGCGGCTGCATTCCCGAGGCACTTTTGGATACCGTCATCGACTATAAAGCACTCGGCGCAACAGGCGCGATTATGGGCTCGGGCGGTATGGTCGTTATGGATGAGGATACCTGTATGGTCGGTATGGCGAAGTTCTTCCTCGACTTCACTGCTAAGGAATCCTGCGGTAAATGCGTGCATTGCAGACTCGGTACAAAGCGTATGCTCGAGGTACTCACGCGCATTGCGGACGGCGAAGGACGCGACGGCGATATAGAGCTTCTCGAAGAGCTTTGCTATTCGATTAAAGACGGTGCGCTGTGCGGACTCGGGCAGACCGCACCCAACCCCGTGCTTACCACAATTCGTTATTTCCGCAACGAGTTTGAAGCGCATATTACCGATAAAAAATGCCCCGCAGGCGAATGCACGGCTCTGATTTCCTATGAAATTAACGCGGAAAAATGCGTCGGATGCACCAAGTGTGCGCGGAACTGCCCTGTGCACGCCATTTCGGGTGCGGTGAAGCAAGTACACAGCATTGACCCCGAAATTTGCATCAAATGCGGAAAATGCGCTGAAAACTGTAACTTCGGCGCGGTGGAGGTACACTGATGAGCAAAATTACTGTTACAATAGATAATCACGTTTTGTCCGTGGAAGCGGGTACGACCCTTTTGCGGGCGGCGACCGATAACGGATTGAAAATTCCGAATCTTTGCTATGACGGACGTGTCGAATTGTACGGCGCGTGCGGACTTTGCGTCGTGGAGGTAGAGGGCACGCCGAAATTACTGCGCGCTTGCTCCACAAAGGCAACGGACGGTATGGTCGTACATACCGATACCGAACGCGTTGTGCGTGCACGTAAGGTCGCGTTGGAGCTCCTCTTATCTGACCACGACGGCGACTGCAAAGCACCGTGCACCAAAGCGTGCCCTGCGGGCACCGACTGCCAGGGCTATGTCGGCTTAATTGCCAACGGAGAATACACCGAGGCAACCAGACTTATTAAAGAAAAAATCCCGCTGCCCTCGTCTATCGGCAGAGTTTGCCCGCATCCGTGCGAAAAGCAGTGCCGCCGTCAGTTTGTGGATGAACCGATTTCCATTGCTTTCTTAAAAAGCTTCGCTGCCGATATGGATATGGCAAGCGCGACGCCGTATGTGCCGTCGGTTGAACCCGATACAGGCAAAACCGTTGCTGTTGTCGGCGGCGGTCCTGCTGGTCTTACGGCGGCGTATTTCCTGCGCCGTCAGGGGCACAGCGTCACGGTTTTGGATGCAATGCCGAAAATGGGCGGTATGCTGCGTTACGGCATTCCCGAATACCGTTTGCCGAAAAGCCTTTTAGATAAAGAAATCAAACAGATTGCCGATTTGGGCGTTACAATGCGCAACAACGTAAAAATCGGGCAGGATACAACCGTTGAAGCACTGCGTGCGGAATATGACGCAGTCGTGTTGGCGGCAGGTGCTTGGAACAGCAGTAAAATGCGTGTCGAGGGCGAAGACCACCCCGCAGTTGTCGGCGGTATCGATTTCCTGCGGACGGTCGCACTCGGCGAGCCGATGGCAATCGGTAAAACCGTGGCGATTGTCGGCGGCGGCAACACCGCTATGGACGCTTGCCGTACAGCCGTGCGTCTAGGCGCGGAAAATGTCTATGTCATTTACCGCCGCACGCGTGACGAAATGCCTGCCGAGGATGTAGAAATCGTCGAAGCTGAGGAAGAGGGCGTGCAGTTTAAATATCTGACCTCTCCGATTGCGTTTAAAGATGCGGACGGCAAGGTCAGCGCGACGCTGCAAAAAATGCAGTTGGGCGTGCCCGACTCGAGCGGACGCCGCCGCCCCGAGCCGATTGAGGGCGAAACCGAGGAGCTCACCTTAGACACTGTGATTATGGCAATCGGGCAGTATCCGAATCTTACAGGCTTCGAGTGTGTGGAATCGACCAAGCGCAATACCGTCTCGGCGGATGAAGAAACCTTCCGCACCTCGTTAGACGGTGTGTTCGCGGTGGGCGATATGACCAACAAAGGGGCATCCATTGCGATTGCCGCCATCGGCGAGGCGCAGAAAGCCGCGGTGATTATCGACCGTTATCTCCACGGCGAAGCGGCACGCTATAAAAAGCCGTATTTTGTGGAGCGTGAAATTCCGCTCGAGTTTTTCAAAAAATTCGAGAAAAAACCGCGCGCAAAAATGCCGCAGTTGTCGGCAGAGACGCGCAAAACCAACTTTAACGAAGTCTCTTTAGGTCTAACAGAGGAAGCGGCGAAAAAAGAAGCTCAGCGGTGTTTAGAATGCGGCTGTCACGATTATTTCGAATGCAAGCTGATTTCCTACGCGAATCAGTATGATGTAAAACCCGAACGTTTCCAAGGTGAAAAGCATCACCGCAACGAAGAAAATGTAAATTCGCTGATTGCCCGCAATACCGACAAATGCATTTTGTGCGGACTGTGCGTGCGCGTGTGCGAGGAAGCCATGGGCAAAACGAACCTCGGGCTTCTCGGCAGAGGCTTCCATACGGTTGTCAGCCCCGAATACAGCTTACCGCTGGAGGAGAGCAGCTGTATGTTCTGCGGGCAGTGCGTCACCGTTTGTCCGACAGGTGCACTGCGTGAAAAAGAGCCGGTCATTAAGCGCGTGCCCGTGAAAGAAAATGCGGTCGAATCCGTGTGCAATTTCTGCTCGGCACTTTGCAAAACCGATTTGCGTTTCTTAGGCAAAACCGTGATGCGCGCGTTGCCTGTCGGCGAACAGGGACTGCTGTGCAAAGGCGGTCGTTTCGGCATCTTCGCGGCAAATAATCAACTGCCGCCCGTTTCCAATGAGAAGGTTTGTGAAATTGCGGAAACCGTAAAGCAGTACGGCAACAGTGTTGCCGTTGTACTCGGCCCGACGGCGACTTTGGAAGAAGCGGCATTTGCAAAGGCGAATTTCCCGAATGTGTATGCCGATGTTACAGAGAAATCGGCTGCATTCGCGGGTGTGAAGCTGCTTGGGATTGAATCGGTATTCGCTTATCGCGGCGAAAAAGCGGCGATTTTGTTGGATGTGAAAAAATCTGCGGCAGTTTCGGCAAACTACACCGTCGAGCTTTCAGGGGCATATACAGCAGAAAGCTCCGCACAAATCTTTACAGCGCCCTTCACGGCGAACAGCGGGCATTACCTCAAAGCGGACGGCACAGTCTGCACACAGCGTGCGGCAGTCAAAACAGAATTGCCGACGGCACTCGCAGTGCTCTCGAAGCTTTGCGGTACAGAAGAAAAGACCGCAGACAAAGTGTTTGCCGAATTGCAGACTGCATATCCTGTGCTTGCAAATTCTTTGGAAAATGGTATAATTGAAAAAGAAGTGATTCGAAACGGCGGCGGTTACAACTGGAACGACAACAGCACCGTAATTTCCGAGTTTTGTGAAAGCTTCTAAAATAAAATATCTTGCAGGTGTCGCGAAAGCTTTTTCGCGGTGAAAAGGGAACACGGTCAAAATCCGTGACAGCCCCCGCTACTGTAGATACTGTGTGCGCGCCGAATGCCACTGAGAGCCGTGCTCTTGGGAAGGCGGCGTGCGGTTAACCATAGCACACGCGTGTTCGTATGGTTAGAAGTATAAGTCAGGAGACCTGCCTGCAAGGTGCAAAAATTCTTTCGGTGGGAGAGAAGTATGCAGGCAAAATCACGGTATTTAAGGAAACTTTATATACCTTTCTTTTGTTGTGCATCGGGCGGGACTCCCATTTTTGGGGCGTCCCGCTTTTTTTGTCGGAAAGGAGGAATCAACAAAACCGAATATTCGCCGTTTTCGGCAAAACACAAAAAAGAAAGGAAGTTTTAAAATGAAAAAACAAGTTCTCAGCGTATTGGCAGTGCTTTGCATACTCTCTATGCTTTGTATGACTGCTTTTGCCGCGCCGTACAGCCTTGAGGCGGACAAAGTTGCCGCGTGGCTCGGAAATCCCGAAAATACGCAGTTCGATTATGAGGAAACCTCGTTCGTCGATAACTTAATTGACTGGACGGCGTTCTCACTTTCCCGTGCAGGGAAAAGCGCACCTGCGGAATATGCGGACTACATAAATGCCGCAGTTGCCGCTTCGTTCGATAAAATGTATCCGAGTGACTTGGCGCGTACCGTATTGGCAGTAACGGCAAACGGAATGGATGCTAAAAAAATCGGCGGTCACGATTTATTGGCCGCCCTTGCCGCAGTGGATTACAGCGCGCAAATTTATCTTTCAAGCTTAAATGCGCCGTTGCTTGCAATGAATTTTAAATCGGATTTCCCGTTTGAAGATTCTCTGAAAAACGGGATTGTAGAAGCGATTCTGTCGGTACAACAGCCCGACGGCGGTTGGGCATATTGCTCTGTGGATCAGGGCTACGGCGTATATTCCGATGCAGACAGCACCTCTATGACCGTGCAGGCGTTAGCACCGTATTATGCGGAAAACGAGGCGGTCGGCAGAGCTGTTGATAAAGCCCTTGCATATTTGCGGGCACAAATCGGCGCAACAGGCGCACTGGAGGCTTGGGGTGCGCCGAGCGGAGAGTCCACCGCACAGTTCGTTTTGGCACTTTGCGAGTTGGGGATAAATCCCACCGACAGTGCCTATACCAACAACGGCAAAACCCTGTTGGACGGCGTGAAAAGCTTTATTAGCGAAAACGGCGGTGCTATGAATTATCAGGGCGCACAAGACCCGTTGACGACATATCAGGTATTGCTTGCGCTGAATGCCGCAAACCGCTATGCCGAAAATCGCGAAAGCGTGTTCACCTATGCCCCGAAAGCGGAAGAGCCGACGAATCCCAATCCGATTGCACCGTCCGTTCCTGAAAATACAACAACGGTGGATAGTGCGCAGACGGTGGAGATTCCGAAAACGGGTTCTGCCGTAACGGCTACAGGCGCGTTTGTCGCTGTGCTTTGCGCAGGTGCGGTCTTAGTGCTTCGTAAAAAAGATGCATAACCGCGTTTTACCTTTACTTTTGATTTTATGCCTTCTGCTGTGCGCCTGCCAAAAACAGCCCACAGCAGAGGGCTTGTCCGAACAGCCTGCGGAAAGCAGTGCGGTTTCGGAAAATACGGCTGTATCGCCTGCGGAATCGGCGTCATCGTCCGAAAACGGTAAAACTACGCCTGATTCGAATGGGAAGCCGCCTGCAATTGCGCAGACTGCGGATAGTACGCCGAAATCGGATACGGGAGCAAACGGCGTGACTGTACCGCCTGAAAATCAGGATGTACAACCGCCCGCCGCGCCCCCAAAACAGAATACGGTTTCTTTGACTGTAGACTGCAAAAATGCCATTGATTACGGGATTCTTGAAAATCCGAACTTCAAAGATACTCTGCCGCAAAACGGCGTGATTTTTTCGGATGCGAATGTGCAGTTTACCGAGGGTGAATCTGTGATGAAAGTGCTCAAACGTGCGCTGAAATCGCAGAAAACCGTGTGTCAAATCACCTCGGGCGGCTATGTTGTCAGCATCGCGGGACTCGCGGAAAAGGATTGCGGCGAAACGAGCGGCTGGATGTACCGTGTCAATGGGGAACTTCCGAATGTTTCCTGCAAATACTACACCCTGCAGGCGGGCGACCGCGTGGAGTTTATTTACACTTGCAGAATGGGGGATGTCGGTGCATATTAACCGAACCTTGTTTTACAAATTGCATACGGGTACGCTTTTATGGCTGCTTATTTGCGTTTCGGTTGTAACCGTTACGCGCGTACAGCCTGTGCTCGCGGTGCTTTGCGTTCTTTCGGGTGTGCTTTCGTTCCTTTGCTATGGGCAAAGAAACGAGTTGCGCGCCCTGTTGCATTTTTGTCTGCCGGTAGGGGGCGCACTTGTGCTGTTCAATTTGCTGTTCAACCGCAACGGGCTGACTGTGCTGTTTTATATCGGCGATGCGGCGGTCACGCTGGAATCTGTGCTCTACGCACTGTTTTCCGCACTGCATTTTACAGGCGCGGCAATGTGGTTTTCCTTTTTCTGCGCATTTTTGGATGCCGACCGCATTTACCGCCTGTTTTCGGGCATTTCACGCGGACTTGCCGTCATCTTTTCCCTTTCTATGGCACTTGTGCCGAAAACGCTGCAAAAATATGAACAGACCCGCAAGGCACTGCCGGTGTCTGCGGACAAGCACAGTCAGCTGACGGCGCGCTTTTTGCGCCTGTCGGCTTTGTTCTCGTGGGTTTTGGAGGATTCCTTCGAGACTGCCGTGTCGATGAAAGCGCGCGGTGCGATGCTGGACCCAAAGCGCACACGGCAGAAATACCGATTTTCGGTTTGGAATGCGGTCATCCTGCTGTTCAGTGCGGCAACAGTGTGTGTGATGTTTCTTGCACCGCCTTTGCGGGTGGAAATTTACCCGCGTTTTCGTCCGCCGGCGTATTTTGAATCGATATGGATTTACGTGCCGATAGCTGTATTTTACTTTATACCCTGTCTTGCGAAGCTGTGGGAGGTGTGCAAATGGAAATTCTCAGTGCAAAGGATTTAACCTTTACATATGCGGGCGCGGCATCATCGGTTTTGGATTCGATATCCTTTTCAGTGGCGGACGGTGCATTCGTATTGCTGTACGGCGCATCAGGAAGCGGCAAAACCACGCTCCTGCGCCTTTTAAAGAACGAAATCGCGCCGAAAGGCAGACGTGCGGGTACCTTGGATTTCTGCGGAAATCCGATTGCTGAACTGCCTTATGAGCATTCTGTAAAGGAAATAGGCTTTACTGCACAGAACCCCGATACACAGCAGGTTTCCGAATATGTGCGCAATGAATTGCGGTTTTTGCCCGAAAATTTGGGACTGTCCGAGGCGGAAATCCGTTTAAAAATTGCCGAAACCGTCAGCTTTTTCGGCGCGCAGGATTTATATAACCGCAAAATCCAAACCCTCTCGGGCGGCGAAAAGCAGTTGGTCAATTTAATGGCGGCGTTTGTCTGTTCGCCGCGCCTGTTGCTTTTGGACGAGCCGTTTTCTATGCTCGACCCATTCTCAAGCGAACGGTTTTTGCGTGCGCTTTTAAAGCTGCATACAGATTTGGGCGTGACGGTGCTTTTGACGGAGCACAATATTCAGCCGATTTTACCTTTCCTTACACAGGTTTTGGTGTTGGCGCACGGTACGTGCACATCGTATGACAGTGCCGACGCATTTTTGCAAGCGTACCCGACCGCCGCACCGTCTGTCGCTGTGCCGGCTGCGGCGGGTGTGCCGACTGATGAGCTTGTCCCGAAAACGCTTGGGCAGTGCCGAAGCTTGATGCAGGCACATTCGGTATTGCTGTGCCTGCCTGAACAGAATGAAATTCCGCGCGGAGACCCGCTGATTTCTCTGAAGCACGCCGCATTTCGGTATGAAAGAGGGGGCGAAGATGTGCTTCGCGGGGTGGATTTCACGCTTTGCCGCGGTGACAGCTTCGCCGTCATCGGCGCAAACGGTGCGGGAAAGACGACCTTTTTGCATCTGCTTTCGGGGGAGCTGACCCCTTACAGCGGCAAAGTCAAGCGTGCTGCAGATTTCTCCTGCGCGGTTGTGCCGCAAAATCCGCAGACCTGCTTTGCCTTTGACACCGTCGGCGAAATCCTCAATGCCGCCGCAGTGCCGCCGACGGCAAAAACGCTTTTCAAGCTGTTTAACGGTACGCCGGAGCCTGCCCCTGTAAATTCCCATGTGCAGGAAATTGCCGAAGCACTCGGGCTTTCCGCACTGCTTTCCCGCAATCCCTTTGATTTGAGCGCAGGGCAGCAGCAGCGTGTGGCGATTGGTGCCGCCCTTTTAAAAAATCCTGCTGTTTTGCTGTTCGACGAGCCGACCAAAGGGCTTGACCCTGCGTGTAAACAGTCGTTATGCGCGGTGCTTCGCGATTTGCGTGCGGCGGGCAAAACGATTTTGTTTGTGACGCACGATTTGGATTTTGCCGCAGAGCTTGCCGACCGCTGTGCACTGCTGTTCGACGGTGAATTTGTTTTGCAGGATATACGCCGCAGCTTTTTTACAAGCGGTACGGTTTATACTTCTTCAGTAGCACAAGTGTTCAAAGACACGGTACCCGAAGCCCGTCCTGTTTCTCTTTCGGAGGTGCGGAATGGCAAAGCGTAAATTCTTCACCCTGCCGCGTATGGTGTCTGTGTCCGTGATGACTGCCTTCGCGGTATTCGGACGTATTGCCTTCGCACCGATTCCGAATTTCAAGCCAACCACGGCGATTGTCATTCTGTCGGGGATGGCGTTCGGACCTGCAAGCGGATTTTTGACGGGTGCGCTTGCGGCACTTTTGTCGAATTTTTATTTCGGCCAGGGGCTTTGGACACCCGCACAAATGCTTGCGTGGGGGCTTGTGGGCTTGCTTTCGGGTTTGTTAACAAACTGTAAATTCCGCGACAAACTGTGGAAAATCGTGCTGTTCGGCTTGTTCTGCGCGGGGCTTTATGGTATGATATTAGATACTTGGAATGTGATTTTTTTTGTAAGACCGCTAACGCTCTCTGCGATTTTGGCGTCTTTGTCCGCATCGCTTTTGTTTAATGCGGCACATATGGGTTCAACCGCACTGTTTTTGGTTTTTCTTACAATGCCGTTTCTGCGCCGCGCGGAACGTATTCGATTGAAATATATGGATTTGGATGATGAAGCTTTATGAAAATTTCCGAACGGTTAAAAAATAAGGTGCGCACCACCTCTTTTGAGGTCTTTCCGCCGAAAAATGATGCGGCATATGCGCCCGTCGAAGCGGCAATCGATACGCTGTCGGGCTTTTGTCCCGATTTTATCAGCGTGACCTACGGTGCAGGCGGCGGTACTTCCGTAAATACGCCGAAAATTGCGGCGCATATTCAAAACGATTTGCATATCCCTGCATTGGCGCACTTGACCTGCGCGTCGAGCAGTAAGCAGGAAATTGCGCGTATCGTGTCGGATTTGAAATCCAAGGGGATTGAGAATATTCTCGCACTGCGCGGCGATTTGCCTGAAAATTACGCGCCCGACGGGAATCATTATCAGTATGCGAGCGAGTTGGTTACCGCTTTGCGGGAAATCGGCGGCTTTTCCGTCGGTGCGGCGTGCTACCCTGAGGGGCACGTCGAGGCGGCAAGTCCCGAAGCGGATTTAGAGCATTTAAAAGAAAAAGTGGACTGCGGCGCGGACTTTTTGGTGACGCAGATGTTTTTTGACAATACCGCGCTTTACAGCTTTTTGTACCGTGCATTGAAAAAGGGCATAGACGTTCCTGTACTCGCAGGCATTATGCCCGTTATCAATAAGCGGCAGATTGAGCGCTCCTGCGCACTTTCGGGCACTACACTGCCCTCCCGCTTTAAAGTGATGATTGACAAATTCTCCGACGACCCCGAAGCCCTCAAGCAGGCGGGTATCGCGTATGCAACCGAGCAGATTATTGATTTGATTGCCAACGGCGTAAACGGGATTCACATTTACACAATGAACCGCCCCGAGGTCGCAGGCGCAATTATGCGCAATCTTTCATCGATTCTGTAAAAAGAGGAAGTGTTTGCTTGTTCGGGTATGTAAAGGTCTGTAAGCCGGAGCTTCGAATGCGTGAGTACGAGGAATACAAAGCCGTGTACTGCACGTTGTGCCGTGTGCTCGGGGAAGAATACGGACTCGCCGCACGCGGACTGTTAAGCTATGACGCTTGCTTTTATGTACTGCTCAGGGATTGCGCCGAAAGCGGCAAAAATCCTGAATATAAAGCGGGCAGATGCCGTTTTAATCCTTTAAAAAAGTGTAATTATCAAATGAACTGCGGCGAAAGCTACCGTGCCGCCGCTGCACTGACGGTGCTGATGTCCTATCAAAAGGCGCGGGATAATGTTGATGACTCGAAAGGGATAAAAAGAATCGCCGCACGTATGATAAGTCCCTATCTTCGCGGGAAATATAAAAAAGCCAAAGCGCGTTATCCGCAATTTGCCGAAGCGGTGGAGCAGGCAATGGCGACGCAAGCGGCTTTAGAAAAAGAGGGCTGTACCTCTGCCGACCGCGCGGCTGACCCGTCCGCCAAGGCACTCTCGGCAATATTCTGCGCGGGTTTGGGGAGCGAAACGCAAAAACGGGTGATAGAACGCGTGGCGTACTGTGTTGGGCGCTTTGTCTATTTGCTGGACGCCTACGACGATTTAGAGGCTGATTTGAAAAACGGCAGTTACAATCCGTTTATCAGGAAATATGACATCCGTAATGCCGAAGAGCTTCGAACGTCGGCATTGCAGGAAAATATTCTGCGTTCTTTGCATATGACGGCAAATGAAGCGGCGGTCAGCTTCCATTTACTTACGGGGGAAGTACACCGCAGTATTTTGGAAAACATTTTACAGGACGGTTTGGAATCCGCCTGTACAGCTGTCCGCAAAAAATATGAAGAGGTGAACGAAAGCGTATGAATCCGTATGCGATTTTGGGTGTGCCCGAAAATGCGACTGACGAACAAATTAAAGACGCTTACCGCAAGCTTGCACGGCAATATCAGGATGATACCGTGCAAAGCGGGCCGCTTTCCGATGTTGCACAGCAAAAAATGGCGGAATTAGATGCGGCTTATGACGCAATCGTTGCCGCGCGCCGTGGGCAGACGTCTTACGGCGGGGCGAACCGTTCCGCGTATCAAAATACACAATATAATACTTACAGCTACAGCGGGTCGCAGTTTTCGGACATTCGTGCGCAGGTTCGCGCAGGACGTGTGGATGACGCGGAAATGCTTTTGGACGGCATCCCGCGTGAACAGCGTTCGGCGGAGTGGTACTTCTTAAAAGGGCAGATTCAACAGCGGCGCGGCTGGTTCGACGAAGCCTACAACAATTATTCGAGAGCCTGTCAAATGGACCCGCAAAACGGCGAGTATGCGGCGGCATTCAACAATCTCAACAACAATGCACGCGGAGGGTACAGACAAACACGCGGCGGCGGATGCAGTGCGTGCGACATCTGCTCGTCGCTTTTGTGCGCGGATTGCTGCTGTGAATGTATGGGCGGCGATTTGATTCCGGGGTGCTGAGATGGCGAATAAAAGCGGAATCCGCAATTCCTCAAAAACAGCGCTCGGCGGGATTATCGCGGCACTTTCCGTAACGACAATGTTTTTAACGGCGGTGTTTACCACGCTGTCCTATGCATTGCCTGCGGCGGCGGGGATCCTTTTGGTGGTCGTCGTGATTGACGTCGATAAAAAATGGGCGTTCGGTGTGTACGCGGCAACTGCACTTTTGGCACTTTTAGTGCTTCCCAATAAGGAAGCCGCCGTGATGTATGTGTTCTTTTTCGGGCATTACCCAATCGTGAAAGCCATTTTGGAACAACGTCTGAAAGGCGCGCTTTTATGGGTGCTGAAATTCGTGATTTTCAATGTATCCGTCGTGCTTGCCTATGTTGTGATACTGTATGTATTTCAGCTTCCGTTTGAGGAAATGGAGGAGTACGGCAAGTGGGCGGTGTGGATACTGCTCGCGATGGGCAACGTGGTTTTTGTGATTTATGACATTGCTTTGTCACGCCTTGTTACACTGTATATGCTGAAATGGCGAAAATCCTTTCGAAAACTGTTTAAATTTTAAAAATCTTCCGAACAGGTGCAATTTTTGCACCTGTTTCTCTTTTCAAAACGGCTTTCTTATGGTAAAATAACCGCAAGCGGTTATTTTACGCCGATTTTATGTCCCTTTGGCTCTGCCTGACGGCAAACCGCCAAAGACGGACGGATTTTACCATCACAACGCTTCGCGTTTATGGTAAAATACAGAAAAACAAAACAAGGAGTGTAAACTTATGCTTACAGAAGAAAGAGTTGTTGAGGTTTTAAAAGAGGCGGGCGTCCTTTTAGAGGGGCATTTCCTTTTGACCTCGGGCAGACATTCCAATAGGTATTTACAGTGTGCGAAAATTTTCCGCAATACCAAATACAGCGAAGAACTTTGCGCGGCACTCGGTGAAAAATATGCAGACGCAGGCGTCGAAGTCGTTATCGGACCTGCTATGGGTGCGGTACAGATGGCATATGAGGTCTCCCGTGCACTGCACTGTGAAAATTTCTTTACCGAGCGCGATGAAAACGGCAAAATGACCCTGCGCCGCGGCTTCGTGGTGGAACCCGGTCAAAAGGTTCTGATTGTCGAGGACGTTGTTACCACAGGCGGCTCTGTAAAAGAGGTTATCGAATTGGTAAAAGCGGCGGGCGGTGACATTGTCGGTGTTGGTTCTATCGTAGACCGCACAGGCGGAAAAATCGACTTCGGCGTGCCGTTCAAGGCTGTGTATTCGGCAGATGTGACCTCTTGGGAAAAAGATGAGTGCCCGCTTTGTAAGGCAGGCGAGCTGGAGCTTGTCAAGCCCGGCAGCCGCAAAATCAAATAAACGAGATGGAAGAAAAACAAGCGCATCCCCATTCAGGGCATCGTGCCAGAGTCAAGGCGCGTTTCCTGCGGGAGGGCTTAGACGCTTTTGAGGACCATAACGCGCTGGAGCTTTTGCTGTTTTATGCCGTGCCCCAGCGCGATACCAATGAATTGGCGCACAAGCTGATTTCATCATTCGGCTCGTTTTCGGCGGTGTTTGACGCACCCGTCGAGTCGCTGATGCAGGTCGGCGGCATTAAGGAGAATGCGGCGGTTTTAATCAAGCTGATGCCTGCGCTTTACGGCAAATATGCGCAAAATAAGCAAAGCGCGGGAACGCTGTTTTTAAAATCTGCGCAGGCGGCGGGTGAATATCTTGTGCCGCAGTTTGTCGGGCAGAGTGCGGAACGGTTTTTGGCAATTTGTATGAATCATAAGTGCAAGGTCTTAAAAACGGTAGTCATTTCCGACGGTACGGCAAATTCTACTGCGCTGCGTTCGCGTCAGCTTGCCGAAGCGGTCATTCATACGGGGGCTACGAATGTAATTCTTGCGCATAATCACCCCGAGGGCGTTGCCGCACCGTCTATGCAGGATGTGGATGCGACACGGTATCTGTTTTCGATGCTTAGAAACCTCGGCGTGAAGCTGAACGACCACATCATTGTGGCGGGTGACGATTGGTTTTCTATGGCAACCTCAAAGAAATTTAAAAGTATGTTTTTATGATACAAGAAACTGCTTTGTGGGGGAATACTCCATAAAGCAGTTTTTTGTGCTTTTGTGTTCAGAACAGTTGACATTTAAAATTTTTTGCAGTATTATAGATAGAACAAATGTTCTAAATTCGATTGCGTAGCGATTGGGGAAAGGATTGGTAAAAGGCAAATGGAAGAGCAGCTTTTCAAATTACATTCGCCTTACAAACCCACAGGCGATCAGCCCGAAGCGATTGCACAGCTTACGGAAGGCTTGCAAAAGGGCTATCAGGAGCAGACGCTTCTCGGCGTAACAGGCTCGGGCAAAACCTTTACCATGGCGAATATTATTGCCAATGTCAACCGTCCGACGTTAGTGCTTGCGCACAACAAAACGCTGGCGGCGCAGTTGTGCTCGGAATTTAAGGAGTTCTTCCCCGAAAATGCCGTGGAATATTTTGTGTCCTATTATGATTATTATCAACCCGAGGCGTATATCCCAACGACGGATACTTACATTGAAAAGGATTCCGCTATTAACGATGAAATCGATAAGCTCCGCCACTCCGCAACATCCGCATTGTCTGAACGGCGCGATGTCATTATCGTGGCGAGTGTTTCCTGCATTTACACCTTGGGCGACCCGATTGATTACCGCAATATGGTCATTTCTCTGCGGCAGGGGATGCAGAAAAACCGTGACGACTTACTCAAAAAACTCGTCGAGATTCAGTATGAACGCAATGATATAAACTTCATTCGTAATAAATTCCGCGTGCGCGGCGATGTGGTAGAGATCTTCCCCGTGTATTCTAACGATACGGCGATTCGCGTGGAGTTTTTCGGAGATGAAATCGACCGTATCTCCGAAATCAACGCCCTGACAGGGCAGGTGAAAAATGTCATTTCGCACGTGGCGATTTACCCTGCGTCACACTATGTGGTCGCGCCCGAAAAACTGGAGCGCGCTATAGAAGAAATTTTGGCGGAAATGGAACAGCGCGTCGAGGAATTTACCAAAGAGGGCAAGCTACTGGAAGCACAGCGCATCCGTCAGCGCACGGAATACGATATGGAAATGCTCCGCGAAACGGGTTTTTGCAAGGGGATTGAGAACTATTCGCGCGTGATGTCGGGGCGAGAACCCGGCAGTGCGCCGTTTACACTGCTCAACTATTTTCCCGAGGATTTCGTGCTGTTTGTCGATGAATCCCACGTAACGCTCCCACAGGTGCGCGGTATGTACGGCGGTGACCGTTCCCGAAAGGAGTCGCTTATCGATTTCGGCTTCCGTCTGCCGTCTGCGTTTGACAACCGTCCGCTGACCTTTGACGAGTTTTATGCGCGTGTCGGGCAAAAGATTTTTGTCAGCGCCACGCCCGGGGAGCTTGAAAAAAGCAAAAGCGTGCAGATTGCCGAGCAGGTCATCCGCCCGACGGGACTGTTAGACCCCGAGGTTTTTGTACGTCCCACCGACGGGCAGATTGACGATTTGATTTCGGAAATCAACCTGCGCACCGAACGCGGTGAGCGCGTTTTGGTGACGACGCTCACGCGGAAAATGGCGGAAAACCTGACCGACTTTTTAGATGCGCACGGCATTAAGGTCAAATATATGCATTTTGATGTAGACACGATTGAACGAATGGAGATTATCCGCGATTTGCGTTTGGGCGAGTTTGACGTGCTGGTCGGCATCAACCTGCTGCGCGAGGGCTTGGATATTCCCGAGGTGTCGCTTGTGGCGATTTTGGATGCAGATAAAGAGGGTTTCCTGCGTTCCGAAACCTCTTTGGTGCAGACCATTGGGCGCGCGGCGCGAAATGCGCACGGCGAAGTCATTATGTATGCCGATTCCGTCACACCGTCTATGGAGCGTGCAATCGAGGAAACGGTGCGCCGCCGCGAAAAGCAGATGCACTATAACGAGGTGCACGGGATTACGCCGAAAACCATTCAAAAGGACGTACGCGAGATTTTGGAAATCTCCACGCATTCGGATGACAAAAAGCCGCGTAAGCGTATGAGTGAGCGCGAACGGCAGGCGATGATCGCCAAATTGACGGCGGAAATGCGCGCGGCGGCAAAGCTGTTGGAATTTGAACACGCGGCAATGCTGCGCGACAAGATTCAGGAACTGAAAAACGGAAAATAAGCTGAGGATAGTCGAACACAATATGCCGAAAACTTGTTTTCGGTGCATAGCAGTTTAAAATAGACATATTTTTGATGAAACAAGGCACAAAATCGGCGGCATACTGTCGTATGCCGAGATTTTTAACGCAGTTTCAGCGGAAATAGGGCATTTTAAACCATATCGGGTTCGGCTCTCCTCAGCTCAAGAAAAGGATTAAAAAATGGCAAGCAAAAATATTGTAATTCAAGGTGCGCGCGAGCACAATTTGAAAAATATTGATGTGGAAATTCCGCGCGATAAGCTGGTTGTACTGACAGGACTTTCGGGTTCGGGGAAATCGTCTTTGGCGTTTGATACGATTTATGCCGAAGGTCAGCGGCGGTATATGGAATCGCTGTCCTCTTATGCGCGTATGTTCTTGGGGCAAATGGAAAAGCCGAATGTGGACGCGATTGACGGGCTTTCTCCCGCCATTTCCATCGACCAGAAAACCACCTCGAAAAATCCACGTTCCACCGTTGGCACAGTAACGGAAATTTATGACTATTTACGTCTTTTATATGCACGTGTCGGTGTGCCGCACTGCCCTGTCTGCGGGCGGGAAATCGTCCGTCAGTCGGTCGATACGATTGTGGATCAAGTGCTGGCAATGGAATCGGGCACAAAAATTCAGGTGATGGCGCCCGTGGCACGCGGCAAAAAGGGCGAGCATCAAAAGGAGCTGGACGCCGCCCGCCGTTCGGGCTTCGTCCGTGCCCGCATTGACGGCAGTCTTTATGACCTTTCCGAAGAAATCAAGCTCGACAAAAATATCAAGCACAATATTGAAATCGTCGTAGACCGTTTGGTTATTGGCAGTGAGATTCGCAGTCGTTTAGCGGATTCGGTGGAAACCGCCACCGCGCTTACGGGCGGCACGGTGCTTGTGAATATTTTAGACGGCGAGGATATGCTCTTTTCGCAGAATTACGCCTGCCCCGAGCACGGTGTTTCCGTAGATGAGCTGACCCCGCGTATGTTCTCTTTCAACAATCCGTTCGGCGCGTGCGAAACCTGCACGGGCTTGGGTGTGTTTTTGAAGGTTGACCCCGATTTGGTGATTCCGAATAAAAATCTGTCTATCCGTGACGGTGCAATCCGCGCCAGCGGCTGGACGAATGCCGAGGGCGGCACCATAGCGCAGATGTATTATGAGGCACTCGGCAAAAAATACGGGTTTACCTTATCCACGCCGATTTGTGACCTTTCGAAGAAAGCGATGAATGCACTGCTGTACGGCACAAAGGGCGAAAAACTCAAAATGCAGCGCACCAATGTCTACGGCACAGGCAGCTATAACGCGGAATTTGAGGGTATTATCAACAATCTGCAACGCCGTTACAATGAATCCAACAGCGAGTGGGCGCGGTGGGAAATCGAGCAGGTGATGAAGGCGTGCGACTGCCCCGAATGCCACGGTGCGCGGCTAAAGCCTGTGACCTTATCCGTCACGGTCGGCGGTATCAATATTTACGATTTCACCAAAATGTCAATCGTGGATGAACTGGCATTTTTAGACAAGCTCGTTCTCTCCGACCGAGACCGCGTGATTGCAGAGCAGATTTTAAAGGAGATTCGCAGTCGCCTGCAATTCCTGCAAAGCGTGGGGCTCGATTATTTGACCCTTTCGCGCTCGGCGGGGACGCTTTCAGGCGGCGAGAGCCAGCGCATCCGTTTGGCGACGCAAATCGGGTCTTCTTTGATGGGTGTTTTGTATATTTTAGACGAACCGAGCATCGGACTGCACCAGCGCGATAATGAAAAACTCATCGGTACGCTCAAGCACCTGCGCGACCTTGGCAATACGCTGATTGTTGTGGAGCACGATGAGGACACGATGTATGCCGCGGATTATATTGTAGACATCGGTCCGGGTGCAGGCGTGCACGGCGGCAATGTGGTGTGCGCAGGCACGGTGGATGATATTAAAGCCTGCCCCGAATCCGTAACAGGGCAGTATTTAAGCGGCAAGCGGAAAATTCTTGTGCCCGAAACGCGCCGCGCAGGCAGCGGCAAAGAGCTGATTGTCCGCAAGGCCGCCGAAAACAACCTGAAAAATATTGACGTGCATTTCCCGTTAGGCAAATTCATTGCCGTGACAGGTGTGTCGGGCTCGGGAAAATCGTCGCTTGTCAATGAGATTTTATATAAGCATCTTGCCAACGAACTGAACGGGGCGAAAAAACCCGTAGGCAAGCACAAGGATATTTTGGGTCTGGAGCATCTCGATAAGGTGGTCGATATTGACCAGTCGCCTATCGGCAGAACGCCGCGCTCCAATCCTGCCACATACACAGGCGTGTTTACGGATATCCGCAATCTGTTTGCGCAGACGCAGGACGCCAAAATGCACGGTTTTTCGGCAAGCCGATTTTCGTTTAACGTCAAGGGCGGACGCTGTGAGGCGTGTCAGGGCGACGGCATTGTAAAAATCGAAATGCACTTTTTGGCGGATGTGTATGTGCCGTGCGATGTGTGCAAGGGCGCACGATTCAACCACGAAACCTTAGAGGTAAAATACAAAGGCAAGTCGATTTACGATGTGCTGGAAATGACGATTGAGGAAGCGATGGAGTTTTTCTCGAGTATTCCAAAAATTCACCGCAAGCTGAAAACCATTTACGATGTGGGGCTTGGATATGTCAAGCTCGGACAGCCCGCTACCACGCTTTCAGGCGGTGAGGCACAGCGCGTGAAATTGGCAACGGAGCTTTCCAAACGCCCGACGGGACGTACGATTTATATTTTGGATGAGCCGACCACGGGCTTGCATACCGCCGACGTACACCGCTTAATTGAGGTTTTGCAAAAGCTTGCGGACGGCGGCAACACCGTGGTCGTGATTGAGCACAATTTAGATGTCATCAAGGTTGCCGACCATATTATCGATTTAGGTCCCGAGGGCGGCGACAAAGGCGGTACAATCGTCGCCGAGGGCACACCCGAACAAATCGTCAAATGCAAAAAATCCTACACAGGGCAGTATTTGAAACCGTTGTTGAAGAAATAAGAGCACAGAAAAACCTTTCGAAAACATTCAGAAATCCGAATGCACCCAAAAACGGCGCGAGCAAGTTACGGCTACGCCATTACCCTTTTGTCGCTTCGCGACATTTTCCCTAATAGGGAAATCTTCCGCGCCCTACGCGAACCCCCCCGTAGGGGCGGGTCTCCGTGCCCGCCCGAGCACGGACGGATTTCACGCAAGCCTAACGGTGATGCGCAAATCTTGTAGGGGCGCTTCACGAAGCGCCCGCAAAATCTGATGAAAATTTGCGGAACGACACAGAGGTCGTTCCCTACGCCCGTAGGGGCGAACTGCGTTCGCCCGCGGACGGACAAGGATGTCCGTCCCTACGCGGGAATCAATTCACGTCGTTCTGATTGAGATTCTTCGCTCCGCTCAGAATGACAGATTTGCCGCAAACCCGTAGGGGCGTGCGCCCGAAACGGACATCCGCCTACAGAATATCAGCAAAAAGCAGAGGCGCACACCGCGTGCCTCTGCTTTTTTGTGCCGTTTATCGCCCTAAAAAGACCGCTTGCGGAAAAACAGGTGAAATTTTTGAAAAATCCCTTATACTATAGATGAAATTCAATTTGAAAGAAAGGGGGAAGGGCAGTGAAGGTTGAAATTCAAATAGATGCCGCTTGCACTGAACCGCAGGTCATCATACGGACGGCACAGGTGGACGAGGCGGTGCAGGCATTGGCAAAGCGGATATCCGATACACCGCCGCAGTGGCTCGTGGGCAGTCGGGACGGAGAAATGGAGATATTAAAACCGTCCGAACTGATTCGGGTGTTCGCGGACGGCGGCAAAACGGTTGCCGTAACGGAAAACGGCACATACGATTTGCGTCTTCGTCTGTATGAAGCAGAGGAAAGACTGCCGCGCAGTTCGTTTGTGCGGATTTCTAAATCGGAGATTGTCAATCTGCAAAAGGTGAAAAGCTTTGATTTGAGCTTTACGGGCACAATTTGTATCCGATTTTTAAACGGTACGGCAACGTATGTATCGCGGCGGTATGTCCGCGAAATCAAGCAAATTTTAGGCGTGTGAGGTGTTCTCTATGAAAAATATCAAAAAAGAAGTATTGAAAAGGTTGCTTTTGGGCATCCCGTTCGGAATTGCTATTGGGTATGTCATTACAATTTTAATTTCCGTCGGGTTAGGTGACGGCGAATATTACCCTTGTGTATCCACGCTTGTTGAAACGGTGGGGACGCCGCTTCACGCAGTGATTTTGCAAACGGTTTTGTGCAGTATATTGGGTGCGGTATCCTGTGCGGGTTCTGTGATTTTCAGCTTAGACCGCTGGAGTATTTTGAAGCAGTCCGCCATCTATTTTCTGATTTTAAGCGGCGCTATGATGCCTATCGCTTATGTGCTGTATTGGATGGAACACAGCCTTTGGGGCGCAATCGGCTATTTCTTCATGTTTGTGCTGATTTTTATTTTTGTGTGGCTTTCACAGTATATCGCGTGGAAAATTAAATTGAAAAAAATGAACCAAAAGCTCAAATAACAGCAGGTAACCTTGTTAAAAGAAAAATACTGCCGTATCGGCACAACAAAATACACCCCCAGTCGTTTCTTTAGAAACATAACCGGGGGTGTATTTTGTTGGAATCATTTTGTTTTCGGATGAACGTGGTTTCGTCTTACAAAGCGGCACAGTTTTTTTGATGTGCCTTCAGCTTTTTGATTGCCCAATCATAATGGCTTGCTGTAACGCTGACAAAATACGAGCCCAATGTGCTCCCGCCGACCCATTTGTAAACACCTTTTGTAAATAAGTCTTCGTTTGAAAACGTTTCCGCCAATTTTATGACCTCGGTATGCGAGTCCCGAAGCATACGCTTTGCATCCTCCAACGGTGTGGACTGATGCTTATGAAAGAACGCCACATTCATATCCCCATAGGTTTTCCAATTATAGGGCTTCGGAATAAACGGCTCGCTATCGCCGTTTTGATTGGATTGCACCCAATTCAACAAAAGCTGATGCCATTCGTAAAGATGGATTAAAACATCCCGCAGGTTTTTATCTCTTTTCCAATGCGCTTCTTTCTTTTTAACATCATTCGAAAAATCAAAAGGCGTGGATAGCTCTTTCGCTGTCAATTCAGAAATAAGCGAGTTTAACTTTTCATAATTTGCGTTTGCCGCAGTCAATAAATCATTTTTGGTTGTCGGTCTGCCCATATTTATGTTCCTTTCTTTTTACAATGCTGTATTTTCTGCATTTGTAACTTTGTATCTTAAAATGGTTTTTAGGTTGGCTGTTTTTGTGCGGTTGGCATTGTTTAAATATATTTCCCGATGTGCTTTTTCCGTACGTTTGTAACCGTGCGCCAAACAGTATCTCTCCATAATCGCGAATGACGTCGGCTCATCATCAAACGCGCCCTTATGCAATATTTGAACGCACTTACCGTCACAGATTGTTTCGAAAGAAATGCCTGCGAGCTGCGGATTCGCTTTCTTGCTTCTCACCTCCTCTAAGGCATTCTCAAATATTTCTTCGGTAATAAAATTCGGCTGCCGTATCATAATGCGGTATTGCAATTCTTCCTTAAGGTGACCGTATCCGAAACCAATGCGCCGAAACCTTGTCCTTGCGGCGGCTTTTCACGTTTTCGTCCTTGTCGGGCGTCAGCCCGACTTCGGTCTTAAACGCAAAAATCCATCCGCAATTCCTGCGTTTTCGGTGCGCAGCAGTCAGAAACGAGCGGATTTTTGGCTGAACAAGGCAAAAACCGCAGGAATACTGTCGTATTCCGAGGATTTTTAACGCAGTTCAGGCGGAAATCAGCCGATTCTGACCGCATCGGTTTCGGATACGGTCACCTTAACCAAGCTTTCTTTTTCAGAAGATTTGCGCCACAGTCCCTCTAAGGGATATACAGCGTAATCCGTGATTGCACCGCTTTTTTCAGCAAGCGATTTGTAAACTTTTTTAATTTGATACGCTGTCGAAAACAGAGCGGCAACCTTATCCGAAAA
The DNA here is from genome assembly GCA_021769885.1 of Bacillota bacterium. Taxonomy (GTDB): domain Bacteria; phylum Bacillota; class Clostridia; order Oscillospirales; family Acutalibacteraceae; genus Fimenecus. The sequence continues at coordinate 51,403 of JAETSA010000007.1, read as the reverse complement.
GATTGCGCCGTTTGGATTGCCGCTGCCGGCAATAACAATATATTTTTGCGAAGGAATATCCACGATGCAAGGGTTTGACGCTGCGCCGTATATTTCTTTTTCCTGCTTTTTCCATTCGAATTTCATTTCCAAGCCCCACTTTCTCAAACAGATTTTACAACTAAAGGATACCGCATAAATCCTGACGCCCTATGTCAGGATTTATATTTTTCATAAATTTTCTTTGCCTGCTCTGCGACAATATCTTTGAGATACGCAGGCTCTATAATATCTGCTTGTGTGCCGAAGGAAAGCAGATATCCTATCAGCCATTCATCCTCCGGCATTTGTACAGATACGATGAAATCTCCGTTGTCTTTTTGGCTTACCTGTGTTTTGTCAAATTCATCAAAAACGCGGTATGCCATATTTTGCGGAAAACGAAGCACGATTGTATTGTAGGTGGAATTGGGTATTTCATCAAACTTCGGAAATGTATTTTTTGGAAAACTGTTTGGGAGAACTTCCAAATCCATAATACGGGTCAGCTTAAAAATACGGTAATCCTGTTTATCTGTGCAATACGCTTTTAAGTACCAAGCCATAGACTTATAGGAAAGCTTTAACGGATGGACAATTCTTTCGCGAATCGTTCCGCAGGAATTTGCATAGGTTATTTTTACGCATTTTTGTTGCATCACAGCCGATTTCAGCAATTCGAATTTCTCGTTGTCCGTGCCTTTATTTCCCCATCTGGAAAAATCCACTTCTAGCCAATTTTCCGAACGGAGCTGAAATATTGCAGAAAGCTTTTGTAATGTTTGGCTGTCACTGCTGTTTTTCGTAAAGCCTGTACTTTGTAAGGCTGTTAGAATTTCCTGCTTTTCTTCTTCTGAAAGTACAGCCTTATCTAAAACAAAATTATGCAGCAAACGGATGCCGCCGTTTCTGCCTGATTCTGTATAAACGGGAATGCCGGCGTCGCTCAAAGCATCCACATCTCTGTAAATCGTTCTGACGGATACTTCAAATTTTTCTGCCAATTCCGGAGCAGTAGCCTGCCCTTTATCCAGTAAATGGTACACGATTTTAAATAATCGGCTTTCCTGCATCGTGATTTGCTCCTTTAGGAAAAGAATAACATACATACACTGACACAGTATGTCAAGGTTTATTATATATGCTTTTTCTCTGTATCGCAACTGCTTCCATATAATAAACAGCGGCAGAATACCAAGGTACTCTGCCGCTGTTGCTTTTATGCAATAGGTTGTCTTAATGCCGTTTCCTGCTTACAGGCTGTTTACGATATCTCTTGTATCTCTCGCAATAAGCAGTTCCTCGTTGGTCGGCAGTACGAATACGCGAACCTTGGAGTTTTCGGTAGAAATTTCGCCCTCTGCGCCTTTCACAAGCGTAGCATTGTAGGGCTTGTTGATTTCAATCCCGAGGAAAGAAAGTCTGTCGCATACGGTGGCACGCATATCATCCGCATTCTCACCGATGCCGCCCGTGAATACGATTGCATCCACGCCGTCCATCGCGGCGGTGTAAGAACCGATATATTTCACAATCTCATAAATTTGCATATTGCGTGCAAGTGCGGCTCTCTTGTCGCCCTCAGCGGCGGCTTTTTTGATATCGCGGTCGTCAGAGGACAGACCCGAAACGCCGAGAATACCGGATTGCTTGTTGAGGAGCGTATCCATCTCGTCGGGCGTCTTGTTCTCTTTTTTCATAATATAGAGCACAGCCGAGGGGTCAATTGCGCCTGTACGCGTGCCCATAATTTCACCGTCCAGGGGCGTAAGACCCATAGAGGTGTCAATGACCTTGCCGTTTTTCACTGCGGTAATGGAAGAACCGTTGCCCAAATGGCAGGTGATGATTTTAAGGTCTTCAATCGGTTTGCCCATCACTTCTGCACAGCGTGCGCTGACGAAACGGTGCGAAGTGCCGTGGAAGCCGTATTTACGGATTTTGTACTTTTCATAATATTCATACGGCAGACCGAACATATATGCCTCGGGGGGCATGGTGGAATGGAATGCGTTGTCGAATACCGCGACCTGCGGGACTTTGTCGCCGAACAGGGCGATGCTCGCTTCCATACCCTGAATGTGTGCGAGATTGTGCAGGGGCGCGAGGTCACAAAGACTCTCGATACCGTCCAAAACGCTTTGGTCAATCAGAACACTCTTGTTAAACAGAGAACCGCCCTGCACCACGCGGTGACCGACTGCCGTCACTTCGGACAAATCGTCAATGACCTTGCTGTCGCCCTCGGTCAAAAGGGCTTTCACGACGTGGAATGCCTCGGTGTGATTCGCCATCGGTGCGGGGACGTCTTTCGCTTTGACTTCCTGCCCGTTCGGATAGTGCGTGTAGGAAACACAGCTGTTCTCTGCATCCTTTACGCGTTCGCAAATGCCTTTTGCAATCAGTTTTTCGCCTTCCATATCAATGAGCTGATATTTGAGCGAGGAGCTGCCTGCGTTGATAACCAGAATTTTCACAAAAATTCCTCCAAATTGCTTTTTGTATACTTGTCCGCCCTGTCACAACAAGACTTGCAAGTTTTTCTAAACTATATTATTATATACTGTGTCTTTTGGAATTTCAAGTAGAAAAAGGAAGAAACGGTTATGTCGGTTGCGGGAATCATTGCGGAGTTCAATCCGTTGCATAACGGACACGCCCATTTGCTGTCGGAGGCGAAAAAAATCGCTTCGGACGGCGTGGTTGTTGTGCAAAGCGGAAACTTTACACAGCGCGGCACGCCGGCAGTCTTAGAAAAGCACCGCCGCGCAGAGACGGCGCTTTTGTGCGGTGCGGATTTGGTTTTGGAATTGCCCTTGGCGTTTTCCGTTGCGGGGGCGCAGACCTTTGCGTATGGCGGCGTTTCGGCACTGGATGCATTGGGCGCAGTCGATACGCTTCTGTTTGGCAGTGAATGCGGAAAAATCGAACACCTGCAAACGGCGGCAGACGCGCTGTTTAACCTCGCCGTAGAATCGGCGATACACGAGCGGATGCAGGCAGGCGCACCCTTTGCCGCCGCACGGGAACAGGCAGTGCGCGCCGTTTACGGGGAAGAAATCGCTTCCCTTTTGCAAACGCCGAACAACATACTCGGCATAGAATATCTGCGAGCCCTGCGTACGCTCAGCTCTAAGATCACACCGCAAACCGTTTTGCGCATCGGCACGCCGCACGATGCGCGCGAGACGGCGGACGGCTTTGCAAGCGGTCAGGCACTGCGGCAAAAAATTGAAAACGGGGAGGATGTCCGTGCGTTTTTGCCGACGGCATCTCTGGAAATCCTGTGCGCGGAAATGCAAAAAGGCTTTGCACCTGCACAGTATGCGAAATTAGATGTTGCCGTCCTTGCATTTTTGCGCAAATCCACAGCGGCGGATTTTTCGGATGTGCCCGATGTTTCGGAGGGTATCGAAAACCGAATCCTGACCGCCGCCCGTACTGCCCGTACGCTTTTCGAGGTGTTCGGCTCTGCCAAAACCAAGCGATATACCCACGCGCGGTTGCGCCGTATTGTGCTTTGCGCTTTTCTCGGTGTGCGGCGGTCTGATGCGGAAAAACTCCCGTATCTGCGCGTGCTGGGCTTCTCCGAACGCGGCAAAGCGATTTTGCGTGCGGCACGGCAGTCTGCAAAACTGCCGATTGTGATGCGTGCGTCCGATATAGAATATCTTTCCGCATCCGCACAGCGCAGTTTCACACTGGAATGCCGAGCAACGGATATTTACAACCTTACGCTCCCCGAAATTCGCCCGTGCGGCACGGAAATGACGGAAAATTTGGTACGGATTTGAAATTTTTCTGCATTGGCATTTGAATTATTTTGACGGAAAACTTGCATTTTTGCTTGATTTCCGAAAAGAAAATATTTATAATGAAAGGGAATCAGAAGAAAAGGGCAGGATGTTATGAACAGTTCTTTACTGACCGCAATGGAAGCGAATTTGCGGCATCTTTCAAAGGGACACAAAAAAATTGCGGCATATATTTCCGAAAATTATGATAAGGCGGCATTTATGACCGCCGCCGCATTGGGAAACAAGGTCGGCGTGAGTGAGTCCACCGTGGTGCGTTTTGCTACGGAAATGGGCTTCAAGGGGTATCCTGAATTACAGCGCGAATTACAGCAAATGATTAAATCCAAGCTGACCGCCGTACAGCGTATGGAGGTTTCCGAATCCCTAATCGGGGACGGCGATATCATCAGCTCGGTTTTGAGCGGCGATATAGAGCTTATCCGCGAAACGGCAGAGCATACCTCGCGCGAAGACTTTAGAAACGCCGTGCAGGAGATTAACCGTGCACGCCGCATCTATATTCTCGGTGTGCGTTCCTCGGCGGCACTTGCCGCTTTTTTGGCGTTCTATTTCAATTTGGTTTTTGATTCGGTCGTGCTGGTCGATACCTCCAGCGCGTCGGAGATGTTTGAGCAGATGTTCCGCATCGGCGAAGAGGATGTGTGCATTGCGATAAGCTTCCCGCGCTATTCCAAGCAGACGGTCAGCGCACTGCGCTTTATTGCTGACCGCGGTGCGAAAATCATTGCCGTCACCGATACCGAAAAATCCCCGATTGCGCTGTATGCCAACCATCTTTTGGTTGCGCGCAGTGATATGGCGTCTGTGGTTGATTCCCTCACCGCGCCTTTGAGTTTGATAAATGCCCTGATTGTCGGTGTGACACTTTCGCGCCGCGATGAGGTGTATGACAATTTCAATAAGCTGGAAGGCATTTGGGATGAATACCAGGTCTACGAAAAAACGGAGGATATTCCCGAAAATGTCGAATAAAAAAGTGATTGTGGTCGGTGCAGGCGCGGCGGGCGTATTCGCGGCAGGCACGGCGGCGGAAAACTGCGCGGAGGTATTGCTTTTGGAGCGCAACCCCAAAATCGGCAGAAAGGTGCTGATTACGGGTAAAGGACGCTGTAATGTCACACATCACACCGATGAAGTGGATACCCTGATTCAAAACATTCCCGGCAACGGTCGTTTTTTATACAGCGCGTTTTCGAATTTTATGCCGCAGGACACCATAGATTTCTTTGAGGATTACGGTGTGCCGCTGAAAATTGAGCGCGGAAACCGTGTCTTTCCGCAAAGCGACAAGGCATCGGATATCGTGGATGCTATGGCGCGGTATCTTGCGGATGTCGGCGTGCAGATAAAACAGGCGCGTGTCACCGAATTACTGACGGAAAACGGAACCGTAAAAGGCGTAAAAACCGAAAGCGGCGAAGTCTTTTTTGCTGACCGCGTCATTTTGACGACGGGCGGGAAATCCTACCCGAAAACAGGCTCCACGGGGGACGGCTACGTGCTTGCGCAAAGTGTCGGGCACACGGTAACGCCGCTTAGACCCTCTTTGTCGGCACTTCGCTGTCGTGAGGGCTTTTGCAGTGATTGCAGTGGGCTTTCGCTTCGCAATGTGGCAATTACCATACACGATACTAAAAAACAAAAAATCATTTATGAAGATTTCGGCGAAATGCTTTTCACACATTTCGGCGTTTCAGGACCGATGATTCTTTCGGCAAGTGCGCATATGCGTGAAATGCAGGCAGAGCGGTATACGATTCATTTGGATTTAAAACCCGCGCTGTCACCCGAAAAGTTGGATGCACGCATTCTGCGCGACTTTTCGGAGAATTTGAATAAATCCATCTCTAACACTTTGGGATTACTGCTTCCGCGTTCCATCATTCCCGCGGTATTGCACCGTGCGGGATTGCGCCCGTCCGAAAAAATCAATCAAATCACAAAAGAACAGCGCACACGGCTCGCGGAAACCGTTAAGAACCTTACTTTGACGGTGATGGATTTTCACGACATCAAAGAGGCAATCGTCACCGCAGGCGGCGTAAAAACGAGCGAAGTCAATCCGAAAACGATGGAAAGCAAGCTGTGCCGCGGGCTGTATTTTGCGGGGGAATTGTTGGACTGCGACGGTTATACAGGCGGCTTTAATTTGCAAATTGCGTTTTCTACGGGGCGGCTTGCAGGGCTGTCTGCAAGCGAATAAAAGAAAAGGACTGGAATATTTATGATAAATGTAGCCATTGACGGCCCTGCAGGCGCAGGGAAAAGCACCATCGCCCGTACAGCGGCAAAAAACTTGGGATATATTTATGTGGATACAGGTGCGCTGTACCGCGCGGTTGGGGTGTATTCCTTACGGCACGGCTTCGATACAAAAAATGCGGATACGGTTGCCGCTACACTGCCTGATATTCAAGTGGAATTGAAATTCCTCGGTGATATACAGCACGTTTTCTTAAACGGAGAGGATGTATCCGAGGAAATCCGTACGCCCGATGCAAGTATGGCGGCGTCCGACGTTTCCGCTGTGCCTGCCGTGCGGCAGTTCTTATTCGACTTACAGCGGGATATTGCAAAGCAGAACAACTGCATTATGGACGGGCGCGATATCGGTACGGTCGTATTGCCCGACGCGCAGGTGAAAATCTTTTTGACGGCTTCGCCCGAAGCGCGTGCACAGCGGCGATATAAAGAATTACAGGAAAAAGGCGCAAGCGACACCTACGAAGCGGTGCTCGCCGATTTAAAACAGCGCGATTACAACGATTCGCACCGTGCGGTCGCACCGCTAAAGCCCGCAGAGGACAGTGTTTTGGTGGATACAACCGCACTGAATCTCGAGAAATCCGTTGAAAAGGTGATTTCTGTTATTCGAAACAAAATGACCGATTGAGTATATAGGAGAACCGAAGCATATGTCTGAACTTTACGATTTTTCCAAGGTAAAAGAATATAAGCTGTATACCGTGCTGACGCCGCTTGCCAAAGCGGTGTGCAAAACCGTGCAGAAATGCACCTATGTCGGCAGGGAGAATATCCCGAAAACAGGCGGATTTATTTTGGCGTGCAACCACCAAAGCTCTTTTGACCCCATTGCTTTGGGCGGCGCGGGCAAGCGTGTGTTCCATTTTATGGCGAAGGAAGAGCTGTTTGAGAAGAAAGCGCTCGGCACATTTTTAACACACCTGAACGCCTTCCCCGTCGTGCGCGGCAAAGGGGATATGACGGCTGTGCACCACGCAGAAGAGATTCTTCGCAAGGGGTGGGTGCTCGGGATTTTCCCCGAGGGTACACGTTCGGAGGATTATACCCCGAAGCGGGCAAAATCGGGAATTGCGCTTATTGCGAAGCAGACGGGCGCAGATGTACTGCCCGTTTCGATTTATACCGATGAAGAATATAAACGCGGCACACGGCTGACCGTTCGGTTCGGCACGCTCATCAAAAATGAAGAGTTCGGGTTTACCGAAGAGGGCAAATCCCGCGAGCTGAAAGAAGCGTCGCGCCGCATTATGGACGAAATCACGAAGCTTTGGGAGGAAGGGCATTGCAAAAAATAACACTTGCCGAAACTGCAGGGTTCTGTTTCGGCGTGAACCGCGCGGTGCAAATGCTTGAAAATATGGTGGAAGCGGGCACACGCGCCTGCACCTTGGGCCCGATTATTCACAATCCGCAGGTCATTGGGCATTTTGAACGGCACGGTGTGCGTGTGATTGCACATCCGTCGGAATGTAAGCCGGACGAAACCTTGGTGATTCGCACCCACGGTGTCCCGCGGGATACGCTCACGGCAGTCGAGCAGTCCGGGTTGCCGTTTTGCAATGCGACCTGTCCGTTTGTCACCAAAATTCACAAAATCGTTCGTGAGCATTCCACCGCTGAAAATGTCACACTGATTGCAGGTGACAAAACGCATCCCGAGGTCATCGGCATCCGAAGCTTTTGCAATGGTGCGTCTTTTGTGTTTAATTCGTATGACGAACTGCTTTCTTTATTAGAAACCCATCCCGATTTAGACAAAAACGGAATAATTTTAGTTGCACAGACCACTTTCAGCATAAATTCCTTTAAAAAATGTGTAAAAAAAATAAAAATGGTATATACAAACGCCGTAATTTTTGATACAATATGTAGTGCGACTGAGGAAAGGCAGAAAGAAGCGCGGCAACTGTCGCTTGAGAACGATGCGATGCTCATCATCGGTGGGCGGCAAAGCTCTAACACCGCAAAGCTGAAAGCGGTTTGCGCTGAAAACTGTCCGACCTTTCTGATTGAAACGGCACAGGAGTTAAATGGCATTGACCTGTCCCGATTCCCGTCAGTCGGCGTTACTGCGGGTGCATCCACACCTGACAGTATTATTAAGGAGGTACTAAAAACAATGTCCGAAAATCTTACGCAAACACAGGCAGAATTAGTTGAAAAGGAGGAGTCTGCAATGTCTTCTGAAGCAACCAGCTTTGCCGATATGCTTGAAGAATATATAGACACAAGCTCTGACCAGAAGGTTGTTGGTCACGTTGTTGCGGTCACACCGTCTGAGATTCAGGTTGAAATCACCGGCAGAAAGCACACAGGCTATGTTTCCGCCGCAGAATACAGCAATGACCCCACAGCGGATATGACCGCTGAAGTGAAGGTTGGCGACGAGCTGAACCTCATCATTATGAAAACCAACGATATGGAAGGCACAGTTGCGCTTTCTAAAAAACGTTATGACGCGATTAAAGCCTGGGACGAGCTTTCCGATGAGAATGAGGAAGCAGTTGAGGGCAAGGTAACAGGCGTTGTCGGCGACGGCAAAGGTCTGTTCGTACAGTACAACGGCATTCGCGTGTTCGTTCCCGCATCGCTTTCCAAAATCAGCCGCAGTGATTCTTTGGAGGAAATGGTCGGCAAGACAGTTTCTTTCAAGATTATCGAAGTGGACAGAAGAAGAAAGAGAGTCGTCGGTTCTATCCGCGCGGCATACAAGGATGCACGCGCCGCTGCAGAAGAAGCTTTCTGGGCGCAGGCTGAGGAAGGGCAGACCTACACAGGTACGGTTCGCTCCTTAACCAGCTACGGTGCATTCGTAGACATCGGCGGTGTGGACGGTATGATTCACATTTCCGAGCTTTCCTGGAGCCGCATTAAGCATCCGTCGGATGTTGTCAAGGTCGGCGATACAGTAGAAGTCTACATAAAGGGCCTTGACCGCGAAAACAAGAAGATTTCTCTCGGCTACAAGAAGATTGAAGACAATCCGTGGGAGATTTTGAAGAGAGATTATCCCATCGGTTCGGCAGTCAAGGCAAAGATTGTGGGTCTTACCACCTTTGGTGCATTCGCATCGGTAATTCCGGGCATTGACGGCTTGATTCACATTTCCGAAATCTCCCACAGCCACATCGGCAACCCTGCTGAAGTGCTGAAGGTCGGCGATGAAGTCGATGTAAAGATTTTGGATGTCGATTTCGACAAAAAGCGCGTCAGTCTTTCTATGAAAGCACTGATTGACGAACCCGTCGCGGATACACAGGACAGCGAGCCTGTTTCGATTGACGAATTGGCAGCTGCGGCAGAGGAAGAATAATTTTAAAACCGAAAACTCCGCCGAATAAGGCAAATAAAGAGGATAGGCGGTGCGCCTGTCCTCTTTTTGTATTTTTATACGAGAGAGGTTATTTTCAATGCTTGAAAAAATCATTCCCGCCGCCGTCGCTTTGACGGCAGGCGCAGCCGCGGCAGGGGTTGCCGTGCTGAAAAAGAAAAACATCTGCCCCGTGTGCGAAGTGAAAAAGGCAGTCGCGCGTACAGGTGTGCACGTGAAAGCCACTGCCGCCTATAACAACGGCACGGCGCTTACACCACCGATGGGCTGGTCGAGCTGGAACACTTTTCATAATCAAATTGATGAAAAGCTGATTTTGGAAACGGCAGACGCCATGAAAGCCACAGGGCTTTTGGAGGCGGGCTACAATTATGTCAATTTGGACGACTGCTGGCAAAGCTCTATGCGCGACAAAAACGGGAAACTGCAGGGCGATTTGACGACCTTCCCATCGGGGATTCCCGCCCTTGTGCGCCAATTAAATGAAAAGGGCTTTAAAGCGGGCATTTACTCCTCGAACGGTACGCTGACCTGCGAGGATTTGCCTGCATCTCTCGGCAACGAGCGCATCGATGCCGAAACCTTTGCCGAATGGGGCGTGGAATATTTCAAATATGATTTCTGCCATCATCAGTATATTCCGACCAAAGCACCTTGGATTGAGGGCATTTTGATTGGCGGCGGCGATTTGGAAGAGGAGATTTCTTTGCCTGCGGAAAATGCGGAGCTGTACGGCGCGGCAAAAATTGTTACGACCGAAAAGGATTCTTATGTGTCCCGCTTGGACAGCAATCTCGGCTCAATTAAATTCAGCTTTGTAAATGTTCCGAAGGCAGGGGAGTATGTTCTGACCTTCCTGGTGCATAAAGAGGGAGAAAAGGAGAAATATTTGGTCGCGACGGTAAACGGCAAAGACGAATATCCTGCTGTATTCCCGCCGACCAAGGCGTTCAACCCGTGCGGTGCAAGAAAGCAGATTTTGATTCATCTTGAGGCGGGCGATAATACGATTGAGCTGCGCAACCCGATTGCGTCCAAAATGGACAGTGCCGCGACACAGTATATTGCCATGGGCAAAGAACTGAAGCGTGCCACAAAGCTGTATGCAGAGAAAAACGGTGTGCCCGAAAAGCCAATCGTGTTTTCCATTTGCGAATGGGGCTGGAACAAGCCGTGGCGCTGGGGCAGTGAAGCGGGCAACCTTTGGCGCACCACGCCCGACATTCAGCCGAATTGGGCGTCGGTGGTCGGCATTTACGAAGCCAACGTGCGGCTGTATGCGCACGCGTGTATCGGCGGCTATAATGACCCCGATATGTTAGAGGTGGGCAACGGCAAGCTGACCGTCGAAGAAAACAAGGCGCATTTTACGCTGTGGTGTATGATGGCGGCGCCCCTGATTCTCGGCAACGATTTGCGCACCTTTATGCGTGCGGACGGCACGGCGGATACCGAGCACCCGGTTCTGCAAATTTTGAAAAATGCCGATTTGATTGCAGTGGATCAGGATGAAAAATGCGTACCCTGCCGCCGCATCAAAACCACGGGAATTTATGATGTGCTCGTAAAACCGCTGGCCGGCGGCGAAGTTGCGGTCTGTCTGTTTAACAAAGGACCGAAGGAAATGCAAATCGGCACGTCGCTTCGTGCGGTATCCAACCTTGCGTTCGCGGGGCTTCCGAGTGCCGAAAGCTACACGTGCACAGACCTTTGGGAAAAGACGAGTACAGATACAATGGATATGCTTTCCGCAGTTGTGCCCGCACACGGTGTAAAGGTCTACCGCGTCAAGGCAAAATAAGAAAATGAAAACAGGGGGCGGCTCTGTGTCCTGAGAGAAATTAGCAAAAGACACAGAACCGTCCCCTGTCCAGCATTTGTTGATGTTTACAAATCAAAATTTGGAGGTAAAGAAAATTGTTTGAATCGGCAAATTTTTACACGGTTTCGTTTATCGCTATGTTTTGCATTATAATAGGATTATCGCTTATCATTGTAATTAGGCAATGGTGGAAAAATAGACGTTCGCCTCTTATTGTAACCCAGGCGACGGTTATAGATAAACGCATTGAAGAACATTATATCCGAAGTAAACGAAGTGCCGGCATTGGATATAGAACACGAAAAGTGCTGATTTATTATATAACCTTTAATTTAGAAGGTGGAGAAAATATAGAATTGCGCACAAACGAGAGCTCGTTTTTAGAATTTCAAAAAGGGGATTATGGAAAACTGACATTCAAAGGTTCAAAGTATCTCGGATTTATAAGAGCAAACTAATATTGAAAAAGACAGGGCCGGTTCTCCGTCCCCAAGAAATAAAGTAAAAAAATCCCCCGCACACTTGTCGAAACCACAGTGTGCGGGGGTGTTTTTCTGTTTGTCGAAGCGGTAATTTATATCGCCAAAACATCACGAAGAATGCTAAAGAGGGTCGGCAGTACCATTGCCGCGATGGGCAAAACGGTAAACCAAACCGCCTTTAAGTTCGGCATCCGTTTCGCGCCGAAGCAAATGCCGTACAGTGTGCTGAGCAACAGCAGGAGGGAAAGAATACGGCTGACCCATACTATAGGCTCTGCTGTGAAGAAGCCGCCGCGAATCATCATAAAAATATAGGAAAGAATTTGTGAAGCGAGTGCGACAGTGCAAAGGATTTTCAGCTGTTTCTGCTTTTGCGCACCCTCTGCGTGTGCGGCGGCATTCAGGAAAAAGGTCAGGAACAGCACCTGCAACACGGCACTGAGCAAGGTGACTGCCAAGGTTGCCGCAAATGCACCCGTATTAAAAATATCGACGGAAAGGTCGGCGGGGGTAAGATTGTTGAAAAAGAGCGACACCAAAGCGGACGTCCAGCCGATTGCCACACTCGGCAAATACGGATACAGAAATTCAAAATCGGCAATACTGCCGCGGAAATTGCTTTTTTTTAAGAGATACGAGCCCAAATAAATGCCCGAAAAAACGGTAATGACGACTAAGCACAAATCTTCAATATAAGAAAATACGGGCACGGAGGCATAATCTAAGGTGTTGGCGATGCGAAGCGGCAGCCGCACCGCATACTGAATTGCGCCGATAATCAGCAGCCAAACGAAAGAAACGCCTGCAAAATATAAAAGCGGTTTTTTCGGGTCTTTGCGCAGGGACGCTGCACGCTCCGCCCGCACCATATCCACATCCGCCGTGAAATAGTCCTCGGGCAAGCTGTAGTTTTCTGTCAGCTTTTGCGCGATGTCGGTAGGTACTTCGCCTGTCAGCTCCAACCGCTCCAGTGCTTCTTCACTGACGCCGAGCTCTTCTGCCAAATCCTTGCGCCAAACATTGTGTTCTGCGCGAAAATGCTCTAAAGTACGTGTAGCCATAAAGCACCCCTTTGTTTGTGATTTCATTATTCTATCATATTTTCCGTCGGGTGTAAAGAAAGAGAGCGGGGAACACGGTTTTTTCTCCAAAATCTTCTGCTTGACAACAGAACAAATGTTCTGTATAATGAAGATATCAAAAACCAAAGGGGAGACGACAGTGGAACGCGCGGTTTTGCATAGTGATATTAACAACTGTTACGCTTCAATCGAGTGCTTATATGATGCAACCCTGCGTGGAAAGCCCATCGCCGTCGGCGGGTCGGAAGAAACGCGCCACGGCATTGTTTTGGCAAAATCCGAGCAGGCGAAGGCGTGCGGCGTGAAAACAGGCGATACGATTTGGCAGGCAAAAGCAAAATGCCGTGATTTGGTGATTGTACCGCCGCATTTTGAGCGGTATCAGAAATATTCTGCGCTGGTGCGCGATATTTACCGCCGTTATACAGATGCGATTGAGCCGTTTGGTCTAGATGAGGCGTGGCTGGATGTGACCGGTTCGCAGAGCCTGTTCGGCGACAGCGCGTCGATTGCGAATGAGATTCGGCAGACGATTCGTCGGGAGTCGGGACTGACCGTTTCCGTGGGAGTTTCCTTCAATAAGGTGTTTGCAAAGCTCGGCTCGGATCTCAAAAAGCCGAATGCGGTTACGGTTATCGGGAAATCGAATTTTCGCGAACGAATTTGGAATTTGCCCGCAGGGGCGATGCTCGGCTGCGGCAAATCCACCGTGAAACGCCTAAGTGGATACGGCGTACACACCATTGGGCAGTTGGCGGCTTGCGACGTAACGTTTTTAAAAAGCCTGTTCGGCAAAATGGGGGAAGAGCTTTGGCGGTATGCCAACGGCTTGGATGATTCCCGCGTGCGCCCCGACGGCTTCAAGCCTGTTTCCAAAAGCGTGGGGCACGGCACAACGTGCATCTATGATTTAAAAGAGCCGCAGGAGGTGTGGCTTGTGATGCTGTCGCTGGCGCAGGAAATCGGCAGACGGCTGCACGACGAGAATCTTGCGGCGACCGCCGTGCAGGTCGGTGTGAAAAACAGTGCGCTGTTTGTGCGGCAGTTTCAGCATCCTGTGCCGCTGCCGACGCAAAGCCCATTGGAAATTGCGCAAGCCGCATTCAAGTTATTTTCGGAAATGTACCGTTGGGAATTGCCGGTGCGCGCCGTTACTGTGCGGGCAATCAACTTAGTGTGTGCCGACGCGCCGCTGCAAACCGATTTGTTTTCGGATTTCTCCCGTCACGAACGCCAAGAACGCATTGACAAAACCGTTTTGGACATTCGTGCCCGCTACGGCAAAGACGGCATCTTTAACGGGAGTCTGCTCTGCGAGCACGCAATTCCGCATACAGCACCTACGCATACAGTTCTACCGGGGACGATGTATAAGTAAACGCCACACAGGAAAGCACAGACGGGTACAGAAATCCCCTATGCAACGCGTGCATAGGGGAGGCTTTAAAATTATTCCGCGTGATGATGGTCGTAGTGACAGCAGTCCTCTTTGAAAAGGGTGGGGTCATATTCAATACCGTTTTTGTCGTAATAATCCTTTACTGCCGCTTTAATCGCCTCTTCTGCGAGCACGGAGCAGTGAATCTTCACCGCAGGCAGACCGTCGAGCGCTTCCACAACCGCTTGGTTGGTCAGCTTCAGTGCCTCGGAAACGGGCTTGCCTTTAATCATATCCGTTGCCATAGAGCTGGTCGCGATTGCGGACGCACAGCCGTAGGTGTTGAACTTTACGTCGGTGATGATGCCGTCAGCGACTTTAATATACATTTTCATAATATCGCCGCATTTTGCGTTGCCGACTTCGCCGATGCCGTCTGCGTCCTCCATTTTGCCGACGTTGTGGGGCGTTGCGAAATGCTCCATTACTTTCTCACTGTATTCCATTATAAGTTCCCTCTTTCCTTTTGGATTCTTTCCCACAGCGGGGACATATTGCGAAGCCGTTCAATGATTTCGGGCACGCAAGAGATGATATAGTCAATTTCCTCTTCGGTATTGCTTTCGCAAAGCGAAAGACGCAGTGAACCGTGCGCGACCTCGTGCGGGAGTCCGATTGCCAAAAGCACGTGGCTCGGGTCAAGTGAACCCGAGGTGCACGCAGAGCCGGACGAAGCGGAAATGCCTTTCATATCGAGATACAACAGCAAACTTTCGCCCTCTACGCCCTCAAAGCTGATGTTTACGTTGCCGGGCAGGCGGTTCTGTCTGTCGCCGTTTAAGCGGCTGGATTCTACCTTCAAAAGCCCGTCAATCAAACGGTCGCGAAGTGCGGTGAGCTTTGCGGTATTTTGCGCGAGTGCATCGTTTGCCTCGGTGAGCGCCGCCGCCATACCTGCCATGGCATAAACGGCTTCCGTGCCCGCGCGTCTGCCGCGCTCCTGTGCGCCGCCTTCAATCAGATTCGGCAGGCGAATGCCTTTTTTGCAGTAGAGCGCGCCGATGCCTTTCGGACCGTGGAATTTGTGCGCGGACATCGACATCAAATCAATATTCTGTGCTTTTACGTCGATGGCAACGTGACCGACCGCCTGTACGGCGTCGGTGTGGAACAAAACGCCTTTTTCGTGACAAACCGCACCGATTTCCGCAACGGGCTGAATGGTGCCGATTTCGTTGTTGGCATACATAATTGTGACAAGCGCGGTATCCTCGCAAATGGCGTTTTTCACGTCCTCGACTTTCACAATGCCGTTTTCATAAACGGGTAAATAGGTGATGCGAAAGCCCTGCTCTTCTAACTTCTTCACCGTGTGCAGCACCGCGTGGTGCTCAAACGCAGAGGTGATGATGTGCTTTTTGCCTTTTTTCGCCATCAGCTCGGCAACACCCTTGATTGCCCAGTTGTCCGCCTCGCTTCCGCCGGAGGTGAAATAGATTTCGTTTGTATCCGCGCCCAAAACGGCCGCCACTGCCGCACGGGATGCCTGCACGCCGTGGTGTGCGTCCTGCCCCAGCGAATAAAGGCTTGACGCATTGCCGAACGTGTCCGTCAAATACGGCATCATCGCCTGCAGAGCCGTTTCGGACAGCTTGGTGGTCGCGGCATTATCCGCATAAACCTGCATTAGAAAACATCTCTTTTCTTTAGAAATATAGTATATTCTTTAAGCTGAGGGGAGTCGAACCCGATATGGTTTAAAATGCCCTATTTCCGCTGAAACTGCGTTAAAAATCTCGGCATACGGCAGTATGCCATCGATTTTGTGCCTTGTTTCAACAAAAATATGTCTATTTTAAACTGAGAAGCACCGAAAACGCAGGAGTTGCGGATGAATTTTTGCGTTTGAAACCGCCGTCGGGCTGTCGCCCGACAAGGGTGAAAACGTGAAAATTCGCTGCAAAAACAAGTTTTCGGCATATTGTGTTCGACTCTCCTCAGCTTAATCATAGTAACTTTCTATGAATTTGTCTATATCATACAACATTACTATGATATTGTCAATATGTCTGTATACCCAAACTGCGCTTACTTCGAAAATAATTTTTCGGCATATCTGACAGACCCCATTGCGTCCTTAGAGTAAAAGTCTGCGCCGATGCGATTGGCGTAGTCCTGCGTAAGCACCGCACCGCCGACCATAATTTTGCAGTCGGGGTATTCCCGACGGAAAAGGTCAATCGTAATTTCCATATTGGCGACGGTGGTCGTCATCAGCGCACTCAAGCCCACAAGACGCACGTTTTCGCGCTTTGCGGTTTCCAAAATGACTTCAGGCGGGACATCTTTGCCGAGGTCGATGACGTCAAAACCGTAGTTTTCCAGTAAAACCTTGACAATATTTTTGCCGATGTCGTGAATATCGCCCTTTACGGTGGCAATGACGATTTTATTCTTCTTTTCGTCATTTGCGGGTGCACCCGACTGCGCAATGACCTGCTTGATTTCGTCAAATGCCGCCTTTGCCGCGTCCGCACTCATCAACAGCTGCGGCAGGAAGATTGTGCCTTTTTCAAAGCCTTGCCCGACCGTATCCAATGCAGGAATCAAATACGTGTTGATGATGTCAAGGGGAAGGACGTCTTTTAACAATGTCTTAGCCTGTTCGCCCGCCTCGGCTTTCAAGCCTTTGATGACTGCCGTTTTCAAATCTGTACCCATTCCCGGATTGGCAGGCGCGGCACTGTCGGTCACGTGACCGATGTATTGCTCAAAATTTTCGTCTAAGCCCTTCAGCGCGCAAAAAGCATAATAGGCATTCATCATCACGTCGCTTTTCGGGTTGATAATGCCCGCTGAAAGCCCATTTTCCATAGCCAATGTAAAGAATGCGGCGTTGATGCTGTCGCGCTTCGGCAGTCCGAAGGAGATATTCGAAACACCAAGCACGGTGTGTACGCCGAGCGTGCGGCGAATGTACCGCAGGGCTTCCAACGTGATTTTTGCATTGTCCGCGCCCGTGCTGACGGTCATTGCGAGCGTGTCGATTATCAGATTCTTTTTCGAAATGCCGTAGCTTTCCGCAGTTTTAATGATTTTTTCGGCGATTTGAATCCTGCCCTCGGCTGAATCGGGAATCCCGTGTTCGTCTAAGGTAAGGCAAACCACCACGCCACCGTATTTTTTGACGAGCGGAAAGACAGCGTCCATCGATTCCTGTTTGCCGTTGACAGAGTTAATCAGCGGTTTACCGTTGTAAATGCGCAGGGCACGCTCCATTGCCACAGGGTCGGAGGTATCGATTTGTAAGGGTAAATCCGTAATGCCCTGCAGCCCCTGCACGGTGCGTTCCAAAACAGCGGGTTCGTCGATTTCGGGAAGACCGACGTTCACATCCAGCACGTGTGCGCCGCCGTCCGCCTGCGCGACGGCTTCGGAGAAGATATAGCCCTCATCGCCCTCCACGAGTGCCGCTTTCAGACGCTTTTTGCCCGTCGGATTGATGCGTTCGCCGATGAGAATCGGACGTTCGCCCATATATACGGTTTTGCCGTAAGAGGTCACGGCTGTAAAGTTCTTTTCCTTTATAGCTTTAGGCGCGATGCCTTTGCATGCGCGCGCCGCCGCTTCCAAATGTGCGGGTGTTGTGCCGCAGCAGCCGCCCACTGCCCAGACGCCGTCACAGCCTGCAATCTCCGAGAGTGCTTCGGCAAATTCAGCAGGGGATACATTGTAAGATGTCACACCGTCTATGCATTCCGGCAGACCCGCATTCGGATTTACCGCAATCGGTGTGCTCGAAATGGCACCGATTTTTTGCACGAACGGGAGCATTTGCACAGGACCTAATCCGCAGTTAAAGCCAATCATATCCACGCCCAAACCCTCTAAGGTGAAAAGCGCCGTTTCAATATCCGCACCGGTCAACAGCTTGCCCTGTTCGTCAAAAATCATCGTGACAACTACGGGCAAATCGGTGTTTTCTTTGGCGGCAAGCACCGCCGCTTTGATTTCGTAAAGATCGCCCATCGTCTCGATTAAAATTAAATCCACATTCTCCCGCGCGGCGACAATTTCTTCCTTGTAAAGCTCATAGGCTTTACTAAACTCCAGCTCACCGTACGGCTTCAGAAGCTTGCCCGTAGGTCCTAAATCGAGTGCAACATAGACTTCGCGCGCCGATTCTGCGGCGGCTGTCTGCGCATTTTCGACTGCCGCTTGTACGATTTCCGAAACCGTGTAGGGCGTGCCCTCAAATTTCAATGCATTCGCGCCGAAGGTGTTGGCTTTTAAAATATCACAGCCCGCGTGCACGTAAGCACGGTGAATATCGCGGACGGTTTCTTTATGCGTCAGATTCCATATTTCGGGCAGTTCACCCGCTTTCAAGCCTTTTGCTTGGAGCTGTGTGCCCATTGCGCCGTCAAACAACAGCATTTCTTTGCCGAGTTTCTCCCGAAATCTCATTTCAGATACCTTCTTTTCTGTATGCACATTCTGTATCTGTGCAGGTTTTACAGCTTTCTGTTTTACAGGATTTTGTTTTGGAAAGACCGATAAATGCTGTGACCGATTTGGTCGGGAGCATTAAACAAGTGTCCGTCAGCGTTATGCCGATGCGTTTGGTGATTTCCAATAATGCAAATAAATCGCGCTGCGCCGACAGATCTAAATCCGCATAACCGGGTGAAAAGCGGGGACGCAGAAAATAGCCGTTTTTTTCCTCTTCAGCGGCGATTTTGTCGCAGATTTCGTCACAGTAGCGTTCAATCATTGCCGCCAAAACCGCTTGGGCTACTGCCGCCTTTGCCGTATTGTCCGCAGAGAATCGGCGTATGAGCATATCTGCATTTGCACCCAAGGTGGCGGCAAATACCAAAATACGGTCACTGTCCTTCAAATGGGCTTGCAGTTTGCAGCTTTTAAATACGATACCGCCGATTTCGGTATCCTCGTCTGTCACACGGCGAAGCGAAACCTCTTTATAAATACTTTTCGGCTGCACACAAGCACTTGCCGCCGCGCCGACCTCTTTGAGGAGCGCTAAGGTATCTGCATCCGCAGGTTTGCCGCGAAAACCGAGATAGCGCAGTGCCTCTTTTTCTGAAAACTCCATAATTATCCCTTATTACAGCAGGTCTTTTTTGTTTTTTGCTTTTCCACAAGATAAGAAAGTGTGATGCTGTCCACAACCTCGTTGATGGCATCCAGCACGTTCTGCCAAATTTCAATCGTTACGCAGTCGTCACAGTTCTCACAGCGGTGCTCTTCATCGAGACACGAAACAGGGGCTAAACTGCCTTCCGTGACGCGCAAAATCTCCCCGACGGTGTATTCCTCGGGCGTTTTGGTAAGCCGATAGCCGCCTTGCTTGCCGCGCGTGCTTGCCACAAGTCCCGCCGCAGACAGCATTTTGATGATTTGCTCAAGATATTTTTCGGAAATGCCCTGCCGCTGTGCAATGGATTTGATGGAAACACAGCCGCCCTCGGTGTGCATTGCCAAATCCAGCATCAGCCGCAGTGCGTAACGTCCCTTCGTCGAAATTTTCATATCTATGACCTCGAAATTCAGAATGACAGTATAGAATTATCCACTCGCATTATAATAATACAATTTTAGTAGGAATACAATAAGATTTTGCAGATTTTCTTGACGAACCCGCGAAAAACAGCTACTATGATAGTTAGAAAATCAGAAAAGAGGGCGTCACCATGCGAATGACAGACTTAATTGAAAAAAAGAAGCGGGGTGAACCGCTGCAAGAGGAAGAAATCCGATTTTTCGTGAACGGCTTTACACGCGGGGAGATTCCCGATTATCAGGCGTCCGCTCTGCTGATGGCGATTTGCTTTGTCGGAATGACCGCAGAGGAAACCGCCGACCTTACCGACTGTATGGCGCACTCGGGCGATACTTTGGATTTGTCAGACATTTGCGGCGTGACTGCCGACAAGCATTCCACAGGCGGGGTGGGCGATAAAACGACCTTGCTGGTTGCGCCGATTTGTGCCGCAGCGGGGCTGAAAATTGCCAAAATGAGCGGACGCGGTTTGGGGCACACAGGCGGCACAGTGGATAAATTGGAGAGCATTCCGGGATTTCGCACAGCACTTTCCGAAGCGGAATTTAAAGCGCAGATCAACAAAATCGGATTGGCGGTAACCGGGCAGACGGGCGAGCTCGCCCCCGCCGACAAAAAAATCTATGCACTGCGCGACGTGACCGCCACAGTGAACAGCATTCCGCTGATTGCTTCGAGCATTATGAGCAAAAAGCTTGCCGCAGGTGCACAAAATATCGTGCTGGATGTGAAATGCGGCAGTGGCGCGTTTATGCAAAGTATTGACGGCGCGCGTGCGCTTGCCGAGCAAATGGTCGAGATTGGCAAAGCCTGCGGACGGCATACGGCGGCGGTGCTTACGAATATGGATGTGCCGCTCGGCACGCATATCGGCAATGCTTTAGAGGTTTTTGAGGCGTGCGCGGTATTGAGAGGCGGCGGCAGTGCCGACTTGCGCGAGATTTCGCTGATTTTGAGCGCACATTTGATTGCGATGAGTCAGCAAAAGCCGTACGATACAGCGTACCGTACCGCCCGAGAACTGCTCGACAACGGCACGGCATTTCAGAAATTGCAGGAGATGGTTGCCGCGCAGGGCGGCGATGCTCGCGTATTGGAATGTGCAGACTGCTTTTTGCCTGCCCAAATGCAGATGGAGCTTTGCGCACCGCAGACGGGGTACATTGCCCGTATGCACACGCAGAAAATCGGGGAAAGCGCCTCGCTTCTCGGCGCAGGACGTGCGAAAAAGACCGATGCCATTGATTATGCGGCAGGTATTGTCCTGCAAAAAAAGACGGGCGATTTCGTGCAAAAAGACGAGCCGCTCGCGGTTTTATACGCAAGCGGCAAAGAAAAATTGCAGGCGGGAAAAACCCGCTTTTTAGAAGCTCTGACCTTTTCGAAAGAGAAGCCTGCCCTACAGCCCTTGTGCTTCGGTACGGTGGAGTAAAAACGCAGGGCAGGGGAACGGCACAGCCGCTATCGTCGAAGGGATTCCCTTTTCCCAAACCACATTCCGAGCACCAGCATAGCGACTTCTGTAAGCTGTGCCAAGCATAGGGCAGGCTTTGCGAGGGATTTTACGGATATTTCTGCGGAATAGGAGAACATTTCTACAATGTATTCGCTGCTGTGCACCAAAGGATTCAAAAAATAGTGCGCTTCCTGCCATCGGAAGTTGTGCGACTCAGTAAAACAGCAGCCGACAAGAAAAATGAGGAGCGGTACGGGCAGTGCGCTCAGCAATGTGTACCGTATGCCGTCGGGATATACGCAGTATTTACGTGCAGTCAGGCAAAGTACAATCGGCACAGCAGGTATGGAAAGAAATACGACGCCCAGCGCAAGAAAGCCGACACCGCAGTCACCGTTTTTCAGTAAGCCGTCCCACAAAACAAATTCCATTGCCGCCGAAAGCACGGATAAGCAGACCTGTATACATAAAATTACACAGATGTTGTAAAGTACTTTTTGTTTACTTGTTTGATTTATTTTGTTCATATTTTATCACTCCGTTTTTGCTTTACCGCCGCGCCGACGACCATACATAGGAACGGCAGAAGCGGGGCAAATACCGCACAGGCGATTAGGTCTGTGCCGCTGCCGCTGTATAAATTTCCGACGGACATACAAAGCAGATTGCCCGGTGTCACCACAGGCAGAAACAGCATTTCTGTTTCAAAAAGCACCGCACAGCCGGCGAATGCCGCAAGCACGATAATCGGCAATACAGTTACGGACAATCCCGTCTGCCAAGCTTTCTGCATCGGTTCAAATGTTTTGCCGCTGTAGAATAATAATCCGATACACAACAGCAGGAACAGTCCTGCGGCGAGCCACGCGCTAAGGAGACCGTGCGGTACGAAGCGCATTCCCAACACCGTAATGCTGTCGAAGCCCAAAAAGCCGACAAGGGAAAGTAAGCTGTTTTTTAAAAAAATTTTTGTATTTTCACGCATTTACAGTTCTCCTTTCTCAAGCCGAGAGCGCATTACCGCACCGACAGCCGTGCACAGAAACAAAATGAGCGGCATAAGGCAAAGGCAAATGAGCGGCGTAATATCATTTTGCCAAAAACCTGTTTCTTCGGGAATGAGTGCAAAAATCAGATTGCCGGGAATGGCAAGCAGTAATAACGGATATTGGGATTGAAAAAGTAGAGACAAAAGCCCTGATGCCGCAAGCAAAATCAGAATGGGCACTACGGTGATGGACAGCACCGTCTGCCACACTTTTCGGAGCGGCTGCACGAATGTGTAGCCGAGGAACGATAAGCCCGCGCCGCACAGAAGCAAGACCGTTCCTGCCGCAAGCTGTAAGGCGAGCAAGTCGTTAAAAACGGAAGAAAACAGTACAATTGCCGCCAACGCGTCCGCCGCTAAAAAGCCGAGCAAGGATAATAGGCTGTTTTTCAAGAATGCTGATCTGATTTTCTTCATTTCAACTCCTCCTGAATTTTCATAGGCTTTACGTACCGCCATGCCGATGTGCATATAGATAAATAGCAGCAGCGGTGTAAGGAATACAATCAAGGTTGCGGTAATGTCGTCTAACACAAATTTTGCGGGGAACAGATTAAAAAAAGGAGCACTCGCTACCAACAGTATCTCTCCGGGAAAATCCGCTTCGAACACAAAAGTCAGAAATACGGTAAGGATAACCAAGACGCCAACAGGCAGTACATCGACCGAAAGCACCGTTTGTAAAGCGCTTTTCAGCGGTTTTAGGACTTTGTATCCGTAAAAAATCAGTCCTGCCGCAACGGCAACGACGACGATGCCCGAAACCATTCGTTTGTGTTGCTCCCCACCTTCAAATTGGAAAGAAAGCACCATCACCGCCCCCGCAAGTAAAAAGCCGAGAACGGAAAGCAAACTGTTCCTAAAAAATCTTTTTGTATTTTCACGCATTTTCATCACGTCCTTTTTCGTGCTTCCGTTTCATTTGCATACCGAGAATATAGGCGATCGGCGGCAAAAGAACGGGCAGAATCGCGTAAACCGCATCGGGAATGACGGACTGCATTGTACCGCCCACAACCTCTGAACCGGGTAAGAACGGGACAATAAAATAGATAAAGCCAAAGGTTGTCGGCGAAAGTCGGAAGAAAATCGAAGCGTCGTTATTCTGCGCGGTCGGGACAGCCCAAACAAACAGCGAACCGAACAACCGAACCGCCGCGAGGAGCAAAAATGGAATACAGCAGGCAAGTGCATCGGTCGCGGCATTTTTGGTCAGCGTACTACAGTATCTCCCGAAAATCAGCGGCACAATGTAGGGGATTGCGGACAAAATCGCCGCGAAAAGCAGACCGAAAACCAATTCGACAGGACCGCCCTGTGCTACCAACTGATAGATTCCGGCAAAATACAGTGCGCCGCAAATTGCTTCGGCAATCAGCCAGGAGAAAAAGGAGACTGCGCTGTTTTTAAGATTTTCCTTTGCGGAAGAATCCTCTGTCGGCTGTTTTTCAATCGGCCGAAACTGTATGCCGACATACAGCGCGGCAAAGGGCAGCAGGGCGCCGAATATATAACTGAGTATTCGCAAAACCGATGGGGCATCCCAATTTAAGAAAACCGAAATCGGTATAGAGGCACTGCTTAAGAAGAAGGACGGATAGATGCCGTACCAAAAGTCCTCTCCGCAGAGGAGTGCCCCTGTGCCCATATAGAGAAGCGGCAGAGCAAGTAGGGACAAAAGCGTTCCTATAGCCGAGGAAAGCTCCCGCAGAAGGAACCGCCCGCCAAGGAAGAGTGCGCCGAGCCCGATTATCGTGGCGGGAACGGCAATCCACGGCGTAACACCGCCTTCGCTAATATACATTGTCACAGCGAATGCCAACAGGTTATACGGAATCAACAGCAAAAAGGCGAGTATCGCGTTGCGCAGTCCGTTTGTAAGTGTATTTCTTGTCATATCATTCACCCCTAAAATAAAAAAGTATGCTGTGTCGGTTTTTCTAACCTTAACATAGCATACTTTTTAAAATCTGTGCGGGAATTGTCATTTTTGTCCGTATTTTTGTCATTTTTGGATTCAAAAATACAAACGCACCAACAATGTAAACACGTTATTTTCACATTCGGCAAGTACCTCGCCGTTGTATTTTGCGGCGGTGGAGCGGATGCTTCGAAGTCCTATGCCGTGGTTCTCACGGTCTTTTTTATCGGAAAGAAAGCTGTTCCCGAGCTTTTTGGGCGGCTTTGCTACGGGATTCTGTACGGAAATCAGCAGAAAATCACTTTCCTCCCGTATTTTTAAGGATACCGTGCGCGACTGCACATCCGACAGCTTTCGGCACGCTTCCAGAGCATTATCCAAGGCGTTGCTCAAAATGATGCATAAATCCATCGGCTTCGCCTTTGTATTTTTCAGCGTGACGGCATCAAACCGCAGATTGGTTTCCTGCCGCTGTGCGGTCAACAGCTTTTCGTTTAGAATCGCGTCCACAGCGGTGTTGCCTGTGACGGCAAAATAGGTCGCATCCTCCAAATCGCTTTGCATCGTTTGCATATACGCGAGCGCGTCATCGGTGTTGCCGCTTTGAAGCATTCCGCTGAGTGCACGTAGGTGATTTTTCAAGTCGTGCCGCAGGGCGCGCGTGTGGTTATAAGCGTTCTCCATTTTTTCAGCGGACTGCCTCTGTAATTCCAACTGCATTTTCATTTCGCGGTTGTCGCGGGATATGGTCAACTGATTTTGCAGCTTGGAAAACAGGGCGAATACAAGCACGGTGATAAACAACAGCCCCGCCGCAGAAATATAGATATAGGTGTGCACCTCGCGGTTGTCAGGGATACTTTCCAACGCAAACTGGAACACGGTCAGCGTGACGATGGCAATCGCGGGCACGGCGAGCAACAGCATCCAATAGCGAAAGGCGATGTGCTCGGACCGGCGGCGGATGAACATACTTAACAGTAACACCGCCGCAAGCTCTATAAGATACGGCATCTCAAAATTCAACAGACGGAAAAAGAAGCTGTCGCCTGTCAAAAACGGCGCGCGTTCCTGCACCCAAGAGAGGATGAATGCCGACAGAATGTCGGACAGTGCCAGTAAGATGGAGAATGCAATCAAAAATACCACGCGGTCACGCTTTTTGCCGTCGTACAGCGCAAAAGAAATGAGAAGTATCCACAGAATCTCTGCAATCACCTTGATTTCGCCCGCGTAGCCGACCTCCTGTAACACAAAGACCGTCCCTGCCGACAGCAAAAATGCGATACGCTGACCCCATGGGTTTTCATATTTCTTTTCGAAAAACCGCGAAAGCAAAATGAACGCAAACACCATTTCAAAGCCCGAGGAAAGTGCCTTGACGGCGTTAAATAAAATCGTTTCAAACAAAGTGTTTTCCCCTCACTTTCACCGCATCGCCCAAAGTGAGGCTTTGCGAACGGCTTCTCGGCGGCTTTTGCTGATGGGCAAGGCGTCGCCGTTGGACATCGTCAGCGCATCCCCTTTTACCGTACGGATTTCTTTGGCGTTGACGAGAAAGCTTTGGTGACAGCGGACGAAATCCTTGCCGCGAAGCTGTTTTTCAATCGCGTCCAGCTTTTCGTAATAGGTGTGCGTGCCCTGCTTTGTGTGCAAGATAATCTGTCGCCGATTGCTTTCAAAATACAAAATATCCGCAAGGCGCACGGCAGTATCCTGCGTGCCTGTGCGGAATGTATAGGTCTGGGCGGTCGCGCACAGCTCCGCAACGCATTCCTCCAAAATCTTTCGGAATGCGTGCGAAATTTCGGTTTTTAAGACATATCGAAACGCCTTGACCTCATACCCGCGGAACACATATTCCGCCGACGAGGTGACGAACACAATTAAGGCGTCCGCACTGTAAGCGCGCAGCGCTTTTGCCGCCGAAATCCCGTTCATATCCTGCATTTTAATATCCAACAGCACGATTTGAAAGTCCGCCGTGCCGTTTTCATAGGATGCAAGCAGGCTTTCGCCGTCCGCAAATTCCGTAAATCTGCCGTCGATATCCTTGTGGGCGAAATAATCCGTACTGCGCTCAATAAGCTCCTTGCGCACTTGCACTTCATCGTCACATACCGCGACCGAAAGTGTAAGCCGTTCATTTTCACTCTGCCGTATTTCCGTCCCCATAGTTTACCTCGTAATATATGTAATCTTATAATATTGTAGCATATCGCGAAAGCACAATCAATCTTTGATTTATACCTTGCGAAACCGAAAAGACTGTGGTAAAATATTTTGCGTAATTTTGTAAGAAGGTGAAACTATGTCAGGACATTCTAAATGGAGCACCATTAAGCGCAAAAAAGAAAAGACCGACAACGCGCGTGCAAAGGTATTCACGAAAATCGGGCGCGAAATTGCGGTAGCCGTAAAATCGGGCGGTCCCGACCCTGCGGCAAACTCCAAATTGAAAGATGTTATTGCGAAAGCAAAAGCAAACAATGTGCCGAATGACAATATCGACCGCATCATCAAAAAAGCGGCGGGTGAGGGCAACGGCGATAATTATGAGAATATCGTGTATGAGGGCTACGGTCCGTCGGGTATCGCCGTCATTATTGAAGCACTGACCGACAACCGCAACCGTACGGCGGCAGATGTGCGCCACGCGTTTGACAAATTCGGCGGCAATATGGGTACTTCGGGCTGTGTTTCGTTTATGTTCAGCCGTCAGGGCGTGATTATCATTGAAAAAGAGGATATCGACGAAGACAAGTTGATGGAAGACGCACTCGAAGCGGGTGCTTCCGACTTCCTTTCGGACGGCGATGTGTTTGAGATTCGCACCGAGCCGAATGATATGGGTCTTGTGCGGGATGATTTGGACGCGAAAGGCTATAAATTCATTTCGGCGGAGGTTGAATATATCCCCTCGACCTACACAAAGCTGACGAATCCCGACGATATCCAGAATATGGGCAGAATGCTTGAAATGTTTGACGAAAGCGATGACATTCAGGATGTCTACCACAACTGGGAAAACGAAGAAGATTACGAATAATATATAATAACAACTATAAAATGTCCGCATTACGAAGGTGATGCGGACGTTTTCGAATTTTTAGGCAACACGAGTGCTGTACAATTCCGTAGACGCTGTCGGAAAAAGAACTTGCTACGGGTGAAATGTACGTGATATTTAACAACTGTTTAAACGAATTTTTGTAAGAAAAGTTAATAGACAAAAAACTGTACTTTTGGTATGATGAATTTGTAAAAATTATTTTTGCTGTAATATAGAAACAGGTGATTCCAATGGTTTATGTTGCTTTTCTTTAATTATTATGTTCGAAGGCTTTTACGGAGGGATTTTTGTGAAAAAAAACTATAAAAATGATTTGTTCAATTTTACTTGTTATGATGATCATTCTGTGACGGTGTCAGAAGATCTAGGTGTGTATTTTGAATATAATTTGCCGAATAATAAAATTTTAATGCCAATTATTTATGGCGATATTTCGTTTTTAATAGTTAGTGCATGCAGAGTTCGGGATTACGATGACGCTACGTCAGAAATTTCTATTGGTATAAGATATATTCATTTGAAAAAAGTACTGTCATTTGCCGCTTCCTATTCGATGACCAGTGTAGGGGTCAGTGTAGATGAAAAGTACAAGCCGGTTTATTATGATTCGTCGTATTCTTGGGATTACGTAACGGATTATTATGCATAAAGGAATGAGAGGGTAATATGAAAAAGACTCGAATTTTAAAGATAATCCAAGTTTTACTGAGTCTTTTATTTTTGACAATTGTATATTTTTTGATTCTAAAATATGTCGAAACAAAGCACTACTCCGAAGACGGATTTGTTTCCGGAGTAATCGCCGTATTTTGTGGCATTTTGTATGGCTATTTAGGGTACAAATATATTCGATTCGTTTATTCAAGAAGATTTGATGTGAAGACGCAGATATTGATTGTCGTTCTCTGTTGCTTGTTCGGTACGGCTTTTACCTTTTTTGGTATGGAGCAGTTGGTCAGCTATGGCTTATCAGAATTGATTCTTGCTTTTGTAGAGGTCGATGGATTTAACAGGCAATTTGGGTTTGCTTATCCATTGCTGACCGGAATTCTGTCCCCGACATTTGCTGTGATGCTCTACAATATGTTGCTTGAAAAACATATAAAACAGAAAATGGATTAAATCACAAATTAGGTGAGAATCCCCCGTCTGCAGCCTTTTTAGGTGCAGACGGGGGATTTGTAAATTGCAGAGATACTTAGTGCAATACTGTACTTCTGCACGGGCGATTTAGGAATTACCCAAAAAATTTGATGATATTTTTTCGAAATGCCTTATCGGTTTATGCCTTACACGCAGAAAGACAATTAAACCGCCATCGGCAATTCGATTTCCATATGGTCGCCTATGGCGTGCGGCACGGGCACGCTGACGCCGACACTTTTCTCCGTAAAATAAATTTGTGTATCTTCCGTTTGCAGTGCTTTCAGCAATGCGTCTGCATTGGGATAAACCTTTTGAAATTCTGCGGCAATGGAAGCGTTTCCCGAAAAGGCGGCATAAACTTCTTGTGCAAAATGTGTATTAATTTCACAGAT
The DNA here is from genome assembly GCA_021769885.1 of Bacillota bacterium. Lineage (GTDB taxonomy): Bacteria > Bacillota > Clostridia > Oscillospirales > Acutalibacteraceae > Fimenecus. The sequence continues at coordinate 22,587 of JAETSA010000007.1, read as the reverse complement.
GTCTGTTGGATTGACTTCTTTTTGATTTTCTAAATCAAAGGTCTTGGCAACGAAAACAGAATTTGGATGTGCCGCCGTGCGTATATTGCCTGTTCCTTCAAAAACGATGCTGATGTATTTGCTGTCCTGCCGTTTTACGGTATACTCTAAGTTCAGCTCTAAATCCGTGTAATCCGCATCGTAGGTTTTCTCTGCATAAGATGCAGCAAAATCGGCAATCCAATCGTTGACAATTTGCATATCTTTAAAAATGGGATACACAATCGACACGGCGCTGTTTGCGTGTGAATTATCTTCAAATAGGGCACTTGCAGGTCGACGCACCGTCGTTGGTTCATTCATAACCACCGTCACGACCGACTTTGCAGGCGCAAAAACGCTCACATCGCCCGCCGCGCCGCTTGCGGTTTTTTCGAGGTCGTGCACAGCACTTGTGGTGTATACACTGTAATCCCCCGTGCAGGAAAGGACGGTTTTTGCATCTTCTTCCGTGTTATTCACATAGACCACAACCGTACTGCCGTTTGTATTGACAAACGCACAGCAGGGGAGCGTATCCACGCCGCTTGAGCAGGCGACACGCACCGCGCCCTCGTCAATGAATTTTGAGAAATTGCCGAGGCACCACAGCCGCTTTGAGGTCTTTATATCGTTGTGGTTGTCTGCGTTAATGTATACCAGCCCGTCGGGGTATACGCCGTAGGAACAGCCGAGCCACCAATCCCATTCCTTGGCGTTCAGAATCGTTAAATCGTCTACAATGACCTGCGCCATCGCCGTGCCGTAGTCAATGGTCATTCCATTTGTGCCGTTCGGTTCTTTTGAAATCAAGTCGAACACGCCTGTGTTTTCGTCGTTCGTCATTTGACAGTATTCCGTGCAAACCACATCGTAATTGGAATATTTGTCCGCAAGATACGCCGCCGCCTGCCGCTTGGTTTCAGCGGACGACCAATAGGAATGCAGGCTGACGGTATCAAAATACGAACGCAATGCCTGATTTTTAAATACATATTTCGGTCCTTTGCCGAGTGCGCAGTCGAGGTATGCCGCGCAGGCGGAGCCTTGCCCTTCCGCAGAGCCCGATTCAAACATGGAGATTTTACAGCCTGCGTTTTCGACCTTGGAGTCTTTGAATTTCTGAATCATCGTATCATATAACGCCGTTGCCTCGGTCTTCGAAAAATGACAGCCCTCTTGATTGACGCTGTAAGAGCCGTCCTCGTTATACCAAGCCGCCCAGCTGTACTGCGGCTCGTTGATGGGGGAGAGGTCGGTGACACGGTAGCCTGCATCCAAAAAGTATTCTGCGCTGTTATAGCAGTAATCCGCGAATGCGCCGTAATTTTTCTCGTCCAGATTGGTAACCCACGGCGCATCCGGGTCGCTTGACGGCGCACCGTAGCCCGCACCGTTCATGGTTAAAGATACGGGTGCGGAATTGCAAAACAGCGTCACGCGCAAATCGTTTCCTGCAAGCCGTTTCGCATCGGCAAGGCAGGTTTGCGCCGCCGCATCTTTTGTGAAGTCATACGTGCCATCCGCATTCAAAAAGCATTCGGTAGAGCGGTTCTCTGTCAGAATGTGCGCGTCGCCCTTTGACCCCGCGCCGAGATTGTAACGGTAAATATTCAAGCCGATGCCCTTTTCGCTGTCGTAGAGATAGGAAAGAATTTCTTCGTGATTTTCCCAAGTGCCGACATCCTGACTCCACCAACAGGCGGACGCCCCGAAGCCGTTCATCGTCTGATAGGTCACATCCGTGTCAAGCACCGTTTTGCCCGTCCCGACGTTGGCTTCCACCGCTGCACTTTGCGGATATGTACGCTTTTTCTCCATACCGACCACTCCAAACAGAATGTATGCCGCTGCAATCAGTACCGCAAGCAGGATTACCCCCGCAGCAATCAAAATTTTCTTTGCAGATTTCCCCTTTGTCATATGTGCGCCTCCAAGCTTTTTACAGGATGCTTTAATGTGAATTGCTTTTATAATCATTATAGCAGAAGACAAAGTGCAAATCAATTATGCATTATTCTCAAACGTTGCGATTTCACTATTCATTCTTCATTACGAAAATCCGATTTGATGAATGATGAATATTGAATAATGAAAAATGAGAATACAAAACGAAAATCCGCCCTCTTACGAGAACGGATTTTCGCTTTTAGCGGAGAGGAATGCGCTTTTGAATTTATACGATTGCTGAAAGATAAATTGTGATTTACAGGGCTTTTTTCTTCCGATATATCTCAATAGTTTCATCACCGGTTCTTGCCCCGAATCTTCCAAAATTGCAATCTTTAAACAGATTCCCACAGGGACATTCATCACTTTGCGTTGGATCCAGTGACATATAATAACCACATTGGGGGCATTTTGCATATAAATCAGACTTCATTGCCCAACCATTTTTCGGGCCTGTTTGCAAATATTGGTATTGTAATGAACTTTTTCTTTTCTTCATAATCTTATCAAGCAACATCGCTTTATTCCCCCTTTTAAATTCTAAATTTATCGTTTTGTGTAACGCTTATATTATTATAACTCTAAAAAATAAAAAAGCAAGGCGAGCCTTGCAATTATTCATTATTCATTAGCGAAGCGGTTTCATTATTCATTCTTCATTACGAAAATCTGATTTGATGAATATTGAATAATGAAAAATGAAAAAACAAAACGAAAATCCGCCCTCTTACGAGAACAGATTTTCGTTTTTAGCGGAGAGAGTTGAACTTTACTATAAATGAAGCCGAACTTTTCTTTATAAATGAAATATTGCTACGCAATATGAAATAATCCTTACGGATTGTGAAATTTTCTGCTTCGCAGAAAGTGAAATAAAATTCGTTCCATCATATGCCGCAGGCATATTTCACATTTGCAAAGCGAATATTTCACATCAAAGATATTTCACTCGTTCCGTAAGAAACGAATTTCATTGAAAAAAGCACGCTTTCGCGTGCTTTTTTCTGGCGCAGAAGGAGAGACTCGAACTCTCGCGCCGGTTACCCGACCTACGCCCTTAGCAGGGGCGCCTCGTCACCAACTTGAGTACTTCTGCATGTTGTAACGTCACTACGTTTATGAAATTTTTTGCTGAACCTTGAAGGGTTCGAATCCGCTCTGCGGAAAGGAAGGGATATATTTCAGATAGAAGCTCTATCAAACTGTCATATGGCGGAGAGAGTGGGATTCGAACCCACGGTACGTTGCCGTACGACGGTTTTCAAGACCGTTCCGTTATAACCACTTCGGTATCTCTCCGAGTTTAGCAGAAGTTATTATAACAAACAATTTCCGTTCTGTCAATGCGTATTTCAAAAAAATATCGCATAAGCTGAAGCGTTGTAATCGGAAATACAGAGGCATTCCTTGTAAAGTGCCGCTTTGTTCATTTTGCGTTGTGTAAATCCTTGTCAGTGACGCAGAATGACAAGTGACAAGCACTCTGCAAGAATCTTTTTTCATCCCTTTTCTCTTTCGTGTTGAGAAATGCTTGTAAAAATTTTCTGCCGTCAAAATGACGGAATGGGTAGAGAGCCTGGGATGGCTCACGCCCGATAAACCGGAATTTCTCTGTTTCAATTTACAATTCTTTTCCCATACAAAGAGATTCCGGCATATCTACATACGCCCCATAATTAGGAATTTGCTTAAATCCTAACTTTGAATATACATGACAGGATTCCGCTAAAAGTTCTCCTGTTTCCAAAATCATTTTCTTATACCCCAGTTCTTTCGCCCACTCTGCGTACTTATCTCGTTTAATTATTTTTCCAACTCGCAAATCTAAGTCCTCATCAAGCAACCTGCAATTTTCTATAAAATCTTTGTTATTTCCATCGCATCTTAAAAATATAATTTCACTCATCTTTATTTTATCTCCAAAAAATTCCGATTTGTCAAACCGATTATATCACGAACTTTTTTTCGCTTCAAGTGGCTGTTAGTGAAATCGCCAATGGTCAGAGCCGCCAACACGAAAGAGAAAAGAGACCTTTTTTCTTGACGATTGACAAATTCTGATATATACTATTATATGAGGAAAATTTGGAAATTCTAAATTTTACAATAGAGTAACTGCATTTTGAAAGGTGACACATATGCGCAAAACAAAAATTATTTGCACAGTCGGGCCGGCAACGGACCGACCTGAAATATTGGAAAAAATGATGCGTGCGGGCATGAATGTTGCACGCTTTAACTTCTCCCACGGGGATTATGAAACACACGAAAAACGGTTTCGCGAGGTGGTTCGCGTGCGGGAAAGCCTGCGTCTGCCTGTAGCGACTATGCTCGATACAAAAGGTCCTGAAATTCGCTTGGGACTGTTTCGCGACCACAAGCCTGTCGAGATTGCCACCGGCAGTGAATACACCTTGACCACGCGCGAAGTCGAGTGCGACGAAACGACGGCGAGCGTTTCTTTTAAGGGGCTTCCCGGCGATGTAACCGTCGGCACGAGAATCCTCATTAACGACGGATTGGTTGCGATGACGGTGAAGCAGGTCGGCGAAACGGATATCGTTTGCACGGTGACGGACGGCGGTGTGCTTTCCGACCGCAAGGGCGTAAATGTGCCCGGGGTGGAGCTGTCGATGCCTTATCTTTCGGAGCGCGATATGTCCGATTTGGAGTTCGGCGCAAAGTTGGGCTTTGATTTTATTGCGGCATCTTTTGTGCGCTCTGCGGCGGATATTGCCTATTTGCGCAAATTCACAAATGCACTCGGCTGGCGGAATGTGCGCATCATTGCCAAAATTGAAAATATGGACGGCGTACAAAATATTGACGAGATTATCAACGAGGCGGACGGTGTGATGGTCGCACGCGGCGATATGGGCGTGGAAATTCCGTTTGAAATGATTCCGTCCATTCAGAAGCGCATCATCAAAAAGGCGTACAGCGCAGGTAAGCAGGTCATTACCGCTACGCAGATGCTGGAGTCTATGATTACCAATCCGCGTCCCACGCGCGCGGAGATTACGGACGTTGCCAACGCGATTTATGACGGAACCTCTGCGATTATGCTGTCAGGGGAAACGGCTGCAGGCGCGCATCCCGTGGAATCGGTGGAAACGATGGCGCTCATTGCCGAAAGCACCGAAGCGCAAATTGATTATGTGACGGATTTCAAAGCGGCAAGCGAAGCCAATAAGAGCATTACCAATGCCATTTCGCACGCCACCGTAACGACGGCACACGACTTAGGCGCGAAGGCGATTATTACCGTGACGAAGAGCGGTTCGACCGCGCGTATGATTTCCAAGCACCGTCCGCAGTCTATGATTATCGGCTGCACAACAAATGAAGTGATTTGCCGCCAAATGAGTATGTCCTGGGGCATTGTGCCGCTGATGTGCGAAGAAAAAAAGAGCACGGACGAACTGTTTTCCCACGCGGTAGAGGTTGCGGTGAAAAACGGTTTGGTAAGCCGCGGCGACCTCGTGGTGATTACAGCGGGCATTCCGCTCGGCGTTTCGGGCACCACCAATATGCTGAAAGTCGAAAAGCTGTAATGTAACCCGTAGGGGGCGGTGCCCACATCGCCCCGTGGGCGGTTGGATTTCACATAAGCCTAACGGTTTTACACTAACCCCGTAGGGGCGGACTTCCACGTCCGCCCGAACGCAGTTGGATTTTGCACAAACTCACGGACGGACAAGGATGTCCGTCCCTACGCGTGAATCCAATTTACGTCATGCCCGGCAGAATTTGCACAAACTCCACGGAACGACACTAAGGTCGTTCCCTACACTCGTAGTGGCGCGATTGTGTACACAAACGAACACTGCCGGGGGCGCAAAATCAGAAATATTCATCGGGAGGGGAGCTGAATGCGTTCCGTCACATGGAATCTTTGGCACGGCTGTCACAAAATCAGCACGGGCTGTAAGCATTGTTATGTATACAGAAGCGATGCGAAATACGACCGAAACAGTGCCGAGGTGCATAAAACGCAGAATTTTAACCTGCCCGTGAAAAAAGACCGCAGCGGCAAGTATAAAATTCCGTCGGGGACGTGCATTTATACCTGCTTTACCTCTGATTTTTTATTGGAGGATGCAGATGTATGGCGGCAGGAGGCGTGGGCTATGATTCGGGAGCGAAGCGACTGCACGTTTTTGTTTATCACAAAACGGATTGACCGTTTGATGCAGTGCGTGCCGCCCGATTGGGGCGACGGATACGACAATGTGGTGGTTTGCTGTACGGTGGAAAATCAGGATCGCGCCGACTATCGATTGCCGTATTTGCTGTCGGCAAAGGCAAAGCACAAGGAAATCGTCTGCTCTCCGCTGCTGGAGCCGATCGATTTGGAACGCTTTTTGACTTCGGAAATTGAAGGCGTGACGGCGGCAGGGGAGTCGGGTATGCAGGCACGGATTTGCGATTATAATTGGATTTTACAAATTCGGGCGCAGTGCGTACGGCAGAATATCCCGTTTTGGTTTCAGCAGACAGGCGCGCATTTTCAAAAGGACGGCAGACTTTATAAAATTCCGCGCCGCGAACAGCACAGCCAGGCAAGAAAAGCAAACATCAATACAGGCAAACGGTTTTATAAATAACGGCAAAAAAATCCCATTCGCTCTTTTTAGAACGGATGGGATTTTTTGTAAAGATTCGGAATGTTTTCTGTCCGAGAAGCTTATTCGCCGTCAGCAGATTTATTTTCTGCCTGCATCTGACGAACCTGCTCTCTGCGGCGAACCTCTAAGTCCGCAAGCATTTGCGCTTTAAATTTGCCGTGTACGTTGAAGAAAATCAGCGAAATGCCATACAGGAAACGGGCGATTGCGGGGGTTACGCAGAAAATGAACCAAAAGCCCTGCAATACCTTATTGTCGGTTTCACGGACAATGTTGCCGAACACGTCTTTATGTGCAACATAGCCAATCCACGAAATTACAAAGCCCGAAAGCGCATTGTTGATGGAGTTGGCAAGCTTTTGGAAATAGCCCGAAACCGTTGCAATCAATGCTTCGTTTCGCACGCCGTATTTCCATTCGCCGTAATCGTATACATCGCCCTGTAAAACTGTACCGACAACATCGATTACGCCGTTCGGGAGTCCTGCTAAGGTCAGCATGATGGTGATGTATACTAAGTTGACAACAACGCCGATGGGGGTCTCCCATGTCAATTCGGAGTTAAAACCTGCTAAAGGCTGGTAGCCGAGTATGTACATCAGCCCGTACATCGCACCGCCGAAAATACCTGCGGCAATACCGACGGTTCTTGCGCCGAATTTCCGAATCAGCTTCGGCGTAAGCGGTGTGATAATGAAACGCGGAATACCTGTAAAGAGACTGGAAATGGTGGCATATGTCAGTTTGCCTGCATTGTGCATCCAGAAGAATTTTTCGTTGGATGCGCCGATGCCTTTCAAGCCGTTAAAGAAGTAGTTAAGCTGTAAAATCAGCATCGGACGGTTTTTTAAAGCAATTTTGAAGGATTCAATAATGCCGACTTCCTTCATTTGCTCACGCGATGCCAACGGTACGCGCTCCCGCATGACAAAGAAACCGTAAATGGCTGTCGCGGCGGAAATAATGACCATAATCAGCGCATAGCCGGAGTAAACATCCTGCATGCCGATGACGTTGTTGGTTTTGCTGGGTAAAAAGTCAATCAGAATCGGCAAAAGCGCGGGAAGCCATGCACCGAAAATTTCCATAAATTTCTGTGAAGCAAGCAGGTTGTTGCGTTCGTTGACGTTCGGTGTAATGTCGTACGGCATAATCTGCCAAATACCGAAATAGCTCATGCCGAGATTGTGTGCGAAAATCGCGACAACTGCCCATACCACTTTTGCAGTTTGTGTTGTCAAAAAAGACGGCGTGGTAAACAGCATCAAAATTGCCACTGCCCAAATCGGCGTAGAAATAATGAAATACGGACGAAGTTTGCCCCAACGCGTACGCGTACGGTCAATAATCAAGCCTGAGATGGAGTCGTCCATTGCGTCATACAGCGTTTCCAAAAACATAATGGAGCCGTAAGCCTTACCTGAAATGCCGAGGAAGCTGATCATAAAGAACTGTCGGTTTCCGTTGACAAACTCATTTAAGTTTTTTTGACCGAATGCCGTAAGCAAAAAGGCAATCATTTCCCGCAGACGAAGATAGCGTCTGTTTTGCGACGAGGCGATTTCAACCTGTTGCTCCGCTTCGGTTTCTGCGGTTACTTCCTGTGTGGTTACTGTTGTATCCGCCAAAAAATCACATCCTTTGTGCGTGAAAAATATCATTCTAATCTTAACACATTCTATAAATCTGTTCAAGATTAGAGAAAAAATTTTATATACAAAATTCCGCTAATTTTTTGTATATTTTTTTGCATTTGCCACCGCTAAAGCGTCGCAACGCTCGTTTTCGGGATGCCCCGCGTGGCCTTTAATCCACACAATGTGTACCTCGTGTGTGTCGGTGAGCGTCAAAAGCGCATCCCAAAGGTCGGGATTCAGCGCGGGCTTGCCGTCTTTTTTCTTCCAGCCGCGCGCTTTCCACGAAACAGCCCAGCCCTTCGAAAGACCGTCCGAAACATATTTTGAGTCCGTATACAGTGTTACTCTGCACGGGCGTTTGAGTGCTTTTAACCCCTCGATTACGGCAGTCAGCTCCATTTTATTATTTGTGGTTTGTGCACTGCCGCCCGAAAGCTCTTTTTCTACGCCGTTACAGCGCAGAATTGCGCCCCAGCCGCCGGGACCGGGATTTCCTGAGCACGCGCCGTCTGTGAATAATTCTACCTGTGTTTTTTCTGTAGCCATACCTGTGCCTCAAATGTGTGTCGCGAAGGATTTCAGCGAATCCTCTACTGCAGTTGCGCGAATGTCGCTTCGATTGTACAGCTCCATATCCGTTACACCTGTTAAAACCAATACGGACGGAATGTTGTGCTTTTGCCCGATGAGAATATCGGTTTCGAGGCGGTCACCGATGAAGCACAGCTCGTCGCGCTTACAGTGGAAGCGTTCGGTCAGATAATCGACCGTATAGCTGTGCGGCTTGCCCATTACAAGCGGGTCTTTGCCTGTAGAGGCTTTGAAGAGTGCCATCATCGAGCCCGTGTCGGGCATAAAGCCGTCTGCCGTCGGGCAGTTGAAATCGGGATGCGTTGCAATGTATTCCGCGCCGTTTGCAATGTAGCGGCAGGCGTCCCAAAGCTTTTGATAGGTGAGCGTTGTGTCAAAGCCCAGCACCACAATGTCGGGATTTTCGGAAACCAACGGAATCCCTGCCGCCTCAAAATCGGCAGTCAGACGTTCGTTGCCGAGCAAATAGACTGTTTTACCCGCACGGTTTCTGTTGAGAAAATCCGCTGTCACGTGCGAGGAAATCACAATTTTATCTTCGGGCACGTCACAGCCCATTTTATGCAGCTTTTCGCGGCAGACTGCGACATTATTCGAAGAATTGTTGGTAAAAAAGCAAAAATCCTTGCCGACTTCTTTCACGCGGGACAAAAAATCCATCGCGCCGTCAATCAGATTGCCGTCCAAATAAAACGTGCCGTCCATATCAATAATAAAATATTTCGTTTTGTCAAAACAGGGGCTTTGCATATGTCTCTCCCTTTCCGTATTTAATCTGCAGACTATTTTAGCACAAACAACAAAAAAAGAAAAGGCGGCAGGCACCTTTTCTTTTTTATTTTATCGGGTTTTACCACTGCACTGTCCAAAATTCATCAAATTGCAATCCGATGCGGCAGTCAAGCCCTAAGCTCGTCAACTCCAAATACATCGGCAGTGAGGTTCGAATTTCCGTAAGATTTCCCGTCGCTTTTTCAATTTTGATTTCCGAAGCCGCGCCGTCGTAGGCACAAACAAGATTTTCCATTTTGATTTTACCGTCTACGGCGTCTTCGATTTCCGATTTGGTAATAATCGAGCCGACTGCGCCCGAACCGTATCCCGCCTGCGGATTTCGATCAGGTTTTAAGCGAACGGTAAGAATATAGTATGCGCCCTCTTCACGACAAGCGGCGTCCGCTAAATCGGCGGCGGTCAAATGGCTTACCGTGCCGCGGGGTATGAAATTTTCCTGTATCTCTGTACGGTCGGAAAATGTGATGTTCGGGGTTTCTTCCTTCAAAAAGGAACGCATCAGAGATTTTGCCGCGGAGGAAAGAAATGCGTTTCCGCCGGCTTCCACAACGCCGTTGTAATTCGAGCCGTTTTTTTCGACAAGCGTAACAGAAGCGGCGTTTGCTTTTGCACGATTGAGTGCGGCGGCATAATATGCGGCGATTTCTTCCTTGCCCTGTGGGGCTTTGCTGAAATCTACAGACGGCAGTCTGCTTTCTGAATTTGTACCTGCCGAATGCGCGTCGGACTCCGTGACAGTAGGTATATATACGTTTGCCGAGGACATTTCTCCGCTTGCAGGCAAAAGCGCGGCAGTATCCAAAAGCGGAGACATTTTCTGCGTGTGCGCCATATATACTGCGAAATAAACCAAGAAGAAAAATAAAAATAAAAACCCCGCTTTTTCAAACATATCTAAAAATATGTGCCAAAGCTCGGATTTTGCTGTCGTTTTGTCATTTTGTTGTATTTGCATATTTCTTCCCCGTATCCGATTTGTGAAAAATCTGTCAAAATTTATCTTACAACGGAGATTAAAAAAAGTCAATGAAAAAATATGGATTTTTCCGTGCCATAATGCTACAATAGGCAAAGAAAAAAGGAGGACGCGGAAAATGAAAAAACTGATTTCGTGGAATGTCAACGGGTTGCGTGCGTGCGTCGGCAAAAATTTTGAGGAAGAATTTCAAAAGTTAGATGCGGATTTTTTCTGCTTACAGGAAACAAAACTGCAGGAAGGGCAAATTGATTTGCAGTTTGACGGATATTGCTCTTTTTGGAATTATGCAGAGAAAAAAGGCTATTCGGGCACGGCAATTTTTGCAAAGGAAGCCCCGAACGCCGTGTATTACGGGATGAACGATGCCTATTACGACAGCGAGGGGCGCGTGATTACGCTGGAGTATGACGAATACTTTGTGGTAACCTGCTACACGCCCAACGCGCAGGACGGCTTGAAGCGGCTCGAATACCGTATGAGCTGGGAGGATAAATTCCGTAGCTACTTACTGTCGCTGGATGCGCAAAAGCCCGTGATATTCTGCGGCGACCTGAATGTTGCGCACCAAGAAATCGATTTGAAAAACCCGAAAACCAACCGCGGCAATGCAGGCTTTTCCGATGAGGAGCGCGAAAAGTTCACGGTTCTTTTGGAAAGCGGGTTTACAGACACCTTCCGATACCTGTATCCCGATTTAACAGGGGCGTATTCGTGGTGGTCTTATCGGTTTAACGCCCGCAAAAACAATGCGGGGTGGCGGATTGACTATTTCTGTGTTTCGAACCGCCTTGCGGAAAAAATCGTCGGCGCGACCATTCACAGCGAGATTTTCGGGTCGGATCATTGTCCCGTGGAATTGATTTTAGATATTTGAGGATGCAAAAACAATGAATTATCAAGAAGCAGTTGACTATATCCATTCTCTGCTGGCGTTCGGCATCAAACCGGGGCTCGAACGCATCCGCGCACTGCTCGCCGTGCTCGGCAATCCGCAAAACGATCTGCGATTCGTGCACGTCGCGGGTACAAACGGCAAAGGCTCGACCTCGACGATGCTCGCCTGCATTTTAAAAGCGGCAGGGTACAAAACAGGGCTGTTTACCTCGCCCTATGTATTTTCGTTTTGTGAGCGTATACAGATAAATAATGAAAATATTCCGGAAGATGCGTTGGCGTGTGTGGTTGCGCGTGTAAAAGCCGCGATAGAAACGCTGAACGCGGATGGCATCGTGCCGACGGAATTTGAAGCGATTACCGCCGCGGCATTGCTGTATTTCAAAGAACAGAACTGCGATTACGCCGTGATGGAAGTCGGGCTCGGCGGACGGTTTGACTCTACAAACATCATCCCTGCGCCCGAGGTGTGTGTGATTACGTCTATATCGCTTGACCACACAAAGATTCTCGGCGATACAATCGAGCAGATTGCATCGGAAAAGGCGGGGATTTTAAAGCGGGGAAGCGCCTGTGTGACCACGACCCGCCAAGACCCGACGGCACTTTCGGTGATTCGGGATACGGCAAAAAAGCAAGGCTGTGCGCTTTGTGTGGCGGACGCAAATGCGGCGCAGGTGCTTTCGGAAAGTCTTACGGAAACGGTATTTTCCTATCAAGGTGAAACCTACACAATACACCTTTCGGGACAGCATCAAATTGAAAATGCGGTCGGGGTTGTGGAAGCGGCAAAGCAAATCGCAGGTGTGACGCAAGCGCATATTCGAGAAGGGCTTCAAAATACGGTAATGCGCGGACGTATGGAGTACCGCGCAGGTACACCGCCGATGCTGTTGGACGGCGGACACAATCCCGAATGCGCCGAAGCACTCAGTGCGGTATTAAATCGCTTTGCGCCGCAGAATATTACGGCAGTCATCGGTATGATGGCGGACAAGGATGCGGCAAAATACCTGAAAACGGTTCTGCCTGCTTGTAAAGCGGTTTACTTTACAAAGCCGAGCAATCCGCGTGCCGCAGAACCCGCGATGTTACAAGGCTTAGCCGATTCTGTAAATGTAAAATCCTTTACAGAAAGCAACCCGAAATCCGCTTTAAAACACGCTATCGACGCCACACCGCAGGAAGGCTTGGTGCTTGTGTGCGGCTCCTTTTATTTATTGTCGGATTTATTTCATTAAATGGCTTGCACAAGCGCCTATGAATGTGATACAATACCCAAAAATCTATGGACGAGGAAACCTTTATGCAAACAGATTTTTATGAAGACAGACTGCACGTCTATTTGGATGTGCTGAAAAAAGCCGCCTGCGAACAGGATGTACCGTTAGACGGATTTCTCGTAAAGCCCTGCGGCTACAAAACAGGCAATGCGCTACCCGAAATTGACGAAAGCTTTCGCCCGTTCGGTCGGTACGAACGCTGGGGCGGGGAGAAAGACTGCCACGCGTGGTTTTATAAACATCTCGAAATTCCTGAGAATATGCGCGGCAGGGATGTCGAGCTTTGCATTTCCACACAGTTAGATGGGTGGGATGCTGTGAATCCGCAGTTTATTGTGTATGTGGACGGCGTACTTGTGCAGGGCTTAGATACCAATCACCGCGAGGTGTTTTTAGACAATGCAAAATCGGCATACGAAATTTACGTGTACGCCTACGGCGGCAAAGAGGCAAATCATTTAGAGTTCAACGCGAATCTGCGCGTGTATAACGCAGAAATCCGTAAGCTGTATTACAGCCTTTGCGTGCCGTATGAAGCCACGATTTTGTTAGACCCGCACGAAAAAGCGTATGTGGATATGCAGAACTGTTTGGAACACGCTGTGAACCTTGTCGATTTGCGCGAACCGTATTCGGACGAATGTATGGCATCGGTGCGTGCGGCGCAACAGTATTTGGATGCCACGGTTTTGAGCGGCAACTATCCCGAATTTGGCGTGAATGCGTTGTGCATCGGGCATACACATATCGATGTTGCGTGGCTTTGGACGCTTGCACAAACGCGCGAAAAGGTGTTGCGCTCCTTCTCTACGGTGCTTGCGCTGATGAAAAAATATCCCGAATACAAGTTTATGTCGAGCCAGGCACAGCTTTATAAATATCTGAAAGAGGAGTCCCCCGAGCTGTATGCCGAGGTCAAGGAAATGGTGAAACAGGGACGTTGGGAAGTCGAAGGCGCAATGTGGGTCGAAGCGGACTGCAACCTTTCCTCGGGCGAAAGCTTAGTGCGTCAAATCCTTTACGGCAAATCGTTCTTTAAAGAGGAATTTGGTGCGGACTGCAAGGTGCTTTGGCTGCCGGATGTGTTCGGCTATTCCGCCGCACTGCCGCAGATTCTCAAAAAGAGCGGCGTGGAAGCATTTGTCACCTCGAAAATCGGTTGGAATGAAAGCAACCGTATGCCGTATGATACGTTTTGGTGGCAGGGGATTGACGGTACGGATATTTTCTCGTTCTTTATGACCGCGCAGGATAAGGTGCGCGGGCAAAAGCCTGCCCGCAACGTGACTTATAACGCGAAGCTCAACCCATGCCAGCTGATGGGCGCGTGGGATCGCTATCAGCAGAAAAATTTCCAAAACGAAGTGCTGATTACCTTCGGCTACGGTGACGGCGGCGGCGGACCTGTTCGCAAGGATTTGGAATACTATAACATTCTCAAAAAAGGACTCCCCGCTGTGCCGAAAGCCAAAATGGAGTTCGCAGGCGAGATGCTCTCTAGGATGCGCAAAAAAGCAGAGGAAAATCCCAAAACACCGCATTGGCAAGGGGAACTGTATCTCGAATATCACCGCGGCACATACACCTCGCAGGCAAAAAACAAGCGGTATAACCGCCAAAGCGAGTTCCTGTATCAAAATGCGGAAAGCCTTGCGCTTTGGGATACCCTTTTAAATGGGTCGGCGTATCCCGAAAAATCTCTGCACGACGGTTGGGAAACCATTCTTCTGAATCAGTTCCACGACATCATCCCCGGCTCGTCGATTCACGAGGTCTATGAGGTTTCGCACGCACAGTATGAAGCAATCGGCAGGGTCGGTAACGACATCTGCAAGACTTCGGCGGCGCATATCGCCGAAAGCATTGGGACGGACGGCGGCATTCTTGTTTGGAATCCGAATGCGTTCGAAGCAAGCGGCACGGTAACGGTGGACGGCGAAACCCGATATGTGGAGAATATTCCGCCTAAAGGTTATAAAATCGTGCCCGATACAGCCCCCCGAAAGACTGTGCAGACGGGAGCGCGGAAAATCGAAAACGACTTTTTCATTTTGGAGCTTTCCGACAGCGGCGCATTTACACGGATTTATGATAAGAAAAACTGCCGCGAAGTGTTAAAATCGGGCGAGCAGGGTAACGTGATGACCGCTTACGAGGATTACCCGCGCGATTACGACAACTGGGAAATCAGCAATTATTATAAAGAAAAATCGTGGACGCTTTCCGACGTGGCGGAAATAAAACCGATTGCGGACGGCGCGCGTGCAGGCGTAGAGGTCAAAAAGACCTTTATGCACAGCACGATTACACAAAAAATCTGGCTGTATGACGACACGGCGCGCATCGATTTCGACACGGATATCGACTGGAACGAGAGCCATTTGGTTTTGAAAACCGCGTTCCCTGTGGATGTGCTGTCCGACAAGGCGACTTATGAAATTCAGTTCGGCGCGGTGGAGCGCCCGACGCACACCAACACCAGCTGGGATGCGGCAAAATTCGAGGTCTGTGCACACAAATACGCCGATTTGTCTGAATACGGCTACGGTGTGAGCCTGTTGAACGACTGCAAATACGGTCACGACATTCACGGCGGCGTGATGCGCTTAACGCTGTTGAAATGCGGCACTTATCCCGATGAAACCGCAGACAGAGGCGCACATACCTTTACCTATTCTCTGTATCCGCACGCGGGCGATTACCGCGCGGCGGGCACAGTACAGCAGGCGTATTTGCTCAATAATCCGCTGACAGCACAAAGAATCGGCGCGCAGAGCGGCAAATTGCCCGAAAGCCTTTCTCTTTTCTCGGTAGACTGCGAAAACGTCCTTGCCGACACCGTCAAAAAAGCGGAAAAGGGAGACGCAGTGGTTGTGCGTTTGTATGAAGCCTACCGTCAGCGCGCAGACGCGACGGTAACTGCGGGCTTCGATTTCAAACGCGTATCGGTGTGCGATTTGTTGGAAAATGCAGAAACACCGCTCGAATCAAACGGCAGAAGCGTAAAGCTGACCTTCAAGCCGTATGAGATTGTAACCTTGCGGTTTGAATTATAATTGTAATCCGCTTGTCTTGTAGGGGTCGGGGTATTCCCCTGACAGGGGAAATGTCGAGCAACGCGAGACAAAAGGGTGCCCGTTTTCGGAGAAAATCCGCGCCCGCCCGTCAAAATTTGATGAAGTTCCATGGGTCCTACGATTTGTAGGGGACGCTGACCTCAGCGTCCCGCAAAATTTCATCAGACTTCGGCGGGTCGCCGAGTCGGCAACCCCTACGAGTTGCGATTTACCGTTGGGTTTGTGCAAAAATCCATCCGTGCTCGGGCGGGCGTGGAAGCCCGCCCCTACGATTGGTGCGTCATTTTGCACATCGTAGGGACAGTCCTTGCGGCTGTCCGTTCTGCGGGTGAATCGCCCCTACAAATAACCACAAATAAACAAAAACACGGAACGGCAGTAATATCCGTTCCGTGTTTTTTCTATTGTTCGCAATTACCGATTGGAAATCTTTTGAATGCTTTCTTCGATCAGTTCCATTTTTCCCTCTAACTGCGCTTTTGCCTGACGTTGTTTTTCAACTACGGCAGCGGGGGCTTTCGAGACGAAATTTTCATTGTTCAGCTTGCCGTTGACAAAATCCAGCTCCTTTTGCACAGAAGCTTTTTCCTTTTCCAAGCGTGCCAATTCCGCTTCGAAATCGACCAATTCGTCCATCGGAATATAGATTCTTGCACTTTCCGTGATGATGGAAACCGCATCGTCCATACCGTCAAAGCTTTCGGCAACCTGTACTTCGCTCGCGGACGCCAAACGGTTAAAGAATACCGTACCGCTTTGGAAGGTGTCGCCGTACGCGGTTTCAATGAATACCTTTGCTTTCTTGGAGGGCGCGACATTCATTTCCGCACGGCGGTTGCGCACCGCCTTAATCGCCGTCATAATGCGCTCCATCTGCGCCTCTTCCTCGGCGTAATTCAAAGCGTCGTCTGCCTTCGGCCAAGCGGCAATCATAATGCTTTCGCCCTCGTGCGGCAGGGTCTGCCAAATTTCTTCCGTAATGAACGGCATAAACGGATGTAAAAGCTTTAAGGTGTTCGACATCACATACACAAGCACCGCTTTAACGGTGGCTTTTGCCGCTTCGTCCTCGCCGTTCAGGCGGATTTTGGCGATTTCAATATACCAGTCGCAGAATACATCCCAAATGAAGTCGTAAAGCTTCTGTACCGCCATACCGAGCTCGAATTTCTCAAGACAATCCGTTACATCGGCAACCAGCGCATTGTAAAGGCTTAAAATCCACTTGTCCTCTAAAATCAGGTTTTCGGGGATGTGCGGCGCGGGTTCGTTTTCGCTGAGATTCATCAGAATAAAACGCGCGGCATTCCAAATCTTGTTGGCGAAGTTACGGCTTGCTTCAACACGCTCATCCGAGAAACGCATATCGTTCCCGGGGCTGTTGCCCGTGGCGAGCGTAAAGCGCAGTGCGTCCGCACCGTATTTGTCGATAATCTCCAACGGGTCAATGCCGTTGCCCAGGGATTTCGACATCTTGCGTCCCTGTGCATCACGCACAAGGCCGTGAATGAGCACGGTGTCAAACGGCGCTTTGCCCGTGTATTCCAGCGCCGAGAAAATCATTCTCGAAACCCAGAAGCCGATAATATCATACCCGGTTACAAGCGTATTTGTCGGATAATAATGCTTTAAATCTTCGGTTGCTTCGGGCCAACCCAAGGTTGAGAACGGCCACAGCGCAGAAGAGAACCAAGTATCCAAGGTGTCGGGGTCTTGCCAAAGATGTGTGCCGCCGCATTTCGGGCAAACGGTAACATCTGTTTTTGAAACGACGGTTTCGCCGCAGTCGTCGCAGTACCATGCGGGGATTCTGTGTCCCCACCAAAGCTGACGGGAAATACACCAGTCACGCGTACCGCGCATCCAGTTCATATAGGTTTTTGTAAAGCGTTCGGGAATGAACTTGACCTCGCCCTTTTCGACCGACTCCATAGCGGGCTTTGCAAGCGGTTCCATACGCACAAACCATTGCTTCGAAACCATCGGCTCAATGCTTGTGTGGCATCTGTAGCAGGTGCCGACCTCGTGCTTCAGCGGTTCAATTTCTTTGATATAGCCGCCCGCTTCCAAGTCCTTGAGAATCGCCTTGCGCGCTTCTAAGGTGCGCATTCCCGCGTATTTTCCGCAGTCGAGCACCTCGGGTTCGTTTTGTGTTGCCTTGCCGGAAGCGCGCAGCTCGTCCGCCTCCGCCTTATCCTTTGCGCCTGTCATATAGCCGTCATAGGTAAAGGTGCGGATAATCGGCAGATTATGGCGAAGCCCGACCTCGAAGTCATTGGGGTCGTGTGCGGGGGTAATCTTTACAACACCTGTGCCCTTTGTCATATCGGCGTGCGCATCGCATACAATCGGGATTTCTTTGTTCAGAAGCGGCAAAATAACATGACAGCCGTGCAAATGGGTATAGCGCGGGTCATCGCCGTTAATGGCGACCGCTGTATCGCCCAACATCGTTTCCGGACGCGTGGTGGCAAGCTCCAACTGTTCTCCCGTTTCCTTAACCGTATAAAGCAGATGCCAGAAGTTCGAGTCCTGCTCCTCATACTCCACCTCAGCATCCGAAATAGATGTGTTGCAGTGCGAACACCAGTTCACCATTCGATTACCGCGGTAAATTAAATCCTTTTCATAAAGACGTGTAAAGACCTCTTTTACGGCATTACTGCAGCCCTCGTCGAGGGTAAAACGTTCTCTGTCCCAATCGCAGGAAGAGCCCATTTTTTTGAGCTGTTCAATGATTCTGCCGCCGTATTGGGCTTTCCAGTCCCAAGCGCGTTCCAAGAATTTTTCGCGTCCCAAATCTTCTTTGGAAAGGCCCTCTTTTCTCATCGCTTCCACGATTTTTGCCTCGGTCGCGATGGACGCGTGATCCGTGCCGGGCAGCCAAAGGGTATCGTAACCCGCCATACGGTGATAGCGAATCAGAATATCCTGCAGCGTGTTGTCGAGCGCGTGCCCCATATGGAGCTGCCCCGTGATGTTGGGGGGCGGAATCACGATGGTGTAGGTTTCCTTGCCCGCCTCACGCTTTGCGTGGAAATACTTTTTGTCAAGCCAGGTTTTGTAAAGCCTGTCCTCCACGTTTTTAGGGTTGTACTGTTTTTCAAGTTCTTTGGACATATATTTTCCTCCGTTCCGAGAATCTTTGAATTATATTTTGTGGTGGGTAATCAGCCATTTTATCGGATTTTCATCGATGTAGCGCCAAACTTGTTCATAATAAGAAACACTGCCGATAATTTCATCGTAAAAGGAAGATTGGAAAATAATCCTTCCTGCGGTATCGTCCATGGCGTTGCATTTACGGGTGAAAATAGATTTAACTGTGCGTACGCAATCACTGACGGTAGGGCGGGGGCTTGCCCCCGCCGCAGTTCCCGCATTTTCAATAGACAATAAAATATGAATATGATTGGGCATAATACAGTATTTATCAATCTTTATACAATTAAATCTGTCTTCCAAATTCAATAACTCTGATTTGAATATTTCTCCGTATTTCGTCAGCCGCACGACTGCTTCGGCGGGGGCGAGCCCCCGCCCTACCGTTGAAAGACGAACGCTTTCATTTTTTACGCAAATGATGATATGATAACATCCGTTTTGACTGTAATCAAAGTTTTTTAATCTTGGATGCTTCCTTTTCGGTAAGCTCATATTTGTACTCCGCACATCAAAAATCACCCCATACAAACTGTATGAGGCGAAAGAATTCCGTGGTACCACTCAAATTGCCCGCGTATTTTACGCGAACCGCTTAAACCCGATAACGGCGGGAACCGTTTTTTCTTACACGCGGAACGATAAACGCAGAATCGTCCGTTTCTGAAAAACCGCTCCAAAGCGACGCGGACTGTGGCACTTGCCGCCCTCACACCTTACGGCGGCTCTCTTGGAAGTGCGAAACGGTCTTACTCTTTGTCAAAGCGTTTCTGTTTATGAAATTATAGAACTAAGAATAACAGTATTTCAGGCGTTTGTCAAGCAGATTGCTTAGAAATTCTGTGTATTCTGCGAATCCGTGGGCATCTGTGTAGGCGGTGTATACTGCTGCGGATTCTGCGGTTGATTTTGCGGTACGTATCCATTCGGTGCATACGGCGGATACTGCGGCGGTACATTCGGATACTGTCCGTTTGCAGGATACTGTCCGTTTGCAGGATACTGTCCGTTTGCAGGATACTGTCCGTTCGGTGCAACGGGATAGGGGTATGCTGCCTGCTGTGCGGCTTTTTTCTTTTTTTGCTTGGCGTTCAGGGCAACAATCAGACCGATTAACGCACCGATGACGGCACCGCTGATTGTACCGAAAACAATCCAACTGTCTTTATCTGTAGGTTCAATCAAAATTTGCAAATTATCCAGTAACGCCGCACATTCCTGCTCTGCCTTTTCACGGCTTTCCAGGCTTGTGTAGATGAAATAGAACGTGCAGTCGTTAATCGGGACAATTGCCATAGACTGATAAATAACGGTGGTTGTGCCGAGGTAAGTGACCGCAGAGTTCATAGTAAGGTTGTAATAGGTGAAGTGTGTTGCAAGCTTAAACCCGTCCTGCACATTGGAAATTCTGTAGTTCATACCGGCGTTTTCGCCTTCTTTTTTTACAGTATCCAAAATAGTGTCCTTCAGTTCATTGCGTATCTCATCTTTTTGCATATCTTCAATGGACATCCGTGTGAAATTATTTTGCAGGATATAAAAGTTGAAACTGTCACCGGTGCTTTCCCCGTCGGCATCCATTTCACAGTAAGCACCTTTGGTGAGCGCCCCGGTCATATCGGAGATATCTTCCTGATAATTGTCGGGTATCTGTAAAGAAATGTATTCATCCTCAAAGGTTTCCCCGGCAGCCGCAGGTACTGCGATGCAGCACACGAGCAGCATTGCCAAAAGTACGGTAAAAATGCGTTTCGTTTTCATTTTTCTTCTCCCTGTTTTTATTTTATTGCACTTCCATTGTATCGACACCTCTCGGGGATGTCAACATAAATTTGTCGGACTTATACGGATTTGCCGCGCTCACCGTTCGGTACGGTCTCTCTTCGTTACCGCAAAGGTACAGGCGTATACCGCTTTTGCGCTTGAGAGCATCAGCATTTTTGCACATTCGTGCAGGGTTGCGCCTGTGGTCTTGATATCATCGACCAATAAAACCGTTTTGCCTGCAACGGCGTTTACATCGGTAACATCGAATACGCCGAACACATTGCCCGTGCGTTCCCGCGCTTCTAAATTATGCTGTGTTTTGGTTTCGAAAAGCTTGACGAGCAACGGCTCAAGCGGCAGACGGAGCTGTTCGGAAAGTGCCTGTGCGAGTGCTTCGCTCGGATTCCATTCACGCACACGCATTTGCCGCTTTGTGAACGGCACGAAGGTAACCGCATCAAACACAATATCCGCGTATTCGCGCCGCACACATTCTGCCATATCCGAGGCGAAAGGGACAGCTAAAAAATCCTTGTTTTCAAACTTCAAACGGTGTACCGCCTGCACAATCGCGTCTTCATAATAAAACGGCGCGCAGACTGCCTTGAATTTGTGTTTCTTTTGCTTGCAGACGCAGTCCGATTTTGTATGCCCGCACAAAAGACAAATCGGTGCAGAAATACGCGGCAGATTTGTCTCGCAATCCTCGCATATTTGCCGTTCGGGCACAACGACTTTGCCGCAGTAGATACAGCGGCGCGGAAACAACGTGCACAGCGCGCGGTCTAATCCTTTTTGAAGCTTTGTTGTGTTCATTTGATTTCCTGTTCTAACGCATCAAATTCAGGTGTGGAGAAAAACTCCCCGAGCGTGATTTCCAACCCGTCACAGAGCTTTTTCAATGTAACAACCGTTAAATCTCGATAGTCGGTTTTCATTAGACTGTATACGGTTGAAGGTGTAATCCCCGAAATTGTTGCCAAAGCATTGTAATTCAGTTGGCGTTCTGCACATAATTGGTCAAGTCTTTGTACGATAGCATCTTTTACACTCATAGTATCACCCATACAAGTGTATCCAATTCTACGCTTCATCGTATACGCTACAACGTAGAAAATACGCTATAACGTAAAAATAGAAATTTTCGGTATTGTTAAAAGGGATAAAACAGTAGTGGACGCCGTCTCGGCGTCCACTACTGTTTTATCTAATTTTATGTAAAGATTTTACGGACACGTCATCGGTCATTCCCTACAAATCGTAGGGGCGGGTTTCCACGCCCGCCCGAGCACGGTCGGATTTTTGCACAACCCCAACGGTAAATCGCAACTCGTAGGGGTTGCCGACTCGGCGACCCGCCGAAGTCTGATGAAATTTTGCGGGACGCTGAGGTCAGCGTCCCCTACAAATCGTAGGGGCGGATGTCCGCGGACGGACGGGGACGTCCGACCCTACGCGCGTACCAAATTCAGAAATTCTGCGGCGGGAGCAAGCCCCCGCCCTACGTCGCAACTCCCGTAGGGGCGAACTCGTTCACCCGTAGAGCGGACAGCGAGCCCGGGCTGTCCCTACGGTATGTTTAAAATAACGCACAATCCCGTAGGGGCGGGTTTCCATGCCCGCCCGAGCAAGGTTTGATTTTGCGCAAGCCTAACAGCGAAACGTAACCCGTAGGGGCGGATGCCTTCATCCGCCCGAGCACGGTCAGGTTTTGCACAAACCCAACGGTAAATCGCAACTCGTAGGGGTTGCCGACTCGGCGACCCGCCGAAGTCTGATGAAATTTTGCGGGACGCTGAGGTCAGC
>JAETSA010000038.1 GCA_021769885.1 Bacillota bacterium | reverse complement strand
CGAAGAAGTATCTGCTGTTTTTGATTTCTCACACTGAGCCGTTTGCATTTGACCGCATCCCGCAAGGGTTATCAAAATTACTGCTGCAAGTACTGCAATTAAGATTTTATTTTTCATTGTAAATCACCTCAAGCACAAGGATACCGACAATTTTTCAAAAGTCCAGACAATTCTTTAAGAAACATAATTATTTTACATACTCGGCTGTATATCGGCCGTTTCATCCTCGGACAAATCGTCCATATCCTGTTCTTCGCTGAGCTTTGCTTCATACGCCTCAATAACTTTATCAATCAGCTCATTACGAGCCTCGGCTGTAATCGGATGGCAGATATCACTGTACTGCATTTTTCCGTCTTTTTTATAACTGTTTGACGGCATGGATATAAATGTTCCTTTTACGGAATCAATCACTTTAATACCGTGAACAGCAAACGCACCGCCTATATTAACCGATGCATAAGCTTTTACGCTTGAATCGTCCTGTTCTGCAAGGCGGTCAATCCTTGCCGTAATACTCGGGACTGAATGTTTTTGTTCTTTTTTCTTTGCCATAATGATTTTCTCCTATCTTTAATTACATTGAATAAAAGGTGATACCCATATCGGATTCCACCTCGTCCTGACTGATATCTTCAGGTTCTGCGAACCTTTCCATATATTTAACCGTTTCGCTGTCTGTAAGCGAACGGAAATTTTCGCCGTCCTCACCGACAACGAAAAATGTGCCTGCAATAATGCTTGCACCGTCATGGATTCTGCGATTACCCTCTAAGCCTTTGAGTTTTCCTTCTTCGTTACAAATAATAATTGTACCGTCACCGTTTCCCACAACTTCAATATATCCGCCGACAGCCTTTTGCAGAGCAGAAAGCTCATCCTCAATTTCAGTTACATACGGTGCTTTATGCGGTTCGACCATAACAACCGTTAATTTTTTATCTGCGTTTAACTTTTCGGCAGCCCAATCAGGCAGGTATTTTTTATCAATTACGCCGATAAAATCTTCACGGTAAAAATGCGTATCTTCACCGTCTTTCAAAAACTGACCGAATACCTTTCGACCGCGGGAATTCGGATGACAGCCGAAACCGCCTTTTGCAAAAAACAGCTGGTCATCGGGTGTTTTGTATTCATCTTTCAGAACAGACGGATCAAGAATTAAAACCTTATCCGTGTAATCCGTTTCGCTGTCCTTTTCCGAAATGCAATGTGTGCGGTCAAAAAGACCAAGTTCCTGCCAAGCCTTGCGTGCCTGATTTATGAAAATATTTGTAAGACCGGGATGCGATTC
>JAETSA010000022.1 GCA_021769885.1 Bacillota bacterium | reverse complement strand
AAACGAGGAGATTTTCGGTTAAACAAGGCACAAACTCGACGCCATACTGCCGTATGGCGAGAGTTTTAACGAAGTTTAAGCGGAAATATACCGTTTTAAACCATATTGGGTTCGACTCCCATCAGCTTGCGTTAAAGGAGAATATATCGATGCAAAAAACAGCAATCATAACAGGCGGCGCAAAAGGCATCGGGCGGGCGGTTTCGTTGGCATTTGCCCGCGCGGGGTACGCGGTCGCCGTACTGTATCATACATCCGAAGCGGCGGCAGAAGCGCTTGTGCAGGAAATCGAAACGGACGGCGGACGCGCGGCGGCGATTCCGTGTGACGTGCGTGACAGTGCGTCCGTGCAAAATGCCGTCGATGCCGTGCACAAACACTTGGGAAAAGTCGATGTGCTCGTCAACAACGCGGGGATTTCCGAGCAGATTTTATTTACCGATATCACCGACGAAAAATGGGCGGATATGCTCGCGGTGCATTTGACGGGCGCGTTTTATATGACGCGTGCGGTACTGCCTGATATGCTGCACCAAAAGGCGGGGCGCATTGTGAATATTGCCTCTATGTGGGGCGAAACGGGCGGCTCGTGCGAGGTACATTATTCTGCGGCAAAGGCGGGGCTTATCGGGTTGACCAAAGCACTCGCAAAGGAGCTTGCCCCCTCGGGCATTACGGTCAACGCGGTTTCCCCCGGGGCGATTGATACGGATATGATGCGGCTCTTAGGCGAGGAAACCTGCCGCGCGGTTGCCGAAGATACGCCGATGGAGCGTCTGGGTGCCCCCGAGGAGGTTGCGGCGGCGGTGCTGTTTTTGGCAGGCGACGGTGCGGGGTATATCACGGGGCAAATTCTGTCCGTCAACGGCGGAGCAGTAATTTAGGCAGGAAAATTCGGATAATCTCACCATTTTTTCGGAACAAGTTCTTGCTTTTCTATACAAAATACGCTATGATTAAATGGATATTAGCCCGCTGAGTGAGGTGCGTATTTTGGAAAACAAGAATGTTCTATCCGCTTTATCGGGCGGCATCTTTCTTTCAGAAATCAATTTAGCCGGCACGCATGACAGCGCGACGGCTTTTTGTGCATTTTCGCGCCTTGCGAAATGCCAGTCGCACACATTCAAAGAACAGCTCGAAATGGGCGTGCGGCTGTTGGATATTCGCCTGTGCCGCACGGGGAATCGGTTTTATTTGGTACACGGCAAGGCGAACTGCTATCGGGATGCATCGAAAAAAGAACGCCTTTCGTTTGATGAGGTTTTTGCGGTGCTCCAAGCTTTTTTGCGGGAGAATCCGCGTGAAACGGTGGTTTTGAGCATAAAGCAGGACAGAGGCTATTTGCAAAAACCGTTTTTCAAAGCATTTTATAATCAATATATCCGCCCGCAGAAGAATTTGTGGTATTTGGAAAACCGTGTACCGCGTCTGTCGGAATGCTGCGGTAAACTCGTGCTTTTGCGCCGCTGCAAAAAAAGCGCGGATTTTGAAGAGAACGCTTTCTGCGGATTGGATTTTTCCGTTTGGGAGGATCAGGCGTCCCGCACCGAAACCTCTACACTGATGGTGACGCTGTCTGCGGATTGCCGCGCGCACGTGCAGGACCGTTACCGCCTTGCCCCCGAGCGTAAATGGAACGACTGCGAAAAGCCGTTCTTGGAATCGGCACAGACTTCCCCACACGAGATTTGTCTGCATTATTTGAGTACCTGCGGCGGGAACGGCGTTCCCGAAGAGAATGCTGTGTATGTCAACGCGCAGTTTTCAAGCTATCCGCTCCCGAAAGACCGCGCATGCGGGTGGTTCTTTTTGGACTTTCCGACTGAAGCACTTTGCGATAAAATTATGCGTTCCAATTTAGAACTTTGGGGGAATCAGGCGTGAAAACGGCAGGTATCATTCTTTTCATCGTGCTTTGCGTATTGCTTTTGATTTTGGTTTTGGCTTGCGGGCTTGTGTTTAACTTGGTGATTTGGCGCAAAACCGTCCGTCTGCCGAAATTTATTGAAAAAATGATTGCAGGCAATGAGGAAAACGACCCCGTCTATGAAGCGGATTTGCAAACGGCAAAGGCGGAGTTTTGTGCACTGCCGCGGGAAGATGTTTGGCTGACCGCCCCCGACGGCGCACGACTTTTGGGGCGTGTGCTTGTGCCCGAACACCCGAACGGCAGAACGATGCTTTTATGCCACGGCGCGCGCAGCTCAGGAATCGGGGAATACCGCTTTATGGCGCCGTATCTCTATAAAAACGGCTATACGCTTGTGATTCCCGACCATCGCGGGTGCGGGGAGAGCGACGGGAAATATATGGGCTACGGTACGCACGAATCCAAGGATACTTTTTTGTGGCTGCGCTACGCAAAAGAGCGCTTTCCCGAAAACAGCATCTTTTTATTGGGCATCTCTATGGGTGCGGCGACCGTTTTAATGATGAGCAATCATTTAGAGGACGCGGCGGTCAAAGGCGTGATTGCCGACTGCCCGTACACCTCGGCGTGGGACGAATTTTCTTATCAGATGCACACCTCGTTTCATTTGCCCGATTTTCCGATTTTACATATCTGCGATTTGTACTGCCGCGCGCTTTGCGGCTATGCATTTAAAGCCGCGTCGCCGCTCGATTCGGTAAAATGCGCGAAAAAGCCGATTTTATTTATTCACGGTGCGGCGGACGATTTTGTGCCGACCTTTATGCAGGATATTCTGTTTGACGCGTGCCCGACCGAGAAAGAAAAGCTTACGGTCGAGGGCGCGGTGCACGCACGCAGTTATTACACGAATCCCGAGCTTTACAATAAAACCCTGCTTCGGTTTATGGATACTTACGACGAGGAACACAAATGAACACCGAAATTCTATTGGATACACGGGTGCACCTGACGCCCGAATCGGAAAAAATGAACATCTCGCTGGCGTTTTGCGTGCCGGCGGACGCAGAAAAATTACGCATTATCTACAGCTATGCGCCGAAAGAGCTTGCGGGTGCGGTGGGCGAACGGCTTGCGGAGGAATGCCTTCTGCGCGATGCGGGTGCATTTCGCGGAGAATACCCTGCGGCGGCAAGCTTTTTGCCGCTGAAAAATCTGGTAACGCTGTCTCTCGATGACCCGCACGGCTACCGCGGGGCGGCGCACCGCCAAGCACCGCAGCAAGAGCATATCCTGACCGCCTCCGAAGCCTCCCCGGGCTTTTACGCAGGTGCAATTGCGGCGGGCGAATGGACGCTTACCTTGAATGTGCACGCGCTGGTCACGGAATTTTGCGACTGCGACATCCAAATAGAATGCGAGGAGGGCGAACAGAATGCTTGAACAGTGGTTTGCCTGCGAACTGCATTGCCATACCGTCCACAGCGACGGCGATTTCACGGTGGAATCTTTACTCAAGACGGCACGTGAACGCAAATTAGACGGAATTTGTCTAACCGACCACAACACACAGTCGGGTGTGCCCGAGGCGCAGAAAGCGGGTATACTCCCCGTACTCGGCGGTATGGAGTGGACGACCTATTTCGGGCATATGCCCGTGCTGGACTGCCGGCACGATGTCGATTGGCGCGACGCACTGCCCGATACGATTGACGAAAAACTGCGGCAAGTGCACGAAAACGGCGGCATTTGCGGCGTGGCGCATCCGTTTCAAATCGGTACGCCGATTTGCACGGGCGGGCATTGGGACTACAAGGTGCAGGATTGGTCGCTCGTCGAGTATATAGAAATCTGGTCGGAGGGCTCGCCGTTTTTAAACACGGCAAACCGCCGTGCGATAAAGCTTTGGGAGTCCATTCTCGATAAAGGGTATCGCCTGACCCCCACCCTCGGGCGCGACTGGCACCGACCGACAAACAATATGTACCCTGCGGCGTGTACGTATCTGCTGTGTGACGGCGGCAAACTCACGCCCGAAAAAATGAAAATCGCAATCCGAAACGGGCGTACGGTCGTTTCCGCAGGCCCTCTGTTTTATTTCGAAACGGAAACAGGCGCAACCGTCGGCGATACCATCGCGGCAGGCGATACAGAATTGATTATACATACAAATACCGACCGCGCCGACACCGTGCCGCAGGCAAACGGTTACAACCCGCAAGCTGTGCGCATTTTCACAAACGGCGGCAAGATGCTTTCGGAAATTCCAATAGACGGCGGCGACTTGCGCATTACCCTGCCGCTCGAAGCCGCACATTGGTATCGGGCGGAATTATGGGGCGAAATCGACGGCAAACCCGACTGTCAGCTTGCCGTCACCGCACCGATATATACAGAATGATAAAATGATGTGAATTGTAGGGGCGTGCATTGTGCGCCCGTGAAATTGCACAACCCAATGGTGGCGCACCCACCGTAGGGGCGGGTTATTCCCCTAATAGGGGAAATGTCGCGAAGCGACAAAAGGGTAATGGCGTAGCCGTAACTCCGTGCCCGCCCGAGCAAGGTTGGATTTCGCACAAACTTAACGGCGGGATTTCGCACAATCCGATGGCGGGCGTGGAATGTCTCGCCTACCGGCTCGGTCGGTGCTTCTGCATACTCCGTATGCAGAGGTCTCCACCGGAGACCCGCACCCCGCCACTACGCGGGAATCAAATATACATTGTGCTGATTGAGATTCTGCGCGAAGCTCAGAATGACAGGTTTTGCAAACCTATTGCGCATAAATCAGGCATCAAACCAAAAATCTTCAAAATTCATCTCGTCTGACACGAAACAAAGAAGGAGAGAGATACATATGGCAAATTTACAAAAACCGCGTGAACGGCGTTACGTCGGCGTGCGCGAAACGGTGCTGTACGGCGTGGCGAACGGCGGGCAGGTCATCGGGTACAATATGGTGCGAATGCAGTTGACCTTCTATTTGGTTACGGTGTTCGGCATTCCTGCACCCGCAGTTGCCACCATGATTTTCGTAATGGGTCTTTGGGATGCGTTTAACGACCCGATTATGGGAATGATTGTGGACCGCACCCGCACGCGGTACGGCAAACTGCGTCCGTTTTTGCTGTTTGTGCCGATTCCCTTAGGCGTTGCAACGGTGGTGTTCTTCGGCGGTGCGCAGTTCCTTTCGAACGTGCAGTCGGACGCACTCAAAATTGTTTATATGTGTCTGACCTACTTTATATGGGAATTTCTCTACACAATAGGCGATATTCCGTTTTGGGGACTGTCGGCGGCGATTTCGCCGAATCCCGAGGATCGTTCCCGCGTCATTACCTCGGCGCGCTTCATTTCGAGCATCATCGGCGGCATTCCCTCAATTCTTATTTCTGTTTGTATCGACCTGTACCGTAACGGCATCATCCCGTGGGATTTGCGGCAGGTGTTCCTGTTCCTCGGCGTTTTGGCAGGTACTGTCGGTATGGGGCTGTTCTCGCTTGCGGGCGTTTTCTCGCGCGAGCGCATTGTGCAGACCAGCGACGAACCCAAAATCAGCGACTGCTTCCGCTATCTGTTTAAAAATAAGCCCCTTTTATTGTTGGTGCTGTCCTCCGTGCTCGGCACGGTGGGCGGTATTGCCGACACCTTCACGCAGTATTTCTACGCGCTGTCCTTAGGGCTTGCGAGTCTTTCCATCGTGGTCGGCATCCCCGGCACGATTGCGGGCTTCTTTGCCTATCTGCTCTTGCCGAAGCTTGAAAAGCGGTGGAGCTCCAAGCAAATTGTCATTCGAATGGCGATTTTGCGTGCGGTGGTCACCGTCTGCATTTTCCTGGCGGGCTGCCGTTCGTATACCGACGCGCGTGTGATAGCACCCCTGATGGCAGTTCAGGGCGTGTTTACAAGCTTGATTACGAGTGTCAATATGGTCGTTCCGACCAAAATGGTGGGCGACACTGTCGATTATATGGAATGGAAAACAGGCGAACGCGGCGAGGGTATGACGTTCTCGCTCCTCACCTTTATCAGCAAGCTGACAGGCTCTTTGAGCACGGCGGTTGCCACGGCAATCATTCCGCTTATAGGGCTTCAGCAGGTCGGCGCGGAAATGACGCTTGCAGAAGGGGGCGCGGTCAATACGCGTCTTTGGCTGTGGGGACTTGTCACGATGATTCCGTCGCTTTTGAATCTTCTTTCCTTGATTCCGTTCATCTTCTATGACCTTGACCGCAAAAAGCTCGACCAAATTCACGCAGAAATTCGCGAACGCCGCGAACAGGCGGCGCAGTCTGCAGGGGAGGAAGCGTAATGGTGCAAAAAATCCTGAAAAAATTCGGTAGTCTTGCGCTCATTTGTATTTTGCTGTTCGGCACGGTGTGCACGGGTGCGGCAGGAAGCACGGAGGATGCAAAATTGCAGTTTCACAACGGAAAATTCAAAATATTGGTTTTGGCGGATGTGCAGGATACAAACACGCCCCAAAAAGAAACCACGGCGCTCGTAAACGCCGCAATCGACCGCGCACAGCCCGATTTTATTGTGCTTTTAGGCGACAACACCGCAGGCTGGTGGAAAGGTGTAGATAAGGCAGAAACGCAGGCGGCAATCGACGCGGTTGCGAAGCCGATTGACGAGCGCGGCATCCCGTTTGCACTGGTGTTCGGGAACCACGACCACGAGGGGCTTTGCGATGAAGCCAACGGGATGACCGAGGAGGAAGCCAAGGAGTTCATTCTGGCACGCTTCAGGACTTATAAAAATTGTCTTGCCGTGGAGGGTGAAGAGCTGACGGGCGTAGGCAATTATAATCTGCCGATTTTAAACAGCGCGGGCGACAAAGCCGTGTTTAACCTTTGGTTTATGGATTCCAATCCGTATGCTCCCGAGGAAGAGGGCGGCGGATACGGCTATGTGCACGAGGATCAGACCGCGTGGTATCAAAGAACCTCCGACGCGCTGAAAGCCGAAAACGGCGGGGAGCCTTTGCCGTCCCTTTTGTTCCAGCACATCATTGTGCCCGAAGCCTACGAGATGTTCAACACCGTGAAATTCGGCACAAAAGGTGCGGTGCGCGGCAACAGCAGTTTCCACGACAAGTGGTTTACCGTCAATCCCGAATATGTTTACGAGGGTGAGCTCAACGAAGGTCCCTGTTCACCGAATACGAATCACGGGCAGTTCGAAAGCTGGCTCGCGCAAGGCGACATCATCGGGGCATTCTTCGGGCACGATCACGTCAATGATTTCGCAGGCGTATACAAGGGGATTCACTTGGTTGCCTGCCCTGCGGCGACGTTTTACAGCTACGGCAATCACCGCGGCGTGCGCACGATAACGCTCGACGAAGCCGACCTCACAAAATTCGACTCGGAGCTTTTGAGCTTTGACGAGCTGACGGGGTTAAAGGTGTATAATCTTTATAAAAAGAACCACGGCTATATTGAATACAAAAACAACTTCCTGCCGGCGTTTTTCGGCGGTCTCGCAGGTATCGCGGTGCTGACGGCAGGCGGAATCTGCTTGAAAAAGTATCTCAAAAAGCGTAAAAACAAATAAGCAAAAGGAAACGTGTATTTATGGACAAACAGAAAAAACCGACAATTTATACAGTCGCCACCGCACATCTGGACACCGTGTGGAATTGGGATTTTGAGCGCACCGTGCGCGAATACATCCCCGCCACTTTGGATGATAATTTCGAGCTGTTCGAAAAGTACCCTGATTACGTGTTCAGCTTTGAGGGCGCGTACCGCTATGAATTGATGGAGGAATATTACCCCGAAAAGTTCGAAAAGCTGAAAAAACACGTCGCGGACGGGCGTTGGTTTGTGACGGGCAGTGCTTATGAAAACGGCGATGTGAATGTGCCCTCGCCGGAAGCGCTGTTTCGCAATATTTTGTACGGCAACCGCTATTTTCAGGAAAAATTCGGCAAAACGAGCGTCGATATTTATTTGCCCGACTGCTTTGGCTTCGGCTATGCACTGCCGAGCATTATCAAGCACGCAGGGCTTTTGGGCTTTACGACACAAAAGCTTACGTGGAGCTCCGCCTACGGCATTCCGTTCGATTTGGGGCTGTGGCAGGGCGTAGACGGCAGCCGCGTGTATGCATCCTTAGATGCGCAGGACTACAGTGCGACGCTCTCTTCTGTGCGTGAGCACAAAAATGCACCGAACAAGCTGCAAAGCAATATTGAAAAATATGATTTGCCGATGACTTATTTGTTGCACGGCACAGGCGACCGCGGCGGCGCACCGAAGGAAAAATCCGTGCGAACCGTTGTGCGGGAAAAGAAGAAAAACGCCGAAAGCAAAACAGATGTGGAAATCGTCAGCGTAGATAAAGTGTTTCGGATTATGGATGCGGATTTGACCGACGCGCAGAAAGAAAAATTGCCTGTTTGGAACAATGAATTGGTATCCACCGACCACGGCGTGGGCGGGTACACATCTCGTGCGCTCGGTAAACGGTGGAACAAGCAAAACGAGCAGTTGGCAGACGCGGCGGAGCGTTTTTCTGCCGCCGCCGCATATCTCGGCGCGCAGGATTATCCGAAAACGGAACTGGATACCGCGTGGAAGCGCGTGATTGCGCATCAATTCCACGACGATTTGCCGGGCACTTCGGTCGAACGCGCCTATAAACGGAGCTGGAACGACTACGCGCTGTCGCTCAATCAGTTGTCGTGGCTGTATGAAACGGCGGCGTCCAAGGTCGTCGGTCAAATGACCGTGCCGTTTACGGACGGTGTCGCCGTGGCGGTTACAAACCCCACGCAGTTCGAACGGACTCAAGCTGTCCGATGCATTTTGCCTGCTTTTGAAAATGTGCAGTACGTGCGTGTCGAAAACGCGGCGGGCGAGGCTGTACCGTCCCAAATTTCGGACGGCGAAATCTGGTTCTCGGCAACCGTGCCTGCAAACGGCGCGGCGGTGTATTGCATCACAGCGGCGGCAAAGCCGTATGCGGGCGAAAATCCGCTCGTTTGCACACAGCAGAGCTTAGAGAATCAAAAATACAAGGTCTTATTAGACGACAACGGTGACATTTGCTCGATTTTCGACAAGACACTCGGCAAAGAATTGCTGTCCGCGCCTATACAGATGGCATTGCATAAATACAATGGCTCGCACAATTGGCCCGCCTGGGAACTGGATTATCCCGAGGTGATGGCAGAGCCGCAGGCATATGCTTCGAATCCGCGTTTTCTTGTCGCAGAATGCGGCGCGGCGCGCGTGTGCATCGAAACCGAACGCACAGCGGGGGATTCCGTGTTCCGTCAGCGTATTTCGCTCGGTTACGGGGAAACAGTTGTGCGTGTGGAAAATCAGATTGACTGGCGCTGTCCCCGCACGCTTTTGAAAACGCCGTTTACTTTTACGGTGCAAAATGAAAATGCCGCCTACGATTTGGGGCTCGGCTTCATTCGGCGCGGTTTAAATACCGAAAAATTATACGAAGTCCCCGCGCAGAATTGGGCGGATATCAGCGGCGAGACCTTCGGCGTGTCGGTCTTAAGCGACTGCAAATACGGCTGGGATCATCCGACTGCCGACACCATTCGCCTGACGGGAATCCACACCCCGCGCGCCGACTTCCGCAAAGACAGTCAGCAAAGCTGTATGGACTTGGGACGAAACCGGTATGCCTTTGCCGTTTTCAGCCACGAGGGCGGCGATTTAACGGCTACACAGGCGGCGGGTATTTGCTTCAATCAGCCTTTGCGCGCGTTCCGTGTGCCGCTCGGGCAAAAGGGGATTTTGCCGAGCACGTATTCCTTCGCCTCCGTGTCTGACCCTGCGGTACTGGTGCGTGCCGTGAAGCAGTCCGAGGATGGTGCGCATCTCGTAATTCGTGTGAATGAGGGTGCGGGAACGGCGCACAAAAAGGTGGCACTTCAAGTCGGCGACGGTATAAAAGCCGCGTGGGTCTGCAACGCTTCCGAGGAAATTCTCGAAAAAGCCGTTGTCAAAAAAGGCGTGCTGGTGTTTGATATTGCGCCGTTTGCGCCGATGACCTTCCGCTTGGAATTAAAGGAAGCGGGTGCACAGGCAGAGAAGACGGACGGTACACCTGTGCGTATGCCTTATAACTGCCAAGCGACTTCCGAAAATTCGAGACGGAAAAACGGTATTTTTAAGGGCTACACCTTGCCTGCGGAGCAGTTCCCGAGCGAGGTGCGCTGTAAAAATACAGTGTTCACTCTGTCAGGTGCGCGTGAAAATGCCGTTACCTGCGGCGGGCAGACGCTCCACTTGCCGCAGGGCACCAAGCGCGTCGCGTTGTTGCTGACTTCGCTGAAAGGCGACAAAACAGTGCCGTTTCGAAGCGGTACGCAAATCCGAACCGCTTTTGTACCCGACTTTCACGAGGCTTTGGGCGCAGGCGATTTATATGCTTCGGGCGAAACAGGCTATTTGAAGCGCTGCACGCTCGCCAAGGAATTTACACATTTGCATTCTGCGGCAGGCGATGAAATCGCCGTGCAGACCTATCTGTTCTACGTGGAGGTTCCTGTTGCGGACAATACGCTCGTTCTGCCGACAGATTCGGACATCGTTGTATTCGCGGCGACTGCGCTGAAAGAATCTGCCGTCGGCGGTGCGCTCGCGCCGTTGTGCGACCGACTCGAGAAAGAGCCGTCCGATTACCGCCGTCCTGCGCGTGAAAGCCGCCTCAGCCATTTGGACGGTCTGATTACCGCGCTTGAAAAAAGCAGGCTGTTCGGCGAAGCGGCAAAAAAACTGTAAGCCGTTAGAACGTCTATAGAAACTCTGCATCGAAAAAATTCACCCCGCACGGACTTTTTGCTGCGCGGGGTGAATTACTGTATTGTCAAATCGCGCAGAATGCGGTATGATAATACTTAAGCTGAGGGGAGTTGAACACAATATGGTTTAAAATGCCCTATTTCCGCTGAAACTGCGTTAAAAATCTCGGCATACGGCAGTATGCCATCGATTTTATGCCTTGTTTCAACAAAAATATGACTATTTTAAACTGCGAAGCACCGAAAACGCAGGAGTTGCGGATGAATTTTTGCGTTTGAGGCGGCAGGAAGGCTGACGCCTTCCAACGGCGAAAACGTGAAAATTCGCCGCAAGAACAAGCTTTCGGCATATTGTATTCAACTCCCCTCAGCTTACGGAATCGGATGAAAGGAAGTCAAAAATGAAGAACGCAAAACGGGTATTCTCCGTGCTGGCGGCGCTTGTTTCCTTCTTCACAACGGTGCTTTGTATGCGCGACCTACTGCGCGTGCGCGATGAAATGCAACAGGAGAACCGTTGATTTTTCGGACTGCGTGAAGTACTGAGAAAAAACAAATGTAAAAAGGGGAAAGATCATGGCAAATAAGATTACGGAATTTTTAGACAGTAAAATTGTAAAAAAAGACGTCGGCGAGGAAACCTATCTTACCTGGCGCGAAAATATTTCCTATGCGCTCGGACGCGGTGCGCAGGGGATGTTCACCTCTATGACGGGTTCAAAATATTTGAACTACTTTTTAACCAACATCCTTTTGGTGCGGTTTAAGAATCGGGAAGATTTGGGCGGACCGATGGGCATTGCATCCAAAATTCGCTTCTTCTGCGGGATTTTCGATGCCATCAACGACCCGATTATGGGTATTATCGTAGACAAAACCAGAACCAAAGAGGGGCAGATGCGCCCCTACATACGCATTGCACCGTGGTTCGTCGCCGCTGTAATGCTCCTGTTCTTTTTGGGCATTCCCGGGAACTTACCCGATTGGGCGTGCATTTTGTGGACGGTCATTTTGTTTGTCGGGTTAGATGTTACCTACACCGCGTTTGATATTCCGATGGGTGCGCTTGCCTTTTCCATTACGCCGAACGGCATTGAACGTACGAAGCTGTACGGCGTCAGTTCCATTGTCCGCTCGATTTCGGGCGCATTGCCGGGGCTGTTCGTTGCCTGCGCGGGGTGGCTCCCTTATTTCAACACGCATACCTCCAAGGCCTATTTGACAGGTGCTGTCGTATCTGCCATCGGTATCCTCGGATTCACACGGATTACCTATAAAAATACCCGCGAGCGTACTGTGCATCACGAGGATGCGCCGTCCGTCAGGGAATGCTTTTCCCTGCTGTTCCGCAACCGCCCGCTGTTGATGCTGTTCCTTTCGAACATTTTCTTCTTGCTTGTCAAGGTGACCAATCAGATTTCGTTTTATTTCGTTGCGGATTTGATGTTCACCACAAAGTACAATGTATTTATTGATGTCATTACCTTCCCCGCATTTTTGCTGGCGGGTATCGGCGTACCGAAGCTGATGGAAAAGCTCGGCACGCGCGCCGACCCGCGCAAATTCTACCGCATCTGCTGTGCGGCGGCAATCGTACTGCACGTGCTGTTTGCCTTGATTTGCTATGACGGCTTACTGCAAAAAGAACCGGGCACAGTGGTTGCATTGCCTGTCGGCATTATGATTGTGCTGTTTACGGGTCTTACGACCATTCCGCTGGAATGCAAAAATCTGATGCAAAAAGAGATGGAAGCGGAAACCGTTGACTACATCGAATGGAAAACCGGTACGCGCGTAGAGGGCATTATGCTTTCGATTATGTCCTTTACGGGCAAAATCGAAAATTCGGTTTCCTCGTCAATCGCGTTTGCCGTGCTCGCATACACAGGCTACATCGCGCACGATGAAGGCTCGCTGATTCAAAATGCCGCGACCAATCAGGCACTGTTCTTTATGACCACGCTGTTGCCTGCACTCGGCTATATGCTGATGCTTATTCCGATGGCGTTCTACAATATCTCGGGCAAGAGCCACCGTCAAATGATTGCAGAGCTGGATGCACGCCACGCAAAAAATAAGGCGGCGCAGTCCGCAGTTGAGGAATAAGCAATGCGACCGTTAAAGCTTTGTGTGATTGCCGATACGCATTATTATGACGCTTCGCTGGGAATTTCGGGCGAGGCTTACCGTCTTCGGAGTGCGTCCGACCAAAAGTGCCTTGCCGAAACGAATGCGATTATTTCCGCCGCATTCAAAAAAATCGCCGACAGCGATTGTGACGCGGTTTTGCTTGCGGGGGATTTGACCAATGACGGCGAACGGATTTGCCACGAAAAAATGCGTGAAAAGCTGTACGAATTGCAAAAGCACAAACGGATCTTTGTAACCACGGCTACGCACGATTGGTGCTGTGACCGAAATCCGCGCCGATTTGCAGGCGACGAAGTGTACAACGATGTCGAAACCGTATCCCACGAAGAGCTGTATGCACTGTACGACGATTTTGGAACTGCCGCCGCGCGTGACCAATTCATCACGCACCTCGGCACGGCTTCGTATCTTGTAGATTTGGCAGACGATGTCGTGTTGCTTGCGCTCAACGACGACCAAAACGGCAAAGGAAAGGCGGGCTACAAGCCCGACCATCTCCAATGGATACTCGAAACCATTCGCCGTGAAACGGAAGCGGGCAAGACGGTTATCGGTATGCAGCATCATTTGTTGTATCCGCATTTGTCCCCGCTTGTGACCGACGGCTGTTGCTGCGGCGACAGGGAAGAACTGCTCGAACAGCTGAGCGACGCGGGATTGCGGCTGATGCTTGTCGGGCATTCGCATATCCAGCGCATAGACCGCTATACTTCTCCTGCCGGCAACGAATTGGTTGAAATTAACGTCGGTTCGCTGTGCGGATATCCTGCACCGATGGTGCAAATTGAAATTACGGAGAACGAATTTCACATACATACAGAGTATTTAGAGCAGTTTCAATATAACGGCAAAACCGTGGATGCACAAAAATTTTTGCGTGCACACGCGGTGCATTTGATTGGCGGCGTTTTGGATACGCTTGCTTTCGGCGACCGCCGCGCGATGGCGAAAAAGCTCGAGTCCTTTGGCATTGCCGATGCGCAAACGCTTGCGGAAAATTACGGCGGACTTTTGCAATTCGGTGCGCGAAAAATTCTGACCTGTACCGTAGGCAAGGCTTATAAAGCCGTGCGCCTTTTGCCGATACAGACCGATTTTGACGCAACAGAGGTGCGCGCGCTTCAAAATGTGCCCCTGACGGATATTGCAAACGATTTGCTGTTGGCGGCACTGTCGGGCGTGCCTGCGGGGGCGAATCGCCTGCCCGCCTATACAAATGTTTTGCGTGCGGCGGGTAATCTCCCCGAACAAATATGCAAGGCAATGCATCTGCGGGACGAAAAGCTTTGTACACTTTGCACGGAGCTTCACACGTTAATGACGGCGCTTTGCACGGGCGGTGCAACAGACAATCACACACGGACAATTTCGAGGAAACAGGTATGAAAACATTGATTTTATATGCCACGCGGCACGGCTCGACTGCCGAGGCGGCACGGCGTATCGCCGCATATTTTCCCGATTGCGATGTAAAGGATATTGCGCGGGATACATATGATATCGCCGCATATGACTGCATTTTGATTGGCAGTAACATCCGTATGGGCACCTTTGACCGCCGTGTGCGGAAGCTGTTGCTTCGGGACATTGCCGCCTTACGTGAAAAGCGGCTCGGCTTTTTTGTGTGCTGTTGCTTTACGGAAAATGCGCCGACCTATTTTCAGAATAATGTACCGCCGCAGCTTTTAGAGGTCGCTGCAGCAACCGCCGCCCTCGGCGGGGAGCTGGACCGCAAAAAACTGCACGGTTGGGATAAATACGTCGCGAATATGGTGCTCAAGGCCGACCATTCGCGCGGCATCCTGCACACCTTCGCCCTGCAGAACAAAGCCATCGCCGATTTCGCCAAGAAAATGCAAAGTGCGGGGGAATAGATTCAGAAAATTGTAGGGGCGATTCACGAAGCGCCCGAAAAATCTGCACAAACCCAACGGCGATGCACAATCCCGTAGGGGCGTGCATCGCGCGCCCGCCGAAGTCTGATGAAATTTACGGAACAACACAGAGGTTGTTCCCTACGCCGTAGGGGCGAACTGCGTTCGCCCGCGGACGAGGAAAGCTTCCCCAGTCACGCCTGCGGCGTGCCAGCCCCCTCGGGGAGGGGCGTTAAGCGGATTATAGATTATAGCGTCCCTACGCGCAAAAACAATTCACACAAAAACACACCCGCGGCACATCCTCAAGCGCCGCGGGCGTGTTTATTCTGCATTTCTTTGTATATCAAACCAAAACTCTACGCCGCCGTCGGTGTTTCGCACGCCACGAGCCTGCCCGTGCAATTTTTGAATTTCGCTGACGATAGACAGCCCGAGTCCGTACCGCCCCTCTTTGCGGGAGTGGGATTTATCCGCACGGTAAAAGCTGTCCCAAATCTTTTCGAGGTCCTCGTCCTCTATATGCGCCCCCTCGTTAAATACGGTGACACGGCAACGCTCGTCATCCAAAATCGCCGCAGTCAGGCGTACGTTTTTTTCGCCTGCCGCGTGCGCGCAGGCATTGGAAATATAATTGTTCAGCACCATTTGAATCTTCAGCCGATCTGCAAAGCAAATGCAGTTTTTCGGCATATCAAAAGAAAAGCGGATACCGTTTTCTTCAAATTTTAATTGATTGGCGCGTGCGTAGTCTGCCACCAATGCATATAAATCAAAGGCTTGCGCCTGCACGGACATTCCGCCCGATTCATATTGCGACAGCTCCAACAGCTCCAAGACCAAACGGTTCATTTTTTGCGCCTCGGATACGATGATGTCACAGTATTCGCCCGCTTTTTCGCCGCTGTCCGCCTGTGCCAGCAGTTTTGCGCCTTCGGCATAGCCCTGCACAATGGAAATGGGCGTTTTCAGCTCGTGCGATACATTGGCAATGAAATCCTTGCGCATTTTATCCACGCGCTGTTCGTGTTCAATATCGCTTTGCAGCTTGCGGTTTTTCTCACTTAAATCGGCAAGCGTCGCTTCTAAGGAGTCCGAAAGCTGATTGATACTGCCTGCCAATTCGCCGATTTCGTCGTGCGTTTGGGCGGTGCACTTGCGGGAGAAATCGGTGCACGCCATCTCTTTGGTGACGTCCCGCATCTCAATCAGCGGCTTTGTGAAACGCTTCGAATAGAAATACACTGCCAAAAGTGCGGCACAAAGCGCGGCAATGCTTGTCACGGTCGTCACCCAAATCGCAGAATTTGCGTTGTCGTCCACCGTGCTTTTTTTGCTGTACATTTCGAGCGTACAGCCGTTTTTTAGCGTGCGCACATAAACGATAAACTGTGCGTTCTGCCGCTCAAACAATTGGGTTTCAAAATATGAACCGTCGTTGTACTCGCGGCGGTTGGTAACCGTGACCTTGCCGCCTGCGACAAACAGCGGGTCTTTGCCGTAATAAAGCTGTTCGCCGTTTTCCGCATACAAATCGATACTCAAGCCCTCGCTTTTTTCAAACGAGGACAGCCGTGCGCCGAACTCCGCCGCCGACGGGTCTAAAGTGTCAATCTGTTCGGCGATATTCTGCATATTGCGCCGTGTGTTGTATGCGTAGATAACCGGCATATACCATCGGTTCAGCGCGAGCAAAAGCAGTACCGTCAAAAGGAAAATTGCGCCGATTTGCATAAACAGCTTTACACGGATGCTTCGGAATTTTTTCTGCCGCACATTATGCATTTTCGTTCTCCTGAATCTTGTAGCCGACGCCGTAAACGGTTTTGATGTGCGCGTCGCCCCACGCGCCTAATTTTGTGCGCAACCGCGCCACGTGCGAATCCACTGTGCGCGTATCGCCGAAATAATCTATGCCCCAAACATCGTCAAGCAGCTGTTCGCGCGTGTAAACCCGCCCGACCGCAGACAGCAGTTTCATTAAAATATTATATTCTTTGCGTGTGAGCGCAAGCACGGTGTCGTTGTATTTCACCTCGTGCGCGACAGTGTCTACACGCAAGCCCCAATAGACAGGTATGTCCTGCTCCGATTCTGCCGAGCGGCGGCGCAGCAACGCCTCCACACGCTTTACAAGCACCACGGGACTGAACGGCTTCGTGACGTATTCGTCCGCACCGGCTTCAAAGCCTGTCAGCTGGTCAAATTCCTGACTGCGCGCCGACAGCAGAATAATCGGTACATCTGACTGTGCGCGGATTTCGCGTGTAACCTCCCAGCCGTCCTTTTCGGGCATCATAATGTCCAAAAGCACCAGCGCGATGTCGGGATTCTTCTGAAATTGCGCAATCGCCTGCGCGCCGTCTGCCGCTTCTACCGTGGTGTGACCCGCCTCGCCCAAGAAATCGCATACCAACTGCCGAATCAGCTGTTCGTCGTCGGCAACCAGAATCTTTGCCATAAAAACACCGTCCTTTCTGCTATTTTAGCATAAAAGGACGGTGTCATTCAACTATTTATTTGTATTGTAATAACTTTGACAGCTTTGTGCGCTGAATCGCGATGGCGAGCGGTATGCCGCCTGCACAGCAAACCACCAATTCGCCGATGCCTACCCACAAAGCACTGAGTAGGAATGCCGACATTGTAAAGCCCTGCAGGGAAATGCCGCCGGGTACGACGATGATAATCTCCGCGCCGACGATGACCGCGTTAAATAACACGGGAAACAGAAGCGATACAAGCGGTATGCCTCGAATTTTCAGCTTGCGCGTACCGTAGGAGCACAGTGCCGCCAAAAGCGTAGCGAGCGTACCGCAAATAATATCCACCGCGCCGTACGGACTGCCGAGATTGCCGAGCAGGCACCCGATGGCAAGCCCCGGAACAGCGGCGGGCGTAAACGCCGCAAGCACCGTCAGTGCTTCGGAAAAGCGGAATTGCACATTGCCGTAGGCAAGCCCCGCAAGCCCTGCAACATAGGTCAGCGCGGCGTACAACGCCGCAATGACCGCGCCCTGCACGAGGAAAAGCGTCTTTTTGTTCGTATTCATTTGTAAGTCCCCTTAGTTTTGTTTGGCATTTCTGCCGGTCGGGATGGTTTCGAACCGACCGCTCAAATGAGAAAAGATTTTTGAGCAGAAAGAGTGTACCGCAAAACAGCGCGCTTGTCAAGCCCGCGAACCCCGTAGGGAACGACCTCTGTGTCGTTCCGCAAAATTTTCACAAACCCAACGATGATGCACAAATCGTAGGGGCGAACTGTAATGCCTCCCTTGTTAAAGGGAAGATTCCCCCACAGTGTGGGGGAAATGTCCGCGAAAGCGGACAAAGGGGGACCGCCGCCGTCAGCGGGTGGCACGGCGTAGCCGTGACGGAGGGATTCTGCGCCCGAAAGCGGACAGCCGCAAGGGCTGTCCCTACGGTGTGCGAAAAACACACTAATCCCGTAGGGGCGGGTTTCCACGCCCGCCCGAGTAAGGTTGGATTTCACGCCAACCAAACGGTGAATCGCAACCCGTAGGGGCGGCGTTCTCGCCTGCCGGCTCGGTCGGTGCTTCTAAGCTTCGCTTAGAGGTGTCCACTGGACACCCGCACCCTCATCCGCCCGAGCAAATCTCGGCATACGGCAGTATGCCGTCGATTTTGTGCCTTGTTTCAACAAAAATATGACTATTTTAAACTGCGAAGCACCGAAAACGCAGGAGTTGCGGATGAATTTTTGCGTTTGAGACGGCAGGAAGGCTGACGCCTTCCAACGGCGTAAACGTGAAAATTCGCCGCAAGAACAAGTTTTCGGCATATTGTGTTCGACTCTCCTCAGCTTAATAAACTTGTAACCATTTCGGGTCTTGTTTTGTTAGAATTGTTTGCTATACTCACAGGCACAGGGACACAGTAGAATTTTAAAAATCTCTGCGGTCGGGGGTTTCTAAACGGAAAAAAATCTGTTATTATAAAAAATGGAGAAAAAGGCATCTCCGCAGTACACAATAACAGAAAACGAGGGAATGAAAAGTATGTATACAGTTTTGGTTTGCGATGACGATAAAGCGATTTTGGATTCATTGGAAATTTATCTGCACTTAGAGGGCTACGAGGTCATCAAGGCGTCGAACGGAATGGAAGCACTGGAGGCGGCGAAGAAGCACGAAATTCACTGCATCATTTTGGACATTATGATGCCCGGCCTCGACGGACTGAATGCGACACTGAAGCTGCGTGAAACGAACAACGTGCCGATTATTCTGCTCTCTGCCAAAAGTGAGGATACCGATAAGATTGCGGGGCTCTCCTTCGGCGCGGACGATTACGTGACAAAGCCGTTTAACCCCTTGGAGCTGATGGCGCGCGTGAAATCGCAGATTCGCCGTTTCGCAACCTTAGGCAGTATGGAACAACACGAAAATGTGCTGACGACGGGCGGTTTGTCGTTAGACCCCGATTCAAAAGAGGTCACTTTAGACGGGGATACGGTGCGTCTGACCGCGACGGAATACGGCATTTTAGAGCTGTTGATGAAAAATATGGGCAGGGTGCTTTCCACCAATCAGATTTATGAATCGGTGTGGAATGAGCCTGCGTTTTCCACGGAAAAAACGGTCACGGTGCACATTCGCCGTATCCGTGAAAAAATAGAAATCAACCCGAAAGAACCCAAATATTTAAAGGTGGTGTGGGGCATTGGATACAAAATCGAGAAGTATTAAGTATAGCTACGCCTTAAAAATCACGGCATTTTTGGCGGCGGTGTCACTCGTGTTCGCAAGTGCGTGGAACGGCGTGAGCGTCACACGGATGATTTATGACTACGGCTGGGAAAACCTGATGGTGCGCGACAAGCCCGTTTACACCAATGCCGCGCGTTTCCAGCGAAATGTCGGTACGGCACTGGAGAATTTGGAAAAGGCATATGTCAGCAATTCGTGGGACGACTACCGCGCGGCAAACTACCCATCCTTAGAGGAAGTCGAGGCGGACGCGCTGGAGGCGTTTCAGAAATTCCGCGCCGAAACCGAAACCACGGCAAAACACAGGTACGCGCAGGATGCATCGGACTCCGTCAGCACAGATGATAAAGATTATGACGGTTATGAGACAACCGCCTACGCGGCGGAAAATGTCACGACCGCATCGGGCGACGCCTCAATCGTGATTCTGACCGACGAGGGGCAGGAATATCTTCGGCAGTCCGCTCGCAGCTACGCTGTTTTGCCCAGCGGAAACAACAATACTGTGATGTTCCGATACAATATGACCGAAGCGGAAGTCGCGGCAGAGGTGGAAAAGGTCTATAATGATTTGTTGGCCTCAAGAAAGCGCACCTTTGAGTCTGAGGTGATTCGCGCGCAGGAGGAGCTTTCCGCGCTCGTCAATTTCCGCTTTTTGTTGGTGGACAACAACACAGGCGAAACCTACAGCAATATGGATGTGCACAATGCGGA
The DNA here is from genome assembly GCA_021769885.1 of Bacillota bacterium. Classification (GTDB taxonomy): domain Bacteria; phylum Bacillota; class Clostridia; order Oscillospirales; family Acutalibacteraceae; genus Fimenecus. Next base: position 24,765 of record JAETSA010000022.1, on the reverse strand, counting down.
CGACTTTTTCGGCGCAGTGACAGACGAGGACTGGTTTTTCGGATATACAGCGGAAAAAGGGCTGACGGAAAACTCCGAAAGCGCTTCGCGCGACAGCATATACGGCTATAAAAGCAATTTCTATTTAGGATATGATCGGCTTTCTTCGTTTTTAGATTCAAATTTCAGCAATGCGGGGTATGATGTATATGTGTGCGTACCGCAGAACCTGCAAGAGGGCGACATCTTCAATGAAAGTGAAGCCACCTTCCGTTCTGAAATGGCGCAACTGCGCACACAGATTCTGTGTACCGTGCTGTTCCTTGCAGGCGCTTGTGTACTGTCGCTGTATTTGGTCTTGGTCACAGGACGTGTGCGCGATACGGACGATGTAAAGCTTTCCCCGCTTGATAAAATCCCAACCGATATATACGCCATTGTCTGTGTAGGTCTTGCGTTTCTTTGCATTGCCGGGGCGCTCGCCTGCGTAAGTGATTTGCTGTACGGCGGTGAACGGCGGTATGTTTTGCAGGAGATTCTTTTGTCCCAGCTCGGCGCGGCTGTATTTTGTATGCTCGCGTACACGCTTTTAATGGCGTGGATTACGGAAATTGCGAAATATGTAAAATCCAAAACGCCGTATTTTAAGTCTATGCTGATTGTCAGAATCTGCCGTTGGTGCAAAGGCCGGGGAAGCCGGCTTCGGGAGCGCGCAAAAGCGTCGCGTGCCCGTCTGCGCGCCGCCTATGTGCACAGTGTGCGGCATATTTCCAAAAAAGCGGCTTTGCTGGCGTTCGGCTATGTCGCCGTCAATTTTCTGTGCGCAATGTTCATTGCGGTGGAGGCTTCTGCCGCGTTCTTCCTGCTGGTGCTGATTGCGGTGAACATCATCGCAGTGGCGGTTGTTTGGAAGCACCTTGTGGCACTTGATAAAATTATGGATGCCGCCGAGCAGAGCAAAAACGGCGAAATGCCGCAGAATATCGGCGCGTCAGTGATGCCCGAGCCGCTGAAAGGTCTTGCGCAGAATCTTTCCTTTACGCAGGAAGAAATGCAGAAAGCGGTTGCCGAGGGCATCAAAGGCGAGCGGATGAAAACTGAGCTGATTACCAATGTTTCACACGATTTGAAAACGCCGCTGACCTCCATTATCTCCTATGTGGATCTTTTGAAAAAATGCGATATTCCCGACACGGATGCGCAAAAGTATATTACCGTGCTGGACGAAAAATCCGGCCGCTTAAAACGGTTGATTGAGGACTTGGTCGAAGCGTCCAAAGCGTCCTCGGGTGCGGTGACACTGAATAAAATGCAGGTCAATCTTTATGAGCTTGCCGTGCAGGCGGTCGGTGAATTAGAGGACGGGTTCGAAGCAAACGGCTTACAGGTGGTGCTGAATCCGCCCGAAACCGCACCGATTGTCTTTGTGGACAGCCAAAAAACGTGGCGCATTATTGATAACCTCTTAAACAACGCGCGTAAATATTCGCTCAGCGGTTCGCGCGTGTATGTGGATATCGCCGAGCAGGACGGCTTCGGGCAGTTTGTGATTAAGAACATTTCGGGCGAGGCACTCAATATCGACCCCGACGAACTGACCCAGCGTTTTGTACGCGGCGACAGCTCCCGCACCAAAGAGGGAAGCGGCTTAGGGCTCTCTATCGCGAAGGACCTCTGCACCCTGCAGGGCGGTACGCTGAAAATTGAAATCGACGGCGATTTGTTCAAAGCCACCGTATCTCTGCCGAAAGCAGGCGGCACACAACCGCAGTCCCCAACACCATAAAACGCACAACCCGTAGGGGGCGACGTTCTCACCGACCGAGCCGGTAGGCGAGACTTTCCACGCCCGCCCGAGAAAATGTAAAAATTTGCACAATCCAACGGTGATGCGCAAATCCCGTAGGGGCGCTTCACGAAGCGCCCGAGCACGGTTGGATTTCACACAAACCTAACGGTGAAACACAACCCCGTAGGGGCGAACTGCGTTCGCCCGAAACGGACAGCCGCGAGGGCTGTCCCTACGGTGTGCGAAACAACGTACTGGTTTGTAGGGGCGGGGTGCGGGTCTCCGGTGGAGACCTCTGCATACGGAAGTATGCAGAAGCGCAACCGAGCCGGTAGGTGAGACCTTCCACGCCCGCCCGTAAAATTCACCCGCCCAATCATGTCATCCTGAACGAAGTGAAGGATCTCCGTCAGAAGAAGCCCCTACAAAAGGAGATTCTTCGCCTAACGGCTCAGAATGACAGATTTTGCAATCCCCGTAGGGGTGCGCACCCGGCGCCCGCGGACGGACAAGGATGTCTGTCCCTACGTGTGCATCCAATTCAATATGCGCAACAAATCCAAACACTAAGGAGGGCGAAACGATGTTACTTGCCATTAGTATTTCCGCAATTGTACTCGGTATTTTCATTGAGGCTGCTTTAAGCCGCAAGGCGCGGCGCGACCCCGATTTCGGCGATGCGCCCGAGGGCTTGCAGTTCGTCGGCTACACCATGGTCGCCCTCGGCGCGGTGGCCCTGTACGGTGTGCTTTCGGGTCAAATCGTATTGCCGTTGGGTGTATAATTCCAAAACGTAATACCCCCGAATTTGCAGTCTGCAAATTCGGGGGTATGGTTTATATTGCAGTTAAGATACGATAACTGCCTTTGCGGGTGAGAATAGATGTATTCGCACTCCTGTTCAGACAGCAATATATTATTTTGAACCGTTGACAACAACACGAAAATCTGCTATTCTAAAATAGTTCTATATAGAACTATTTAGCGTCGAAACAGAAAGGGTATGTAATTTGGAAACAAAAGGCGGATTTTACATCACGCAAATCAAACAGCTGCAGGACAGGATTTTTGAACGCTTTTTATCGGAAAGCGGTATAGACTTAAACGGCGGGCAGGGTCGTATTTTATTTGTTTTGTGGAAAACAGACGGCTTGACCGTCGGCGAAATCAGTGAAAAGACATCCCTTGCAAAAAATACGGTATCCGCTGTGCTGAACGGTATGGTACGCAAAGGTATTGTACAAAAACGCATCAATCCCCAAAACCGCCGCCAAACGATTGTATCGCTGACAGAATATGCAAAGTCACTGGAGAAAAAATATGCAGCGGTATCTCAGCAAATGAACGCGTTGTTTTATCAGGGATTTTCAGAAGCGGAGCAACAACAGTTTGAGCAGTATCTCGCTCGGGTTTTGGACACTTTGACGCAGACAATGCGTGCAGACAAACAGAGTATGTAAATGAAAAAGAACGGCAGGGCAGTTTTATGAAAACCAAAGAACAGCTTTTTGAATTTATTGCAAAGCAGAAAACAGCGTTTATTGCCTCGGTGGACGCAGACGGCTTTCCAAATATGAAAGCAATGTTTGCGCCGCGGAAAATTCACGGCAACAGCTTTTATTTTACGACCAACACATCTTCTATGCGCGTACAGCAGTATATAGATAATCCAAAGGCGAGTATTTACTTTTTTAACAAAGGCCGCTTTCGGTATACGGGCGTTATGCTTATAGGGACAATGGAAGTATTGCAGGATGCAGAAATAAAAAAAGAGATTTGGCGTGCGGGCGATACGATGTTTTACAGGCAGGGTGTAACCGACCCCGATTACTGCGTTCTCAAGTTCACTGCCGAGAAAGGCAGATATTACAGCGATTTGAAAACGGAAAGCTTTTCATTGGAAAATTAATGTATATAAAGTCACCACGCACCTGTAGAATCTGCACAGGTGCGTGGTGTTTTTCTTTGTCTTATGCCGTTTTGTTTGCCTTACGCGTCCTTATTGAGCAACGCAAAGTTCTCTTTATTCGCCTTATACAAATTCTTGTATACAGCGAAGTTGCGATCGTAAACTGCTTTGTTTGCCGCATTCGGGCGGAAGGTCTTTGCGGCGGGAATCAGTTTTTTGACTTCGCCCAAATCCTTGATCAGCCCTGTGCCGACGGCAATCATAGCCGCCGCGCCGACTGCGCCGATGTTCTGCGGGCTGTCTACGGTTTCGATGGTTCTGCCCGTGCAGTCCGCCAAAATCTGGCAGGTGATGTCGCTCAGCGCGCCGCCGCCGACAAAGCGGATTGTAGACGAGGTTTGGACTTTCTTCGCTTGGGTTTCGAGCATCCAGCGAAGATGGAAGCAAACACCCTCGACCACCGCGCGAATCATTTCGGATTTGCCTGTTTCGAGACTGATGTTAAAGAACATCCCGCGTGCGTTCGGGTCTTCAAACGGACAGCGGTTGCCGTGCAGCCACGGGGTAAATACAACGCCGTTTGCGCCTGCGGGAACGGTATCCACCACCGCCATCATATAATCGTACAGATTGGTATACACTGTTTCTCTGTCCTCACGGTGATGCTTCAGGTCGTGGCTCTTGTCAAGATAAATGTCGATTTCATCGAGTGCCAAATGGTCTTTCACCCATTCTACGCACTTTGCGGCAGTCTCCAGTTCTGCAAAGTAGTTGAAATAGCCGTCACGTGCACCGACGATTGCCGCAATCATTGCGCTGGTATCCACAACGCTCTTGTCCGTAACTGTAGAAACCCAACCCGATGTGCCGGAATACATATGCGTATCGCCAAGGTCAACCGCACCGGCGCCCACGCCGATGAGCGATGCATCACCGCCGCCGCCGAATACGGAAGTACCTTCCTCCAAGCCCAATTCCTCTGCCTGTTCTTTACGCAGCTTGCCGACGCGGTCTGTACAGCGCACAAGCTTTGCAAGATGCTTTTCGTGCACGCCGTACAGCTTGCACATCTCCGAGCTCCAGCCCTCTTTGCCCTTGCGGATATCATAGAGCAGTGCACCGTATGCCGAATCCTGCGTCATCACAAATTCGCCTGTCATACGGCAGATGAGATATTCTTTTACGTCCAGCCATTTATGTACCTTGGCGAATACTTCGGGTTCATTTGCTTCTACCCATTTGTATTTCCAAACCGGGTCTTTGACGGAGCACGCCACCGCGCCCGTAACCTGCAACGCCTTTAACAGCTTCGGGATATTCGCGCCCGCAATCTGCGGTCCGTAAGCGATGCCCTTTTTCAGTTCCTCGCCTGCGCGCTGATCCATATAGCTCATTGCACGGCGCACGGCATTGCCGTTTTCATCCACGAGCACAAGCCCCTGCATCTGTGAGCAGAACGAAATACCGGTAATGTCTTTTTTATCGATCTTGCTCTTCTTCATTACGGTGCGGGTGCTCTTGACCATTGCTTCCCACCACTCGTCGGGGTCTTGCTCCGCGCCGCCGCCGGGCAAAACATAGAGGTTATACCCCTCGCTTGCCGCCGCCAGCAATTCGATCTTATCCGTAATCGAGAACAGGCAGGTTTTTACGCCTGTCGTGCCGATGTCGTAAGAGATCGTGTAAGTCGGATTTACCATATCCATTCCTCCCAAGAGATGAATTATTTATTTCTTTAACGCAGACTTTACAAATTTCAGACACTGCTCGACCACAAAATCGTCCCGCTCGGTAATGTCGTTGCCGACATAAATACGGAATCGCTCGATATAGTAGTCACACGCATAAGAAAACTGCAAAGACATAAAAATATTGTCGAGCAGAAACGCCGCGAACGGTGCGCTGATATCGGTGCGGATATCGCCGTTTTTCTGCCCTGCTTCTATCGCAAGACGGTAAATGTGTGCCGTCAGTGCTTCCATTTCATAGGCAAACTGCGAAGCAAAGCGCGGATTGTTCTCCGCCGTCATCGCATTATAAAGCTTCAAAAGCACAGCGCTCTCTTTCGAGGAACGCTGAATCTCGCGGATGATACGCTCTACCTTTACAAGGATGTCCTCATCGCTTTCGGCGAGCACCGTGAGCAATTCCTCCATACTTTGAATGGAATAGTGAATCACCGTCAGAAACAAATCCTGCTTATTCTCGAAATATTTATAGAGAGAACCCACACTGACATCCGCCTTTTTGGCGATGGTGTTCATATTGGCGTTCTCAAAGCCCTTGAGCGCAAATTCCCCGGTTGCCGCGTGCAGAATACGCTCCCGTTTTTCGGGCGCGATATTGTCAAACGTCGGCTTATGGTGCTTTTGCAAATCCATATATTTCATTCCTTAAATAAGTATACAGTATAGCATAGGGTAGTCGAACACAATATGCCGAAAACTTGTTCTTGCGGCGAATTTTCACGTTTTCGCCGTGGGAAGGCGATAGCCTTCCTGCCGTCGGAGAAGCAAAAATTCATCCGCAACTCCTGCGTTTTCGGTGCTTTGCAGTTTAAAATAGTCATATTTTTGTTGAAACAAGGCACAAAATCGACGGCATACTGCCGTATGCCGAGATTTTTAACGCAGTTTCAGCGGAAATAGGGCATTTTAAACCATATCGGGTTCAACTGCCCTATGCTATATCATACCATACACAGCGAAGGTTGTTCAAGAAAAATTTTACAAAATCCGATAGATTCTTACAACTCTTACAGCGCGGTCGTATCCACGGCGGCACGTCCGACGGTTACTTTTGCAACATAGGCGGCAACCGCTTGGTGCGCAGGATGTGTTTTATACGCCTCCAACGCATCCGCATCCTCGACTTTCACCACAAGCATCGCATCAAAATTGCGGTCGCATTCGACCTCGTTTTTGTAAAAACGAATGCTTTTAAGCGCGGGTACTTTTCCGAGCAAGCTTTCCAAGCCCGATTTTACAATGTCGATGTTTTCCGCCTTAGGTTTCCCCTCGGCGTCCTTGAATTTCCACATAACCACGTGTGTGAGCATAAGTATGACTTCCTTTATATTTATTTGATCAGATTATTAGAATAAGCCAACGGCGATGCGCAACCCGTAGGGGCGGGTTTCCATGCCCGCCCGAGCACGGTTGGGTTTTGCACAGACCCAATGACGGTGCACCAACCCTGTAGGGGTCGGCGTCCTCGACGACCCGAGCACAATTCTGCGGAACGACACAGAGGTCGTTCCCTACGTTCGTAGGGGCGCTTCACGAAGCGCCCGAGCACGGTCGGATTTTTGCAAAAACCCAATGGCGGTGCGCCAACCCCGTAGGGGCGAACTGCGTGCGCCCGCGGACGGACAAGGATGTCCGTCCCTACGCGCGAATCAAATTTGCATTGCGTTTTGACAAAACGGACAGCCGCAAGGGCTGTCCCTACGGTTTTGTAGTAATTTACAGTAATGCACAACCTGTAGGGGCGCTTCACGAAGCGCCCGAGCACGGTCGGATTTTTGTAAAAACCTAATGGCGGTGCGCCAACCCCGTAGGGGCGCGCATCGTGCGCCCGCGGGTCGCTGAGGGTGCGGGTGTCCGGCGGACACCTCTAAGCGAAGCTTAGAAGCGCAACCGAGCCGGCAGGCGAGAACAGCGACCCCTACTATTATCATATCATACCACAAATCTCAAAAAAAGCAAAGCAAAAGCCGCCTGTCTTTGTGCAAATTCCCCCAAAAACCGTGCGATAGGGAATCCCTTTATAAGGACTCTGTAAAACTTCGGAACTTCTGTAAAAAAATCTCAGAAAACTATGGAAATCCTTGAAAATATCTGTTATAATAACAAGCGGTTAATTGCGTCCAAGGGGGTATTCTCTTTTTGGACAACCGTTTTTTACTATTTGTATATTAAAATTGGAGGTATTTGTTCATGAGCCAAAAGTATGTTTACCTGTTCTCTGAAGGGAACAAAGACATGCGCAACCTGCTCGGCGGCAAAGGCGCAAACCTCGCGGAAATGACCGGTCTCGGTCTTCCTGTTCCGCAGGGCTTCACCATCACCACCGAAGCTTGCACACAGTACTATGAGGATGGCAGAAAAATCAACGATGAAATCCAGGCACAGATTATGGAGTACATCGTAAAAATGGAAGGCATCGTCGGCAAAAAATTCGGCGATAAAGAAAACCCGCTGCTCGTTTCCGTTCGTTCGGGTGCACGCGCTTCCATGCCCGGTATGATGGACACCATCCTGAACCTTGGTTTGAACGAAGATGTTGTCGATGTTATGGCGAAGAAGTCCAACAATCCGCGTTGGGCTTGGGACTGCTACAGAAGATTCATCCAGATGTATTCCGACGTTGTTATGGAAGTCGGCAAGAAATACTTCGAGCAGCTCATCGACGAAATGAAAGAAAAGAGAGGCGTAAAGCAGGACGTTGAGCTGACTGCGGACGACCTCAAAGAGCTTGCAGGCCAGTTTAAGGCTGAATACAAAGCAAAGATCGGCACGGATTTCCCGACCGACCCGAAAGAACAGCTGATGGGCGCTATCGAAGCTGTTTTCCGTTCCTGGGACAACCCGCGTGCAAACGTTTATCGCCGTGACAACGACATCCCGTATTCTTGGGGTACCGCTGTTAACGTACAGATGATGGCGTTCGGCAATATGGGTGATGACTGCGGTACAGGCGTTGCGTTCACACGTGACCCCGCAACCGGCGAAAAAGGCTTGATGGGTGAGTTCCTTGTCAACGCACAGGGCGAAGACGTTGTTGCAGGCGTCCGTACGCCCATGCCGATTGCAAAGATGGCAGAAGAGTTCCCCGATGCATTCAAGCAGTTCACCGAAGTTTGCGCAACCTTGGAAGACCATTACCGCGATATGCAGGATATGGAGTTCACCGTGGAAGCAGGCAAGCTCTATATGCTCCAGACCAGAAACGGTAAGAGAACCGCGAAGGCCGCTCTCAAAATCGCTTGCGACCTCGTGGACGAGGGTATGATTGATAAGAAACAGGCTGTTGCAATGATCGACCCGAGAAACCTCGACACTCTGCTTCACCCGCAGTTCGATGCGAAAGCACTGAAAGCGGCTACTCCGGCAGGCAAGGGCTTGGGCGCATCCCCCGGTGCGGCTTGCGGTAAAGTTGTATTCACCGCTGACGACGCTGTGGAATGGAATAAGAAGGGCGAGAAGGTCGTTCTTGTCCGTCTCGAAACCTCTCCCGAAGACATCACCGGTATGAAAGCGGCGCAGGGCATCCTGACTGTTCGCGGCGGTATGACTTCTCACGCGGCAGTTGTTGCACGCGGTATGGGTACCTGCTGTGTTTCCGGCTGCGGCGACATCAATATGGATGAAGAAAACAAGAAGTTCACCCTGGCAGGCAAGACCTATCACGAGGGCGACTATATCTCCATTGACGGTTCTACCGGTAACATCTACGACGGCATCATCGACACCGTTGACGCTGAAATCGCAGGCGAGTTCGGCAGAATTATGGCTTGGGCGGACGAGTTCAGAACCCTGAAGGTTCGTACTAATGCAGATACACCCGCTGACGCGAAGAAAGCTCGTGAGCTCGGCGCAGAAGGCATCGGCCTTTGCCGTACAGAGCATATGTTCTTCGAAGCAGACAGAATCGCGGCATTCCGTGAAATGATTTGCGCAGACACCGTGGAAGAAAGAGAAGCGGCACTCGCAAAGATTCTGCCTTATCAGCAGGGCGACTTCGAGAAGCTCTATGAAGCACTCGAAGGCAACCCCGTAACCATCCGCTTCCTTGACCCGCCGCTCCACGAGTTCGTTCCCACTGAGGAAGACGATATCGCGGCATTGGCAGAAGCACAGGGCAAATCCGTGGAAGACATCAAAGCGATTATCGCCTCTCTCCACGAGTTCAACCCGATGATGGGTCACCGCGGCTGCCGTCTGACTGTAACCTATCCTGAAATTGCAAAGATGCAGACCCAGGCGGTTATCCGTGCGGCAATCAACGTGAAGAAAGCACACGCTGACTGGAACATCGTTCCCGAAATTATGATTCCGTTGGTCGGCGAAATCAAAGAGTTGAAGTTCGTTAAGGACATCGTTGTTGCAACTGCGGACGCTGAAATCGCGGCGGCAGGCGTGGAGCTGAAATACGAAGTCGGTACGATGATTGAAATCCCGAGAGCGGCACTTACCGCTGACGAGATTGCAAAAGAGGCTGAGTTCTTCTGCTTCGGTACAAACGACCTGACCCAGATGACCTTCGGCTTCAGCCGTGACGACGCAGGCAAATTCTTGGATGCTTACTATGACACCAAGATTTATGAGAACGACCCGTTTGCGAAGCTTGACCAGAAGGGCGTCGGCGCTCTGATGAAGATGGCGGTTAAGATGGGTAAGGAAGTCCGTCCGACGATGCACTGCGGTATCTGCGGTGAGCACGGCGGCACCTTGTAGAAGCAATTCTGCAAGGTCTTTTTTTGCCCGCAAAACATAGAAAAAGCCTTGTAAACACTGCGTTTTTGTCAATAAAACAGGAATTTTATTTACACTTTTTGCGGCGGTGCTGTTGATAACGATTTTTACATCGTGGTTGATAAACAGCTTTGCACAATGACATAGAGTATTTGAAAAAGTATGTTTTTGGGAAAATCTCTTGTATTCTTGAAAGTGGCAGAAATGCAGTAAAATCAATGTTTTCAGAAATAGCACCGATAACAGCAAATATGTTTTTGGGAGGTGTTTTCGTTTTTGGGAAATAATATGCTGTTTTTGGGAACATTTTTGGGAAATCAGAAAGGTGGATTCTATGATTAAGAAAAACTACAAAGGCAGATGTATAAAGAAATCTGTCAGCAAATCAAAAGAGGTTTGCAGAACTTACAACGATTTACAGCTTGCTTATTTGGATAGTCTGCAAAGTAATGATGATATAACGGAAATACAATGCAATATTCCACTTGACGGCGAAGAAATCGGGGAATACAACACAGATTTTCTTTGCACAAAATCAAATGGTGATTTATTGGTTCGTGAATGTGTATTCCGCAGACACTTATTAAAACCACTGACCGTAAAACTTTTGGATGCTTCACGCTCATATTGGCTGAATCGTGGTGTTAATGATTGGGGGCTGGTTATTGATGCTGAAAAATAAGTTATTGCAAAAAGATAATAATATTGTCCGTGTGCTTGAAATTGAAACCACCAAAGTCCTCATTGTAAATTGTATAAAAAGAGTTGTACCGCAGTGGATAAACACAGCGGAATTGACCGAATACACAGAATGTAGCATAAATGATTTATCGCACATAACCGGAATTTGCACCTTCCCTATTGACGAGTTGGACAATGAAAGCCGCTGTATTGCATATAAAAGATTTACAGCCATTGCCGGTGTATTGCCGTTTATTACAGATAATAAATCCCGTTGCAATGCTATTAGAAATATGGCACAGCATTTCAATATCAGTAAACAAACGATAAAGCAATACTTATGGTTGTATCTTGTTTATCAAAACATTAGTGTTCTTGCACCGAAAAAATGTAGTTATGAAAAGCCGCTGACAATAGTTGAAAAGAATATGAGATGGGCATTAAACAAGTATTTTTATAATCAAAGCCGTAACAGCCTACAAACTGCATATACACTTATGCTTAAAGAAAAATATTGTGATGGTAACGGTGTATTGTTGCAGAAATACCCTACAATACACCAATTCCGATATTTCTATCGTAAGCATAGGAAAATGCAAAACTATTATATTTCCCGTGATGGCTTGAAAAACTATCAGAGAAATAACAGACCTCTGACAGGTGACGGCATACAAGCATTCGCTCCTGCTGTTGGTGTTGGAATGTTGGATTCTACTATATGCGATATTTACCTTATAAACGAAAGCGGAAACATAATAGGCAGACCCATTTTGACCGCTTGCATTGATGCTTATAGTGGTTTGTGCTGTGGTTATTCTTTAAGTTGGGAGGGCGGTGTTTACAGCCTCCGAAATCTAATGTTGAATGTAGCCGCTGACAAAGTAAAGCACTGCAAGAGATTTGGAATTGATATAAACCAAGATGATTGGAATTGCAGCGGTATTATTCCCGGCTTACTTGTAACAGATATGGGCAGCGAGTATAAATCAGAAAACTTTGAACAGATAGCAGAATTGGGCGTTACGATTATTAACCTTCCTCCGTACAGACCGGAGTTAAAAGGTGCAGTAGAAAAGTTTTTTGACCTATTGCAAAATACCTACAAACCTTATTTGAAAGGAAAAGGTATTATTGAACCTGATTTTCAAGAGAGGGGCGCACACGATTACAGAAAAGATGCTTGCTTGACGATTGCAGATTTTGAAAAAATACTGTTGCACTGCATTATTTACTATAATTCACAGCGGATAATAGATAATTTCCCTTACACAACTAAAATGTTTACAGATAAGGTGAAACCATATGCAAGCCATATATGGAATTGGAACAGAAAACAACCTGCTGCAAATTTAATAAAAACTGATGAAAGACAGATTGCTTTAACCTTATTACCACGGACAAAAGGAACATTCTCCCGCCACGGTTTAAGGGTAAATAAAATGCGCTATCACTGTGACGGATTCACAGAAAAATACTTGAACGGCGGTACTGCTGTAGTTGCTTTTAATCCTGATAACGTTTCCTCTGTATGGGTTATAGAAAACAGCAAATATACGGAATTTACTTTGATAGAATCCCGATTTACCGGCAAATCTCTTGAAGAAGTACAGCAAATGCAATCAGCTAATAAACAGTTGATACAATCGGTTAATGGTGAAAATCTACAGGCTAAAATTGACCTTGCAGAGCATATCAGGGTTATTTCAAATAGTGCCGCTGTCGGTGATGCAAATATAAAATCCATAAGAGAAACAAGGCAAAGAGAACGAACTAAACAACATATTGATATTATGGGAGGCGCTGAATGATGTATAAAGATTATTTGTCTGCTATGCCGGAAATGAAGTCAGGTGAAGCTCTATACACTGCCTTGTCGGTCATTCCTGCTTATGAAGATAGAATACGCAACGAGAATACACCTACACGTTTAATGGCATTATCTGATTTATACAAGCTCTATATACCCTCTCAAATGTCATTAGAGATATATTCAAAATTGTATTTGGCATTGCTCCACTCAATGCAGAAAAAAGGCACAAAGACCGCTATACAACAGCATTACAAAAACCACAAAGCAATTATTGGAGAAGAATATAACGGCATTGTTGGCGGTTCGGACAGCTTTACAATAATAGGTTGCAGCGGTATAGGCAAATCAAGTGCCATAAGCAGAGCCATTACCCTTATATCGGAGAATTGTATAATTGAGATTGAAAAACCATACGCAAAAGTCATTCCGTGCCTTGTGGTTCAATGTCCGTTTGATTCCTCTGTAAAAGGTCTGTTATTGGAGATTTTGCGTAAAGTAGATGAAACACTTGAAACTAACTATTATGATTACTGTATCAAATCAAGAACCGCCACAACGGATATGCTTATCGGGCTTGTCAGTTCCATTGCATTAAACCATATTGGAATTTTAATTGTTGATGAAATACAGAATGTTGTCAACTCAAAGAATGGCAAAAATCTTGTTGGTATGCTCACACAGCTAATTAACAATAGTGGCATTAGTATATGTATGGTGGGTACACCTGAATGTACAATCTTTTTTGAGCAAGCTATGCAGCTTGCAAGGCGTTCTGTAGGATTGCAGTATAATTCATTATCTTATGATGAATGTTTTGAATCCCTCTGCGAAACCGTGTTTAATTATCAGTACGTCACACATAAAACAGAGATAAGTCCTGCAATCATCAAATGGCTTTATGAGCATTCCGCCGGTGTTATTTCAGTGGTTATCTCTCTGATACACGATGCACAGGAAATAGCAATATTGACGGGTAAAGAGATATTAAATATTGAAACGCTGAATATGGCATATAAACAGCGATTAACGCTATTGCACAGTTATATCCACACAACAGATGCAAAGTCCAAAACAACAAAGTCGAGTAAAAGGAAACCTATTGCAAAGAGTGAAGATATACAAATCAATATTATTAACGGTGTTTCTATTGTTGAAATCGCAAAGAAAGCAAAAACAGACAATGTAGATATTGTACCTCTGCTGCGTAAGCATTTTTCTGTTGAGGAGGTACGCTTATGATTGCATATCTGCCAGAGATATACCCGGATGAATTAGTGTATAGCTGGTTTTGCCGCTATTATATACACACTGGTTGTATTACTAATGCAATGGCTTTTAGGGAACTTTTATATAACCGTTGCAATAATCCAAGTAAAGAGTTTATCGGTCATTTGAACCCTGATACAGAAAAATTGATACAAGGATTATTTGCGATGGATGAAATGATAACAAAACATACGATGTACCCACAGTATGGAAGATTTATTCCGCTGCAACAAAAGAAAAATGCTTTATATCATATCGGTTATGATTTCTGCGATGCTCACCATCTATTCGCCATATTACCGAGAACACAGGCGGATAGTCAGCTAAAATATTGCCCTCTGTGTGTTCAAGAAGATAGAAAAAATCACGGGGAGGCGTATTGGCATAGGAAACACCAAATACGGAATATGAGCATTTGCACAAAGCATAAATGTTTACTTGTTAATTCTGATGTAACGGCGAAAAGTGAGCAAACATTTACTTTGAATTCTGCTGAAACAACAGTTGAAATACAAGAGCCGAAATATGTAGATAATATGCTGCAAGTTGCATTTTGTGAATATATGGCGGCGGTATTTGATTCACCAATTAACCTTGAAAACGATATTCCGATTAGTGCTGTGCTGTATCACGCTATGAGTAAAACAAAGTATATGAAGCAATCAGGCAAATCACGATATACAAAGCGTTTTGTTGATGATATGCAGCTTTACTATAAAAATATCGGTATTGGCAGCATAGCAAGTATGTCGCAGGTACAGCGAGTGTTATTACAGGATAGATTTGATTTTTCAGTCATATGTCAAATTGCATTTTTCTTGAATATGACAGTTGAGGAGCTGACTGCTCCGAATTTGACGAACCGGCAAATTAACCAAGAGCAGCGGTCACACTATATCAAGAATAGAGAGTCGATTGATTTGTCGGCATACGATGAAAAAATTGCACTGATATTAGAGCAATTAGCACACGATATTTATATTGGTGCGGCAAGTGATACAGGCAGACCCGAAAAAGTATCAGAAAAACTGATATATCGTGAATTAAATTTGCCGGGGCATAGGCTTGAAATACTACCAAAGTGTAAGGCGATTATGGATAAGTACGGCGAATCATATGCGGAATGCTGGGCAAGGCGGCTAATATGGGCATTTGATAAGCTCAAAACAGAAGGAGGCGGCGCACCGTTCTATTGGTCAGATATGCGTAAAATCAGCGGCGTAAAAAAGAAGAATATCGACAGGGTAATACCATATTTGCCTAAACACACAGATAGAAAAACTGCTGATGCGATAATCAAGATTATAGAGGGCAAATAAAAACACCGTTACCAATCACGGCAACGGTGCATCCCTTGTGTTATTATATTTATTAGTTGGTCTTTACTCCAAGATTGACAATGAATTCAACTGTACCGGTGTAATAACCTGCTGCCGGCATTTCGCCTTCAACGGGTTGACCGGTAACTATAAATTCGGATGTGGTCTGGTTTTTTAAAAATTCTGCAACGTGGTCATTATCATTTACATTAAGTCTTAAATTAAATGTATCGCCTTCATCGTTGGTCATAGGAATACTGTTTTCGCCGTTCACAGAAACATTTACCTGCTCGGCTTCAGTAATATTCATACTACTTGCTGTGAGCTGAAAGCCATTAAAGGCATCAACTGTTTCGGGAATGATTACGCAAAAGCTACTATCAACCTGATATGTAACTGTGCTTTGACCTGTAGCTTCATTGTAAGGTAATTCCGCTGCAAAAGCAGAAATACTACAACTCAAAACCATAACAAAACAAAGCGTAAATGCTAATAATTTTTTCATTGGTTAAGCCTCCTGTACTGTAATATCAAACTCTACTTTTGCC
This sequence comes from Bacillota bacterium, assembly GCA_021769885.1. Taxonomy (GTDB): domain Bacteria; phylum Bacillota; class Clostridia; order Oscillospirales; family Acutalibacteraceae; genus Fimenecus. Next base: position 8,988 of record JAETSA010000022.1, on the reverse strand, counting down.
CCATTTAATACTGTGCCATCTTCTTTGAAACATTGCACTTTCAAATAGGCAGAATATTCTCCTGCTTTTAGTGGTTCGGATAGTTCTATATCATAGTAACCTGTTCCCGGCTTACAGTAGCCGGATTTCCAAAGCGGTTTATCATCAATATAAAGTGTCATTAAAAATAAGCAATCGTTGCTGTCGGGGTTGAAGAAATTGACTCTTTGATTTGCAGAAAACACAAGGGTATCAAATCCGGGAATAGCAATTCCTTTTTGTCCGTTAGGCAATCTATTTGTAGGCTTATCGCCCTCATACTCAACAGCGTTTGAGTCAGTGGGTAATGATGGCTTATCTACAGATTGATTATGCAGGAAACACCAAGCAGCACCGATAAGCAAAAGTAGCAGAATAACAATAATGGAGATATAAATTGATTTTTTCTTCATTGGCTTGCCTCCAGTCTCCGAAATATTTTACATAAGGAAATACGGAAACAAAAGGCAAAACGGGTGTGTTATTTTTGCCATCTGCGTATTGTAGAGTTGTCCGCTGTGCAGTAATTTATTCTATTAGACAGTGTGTTTTCTATAGTTGGCTTGAAATAATGCTTTTGAGGTTCAATGCAGTCAGGTATTTCCATATGTATTTGCTCACATATAGGGCAGTATAACCGTCTTAATTGAAATATATATTCTGTGCCGGAGGAATCTTTAACTTTCCGTTTACGGCTGTCTCTTACTTTTAGCAGAGAATAGCAATGAGGGCAAACCGCAACATCGTAATTTACAATGCGGTAAATATCCCCTTTTTTACTACGGTGTATTTTTCGGCAATTATCATTGTGAAAATCCTCCTGTAAAAAAAAGAACTCTCGCCACAAATCAGCAAGAGTTCTTCTAACCATTGTTTTTGCGTTTTAGTGCATCTATAACAGTTGTTACAACAGCTATATCATCTTCGCTTAAATCCGAAACATCAATTACCCTTTGGCGTTGTATGTCTAATAGATAATCAGTTGTTGTATGGAAAGTGTAAGCTATTTTTACAAGCACATCATATGAGGGGAATCGGTCTCCAGATTCATAATAAGACACTACAGATTTTGCAACGCCTAACCTCGTAGCTAACTGTTGTTGTGTTAGATTTTGTCCTGTCCTTAACATTTTCAATTTCTCTCCAAAATTCACTTCTTTGGCACCTCTTTTCCACTAACAGTTATATTTTATATGCTATTAGTTGACTGTTGGATAACAAATATTTATAAAGCAGTGGAAATTCTCTGCTGTTAGTGCTATAATAAAAAAAGAGGTGTACCTATCATTAACAAATTCCTATTACAGAGATAAAAGACAGAAAGGTATGATACCCGTATGAAGAAAAACATTATTAAAATTACAATTATTCTATTGGTAAGCATTGTATTTTTCTTATTATCCATAAACTTTGTTTTTAAGATTCCGTCTCCAACCGGTGGATATGAGATGATTACATATCAAGTAGGTGCGGGAATTGCCGTTGTTGCTGGTGGTATTACCGCTTTGATAATTTTTGCTTTGAAAAAGAACGAATAATTTGCTATACCCTTAAATTTCTTAAAAATGGAGGATTAAAAAGTGAAAAAGATATATACGATGTTGATATGTATTATTGCAATTCTAATTTTATCTGGTTGTTCAAACCAAGAAGATAAATACAATTCAGGAAAGGAAGCAATGAATAATGGGGATTGGGATAAAGCTATAGAATGTTTTACTGATATTGAATACGAGGATAGCAAGGAATTACTTGCACAATGCACGAAAGAAAAGGGTATGAACGAAAAATCAGATTATGCTTTTTTAGATGCTATGAGCAAATCAATAATGAAACGTTATGAAGTATCAGAAAAAACTGACGATATTGAAAAATGTACTGCAATTGAGCTTGAACTAATCGGTAAATTTAAGGATGCTGAATTTTATGATTCAGAACTCCGAAAACTCGCAATTGATTATATCAACGCAGTTGAACTTGAAAAACAGTCACTTACAGAATCTAACGGTAATAAACAATTAAAATACTATGAAGGACATTCTAAAAGATTTCAAATAATGCAAACTCTTACAGATAATTATGGTTTACTTGCAGATAATGTGGATTACAAAACAAATTACTACAATAATGCAAACAAGGAATCTGAAAGATATTCTGCTTATAAGTTAGTCGAAGAAGATTTACATAAACAACTGGGTGATGATTTAGAATGTGACTACGTAGATGATGTTACATATCGCATAAAGATAAAAAATAATACTGAATATGACTATGATATGATGATGCATTTTATATTTTATGATGCTGATGGAACAATCGTAGATACAAACGAAATCTACTACGAGGATATAGTTGCAGGTAAAAAATATAATTTGGATTTTTATATTCCTGTAAATGCTGAACGCTTCGATTATTATACGGAAGAATATTTTGAATTTTAAGAATCAAGGAGTAATTATAATGACACGTTATTTTGAAAATCATATTAAAACAAGTTATGTAACTCGAATTCTTTCTTTAGCATTAACAATTTTTCTATTATTTTCTCTTTACGGATGCACATCTGACAAAAAAACAGAGAAAGAATCAAACAGTGCTAAACAAAGCGATAATTATCCAACAAACCAAGAAATAAGTTATGGCTTTTTAGATTATAAGATGTTTGATAATTATCTAACTGATGGTACATACAGATGTGGTTCTGATTTCGAGCCAGGAGATTATTATATTTTTTCAATATATGGAGCAGAAGCGTTATATGATGTATCTGATAATCCAAATAATTTTTCTTGGTCAGATTATAGAACAATGCGTAAAGTGTCTGTAAATAAAGGACAATATATATTCCTATCCTCTGCTGCTATACTTGTATCAGCAAAGGAAGTAGATACAAGCAATTGGAAAAAATATGGTGTATTTCTTGTTGGCACAGATTTGCCTGAAGGGGATTATAAAATAACATCTATAACAGATAAATATAATACAGAACTGAATAATATCTCTGGTATTTGGGGAGCATACCAAATATGCAATGATTGTCCAGAGAATGAACCAGAGTATTGCTCTCCACTGTTTGATAAACAAACATATATATCTGTCCAGGATGGTCAATATATTATAATCAATAATGCTCGTATGATACTCAATGGAGTAGATATATCTAATAATGCAGATGAATCAGAATTATCAGAAACAACAAAACCCAATATATCAATTAGCGCAGCTAAAACAACTTATGAAGCTGCAATCACAGCAACTAAAGAAGATTTAACAGGTAGTAAAGGAAAATGGTATTATGATGGAATACCTCTGTTATCTGATGATTGCGAATGGATAGACAGTAGTCTAAATAAAAACGGTACGGTTAGTCAAGGTGCGGTTTATCGAAAGATAGCCAAAATGTTAAGTGGTAGTGATTTTAAAAACAAACGGTTTTTCTATAGCTATAAAGATATATCAGAATTACTGTTAGGATTTACTCCTGATACTGTCGATGAATATGTACCATATGGTGAAAATGCAAGTAAGTTTATCGTAGTTGATAATCAGCTTGAGGCAATAATGCAAAAATTCGAGTCGCTAAAATCGGTGTCCGGACAATATGATTATGATTATGGAAAATTGGGAAAATATTCACTTGACATTTCAGATATGTCGGATTGTGCAAAAGAAATGCAAATTTCAGATGTAATGTTAGGATATATATTTGCTATGCTTGATGAATATGCAGTTAAAATTTCTTTTAACGAAAATAGTTGTCATATCGAATATGAAAGCAAGGTATAATTTTCTTTCAATATTATTTATTGTTGTTTAGCAAACGCTCAAATGAATACTGCTTTATAACAAGATAGGTATTGAGATAAAATGTATCTTGACAAAACTAAAATATAGTGTTATCATAAAAATACCATAAAGAGTGCGTGAGGGAGCAAGCCCAATGACCGCACACCAACCTACCGATAGGCAAGGTGGTAATGCTTGACCGATGGTGTGAAATATTGATATTACAGTCACATCCACCGGTAACGATGGGTGTGTTTTTGTTTATGCCCTCTCTTTATGGTAGTAACCAGAAGGGAGGTTTTTTAATGCCAAAAATCCGAGATTTGCTATCTACCAATAAAGGCAGAATTTATGTGTATCTTGCAACGACTTCCATTGGAAAACAATTTTTGCAGGATGCAGAAAATGAGGGATTTACATTTTGCGATGGCATCAAGCCAACAGCAAGAACACCGGCAAATATTATGGCTGTGAATCGAGACAATACCATAAATTATGTCGGCACTGTAGGTCGGATTGCTTTTCAAGCAGCAAATAAAATCGGCAATGACCCACTTGTTAAAATTGACTATCGGGACGTTATATAATGGTCAGAGTGAAAAGTAACACATATAAGCGGATAGACAAAAATAGAACGGCTTACAAATGTAAACCGCTCCCCATATTTAGTAATTACCCTCCAGCAATTCCTTCTTATCCTTGTAATAAGTATTACGGGCAATGCCTATCATTCGCATACATTCAAGGTCGTTCAAAGTGCCGTTAAAGTCTTTTGAATATTTCATAATATCGGCTTTGGCTGCAATACTTTTCTTTGTTGTAAGTTTAGCCCCTGGGCGCTGTCCGATTTGTTTACCATTGAGGCGTGCTGTTTCAATTCCTTCTTTTGTTCTCTGGTGCAAGTCGGTAACTTCCTTTTCAGCTTGTTGAAATGCAATAATGATTTGTTCCTTTGCAAGCTCCATCAAATATTCATTGATAGCTTTTAGTATTATATCGGTTTTTGTTCCGGTCATCGTTATATGATTATTGAGGGCTTTTTTGTATACAGCGGTATTGATATGCTGCTCTTTCAAAAATACAAGTTCAATACCGGCATCAAATAGTTTTTGATAGGTTGCAAATCCTTCAGTTGCATTTCTGCTCATTCGTGATACTGAATCAAAAATTATTGTGTCACCTTTTTTAACAGTCCGGCATAATTGTTCCCATTTCTTTCGTCCGTCCGTTTTCGTGCCGGTGTATATCTCTTGGTAAATTACCGCTTTAGGGTAGTGACTGCGTATATTTCTGATTTGCCTTTCAATACTTTGCTTTTGGGTGCTGATTCTGCAATATCCGTATTCTGCCATCTTATTATCCTCCTGTATTAAATCTATCGACCGTCTGTTTTGATACGGTGTAGTTTTTGATTTTGGTATGATTTGTGATAACTTTTGATACTTTTTCAAAAACGTTTCTTTTGATACTGTTTTACTAAAAGTTAAGGCGGCATATTGCAGCCGCCTCAAGATTAGATAACTTGTAACTGTAATGACGGTTTATTCATTACTGTTTCGCTGCCGTACAAATCACGGATTTCATCAAGCGTGTATATTTTGCTATGGTTCTTACGATAACCTTCATTGTGATAGTACCAAGCTGTTTTTGATTTGCTAAATCTGAATTTTAATTCTTTTAGTATTTCCCTATGCTGGTATGTATCTCCGGTTATCCAGAGCCAAGAGCCGCAAACCTCAATGGTTATTCCTTGAAGGTTAATCAAGCGATTTATAATGTCTTTGAATTCTGCCGCGGTTTCTGTTGTTTCGGTTTTTGCTTTATAGGTTTTACCATCGGCGGTCTGGTGTGTGTTCTTTAGCAATTCAAATAGATTGTCATACTCGCCGTTGATTTCCTGCATATTAGTGACCGAGCCGCCAATATCGGGATGATGCTGCATTGCTAACTTTTTGTACTGCTTTTTAAGTTGTTCAAGTGTTTGTGGGTTTGAAAACCATTTCATAGTGGTTACCTCCTTATTTATTACAATTCCATTGTACACTAATTAGTGTCGTTTGTCAACAGATATTTGCAATTTTATGATTTATTTTTTCAAGTAATAATTGACAAACAAAACTTTATAGTTTACAATATAGATATGCTAAAAGGAGGGGTGATAAAATGCTAACTATGGGCGAAAAGATAAAAATAATGCTGAAACGCCGAAATATAACACTTTCAGAACTTGCCGAAAGATTAGGGCAATCAAGGCAAAATCTTTCAAACAAAATGAATCGTGATAACTTTACAGAAAAAGAATTGATAGCAATAGCCGTAGCTTTAGACTGTACATACAAAGCTACTTTAACAATGAATGACACCGGCGATACTATTTAATATATAGGAGCGTGAGAATATGCCTCTTTTAATTGTTCTAGGGGTGCTTGCTGGTTATGGTTCATATAGATTTGTAAACTTCTGTAAAACAGAGGCGAAACCTAAAAGCAACAGTCAGCTTGAAAATATGACAAATGAAATGATAGGAAAATCAAAAAGTGAATGCAGAAAAATTCTGCGTAAATACAGATAGAAGGGATTATATGAGTTTACTGCTTTTTATATTGATGTTGCTTGTATTGGCTGGGTATGCCATAGTAAAGGCTATACAACCCAAAAATCCACCTATTGAAAATATGGAGGAACACCTTAAAATAATTCAGAGCTTACCAAATCAGAAGGCAAGACAAAAATATTTAAGAGATATAGCAAAGTAGCAATATCTATATAAGAAAATAATAATTAAATAATACCTATAAAGAGTGACGAGAGGGACAGCCCCTTTGACCGTCCGGCAACCTGCTGAAAAGTAAGGTGCTAATGGCTGATTCTATGGGTAAAACATAGTGTTTGCACCTATAGAAAACTATGGGTGCATTTTTGCGTTCTCTTTATGGGTAAATGAAAGGAATTAAGCCTATGAGAACAGCAAAAAGAATCTATAAACCGCCGTGATTGTGTTTACGAATACTGGAAGCTGTAGTAAATCATTTACTATAGTTGCACAAATTGTATAACTAATAACCTTGAATTTTACAGCAATTTGTACAATATTTTACTTGACAAACAATAATCAGTGCGGTATAATATAGCAAAATTAAATATTGGTCGATACGCAGATTAGGAAACTGCGTGACCATAGCCCAGCTATATTTTTCCGATAATACTTTTAACATCTATACTTGAACTGGCACGAGTGATGTTAAATGCCTATAAATTGCCTTAAATTAACGGCTATACACTGATTGAGTTTGATACTCTCTAAAGGTGTATAGCCGTTTTTGTTTTATATTATAATTAACCTGCCCCGGACAGGACAACTGGGAGAAACGGAGTTATTTATGAACTACAATAAATTTAACAATGAAGAAAAAACAAAAGGAAATGATTATGTTACCATACCTGATGCGGTAAAAATCACGAATAAAGATTACCATTACATATATAGATTGTATCAAAGGAAAAGTATTAGAAGTAAAAAATCCGATGATGATAAACCATTGGTTTGCATTGCAGACCTAAAAAAGTATATATCATCACATCCAACAATCAATAAGGATATTGTATGGGATAACATTCGTCCGCTTAAAGGTGAAATGTTTATACCATTAACTGGTTATGACTTTAGGTATTTTGGGACAAATAAAGGAAGGCTGTTTAATATTACAACAGGGGATGAACTTATAAATAATCCACGAAAATCTGATGGATATATTCAACTGTTATTAAAGAAAGACGGAGAAGAATATGACGAATATTTGCACAGACTAATTGCAGCAGCGTTTTGCCATATTAGAGAAATGGAAAAGTACAACAGTATAGCGGAATTTCTTGAAAAGACAGATTTTGAAGTGCATCACAGTTATATTGGAAGAAAAGGAAAGATAAAAAACACCCCAGAATGTTTATTGTGGACTAATCCGAATATAAAGTATTATGAAGATGATAAGGAATATACGGAACATCAAATGTTACACAAACTATGGAACGATAACAGAAAGAAGGAGTATTGGCAGATGGTAAGACAAATTAGAAAAGATAATGAAAGAGAACTATTCAAAATACCGCATCCTGATTATGAACCAAACAAGAATTTTGAATTCTTTATGTTCATTGATAAAAAAGGAAAACAGGCATACGACAAAGGAAAAGATATTCCCCTGAACTGTATTTTTGGAGAAAGTGCAGAAGAAAGAAATAAGTCATCTGTAGAGGAAGTTATATAAATGAGTTATCCAAATCAAAAGATTGTAACAATCAAAAAAGAGAACTGTAGCGATAAAGATTTATATGCCAAAATAAATATAAAAGCATTGCAAAAAGCTATGTTAGAACTAAAGACAAGTGCATTCAAATTATGGATATATTTTGCGAAAAATCAACCATACCATACTTTTGAATTGAGTTGTGCCGACTGTGCAAAATGGGGCTTAAAACCAGATGCATATCACGCAGCAGTCAAGGATTTAATAAATAAAGGATATTTGAAAAACGTAGGTGGAAACGATTATTTGTTCGATGAAATAGGCATAACGGAAAAGCCACATATTGATATAGGGAAAAAGCCTATATTGATATATGGAAATACCCTATAGAAATATGACATAAATATAACATAATATAACATATCCCATAAATTCATTTTGATTCATAACACCTATTAAGTTTGACTATATTTACTATGATGGATATATGATACTTAATAGGTGTACACTGTATCATTGAATGTGTTTGATGGTTTTATATCATTAAAATAGCAATGAAACAGTGCTACTATTATATGTGTTTTCGGTGATTTTCGGTAAATGCCTAAAATTGAGGGTTTACAGGGGGTTAAAGGATTTTTCGATGAAATTGCACTTGTAAGCACTCAAACTTTGAGGGTTTGTTCGGTGGTTAAAAATTCAAATTTTTCGGAGATATTTTTCGGATTAGAGAGTGAAATATGCTTATATTATAGCGAATTTCCGCTATGGTTCTTGAAATTTCAATAAGTGTCTGCTATAATGAAAATACAAGGTCTATACTATGTTAATGGGTAAAACAATTTATCAGCCATAAGGCAAAATTAAATATCAAATTTAGACCTTGTAGAAGCAATTCTGCAAGGTCTTTTTTTGCCCGCAAAACATAGAAAAAGCCTTG